>NZ_JAKNCT010000003.1 GCF_022134585.1 Mesosutterella porci
ATCAATTCTATATAGTTATAATTATACTGTGTTTTCTCCGAAAAATAAACCCTCTTTCGAGGGATTAATTGACTGAAATCAAAAATATTTTTGCTCTTAACTAGTTATAAATTTTGCGGAATTTACGCTCCTAGGGTGGGGATACGAGGTTGTATGAATAAAAAAAGTGCACTCAAACACGCCTTTCCCAAAACTACATGGACCTGCCCCTTCAAAAAAACTGTAATTATTACCAATGTGAAATCCGCGAAATATATACTGTGCAGGTCAAATGGAGTGCCTTGGCACAACCATGCAGTCAAATATTTGTAGGTGCTTCTGCGTGATTTCGGAGAGCAGAGGCGTGATGCCCTCCCCGGACAACATCTGAATGTTCATCAGTTCGCTTAGCAACTACTTACTTAAGCGAATACTGTTCGTAGAGCCTTGGATATTAATGAGATGGTCAGCCCCTGTACAGCGAGGCCTTACTCGCGGTGACCATCCAGCATGAAAACTGTAGTGGAAAACAAAAAGAGCGCCCCTGCTTCTCAGAACACAACCCCGCCCGGGGTTATAACTGAGGTATCCGTTACCAAGGAACGCTCCGCCATGAATTTTACCCTCACAAACAATCCCGCTGCTGTCATCGGCATCGGCCTTGCCAAAACTCACTGTGATATCGTTGGTTTTACAAGAACAGGAAAATAGACCTGAGGCTGCTCCGTATTTCGAAGGAAAACCTGCTGGAAAGGCTTGCGAACATGCCCCGGGGCTCCGTTTTGATGCATGCCTTCGGTGGGGACCACAGCTTCCGCAAATTGAAAGCGCTGTGGCACGACGGACGCCTTCCGATCCCCAAGGATGTGAAGCGCATACGGTGCGCAGACATCAGAAGAACAACATGCTTGACGCCGCCTGCATCGCCTGGGCCTGGTAAAATCCGGGCCTCAGCTTTGTGGTCCCGAAAAACGTCCGCACCCCCCTTTTAGCTGCGTTTGGCCTTTCGAAAAGCAGCTATTTCTACCAGAAGGCCGCAGTTGACAAGCCGGACAAGTACAAAGAGGCCAGAGGTCTGATCTTTCAGCTGTTCACAGAGAATTACCGCAGCTATGGCTACAGGCGGCTGTGGTGGCTTCTGAAGCGGGCTGGCATCCGTCTTTCTGAGAAAGTAGTTCGTCGGATCATGCGGCAGGATCGACTTTACGTGTATACGCCGAGGAAAAGGAAATATTCGTCCTATCGCGGAGAACTGACGCCTGAAGTCCCAAACATCGTGCAGAGGAAATTCCACGCTTCCACCCCAAACGCACTGTGGCTGACGGATATCACTGAGTTCGCAATTCCCGCAGGGAAGGTCTATTTATCTCCAATTATCAACTGCTTTGACGGGATGCCAGTGGCCTGGACCATAGGAACCAGCCCAAGCTCGGATCTGGCCAACCTGATGCTTAAGAAAGCAATCTCAATTCTGAAGGCAGGAGAACACCCGGTGATTCATTAGGATCGTGGGTGCCATTATCGCTGGCCTGAGTGGATCTCTCTGACCCAGCACGCGGGCCTTGTCCGATCCATGTCCCGAAAGGGGTGCAGCCCGGACAATTCCGCCTGCGAAGGCTTTTTCGGGAGGCTGAAAAACGAGATGTTAATGAGATGGTCAGCCCCCTACGGCGGGGCCTTACTCGCGGTGACCATCCATCATGAAAACTGTAGCTGAAAACAAAAAGAGCGCCCTTGCTTCTCAGAACACAACCCCGCCCGGGGTTATAACTGAGGTATCCAAAACCAAGGAGCGCTCCGCCATGAATTCTACCCTCTCAAACAATCCCGCTGTTGTCATCGGCATCGACCTTGCCAAAACTCACTGTGATGTTGTTGGTTTTGACAAAGATCGGAAGATAGCCCTGAAGCTGCCCCGCATTTCGAAGGAAAAGCTGCTGGAAAGGCTTGCGAACATGCCCCGGGCCTCCGTTCTGATGGAGGCCTGCGGCGGAAGCCACTGCTTCGTCCGCAAGGTGAAAGCGCTGGGGCACGACGGACGCCTCCTGAACCCCGGGGATGTGAAGCGGATCAGATGCGGACATCAGAAGAACAACATGCTTGATGCCGCCTACATCGCCTGGGCCTGGTACATTCCGGGCATCAGCTTTGTGGTCCCGAAAACCCAGGCGCAGCAGGATCTCCAGTCCCTGCAGCGCATCTATCAGGGCTACATGAAGACCCGCATAGAATTCGGAAACCGAATTCACGCCCTGCTGCTCGAATATGGTTTAAGCAGTCCTCAAACCAGCCGGTTCATAGCCGAACACCTGCCGGAGTTCATAGAGACGCATACGAAAGATCTGACGCCTTTGGCCGAGGAAGCCCTCCTGATGCTGCGGGACTCCTGGCTCGAGGCCTCTGAATGGGAGAAAAAGGCCGGACAGAAGTATGACGAACTCGTGCGTGCAAACGAGGACTCGAAGCGTCTGATGACAATTCCGGGCATTGGCCCCAAATGCGCCGGCGCTCTCCTCACGCACTGCGGGGAAGCCTCCCGCTTCCGCGACAGCCGGCAGTTTGCGGCGTCTCTCGGCCTTGTGCCCCGCCAGAACTCGACCGGAGACAGGGACACCCTGGGCCACATTACGAAGAGAGGGCCGAAACACCCCAGATCCATGTTAGTTCAGGGGGCCGCGGCTTTGATGATCATGGCTGACAGGCTCGAGGGAACTCTTGGCGAATGGGTCCGGAAGATCAAGGCGTCCGGAAAGAAATACGGCGTCAAGGTCTGCGCCATCGCGGCAAAGCTCGCCCGCATCGCCTGGAGAATACTCTGTGAGAAAGGCATGGAATACAGGCCTCAGCCTATCAAAGCCGGCAGATCGAGGGCTGCGGCTTAAGTCGGAGAGCAGCTAAGAATATTTTCTCAGGACCACGAAGGCCAATGTTGTAGTGACGATCCGGCTCAAGGCGGCGGGAAAACGCAGGAAAATGCAATAGTTCAAGTCTATGAAACTGCGTTTTTTATAGTGCGCTCCCGCCGCACCCGAATATCACTAGGCGGCGAGGAAGAGAAAACCTTCCTCATGACGACCGCGGACGTATTGCTGTGAAGCCTCCTCATCACACGAAGAGCTGGCGCTACAAGTGCATCGGCAGGAATGGTTATGGGAATCAGGTTGTGGCGGCAGATGAAATTCGACGCTCGCCGCCGCGATAATGGGTGCGCGCAAGTGTTGATCATGCGCGCACTGGTGCGGCGGCTCGATGCTGATTCTTCGATTTGAGCTTTTTAATTGAGATTTTTAAAGTTGGGGCATGCTTGCGCATGCCCCGTTAGGGAAACTACGCCTCAACAGTTTGGGCTGACCACGTATACAACAGGAGCTGGGAAGGCGTCACGCTGGAAAACTTTATCAATCACCTCGAGGCGTACATGCGCTGGTACTGCCGAAAACGAATCAAGGTTTCACTAGGTGGACTCAGTCCCCTGGAGTTCCGTCAAAGGCGGGTTTTAGTACATTAATTTGGTCCAGAAAAACGTCCGCATCTCCTCCCCTGGGGGGCAAATCGACATACGCTTGACAATCCAGAAAAACGTCCGTATCCCCTTTCTGTGTGAAAGCAATGGTCAGGCATATTATGATACTCGATTACATCTAGGTTTTTGTCCGCGTCTCCTTCGATTCATTCGTCGCATTATTGTAAAATCAACCATACAAACAACCTATATGCTATTTACATAATACTGTAGTATAACTATTTTTAATCAGTAATTCAGCTGTTGTTCAGCAAAACAGAGTTAGCCTTCGGCATGAATTGCTCTATTAATTACTTTTTTAATATAGTTGCAGATTATCATCAAATTCTCGCCGTGTATAATACATTGTTACTTTTCTAAAAGACAAGGAAATTCAAATTGAAAAAATTATTTTTTACTTGGTCAGGCATGGGAGATAATCTTGTCTTATTAGCCGCAGCCTACAATTATTTTAAACTAACTGGTGAAAAAGCTATCATTGGTACAAATTTTAAGAACTTAACTAAACTATGCCCTTATGTTGAAGCTATCGATTGGTTTACTTTCAATAAATTGAACAGCAATGAAGGATCGAAGCTTATAGAACAGGCTATGGTTGAAGATTTAGAGCCAACGTTTATTACTGCTAGCAGTTATAAATATCTTGCTCCATCTTTTAAAAATAATGTTACTTGTTGGCCAAGAAAACATATGATTACCACATATTGTGAAAGAATGGGGCTGTCTGGAGAAATAGAAATAAAGATACCATTAGACTTCGGTTTCCCAATAAAAAATAAAGAAGATCAATATATATGTATTATGACGGGCGGGCTCCAGAACTATAAAGCTATTCCTTGTGAAATTATGCAACCTATCATAGACTATTTTTCAGATAAAGTTTCTTTCGTTCAGCTCGGCGGGAAAAAAGATAGATTATTAAAATCTGTAAAGGATTGCCGCGGTTTAGATATTTTAGACTCTTTAAGATTATTAAAGAATTCATTATTTTTTATTGGTGGTGTAGGGGGCTTGATTCATTTAGCAAAGGCAGCAAATTGTAATTCTCTAGTTCTCCAGTCAACCGGAGAACCTATCAGTTGTACATTTTATAAAAATAATATACTAGTCAAAGCTATAGACTATTGTGATTTATGCGCAAAAAATTTAAGAGATCCTCAACATCAACCGTGTTTTTATAATTACAAATGCGTGCGAAACATTAAAAGTTCTGACATTATTAAGGCTATAAAAAATAATTTTGATAAATTATCAACACGCTCTAATATTATTCAAACAGAAATAGCCGAATCCAATCCTGCCAATAAACTTGAAGACTTTTTACATTCAAAAGCT
Source organism: Mesosutterella porci (assembly GCF_022134585.1). Taxonomy (GTDB): domain Bacteria; phylum Pseudomonadota; class Gammaproteobacteria; order Burkholderiales; family Burkholderiaceae_F; genus Mesosutterella; species Mesosutterella porci. The sequence continues at coordinate 4,838 of NZ_JAKNCT010000003.1, forward strand.
ACACTATGGTGTGATCAAGCTTTTTACAGAGACTGATTAAAAGGTGAGAAAATGAAAAAAAAATTAGCTTATTTTTTAATTTGCTCTGATAATATTATTTTTGCAGCAGGGAATGTGGCATTAGGATTAAATAAGTATATGCCACATAAAGAGTTTGACATAGTCATATATCATACAAAACTTCAAACTCAAAATATAAAAGCATTAGAAAAAATTCCACGCGTAATTTTGAAGGAATTTAGTTTCGACCCTTCTTTCCAAAAATTTATGCTGTCTGATAAAGGATTACCAAAAAACGGTAGATGGACTAATCCTAATTCTTTACTAACAGCGGCCCATTTTGAAATTTTTAATCTTCTAGATGAATATAAAACAGTCATTTGGCTTGATTGTGATATATGTGTACAAGGCGACATATCTGAATTAGAGAAATACGGACCGATCGGACAAGCAAAAGACTTAAATTGGAATACAGTATGGACAGTTGGTGATCAGTTCATTAAACCCGTTCCTGGTTATGACATGGAACGGGACAGCCACATAAATGCCGTAATGGTCGTCAACGATGATCTCCCAAACTATAAAGATTTAGCTGCTTACTGCTATTCTCTATCTATGAAATGGGCTAATCATCTGAAAAATTTAGACCAAGCTGTTATTCAACTGCTTTACCAAGATAAAAACATCAAACCTAACGAATTTTCTTGGAATGAATTCGTCTGCCACGCTCATCATGGCTATGCACCTTTAGCTAAAATGGTACATTTTGGTACTAATCAAAAGCCATGGAATAATCAATTACTGCTTCAATCATATCCGGAATGGTTCAGAAATCATTTAGAATGGCTTGCTTTAGGAGGAACTGATTTTGACAGGTCTAATATTTCAACTGTAGGAATTTGGTTCGATATTGCAAATAATTATAAAAAAATAAATGAATACCCTTCTTTATCTAACACCTCATTAAACAAAAATATTGTTGATACTTTCCGCATCAGTATTTTTAAAATAATACCTATTTTTACGAAAAAAATAGAACAAACTCGTATTAAAACAAAAATTTTAGGTATACCTTTTCTCTACATAAAATATCTGACTCCAAATAAAGTATTTTTTACTATTTCTTTATTCAAGATTATTGAATGGAGAAAAGCTCCAGAAGAACGTTCTTTACGAATTTTTAACATTCCCTTGTTAAGAATTAAATCGTATGCAAAAGCTATCTGATTTTTAAATAAAAAAAGTTTCAACGCTATATGCGTTGAAACTTTTTTAAGAAGATTTATTTTTTTTGATATTGAAGCTCAAAATTCCAAGAATCTCTACACATATCATTTAAATCCCTTTTCGCAACCCAATGTAACAAAGTATGGGCCAAGGATGGATCACACCAATTTGCTGCTATATCTCCAGGCCGTCTTGGCAAAAACTTATATGGTATTTTTTTCCCACTTGCTCTTTCAAAGGCATGAATAATATCTAGAACACTATATCCTTTACCACAGCCTAAATTAATGGCTTTCCATCCTAAATTTTTAACTATGTAAGGAATAGATAAAGCATGGCCTTCTGCTAAATCCATAACATGAATATAATCTCGGACCCCAGTTCCATCTAAAGTTGGATAATCTGAACCAAAAACTCGAACATAAGGCAATATTCCATGCGCAACTTTAGCTACATACGGCAAAAGATTATTAGGAATACCATTTGGATTTTCACCTATTAATCCAGATTCGTGAGCACCGATAGGGTTAAAATATCTTAAACATACCGCACTAAATAAATGATCTGCCGCGCAAATATCTTTTAAGATCTCTTCGATCTGAAGTTTTGTTCTCCCATACGGATTTGAAACACCTCCAGTAGGTGAATTTTCTGTTAAAGGCAATTTATCTGGAATACCATAAACAGTAGAGGAAGAAGAAAAGATTATTCTTTTTATCTTTTTTTCATTCATTGCTCTTAATAATACTAAAGTTCCATTGACATTGTTCTCATAATACTTAAGTGGTTCTTTGACTGACTCAGCTACGGCTTTTAAACCCGCAAAATGAATAACAACATCAACATTAGCTAAAGCCTGCAGTAGCTTTTCTTTATCTCTAATATCCCCTTCAATCGTTTCTGGTCTTTTCCCTGCAATTTTGCTTATTTGATCAATTACTGATGGTTGAGAATTTGAAAAATTGTCATAAATAACAACTTCATAGCCAGCTTTTAGCAACACAACTGCGGTATGAGAACCGATAAATCCTGCACCGCCTGTTAAAAATATCTTCATAACAAGAACCTATCGTTTTATAATATTCAAATATTATATATCATTTTATGTGTTACCATTAAGCGCTAAACACTTATTCGTGAACCATATCAGTTCATATTTTTTATTATGATATGAATTTGATATTTATATAAATTATTTTTAAATATCATAACAATGGCTTCGGTAAAAGACAAGATCACATCGATTCAATATATGCGAATATTTGCTATGCTAGGAATAATCGCTTTTCATTTTACAGATCATAGTCCTGTTGATTTTAATTCATTACATTCTATTAGTTTAAATTGGTGGTTTTTTGCGATTGCTCGTATGGGAGGCGGAATTGGAAATTGTGTTTTTGTTTTAATTTCAGGATTTTTGCTTTGTAAAAAAAATAAATTAAATTTAAGTCACCTTTTTTCTCTTTATTCAATTGTTTTATTTTATTCTATTTTTTCTTATTACATTTCCGCACACTTGAAATTTGTTCCTCATGGACTTTTTTCACAATTTTTCCCAATAATAACAGCTAAATATTGGTTCATGAGTACATATTTTTTGTTAATTATTTTCGTTCCATTCATTAACAGTATTTTGTTAAATTTTAAAGATAAAATATTAAAATTAATACTCTTAATTTTTTGTATTTCTTCTATTATTCCAACCTTTACTCTTCAAAACTACTTTAATATAAATAGCAAAATTGATATCTTCATTCTTCTTTATTTAGTTGGTGGATTTATAAGAATATATATTTATGAACAAAAAATAGAATATCTTATAAAATATAGAAAAGTTTTAATATTTTTAGCTTGCCTTATTTTTTCATTAATTTTATTTTCTGAGTTCCTTTTTGCTAAATATACAAAAAGCATTTCTCCAGATTTTTTTATATGGACAGTTGAGAAATCACCTATCATCATTCTAACTGTATTGTTATTTTCGATCTGTATTACACTAAAGCCAAAACTTCCATCTTTTATTGACTTACTATCACAGAAATCTTTTCCCGTTTATCTTATCCACTGCGGCATGCTTTATCCAATATTTTTTAGGCATTTGTTTAACCCTGAAAATTTTTTTGATAAAAATTATTTTATTATATGGTATGTATTTGCAACAGTGTCTATCTATTTTATTTGTTTTGTTATAGATATCATAAGAAACTTCATATTTAATAAATTATATTTGTTGAAGGGAATTTTTCTGATTAGTAAATAAAATAAACTACTTTCTTTTATAGTTTACTAAAATTTTTCTTGCATATCTTGCACCAAAGAAATTACAATGAATAAATTTGCAAGAATTAAAAATTTTAGTTATTGTAAAATATCTAATATTGAAATTAGAATACGAATAAAAAGGAAAAATTAACAGAATGTCCTCATCACCCGTAACGGTACTTCCTTTCTTAAGAGATGGAGATGGAGTTGTCTCTTTTGAAGATTGTGGAATAAGGTTGGATTTTGGTCGCCAAAGGCTAACTATGTCTGACCTTAACCGATTAATTTCTTTTGCTGAAGATAGGAAATTAATGGAAAATTTCTTATCTATGATGAATGGTAATTTAGTAAACCGTACTGAAAATAGGGCAGCACTTCATACAGCATTACGTTCTCAAACCGCCAATGCCCCTCACTATCAAGAAATAAATCAAGCTAAACAGAAAATGTTTTTGTTTGCCAAAAAAATTAGATCTGGAGAATTAAAAGGCTGTAAAGGAGATAGTTTTACTGACATTATTAATATTGGAATTGGCGGTTCAGAGGTGGGCCCGAAAGCTTTGTACCATGCATTTCATGAAGTCAATCCTAAAATTCAGATTCATTTTCTATCCAGTGTAGATGGAATTATTTTTGACAGAATCGTTGGTACAGTTAACCCTTACAAGACTTTGATCATTGTTTCTAGTAAAAGCTTTAAAACTAGAGAAACTCTAGTCAATGCCGCAGAAATAGATAAATGGCTTCAGGAATCTGGTATTAAAGGAACAGACAGAGCTAAACATATTGTGGTTGTATCAGCTAATCCTAAGGCGCCAAATATTTTAAATTTACCAAAAGAAAATCTTTTCCCTATGTGGGACTGGGTGGGAGGACGATTTTCAGTCTGGGGATCTGTCGGCCTTCCAGATGTCATTGCTTTAGGGCCAGAAATTTTTAGCGAATTCCTAGCTGGTGCATATGATATGGACTGCCATGTCGCTAATTCCCCCCTAAACAGGAATTTTGCCGCCCTTTTAGCATTAATTTCTTACTGGAATGCAACTCGATTAGGGATTATGCTGCAATGTATTTTGCCATATGACGAAAGGCTTCGGATGTTTGTTTCTTGGGTTCAACAACTAGAAATGGAAAGCCTTGGTAAATCTCGTCAAACTAACGGAATGCCAGTGATTGGTAGTACTGGACAGGGCGTGTGGGGAGGACACGGCGACGAGTCTCAACACTCTTTTTTCCAGTGGCTTAGGGAAGGAACAGGTAAGACTAGTGTCGATATTATCTGGTGTGAAAAACCAGGGCACAATCATTCAGTACTGAATAAAGTTCTTTTATCTAACGCTAGAGCACAAGCAGAGGCATTGGTCGCTCGAGACCCCCTAACACCATACTTTAATGGTGTAACAACGATCGCAATTGATGAACTAACCCCACGCAGGCTTGGCTCTCTGATGGCAATGTATGAGCACAAAACTACGATGTTGGGAGCCTTGTTTGGCATTAATCCTTTTGATCAGCCAGGGGTCGAATATGGGAAAAAACTTTCATTAGTTGCTGAAAATAACCCCCACCATCAGTAAGCCTCTGCAATTGGATAAAAAGGTTTACACAACGAGGAGATGCCCGAACCAATATTGGAGCGGGAGACGAGTCTCGAACTCGCGACCTCAACCTTGGCAAGGTTGCGCTCTACCAACTGAGCTACTCCCGCAATTTGATGTGGAGGCGCGAGGCGGAGTCGAACCGCCGTCTACGGATTTGCAATCCGGTGCATGGCCGCTTTGCTATCGCGCCGTCCTTGCTTTCTATTTCTAGAAAGTGGAGCGGGAGACGAGTCTCGAACTCGCGACCTCAACCTTGGCAAGGTTGCGCTCTACCAACTGAGCTACTCCCGCATGAGATTTGAAATTTTACCAATTTCTCTTCTTTTGTCAAGATAGCCTGTCATCAAATCTACACAACATAAAGCGGTTCATCTCAGATAACCAAGCTTTAATTTTTTCCATAACCAGTACTTCAGCTAATTTGCCGTTTCAATTCGCTTCGTTTGGTTTTGGGGATATTCCCAAAGTACCATCAATAACAGTCACGCCATTGTTCTATGCATATGGCTACATCCTTTAAAAACATGGAATTTTTGAATTAGTTCTTCGTAGGGGCAGATTAGAAATTTCTAATTTTCTTAAAAAAATTCAGAACGCTCTATCCGTGAGCTGAACGGGCTTATCGTTCTGTCAATCGACTCTATAATTGAAATATCTTGACGATTTCGACTTTAAGGCATGACTCTGACCAGACGGCAACTGCTGACTTTTGCCCTGACAGCCGCAATACCCGGGCTGCCTGCGATCGTTTGCGCCCAGGTGTCGGACTTGAGCCTCAAGTCGCAGCAGTCAAGCGAGTCTCTTCCCTACTCTTCCCTTGAAGAGGTGCAGGCCTATATCGAAGAAACGTCAGCCGCGACCCAGCTGCCTAAAAACTTCATCGCTGACACCCTGGATCTGGCCACCTACTCTCCGCGGGTCGAGCAGCTGATGACCCCGAAGCCCAAAGCGGCGGGCGCCGCCCCCCGAAGCAACTGGGCCGCGTACCGCCGCCGCATGGTGAATCGGGCGAGGATCCAGGGCGGATGCCTCTTCCTGGATGAAAACGAACAGGCTTTCTCCGATGCAGAAGACCAGTTCGGAGTGCCGCGCGATTTTGTTGCCGCAATCATCGGCGTTGAAACGGTCTACGGGCGCAATCAGGGCGGCTTCCGGGTGCTGGACGCCCTCTGCACCCTATCTTTTGACTACAAACGGCGGGCCGACTATTTCCGCAAAGAACTAACCGAGTTTCTTCTTCTGGTCCGCGAACAGAATCTGGACCCCACTTCCGTTCTCGGGAGCTTTGCCGGCGCCATCGGCATGGTGCAGTTCATGCCCTCATCGGTGCGAAAGCTCGCAGTCGACTACGACCATGACGGAAAGATCGACCTGGTGAATTCGCCGGCTGACGCCGTGGGCTCCGTGGCGAACTATCTGGCAAACAGCGGCTGGGTGCGGGGCCTGCCCGCCTACTTTACCTGCACGCCCGAAACCGGCGCGAATCTTGGCCTCGTAAAGGGAGGCATTCAGCCCAACACCACGCTGGGCGAGGTGCTTAAAAACGGCTTTGTGCCGGATCTTGAAATCGATCTTCCGGATGACGAGCCGCTGCTTGTCGTCAATCTTCCCACCAAGGACCCGGACGGGAACCTCATGACGGAATACCGCCTGGGAACCCGCAATTTCGCAGCCATCCTTTCCTATAACCGCAGCTATTTCTACGCGAGCGCCGTTGCCGATCTGGCCCAGGAAATAGAAACGGCCTCCATGGACAAGGAGGCCTCGGAAATGGCGCAGAGCTCTTCGGCAGCGTCATGACCGGCCCGCAGCGGCCGGCCCCGAAGATTCGGCTCAGACAATCTTCAGTTCAAAAGTTCCGACTCCTGAAATCCCGCCTTTGAGGACGTCCCCCTTCTGCACCGGACCCACACCGGCCGGCGTCCCTGTAAAGATGATGTCACCGGGCTTGAGCTCCCAGTACTTCGAGAGGTGCGCGATGAGCTCCGGCACCGGGAACATCATCTGAGAGGTCGATCCGCTCTGACGCTTCTCATTGTTGACATAGAGCCAGATCTCCAGATTGTCCATTTCCGGAGTGCGCTCAATCGGGCGCAGCTCGGTCACGGGAAGCGCGTCATCGACCGTCTTGCCCTTTTCCCAGGGCTGTCCTTTTCCCCGCAGTGCGAGGTGCAGGTCGCGGCGGGTGAAGTCGATGCCGACGCCAAAGCCATAGATGCAGGCCCGGGCCTCCTCCGCCGACAGGTTCCGGCCTCCCGCCTTCAGCGCCGCGACCAGCTCGATCTCATGCTGGAAATTGCTGGTTTCCGGCGGATACGGCACTTCGGCCGTCCTGCCTGAGACCATCGGCACCACGGCGTCCACCGGCTTTAAAAAAATGACCGGTTCGTCCGGAGCGGAAAGCTCCCTGTTGTGCTCCGCATAGTTATGTCCGATGTGGTAGACGCGGTGAAGGGGAAAATACAGATCTTTTTCGCCTTCTATCGGCAGCACGGCCTGAGCGGGCGGTGCAAAAAGAAACGGCATGGCAGACTCCTCAAGGAAGACAACTGCATTTTAACGGCTGCGGCGCGAAAGAAAAACGCCGGAACCGCGCACAGATCCGGCGTCAGAACTTTCCCCGCGCAGCCGCGGCTTTTACTCAGTGCGCTCGGGCCTCACCGGGTTCGGCTTTCCCCTCCACCACAGCCAGGCCTGGTAGACATACCCCGAGACCGAATAGATGCAGAAGATGATGAAGACGGAAAGCGATGTGTTGCTCGAAATCAGAATAAACAGGACGGCGGCCACAAGCAGGAACCAGAACGGCACGGTCTTTACGACGGCGAGGTTCTTGCCGGAGAAAAAAGGCGCGTTGCAGACCATCGTGAGGCCCGCGTACACCGACAGGAAGGCCGCGACCCAGGGCAGGGCGTCCACGATCCAGGGCGGCAGCCTGTTGTCCACCGCGAGCCAGACGAACCCCGCAATGAGGGCTGCGGCCGCAGGGCTCGGAAGCCCCTGGAAAAAGCGCTTGTCAACGACACCGACATTCGTGTTGAAGCGCGCCAGCCTCAGCCCTGCGCCCAGGCAGTAGATGAACGCCGCGGCCCAGCCGATTTTCCCAAGTCCGGAGAGCGCGAACTGGTAGATCACGATCGCGGGAGCCACGCCGAAAGCCGTCATGTCCGCGATTGAGTCGTACTGGACGCCGAACTCGCTTGCGGTATGGGTGAGGCGGGCGACGCGTCCGTCGCAGCCGTCAAAGAGCATGGAAAAGAAAATGGCGAGAGAGGCGACGTCATAGTGCCCGCCCAAAGCCTGAACAATGGCGTAAAAAGCGCAGAAAAGCGATGCGGTCGTAAAGAGATTCGGCAAAACATAAATCCCCCGGGTCCGCACCATATTGATGTTGCGCTTGCCGATTTCAGTCAACGGGACACGCTGGCCTGGAACACGTTCATTGGGCATCTTGAGATTCTTTTAAATCTAAAAATTAAACTTAAAAAACACTATCAGAGTCCCGCAGCAGAAAGCCGCCTGCGGGACGGATCTGCCTCGGCCTTAGCGGACCTCCGAGTCTTTTGGGGCCTTCGGCTCCTGAGACTCCGGAGAAGCGGCAGCCCCGGCTGCGGGCTCCTCTGCTGCGGCCGCAGCGGCGCTCTGTCCGGAGGCGCCGCTTTCCCCGGCAGCGGCAGGCTCAGCCGCTGCTGAAGCAGCTTCGGTTTTCCCCGCATCCACCACAATGGTCTCGGCGGGGGCCTCGGGCTTTGCCTCCTCGCCGCCTGTGATCCTCACCTCCGGCTCGGGGGCGGGCTCGACGCCTGCCGGCTCGTCAAGAACTGCGAGAACGGTGGTTGTTGCCCAGACTTTTTCGCCAATCACCACTTTCGGATGGGCGTTGAGCGGCAGATACATGTCTACGCGGCTCCCAAAACGGATGAAGCCGTAGCGGTCTCCGGCCTTGAGAACGTCACCCTCCTTCACGTAGTTGAGAATCCGGTGCGTGACGAGCCCCGCAATCTGGACAAACGTGAGCTGATTTCCATCGGAGGCGCGCACCACGAGACCGCACTGCTCGTTTTCGGCGCTTGCCTTGTCCAGCGATGCGTTGAAGTATTTTCCGGGCCGGTACACCTTCTTCAGGACCGTGCCGTTCACCGGAAACCTCTGGCTGTGGACGTTAAAGAGATTCATGAAAACGGCGATCAGAAGCGAGACCTGCCCCGTATAGGGATCGACTGCTTTTTCCACCTTGAGGACCCGGCCGTCAACCACCGAGAGCACCAGCTTCTCGCCCTGCGGAATCTCACGGGCGGGATCTCTGAAGAACTGAAGCACCAGAACGAAAAGCGCCCAGCAGATCAGGGACAGGAAATCCCAGTCAAGAGCGGTCACGACAAGTGCGACAAGACCCGTGCCCGCGATGAAGGGCCAGCCTTCCTTCGCGATGAAAGGATGGGGATAGATGCGCTTATCCATGTAAAGACTCCAAGGACAAAAAAGCACTAATGTTGGGGGATCATTTTAACAGCCCCGGTGCGGGCGCACATTCAGGCGGGCCGCTCCGGGAAACCCGTTCTACTTCCGCACCTCAGGCTTCTCCCCGATCGAGAAGACCGCAGAAGCCGTGAGCTCGACATCCGACTGGCCCGGGGCGAGATCAGGCGCCGGATTAGCCGCGCCCTCGGCCTTCGCCATCGCCATCATTCGGACCGGCCGATAGAGAACGGGGCCTCCCGTCGACCCGAAGTTCACTTTCTGCAGCTTCACTTCGGAAGCGGGCAGGTTCATCGAGCGCGCGATGACCGAGGCTCGGTCGGCGAGCTCGCGCAGGGCGTCAGCCATCAGCTCCCTGCGGTTTTGGCGCGAGGCGCCCTTGGAGACCTGGAAGGAGAGGCCCGAGAATTCAAAGTGCGGGGTGGCCGCCTCAATGAGCGAGCCCGCCCGCGAGGGGTTGCTGAGCCTTACCGCCACGCTCTGGCGCGAGGTCCAGGAAACGATCTTCGGGGCTTCGCCCGGCTTTCTCTGGCTGTAGTTCGCGTTCGTGTAAAGCTGCCCGGTCTGGAACTCGGCCTCCGAGGACGGAACGGAGCCGCGGATGGCGCGCATCGCGGGGGCCATCGCTGAAAGGAGCTTGTCCTGAGCCTCGCGGGCCGTCCTGGCCTGGCGGGTCAGCGAGAGAGTGATCACCGCCTCGTCGTTGGCCACCGGCCGGGTGACGGTGACCGAGCAGGAGATTTCAGCGCCGCGCGCGGGCGTAAGAACCGGCTGCGCCGCAGCGGGCAGCGAAATCGACAAAGCGGCGGCCGCCGCGATCAAACTTGCCTTCCAGGCCATATTCGTGCTCCAAAAAACAAAAAGGAAGCGTCCCGCGCCGTCCCCCGGCGCGCTCGAGACCCGCTTCATAAGGAGAACACTTTACTCTGGAAAACAAAAAGATCCGGAAGCCTGCGCCCCCGGACCTGAAACAAAACGTGTCCGGGGAGCCCGAAGGCGGTCCCCGGAGCGCATTTTTTCAACGGCTTAGTTCTTGCTCTTGTCGACCAGGCGGTGCGCCGTGATGAAGGGCATCATGGCGCGCAGCTTCGCGCCCGTGGTCTCGATGGGATGGCGGGCAGTCTGGGCGCGCATCGAGCGCAGCACCGGGTAGCCCAGGGCGCACTCCTCAAGGAAGGCCTTGGCGTAGACGCCGCTCTGGATGTCCGCAATGCACTTTTCCATGGCAGCCCGGGCCTCGGGGCCCACCACCTTCGGGCCGGTCCAGTACTGGCCGAACTCGGCGTTGTTCGAGATCGAGTAGTCCATGTTGGCGATGCCGCCCTCGTACATGAGGTCGACAATGAGCTTCATCTCGTGGAAGCACTCGAAGTAGGCCATCTCAGGCGCGTAACCAGCCTTCACCAGCGTCTCGAACCCGGTCTTCACGAGCTGCACCAGGCCGCCGCAGAGCACCGCCTGCTCGCCGAAGAGGTCGGTTTCAGTCTCCTCGCGGAAGGTGGTCTCGATGATGCCGGCCTTTCCAGCGCCGTTGGCGCTGGCGTAGGACAGCGCGAGATCCATGGCCTTGCCGGACTTGTCCTGGAAGACGGCGACCAGCTGCGGAACGCCGCCGCCCGCCTTGTAGGTGGAGCGGACCGTGTGGCCCGGGGCCTTCGGGGCGATCATGATGACGTCGAGATCCTCGCGGGGGATCACCTGGCCGTAGTGGATGTTGAAGCCGTGCGCGAAAGCGAGGGCCGCGCCCTGCTTGATGTTGGGCTCGACCTGCTCGCGGTAGACCTTGGCGATGTTCTCGTCAGGGATCAGCATCATCACGACGTCCGCGCCCTTGACGGCTTCCTCGACCGGAGCGACCTTGAGGCCTGCGGCGGTCGCCTTCTTCCAGGAAGCGCCGTTCTCGCGCACGCCCACCACGACATCGACTCCGGAGTCATGGAGGTTCTGGGCATGTGCGTGGCCCTGAGAGCCGTAGCCGATGATGGCGACTTTCTTTCCCTTGATGATCGAAAGGTCGCAGTCCTTGTCGTAATAGACTTTCATGTAAGTATCTCCTAAGGGGCGCAGCGCCCCCCGCCAGATGGTCCGGTTTCCCGGCCCGAAAAAAGAAAAGAAAAAACGGTCAAACTTTAAGAATATGCTCGCCCCGGCCGATGCCGAGAACGCCTGAACGGACGGTCTCCAGCACCTGCTTGGGATCGATCGCCGCGAGGAAGGCGTCGAGCTTGCCCGAGTCGCCGGTGATCTCGATCGTGAAGGACTTGTCGGTCACGTCGACGATATGGCCGCGGAAGATGTCCGCAAGCCGCATCATTTCATCGCGCTCCCGCCCTGAGGCCCGGACCTTCACGAGCATCAGGTCGCGCTCGGCGTACGGAGCCTCGGTGAGGTCGACCACCTTGAGCACTTCGATAAGCTTGTTCAGGTGCTTCGTGATCTGCTCGAGCAGGTCCGCATCGCCGTGGCTCACGATCGTCATGCGCGAGAAATCGGGCCTTTCGGTCGGCGCGACCGTAAGGCTGTCGATGTTGTAGCCGCGGGCGGAGAAAAGCCCCACCACGCGCGAGAGCGCTCCCGCCTTGTTTTCCAGGAGCACGGATAGGACATGGCGTTCGCTGGTCATTTGGCTCCCTCCCGCAGAATCATGCTTGTGAGGCCTTCGCCCGGCCCCACCATGGGGATCACAGGCTCGTCGCGGCTGATGTGTACGTCGAGCACGCAGCAGTCGTCCCTGTGGGTCCCGAACGCATCGGAAAGCGCTGCGTCGAGCTCCTGGTAGGTTTTGCAGCGGTAGCCCACGTGGCCGTAGGCACGGGCGAGCGCAACGAAATCGGGCTGCGGGTCGAGCGTCGTCTCCGAGAGCCGCCCTCCGCAGTAAAGCCGCTGCCAGACCGCGACCATGCCGAGGTATCCGTTGTTGAAGATCACGATCTTCGGGGCAAGACCGTAGCGCTTGCAGGTGATGAGCTCCTGGATGCACATCTGTATCGACCCGTCGCCCGTGAAGCAGACGACCGGGCGGTCAGGCTTTGCGATCGCGGCCCCGACCGCGGCGGGCAGCCCGAACCCCATCGTGCCCTGTCCGCCGCTTGTGAGAAACTCACGCGGGCGATCGAGCTTCAGGTACTGGGCCGCATACATCTGGTGCTCGCCCACATCGGTCGTATAAATGGTGCCTTCGGGGGCGGCCGCCTGCGTGTGCTCGACCACCGCCTCGGGCATGATCACGTCGCCCGTCTTCGGGTAGTCGAGGCTGCGACGGGAGCGCCACTCGTCGATCTGGTTCCACCAGGGAGCGAGCTGCTCGGTGTCGGGCTGCGCGTTTTCCTCCTCGAGCAGCCGCACCATGTCCGCAAGCACCGAACGCACGTCGCCCACGATCGGGATATGCGCGGTCACGCGCTTTGAAATCGAAGAGGGATCCACGTCTATGTGGATCACCGTGCGGGGCAGCCGCTCGAAATCCTTCACGTCCGAGATCAGCCGGTCTTCCAGCCTGGAGCCGAAGTTGATGAGGACATCGCAGTTTTGCAGAGCGAGGTTCGCCTCGAGCGTCCCGTGCATGCCGGCCATGCCAAGGAACTTGCGGTCCGTGCCGCGGAACCCACCGAGCCCCATGAGGGTTGAGATCACGGGCATGCCGGTGAGGTTGGCGAAGCGGTTCATGAGATCGGCTGCGTTTGAGAGAATCACGCCGCCGCCCACGAGAATGAGCGGCCGCTGGGCATCGAGAAGCGCGGCGAGCGCCTTCTTGATCTGCCCTGAGTGCCCTTTCACGACAGGCTTGTAAGTGGGCAGGCTCACTTTCTCGGGATAGCGGAAAACGCACCTCGAGGTCTGGAGGTTCTTTGGAATGTCAATCAGCACCGGGCCGGGACGGCCCGTGGTCGCAATGTAAAAGGCCTTCCTAATCGTCTCGGCGAGTTCCTCGACGCTTCGCACGAGGAAGTTGTGCTTCACGCAGGGGCGCGTGATGCCCACCGTGTCGCACTCCTGGAAGGCGTCGGTCCCGATCATGTCGGTGCCCACCTGGCCGGTGATGATCACCATGGGGATCGAGTCGCTGTAGGCGGTGGAAATGCCGGTGACGGCGTTCGTCGCGCCGGGGCCCGAGGTCACGAGCAGCACGCCCGGTCGCCCCGTGGCACGCGCATAGGCATCGGCGGCGTGCGCCGCGCCCTGCTCGTGTCCCGTGAGGATGTGCCTGAATTTGTTCTGCTTGAAAATCTCGTCGTAGATCGGAATCACCGCTCCGCCCGGGTAACCGAACACTTCGGTCACGCCTTCGGCCGCAAGGGCCCGACAGACGATTTCAGCCCCCGTGATGGGGGCGTCGGCTCGACTCTGAGCCGGCTCGCTTGCGTTCATGAATTCGTTCCTTTCAAATTCGGGAAATGAATTTGTCTGGAGGACCTGCTTCCGGCTTGTGGCCAGAAAACGGTCATATCACCAATGCTTCGTCAACGCGGCCCGGCCCGGTAAAGACGGGAAGATGACGCTGGATGGCTTTTGTCAGAGCCAATGTTTAAAAATATACACTTTCCGACAATGAAAAAGCAAATACTGTCAGAGCAAAGGGAAAAGGCCGCGAAAAACTTATGGGCTATGAGAGGGCCTGGCTAAGCGGCTTTGCCGCGCAATCAGTTCAGCGGGGCTGTTTTTTGAGGAGGAGAAAGCGAAACAACCGCTTCCGGGAAAGAGCCCCTCGCCGGGCGCAGGCAGAGGAGGCTTAGGGCAGACCCGACCTCTGGCCCAGCTTCTCTACCGTCAAAAGCTGGGATGTGTCGCCGGGCTGCCCCACTTTTCTTCAAAGAGGGTTTGAGACCTCGATCAGGTTGCCGTCGGGGTCCCGAAAATAAATTGACAGAAGCGGTCCCTGCGCGCCTGTGCGGCGAACGGGCCCGAGTTCGAGCTTCCCGCCGCAGGCCTCAAGCGCTTCCTCGACCCGCTTCAGGGGCGAGCGCGTGAGAAAGCACAGATCTGCCGAGCCGGGCGTGGGTTTCGCTGCAAAGGGGGCGATTTCCGCTCCCTTTCTGTGCAGATTGATTTTCTGGCTGCCAAAGCCAAGGGCGAGCCGCCCGTTTCCAAAGACCATGCGCCTCATGCCAAGCACGCGGCAGTAAAAGCGCACGCTCGCTTCCGGATCCGCCACCGTAAGCACCAGATGATCCAGGCTGTCCACGACGGCCGGGCGCTGCTTCTCAGGCTCGCTTTCCACTTCTTTTTTCTCCCTGAAAGCCGCGCCCCTGAGCGGCGTTCCGCGCTCAGAGGCGCTAGGGCCAATATCGGAGCGGGCGCGAATCAGTCCTCTTCGGCCTTCCGCGCCTTGTCGGCTTCCTTGGCCTCCCGTTTTTCTGCTTCCAGCTTTTCGAGGTAAGCCTCGTCGATGTCGCCTGTGACATAGTGTCCGTCAAAGCAGGAGCAGTCGAAGTCAGGAATCGACGGATTCATGTCCGAGAGGGCTCCGCGCAGTCCGTCGACGCTCTGATAGACCACCTTGTCCGCCCCGATAATGCGGGCCACCTCGTCCTCGCCCTTGCCGTCGCCGCAAAGCAGCTCCGAGCGGGTCGGCATGTCAATGCCGTAGACATTGGGGAAGCACACGCGGGGCGCCGAAGAGGCGACATAGACCTTCTTCGCCCCCGCGCTTCGCACCATCGCCACGATCTCGCCCATCGTCGTGCCGCGCACGATCGAGTCGTCGACCAGCAGTACGTTTTTGTCGCGGAATTCGACCGGCATGGCGTTGAGCTTCTGGCGGACGCTCTTTTTACGCACGGCCTGGCCCGGCATGATGAACGTGCGGCCCACATACCGGTTCTTGATGATCCCCTCGCGGTAGGGCAGGCCCAGCTTCGCAGCCAGCTGCTGCGCGCAGGGACGAGCCGAATCCGGGATCGGGATGACAACGTCGATGTCCTTGAGATTGATCGAGCGGGCCACTTCATCGGCCAGATACTCGCCCAGGCGAAGCCTTGCTCCGTATACGCTGATGCCGTCCATTACGCTGTCGGGCCTTGCGAAGTACACGAGTTCAAAAGCGCAGGGCGTGAGCTTCGGATTGTCCGCGCACTGGCAGCGCGACATATGCCCCTGCATGTCGATCCAGATCGCCTCCCCCGGGGCGATGTCGCCGTCCATCGTGAAGCCCGTGCCGATCAGCGCTACGGACTCGGAAGCGACCATGTATTCGGTGAAGCCGCGCTCGTTCACGTAGGAGCCGAAGCAAAGCGGCCGGATGCCGTTCGGGTCGCGGAAAGCGAGCAGCCCCTTGCCGGCAATGAGTGCGATGCAGGCGTAGCCGCCGCGGATGCGGTGATGGACGCCGCGCACCGCCTCGAACACCTTGTCAGCCGTAAGCGAAGAACCCTGCACCAGACGGCTGATCTCGTCGGCCAGCACGTTGAGAAGCGCCTCGCTGTCGCTGGAGGTGTTGATGTGGCGGTGATCCTTTTCGTAAAGCTCCTGCTTGAGCGCGGTCGCGTTGGTCAGGTTGCCGTTGTGCGCGAACATGATGCCGTAAGGAGCGTTCACATAAAAAGGCTGCGCCTCATCCGAAGAAGAGGAGCAGCCTGCGGTGGGATAGCGTGTGTGCCCTATGCCCGCGTTGCCCTTCAAGTTGCGCATATTGCGGGTTCGGAACACCTCGTTCACGAGTCCCAAAGCCTTGTGATGGTGGAAGGTGAGCCCGTCCAAAGTCGCAATGCCCGCCGCGTCCTGCCCCCGGTGCTGCAGAAGAAGCAGCGCATCGTACAGACGCTGGTTGACAGGAGAGTCAGAAACCATTCCCACAATGCCGCACATAACTTGTCGAGCCCTCGAAAGGTAAAAGAAGAGAACGCCGCTCATTTTAACTAAAAATCGCGACGGATCTTTGGCATTTGGACGCCTTCATGCGGGACCGCCCTTTGGAGGAAATGCCCCCTAAAGCTTGAATTTGGCCTCCCAGGCGGCGCGGAACGCGCGCTGCCTGCGCTGCGCGAGCTCCTCCATCTGCACAAGCGCCTCGGGCATGAGAGGGCGCATGAGCGAAAGTCCCTTTTCAACGTAAGGCAGCAGCTCGCTTCGCTGCCAGGACAGCCCCTCGGGCGCTGAGGTGAAGCTCGCGGCAAAGACGCCGAGGGCCACGATGAGGAAACCCCGGGCAAAGCCAAAGAGCAGGCCTAAGAGGCTGTCTCCCAGGCCTCCGGAGACCGCCTTGATGAGCAGCCGCAGCACCGCTCCGGCCACCGCAAAGGCGGCCACGGTGGCAAACGCAATCACTGCGGCTGCCGCAGCCACCCGGCCTATGTCGCCGAAAGCCGTGAAAAACGTGAGATGCGGAGCCAGCTCCGCCGCATAACGGAAGACAAGGATGACGGCTGCGATCCAGCCGGCCACCGAGACGATCTCGCGGACCACGCCGCGCCACAGCCCGAGCAGGCCCGAGAGGGTCATCACGGCCGCGATCACCCAGTCGATCTGGTTAAAGGCAGAAAAGTCCATCCGGGTTTACTCCGCTAGAGAGGCCGTCAGCCGCACGCTTGTCCCTTATTTCGACTGGCGGGGCGCGCCGGCGCGTATGCCCGCCATTGCAAGCCGCCCTTCGGCCGCGGCCGCCTGGTCGCGCGTCTTGAAGGGGCCGGCCGTGACGCGGGTCAGAGCCTTGCCCCCGCTCTTAGCCGTTGAAACAGCCACAGGCACGCCGTTCGCCCTCGCGGTGGCCGCAACCTTTTTCGCCGCGGCCGGATCCGAGAAGGCCCCCAGCGGCATGGTCCAGACGCCGCCCGCGGCTTTCTGGTCCTTCGAAGCCTTGGCATCGGCCGCAGCGCCCTTGCGGCCCGACTCACGCTGAATCGCGGCCGCCAGCTGGTCTTCAGACTGCTTTTTAGCCTCTTTTGCCTTCTTGTCGAGCGCGGCCTTCGCGCGTTCGTTCTGCTTTGCTATCTCCGCAGCCCGGGCCTTCGCCTCGGCATCGGCCTTCGCCTTTGCGCGCGCCGCATCCTCGGCCGAGGCGATCTTCGAGTCCTTCATATCCGGCTGGGCCTGAGCGGGCTGGGCCGCCGGAGCCTGGGCCTGGCGCGAAGCGCCCTGATCAGAGTCAGCCATCGGCTGGGCCCCGGAGGGAGCCGCCGGAACGCTTGTTTCCGGAGCCTTCACCACCGCGCTCGCCTCGCTCGGAACGGAAGCCGCAGGCGAAGGAGCCGGGGGGATCTCGGTTTTCGCCGGAGATTCGGCCTCAACCGCCCGGTGGCTTACAAAAAAGGGACCTGCGATCACCAGGGCCGAAAGCAGAACCGCGGCTCCGATCGCAATGCGGCGAAGCCGCACCTGAAAATCGCTGTCCTGCGGAGACTTCACCTCGCGCGCGGGCTTCGTCCGGCGCTTCTCGTCCTCGGACCCTTCGCCCTTTTTCTTCCAGAAACCAAATCCCATGCTCTGCTGCCTTCCTGCCCTTGAGGCTTTCTCTCTTTTTAAGGAACCACCGCCACCGCGATCCCGCGGGCGCGAAGGGCCTCGATGGCGGCCGAAACCGTCACAAATGAACCAAATACGATAATTCTATCAGCGCCCGAGGCCTCGCCGATTGAAAAATCAAGCGCCGAGGCCACGTCATCGAAAAGCTTCACGCGGGAAGCGGGCACGCCTGCGGCCTCGAACTCGGCGGCAAGGTCGGCCGCCGTGCTCGCGCGCGGGCCGGTGAGCGAGGCTAGCCGCCAGAGATCGATCTCGTCCTTCACGATGCCGGCCACATGGCGGCGGTCCTTGTCGCGCAACATCCCCACCACCGCAATGGTGCGGCCTCCCGCGCGGGGAGCCGAGTCGCGGAGATTGCGAAGCAGCTCGCGCGCCGCGTGCGGGTTGTGGCCCGCGTCCAGGATGATCCTGGGGGAAACGGAAACGGTCTGGAAGCGTCCCGTGATCGCCACGCGCCGCAGCCCCTCTTCAAGAGCCGCCCGGGTTACGGGCAGTCCCAGCCGGAGTCCCGCCGCAGCCTCGAGCATCGCGATCGCTCCGGCGGCGTTCGAGAGCTGCATCTCGCCTGCGAGCGCGGGACGCGGCAGCCCCCGCAGGTCCCAGAGCGGGCCGCGGTAGTCAAAGGTCCCGTCGCCGTGCTCGACGACATCGAAATCGCGCCCGAGCACCCGCAGATCCGCCCCGATCTCGCGCGCGTGTCCGAGCAGGCTCTCGGGCGGATCGCGGTCTGCGCAGACCGCCGCATGGCCCGGCCCCCCGCGGTAGACGAAAGACTTTTCCCGCCCGATCGACTCCCGGTCGGGCCCGAGGAAAGCCGTGTGGTCGATCCCCACCGTGGTCACGATCGAGACCGTGGGATCGATCGCGTTGATCGCGTCAAGCCGCGCGCCGAGCCCGATTTCAAGCACGAGGGCGTCAAGGTGCGACTTCTGGAAAAGCCTCAGGATCGCAAGCCCCGTGAACTCGAAGTAGGAAAGCTTCAGGTCTCCGCGCGCGGCCTCAACCTCGCTGAAGGCTGCAACGAGCTCGTCGTCGGTCGCCTCGCGCCCGAGAAGCCAGGCTCGCTCGTTAAAGCGCAGCATGTGGGGCGAAGTGTGCATGCCGACGCGAAGCCCCGCGCTTCGGAGCACCGACTCGAGGATCGCGCAGGTGCTCCCCTTGCCGTTTGTGCCGGCAACGGTGAAAACCGGAATCGAAAAACGGATGCCGAGCCGTCGGATCATCTCCTGCATCCGCTCGAGCCCCAGATCGATCACCTGCATGCCGCCGTGCATGTCCTCAATGTAGGCGAGCCACTCGGAAAGGGATTTTTCTGCCATCGCAGCCTTCTGACAAAAGGGAAAGAAAAAAGACGGCCCTGCTGAACTTCGGGGCCGTCCGTGCATTTTATTTTAAAAAAGGCGTTCTACCAGGGAGTCGCCTGAACCTCGGATTCGGCCGGAGCAATCTCGCGGGCGGCCGAGCCCTTCGGGGGCCGTCCGGCGAGCATGGCGAGAATCCGCCCGATCACGCTCCGCATGTCGCGGCGGTCCACGATCATGTCGATCGCGCCTTTTTCCAGCAGGAACTCGGCGCGCTGGAATCCCTCGGGGAGCTTCTCGTGCACCGTCTGCTCGATCACCCGCGGGCCCGCAAAGCCGATGAGCGCCCCGGGCTCTGCGATCACGATGTCGGCCGCGAAGGCAAAGGAAGCGGACACCCCGCCCATGGTGGGATCGGTCAGGACCGAAATGAAAGGCTGGCCCGCCTTCGAAAGCTCCGCCACGGCAGCCGAGGTCTTCGCCATCTGCATAAGCGAGAGCAGCCCCTCCTGCATGCGAGCCCCGCCGGAGGCGGCAAAGCAGATGAAGGGACAGCTGTGGTCGATGGAGTAGCCGACCCCGCGCGCGAAGCGCTCGCCCACGGCCGAACCCATGGAGCCGCCCATGAATCCGAATTCAAAGGCGGCGGCCACGACCGGATTTCTCTTGAGCTCGCCGGCCATCACCACAAGGGCCTCCGTTTCAGTGGTCTTCGCGATCGCTTCGGCCTCGCGCTTCGGGTACGGCTTGGAGTCGACAAAATGCAGGGGATCCTTCGAGACGATCTCACGGCCGATCTCCAAGCGGGGCCCTTCGTAGTCTAGAAAATTCTCAAGCCTCGAGCGCGCCCCCACCCGCATGTGGTAGCCGCATTTCGGGCACACGTTGAGCGAGGCCTCGAGCTCGTGGCTGTAGATCACCTGCTCGCAGTTCGGGCACTTGCTCCAGAGTCCCTCGGGAACCCGGCTCTGGGCGGGGACGTTCTCGGTTTTGATTTTCGGGCGAAGCCGGTCAATCCAGCTCATCTTCTGTGACTCCGTGATTGAACCTGTCAGGTGGTAAGGATAAAGCAGAAACGGCCCGGAAGCTTTCCTCCCGGGCCGTTTTCATTACCCAAAAAAGCCGAAGGCCCGCATCAGGCCGCGTCAAGGGCGCGCCGGATCTCGGAGATCCAGCTGCCGGCGGCGGCGATGGCATCCTCGCGGTGCGCGGTCACGTGGCGGATCAGGGCCGAGCCGATGATGACCCCGCTGCAGGTCTGGGCGATCGCGCGGGCGGTCTCGCCGCTGCTGATGCCAAAGCCCACGAGCACCGGGCACTTCGCGTACTTCTCGATTCTCGCGACATTCTCGCGCACCGAGCCGATGTCAAGCGTGCCCGCGCCGGTGGTGCCCTTGAGGGACACGTAGTAGAGGTATCCGGTCGCCAGGGCGCAGACCTCCTTCACGCGGGACTCGGCAGAGGTGGGTGCGAGCATGAAAATCGGATCCATTCCGGCTTTTTTCACCGCTTCGTAGAACTCGGGGACCTCGTCGTAGGGATAGTCGACGATGAGGATCCCATCCGCGCCCGAAGCCTTCGCGTCCGCGATGAACTTTTCCTGCCCGCGGTATTCGACGGGGTTCGCATAGCCCATGAGCACCACAGGCGTGCGGCTGTCGGTCTCGCGGAACTTCCTCAGGCACTCGAAGACGTAGTCGAGGTTCGCGCCGTTTTCAATCGCGCGCTCGGAGGCGCGCTGGATCACGGGGCCGTCGGCCATCGGGTCGGAAAACGGCATGCCCAGCTCGATCGCCGTGGCGCCGGCCGCGACAAGCGCGTGCATGAGGGGCACCGTCGCCTCGAGCGACGGATCTCCCGCGCAGATGTAGGGAACCAGGGCTTTCCTGCCCGCCTCGCGGAGCTCTTTGAAACTGGATTCCAGACGTGACATTTCTTCTTACTCCTTTTCGCCCATGGTCTTCAGCACAACTTCCAGGTCCTTGTCGCCGCGGCCCGAAAGATTCACGAGGATCTTCTTGTCGCGCGGCAGCGTCGGGGCGATCTTGAGCGCGTAGGCAAGCGCGTGGCTCGACTCGAGCGCCGGGATGATGCCCTCGATCAGGCAGAGCTTGTGGAAGGCGTCGAGCGCCTCCTGGTCGGTGATCGCCACGTACTGGGCGCGCCCGATGTCGCGCAGGTACGCGTGCTCGGGGCCCACTCCCGGGTAATCAAGACCCGCGGAAATGGAATAGGCGGGCTTGATCTGGCCCTCGTTTTCCATGAGAAGCGCGGTGCGGTTGCCGTGCAGCACGCCGGTCGTGCCGCGCTCGAGCGAGGCGCAGTGTTCGCCCGTCTCAAGGCCGCGGCCCGCGGCCTCGACGCCCACGAGCTTCACATTCTTGTGGTCGATCCAGTGGTAGAAGGCTCCGATCGCGTTGCTGCCGCCGCCCACGCAGGCGACCACATAGTCGGGCTCCGAGCCGGTCATCGCCGGGAACTGCTTCACCGTTTCCTCGGAGACGATCGCATTGAAGTTGCGGACCATTTCCGGATAGGGAGCGGGGCCGGCCACGGTGCCGATGATGTAGAAGGTGTCGTCCACATTCGTCACCCAGTCGCGCATCGCCTCGTTCAGGGCGTCCTTGAGGGTGCCGGAGCCCGTCGTAACGGGACGCACTTCCGCGCCGAGCAGCTTCATGCGAAGCACGTTCGGGGCCTGGCGCTCGACATCCTTCGCGCCCATGTAGACGCAGCACTTCATGCCGTAGCGGGCCGCTACGGTGGCCGCGGCCACGCCGTGCTGGCCTGCGCCCGTCTCGGCGATCACGCGCTTCTTGCCCATGCGCTTCGCGAGAAGCGCCTGCCCGACGGTGTTGTTCACCTTGTGGGCCCCGGTATGGTTGAGGTCTTCGCGCTTGAGGTAGATCTGAGCGCCGCCGGTCATCTCGGAGAGCCGCTCGCAGTAGTAGATCGGGGAGGGGCGGCCTACATAGTGCTCAAGCTCGTAGCGCCACTCTCGGTCGAAATCAGGATCATTGCGATAGCGCTCGTAGGCCTGCTTAAGCTCGGTGAGCGCGCTGATTAGCGTTTCAGAAGCGAATACGCCGCCATAGGGGCCGAAGTGCCCCTTCTTGTCCGGCATGTTATACATGGATGATTCCTCTTTCGACTTGAAAATCCGGCCGGAAATTCCTTTTTCCCCGACCGGCAGGACGGCCTGAAGCCTCACGCGAGGTTCGCTGCACTCCGGGCCGAAACCAGAAATTGTTCTGCCTTAATCATATCCTTAATTCCGGGAGATTTTTCCACCCCGCTGCTCACGTCAAGCGCCGCGGGCCGAAGAAGCCTCACGGCCCGGGACGCGTTCGAGGCGTTGAGACCCCCTGCGAGTACGAGCGGGAGGGGAAGCCCCGCAGCCTCGGCGCGGGCCGCCTCCCAGTCGAAGGCGGCACCGTTGCCGCCCGGGGCCGCCGCCGCGTCCGGAGCCGGGCAGTCAGCGAGAATACCCGAGGCCGTCGGGTAATCCCGCGCGGCCCGCGCGAGATCGCCCGGCTGCCTGAAATGCACGGCCTTCATGTAGGGGAGGCCCGAGAGCTCGCAAAGCGCCCTCGATTCGCTCCCGTGAAACTGGAGCATCACGCGGGGAAACTTTTTGGAAAACCTCAGCACCTGCTCCGGCGCAGGGTCGACCAGCAGCAGCACCGGCGTGATTCGCTGCGGGACCTCTGCGAGCAGCGCCTCAAGAGCCTCCTCAGGAACGAAGCGCCTGCTTTTCCTGAAAAGAACGAAACCGAAGGCGTCAGCTGACAGCGCCGCCGCCTCGCGCACGTTTTCCGGGCGGGTGAATCCGCAGATCTTCACCTGCACGCGCCCGGTCCTCACATTTTTTAGGAAACTGCCCTGCATCATGCACTCCAGGGGCTTTAGCAGAAATTCTCCGCTTAAGAAAGCCCAGTCAGTATTTTTTTCAAAGGAAATGAAGAGGCCGGCCGTCAAAGCGGCCAGAAGGGACTTTCGCCTTTTTCAGGCAGGCCCGATCCCGGATAGAGCACGCCGGTGAGATAGAGCCCGGCGGGCGAAAAGGTCGGAGCAGCCTTGCTGCGGTCGCAGGCTTCGAGCACCTCGCCCACCCATTCAGGCGGCACGCGCCCGATCCCCGCGTAGACGAGGCTACCCACGATGTTGCGCACCATATGCTGCAGGAACCCGTCGGCCCGAAGGCGGATGCCGATCAGCCGCCCCCGCCGTTCGATCGTCACTTCGCGCAGCGTCCGCACAGGACTTTTCGCCTGGCACTCCGCGGCCCGGAAGCTCGTGAAGTCGTGCCGGCCGAGCAGCGGCCGCGCGGCCTCGCGCATGAACTCCTCCCGGCAGGGCCGGAAGCACCATCCGGTGCGGCCCGCCAGAAGCGGGGAGCGCACCGGGTCGTTGAGAATCCAGTATTCATAGGTGCGCTCCGAGGCGGAGAAGCGGGCGGAAAAATCCTCCGGCACCTCGCGAGCCCAGCGCACCGCGACCGTTTCAGGCAGAAACGCGTTTGTGCCCCGCACCCAGGAGCTCATCGGGCGCGAGACCGGGGCATCGAAGTGAACCACCTGACCCGTGGCATGCACTCCGGTGTCGGTACGGCCCGCACAGATCGTGGCAATCGCCTGCCCCGTTCCGCAGAAGCGCGAAAGCGCCCGCTCAAGGGCGGCCTGCACCGTCGGCAGATCCGGCTGGACCTGCCAGCCGTTGAAAGGCCGGCCGTCGTACTCGATCCCCAAAGCGACCCGCATGGCCTTTCAGTCCTCTTTTTCAACCGGAGCGCTGGGACGGGGCGCAGGTCCCAGCTCGCGCAGAATCTCGCGCGCCTCGGCCTTGAGCGGTTCGGGCGCTGAAGGTTCGCGCCGAACGTCCTCGGCAAGCTCCCGTGCCTCCTTGATCGCGCCCCGGGCGATGAAGTCTCGCGAGAGCTTCACCTTCGCTTCAAGCAGCTCCACCAGAGCCCGCCGGGGATCGATCCTCCCGGTCTGCACCGGCGCCTGCCCGGAGCCGTCCGAGCCACTTTCCCGCGCAGACTCGCCCTCAGACCCTCCGCGACGCAGCCTTTCCTCGGCCTCGGCCTTCATCACAGCCTCTACGGTCTTGTCCACCGCCTCGAGCCCGGGCTCAGGGCCGGAGCCCGCCTGCGGCAGGGGCTTCGAGTCCTTATGGAAAGGAACGAAGCGGATTGGATTCCAGAAATCAGTCTGGGCGTTGCGCACGCCCGCAAGCTCGCTGTGCCTGCGGCGGCGAAGGGCAAGGACAAGAGCAAGCACGAGGACCGCAGCGCCCCCCGCCGCGTAAAAAGGCCAGGCGGGAAGGGGCTCTTCCGCGACCGGCTCCGGCTTGTGGCTCACGGCCGGAACGGAGGCCTCGGCGGAAGCCGCGGCAGGGGCCTCAGGTGAGGCCGTCGGCGCAGACAGCGGGGGCTGCGCGCCCTGCCCGGCTGCGGCGGACTGCGCGGCCGCAGGCGGCTCGATCGGCTGTCCCTCGGCGTGAGCCGACAGCGAGGCCGCGGCCAGCGCCGCTCCCAGCATCAGGTTTCGGATGTTCATCATGATCCTTCTGTGCGGTCGGTGGAAGGGAAAACTCGCCCACTATCCTAGCCGGAAATGGGCCGCAGCGTCACGGGAAGCCTCCCGGTCGCGGAAAGCGAAAGGCTTTCGCGGCCCGAAAGCCGTCGAAAGCCTTTCACCCGCCTGTGTGCCGGGCGGAAACCCCTCCGGAAGGAGCCTTCCCCCGGACGGCCTTAAGCCTTCTTGAAGCCGCAGAGAATCCGCCACATGCGGCGCAGCGGCTCGGCCGCGCCCCAGAGCAGCTGGTCGCCCACCGTGAAGGCGGAAATGTACTCCGGCCCCATGGCAAGCTTCCTGATGCGCCCGATCGGCACCGAGAGCGTGCCCGCCACGTACGCGGGCGACAGCTCCTTGAGCGACACCTCCTTGTGGTTCGGGATCACCTTCACCCAGGGATTGGCCGCCGCGAGCTTCGCCTCGATCTCCTCCACCGGAAGATCCTTCTTCAGCTTCACGGTGAGGGCCTGGCTGTGGCAGCGCATCGAGCTGATCCTCACGCACAGCCCCTCAATGATGATGGAGCCGGGCGCTGGCTGGTAGGGGCGGCCGAGGATCTTGTTCGCCTCGGCTCCGCCCTTCCATTCCTCGCGCGACATGCCGTTGGGAAGCTCTTTGTCGATCCAAGGCAGCACCGAGCCCGCCAGCGGCTCGCCGAAGGCCTCCTTCGGGAAGTCCGGGCTGCGGAACTCCGCGCTCACGCGGCGGTCAATTTCAAGGATGGAAGACTTCGGGTCGGCGAGCAGGTCCTTCACGGATCCGTAGAGGGCCCCCATCTGCAGCAGCAGCTCGCGCATGTTCTTCGCGCCTGCTCCCGAGGCCGCCTGATAGGTCATGGAGCTCACCCACTCGACCAGATCCTCGCGGATGAGCCCGTCCATCGCCATCAGCATGAGCGACACCGTGCAGTTTCCGCCGATGTAGTCGAGCCCGCCTTCAGAAAGTGCGCGGCGGATCACCGCGTCGTTCACCGGGTCGAGAATGATCACCGCGTTGTCGTCCATCCGCAGCGCGCTCGCGGCGTCGATCCAGTAGCCCTTCCA
The DNA here is from genome assembly GCF_022134585.1 of Mesosutterella porci. Lineage (GTDB taxonomy): Bacteria > Pseudomonadota > Gammaproteobacteria > Burkholderiales > Burkholderiaceae_F > Mesosutterella > Mesosutterella porci. Next base: position 30,787 of record NZ_JAKNCT010000003.1, read on the forward strand.
GCCCGCATCGCGCAGCTTCGGATGAAGAGCCTTCGTATAGTCTCCACCCTGACAGGTGATGATCGCATCGCAGCGCGCGAGGTCCTCCACGCTGTTCGCGCCAAGAAGACGCGGCTCGCCGTTCGGCAGCGCCGGAGCCGGGCCGCCCGGGTTGGAAGTGGAATAGAAAAGCACCTTGTCGGCCAGCGCGAAGTCGTTTTCCTGCTGCATGCGGCTCGTGAGCACCGAGCCCACCATGCCGCGCCAGCCCACCATACCGAGAATCATGGCTGTTTCCCCCTCTTTTCTTGAGGCCGCGGAAAAAAGAAAAGGGCGCTGCCCGCCGCGGCTCTCTTTCGTTGTTGTGTGCCAAAGCGGCGACCGTTCCGCGCGTGACGCCTGTCCGGCTGCCGCTGAGTATTAAGAATACGCCCGAAGCAGAATTACTGCTTCGGGCACTCTCAGGATGCCGGTCTGCCGGGGCCGCCCCGGCTTATGTCAGCGCAGAGCGTCGCGGATCGCGTCGCCCATCTCCGAGCAGCTCACCTTGCGGCAGCCCTCGCTCCAGATGTCCCCGGTGCGGATTCCGGCGGCGAGCACGGACTTGATCGCGTTTTCAATGCGGTCGGCCTGCTCGTCCATATGGAAGGCGTAGCGCAGCATCATCGCCGCAGATTCCACGGTTGCGATCGGATTGGCGATGTTCTTGCCCGCGATGTCGGGGGCCGAGCCGTGCGAGGGCTCGAAAAGCCCTGTGCCCTTTTCGTTGAGCGAGGCCGAGGCGAGCATCCCGATCGAGCCGGTGAGCATCGCGGCCTCGTCGGACAGGATGTCGCCGAAGAGGTTACCGGTGAGCACCACGTCGAGCGAGGTGGGCGCGCGCACGAGCTGCATCGCGGCGTTGTCGACGTAGAGGTAGTCGAGCTTCACCTCGGGATAGGACTTCGAGACTTCAGTCACCACCTCGCGCCAGAGCTGCGAGGTTTCAAGCACATTGCTCTTGTCGACGCAGGTCACATGCTTCTTCCTCTGCATGGCCGTCCTGAAGCCCACGTGGGCGATGCGCTCGATCTCCGGACGGCTGTAGCGCATAGTGTCAAAGCCCTCTTCCGCACCCTTGAAGGCTCCGTCGGGAGAAAGCCTGCGGCCGCGGGGCTTTCCGAAGTAGACGTCGCCCGTGAGCTCGCGCACGATCACGAGATCAAGCCCGCTCACCACCTCAGGCTTGAGCGTGGAGGCGGACACGAGCTCCGGATAGCACACCGCGGGCCTCAGGTTCGCAAAGAGGTTGAGGTTCTTGCGCAGTCCCAGAATCGCCTGCTCGGGGCGGAGGCTGCGCTCGAGCGTGTCGTACTTGAAGTCGCCAACGGCGCCAAACAGCACGGCGTCGGCCGACTTCGCAAGCCCGAGCGTCTCCTCGGGCAGCGGGTGCCCGTGGCGGGCGTAGGCGACTCCGCCCACGTCGGCGTACTCGTATTCAAAGTTCTCGCCCAGGGCCTTGAGGACCTTGACGGCCTGATCCATGATTTCAGGACCGATCCCGTCGCCCGGGAGCACTGCAATTTTCTTTGTCATTTCTCTCTTCTGCTTTTTTCCGTAAGTATTGCTTGATGTGCTTGCTTTCACGGAGGGAAGGAAGCCTTGAGAGGCTCCCTCCTCCCCGTCTGAAACGGCCTTGCGGCTCCGCCCTCAGTCAAGTCCGGCGGGGAATTTCTTCACGAGCCAGGGCTTTTCGGCTAGCCGCTTCTGCTCAAAGGCGCGGATATTCTCCACCTGCGTGGCGAGCGTGATGCCGATGTCGTCCAGCCCCTTCATGATCGCCTCGCGGCGGAACTCGTTGAAAGGAAAGGAAGTCTCCGTGCCGTCGGGCTCCACCACGACGCGCCGCTCGAGGTCCACGGTGAGCCTGTAGCCTTCGTGCGCCTCGCAGTCACGGAAATAACGGTCGAGCGTCTTGTCGTCCACCGTGACCAGCACGAGCCCGTTCTTGAGCGAGTTGTTGTAGAAGATGTCCGCAAACGACGGGGCGATCACCGCCTTGAAGCCGTACTGCAGGATCGCCCAGGGCGCGTGCTCGCGCGAGGATCCGCAGCCGAAGTTCTTGCGGGCAAGCAGGATCTCAGCCCCCTTGTAGCGGGGCTTGTTCAGCACAAAATCCGGGTTGAGAGGCCGGCGGCTGTTGTCCATTCCGGGCTCGCCCCGGTCGAGGTAGCGCCAGCCGTCGAAAAGGTTCGGTCCGTAGCCCGTGCGGTAGATCGACTTCAGGAACTGCTTGGGGATGATGGCGTCCGTGTCGACGTTCGAGCGATCGAGCGGGCAGACCAGTCCCGTGTGGCGAATGAACTGTTGCATGATGGAATCCTTCCTCCCGTCCGAATTACTTGAGAATCTTGCGAATGTCCACGAAGTGGCCCGCCATGGCTGCCGCAGCCGCCATCGCCGGACTCGCGAGGTGCGTGCGCGAGCCCCGGCCCTGCCGGCCCTCGAAATTGCGGTTGGAGGTCGAGGCGCAGCGCTCGCCCGCATTGAGCCGGTCAGCGTTCATCGCAAGACACATCGAGCAGCCCGGCATCCTCCACTCCCAGCCGGCCTCGGTGAACACCCGGTCAAGCCCCTCGCGCTCGCACTGCTCCTTCACAAGGCCGGAGCCGGGAACCGCGAGAGCCTGGACGATGCCGGGAGCCTTCCGGCCGCCCATCCTGCGGATCACTTCGGCCGCGGCCTTGAAGTCCTCGTAGCGGCCGTTCGTGCAGGAGCCAAGGAACACGTGGTCCGGGGAAATCTCGGTCATCGGGGTCCCGGGCTTCAAATCCATGTAGGCGAGCGCCCGCTCCCAGCCCTCGCGCCTCACCGGATCGGGCTGGTCCTTCGGATCCGGAACCACGCCCGTAATCGGGGCGACCATCTCCGGAGAAGTGCCCCAGCTCACCATGGGCTCTATCTCCTCGGCCCGCATGTCGACCACGAGGTCGTAGTGTGCGTCCGGGTCGGATTTGAGCGTCTTCCAGTACTCGACCGCCTGGTCCCAGAGGGCACCCTCGGGAGCGAGCGGCCTGCCCTTCAGGTACTCGATCGTCTTTTCGTCAACGGCAACGAGCCCGGAGCGAGCCCCGGCCTCGATCGCCATGTTGCACAGCGTCATGCGGCCTTCCATGGAAAGCGACCTGATGGCCGACCCCGCGAACTCGATCGTGCAGCCGGTGCCGCCGGCCGTGCCGACCCTGCCGATGAAGGCGAGGGCGATGTCCTTGGCGGTGACGCCCTTCTGCAGCTCGCCCTCCACCCGCACCAGCATGTTGCGGTTCTTGCGGGTGATCAGCGTCTGCGTTGCGAGCACGTGCTCGACCTCGGAGGTGCCGATGCCCATCGCGAGCGTGGCGAACGCCCCGTGCGTCGAGGTGTGGCTGTCGCCGCAGACCACGGTCATGCCCGGCAGCGTCGCCCCTTCCTCAGGCCCCATCACGTGGATCACGCCCTGGCGGCGGGACAGAAACGGGAAGAAGCCCGCCGGAGGATTTTTCTTCATGTTGTCGACGAGCGTCGTCACCTGAAGCTTCGAGACCGGGTCCTCGATCCCGTCGAGTCCCCTTTCCCAGCCCGTGGTGGGCGTGTTGTGGTCGGTCGTAGCAACGACCGAGCTCATCCGCCAGGGCCTGCGCTTCATTTCTGCAAGCCCCTCGAAGGCCTGGGGAGAAGTGACCTCGTGAATCAGGTGGCGGTCGATGTAGAGAACCGTTGTGCCGTCCGCCTTGGCGGACACCACGTGCTCGTCCCAGAGCTTGTCGTAGAGAGTCTTGGCTGTCATAGGGTCTTTTTTCCGCTTTCCTAACAGTAAGGGCGGCCGGGTTCCCGCAACGCGCGGGGACCGCCCTGCATAAAATTTCGTGACTGGCGATGCCTGATTTTAACAATGCGGGCGCAGAGGCGGCTCAGCGCGCGCACCGGGCCAGAAGCGCGAAGTCCATGAGAACCGCCGCGGCGAGCGCCTCGGCAACCGGCGCGGCCCGCAGCCCCACGCAGGGATCGTGCCGGCCGGTGGTGGAGATGAGCACCTCGCTTCCGGCCTCATCGCGCGTCCTCTGCTGGCGGCGGATGGAGGGCGTGGGCTTGATGCCGAGCTCGGCCACGACCGGCTCTCCGGTCGAAATCCCGCCCAGGATTCCGCCCGCGTGGTTCGTCAGGAAGCCTCCGGAGGTCATCTCGTCGTTGTTTTCGCTGCCGCGCATGCCGCAGACGCCGAAGCCCTCGCCGATCGAGACCGCCTTCACGGCGTTCAGCCCCATAAGCGCGCAGGCGAGCCTCGCGTCAAGCCTGTCGTAGACGGGCTCTCCCAGCCCCGCGGGGACGTTGAGCGCCTCAAGCCGCAGCCTCGCCCCGATCGAGTCGCTCTCGCGCCGAAGCTGATCAAGAAGCTCCCCGGCCTGACGCAGCGGCTCCTCGCGGGCGGTGGCCGCAAAAAAGGGGTTCGCGCCGGTCTGCGCCCAGTCCTCGACCGGAAAGCGCACCGGCCCCACCTGAGTCACGCAGGCGCGGACGACCGTGCCAAACTCCCTCGCGAGCCACTTTTTCGCGATCGCGCCGGCCGCGACCGTGGGAGCGGTGAGCCTCGCGCTGCTTCGGCCGCCGCCCCGGGGGTCGCGCAAGCCGTACTTCGTGAAGTAGCCGTAGTCGGCGTGTCCGGGCCGGAACTTGTCGGCGATCGCGCTGTAGTCCCGGCTTTTCTGGTCTGTGTTGCGGATCAGCAGCGCGACGGGCGAACCCGTGGTGCGGCCCTCGTAGAGCCCGGAGAGAATCTCCACGGCGTCGGCCTCGCGCCGCTGCGTGACAAAGCGGCTCGTGCCGGGACGGCGGCGGTCGAGCTCCTGCTGGATGTCCGAGGCTTCGAGCGCGAGGCCCGCGGGGACGCCGTCCACGACGCAGCCTATCGCCGGACCATGGCTTTCCCCAAAATTGGTCACGGTGAATATGCGTCCCATCGAGGATCCTGACATAAGCTTTATTCTCCTTTCTGCGGCCGGCCCGGGAGCGCCGGGGGACAAAGCCCCGCCCCGCGCCTCGGAAAGCCTGTTGCCGGACGATTCTACGGACTTTCTAGCGATTCTGTTTTAGACTTTCGGCGACAAAGCGGCCCCGAGGGGCCCTTCATGACTCAAGACAGGAGCAAACCGCCATGGCAGAACCGATTCAGACCGAATGGCTGGAAGCCACTCTCACGGACGCCCGCGAAGCGCTGGACGCCGCCATCGAAGAGCTCGCAAAGCACCCCGAGGAGGCGGATGAAATCCTGCAGGACCGTGTGGCCGAGGTCTACGCCAAGCTCAACTACGCGGTGAACACCGCCCGCTGCGGAGCCTCGGGACTCGACCTTTTCTCGGAGGACGAGCTGCTCGCCTACCCGCGCGCCTATCCCTTCGGGCAAGCGGAAGATGAAGCGGCCTGAAGCTTTCAGGAGCCGCGCGGAGGCCTCAGGTCCCTGGGCCTGAAGCCCAGCAGGAGAAGCCCCGCGCCGTACACCGCGGCCCCGGCCGCGACCATCCCGAGCACTTTCGCAGCCCGCACCAGCCAGGGGTCGGAAAGCTGCGCCCAGTGCTCGCCCCACTGCAGCCCCAGCAGCACCGCGAGCATCAGGAAGGACGCGGCGATAATTCTGAAAAAGTGCTTTCCCCAGCCCGGCAGCGGCCGGTAGATTCCCCGCCTGCCGAGCAGGTAGAGGAGCGTGCCGGAATTGACGAGACTGCCCAGCCCCACGGAAAGCGCCAGCCCCGCCTGCGCGAAAAGCGGCACCGACACAAGGTTGATCGCCTGGACGCAGACGAGGCTGAGCGCGGCCACTTTCACCGGGGTCCTGATGTCCTTTCTCGCATAGAAGGCAGGAGCCACGATCTTGAGCGCGATCAGGCCGATCAGCCCCACCGAGTAGCCCACCACGCCGTAGGAGGTCTGCAGGACGTCCGCGCCGGAGAAGGCCCGGCCGCCGAAGAGAAACGCCACCAGCCCCTCGGCCATAGCGAAGAGCCCCACGGCCGCGGGGATGCCGAAAAGCACCACAAGCCGCAGCCCGTGGTCGAGCAGCCCGTTGTAGCGGGCCTCGTCGCCGGCGGCGTGCGCGGCCGACAGCGACGGAAGCATCACGGTGCCGAGCGCCACCCCGAGCAGCGCCGTCGGAAACTCCATGAGAAGATCCGCATAGTGCAGCCAGGTGACCGCCCCGCGCGACAGGTGCGAGGCGATGTTCGTGTTGATGAGGATCGAGAGCTGAGCCACCGCCACGCCGAAAAGCGCCGGAGCCATCAGCTTGAGCACCGAGCGCACGTTCTTGTCGCCGGAGGCCTCGCGCAGGCTGCCGAACTTCGGGATCATCCCGATCCGGCGCAGGGCCGGAACCTGGAAGGCGAGCTGCAGGCAACCGCCCAGGATCACGGCTGCGGCAAGCGCGTAGATCGGACGGCTCAGGTGCGGGGCGAGCAGCAGCGAGCAGCCGATGAAGGACAGGTTGAGCAGCACCGGCGTGAAGGCCGGCACACGGAACTTCCGGTAGGTGTTGAGCACCGCAGCGCTCATCGCCACGAGGCTCATGAAGGCGATGTAGGGGAACATCCAGCGCGTGAGCGAGGTGGCCAGGGCAAAGCCCCCGGCATCCGAGGCGAGGCCCGAGGCGATGAGCCAGACGAGAACGGGGGCGAAAAGCACCCCGAGAATGCTCACGGCGACCACCGAAGGAGCCAGCACGGAAAAAACATGATCCACGAAGGCCTTGGTGCGCTGTTCGCCCTCGGTCGCCCGCACCGAGGCCACCATGGGGACGAAGGCCTGCTGGAAAGCCCCTTCGGCAAAGAGTCTTCGCAGCATGTTGGGCAGCCTGAAGGCGACGTAAAAGGCATCGGTTTCGATCGTCGCGCCGAAATAGCGGGAGATCAGCATGTCACGGATCACGCCGGTGATGCGCGACAGAAGCGTCAGGAGCGAAACCGAGGCGGCGGATCGAAGCAGACTCATGGCGAAAAGACAAACGGGGCGCAGGCGCAACGGAGGCGGCCGCGCCCATGCCTCCTGGAAAAAATGGATGGCTTAGTCTACCCTTCGGCGCTTTCTCCTGCTTTGGGCGCTGCCGCAGACTTTGCCTTCGACCGCTTTTTCTGACATAATCCATTCTTTCGGATTTTCCGGGCTTCGGAAAATCTTTTTTTACTCATAAGCCCCACTGGGATCGAGATTCCACCGGGCAAATTAAAAGGAAACAGAAAAATGGCCAACACCAAACAGGCCCGCAAGCGCGTCCGCCAGGCCGTCGAACACAATCTTCGCCTCACCGCCCAGCGCACCCGCTACCGCACCGCCATCAAGGCGGTTGAGAAGCTCGTCGCCGCCGGCAACAAGGCTGCCGCCGCCGAAGAGTTCAAGAAGACCTCCGGCATCCTCGACCGCCTCGCCTGCCGCCACGTTCTGCACAAGAACGCCGCCGCCCGCCAGAAGAGCCGCCTGTCGGCCGCCATCAAGGCGATCGCTGCGAAGTAATCCCGCTTTTTTGAAGCCGGCCCGGGACAGCTGACTGCCCCCGCCGGCAAAAAAGTGCCAAAGCCTCTGATCCCTCAAGGACCGGAGGCTTTTTTGTCGCCCGGTCCTCTGAAGCTGCATCGGGCCGGAAGCAGGGACCAGGCGTTTTCCCGCCTCAAAAGCCCCTCAGGCCGCAGGAATCCGGGGACGCTCCTGCTGGCGGGGCCAGCTCCGCGAAGATAAAATTTCCGCATCCTTCAACAGAGCCGCGGCATGCCGATGCTTTCTCCGCTGCCGCGGACTCCGGGGTCTTCGAGACATGTACACCTCTTACTACTGGGCGCTTGGCGCGCTGGGCCTTTACACGGCGCTTAGGATCTATTCCCTTTTGCGGGGCAGAGGCCTGCTGCAGATTTCGGCCGCCGTTTTTGCCGCCCTCTCCTACGCCGTCTACCCGATCCTCGTTGTGATGGGCATCACGAGGCCCTGGGGCGACGGCATGCACATCGCGATTGTCGTCTCAGGCTTCTTTTTCTCCGCGGCCTTTCTTGAGACGCTCCTGCTCGTGCTGCGCGACCTGTGGCTCGCGCTGCGCTGGGCCGCAGGAAAAATCCGCCGCCGGATTTCGGGCGACTCCTTCAGCCTTTCCTTCGCACCCGAGCGGAAGCGTTCAGCAGCCCTTCCCGCCTTCTTCGCCTTCCTCGCCTTCGCGGGCGCGGCCTACGGAACCTGGCAAACCCAGCGCCTGCCCCTCATCCGCGAGGTCGAGATTCCGATTCCCCGTCTTCCCTCCTCGATGGACGGCCTTCGGATCGTGCAGCTCACCGACGTGCATCTCTCGCCCCTTTTCGCCCACAGACGGATCGTGAGGATCGTCAAGGCCGCGCAGACCCTGAAGCCCGATCTCATCGTGGTGACAGGCGACATCGCGGACGGCACGCCGCAGGCGAGACTCGCCGATGTCAGGGTTCTCGTCGGCCTTCAAAAGAGCGCTCCGGTCGTCATGGTGCCGGGCAACCATGACTATTACGTGGACTTCGCGGCCTGGCGCGAGTGCTACCGCAGCCTGGGGCTGCCGCTGCTCGAGAACGGCTCGGTGCGCCTCACGCTCCGAGGCGGGGCCGTCACCGTGGCCGGCCTCACGGACCGTTCCGGAGAACTGCGCGGCTTCCCGGGGCCTGACATTTCGAAGGCGCTGTCCGACGCCGCCCCCGACGCGCTCCGCATCGCACTCATCCACCGCCCGGAGAATCCCGCCCCCCAGGCCGATCCGCGCTGGAAGGTGGACCTCGAGCTCGCGGGCCACACGCACGGCTCCCAGATGCTCTTTCTCTGGCCAATGGTCGCTCTTCAGAACCACGGCTACGTCCACGGCCTGTACCGGTTCGGGAGCATGCCTCTTTACGTGAGCGCAGGGTTCGGCCTGTGGAGCGGGGCGCCGATGCGCCTGGGCGTTCCCCCGGAACTCACCCTGATCACGCTGCGCTCGGCGCAGGCGGCCAGATAGACGCAGGAGCCGGGCTTACCGCAGGGCCCCGCCCCAAAGACGACGAAGGCGCGGCCTTCCTTTCCGGAAAGGCCGCGCCTTTTATTTGCGCCTTTTCATTCCACGCGCGAGAAGCCCTGGCGCTTAAGGGGTCTGAGCCGCCCCTGCTGCGGCCTCAGGCCGTGACGTAGCTGCTCGGCAGCACGTAAAAGAGCACCGAAAAGAACTGCAGCAGCGTCCCCGCGAAGACGAAGACGTGCCAAATCGCGTGGTGGAAGGGGATGCGCTCCTTCACGTAGAAGAAGACTCCTGCCGAATACGCGAGGCCGCCGGCCACCAGCAGCATGATGCCGCCCGCGGGCAGCGCCTCGACCAGAGGCTTGATCACGACAAGGACGAGCCAGCCCATCAGCAGGTAGATGAGGCAGTTGATGAAATCGCCCCTTTTCATCAGAACCGGCTGCAGGGCGATGCCAACCGCGGCGAGCACCCACTCCACGATGCACAGCACCCAACCGCGGGTCCCCTGCAGCGTGATCAGGCAAAAGGGCGTGTAGCTGCCCGCGATCAGCAGGTAAATCGAAGCGTGGTCGAAGACCTGGAAGACTTTCTTCGCTTTCGCCTTTCGCCGGGGAATCGCGTGATAGAGCGTCGAGGCGGTGTAAAGGATGATCATCGAGGCCCCGAACAGCGCCACCGCGGTGACGTCCACCGCAGAGCGGCTCCAGAGCGCCGCAAAGGTCACCATGACGACGAGACCCGCAATCGAAAGCAGCGCCGCGACGCCGTGCGTGACGCTGTTGGCGACTTCTTCGCCAAATGTGTAAAAAGCGGCCTGGCCTGCCATTTTTCTTCCCTCACTCACAATGAAATGCCAGAGGAACCGGGCTTTTCCCCGAAAAGCATACCGGATTGTCCGATCCTTATCCGGGGAAACCCTTCCTTGAGCTGGCAACTGGCATTGTGACGGGGCGGCCGTCCGGTAAACGCGCCCAATTTTAGGTGTTAACCCTAATTTCTGTGTTTATTTGTAAACAAACCGCGATAAAAGCCGGCTTCTGAAGCGTTTTGACGCAAAGCCTCAGAGAATCACGACTTCAGGGGTGAGTCTCACGCCGAACTTCCGCTCGATGCCCTCGATGATGCGGGCGCAAAGCGCCTCGACATCCCGGCCTGTGGCCCCGCCGCGGTTCACAAGGACGAGCGCCTGCCGGTCCCAGACGGCAGCCGCGCCCACGGACGCACCCTTGAAGCCCGCTGCCTCGATGAGCCAGCCCGCGGCCAGCTTCGTGCGCCGGCCGCCAAGCGGGTAGGAGACGAGACTCGGATAGGACTCGAGCAGGGCCCGGGCCTGCAGCTCCGGAATGACCGGGTTCTTGAAGAAAGATCCGGCGTTGCCGACCGCCTCGGGGTCCGGAAGCTTCGCGCGCCGAAGAGCCTCGACCGCATGCATCACGGCGGCCGCGTCCAGAGGCTTTCCTTCAAGCGCCGCTGCAAGTCCTTTGTAGCCCGTGACGGGGAGCCAGTCCTGAGGCGCAGGCAGCGAGAACGTGACCGCGGTGACGAGCCAGGAGGCGGCCTGCGGGCGCTTGAAAACGGAATCGCGATAGCGGAAGTCGCACTCCTCGCAGGAAAGGACGCGGCGGCTGCCGTCCTCGAGATCGCAGATTTCGACGGACTCGATCCGCTCAGCCGCCTCGAGACCGTAGGCCCCGATGTTCTGCACCGCGGCCCCGCCCACGGAACCGGGGATGAGGACGAGATTCTCGAGTCCCGGGTGCCCCGAAAGGGTGAGCATCCGCACGAGATGGTCCATCGTTTCGCCCGAGGCCGCGCGGAAGCGGTACTCGCCCTCCGGGCCCGGCTCGAGCTCGCGCACGCCGGTAAGACGGTTCACCGCCACAAGCCCGTCGTAGTCGCCCGTGAAAAGCACGTTGGAGCCCGCCCCGAGGATAAGCGGCCGCCTGGCCGCGCCCTTTTCGGCCCTGAACGCCTCGCACAGGGCGGGCAGCTCGTTCTCGCTCTTGAGCGTGAGAAGCCGGGAGGCCTTCGCCTCGATATGGAAGGTGGTGAGAGACCCGACGGAAACGTTCTTCTCAATCTGCATGGCTGGTCTGGAAATCGTGTTTTATCGCGCGAAGTGAAAAGAATACTTTAACAGAAAGCCGCTGCCGCGCCGCACTCCTTTTGGGGCCCCCCTTAAGGAAGCGCCAGTCTTTCGCGCACGCGCCGCACGACGGAGTCCGTGTCGAGTCCGCAGAGCCGCATCAGATCCTCGGTTGCGCCGTGCGGGACCCACCGGTCCGGAATCCCGAACTGCAGCACCCGGGGCGACAGGCCGTGCGAGGCGAGCAGCTCCAGCGTCCCGTCGCCCGCGCCTCCTTCAAGCGCCCCCTCTTCGGCCGTCACCAGACAGTCGCAGGAACGGGCCACCTTGAGCACCGCCTCCTCATCGAGGGGCTTTGCAAAGCGCATGTCAACGAGTCCCGCGCCCAGCTCCTCGGCCGCTTTCTGAAGCCGCCAGGCCATCGAGCCGAAGGCGAGGAAAATGACGCGCTGCCCGGCGGGAACGCCGGGCTGGATCTCCCGCAGCGTCCGGGCCTTTCCGACCGGGATCGTCTCAAAGCCGGCCGACACCGGGACTCCAGGCCCCTTGCCGCGGGGATAGCGCACCATGGTGGTCGAGTCCAGGCTGTAGGCCGTGTTGAGCGCAAGCCTCGCCTCGTTTTCGTCCGACGGAGTGAAAATGGTCACGCCCGGCAGCGTCCGGAAAAGGGGAATGTCGAAAAAGCCATGGTGCGTGGTGCCGTCCGGGCCAACGATGCCCGCCCGGTCCACGGCGAAAAGAACCGGCAGGCCCTGCAGCGCGACGTCGTGCTCGATCTGGTCGAAGGCGCGCTGCGCGAATGTCGAGTAAATCGCCACCACGGGCTTCATGCCCTCGCATGCGAGCCCGGCCGCATAGGTGACGGCGTGCTGCTCAGCGATCGAGACGTCGCGGAAGCGCTCGGGATAGAGCGAGGCGTACTCAACCAGCCCGGAGCCCTCGCGCATGGCAGGCGTGATCGCGTAAAAGCGCGGGTCCCTGCGGGCCGTGTCGCAGGCCCACCGCCCGAAAACCGCGCTGTAGGAAGGACCTGAGGCAGGCGCCTTCGCGATTCCGTGCACGGGGTCGAAGCGGCCCACGCCGTGGTAAGCCGTGGGATCGGCTTCCGCGGGCGGATAGCCCTTGCCCTTTTTCGTCACCACGTGCAGCACCATCGGGCCGCGCAGCTCCTTCAGGTTGCGCAGCACCCGCACGAGGTAGCCGATGTCGTGCCCGTCCACCGGTCCGAAGTAGTTAAGGTCGAAAGTCGAGAAAAGGGAAGAAGGCGGGGAAAAGAAATTCACGGCCTGCTTTTCCATCCGCTTCGCGAGGTCCCACAGGTGCGGGACTGAGGAGAGAAGGCGCTTGGAGCGCTCCCTCGCCCCCATGAAGGCGGGGGCGGAGACAAGTTTCGTAAGGTTGCGCGAAAGGGCTCCGACCGGGGCTGAAATCGAGTAGTTGTTGTCGTTGAGGATCACCAGCAGCCGGATGCGGTCCTTCCAGGAGCCCGCGTCATTCAGCGCCTCGACTGCCATGCCTCCCGTGAGCGCCCCGTCGCCTATCACCGCGATGTGCCAGCGGTCCCTGTGTCCGGAAAGATAGGAGCCCACGGCCATTCCGAGCACGGCTGAAATCGAGGTGGAGGAGTGCCCGGTTCCAAAGGCGTCGAAAGGGCTCTCGCTGCGGCGCGGAAAACCCGAGATGCCGCCCGTCTGGCGCAGCCCCTTCATCGCCTCGCGCCGCCCCGTGAGGATCTTGTGCGCGTAGGCCTGATGCCCCACGTCCCAGACCAGGCGGTCGTCGGGCGTATCAAACACATAGTGGATCGCAATGGCAAGCTCCACCGCCCCGAGGCTCGAGGCGAGGTGCCCCCCGGTCTTCGAAACCGACTCCACAATGAAGGCTCGAAGCTCAGCGGCAAGTTCCGGGAGCTTCTCCTCCGGAAGCTTTCGCAGGTCTTCCGGGCTCCTGATCGAATCAAGCAGATTCCCCATGACTGACTGGACCTTTTTCTCTAAGCCTGTTTCCTTTTCAGGCGGATGAGCTCCTTTCAGCGGCCTCGCGACACCACAAAGCGCGCGAGCTCTCCAAGCCGCCTTGTCTTTCCGGCGTAGCGCGGATCGCGCTCGAGGCCGTCCAGGGCCGCGGCGGCCTCCCTTCCCGCCTCAGCGGCGAGCCTGCGGGCCTCGTCCAGCCCGAGCAGCGACACGTAGGTCGCCTTTCCTTCTTCGCGGTCCTTGCCCGCGGACTTGCCAAGCGTCGCCGTGTCGGCCGTCACGTCCAGAATGTCGTCGACGATCTGGAAGGCAAGCCCTACCGCGGAGCCGTAGCGAGACAAAGCCTCGAAAAGCTCCGGAACGGCCAGCCGCTCCTCGCCGCTGGCCGCGCCCATGAGGACGGCCGCGCGGATAAGCGCTCCGGTCTTCATCGCGTGCAGCCGCTTCAGATCTTCAAGGCCCGGGCCGGACACCCCTGCGCCCGTCGCCTTGATGTCGAGCCACTGCCCGCCGCACATGCCGCGCACCCCCGCGCCTTCGGCGAGCAGCCGCACGAGCCGCTGCAGCCTCGCCCCTGGCACAGCGCCCGAAGCGAGCACCCGAAAAGCCTCAGCCTGAAGCGCGTCGCCCGCGAGCACGCCTTCGGCGAAGCCGTATTTCGCGTGGGTCGAGGCCCTGCCGTGCCGCAGGGAGTCGTTGTCCATGCAGGGCAGATCGTCGTGGACGAGCGAATAGGAGTGGATGAATTCAAGCGCGAGAGCAGCGGCGTCAACCGCAGGCTCAGGCGCCTGGGTGAGTTCGCCCGCCGCATAGGCGAGCAGGGGCCTCACGCGCTTTCCTCCTCCGAGGACCGACCAGCGCATCGCCTCCTGCAGCAGTTCCGGGAAAACGCCCGCGGGCAGCGCCCGCTCGGCCGCCGCTTCGAAATGTCCGCGCCTTTCCCGCGCCCAGTCTTCAAATGAAGTCATGCTCCGTCTCCCGCAAGAACCTCAGAACGGGACGTCATCGTCCAGCGCGGCGGGGGACGCCCCCGAGACCGCGTCCGGGCGCTCGGGCGCCCTCGAGGCGCTGTCGGCCCGCAGCTCCGAGTCCTTCAGCGGTGAGAGCTCCCCGTCAGCCTCCAGCTTTTTGATTTCCTTTTCGGCCCTGGAAAGCTTGCCGCGGCAAAACCGCGTGAGCTCCATGCCGCGCCTGTAGGCCTCAAGCGATTCCTCGAGCGGGAGGTTGCCCTCCTCCATCCGCGCGACAAGCTCTTCAAGCTCGTCCACAGCCTGCTCGTAGGTCAGTTTCTTCGCCGCTATCCTCGCTTCTGCTGACATTTTGTAAGAAGCTCCGCCTTATGCAACAAACGTTGATGGCTTCAATTGTACAGAACCGCGCGGCCGTCACTCCGGCCGGCCGCGGCGGATTACAATCCGCTTTCGTCTGCTTCCCTTTCCCTCCCCGAGAAGTCCTGCGCCATGTTTCAGCCCTTCTGGATGCTTGCCGCCGCCGTGCTCTTCACTCTGATGGCAGCCTGCACCAAATGGGGCGCGGCCGACTACGGCACCTTCGCGCTCGTCTTCTGGCGCTCGCTTATCGGGCTCGCCGCGCTGGGAGTCTGGATCGCCGCAAGCGGCCGAACGATCCGCACGCGCTATTTTCTCGGGCACGTGAAGCGCTCCTTCATCGGCACCTCGAGTCTCGTCATCTGGTTCTGGGTGCTCGGGCGGCTGCCGCTTGAAACCGCGATGACGCTCAATTACACGAGCCCGCTCTACATGGCGGCCTACATCACGCTGCTGCACCTCAGGCGCGGGCTGCCCGCCGACTGGCCCCTCTCGGGCTCGATCATCGCCGGGTTTCTCGGCGTGCTGCTCGTGCTGCAGCCCTCGGTTGCCGCCGGCCAGCACACGGCCGTCCTCATCGGCCTGTCCTGCGGATTCCTCTCCTGCTGGGCGATGCTGCAGGTGCGGGAGCTGAGCGCGATGCACGAACCGACCTGGCGCATCGTCTTTTACTTCACGCTGATGGGAGTGATCGCGGGCCTGTGCGGCTCCTTTTTCGAACCGCGGGGACTCGCGGTGATCCCGACCTTCAGGGGCATCGCGCCGCTGCTCGGCGTAGGGCTTTTCGGCATTTTGGCACAGCTGTGCCTCACCCGCGCCTTCGGAGGAGGCAACATCCTGCTCACTTCAGCGCTGCAGTTTTCCGCGATCGTCTTTTCGGCCATCATGAGCGCCGTGGCCTTCGGCAGCCCGATCTCCGCCTCGGCGGTGTTCGGGATCGCGCTCATCATCGCGGCCGGCACCGCAGCCACTTATTTCTCGCGCAGAGGCTGGGAAAAACTCGAGGGAGACGCTGCGGACCGCTCCTGAAAGGGTTCTGACGCGGCATTACAATCAGCTTTCCGGCCTTTCAGCCAACCACAAAAAAGCAGCCTAAACCCATGAGATCACTCTGGATGCTTGGTGCATCGTTTTTCTTTGCCCTGATGTCCGCCTTTGTCAAAATGGGGGCCGGCCACTTCTCGTTTTTCGAACTGGTGGGCTACCGTTCGCTCTTCGGTGTCATCCTGATCGGCACCTGGGTCGCCGCCACGCACCGGACCCTTGCGACGCCGCATCTTCTCGGGCACTTCAAGCGCAGTTTCATCGGAACTTTTTCGATGACGCTCTGGTTCTATGCGATGGGACTGCTGCCGCTCGCGACCGGCCTCACCCTCAACTACACAAATCCCCTGTTCATGGCGGTCATCATTACGACGGCCGCCCTGCTGCATCACGAGCGTCCGCAGTGGGGGCTCGTAGCGGCCATCGGGGCAGGCTTCTTCGGCGTCGTGCTGATGCTGCACCCGACGGTCGCGGCCGGCCAGGTGAGGCCCGCGCTGCTGGGCCTCTTCTCGGGACTCCTCGCCTCTCTCGTGGGGCTGCAGATCCGGGAGCTCGCGCGCATGCACGAGCCCACCTGGCGGATCGTCTTCTACTACACGGCCTTCGGCACCGTCTGGGGCCTGGGAGGACACCTGCTCTTGAACGGCAGCCTCTCCGCGATCACCCGCGAGAGCCTCCTGCCGCTGGCCGGCATGGGACTTTCGGCCACGGTAGCGCAGCTGTGCATGACTCAGGCCTTCGGCGTGAAGAACATCCTCGTCTCCTCGGTGCTGCAGTACTCGGCGATCATCTTCGCCACCGTCTTCGGCTACCTGTTCTTCGGCGACCGGATCTCCGGGGACGCCGCGGCGGGCATCGCGATCATCATCGTCTCGGGGATCACCGCCTCGCTCTACATCCGAAGGCACAGGCAGGCGGGCTGAAGGAGGCAGCGGCCGTTCACCCCCGGACCCGCTGCGCTATGCTTGTCGCACTCAGGCGCCCCGAGGCGGGACGCCTCCCTTCTCATTGCCAAAGCAGGATTGAACCCATGAACCGCAGAACCTTCGCCCTGGCGCTTTCGGCCCTCGCCCTTGGCTGCCTTCCCCCTGCGCGCGCCGCGCAGGCCCCCGCCCTCAAGAATCTCGGGGGCACCCGCTGGATGATGGTGCTTCCCAAGGGCAGCAGCTGCGAGGTGCCGCCGGAGGTCGATTTCGCCAAAGACGGAACCCTCGAGGGCGACACGGGGTGCAACGAATTCGGCGGGACCTGGGAAACGGACGGAAAGCGGCTCTCGATCAAGCGCCGCAACAAGACCAGCCGCAACTGCGCGAAGCAGTTCCTCGACCTCGAGCATGCCTTTGCCGGAGCGCTTGACCGGACCGCTTCGGCGAAGCCTGCCGGAAGCGATCTCATTCTGCTCGATGCCGAAGGCCGCGAGCTGCTGCGGCTCACGCCCGCCGTGGCAGGCTCATGCCAGTAGAGCTCCCTTTCAGGCTCCTGCAGGGCGCAAAGCCCTGCGGCTTCCTTTTCCGTAACTGGTCACACGTGCGCTGCTGGGCGCACCACGAAAAAGGCGCGGCCCGAAGCTTTCGCTTCAGGCCGCGCTTTTTTTATCTGCATCTCCCGCCGGACTGAAAGGAGGAGGAAAGCCCGCCTCCCTTCAGCGCGGCCGCCCCGCCTCAGTAATTGTTGGCAGGCGAGTGGCAAGCCGAGCAGTTGTAGCGGATCGGCGCGGGTTCCATCGCACCGTTCTTGCCCTTCATCCAGTGATCCGCGGGCATTGCGGTGGCCGTGCCCTTCTTCGCAGGCTGCCCCACCCTCTTGTAGCTGTCGGCGTGGCACATCAGGCACATGTTCTTGTCCTTTGTGATCTCCATGCCCTTCGTATCATGGGGGATGAGAACGTTGGTGGCCGCGCCCGCATTCACGGCGAAGGCCGCGAGAAGCACGAAAGCCGCGGCACCGATTTTCTTTGTCATCATGTCAGAATCCTTCTTCTCTGGGCCCGGGGAGCCTTCCCGTCCCTCTTTCGGGCGGGAAGGCGGTCCTCAGGCCGGTTCTTCGGCAGGCTTTTAGGCCTTCTCGACCCGAATGGCGCACTTTTTGTAGTCCGGCTCGAGCGAGAGCGGGCAGGTGGCGTCCAGGCACAGCTGGTTGAACTGCACGTTCTGGTCGAAGAACGCGCCCCAGGTGATGCCCTTCTGCACGGGCATCCTGCCGCCCAGGCAGGCCCTGGCGTAGATGGTCGCGCGCCGGCTCGTCACCTTCACGCGGTCCCCGTCGGCAATTCCCCGCTTCTTGGCGTCGGCCGGGTTCATGTAAAGCCTTGCCTCCGGCACGGCCTTCAGGAGCTCGGGCACGCGGGTGGTCATCGTGCCGGTATGCCAGTGCTCCATGAGGCGGCCGGTGTCAAACCACAGGTCGTACTTCTCGTCGGGCATCTCGACCGGGTCGGCGTACGGACGGAAGAAAATCTTCGCGCGGTTCGGCAGGGGCTTGGGCGTCTTGTCGGTGACCCCGTCGAGGTTGCCCGAGGGGATCGCCTTCATCAGCGGCCCGTAGAAGGCGAAGTCCGCTCCCTTGCAGAAGGGGTCGTACTTGCCGTTGAAGCGGTAGGAGATGCTCTTGCCGTCGATGTAGGGCCAGACGATGCCGTGGCCAAGGATCGACTCGTCGAAGTGGCAGATCTGGTGCTCACCCTGGGTGAACTGCCAGTACTCCTCGTAGAGCGCCTTCTCCGGGAACCAGCCGTCGCCCAGAACTTCGGCCGTGCCGCAGGCGCGGCCCTTCCACTTGGGATCGGGCCACTTGAAGCTGCGCAGGAACTTGTTGCCGAAAATCACGTCGTAGAGCGAGGCCTCGGGGTCGATGCCCATCGCACGGGCGCGGTCGAGCACGTTGGGCAGGGTCTTGCCGCCAGGCAGCTTCTGCTCCTTCCAGCATTCCTTGATCTTGAAGCGCTTGGCGAACTCGAGCATCATCCAGACGTCGGTGCGGGCCTCGCCCGGGGCCTTCACCATCTCGGGCCAGCCGTTGGTGCGCCGCTCGCCGTTGCCGTAAACGCCCCACTTCTCGAAGATCATCGAGGCGGGCAGTATCAGGTCCGCAGCCTGCGTGGCGGAGAACGTCGGATAGGCATCGGCCACCACGATGAAGTTCTCGGGCTTTCTGGCGGCGCGCAGCCAGTGCGTCGAGTTGGGCGTCGACTGGAAGATATTGACGACCTGGGTCCACAGGAACCGCACGGTGCCGTCCTCGAGCCCGCGCAGCAGTTTCATGGCGTCGTAGCCCACCACGCCGTTGAGCGTTCCTTCAGGCAGTCCCCAGATCTTCTCGCACTTCGCGCGGTGCTTCGGATTCGCCACGAGCAGATCCGAGGGCAGGCGGTGCGAGAACGTCCCCACCTCGCGGCAGGTGCCGCAGGCCGAAGGCTGGCCGGTGAGCGAGAACATGCTGTTGCCGGGCTTCGCCTGCTTGTTCATGAGAAGGTGAATCGAGTACAGCGACTCGTTGATCCAGGTGCCGCGCTGGTGCTGGTTGGTGCCCATGCAGCCCGTGGAGATGACGCGCGAGGCCTTGTCGCAGTAAATGTCGGCAAGCATCTTCAGCTTTTTGGCGAAAGAGTCCGCCGACTCATCGGGATCGCCCTTCGCGACCCGGACCGTATACTCGAGCGTGTAGGGCTCGACGCCCTTCTTGAAGTCCTCGAAGGTGATGTGCCAGTGCGAGCCCGCGGGGCCGCCCGCGTGCTTCTGCTCGACCGCTTCACCCGGCCGGCGGCGCTGGCCCACGGCCTCGGCCTCCGAGAGCACCTTCTTCACCTGCTTGGCCTGCGTGTCTTTTTCAGCCGGATAGGCAAACTTGTCGGTCGGGCGCATGCCGTAGCCGATGTCCGTCGGGCCCGTGGCGAAAATGCAGTGGCGGTCGATGAAGTCCTTGTCGTAGCAGCCGCGGTGCACGATCTCGCGCAGGATGTAGTTCGCGATCGCAAGGTCACTGTTCGGCTTGAAGATGATGTCGACGTCGGCGTTGCGCGAGGAAAGCGTCGGATGCGTCTGCAGGTTAATGATGCGATAGCCCGGAATCGTGCGCTTCGCGGCGATGATCCGGCTCCAGAGCACAGGGTGCGCCTCGGCGGGGTTGTTGCCCCAGAGCACGATGTTCTGCGTGCGCTCGAAGTCGTGGTAGCCGGCCGAGGGCTCGTCCACGCCGAAGACCTGGTACATGCCCACCACAGCCGACGCCATGCAAAGGCGGGCGTTCGGGTCGATGTTGTTCGAGCGGAATCCGGCCTTGAGGAGCTTCACGACTGCAACGCCCTCGGGAATGGTGTACTGGCCGGAGCCGAAGATCCCGACGCCGGTGGGGCCGAGCTCCTGATAGGCGGCCCTCCAGTGCTTCTCCATCTCGTCGAGGGCTTCTTTCCAGCTGACGGGCTCGAACTTGCCGTTCTTGTCGAACTTGCCGTTCGTGCGGCGCATCAGGGGACGCGTGAGGCGGTCCTTGCCGTACATGATCTCAGAGTTGTAGTAGCCCTTGAGACAGGTGAGGCCGCGGTTCACCTCGCAGTCCGGATCGCCCTTGGTCGCCACGATGCGGCCGTTTTTCGTACCGACGAGCAGGCCGCAGCCCGTACCGCAGAAGCGGCAGACGCCTTTGGTCCAAGTGATGCCCGCTTCAGCCTCGCGCGCGGCCCCTGCCGCCTCGGAGGTGATTGGAATGCCCGCGATGCTTGCGGCGGAGGCCGCGACGCCCGCCTTCATGAGGCGCCGGCGGCTGACACGCACCGTAGAAATCGCACTGGTGTTTTCCATTTGCTTCTCCTAGTTGCGGGGCACCGCCGCGCCGCCCTTCTTGTCTGCGGGCTTGCATGGCGCGGGGAGCCCCTTTGCCTGCCGGACCGCAGGAGCCGCCGCTGCGGCGCGGACCTCATTCTCCCGAAGTCTGCGCCCGCGGCTCCGCGGCCGGATCTAAAAAAACGAACTTAAAAAACTACGCCCGGGACCCCTCTGCGCTGTCCTCCTGGCTCACGACCAGAGAGGCGTCCTGCACGCCCGGAAGCTCCAGAAGCTCCCGAAAGATCCCGGCTTCCTTAGAAATGGACTCGCCTTCGATCACGGCGATGAAGCGCCCCGAAGCCCGTTCCTGCTGGAACACTTCGAGCCCGTGCTCCTGCACGGACTTCACGGCAAGGTCAAATTTTCCCGGAGCCGCAGTCACAAGTATGCCTGAATAAAACATGAAGATCCCCTTTGATCAGGAGCCCCGGCCCGCCCGGGCGGAGGCTTTACGCAACTGCACGACCTTATCGGCCTGTGCGAGCAGCTGGGCGCGCTCGGCGCTGCCCGTCGGAAATTTTTCCGCCATTGTGCGGAAAAGTCTCTCGGCGACCGCCCACTCCCCGCGCTGCACGGCGATCGCGCTGCGCACCATCATGGCGTTTCCGTAGTCGGGCTGCATCGCAAAAGCCTGGTCGAGCCATCCGACTGCCTTCTTCATGCGCACCTCAAGACTCATCGGCTCAGGCATGGAAATGAGGGCCGCGGCCGCCTCCGTGTAAACCACGGGGTTGCGCGCCTTCGGGTCGCCCGAGAGCGCCCGTTCGTAATAGTCGGCGGCCGGGCCGAACTGCCCGCGATCCGCATACCGGCGCGCGAGCATCACCGCCGCGCGCCCGTCGCCGGGATGCGCGCGACACCAGGCCTCAAGCTGTGCGTCGTCCGTGTTTTCCGTAATCCCGGCCGCGGCGCGCTGCTCGGCCTGAGCTTTCATTTCAGAGGCGGGATCGGAGGCCTGGGCGACCGCCGCAGCCTGCGAGGCGGTGGGCGCCTCGGCCCTTCCACCGGCCAGCCCCAGGATTTCAGGACTGCCGAAATGGCTGTAGGCCAGCCAGGCCGCGCCCGGCACCGCGGCTGCGAGCACCAGGGCCGTGGCGATCCTGAGGGAGCGGCTGTTCTTCAAGAACCCGCCGCGGGCCCCGGACGAAAGCTCTTCGAGGGCCCTGCGTTCAAGCTCTTCGGTCTCTTCGAGGTACTGCTGTTCGGAAATGCGGCCCGCCTTCCGGTCCGCTTCAAGCCTCGAGCGCTCGCCGGCAAGGAGCTTTCTCGCCTCGTCGCGCTGCGACTCGGGCGAAGCGGCCCTCTTCCGGGCCCTGACCGCCGGCACAAAAAGGAGGGCGAGCACAACGGCAACGAGCCCTGCCGCCGCAGCGGCAAACCATAACGTTTCGTTCATAGAGAGTGGTTGAAAAAGATCGGGCGGAAAACCCGCCCGCTCTGCGATCCGGGTTAAGCAGGCCCGGGCGGACGGCCCGGGCCTTTTCCCGTTTTTCAGGAAGGAGCTGCCGGCTTACTTCTTCGCGGCGCCCTGTTTGTCGGCCACCGCCTTGCGAAGCAGATCGCGGGCCTTGGTGGCGCTCTTCGCGGCGGTATCAAGCTGCTTCATGGCGAGTTCCGGATTGTGGAACCAGGCGCCGTTGGTCGCCGTGTTCCATTCCCAGTTCACATGCGCGGTGGCATGCAGCTTGCGGGCCTGCTCGAGCACGTCCTCGGAGACGCCGGCCGCCTTCGCGATTTCAAAGGCATTGAACATCTCGGTCATGCGCTGCTCGGCGTTGCGGACCTTGCCCGTGTAGTGATTGTGCATCGCATCGATCACCTGGTTCATCTGCTTGGCCGTCTTGTCCTTGTGGCAGGTCAGGCAGGTCTCCTTCATATAGTTGCGGGGAGAGGTGGCCCAGTGGTTCGTGATCGTCTTGCCGCCCTTCTTCACCTTGGGCATATGGCAGGCGGCGCAGCCGATGCCCGCCTTGTCGTGCACCGAGTTGTTGTAGGTCTCGGTGTCGGGATGCTGCATCTTGATCAGCTTCGCCCCGGTGAGCGGATGCTTGAAGTCGGCGTAGCCCACATGGTCGTAGAACTTCTCGATCGTGTCGGTGGTCACGAACGGGAAGAGGTTCGTGAGCCGGCTGTCAAAGCCCACCTTCTTGCCGGTCTTCGGATCGAGGCCCGGGTTGCAGACGTACTCGACGTGGCACTGGGCGCACATGAGCTTGGAGTCGGGCTTGCTCAGGTAACCCACCTTGCGCACGAAGCCTCGGACGCCCGCATCCTTCACGTCGACCTTGGCCCAGTTCCTGCCCTCGTTGTAGACGGAGGGGAAGTCCGTGCGTGTGACGGCCTGGATGAGCGCGTCGCGCACGATGCGCGGCTTCGCGTTGTGAGGATCATGGCAGAAGTTGCAGTTGAGCGCGTGATTGGACGCCCTCATCACGTCGATCGGCGAGCCGGTGCGCGAGAAGGTGGTGCCGGGCTTCGGATCGCCCAGATACGCCCAGCCGAGCATCGGGTCGGTCGTCTTGCAGGTCCAGCACACCGCATTGCCGGCCGCCGCCGTTCCGGGCACGCCGCGGACCTTCTGCTGGTTGTCGCCGGGCCAGATGTCCTTCACCATGTCCCAGGCCTTGATCGCGCCCGAGCCATGGGCGGCGTAGAGCCAGCCTTCCTTCGGCTGGAAGCGTCCGCCCCAGCCGCGGTCGACCAGCATCTGGTCCATCAGCATGAAGTTGTGCGAGCGCGGCTCGTCATGCTCGGTGGTGAAGCCGTGGCCGCCCAAGGCCATATTGAAGAAGGGGTTCGGGGAAGGACCGTTCGCCGCAGTCTTGCTCTTGCGGGCCTCCCTCTTGTCGTTGGCCTTGTAGAGGCTTGTGAACTGCTCCTTGTGGCAGGTGCCGCAGACCGCCGGGTCATTGTTGGTACCCGGACGCTTCACCTGGCCGGCGACGTGCTTGTCAAGATCGCTGTGGCAGGTCGAGCAGGCCACGTTCTTGTGGGCGCTGATGTGGTTGGATTCTGTGATGTCCTTGTGGCAGCCCGCGCAGGACGCGCTATTTGCGGCCGAGGCGATCGAGGCGAAGGTCCCCGCAACCGCTAAGGCAAAACATCGGGCTAACAAACTACGGGTGAGCTGCATAGTTAAGTCTCCTTAAACGCTGCATCGCTGCATTCTTTGTCGGCTCAAAGCGGTCTTTTTCTGTCTTCCGCCGCCTTCATGCGCCATCTTGCTGTCAGTCTTAATTAAACCTTACGGCACGGAGCTATTCACCATCCGAAAGAACTATTTGATAATACACTAAAGTGGTAATATGTTAAAAACAAAATAGTTTAGTTCTTTGTTACTAAAAACAATTTTTTAAAATTTGTTTCCTTCAAATCAATGTTTGGCTTAGATCAATGTATTTTCGTGAAAAAAGCTGATTTTCAATGCGCCGCTTCCCAGCTCTCGCCCGAACCCACGGAGGCGGTGAGCGGTACGCGGAGCGTCGCGACGCCGGACATGATGAGGGGGAGCTTTTTCATGACCTCGCCGAGCTCTTCATCGGGGACCTCGAGCACGAGTTCGTCGTGAACCTGAAGCACGAGCCTCGAGCACAGCGCCCTCTCGTCGAGCCACTTCTGGA
Source organism: Mesosutterella porci (assembly GCF_022134585.1). GTDB lineage: Bacteria > Pseudomonadota > Gammaproteobacteria > Burkholderiales > Burkholderiaceae_F > Mesosutterella > Mesosutterella porci. Next base: position 54,641 of record NZ_JAKNCT010000003.1, read on the forward strand.
CGGAGACCATCGCGATCTTGATCAGGTCGGCCGCTGTGCCCTGCATCGGCGCGTTGATCGCCTGGCGCTCTGCGCCGGCCCGGACCACTGCGCGCGTGCTTTCGATGTCGGGCAGCCACAGCCGGCGCCCGAAGGCGGTCTCGACGTAACCGCGCTCGTGGGCAAGCTGCCGGGTCCGGTCCATGTACTCATGCACGAGCGGATAGCGCGCGAAGTAGCGCGAGATGAACTCCGCCGCCTTCGCGCGGTCGACCCCCAGGTTCTGCGCGAGGCCGTGCGCTCCCATGCCATAGATCAAGCCGAAATTGATCACTTTGGCCATCCGGCGCTGCTCGGGCGTCACCTCCTCGGGCGGCACTCCGAACACCTCGGAGGCCGTCGCGCGATGCACGTCCATGCCGCGCTGGAAGGCGCTCACAAGCCCCGGGTCGCCGGACAGGTGGGCCATGATCCGAAGCTCGATCTGGGAGTAGTCTGCCGAGACGATCCTGCAGCCCGCGGGCGCGATGAAAGCCTCGCGCACGCGCCTTCCCTCCTCAGTCCGCACCGGGATGTTCTGCAGGTTGGGGTCCGAGGAGGCGAGCCTTCCGGTCACGGCCGTGGCCTGCCCGAAAGTGGTGTGCACGCGTCCGTCGCCCGGAAAAATCATCGCCGGCAGCTTGTCCGTGTAGGTGCTCTTCAGCTTTGCGAGCGCGCGGTACTCAAGCACGGTCCGGGGCAGGGGATAGTCCGCCGCGAGCTCCGAGAGCACCTCCTCACCGGTCGAATAGCCACCGCTCGCGGTCTTTTTCTTCGCCGGGATTGCGAGCTTTTCAAAAAGGATGTGCCCGAGCTGCCTCGGAGAGCTCAGGTTGAACTCTTCGCCCGCCTCCTGCCAGGCGCGCCGTTCGAGCTCGCCGATCCGGGCTGCGAGCTCGCGGCTCTGCGCCTCGAGCCGCACGGGGTCGATCAGTGTGCCGGTTCTCTCCATCCGAAAGAGCACGCTTTCGGTGGGCAGCTCTATGTCTTCGTAGATTGACTCGAGCTTCTGCGCGGGCTCCTCGCGCATCTTGAGAAGGAACCGCGCGTAAAGGGCGCGGATCGCCGCAGCGCTCTCCACCGCATATCGCGCGGCCTGCTCGCGGGGAACCTCCCAGGGACGCTTCTCCGAGGCCCCGCGCCCGAAGACCTCCTCGGGCCCCTGGATCGGGCGGCGCAGCCACCGGAGCGCAAGCCGCGGCAGCTCATGGCGGTTGTGAGACTCGATTACGTAATCCTGCAGCCGCGTGTCCTCCAAGCCCCGGCCGGGCCTTCCCGAAAGCCTGATGCCCTCGTTCGCGAAGACATGAAGGAGAAACTTCACGCTGTGGCCGACCTTCGGCGCCCCGCCTTCAAGCCACGGCCGAAGCCCTTCGAGAAGGTCCTGCTGCGGCTTCGAGCGGGTTCCGTCGCCAAGCGCGAGCGGCATGTACCAAGCCCCCGCGCCGCCCGCGCAGAGCGCGATCCCGCAGAGCTTCGCGGTCATGGGCTGGTGCGAGTCCGCAAGGATTTCGACAGAAACAGGAATCGCGCTTTGCTCCTGCGCCCCGAGGACCCCGAGCATCGCCTTGAGCGAGGCCTCGTCCTCGACCAGGGAAAAGTCCACGGGATCCTCGAGCAGTCCGGGCGGCTGAGGAAGGACGCCGGCCGGCGCCGGCCCCGAGGCGGGCAGCGCGGAGAACAGGTCTGGCTGCGCGCCTGCAGGCGCAGAGGGCTTTTTCGCCTGCGCCGCCTGCTTTCTTATGCGTCCGGCCGAGCTGCGCATCTCCCAGCGGGCGAAAAGAGGCTCGAGCTTCGCCTCGTCAGGCTCCGAGAAGGTGAGATCGCGGCAGGTCCCCACCTCGGGCAGCTCCACCGCGGTGCGGATCGTGACCAGATCCTTCGCGACAGGAAGAAAGCCGAGTCCCTGCCGGAGATACTCGCCCGCCTTCCCTTTCACCTCGGGGGCGTGCTCGGCGACCGCTTCGAGGCTGCCGAAGGCTTCGAGCCACTTCGCGGCCGTCTTCGGCCCGCATTTGTAGATGCCCGGCACGTTGTCGACCTTGTCGCCCATGAGCGCGAGGTAATCGATGATGAGTCCGGGAGGGACCCCGAACTTGGCCTTGACGCCCGCCTCGTCCAGCACCTCGTGGGTCATCGTGTTGATCGTCATCACGCGCCCGTCCTCGACCAGCTGGTTGAGGTCCTTGTCGCCCGTTGCGATGTAAGTGGTGAGGCCCTCTGCCTTTGCGCGCGTTGCAAGCGTCCCGATCACATCGTCGGCCTCGACGCCGCTTTTCTCGATGATGCGCCAGCCCAGCGCGCGGACGAACTCGTGAATCGGACCGATCTGAGCCGCGAGGTCCTCAGGCATCGGCGGGCGGTTCGCCTTGTATTCAGGATAGATCCCGGAGCGGAACGTCTTGCCCTTCGCGTCGAACACGCAGACCCCGAAATCAGGCTTTACCTTCGAACGCACGGCCCCGAGCATCGCCGTGAACCCCTTGATCGCCCCGGTGGGCTCGCCCGCGCTTGTACGAAGATCAGGCAGCGCGTGGAAAGCGCGGAAGAGATAGTTGGAGCCGTCGACCAGGAGCAGCGTTTCTGACATGTTGAATATTCCTCCGGGAGCCAGCGGCGGAGTGCCGCGGGCGCTTTTCTCTCACTTTAACCGTGTTTGGGGAGCTTCGCCTGTCCGCCCCCGCGCTTTTTTAGTCCCCGGCCTGCCACGCCGGGCCCGGGACATGGCAAAATAGTTTTAATCGGTTCGAGCCTATCGAACCGACCCCAGAAGAAAGGATACTTCTATGAAGATTTGTGCCGTCATGGCGGCCGCCGCTGCCGCCCTCCTCGCGATTGCAGCGCCCGCCTCCGCGGCGGGCAACAGCGTCCCGGACGATGCCACGGGACTGGTCCCCACCCAAGCCGACATGCAGAAAGCCCGCGCCGAGCGGGAAGCCGGCCGGGCGCCCGAGCCGCCGGCCAAGAACACTACGATCGAGCAGGTGCGCGACCCCAACAACCATGTGACGGAGTACGTGGTGACGCCCGGCTCCACGCATATCCCTTACACGATGAAAAACGAGGCCGACCGGCCTGCGGACGACACCCCGGGCGGAAATTCCAAAAGCACGATGGGCACAACCCGGCAGATCCGCATCGGATGGTGAGGCGCAGAGCCCCGCCCTCTGTTTAATCGCGTGAAAGGAAAACGCCATGGCTGTATTTACAAAGATCACGCCTAGCGAAGCCGCGGCCCTGATCGGCCGCTGGAACGCAGGACGTTTTGAGTCCCTCGAGCCGATCGCAACCGGCATCGAAAACACCAACTACGTCATCAATACCGACGCGGGGCGCTGGGTCCTTACGGTTTTCGAGAAGCTCACCGACGAGTCGCTGCCCTTTTATCTCTCGCTCATGGAGCACCTCGCGCAGCACGGCTGCAGGGTGGCCAGCCCCCTGCGCACCGTGAACGGCGACCTCTTTGAGCACTTCGGCTCCAAGCCCTGCATCCTCTGCGGATATCTCCCGGGCGAAGACGGACGCCGGGTGTCGCAGAAGGGCTGTGCCTCAATGGGCGAGACTCTCGCGCGGATGCACCTCGCGGTGAGCGACTTCAGGCTTAGCCTGGACAATCCCCGGGGGCTCGTCTGGTGGATCAAGACGATCCCCGTGATCCTGCCGCGCATTCCTGAGTCTCTGCGGCCCGACCTCGCCCACGAGCTGCAGGCCCAGATCGCGCTCCAGGGCAGCCCGGACTGGAAGAGTCTGCCCGCGGGGGCCTGTCACTGCGATCTGTTCCGCAACAACGCGAAGCTCGCCGATGTCGGCACTGCGCAGGAGCGGGTGACCGGGGTCTTTGACTTCTTCTTCGCAGGCTGCGTTCCCTTTGTCTACGATCTCGCCGTCACGATGAACGACTGGTGCAGCGATCCTGCGACCGGAGCCTTCCGGCCTGAGCTCACGAGCGCTTTTCTCTCGGCCTACAACGCGGTGCGGCCTCTTTCCGGGCTGGAACGCAAGATGTGGCGCGGGGCGCTGTGCGCCGCGGCGTTCCGCTTCTGGGTGAGCCGGCTCACCGACTTTTACATGCCCCGCGAGGCTGAGCTTCTCCATCCCCTTGATCCGGAAGAGTTCCACCGGGTGCTGCGCGACAGACAGACCTGCGCGCTGCCCTGGCCCGAGGGGGAGGGTCTCTGATGGGCGTCGTCTCGCAGATTAAAAACGGCCTGTCCTGGTTTTCCTCGAGCCTCCGGATCCTGCGCCTGCAGCCCCTTGGCTTCACGGCGGTCGCTTCGGTCTACGTGATGACGATGGCGCTTTTCGGGATGCTGCCCTGGGTGGGGCTCGTCTTTGCGGGACTGTTCTGGCCCTTCGGGACGTTGCTCATCGCAAAGGGCGGCGCAGACTCGCTCTCCGGGCGCAGGCCCACGCTTGAAATCCTCTTCCAGTCCTGGCACCGGACCGACACGAGGCTGAGGATGCTGCGTGTCGGCATCCTCTACGCCATGATGATCGTGCTCGTGTCAATCATTTGGGAGTTTCTTGCCGCAGACGACATCGCGAAGTGGGAGATCAGCGCCGAGGGACGCATCAACTGGGACTCCGCCGCGCAGCACGTCCCCTACGGAGCGATCGTGGCGGCCCTGGCCGTCTACATCCCGTGCGCCATGGCGCTGTGGTTCGCGCCGCTGCTGATCTACCTGAAGAACCTGCCGCTGCCGAAGGCCCTCTTTTTCTCGTTCTTCGGATGCCTCTCGAACCTGCCCGCCATTGCGGTCGCCCTTTTCCTCGCCTTCAGTGCGACGGGGCTGCTCATGGGGCTCACCGCTCTTTTTGTCTCGGTTTCAGGCCTGGGCGCGGTCGCACTTTTCTTTCTTTTTCCCGTCTCCTTCCTGTGCACCGCCCTGATCTACGGCACCTACTACCCGATGTGGAAGACGGTTTTCAGCGAGGTCACGTTCGAGGGACCCCGCTCGGAGCGGCCCGCGGGCTTTTAAGGGGCGGGCTCCGAGCCGCCCTCGGACAGCCCCAGCTCCAGCTGCGAGGCGCCGGCCTCCAGCTGCTCGTCCCGGTCACCCCTTGAGACCGAAAGCCCGACAAGCCGCACTCCGGCGGCCGGAAGCCTCACCTCGGCTGCCAGCTCTCTGGTCAGCCGCCTGATCTCCTGCGGAGACTGCAGCGGGTGCCCGAGGCTCTTCGAGCGCGTGACGCCCCGGAAGTCCGGCAGCTTGAGCTTGAGTGTCAGGGTCGAGCCCAGAAAGCCGCTTCGGGCGAGCCGCCTCATCAGCGAAAGCTCCACGGGCTCAAGCTCCCTTAAAACCTCCTCAAGGGTGACCGCATTGCTCTCTAGCGTGGTTTCGCTCCCGACGGACCTGCGGACGTGCACCGGCGTCACGGGCCTCTCGTCGATGCCCCGGCTGAAGCGGTAGCAGGATTCGCCCGCAGCCCCGAAGACCTGAACGAGCGCCCCGAGGCTCCACTTCCTCAGATCGGCTCCCGTCTCGATGCCTGCCTCGCGCATCTTCGTGGCCGTGACCGGACCCACTCCCCAGAAGTCCTCGATCGGCAGCGCCGCTATGAACTCGACCGCGTCCTCGGGACGGATGACGAAAAAACCGTCGGGCTTGTTCCAGTCGCTCGCCACCTTGGCGAGGAACTTGTTGAACGAGACCCCGGCCGAGGCGACCAGGTGCAGCTCGCGGCGGATATCCTGCTTGATCGCGGCGGCGGCCTCCGGCCCCGAGAGCCTTCCCTCGCTTACGTCAAGGAACGCCTCGTCGATCGAGATCGGCTCCACGAGCTCGGTGTAGCGCCGGAAGATCGCACGCACGCTCTCGGAGACCTGCCGGTAGCGCTCCATGCGCGGGCGCACAAACACAAGCTCCGGACAGAGCGCCTTCGCCTTGAAGGAAGGCATCGCGGAATGCACGCCGAACGCCCGGGCCTCGTAGCTCGCGGTGGCGACCACGGAGCGGCCTTCGCCGCGGCCCACCGCAATCGGCCTGCCCCGCAGCTCCGGGTGGTCGAGCTGCTCGACGGAGGCGTAGAAAGCGTCCATGTCGATGTGGATGATTTTGCGGTAGGGGCGTTTCATGATGAGCTTATTCTACGAAACGGCAAAAAGGAATCGGAACCCTCGGGCTGCTGTAGAATAGGCGCCTCTTAATTTTCAAGCCTTTAAGTTTTTTCCCGCGGCAGCGCCCTGCCGCGGCCGCTCTATGCCCAGCCAGCCTGCGTCAAAAGCCTCTTTTTCCGTGTCCTCTCCCGCTCCCTTGCCCGAGGAAAGCGAAAAGTCCTTCCCCATCTACGGCAGCGACATCACGGACATCCTCCCGCCCGAGCAGTTCCTGTGGCAGGTGCAGGGGGCCTACCCGGGGTTTGACGCGCAGATCCGGACGCTTTACACCGCGCAGAGAAAGCTGCGGCACATTCCCGAGTCGGCCTGGCCCGAAGATGTTTTGATCCCCTCCGATTTCTATATGCAGGGCGTGGTGCTGCCCGAGCTGCAGGGACTCCCGCCCGAAGGCGGCGAGGAGAGTTCTGAGCTCCCGCCGTCCTGTCCGAGGCCGGACGGCTCCGCCTGGGAGGCGCCCGAAAAGGAAGAGTACGGGGAATCGTTCAAAGCGGCAGGCTTCAAGATCAGCGCCGCCCTGAGGCACGCCTTCGCCTTCGCAAAAGAGTCTGTGGACCATTTCGACGAGGACGAGGCCGAAGGCCAGAACTTCGTGCTCAGCCCGGAGAATTACGCCGAGGTCGTCACCAGCGTTCAGACCCGGCTCGCGGCCGCCTCCTGGGAGGTGTTCAAGGACGTGATCGCCTACAGTGCCGAGGACGCGAAGATGATCAGGCGCACGGGGCCCGGCCTTGGAGACTTCCTGCCCGACTCGTTCTTCAAGCCTTTCAATTCGCCCTGCTTCTGGCTTTCTCTGACTGGCCAGGGCATCGAGATGCTGGGCGAGCCCTGCCTCGGCTGCTTTGTGTTCCGGGGACGCAGCGCCGCCTCCGCCGAAGCCTCGCTCAGCGTGGGCTTCGTCTCCAAAAATTCCTATTTCGACTACGCCATTCCGCTGCCGCGCCACGCCACCCTGGGCTTCATCCTGGAGAGCGCCGGGGACTTCCTGTCCACGGACGGCGAAAAAATGCCCGAAAGGCAGAAAAAACGCCTGATCGACGACCTGAAGTCGACGTGGTCGAAGGTGTTTCCCCTGATCGCGCACGTATACGGGCACCTGCCCGCGCAGGCGCTGTTCGCGAGGCGCCAGGCTCTCGGCCGCAGGATCCTCGGCAGGGGGGCGCCCATGAATTCCCCCAAAATCCATGTCTGGCGCTGGAGCGCGGCGAAAAAGCGCTTCATCCACCGGCTGCACCCGGCGCTGCTCTGCGGCGGGCTTCGCCGGGACTTCCTGCAGGAATTCATGGAAAACGAAGAGCGCGCCCCGATCGAAGTGGAGCAGGACCCCTCGCAGCAGCCCATTCTCAATTAGGCTTGGGAGGAGAAATCGAGTAGGAGGCGGGCGGTTCGCCCGCCGTCCTCTCACACCACCGCCCGTATCGGTCTAGCAGGGAGGCCTCGCGGTCTGTTTTACGGCGATTTCCTCCGGATCTACTTCCATTCCACTGGCTTGCAGACCAAGCTGAGTCAGCACCATCCGTGGGATTTCAGAAAATCGTTGGAGAGAGTCGTGGCAAGGATTTGGGAGTGCGCCACGCGCCAGTACGACTTGCGCGTGTTCGCCCATCGGAGCGCCACCGGGTGTGGGCACCCAAGCCTCCGAAGTGCCTTGCAGCGGGTTCGCACCTTCTTCCAAGTCTTCCACAGCAGCTGGCGGATGCGTCTGCGCGTCCACTCGTCAATCTGCTTCATCCATGTCGAGAGGTTTGCGAGCCTGAAGTAGGCTCCCCATCCGGTCAGCTTCTGCCGCAGATCTTCCTTGACAGCCTCAAGCCTCTTCTTCGGAGACCTGCTCAGCAGGGATTTGACGGCCTCCTTGAGCCTTGCCTTCGACTTGGCATGCACAGTCGGCAGGGTGCGCCTGTCCTTTGCCTGGATGTGAAACCCGAAGCCCAGGAACTTGACGCCCCGGGCGATGAAGCTCACGCCCGACTTGTCCTGATTGACCTTGAGGAGCATCCGCTTCTCAAGGAACCGGGAGGTTCGTTCAAGCGTCCGCTCCGCGCCCTCCTGCTCCTGCACAGGATGATCAGATCGTCAGCATACCTGACGAAGCGATGGTGCCGCGCTTCCAGCTCCTTATCCAATTCATCAAGATAGATGTTGGCAAGGAGCGGCGAGAGCGGCCCGCCCTGCATCAGTCCTACCTCCGGCCGGATCACCTCCCCGCGCCCGTGTCTATGCCCGACTTGAGCATCCGGTGGATCAGCGATATGACCCGCCTGTCCTTGATCCGCACTGACAGCTTCCTGATGAGTCGGCTGTGGTCCACGGTGTCGAAGAACTTGGCGAGGTCGATGTCCACTGCCCACTTGAACCCGGCATCGGCATGGCCGATGCACCGGAGGATCGCGTCAGACGCACCCCGGTTCGGCCTGAAGCCGCAGTTCGAGTCCGAGAACGTCAGGTCGTAGCGCATCCCGAGCACCTGCGCCACGGCCTGCTGGGCAAGCCGGTCGAGGACTGTCGGGATTCCAAGATCTCTGTATTTCCCTTTCTCTGGTTTAGGAATGGTCACCCGCTTCACGGGGGAGGGGCGGTAACGCCCCTCGCGCACCGCGCTCGTGAGATCGCCCGGGTGGCTGACGATGTAGTCCCGAAGCTCTTCGGTCCTCATCCCGTCCACGCCGGGAGCCCCTTTGTTCGACTTGACCTGCTTCAGGGCGAGCAGAAGGTTGGAGGGGCTCAGTATCCTCTCGCGCGTGATGCCCGAAAAGTCGGGCTCAGCATGTGTCGTCTCTTCCTTCGCTATGACGGTCTTTGCGCCCTCCCGGCACTCTTTCCCCGTTCCGCGGATAATCCGGTGCCGGGCAGGTTCTGGTTTTCTGCGCCATAAGACTTTGCATCTCCGGGATGACACTCCGCTGGATTCGGGCCTTCGCCGGCTGCTGCTCCGGTTACTATGCCCTCTGCTGACTTCTCGCGGCAGGCTTTACTCCATGAGCCGAGAGGCTTCATGTCCGCGAGATCTCCTCGGGTAAGAACACGTTCTTTCCCGCCATGCATCCGCCGCATTGACACCTCGGAATCCGGACAGCTGGGGACTTCGCCTTGTCTAGCAGGCTCATCCTTCCTCGTATGCCTTATGCGGTTCCTGTTCGTCGGATCGGCGGTTTGCCTCGGGCTTCCTTCAGATTCCGTCTCGCGGCGGACGCCCTTGCCTACGGCTATGTGCTTGGTGCTGTCTCCTGCACTCGGGACTTTCACCCGTTAGAACGCGCTCATGCCGAGCGCACTAGAACCGCGGGGCGCGGACGCCGCGTCCCGGCGGGAATGGAAAGGCGCTCAGCGGCCGCGCGAGCGCGTCTTCATCAGCCTCTGACGGTCGCGCTCCCACTGGCGCTTTGACTCGTCCTCGCGCTTTTCGAACTCGCGCTTTCCCTTAGCGAGCGCGAGGGTAAGCTTCACTCGTCCGCGCGTGAAGTGCATGTCCAGCGGGATGAGCGAGTACCCCTGGCGCTCGACGCGGCCAATCAGCCGCATGATTTCCTTTTTATGCATGAGCACCTTGCGCGTCCGGGTCGGGTTGGCCTTCTCGTGCGTGGAAATTTCATCGGTCGGGTTCATGTGGGCATTGCAAAGCCAGAGCTCCCCGCCGTACTCATAGACGTGGCTGTCTCCGATCTGCACCCGCCCCGCGCGCACGCTCTTCACCTCCCAGCCTTTCAGGACCAGGCCGCATTCGAACTTCTCCTCAACGGAATAGTTGAAATGCGCCTTGCGGTTGACGATATGGGGATTTGTATTGGCCACGGCTTATCCGTCCGAACTCTTTTCTCAAAAACAGAAACGCTCCCCTCTGGGACACGGGGACTGCCGCGGGCGGGAGCCTTCCATCAGCTAAAATTGGAGTTTTATTGTAGCAACGGCGGCCGCGCCCTGCGCGCACCGCCGGGATTTCAGCCTCTTCGGAGACTCGGGGACAGCGATGGCTGATCAAGGCATTCGGATATCCGCCGCCGGGAAAACAAAGGACGGACAGGTGCGGGAGATAAGCCTGATCGTGCCCAATGGCAGCACGGTCGAGCAGGCCGCGGAGATCGCGCGGGCCGCGGGCGGCTTTGTCTGCGGCGAGGAAAGCTCCCTTTCCGTCTGGGGCAAAAAAGCGGGACGCGGCCAGCGGGTCCGCGGGGACGACCGCATCGAGTGGACCGAACCGCTCGTAATCGACCCGGCTGAGGCCAGAAGGCTGCGGGCCGAGCGAGCGGCTGCCGCCCCCTCCCGGGGCCGGCACGGTAGCCGCCACCGCCTCATTTAAGCCGAACCGAAATTAAAAAGCGAAAAGCCTGAAAGCGGGGGCTCCCTCTTTCAGGCTTATTTTTTTATTATGCCTCTTTATCCTCCGGGCCTCCATAGGGACATATGCCCCTGGCGAAACGCCGCCTGCGGAGCGATGATGTTCTCGAAGGCAGAGAAACCACGAGGTCAGTAAACCCTCATTAAGGCTGGTTTCCGCCACAAGGCCCGGCCAAGGCGCTTCGAGCGCCGCACACTCCCGGGCCTTTTTCGTGCCCGGAATTCTCAAAGGCGGTCAATGGGTGTGAAGGTTCCGTCGGCATTCGGCCGGAACACATAGTGCTTCTTGAGATAAATGACATCGCGGCGGTTCACCGACTGCAGCTCGGCGAGGATCGCCGCCCGCGCAACAACATTCGCTCCCGCTTTTTTCGCCAGTGACTCGATGGCCTCCATAGATTCCCCGGTCGCGATGACATCGTCCACCAGCGCCACGTTTCTGCCGCGGATCTCCTCTGCGTCGCAGCCGTCGAGCCACAGCGTCTGCTCCTTCTGCGTCGTGATGGAGTGAACCGTATGGGAGATCGGGTTCTGCATGTAGGGCTTGCGGCTCTTGCGGGCCACGATGAAGTGTTTCATGCCCATGAGGCGGCTCATCTCGTAGCAGAGGATGATGCCCTTCGCTTCGGCGGTCATCAGCATGTCAACGTTGCGCGGAAGCCTCTCCACGAGCTTCGGGGCCACTGTCTCGACGAGCTCTGTGTCGGAAATGCAGACAAAGCTCGCCAGTCCCACGGAATCGGACACCTTCACATAGGGCAGCCTGCGCCGAATGCCCATGATCTCAAAGTCAAAATACTTCTGGTTCATCGCCCTTCCCCCGGCCCGGGAGGAGAGGCGCTTGTGCGGCCCTGCCCGCAAAAGCCCCTCCCGGCGCCCTGATTCTGTCCATTTCAACAAAACTGGAATTTTAAGAGCACAGGACGGATCAGGGAAGCGCGGCTCGCTCTTCCGCCTGCAGGAGGGCGCACACCCGCGAGGCAGGACAGGCCACGGCGCCGCCTTTTTTTACCTAGCCTCCATCCGCAGGGGAAATAATTATTTTCCCTTTTTTTCATGATGTTTATCAAAGGACGGCTCTTCCGCCAACAATCTTTTCATCGAGTTCAGAAACGCAACGCCAAAAAGGAGAACGCCATGTCGAAAGCCGTACAGAGAGGAAAAATCAAGAAGTCTCCCTGCGCTGAGGCCGTGAAGTACCTGATCCGGCCCGCGATCGAAACCGATCTCAAACGCTCCTACAACACCATCCTTGACATCAACAAGGCCCATGTCCTGATGCTCGCGAAGCAGGGCATCATCTCGCGCGACGACGCTAAGAAAATCCTAGCCGCCACGCTTCAGATTGAAAGCGAGAAGGACCATCCCAGCTTTGAAATCAACCCCGAGGTCGAGGATCTCTACTTCAACCTGGAGCGCTACCTCATCAAACTCACCGGGCTTGAGGTGGGAGGCAAGCAGCACACGGCCCGCAGCCGCAACGACCTCTTCGCCACGGAAATCCGCATGGATACGCGCCGCTACTACCTGAAGCTCGCCGGAATGATGAACGAGCTGCGGCGCAGTCTGATCGAGCTCGCGGAGAAAAACGTCGACACCGTCATGTCGGGCTACACCCATATGCAGCCCTCCGAGCCGATCACCTTCGGGCACTACCTCTCGGGCGTCTCCTTCGCCCTCGCGCGGGACTACGAGCGCTTCGAACAGTCCTGGAGGTCTCTCAACCTCTGCCCACTCGGGGGCGGCTCCATGGGCTCGACCTCGTTTCCGATTGATAGGAACTACACCGCGCAGCTGCTCGGGTTCGACGCCCCGGTTCAGAACTCGCTCGACTGCGTGGCCTCGCGCGACTACGTGCTGTCCATAGTGATGACGCTCGCGCAGACCGCGAACACAATGAGCCGCTGCGCGCTCGACCTTTACAACTGGGCCACGCCCGAGTACGGCTACATCGAGGTCGACGACTCCTGCGCCGTCTGCTCCTCGATCATGCCGCAGAAGAAGAACCCCTTTACCCTTGAGCACGTGAAAGCGAAGGCCGCCCATATGGAAGGGTTCATGATCTCCGTCTACAACGGGATGAAGAACGTCATTTTCTCCCACTGCCGCGACATCAGCGTGGAAACCCCGCGCTTCTTCTGGACCGCCATGCAGGAGATGGAGGCGGACATCGCGCTGCTTAACGTCACCGTGAAAACCCTCGGCGTGAAACCGAAGCGGATGCTGAACAACGCGCGGAAAAACTTCTGCACCGTCACCGAGCTCGCAAACTACCTCGTGCGCTATGACGGAGTCTCCTTCCGCGAGGCCCACGAGATCATCGCCGATGTCGTCGCCAACATGTGCGACCGGGAACTTACGAGCGCTGACATCGATCGCGGGGCGATCAACGAGGTGAGCCGCAGCCTCTTCAATTTCGAAACCAAGCTCACCGACGAACTCGTGCGCGAGGCTCTCGACCCCTGTCGCGTGGTGCAGGAGAAGAAATGCATCGGAGGTACGGCTCACGAGGAGGTGCTGCGTCAGATCGGCCTTCTCCGCGAGGAGCTCGTCCAGGACGAAAAGCGGCTTGCCGAGCGCCGGGAGCACACGGAGAAGGCTGCCCGGAAGCTTAAAGAGGCCGTGCAGCAGTTCGTGGCTTAAGGCGTTTCAATAAGCCGCCCACCCTAAGGACCTGACGGGGTCTTCCCCGGCAGGCCCTTTGCTTTACTGTCCTTCCTTCACGTCCCTCATGACATCCGCCAAGGATGAAAAATCCTAAGCGCCTTTCCTAATTTGATATTCTGAAGCTTAATCGGAGCCTCCTCGCTCTTTTTCCCAGAAAGCCCGGTGGCACCCCGCGAAATGAAGTCGTACAGCGACCATGAAAAAAGGCAATTTTTCTACTGTGTTTCTGAAGGATCGGGTGGCTGTGCTTCTCTCTTTGGGAAAAACGCACAGTTTCACGGCCACGTCCAGGCAGCTCGGCGTCAGCCAGTCTTCCATCTCGCGCATTGTGAACGACCTTGAGGCAGAGCTTGGGATCGCGCTGATCGACCACTCGGTTCGCCCCATTAGATTCACGCCCGAAGGCGCGGCGCTGCAGAAATTCCTTCTGGCCGAATCCCAGAGCATTGGCGCATACCTGCAGGGCCTGCGGGATAAAAATTTCCTACAGCCGCGGCTTAGGATCGGTATTGTCGAAAGCGTCGCGAGAATTCTTGCCGAACGGATCGTGCAGTCTCTTAATTCAGAGTGTTCGCATATCATCGTCATGACGGGGATCGCAGCTTATCTTCTGCAGAAGCTCGACGAGGGGCAGCTAGACGTCATCATCTGCTCCGACCCGTTTACCAACAGGAACGATCTCAGCCGGACGTTCCTTTTCCGGGAGCCCTCCATAGTCATCGCCCCAGGATCGCTGAAGCTGACAACACCGCCGTCCTGGCACGATCTTCAGTACTGCGGACTGCCCATTATTCAGTACCATCCGAACAATTCCGGCGGAAAACTTCAGCAGAAGCTCTTCAACCGCCTCGGCCTGCATTTCATCAACCGCCTTGAAGCCGACATCAACGCAGTGCTGCTGACATTCGTTTCCAACGGCCTCGGATGGGCCCTGACGCGTCCGACATCCCTAGTCCAGCATCCGGAGCTGATAGCCGGCATCCGGTCGTACAGGATGCCGAATCCCGTTGCGGCCAGAGAGCTCTACGTCATATCCCGCAACGGGGAATTTTCTGAACTGACCGGCAGGATCACGGAAATTGCCGCCTCAGTCTTTACGGAAAGAATCATTCCAGAAATCAAGACGTTTGCACCCTGGACCCTGGACTACATGTTTGTGGCAGCAGGCAAAGACGGCGCTCGAAGACCTGTAGGAAAAGGAATCGAGAGCAACCCGCTTGTGCTCTGAGCGGCAGGGCTCATGCTCTTTCAGGGTGAAGAAAGAAATTCCAGACAGCTGTAAAGGTGGGTCTGGAACACGCGGTCAAGCTCATCGAAATCCACATACTCATCGGGAGCGCCCATATTACCTCCCTCTACTCCGCAGCTGTAGCAGGGAATGCCTCTCGCCTCAAGCTTGAAGCGATACCTTCCTTTCTCCGCAAATCGAATGACTCTGGTCGAACCCACATCGGCAATAAGGCAGACATCCACGGACTTCAGGTCTTCCATACTGCGCAGCAGAAAATCCGTACCGTGCTTCCCCCCGGCTTCTTCTCAGCCCACCAGACTCAGCATGAGCTCTCCGTTCCATAAGTCACGATGCTGCGCCATGAAAATGAAAGTGGACAACAACGAGGCGCATCCGGCTTTCATGTCTGAAACGCCTACGCCATAAAGACGCCGCCCAATCACCTCGCCGCCTAAAGGCGGATGCCGCCAGCGTTCCGGGGCCACAATCTCGAAAGTATCCAGATGCCCGTTAAGCAGCAGCGAATTTGCATACCGGACAATGGCGCGCGTGTCGGAAGGGGGAGTCACGGAATTAATTTTGGAAAGGCCTGCTGCCGTGGCTTCAACCTGAGGAAACAGTTCTTCGAACTTTAGGAGCATTGTTGATCTCCCTGCGCATATCGGACCCGCGGTCTGCCGCCGCCCGGCATTGCCGTTCGCTGCGGTATCCGCTGTAAAAAAAGCATTTCAAGCAAACGGCTAGACTTTACGATAAGCCTTGTATTTTTGGAAAAGCGCCTCCATGCGGTCAGGATCCACCAGATTCGAAAGCTCAAAAATCTCTTCAATGACTTCCCTGGGAAGAATTTTCATCTCGAGTGCGGCCTGTCGACAGGACAAATGGTGATCCAGTGCGTAATGCGCCACTTTGGTGCCGATATCGTAGCCAAAAATAGTCGAGATCATAGTTGAGGTCGAAGTCGACTGCTCAGCCACTTCCGCACAGTGCCGCTTATTCGGGGTGAATCTGGAAACAATTCGGTCAGCGAAAAGATTCATCGCGTTCGAGAGCATATGGCAGCTTGAGATAATGGCCCGAATCGGGATGCCGGATGATGCGCCCAAATCGAGCCATCCGGACTGAACTCCCAGAGTGACAGCTGAATTATTTGCGGTCACACGGTTTGCAACGGAGATGAGCAGTTCAGCGTAATCAGGCTCTCCCACTTTCCTTGCGGGCCAGGTGATTTCTCGCAGACCGAATCGGGGGCCGCTGCCCATGATGCGCAGATCCCGGGCCACTTTCCATGCTTCGGTTGCCAGGGCAAGAATATGCGCATGCGCGATGATGAGCCCGTCGAGCGCCATCATTCCGTCCATCACGTTTTCTTCCGGAACCATTTCCCGTCCCAAGACATCGGAAAGATGCCTGTGGATCACTGCTCGGAATCCGGGCAGGCAGCCCATGCCGGTGCCGACCGCCGTACCGCCGAGGCAACTGTGATTCCAGCGACGCTGCTCGACCTTAAGCCTGCCTTCCATGCGCCGGATACCGTGTGCATAAGCTCCCAGAATCTGTCCGAGTGTTTCAGGGACTGCGTCCTGCAGTCCTGTCCGTCCAAGCTTGAGGACATCGCGGGTTTCGGTCGCTCTTTTTTCTAGCGCGGATGCAAACCGCCCCGCAGCACCGATCAGCCGCTCAAGTTCCCAGTAAATAACAATATCTTTCGCAGACGGGATGACATCGTTGGAAGACTGCCCCATGTTGACGTGAGTATTGGGGTGAATCCCGCCCAGAGTCTTGTCTCCCGTCATGAGTTCGTTGGCGCGGTGAGCGATCACCTCGTTAACCGCCGCATTGAGCGGAGTCCCCGATCCTCTGAAGATATTGATGCAGAAGTTTCCGGAAAATTTCCCGTCGGCCACCTCGCGGCCCGCCGCTTCGATATATCTTGCCTTTACGGCGTCCAAAGCGCCTATCTCGGCATTCGCCCGGGCGCAGGCAATCTTAATCAACGCCACCGCCTGCGCGTATTCCGGGTAATCATCCAAATCAAAAGGTCCGACCGGAAAACAGACGCGATGCCGTTCGGCAACGCTTCCGTAGTACACGTCGTCAGAAAGCTCAAGATCCCCGAAGCCGTCATGTTCAATCCGCATTTGTCTTCTCCCAGTCGGAGTTCAGCGCTTTTTTTAGATCATCGAACGAAAGTCCGTTTTTCGTGATCCTTAATTCCTCAGCTTCTGAACCCGCTCCGCCGGCGAAGAACTGATTCGCATGAATCGCGCTTGCCTCTGTGATTCCGAAGCCTTTCAGACATTTTTCGGTGAAAAGCCTGCTGCCCCGGTCTATGAGCTCGAGCGACTCAGTCGCCATGATGAAGGCTCCGCCAGATTGGTACGAACCGTCGAAATCCAGCTCGTTGTATGAGTAAACCGACATCTGGTCTGACGCAAGAATATGCTCCGCTTCCTGCAAGAGGAGCATCGGCATGCTCGGGTTGATTTTCCCGGGCATGATTGTGGATCCCGGCGCGATAGCCGGGAGAGTAATCTCAGCAATCCCGGCTCGGGGTCCGGAACCATAAACGAAAAAACCATGGCACATGCGCGTGAAGGCCATCGCCGTCAGGCGGACATCGGACATTAGAATCATGAGCCTGTCACTGCCCATGAGCTGATCTAGCGCAGCGCTGCCCGCGGGAATCCCTTCCGCATCCTGAGGAGCAGCCATGGGGAGGCTTGACCTCGATGCAATTTCAGCACAGAGGCTGCGCGCGTAGTCTCTGGGAGCCAGGTAAGAGCCAAGGACAAACGAGCCGGCCAGCGACACGCTGAAAAGCTTCAAATCCGCCTGAAGCCTGCCGCGCGCACGCTCAACTGAAAGGGCCAGAGCCCCGAAAACCTGCCCCCATGTCGAAAGAGCATCTTCGGCCATATGGGTGCGGCTCACGCGGACTTTGTCCGAAAACTCCAAGGCCTTGCGGCGCAACTCCTGTTCGAGAATTTCCGTTCCTTCCAGAGCCTTGCGCAGTCTTCTGCCGATCACAACACTTTCAACAGCCTGTGAAAGAACGGGTACGGTCTGTGCCAACGCGGCTTCCCGCTCGGCGATCCCAGTCTTACAGGCCAACCATTTGTTCATCTTGTGATCGAGAACCGAAAGATCCTCGACCCAGAATTCGCAGAAAAGTTCAGGCGGTGCCTTTTCCTGAATTTCGGCGCACGCCCTGACGATCTTTTCAGCCTTTTCCCTTTCGAGCAGCCCCCATTCGGCGTTTGCCGCAGCAAACGAGACCTTGACAAGCGCAAGAGCTTCAACGACATCGGGGAATTTTTTCAGACTCATGCCGGTGATGGCTTCATTTTCCATGCTGATTCTTCCCATTTCAACATCTGATAAAGACAAAGACCGCCGGCTCTTCATAAAGCCAGCGGTCTTTAAACAAGGCGGAGAGCTGCCAGAGTAATGCGACTCGACCGCCTTCAGCCGCCGATCATCTCGGAAGTGAGGCGATCCAGTTCGCTTTGAGCGGTGGCAAGACCCGCCCGGCGGGATTGAAGAGTGGCCTCATCTTTCACGAGCTGCTCCTCAAGAGCCGCGAGCTGCCGCTCGACTTCCTGGCGCGCAGTACCGCCCAGAACCTTCTTCGCCTCTACAATGCGGCGCGGATCCAGGGCTTCAGCAATCAGCTCGTCGGTAAGCTTCGTCTCAAAGCCGAATTCCTTTCTGGAGACCTCATTGATGGAGGCCCGGTCGAGTTCAGCGCAGGTGAGCTTCCTCTCGACCAGGTTGCCGACCACCGTAGCGATAATCTCGTGGGCTTCGCGGAAGGAGACTCCGTCATGGCGCACGAGGTAGTTGGCAAGTTCGGTCACCGTGCAGAAGTTCCGCCGAGCGTGGTCATACATCACGTCCTTGTTCACAGTGAGCGTTCTCATCGTAAGCTCGGCCAGCACGAAGTCAGATTCCATTTCCTGCATGGCGACGCGGAGATTTTTAGTCGTCTCAACGCTCGTATCCTTGCTGTGCGAATAGATGATGTTCTTCATGCAGGCATACATGGCCATGGCGTAGCCCGCCATATGCCCCGCCTTCGCCTTGATGTGCTCGAACGTGAAGGCGTTCTTTTTCTGCGGCATGATCGAGGAGCAGACGGCACAGGAATCATCAACTTCGATATAGCCGTATTCAGGCGTCGACCAGATGTAATTGTCGAAGGCGAGACGCGAGAGCGTATCGGCAGCCATGGCGAGAGTGGCCGTGATTTCAAGGGCGTAGTCACGGGAGGCCACCGTATCGATTGAATTCGGAATCGGCCTGTCAAACCCGAGGAGCTTCGTGGTCATCCAGCGGTCAATCGGGAAAGAGGTGGACCCCATAGAACCGCCGCCCAGCGGGCAAATGTTCAGACCCTGCCAGGCAGCCTCGTAGCGGCGGTAGTCGCGTTCCAGGCCTGTGAGCACTCCGGACAGATAATGCGCATAGGTAATGGGTTCGGAGGGTTGCATGTGGGTATAGCCCGAAAAAACCGCATCATAATTTTTCCGCGCCACATCGATTAGCGTCCGGCGTAGCTTCAGGAAATACTCACAGATCTTGAGGTAGTAATCGCGCGTATCCATGCGCACCACGGTGGCTCCCAGATCGTTGCGAGAACGCGCTGTGTGCTGCTGACCGCCGACCTCGAGCCCGACCATCTTTATGAGCCGACGCTCCAAGGTTGTATAAAGGTCCTCAATGCCAGAGTCTTTCTTGAAGTCCGGCGCAATCGGATTGGCCTCGATTTCGCGCGTTGCCTTCAGGATTTGCCGGCAGACATCGCGCGTAATGATGCCCTGCTTTTCGAGCATGAGAACATGGGCGCGATTCACTGTGAGGTAGGTGAAATAAGAGGTTTCGTAGTCGCTCTTGGCCACAGGATCGCTGATGTACTTGACAATCTCGGGAGCAATCGGCTTTTTAATGCGGCCGCGGTTGTTTTCAACAGACATGGTTTATCCCCCGGTTAAATCAAAGAAAAATGGACTGAAGGAAATAGGCGACAATCACGCAGGTCGTCGTCGCAGTGACGCAGGGTACAAGGAACGAGTGATTGATCACGTATTTCCCGATATGGGTCGTGCCGGACTGGTCGAAAGCCACGGTGGAGACCACAACGCCGGAGGTCGGCAGGAACGAGGTGCCGTTGACGGCCGGGTAAAGGCCAAGAAGGGTGTTGGCCGGCAGCCCTAGGGCAAAACCAAGCGGAATCAGGCTTCTGACGGTTGCAGCCTGAGAGTTAAGGAGCATAGAGCCGAAGAAGAGCACGAAGGCGAAAAGCCAGGGATAGCTCTTGAGAACATCGCTGATGCTACCGATCCAAAGCGCTTTGTGAGCGGTGATGAAAGTGTCTGACATCCAAGCGAGACCGAACACGCAGATCACAGCGGTCATGCCGGCCCTCATGATGGGGCTGGTGATCGCATTGCGGAGCTGGGGCTTGCAGAATGTGAGAATGAGACCGGCACCGACGAACATGCCGATTTGCAGCAGCGTGCCCATGCCGATCGGCTTGCCGCCGTCAGCCGGAGTGCGCAACGACGGGAACAGGCCTGTGATGACGACTGCGACCACGGACAGGACAAAAAGCGCAGCGGCAAGCTTCGCGTGGGGCTGAAGCGGAGGACGCTCGGACTTTGGGGCCATCTTACGAATGAGGCCGGCCTTGAGGCGGGCCTGGTACTCGGGATCGTCCTTGAGATCCTTGCCGTAATGCATCATGACAAGAGAGACAACCAGGACGGCTACAAGAGTCGAGGGAATCGTCACCTTCAGAATGTCAAGGATGGTCCAGTCATAGCCGTTTTTGGCGTAAAGCCCGATCAGAGCCGCCGTACAGGCGGCCACCGGGCTCGCCACGAGGGCCTGCTGAGCCGCCACACCGGAGGCGGTCATCGCGCGCTCGGGACGGATGCCCACGCCGTGGGAGACTTCATAGATCACTGGCATCAGAGACTGGGCAATGTTGGCTGTGCCCGCAAGGAAAGCGAAGAACCAGGTGACGAAAGGTGCGACCAGCACGATTCGGTTCGGATTGGCGCGGATGATCCTTTCTGCTATGCGGACCATGTAGTCCACCCCGCCCGCCGCGTCCATCACGGAAGCTGCGGTGGCGACCGCAATCATAATCAGGAGAACATCGACCGGGGCAGACGTGGGGCGCAGCCCGAAAACAAATACCAGCAGGAACAGGCCGATGCCGCCCCAGATGCCAAGCCCTATGCCGCCGTATCGGGCTCCCATGGCGATCGCGCCGAAAACGACAACGATCTGAAGTATTGTGCTCAACATAAAGTTCTCCTTTGAAAGCGAAGACGGCGCGCTCGACCGCGTCTGTCCTTCTGCTGCCTAAGGTAATTCTTATGTTGGTACCAATGACCTGCTAGCAAATTCCGCCTTACACAAATGAATTATGCGGCCAGCGGATGATGGCTATGGGAAAAACTGTAACCGGTTCCGTTATTTCCAACGCAGATCGACTTCTTCGAAGCAGTCCCTGAACCAGGGGACCAGAGTTTTAAGCTGAGGCTCCAGAGTCTGCGTGAAAATATCCCTGCTCAGAGAGAAAACTCTTTCATGCAGCAGCAGCGGGAAACTCTTTCTGGAGAGGACAAAAACCTCGCGAAGCATCGTTGGTGTCGGCATCGGCAGCACTGCGAGCTCCGGAAGAATCCATCTGTTTTTCAGCAGGGCCGTCGGCCGGGCGATGGTCCAGCCTGCATCGCCCGCGATGAGGGGAAAAAGAATCGTTGAGGTGTCGGCCTGAAGCGAACCCACGAGCTCGATGCCATGAGAAGTCAGATATTCTGTGGAGAGCTTGCCACCCCCCGTTTCCCGGTAATAGCGCATATAAGGCCTTCCGCAGAAGCGAAGCGCCGTCCAGTTCGGCTGCCGCCAGTCGAGTTCAGATGCCATTTTTTTGGACATGACCAGAACGCTTGGCTCCTCAAAAAGTACGTTCCGGTGAATGTCCACAGCCTGGGACAGGGCTTCCGATGCGATCAGAAGGTCAATCTGGCCGGAAACTCCCTTTTCAAGCAAGCGGTCGTTGGTGCCTGTGAGGCATGTGATTGAACTCGTCTCTGCGCTCAGCCTGCGAATAAGCTCGACACCCAGGGTTGAGCACAGGCTGTCCACAACTCCCAGCCGAAGGGCCGGCTTGCGGCGGCTGATCCCCCGGATCTGGTGCACGAGCTCAGGCAGCCCCTGAGCCCGTCCTCGAAGCCCCTCCTCAAGCAGCCTGCCCTCTTCGGTTAGCGCTATAGGTCTGTGAGTGCGATTGATGAGCGCAGCGCCGATTTCTTCCTCAAGTTCCGTTATCCGGCGCGAAACGGAGGACTGCGACAGCCCGAACTGCGCTGCAGTGGCGGAAAAGTTTCGGGTCTTCGCGAGACTCAGGAAAATCTCCGCTGGCAGCGACAGGAAATAGCTGATGCCGGGGATTCTCCCCACCGGGACTTCTTCATCATTTTTCGACATCGCTTTCTCTTCAGATTTGCGCCCTGCGAATAATGATCATGATATCAGCGCAAATCATTAGAAAAGGCGCTGAAACGGCCGAAAAATATTTTTAAGGAAGGAAAAAGGATATCTTCCCCCACCCCTTCGAAATTGATTCAGCCGGAGAATATTATGCGAATTGAGAAAGACGCCCTTGGGGAACTGCCGGTTCCTGACGAGGCTTACTACGGCATCCAGACCGTCCGGTGCTCTGGCAATTACGACGTGACGCGCCACACGTATTCCGAATACCCGGAGGTGATCCGGGCGATGGCTGAGGTGAAAAAGGCCTGCGCAATCACAAACGCCCAGATCAGCGCACTTGACCGAAGAAAATCCGAGGCGATCGTGCAGGCCTGCGATGAAATGATTGCCGGCAGGTTTGACAAAGAGTTCCGTGTGAAGATCTACCGCTCGCAGGGCACCGGGGTCAATATGAACACCAACGAGGTGCTCGCCAATCGGGCCAACGAGATTCTCACCGGACACCGCGGCTACGATCAGGTTCATCCCAACACGCACGTGAATATGTGTCAGAGCTCGAACGACGTATTTCCGACCGCGGAAAATATCGTTTTCCACCGGCTCATAGACAAACTCGGGAAGAGCGCCGAGCACTTTGAAACCGTCCTCCGCAGCAAGGCGCTGGAATTCAAAGACACGGTGAGGCTCGCCCGCACCGGGATGCAGGATGCCGTTCCCAACACTTGGGGACAGGTTTTCGGCGGCTGGCAGTGCATGATCCAGAGAACCCGCAGGGCCCTGCTCTCCTATAGCTCAGTTTTCCAAAATATCGTACTGGGCGGCACTGCGGTCGGCACTGGCATGGGACAGCAGCCCGGGTACGCCGAACATATCTACCAGAATCTTTCCAGCGTGCTGGGCTTTGAGGTCCGCTGGGCCCGCATGGACAACGAAGTAATCCCCGATAGCGCCATTTTCGACGGCATGCGCAACACCGATCACCAGATGATGCTCGCAGCTCATGTCAAGGCGCTTGCCACGGCTGCCGGACGCATCGCCAGCGACCTGATGCTGGTTTCATCCGGCCCCAGATCTGGACTGCGCGAAGTAACTCTGCCGAAATTCGGCAAAGGATCAAGCAGCTATGAATTGGGAAACGAACCCTATCTGCCGGAAGTCATGATGCAGGTCGCCCATCAGGCAATTGCCGCCGAGCAGATGGCGACTTACGCCGCAAACGAAGACCAGCTCGACCACGGCTCGAGCAATTCCGGGGGCTTTATTGAACTAATCGACACGATGAAAACGCTCACTCAGGCCCTTCTTCTGTTTGCCGACCAGTGCGTCGCCGGCGTCCGGGTGGACGAAGAAGTCTGCCTCCGCAATGCCGAGTACTCCGGCTCCCTTTCCACCATGGTGAGCGCCCTTTACGGGTACCCCACCGGCGTGAAGATCGCCAAACTTGCGGCAAAGGAAGGTATTACCTGCAAGGAGGCCGCGCTTCAGGAGCACCTCCTGCCGCCCGGCGTGGCTGAGGAGCTTTTCGATGTCCGCAGGCTCACGGATCGAAAAGCTACCGTTGAAATGTTCCGCAAATACGGAAAGCTTCGCAAGATTTCTTAAACCCATTCAAGGCAGGGATGATTCAAAAATGGTAAACATGCAGCTCATCAATCTCGGAAAGCTTCGGCTTGATACCTACCCGGAGCTTGTGAAAGCGGTTGCAACGGTGAAAAAAGCCGCGGCACGCGGCAATGCCCAGTGCGGGAGAATCTCAAAGGAAAAGGCTGAGGCCATCGCCAAAGCCGCTGACAAACTGGCCGAAGGAGGCAGCGCGCTTGAACTGCTTTCAATTTACCGCGTCATGGGCTCACCCTTGAACCGCGCCGCAAACTGCTGGCTGGCGAAGGAGGCCGCCGAACGCTCCGGCCTTGAAATCACCGCAGACGAAGTGAATGCTTCGCAGACCCCGACGGACGTCTCGGTCACTGTAGTCAACCTCACGGCCATTGAAGTCCTTCAGGAACTGAAGGATGCTTCCGCCGCCTTCGCTGAAGAACTCCGCTCGCAGGCCGGGCAGTTTTCCGACGTTGTCAAATGCGGGCGCGTTATGCTTCAGGATTCTCTGCCTGTAAATCTAGGGAAAGAGTTTCAGGCCTGGGCGCACTCGATTGACAGGTGCCGTGGGCGAATAGAACAGGAGATCCGCGAGCTGTCCATCTCCCTGCTTGGGGCGGGAGACGTGGGAACCTCGCTGGATGTTCCGGAAGGTTTCCCCCTGGCAGCTGCAGATGAACTCAGCCGAGCAACCGGCCTGCTGTTCAAGCCGGATGCGGATTTCATGGATGGGATCACCGCGGTTGACCGCCTCTGCTCCGCACATGCATGCATCCAGTCCTTGGCAACTGCCTACTGGCGCATCATGCACGATCTCGAATTCCTTTCATCCGGACCTCGTACGGGGATCCGCGAAATAGCACTTCCGGCAGTCGCCCCGGGCTCTTCTATTATGCCCGGAAAAATCAATCCCACGATGGCTCAGCTGGGCGCACTCCTAGCCGACAGCGTCTCGTCCAACGCAGCCGCGCTCGCTTCGTCCCTGCAGTCCGGATGGCTGGCAGAAGGCATGCGCTCCACGATTCCGGTCAAAATGATCATGGACTCAGGCATTCTTCTTGCTCGGGCGATGCTTGTGACAAAAAAGAAGCTGATTCACGGAATCACCGCACTTAAACTGCGAGCCCTAGGCCAGGCCGAAGACTCTGCCGCACTGATGATAGTTGTCGAAAAAGCTCTTGGAACAGAGGCGGCGGAAAAAGTGGCCCGCCGCATGGAAACTGACGGTTGCAACTGCAGAGACGCGCTTGTAAGGGAACGGATCCTTTCTGAAGAAAATGCTTCCCGCCTGCTTGACGTCACCACGCTGTCTACTCCAAGGAAAAACACGGCCTTGATCGAGTCCTTCAGAAACTCATAACTGGAAAAGCGAACTTTAACGTGCCCGGGCAATTAGACACTGCCCGAGTGTTGTTATGATCAAGCCAGACTATCCTGAAAGTTCTACAACAGGCACACGTTCGGTTGATTTCGGCTGAGTAGACCGCAGAAAGGGTATGTTTTCTGCGGTTTTTTCTTGACCTATTTAATGTTACTACATATAATATAGATAACACTATTGGAGCCAGCCATGCCCCCTGAAAGTCGTCTAAAGAAACCACGAAAATTCAGTGAGTGATTCCCAGCATTTCAAGCAGCAGCTCGTCCCGCCGAATGGATTCCGTGCTCCAGCGCTGTGCGCCTCTGGGTGTCTGGACGGTCGTCGTTTCAACACAATCAAACCACTCCAGAATCTGAACCAGGGAGTGCACCTCAAGCCACCGCTTGAGGCTGCGCTCCAGCTCGAGTTGCGACTGTGTCTTTGATGCGGCTTCTCTGCCGAGTTTTTCCTTCACGGCATCAATGGCCTTCGTCAGAAAGCAGTGATAGCCGAGCGCTACGAACTGGCAGAAGAGCCTGCCTTTGAGGCTGTCCGGGAACCACACGCGAGGTCGCCTGCCGTCAAGCGAGTTCTTCTGCACATCAAACATCTCCTCGATTTTCTCCCTCTCCCGGTACATTCTCAGAGCTTCGTCGGCATTTTTGACCTCGTTCGAAACGAGCACGAAGAAGCCGAAGTACTTCCTGGCCTGCCTGAAGGCGTCTTCGTTAAACGAGACCTTGAGCGCGCCTCCCCGGCCGACACGGCTGCAGATGAGAAATTTTTCGGCTTTCCTCCTGCCTGCTTCGCTCAAAGGGTCTCCAGCCTCAACCGTGCGCTTGAGTTCGAGCAGATCATCAATTAAATTCTGTTCGTCCCTGCCGATGTTGTCCCGGTTGTAGAAGACATGAACATACAGACGGCGTTCAAACTCTTCCGTTTCACCGGCGGCAAAGCCGCCGCGCGTGCGCTGCCGGACCACAGAAAGCCGGTGCATGCGGCGGCGGGTGACGCCGCTCACCTTTTGATCGAAGGAGCACACGGCTTCAAGTCTGCCCACCTCTTCCCGGGCGGCGTCGATTTCTTCTCGCACCCAGGAGACGCTTGAGCGGATGAGCGTCAGGAACTTCATGTTGCTGCGGGCGAATTCGGCCATATTGCTCTGGCTGCAGAAGCCGTTTTCCGTCACTACGACGGGCCTGGCCAGCGGAAGGCACTTGATCTGCCTGAGGGTGTTTTTGATCGAAATGACATCGGGAATGTTACCGGGCTGTTTTGCAAAAGCGATCGGCTGCCTGTCCGACGTCGAGTACAGAATCAGCAGCTTGATGGTGTTGACTCCGTCCCGGTCTTTGTTGAAGCCTTGTCTTGCTTCGGTCTGGTTGTGGCTGTAGGTCGAAATCGTGGTCGAGTCGAATGCAATGCAGGGGTTGGTGCTGAGGCATGCCGCCCGCTGCGAGAAATACTTCTGCTGGCCGTCCTCATGGACTCCCACGTCGTGGAAGAGTTTTCCGTAAACGTCTTCGCTCAACCCGGGAGCATAAGGAGTCGGGTGGTTGATCTGCCAGGACTCTATGCGGGGCATCGGAGCCCCGTCGGTGGCAACCAGGTAGCGCGCGACCGTGTCAATTTTTTGAGCGGCGGGCTCTCCGAAACTCATCCGCAGCTGATCGGAAATTCCGGTCTGCCGCGAGACCCACTCCAGAAGATCCGCCGTGCCGGTGCACTGCCTTGAAGTCTTAGACGAGGCCTTTTTAATCGATTTTTTCCTTGTCGACCTGATTTTCCCCGTTTCGGGATCAAGAATTCCCAGCAAAGTTGTTTTAATCGTCCTGGTCTTGCGGGTTTGTGGATCGTACTGCGTCTGGCGTTCGTAAACGTAGACGTCCCCATTGGGGCGGGTGATGCGGCGGGTGCCGATGTGGATTTTTCCCGTAAAAGGACGCGGCATGGCGATCTCATATAATGTATTCATATTATATTATAGAAACACTAAATAAGTCAAGAAAAAACCGGCGAAATTTCAATTATTTCGACGGTTCCCCAGACTGATATCTGGCGATTTTATGCGGGCATTAGGCGACTTTCAGGGTAGAACGTCAGCGTAGCCACACTATTTTTAGGGAAAATTTAATTTTTTCCCTCTTTTTTTCCCCTTTTTTTGCCAACTATCATACAACCCATAGCCAAAAAATAGCTCTGATCAATGTTGCGACTTCTGTGACACACAGGTATGCCTGCAAAACATATGCTTATTTACGCCATTTTATTGACCGCTTGGCAATCCGGTCTATGTCGTGTGAGCTATTTCTCCATCTCAATAACTTCCGACAGAAGTCTGCGGCCAATATTCACCGCCGCATTCACATCGGCATGTTGCTCGCGCCGATGCCATGAACAATCTTCAAAGACACAGAAATAGCGGCTTTGAGTCGTATCTTTTGTCTGTTTGCTTCTTGGCGGGCGACGCAAATTAAACTTGACCTTTGCTTTTAATTCCGGAATCGAAAGCACGCCAGAGCGGATGGGTTTCGTCAGAGGCGCATTTTCATTTCTTCTTGCAAAACGCCTCCTTTCCTCCATGTCTGGCTTGTCAAAAAGCTGGATCACCTTTCCACACAAGTTGATTCTTCCGCCAGCATCTACTTTTACCCCAGAAACTCCATCTGCCTCGATCTGTCGAATCAACTCGAATACATTGTTGCCACACCTAGAGCAAATCCGACTGGTATCACGCGCATTAACCGACACCCCTGGATATGCTTTGAGAGGCACATACCCTTGGTCGTTCACCCGGACCAAATCGGCAGGCTGCTTGTTCAAATCGCTTGACTTGTACAGTCTGAGCAAACCCAAGTTGGTCCACACATCCCCCTGCTCCCACCAAGCCTTGCGCTCGTTGTTTTGCATATCCACTTGCGAATGCAGGAACCTGGCGTTGACCGCCTTGTATACAAGTTCCAACTGCTTTGATCCGCTCTCCAAGTTCTTCACCTGATACTCAAGGACCGGAATAGCAGAAAACTTCTGCATCAAACCAAGAATCGCACCACACACATCCCCTGTCACATTCTCTCGAAGGTTGAACAGAGTGGAATCGAATTTTTGGTTGAACTTTTGTACTTTCTGCCCGGACTTCCTGAACTTTCGGACCCCTTTTATCAATCTCCGAATAGACGGGATTCTCACAGTTCCGCAGACAAGTGGCTCCGCCACAATATTGCCGACATCCTTCATACTGAAAACGGCATATGCCAGTCCATTCTCGCCTTGATCAATCGCCACAAACCTTTGGAAGGTCTTCTGAATTTCTTCAGGAGTGCCAGGTTTGTCCGCCACACGAGAAATTGGCACTGCCAATGAAAGAACACTTTCATCATAAGTCAGGTCAATCCCTCCCGATGCGGTCATTTCCTGATCCACCGGCTGATCAACCAACAGCGTCATGTCGCTGACAGTCTCTGCCTGAGGATGGATCAACAGACTGTCCAATCTTCCCTTATAGCTGGAGGGACCAACCAACCGGGCAAGGTTTGAATTGTTTATTTCGCAAAATGTCGGGACTGTCCCTTTCGCCCCATCTTTTTGGACACTCAGCGCATCTACTTTAGAGGTCTCAACGCCAGTGTCTGCTGCCATGGGAAGTGCGTAACACCAATCATGCGGAAGTTGCACCAGGAGAGGACAGAGAGTACCGGTCAAATCAGCGTGACTGCCTTTGATTTTTTGGAATGTGGCTTTGACATCCACGACATGGTCATTGCTGAAGACAAGAACTCCTGACTCAACAATTTGCTTCCATGACTCCGAGTTGAAATAGCGGTCAGGCATTGCCCATAGAACATTCTTGGGCACATAAAGAAGACGGCAGTTGCCAACCCAACTGAATTTTGTCCTCAAGAAAAACTTTTCCCTGCGGACAATGATATTGAGCCCGCTGATCAAGCTTGTATAAACATTGAACAACTTGATCAAGCTGCTCATCGGCAAGGACTCTCTTTTCAGCATCATTCGTAGGTCAGCGGAAACCGCGTCTGAGTACTGCGCAGGCACATCAAGTCTTGCGATAGAACTTGGAACTTCGCACTCAACACTGCAAAGCAAAAGCTGCATCCAGGTCTTTTGAAGTTTCAAAAATGTCTCTCGACCCTTTGTTTCCTTATCTGACAAAAGCTCCGCCTGCTCCAGCACAACCTTGAATGAGTCCAGGACCTCCCGGGCCTTTTGAACCACCGAGTGATCTAACTCCATCCCCTGATGTCGCTCCGTGCTGAAGGGAGAGACATAAATCCTTCCTTGGAAATTGCAGAAGAATTGGTTGTAGAGCTTTTTGCTCGCGAAGATGCCTTGGTCAGCAAACCAGTCTTTTACAAGCTTCGCAACTTCACTCCGGTCATACCTGACTGCATTTCCAATTTTTTGAAGAATGCTTCGAAAAGCCATCTCCTCCGCTGAAAAAACATTCCTTGCGACGGTGCGTTTACTCAGCAATTTTTTCTGCTTCTTTGTTTCTGCACCAAGAGGATCAAACTGAAGTCCCTGCCCCTTCAACCAGTCAGTCAATCTTGCGAAATGTTTTCTCTGGGCATTGACCAGATAGCGCAATGACTGCGAGGCATGTTCCAGTTCCTCTTCAACTTTGGGCACTCCTCCAGTCTGTTGGTTGAGCTTTGGCAACCGCGCTAATTTTTCCCAATCCGTCCAACTCTCCGAAAGGGATTTCTTCAGCCCCTTCCATTCAGCTCCATCATCTTTCTCAGCCTGCTCCAAGGCATTTGTAATTTGGTTGTAGACGGACAGCAAGCGGTTCACCAAATCAATGCACTCCTTCACCTGCCCGATATCGCGCCCGGTGAGGCCTGACTCTATCCCTAACAGCCTTTTAACTGACAGCACCCCTGCCTTGCGGACACCCGAAAAGGCATTGCAAAAAGCCTCTGCCTCTTCTCTACTGCAGTCTGTCGTCTCCAAGAAGTCCTTGCCATCCACCACAAGCCCGACTGGCAACATCAGCTTTTCTGGCAGAGACGCCAACAACTCCAAAAGTTCCCATAAGCGACTAATGTAATTGGCCACCCAACTGTCAAGGTGCCCACCCAGTGAACTGCGGAAAATGCTATAGCTCAGCGCCCCGCCTTTGTCATTGCAAAGCAGCGTTTGCGCTGGGATTGCCCTGGCTGCGCTTTGCACCCTTTCAACAGCTTCCTGCTTCTCTTGAGGAATCCCGTAATACTGTGAAAGTTCCTCCACGGATGAGTTTCCCAGAACTTCAAGGCCTTTTCCAAACAACCAGGACAGACCGCTGTTTGTTGTGGTCGTCAAGTTTTCCTGCACATACTTGGTCATCTGTTTGGCTGCGCATTCTCCGGAATAATGGCGGAGTACTGTTGCCACAGCGAAATAAGGCAAATCCTTTTCTTCGCATTGCGAGCAGTCTGCCGATGAATCGAATGCAATGGTTGATTTAACAGGGAGACTGGAGACAGCCTTGCTGACCATTTGTCTAATCGATGGGAATGCACCAAATTCTGCCAAAGCACGATCAACGCAGGAACATGCTTTTTGAGGTGCTTTTTTTAAATCTCCCCAACTGGAAAAATCTTTCAAAATTGAGTCTGCAATTCTTGAGAACAGCTTTTCCTGGATAGATCGACTTCCCTCTTCGCGGAACTTTTCTCCAAGAGACTTCGCGTATTCACGGACAATGACCTCGGAGCAAAAGCGGTTATCTTTCCCTTTTGTTCCGCGAACTTCCGTGACCAATCGATTGCTGATATTGGAAGGAACAAACTTTGGCAGTTTGATTCCTATTTGATCTGTGACCGCTTCTGCGAATTTGTCATCGTCAAATGCCTGACGGTTCGCGAAGATATCCGCTCCACCAGCTTTTGGGAAAATGCGGAAACCTTGTGTGACAAGCGTGAACAGCAGGTAGGTCAGCGATCCAGGTCCTGTGCCCTCGACAATGTCATAAAGTTGACGATATTTTTCAAAGGGAACGCGCTTCGCAAAACGATCGGGCAAATCAAGACGAAACTTGAGTGTCAGCATGGAGTTTGTTGGACGACTGGACACAGCAGCTAACTTTCTTCTGTACCGCCTTGCCGTCATTCCAGACACAAAATCCCGAAGTTTGAAATCAATCCTGACTCTGGAATCCTTATCCATACCTACCATCCTGTTGTACAATGCAGACAAACCCCTTCCGGCTTTTGGACCATCTGTTCGCAGATCTCCGTACCTTGGTCGGTTGGGCGCCGCGGGGGCCGGTGCCTATCAAATGCCCCCATTTTCTTTTCCTGGCTTTGTTTCCCCTGGCAACCGATAGCCTGTCTTTGGCGGACGGCCGCCTTTTCTCTTGCCTTCCTGAGGCAAAACCAATCGGGGAACCTCCCCAAGCAAATATGCTCTCAAAGCCAGCACGGCTCCGTGAAGCAGGTTTTTCCTCCGAACATACTGCCTGGTGGCCGGCACATACACGATGACTTCCAAATTGTCTTTAAGTATAGAGAGAGATTTGGCAACCAGCTTCTTGCTATCACCAATGCCACTAGCCGCCGCAGCAGCAACAGCCTCTTCAAATATGTACCGATAAGGCTCCATCAAGTCATATGCCAAGGTCGGATAACTTGACGGCTCATGGAGATATGCGTGACAAGGGGACATTTTGTGAAACAAAATCCACCGCAGCATGATTCCGTAAAGGAACTTCGACCCTGCGTCAAGCGCGGAGGCAATGGGACTTTGCTCTCGTCTCGACACATCCAGCTTCAGCCCCGTGAAATATTGCTTCCAGTACCTGGCTGTCTGGTGGGCCTCTATTGCTCTCACATCTTCAATCTTTTTTGACTTCGCCAACTCGCTGAGAACAGTTGGGGAAATGGCCAACATCCCTGCCATTTGGCTTAACCTGGCCTTGATCAATGTCTTTGCGATG
Organism: Mesosutterella porci; assembly: GCF_022134585.1. Classification (GTDB taxonomy): domain Bacteria; phylum Pseudomonadota; class Gammaproteobacteria; order Burkholderiales; family Burkholderiaceae_F; genus Mesosutterella; species Mesosutterella porci. The sequence continues at coordinate 86,409 of NZ_JAKNCT010000003.1, forward strand.
TACACCCGCTTGATCTGATTCTCACGAAACAAAATTTGCTTCGTCAGGACATCCGCATCATCAGAAGAAGGCACAGGCTGGAAGACATACGGGAAGGGCTGATTCCGACGATGAATAATCAAAGTAATACGATGTTGGGACAACTCGTCCAAAAAAGCAACGGGAAGATCGCCGGTGGCTCCGTAGAGCATAATGAAGTCGATGCTTGAAAGATCTACCTCCAAAATTCCACCGTTGTAGGATATCTTCCAATGCTTGCTTCGCGGGATTTTTTCAGCTTTCCCGTAATAAGGAAGCCACAAACTCATACGTGAACTTCTTTTGTTGCTTTTCCATGTCCAAATAAAATCTGAATGCTGTATCTCATTCAGTTTCTGGACTGGTAGACCAAATTCAAATTCCATGCTGAAACTGAAATATCCTTGAGAAATTAAGCAATTAATGCGCCAATATTAGCATTATTACTTTCATGTTTCTACTTATTATTCAATCAAATAAGTGCTATACTCCCAGTATTGATAGGGTTTAGAAGGATGAGAATTGGATACCCACCCAGTATTGATAGGGTTTAGAAGGCTGTCATCGTCCAGATGCCCCAGTATTGATAGGGTTTAGAAGGGCCCTGCAGCAAAGCGAACCCAGTATTGATAGGGTTTAGAAGGGCCCATGGCCAGCTCCAACCCAGTATTGATAGGGTTTAGAAGGCAAGCGGGAGGACATCTCCCAGTATTGATAGGGTTTAGAAGGCGATTTTTTGGATGCCACCCCAGTATTGATAGGGTTTAGAAGGACTCTCCCCCTTATCCTCACCCAGTATTGATAGGGTTTAGAAGGTCGCCGGAGTGAGTCATGCCCAGTATTGATAGGGTTTAGAAGGTTTGCAATCAGGCGCTGTCCCAGTATTGATAGGGTTTAGAAGGTCACGAAGATTCGATATGCCCAGTATTGATAGGGTTTAGAAGGTCGGAGCTGGTTACACCGCCCAGTATTGATAGGGTTTAGAAGGTTCAACACCATGAGCATTCCCAGTATTGATAGGGTTTAGAAGGCGCGGTCTGGTCGGTGACCCAGTATTGATAGGGTTTAGAAGGGCACGCCAAAAGCCCAAACCCAGTATTGATAGGGTTTAGAAGGAAGGCGGATGGAGGATCATCCCAGTATTGATAGGGTTTAGAAGGGCAGAGGTGCCTTCCGGACCCAGTATTGATAGGGTTTAGAAGGTGTGCTTTACTGGCACGGCCCAGTATTGATAGGGTTTAGAAGGTTTTCAAGGCTTTGCGCACCCAGTATTGATAGGGTTTAGAAGGCTCGGAGCGTCTGGCCGACCCAGTATTGATAGGGTTTAGAAGGATTTGAACGAGTTTGTAACCCAGTATTGATAGGGTTTAGAAGGTTTAGCAGAATGCCGTCGCCCAGTATTGATAGGGTTTAGAAGGGATCTTCGTGTTGCGGTAACCCAGTATTGATAGGGTTTAGAAGGAACGATCTGCTTTCCGTCCCCAGTATTGATAGGGTTTAGAAGGTCACGACCCCCATGCAGCCCCAGTATTGATAGGGTTTAGAAGGCGCGGTCTGGTCGGTGACCCAGTATTGATAGGGTTTAGAAGGGCACGCCAAAAGCCCAAACCCAGTATTGATAGGGTTTAGAAGGTCAAAGCCAGATACTCCACCCAGTATTGATAGGGTTTAGAAGGCACGCGAATGGTGCCAATCCCAGTATTGATAGGGTTTGGAAGGCTACGAGGGGGTGTTCAACCCAGTAATGATAGGTTTTAGAAGGTTCCACCGAAATCATAGGCCCAGTATTGATAGGGTTTAGAAGGACAAGAAGCAAACAGACGAGTACAGAAATTATCTTCTAGAATAAACGCATTAATAATATTGATCGCAAGAAAGAGCCCTCGAATCAATCACTTGAATCGAGGGCGTTTTTTGAGGTTTTGGCGGAAGGGGTGAGATTCGAACTCACGGAAGTTTTGAAGCTTCGCCGGTTTTCAAGACCGGTGCATTAAACCGCTCTGCCACCCTTCCGAGGCATAGAAGGGGTTTATTTTACATTCTTCCCCCTTCCCGCGCAAACGTGCGGAAAAGGGAAAACAGGATAGATCAGATCTCCGCCGGGCCGTTTTCAAGGCCAAAAGCCTTGTGAAGGACGCGAACGGCAAGCTCCGTGTACTTCTCGTCAACCACCAGGCTCACCTTGATCTCCGAGGTGCCGATCATCTGGATGTTGATGTTCTCCTGGGGGAGCGCGTGGAACATGCGGGAGGCGACGCCCGCGTGAGAGCGCATGCCGACGCCCACCACCGAGATCTTCGCGATGTTGTTGGAGGTGAGGATCTGCTCGCCGCCAATGAAGGGCAGCACGTCGGACTTCAGGACATCGACCGTGCGCTCGAGATCGGTGCGCGGCACGGTGAAAGTGAAATCCGTGCGCCCGTTCACGCCGACGTTCTGGACGATCATGTCCACGTCAATGTTGGAGGCGGCGATGGGCCCGAGGATCTTGGAGGCGATCCCCGGAGTGTCCGGGACGTTGTGAACGGTGACCTTCGCTTCGTTGCGCGAGCAGGCAATGCCCGTGACTACGGCTTTTTCCATCATTTTGGGATCTTCCTCATAGGTAATCAGGGTGCCGGAAACAGCTTCAACGGAGACCGGCAGATCGGGGTCGGAAAGACTCGAAAGCACCCGCAGGGGTACTTTGTATTTGCCCGCAAACTCCACCGAGCGGATCTGCAGGACCTTGGAGCCGAGACTGGCAAGCTCGAGCATCTCCTCAAAGGAAATGTTGTTGAGGCGCTTCGCCTCGGGCACAATGCGCGGATCGGTCGTGTAGATGCCGTCGACATCAGTGAAGATCAGGCATTCGTCGGCGTGCACCGCCGCGGCGATCGCAACGGCTGACGTGTCCGAACCTCCGCGACCCAGCGTCGTGATGTTGCGGTCCGGATCAATGCCCTGGAAACCGGCCACCACCACAACGCGCCCGGCGTCAAGCTGACGGCGAATCGCATCCTCGTCGATCGTGTCGATGCGTGCCTTCGTGAAGGCGTTGTCGGTGTGAATGCCCACCTGCCAGCCGGCCATCGAGACCGCGTCAACTCCGAGGTCCTTGAGGGCCATGGCAAGCAGCCCGATCGAAACCTGCTCGCCTGTGGTCGCCACGACGTCAAGCTCGCGCAGATCGGGGCGCGGGGAGACTTCCTTGGCAAGGGCGAGAAGCCGGTTCGTTTCCCCGCTCATGGCGGAGACGACGACGATCATCTGGTGGCCTGCCTTCTTCCACTTGGCGACACGGCGCGCCACATTGCGGATGCGCTCGGGTGAGCCCATCGAAGTGCCGCCATATTTATGAACGATAAGTGCCATGATTGTGTTTCTCAACTCAATGGAGCGCGTTAAAAAACTGCCCTCTTCCCTGCGGAAAAAAGCAGGACTTATGAATCAAAATAGCCCATGCGGAGCCACTCTGCAGACAAAACATCCGACGCATCACTCAAACAGGGTAAGAAAAACAGCCTAATCCCTCTCCGAGGGCTGATGCAGCTGCCCGGATTCACAGTCCGAAGAGCGGACGGTCCGGCTTCCAGCCGATCACCCAGAGCGGCTCTCCGGCCGCCTCCTCGCCGTGCTCCATCAGCCGTATCTCGGAACCCAGCCCGGCGGCGAAAAGGAGCCTGCCGTCGCGCCAGAGCAGCGGCAGATCCCCGCGCTCAAAGGAAGGAATGCCCTTGGACTGGTAGAGCTGCTTCAGGTGCCGGCTCGGGCGGAAGCGGAAAAGCTTAATCTTTTCACCTCCCTGCCGGGCCCGGGCCTCAAGAGGCGCAGCCCTGAGGAAAGACTCCGCGAAGCCGTCCTCTCCCGGGGCGGCCCTTCGGAAAGTGAGCACGCCGCCCCAGGGAGCGAGCTCAATTTCATTTTCCCCGTGCCAGAAAAAGCGCCTGTTTCTCGAGGTGTCCCTCACGGGCTTCGCAAAGGCCCTGAGCACAATGTCGGAGCCCCAGCGCCGTATCTCATAGGCCCCCAGCCTGATGGTGAGCGCCGTGTCGGAGTGCGTCTGCCGGGCCTGCCTCAATGCCTCGATCAGCGTCGCGCGGGGCGGCGGCTCGACGCCCTCCGAGGCGATCCAGGCGCGCAGGCAAAGCGCCTGCCGCGGAATGGGAAGCTCGAGCAGAGCGGTGATTTTCATCGCATGGGGGTGCGCTGCATCGAGGCAATGCGCCACATCCTCCGCAGCCACCGAATGAAGCACCTCGCCCGCCTCCATGACGAGCTCGACGGAGCGGCAGGCGGCCTTGCGGAACCCCGGCCTCGCACGGTCGAGCACGGGAAGAACCTCGTGGCGGATCAGGTTGCGCAGAAAAGCCGTGTCGTCGTTGCTCTCGTCGTCGACCCAGGCCAGATCCCGGCCCTTTGCGTAAGCCTCGATCCAGCTGCGGGGAATCTCCAGCCACGGACGCACCAGCAGGCACGCGCCGCTGCCGAACCCGCGCACGACCGGCATGCCGGAGAGGCCGTCGATGCCCGCGCCGCGCATCCACTGCAGCAGGAAGGTCTCCAGGCGGTCATCCTGGTGGTGGGCCGTAAGAACGGCGTCAAGCCCGAGTTCCTCGGCAGCCGAGGCGAGCGCCCTGTAGCGCGCCTCCCGGGCCGCCGCCTCGATGCCGCGGCCTCGGCGGTCGACATGGACCTTAAGCACGCGCAGAGGTATCGAGCGGCGCGCACAGAAGTCCTCGCATGTCCGCACCCAGCTCTCCGCGTTTTTGGAAAGTCCGTGGTTCACGTGCAGGGCGCAGACGGACTCAATGAGTCGGGCGCCTTTTTTCGAACGGGAGAGGCGCCACGCGGCCTCAAGCAGCGACATGCTGTCGCGGCCGCCGGAAAAGCCGATCCCGATGCGAAGCGGGCGCTCCGGGGGTGCCAGCAGCATTTCGTCGCGGTTTCTGAGCGAAGCGTTCACCCGCTCCAGGCTTGAGGCAATCGCCCCGCCCAGACGGGACTCCAGCGTGCGAAGGCTGGGAATTTTTTCGGCTTTCTGCGGCATGCTTCCTCTCTCCCCTCGGCCTCCCGTACGCGGCTCAGGATCCGGCCGCTCCGTCAGGCTCCTTCGCGGCGGCCCTGCCTGCGGCCGCCTTGGCCGCGGCGCGTTCGGCGAACTGCGCCTCCTTGGCCTGCGCCGCCTTCGCCTTCTGCATTTCGCGCTGCGCAATCGCGTCGGCGCGGATGCGGTCGGCCTCTTTCTGCGTGATCACGCTGTAGTCGCCGTAACGCATGATGCGGCTCAGACGCCTTGCGATCAGTTTCTCCACCGGCATGCGCTTGAGCGACTTCAGCCGGTCGATCAAAGACTTGCTCAGCGTGCGCGCCATGAGTTCCGGATCCCGGTGCGCGCCCCCGAGCGGCTCGTAGACCACTTCGTCGACAAGCTTCAGCGCGCGCAGCCGGTCGGCCGTGAGGCACAGCGCGGAGGCCGCCTCGGGCGCCCTGGCGGCATCCTTCCAGAGGATGGAGGCGCAGCCCTCGGGGCTGATCACCGAATAGGTCGCGTACTGCAGCATGAGCACTGCGTCGGCCACCGCGATGGCAAGGGCTCCGCCCGAGCCGCCTTCGCCGATCACCGTCGTCACGACCGGCACCTCAAGATGCGTCATCTCGACCAGGTTGCGGCCGATCGCTTCGGACTGCCCGTGCTTTTCTGCCTCAATTCCCGGATAGGCCCCCGGGGTGTCCACGAAGGTGACCACCGGCAGGCCGAACTTCTCGGCGAGCTTCATGAGCCTCAGGGCCTTGCGGTAGCCCTCGGGGTTGGCCATGCCGAAATTGCGGAAGGTCCGGGACTTCACGTCCCGGCCTTTCTGGTGGCCGATCACCATGACGGGATCGCCCCCCAGCCTCGCAAGCCCTCCCACGATCGCGGGGTCGTCGCGGTAGAAACGGTCGCCATGCAACTCGTGAAAGTCCGTAAACATCGCATGGATGTAGTCCAGCGTGTAGGGGCGGGCAGGATGCCTCGCCACCTGAGAGATCTGCCAGGGCGTGAGGTTCGAGTAGACCTGCTTGAGCAGGGCGAGCGACTTGGCCTCCAGCTGATCGACCTCAGAGGCGATATCAAGGGACGGATCGGACTCCTGCAGGGAGCGCAGCTCCTCTATTTTCTGCTCCAGAGCCTCAATGTCCTTTTCAAAGTCGAGAAAGAATTTTTTCACGTTGCACCCGTGCGAATGATGTCCGCCGGGCGCCAGGCCCTGCGGAGCCGTACTGTCCCTTTAGTTTAGCCAAAAGGGAGAGGCCGGGCCGCAGGCGCGCCGCCGCAGGGATTAGCGTCTTTTCGCCTCTTCCCTTGAAGCGGCGGGCCCTTGCCGGCCCCCGGGCGCTCAGCTGCGCCTCCAGGTGGTGCCCTGCGGGGTGTCGAGCAGCACGATGCCCTGCGCGAGGCACTGGGCCCGGATCTCGTCGGCCCGCGCGAAGTTCCTGCTCTTCTTGCAGTCGCTCCGCTCCTTGATCAGACGGTTGATTTCCTCCTCGTCGAGCCCCTTGACCGCGCCCTTCAGGAACGCTGCCGGATCGCGCTGCAGGATGTTGAGCACGCCCCCCAGACCTTTGAGCTGGCGCACGAGCGCGGGGTCCTTCGAGCGGTTGACCTCGGTGGCAAGATCAAAGAGCTGCGCGATCGCCACCGGCGTGTTGAAGTCGTCGTCCATCGCGCGGGCGAAGGCCGCCGCGTGCTTTTCCTCCCAGTCAAGCGGCAGGCCGTCGCCCTTCGCCCCGTCGAGCGCCTCATAGAGTCTCGTCAAGGCCTTGTGCGCGTCCACGATGAGGCCCGTGTTGAAGGAGATCGGGCTGCGGTAATGGGTGCGCAGGAGGAAAAAGCGCAGCACCTCGGCGCCGTTGCCCGCGCCGAACTTCCCGTCGGTTTCGGATAGCGCGTCGCGGATCGTCCAGAAGTTGTGCAGCGACTTGCTCATCTTCTGCTCGGTGCCGTCGGCCGCGCGGACGCGCAGCGGCCCGGAGTGCATCCAGTAGTTGGCGAACCGCACGCCGTTGGCTCCCTCGCTCTGGGCAATCTCGTTTTCGTGATGCGGGAAGATGAGGTCGGGGCCGCCGCCGTGGATGTCGAAGGTCTTGCCAAGGTAGTGGCAGCTCATCGCTGAGCACTCAATGTGCCAGCCGGGCCGCCCCTCGCCCCAGGGGCTCGTCCAGTGCGGCTCGCCGGGCTTCGCCTTTTTCCAAAGCACAAAGTCGAGGGGGTCGCGCTTGCCCTGGCCGATGCCGATGCGGGCACCGGCCTGCAGGTCATCGAGACTCTTGCCTGAGAGCTTCCCATAGCCGGGGAACCTGCGGACCGCGAAATCGACGTCGCCGTCGCTGCCGACGTAGGCGAGGCCCTTGTCCTGCAGAGTCCTGATGAGATTGAGCATCTGCGGGATGAAGTCCGTCGCATGGGGCTCGTAGGTCGGAGGCAGGCAGCCGAGCGAGGCCATGTCCTGCTGCATCGCCGCGGTGAACTCGCGGGTGAGCTCGAGCGTAGAGATTCCGCGCTCGGCGGCGCGGCGGATGATCTTGTCGTCCACGTCGGTCACGTTGCGCACAAAGGTGACCTGATAGCCCCGCGCCTCAAGCCAGCGGCGGATGACGTCAAAGGCGACGAAGGTGCGCCCGTGCCCGATGTGGCAGTAGTCATAGACCGTCACTCCGCAGACATACATGCCGACCCTGCCTTCATGCACGGGCTTGAAAACTTCCTTGCGCCGGCTGAGCGTCGAGTAAATCATCAGGGGATTGGTGGAGATCATGTCTGGACTGCGCTCCTCGCATTCTTAAAAAAGTGAAAAAAACGGCGAGACGCCCGCCCCGGCGGGCGGGGGATCGCGGAGAATCTTTACCGAACGGGTAAAATCCTTTGAAAAGTATAGCGGTTCGAACGCGCAGGCACGTCCCCGCGCTTTTGCGGCGCGGCAGCCCCGGGTGCCTCTCCCCACCGCTTTCATGAAAAAGCCCATGGATTTTCGTTTATGAATAAAACCATTCGGGCGGCCGCGGCCGCCATATTGATCGCCATCGCCTCCTGCGCCGCCTCGGCCCAGACCGTGCTCTACCCGATTCCGGAGCCGCAGAAGGAGCCGAAGCTTGTGACCGACTATCCGGTATTCGTGAACCGGATGATCAGCGAGAAGAATTACGAGAAAGCCCTTCAGTACGCCGACCAGGGCCTGGCCCTTAATCCGAAGAACCTGAACCTCATGTTCAAGCGCGGGCTGATTCTCGAGCGCATGGGGCGTCTCGACGAGGCCCGCGAGGCGTACTCGAAGATGATCCGCCTCTACCCCGAGATTCCCGAGCCCTACAACAACCTCGCGATTCTCGTGGCCGACAGCGGCAGGGGCGACATCGACCATGCAATCGAGCTGCTGCAGCGGGCGATCACCGCCAACCCCAGCTTCTCGACCGCGCACGAGAATCTGGGAGACCTTTACGCGCTGAAAGCCCTGCAGAACTACCGCAAGGCCGTTCCGCTCAAGGGCGGCACCCGCAAGCAGCTCAAGCGCGTGGGCGAAAAGATCACCATGCTTCAGATCGTGACCGGCAACGACCCCGCGCCCGAGCCGGCCGCAGGCTCCAGGCCCCAGGCCTCCGCGCAGCCGAAGACAAGCACGGGCTCCCGGGCGCAGGGCGCCGGCGCCACTGCCGCGGCAGGCCCTGCCTCCCAGGTCTCGGGCGGCGTTTCGGCCAGCAGCTACGAGAGCCGCAGCAGCGAGAACAGCCTCTTCAAGCCGCTGCCCGAGATCAAGCCCTGAAGCGGGCGGGGCGCGGATTCATTTAGCCGCTACAATTAGGAACCCAGGACCCGGGAGAAGGCGCGAGCCCCTCCCTCCTTACGTTTATTGAATTAGGAAGACAAAGCATGATCCGTTTAACCACCAGCATGGGCGTGATCGACATCGAGCTCGACCCGGCCAAGGCTCCCGTGACCTCCGCCAATTTCGAGCAGTACGTGAAGGACGGCTTCTACAACGGCACGCTCTTTCACCGCGTCATCAAGGGCTTCATGATCCAGGGCGGCGGCTACACGGCCGGCATGAAGGAAAAGCAGACGCGCGACCCGATTGTGAACGAGGCCTCGAACGGCCTTGCGAACAACCGCTACACGATCGCGATGGCCCGCACCAGCGATCCCGACTCGGCCACCGCCCAGTTCTTCATCAACGTCGCTGACAACGACTTCCTCAACTACAGCGCGGGCAATGCGGGCTACGCCGTGTTCGGGCGCGTTGTGAAGGGCTCCGATGTGGTCGACGCGATCGCCGCTGCGCGCACCGGCCGCCGCGGCTGGTTTGATGACGTCCCTCTCGAGGACGTCGTGATTGAAAAGGCTGAGATCCTCTAACGCAGCCGGCCCCGGGGAGCCTCCTCCCCGGTCGGAAAAGGACGAGGAAGGAACAAATGTCTGAAATCACCGCTCCGGCTCTGGCCGGCACGACGGAGGTCGCGCCGCTTGTCAACCCGGTCTTCATCTCCGATCTGCATCTGGCTCCGGAGCACCCGAAAACCCTGATGCAGTTTCTGAGGTTCATGAAAACTCAGGTCCCCTACTACGAGGAGCTCGTGATCCTGGGCGACCTTTTCGACTACTGGATCGGCGACGACACGATCGACACCGCCGCGCCGATCGTGAAGGCGCTCGCCTACGCTTCCTCGATCGGCAAGCGAGTGCTCATCACGCCGGGCAACCGCGACGTCATGCTGGGGCCAGGCTTCGCCGCAGCCTGCGGTGCGACGCTGCTCGCCCCCGAGGTGACCGTGGAGTGCATGGGGCGCAGGTTTCTGCTCTCGCACGGCGACGAGTGGTGCACGAAGGACACGGAGTATCAGAAGTTCCGCGCCATGACCCGCGATCCGCAGTGGCAGATCGGGGCGCTGTCGCTGCCGCTTGAAAAGCGCATGGAGATCGCCCGCCAGGCCCGCTCGCAGTCCGAGGGCACGAAGGTGAAGAAAACCGCAGAGATGATGGATGTGGTCGACGTCGAGGTTTACAAGGCCGCCAAGGCCGCGGGCGCCGACGTGGTGATCCACGGCCACACCCACAAACCGGCGAGCCACGAGCTCGCGGAAATCGAGCGCTGGGTTCTTCCGGACTGGGATCTCGACTCCGGCGCCGGCCGCGACCACTGGGGCTACATCCGCACGGTGGACGGCAAGCGGCTGCAGATCATCATGTAGGCCGGAAGGCTTTTCATCACAAAGGAAGAATCAGAAGCGCCGGGGCCGCTGCCCCGGCGCTTTTGTTTTGTGACCGTGAAAGGGAAGGCCGGGCTGCTCCCCCGGGCGGATAAAATGGAAAGATCCGTTATCTGCAGGAGATCCGCAGGCAATGATTCCCATGTCTCAAAACAGCACCATCAAGACCCTGACTTCGCACGTCTCCGTGCGGGACTTCACCGCGGAGCCCGTGAGCGAAGCCGACAGGAACGCGATCTTCGAGGCAGCCCGGGCCTCCTCTTCGTCCTGCTTCCTGCAGGTCGTGACCGTGATCAGGATCACGGACCCGGGAAAGCGCCGCGCCTTCGTGAAGCTCACCGGCGGGCAGCGCCACATCGAGACCGCCGCCGAATTCTGGGTGTTCTGCGCGGACTACCGCCGCTGCGAGGTCATGGCCGGCAAAACGCTCGACCTCGGCTGGACTGAGCAGCTGCTGGTCGGCTGCACGGACGTCGCCATCATGGCCCAGAGCGCCATGGCCGCCCTCGAGTCCCTGGGGCTGGGCGGCGTCTATGCGGGCGGCATCCGCAACAGCATCGAGGAGGTTGACCGCCTGCTCGGGCTCCCGGAAAACGTCATTCCTGTGCTGGGGCTCGCCTTCGGGCATCCCGCGTTCCGCAACGAGCTCAAGCCCCGCCTGCCGCGCGAGGCGCTGCTTTGCGAAAACACGTACCGCGAGCCCGATCCGGCGCTGCTTGAGAACTACGACAGGGAGCTCGCCCGTTATTACGAAACCCGCAGCCGCAATCCGAAGAAGGATTCGTGGAAAGCGGGCATCGAACGGATCCTGCTACGCGAAAGACGCCCGTTCCTGCTCGCCTACCTGCAGAAAAAAGGCTTCGGGAAACGCTGAAAGGTCGCGCAAAGAGGGCGGCCGCTCCCTCCCCTTGGATCAAAGCCCGGAGTCGAGGTAGCTGCGCTCGCCCGGGTCCTTGATGGACGGGCAGCAGCCTTCCGGCTCGCCCTTAAGCCGCGCGATTTCGCGCTCCATCGTATTGATCAGGTCGCGCTGCTGGTCGAGCTCCCTTTTCACCTGGGCGAAGGCCCGGGCGACCGGGTCTTCCGCGCCCAGCACGACGCCGTAGGCCTCGAAGACCTTTTTCGGGGCCTGCACCGTCTCTTCCTTTTTCTTCGCCCTGTGGCCCGGCACCCCGACGATGGTCGCTCCCTCGGGCACGGGCTTGAGGCAGACGGCATTGGAGCCTATGCGGGCGTTGCGCCCCACCGTCCAGCCGCCCAGCACCTTCGCGCCCGCGCCCACGATGACGCCCGACTCAAGCGTTGGATGGCGCTTCTCGCCGCGGCCGAGGCTCGTGCCGCCCAGCGTGACGCCCTGGTAGATCGTGCAGTCGTCGCCCACCTCGGCCGTCTCGCCGATCACCGTGCCCATGCCGTGGTCGATGAAGACCCGGCGGCCGATCTTCGCTCCGGGATGGATCTCAATGCCGGTGAGAAAACGCGCCACGTGCGAAATCCAGCGCGCAAGGGTCCACCAGCCCTGAATCCAGCACCAGTGGCTCAGCCTCCAGAACTGGACGGCATGGAAACCCGGGTACGAGAGCAGCACGTCGAGCGTGCCGCGCGCCGCGGGGTCCCGCTCGTTGATGGTGCGAATGTCTTCCCTGATGCGTTCAAACATGGAAAAAGCCTCGATTAACTGGCGTCTGTAGGTCGGGACATCATACCCGAGTTTTTCACTCAGGTATCAGCGGGCCTTCCCCTTTTTGCTCCCTGCGCGCTCCTTTTTCGGCCGGATGATGGCCGCGCAGATGCCCCGGAGCAGGTCGACCTCGGGCTGAGTGAGGCCCGCGCGCGCCACGATCCGGCGGGTCATCGGCATCAGGAACTTGGGCTCCTTCGGGTCAAGCGCGCCGCAGGCTTCCATGGCGCGCTGCCAGTGCTCGAGGAATCCCTCGATCGCGGGCACCGTGGCGGGGGGCTCCGCCTCGAAGCGCTTCTCCCAGTCGTAGAGCCGGTGCGCGTCGCCCGCGCGCTCGAGCTGCGTCACATGCATTTCATAGGCGGTCACCTGCACGGACTGCGCGAGGTTGAGGCTCGGGCTTTCCGGATCAGCGGGAATCGCCGCCACGGCCTGGCAGATCTCTATCTCCTCGTTGGTCAGGCCGCTGCGCTCCGTGCCGAAGACAAAGGCGATATCGCCCAGCTCCGAGGCGAGGAAGTCGCATGCGCGGCCCGCCGCCCCGCGCAGGTCTTCGATCGGAGGGCCGAAGCGCCGGTCGTAGCCCGAAAGCGCCCAGGCGAACGTGACCCCCTCGAGGGCCTCGGTCAGGGTCGGCACGCAGCGGCTTTCGCGCAGCACGTCCACGGAGCTCGTCGACAGGGCAACCGCGTCGGGATCCTCCCGGTAGGAGCTCACCCGCGGATTGACGACCCAGAGGCTGCGGAATCCCATGGTCTTGACGGCCCGGGCGGCGGCGCCGATGTTGGCGGGAAGGCTAGGCTCACACAGCACGAAGCGGACCCTGGAGGCTGAAATTGGCGTTTTCATGAAACTGTCACCGGAAAAACTGGACAAACAAAGCTGCGCAAAGCTTAACAGCACCGCGCCCTTCCGGAGGCCCCGGGCCTCCATTTCCATTAGAATTGCATCTTTAAGAACGAAAAGACGGGTTTTCAAGCGGGCCGCCCGAGGGCGGCGCTCCTTCCAAAACTGCCCGCCCTCCTTTTTTCTTCAGGCGAACCGACAAATGCCTTACATTGAAACAGCCATCCGCGCGGCCCGCGAAGCCGGCGACATCATCAACCAGGCTTCCCGCAGCATCGAAACGATCAACGTCCAGACCAAGGCCTTCCACGACTACGTGACGGACGTGGACCGCGCCTCGGAGCGCGCCATCGTCGACATCCTCACGCACTACTGCCCAAGCCACGCGGTGCTTTCCGAGGAATGCGGCCTGATGGGCCAGACCAATTCGGAATTCGTCTGGGTAGTCGATCCGATCGACGGCACCACGAACTTCATCCACGGCTTCCCGCAGTACGCGGTGTCGATCGCGCTGCGCCGCGGCAACGACATCCTCGAGGCGGTGGTCTACGACCCCCTCAAGGATGAAATGTTCACCGCGGTCCGCGGCGAGGGCGCGCGCCTGAACAAGCGCCGCATCCGCGTCTCCGGCCGCATCGACCTTTCCTCCGCGCTCATCGGGACGGGCTTCCCGTTCCGCGAGGGCGACGACTTCGAGGGCTACGCGAAGGTCTTCACCCAGGTGGCGCGCCGCACTTCCGGCATCCGCCGCGCGGGCGCGGCCTCACTCGACCTGTGCTATGTGGCCTGCGGCCGGCTCGACGCCTTCTGGGAGACCGGCCTCAAATCCTGGGACGTAGCCGCCGGCTCCCTCATCGTCCTTGAGGCCCGGGGCCTCGTGACCGACCTCGACGGCAATGACGGCTACCTCGACTCGGGCCGCATCGTGGCCGGTACCCCGAAGATCCTGGGAGCGCTGATGCCGATCCTCAACGGCTCGGCCCCGGTCCAGGCCTGAAGCGGCCCGCGGCTCGGCAGGAGAGGGCGCAGCCTCTTTCGGGTGGCCGCCCTCTTTTTCTTTTCCATGAAACCCTCATGAGGAACCCAGCTTTGAACGCTTCGAAACCGATTCTCACCACCGAAAATGCGGATCCGGCCTCGCTCACCCCCGCCATGCAGCAGTTCCTTGAGATCCGCCGCGGGCTCGTGAAGCAGTACCCGAACATCATCCTGCTCTACCGGATGGGGGACTTCTACGAAACGTTCTTCGAGGATGCCGTCGAGATCAACCGACTGCTCGGCATTACGCTCACAAGCCGCGGGAAAACCGTGCCGGTGCCGCTTGCGGGCGTGCCCTACATGACGCTCGACTCCTACCTCGCGCGCCTCGTGAAGGCGGGCAAGGCCGTCGGGATCGTCGAGCAGCAGGGCGACTCCACGACGAACAAAGGCGCGGTTCCGCGCAAGCTCGTGCGCATCGTCACCCCGGGCACACTCACCGAATCGGAGCTCCTGCCCTCGAAGGCCGACGCGGCCCTGCTCGCGCTCGAGCCTCCGCTCGGGAAAAAGGCGCCGGAATGGTCGATCGTGAGCCTTGTGCTCTCAAACGGCGCCTTCAAGGCGATGAGCGTCGCCGAGGAGGAGCTCGCGGGCGAGATCGCCCGCATCGCGCCGAAGGAAATCCTGGTGCCGGACTCGATCCGCGAGAAAGCCCAGGGCTTTGCCTCCGGGGCGCTTGTCACGCCGCTGCCCGACTGGCACTTCGACCCCGAGCACGGGGCCGAGCAGCTGCGGCACCACTTCCAGATGGAAAGCCTGGACGCGTGGGCGGTTTCTGAAAAGCCCGGGATCCTCGCCGCTGCGGGCGCGGTCCTGGGCTACGTCTCCCAGACCCAGATCGAGTCGATGCCGCACATCCGGCCGCTCGTGCTCGAGGAGTCGAGCCGCTTCGTGGGGCTCGACGCCGCCACGCGGCGCAACCTCGAGCTCACCGAGTCCCTGCGAAGCGGGGGCGGACCCACGCTGCTCTCCACGATCGACCACTGCCTCACCGCGATGGGCTCGAGGATGCTGCGCGGCTGGATCACCCAGCCGATGCGCGCCCCCGAGGTGCCCCGAGAGCGCCACCGGGCCGTGGGCGAACTGGTCGGCGACCCCGACAAGTGTGAGGAGCTCGCCTCGGCGCTGCGCCCGCTGCCCGACCTCGAGCGCATCGCCTCGAGGATCGCGCTCGGCTCCGTGCGGCCCCGGGAGCTGGCCGGGCTGCGCGACGCGCTGCCGCAGCTCTCGAAGCTTTCCAAGGCCGCGGCGGGCTGCCTCTCGGACTGCTTCAAGGCCGCCGCCCCCGTGCTCGACCCCCCGCAGGAGCTCTCTGAAACGCTCACCCGGGCGCTGCTGCCGGAGCCTGCGGTGACGCTGCGCGACGGGGAGGTCATCGCCGACTCCTTCAGCGACGAGCTGCGGCAGCTGCGGAGCCTTCGGGATCACGCGGGCGACTTCCTCACCGAACTGGAAGCCCGCGAGAAGCAGCGCACGGGGATCCCCAACCTGCGGGTCGAATACAACCGCGTGACCGGCTACTTCATCGAGGTGACGCGCGGACAGGCCGACCGGGTGCCCGCGGACTACCGCCGCCGCCAGACTCTGAAAAACGTGGAGCGCTTCGTCACCCCGGAGCTCAAGGGCTGGGAGGACAAGGCGATCGCCGCGCGGGAGCGTTCTGTGCAGCTCGAACGCGAGCTCTACGAGGGGCTCGTCAGGTCCTGCTCGGCCTGGGTCGAGCGGCTCACAGAAGCCTCGGAAGCGGCCGCCTCGATCGACGCGCTGCTGTCGCTCGCGCGCCACGCGCGCGACATGGAGTGGACCGAGCCCGAGCTGTCCGAGCAGAGCGGGATCGTGATCCGCGGGGCTCGCCACCCCGTGGTCGAAAAGGCAATCGAACATTACGTCGCCAACGACTGCGAGCTCGTGCCGGGAAGGCGTCTCCTGGTGATCACCGGCCCCAACATGGGCGGCAAGTCCACCTACATGCGCAGCGTCGCTCTCATCGCCCTGCTCGCGCTCGCAGGCTCCTGGGTGCCCGCGCAGTCGGCCCGCATCGGACCGATCGACCGGATCCTCACCCGCATCGGCGCGAGCGACGACCTCGCGGGCGGCAAGTCCACCTTCATGGTCGAAATGGTGGAGGCGGCCGCGATCCTGCACCAGGCAAGCAGCCGCTCGCTCGTGCTGATGGATGAGATCGGGCGCGGCACCTCGACCTTCGACGGGCTGTCGCTTGCGGCCGCGATCGCGCGGGAGCTCGCCGACCGGATCCGCAGCTATACGCTCTTTGCCACCCACTTCTTCGAGCTCACGCAGCTCTCGCAAAGCTGCGCCGAAGTGGCAAATGTCCACGTCCGGGCCATCCAGAGTTCGGGCCGCGTCGTGTTTCTGCATGAAGTGCGCGAGGGGCCCGCGAGCCAGAGCTACGGCATCGCCGTAGCGCAGCTTGCAGGCGTTCCCCAGCGGGTGATCCGCGAAGCGCGCTCGACGCTGCGCGAGCTCGAGGAGCGCTCAAGGCTTTCGGGCGAGCAGCCCGACCTCTTCTCCTCGCCCGGCGCCGGCGCGCAGGACGAAGCCCCGGCCGAAGAGGAGGAGGACACGGAGGCGCAGGCCGCGCTCAGGCTGCGCGACGAAATCGCCGCGCTCGACCCGGACTCGCTCACGCCTCGCGATGCGCTGGTCAGGCTCTACACCCTGATCGAGCAGGCGCGCGGCGGAAAGCCAGCCTGAAAGCCTGAGGGGTCCGGAAAGCCGGGCCGACCGGCTCTAATCCTTCAGGAAATACGTGACGGTCGTCACCACGCGCACGTTTTTCTCATAGGGCATGCTGCTGTCGGCGTCCGTTACGGAAAACTGCCCCTGGGTGGCGGCTTTGATCCTGCCGATGTGCGAGCCCGAGTCGGAGGCGAACTTCTGCGCCACCTCGCGGGCGTTTTTCGTCGCCTGCTCCACCATGCCGGGCTTCACGTCATTGAGCTTCGTGTAGATGTAGCGGGTGTTCCAGGCCTCGGAGGCCACGGAGATGCCCTGCCCCACGAGCTCCTTTTGCCTGGAGATCAGGCTGCGCACCAGGGCGACCTTCGAAGTGTTCACGGTAATCACACCGGTGAGCACATAGCGCGGACCGCGGGCGCCGTTCGAGTACTCAGTCTGGCGGTCCTGCACGTTCGGAGCCCCGAAGGAGATCTCCTCCTCGCCCAGCCCCGAGTCCTTCAGGAACCGGATGACCTTCTCGCTGTCGGCTTCGAGCAGGGCATGGGTGGCAAGGAGATCGTCCCCGGTGCGCCGGAAGGTGATCGGCCAGATCACCTGGTCGGCCGGCACCCGGCGCTCGGCCAGCCCCTTGACGGTGACCACCCGGGCCTGGCCGATGTAGGCGTCCACCGCGCCCTTGACCGAACAGCCGAGAAAGATCAGGCCCGCGGCCACGCCCAGGCCCACGCAGGCGCCCGAAATCCAGCTTTTGTCCGTCAGTCCCATGGTGCAGCTCCCTCCCCGCATAGAATTCTTCCGGCGCGGGGCTGCGGCAGCCTCGCCGAAGCCCTCGCCCGCCGCTATGATTGGTTCGTTCCCATCTTATCAGCCATGCGCCCCAAAGGCGACGCAGGATATCTTCATGAGCTTCGAACCTGATTTCGACGAAGACGACCCCGATGAAGCGGGGGTCGACGTAAGCGACTTTTCACACTACCTTTCGGAGGACGAATGCCGCCTGGGCTTCGCCATGATCGTCCTCAAGGCGGCCTACGAAATGGTCAGGCGGGGCGAGGACCGGGGCCTGGTCGCCCAGGCCGCGGTGCTGTTGCTGCACGAGGCCGGCATGCCGGTCGACGACTACAACGCGTTCGACTGGGCGAGCGACTACTTTGAGAACGTGCCCTGGGAGGACTTCCTGAACGCCTACGTCTCCAGCCCCGCCGAAGGGCTTTACTCCGAGGAGGAGGCCGACCAGATCCGCGACGGGCTCGAAGGAGCGCTCGAGCAGGTGAGCCTCGAGGCAGCCGGCTGAAGGGAAAAGCGACCGGAAAAAAGTTTTCCGGGCCTGAGCCGGAGCCGCACCGCCCCGCGCAGCCCGAAGGAAAAAGGAGTGCTGCATGACCGATGAATTTGACGCCTACATGCCGGAGCTGATCGAGACCCGGCGCAGAATCCACAGAAGGCCCGAAACCGGCTGGACGGAGTTCGAGACCACGGCCCTTGTCGCGCAGAGGCTCGAGTCGCTCGGCTTCGAGGTGCATCTGGGGCTCGAGGTGATCGACCCGGAGCGCGTGATGGGCCGCAGCGCCGAGGAGGCGCAGCAGGCCGAAGAACGGGCGTGCCGGGCCGGCGTCCCTGAAGAGCTTCTCGCGCGCATGGGAGGCTACACGGGATGCGTGGGCGTGCTCAGAACCGGGCGGCCCGGCCCCGTGTGCGCCTTCCGCTACGACCTGGACGCGCTGCCGATCAACGAGCCCACGGATCCGGCCTCGGGCCACCTGCCCGCCGTGGAGGGCTTCGCCTCCGTCTTCCCTGGAAAAATGCATGCCTGCGGGCACGACAACCACGCGGCGATCGGTCTGGCCGTCGCGCGCTGGGCCAGGGACCACGAAGCGGGCCTGCGCGGCACCCTGAAGCTCATCTTCCAGCCCGCGGAGGAAGGCGCGCGGGGCGCGGCCGCCATGGCCGCCCGAGGCGTGGTGGACGACGCTGACTGGCTCATCTGCGGACACGTGGGCACCACCGCAGGGCCCGGCGAGCTGCAGATCGCCGACCGCGGCTTCATGGCCACCACCAAATTCGACGCGGATTTCAAGGGCTGCCCGTCGCACGCCGGGAGCAGCCCCGAGAAGGGGCGCAGCGCGCTGCTTGCCGCCGCGAACGCCGCAGTGATGCTCTCGGCCATCCCCCGGACCTCCCAGGGCGACACACGGGTCGCCGTGGGAAAGCTCGTCTCGGGCAGCGCGCGCAACATCACGCCCGCCGACGCCCATATGGAGTTCGAAGTGCGGGGCGAGACCGCCGAGGCAAACGAATTCATGACCGAGCGGGCCGAGGAAGTAGTCCGCGGGGCCGCCTCCATGACCGGAGTCGGCGTCGATCTGAGGCGCGTGGGCCAGGGCTCGACTCTCGTCACGACGCAGGCCGCGCTCGGCCTTCTTTACGAGGCCGCGCGGGCCGTGCCCGGCATGAAGGTCATGGCCGCACCGCCCTGCCCCGGCAGCGAAGACTGCACCGTGCTCATGCACCGGGTGGCGCAGCACGGCGGCAACCCCGGCTATTTTCTCTTCGGCTGCTCGCACCACGGCCACCACAGGCCGGACTTCGACACCCAGGACACCGTGAGCGACAAGCCGGGCTTTGAGATGTGGGTGCAGGTTCTCAAAAGGATCCTCGGCTGAAGCTCCGGGCAGGGGCGGCGCGCCCTCTCTTTCCGCACGCAAAGGCCTTCTTCCTATCTGAAGAAAACTCCCTTCATCTAGGGTAAAATACCTAGATTTAGCCCCGGCGGAACCTCCTCCGGGGCCGGTTCGCCACCGACTGAAAGTCGGGATCAGGCCACAGGAAGAAGACATGGATATCCGGCTCGAGCCCAAGGACGCCCGCGACGCCTACAGCACCCCCATCGTCCAGCAGACCGCCTTCTGGTCCGGCGTGAAGCGCCGCCTCGGGATACGCTCGAGGGCCTTCGAGTATTCGGTGCGCAACAGCGACCTCTACTGCGGCGTCGGGGGCTACTCGCGCACGAACGCCGACTTCATCATGTTCTACCAGTTCGTGAACCGGGAAGACTACATCGCGTATCTGCCCTACGGCCCCGAGGTCGAGCCCTCGGAAGAGCGCCAGGGCGCTTTCCTCGAGGAGCTCTCCGAGCAGCTGCGCCCGCACCTTGGCCCGCACTGCATCGGCATCCGCTACGACCTCAACTGGCGCTCCCACTGGTGCCGCGAGGAGGACTTCGACAGCGAAGGGCTCTGGCGCGGAGCCCCGAAAAGGGAGTTCCAGGAGATGCAGCTCAATTTCTCCACCCGGAACTGGAACCTGCGCAAGTCCAGCACCAACGTGCTGCCCGCGGATACCATCCTGCTCGATCTGAACGAGCCCGAGGAGGTGATCCTCGGGCGCATGAAGCCCAAGACCCGCTACAACATCCGCCTCGCGCTCAAAAAAGGAATCGAGGTGAGGGACATGGGCGCGAAGGCACTCCCCCTCTGGTACGGGCTGTATCGGGAAACCGCCCTGCGCAACGGCCTGCACCTGAGCCCGATCCGCTGCTTCCAGTCCGTGGTGGCGGCCAAGCTCGACAATGTCGATCCCAGCGTCACGGTGAAGCTGCTGGTCTCCTATGCAGGCGAGCTGCCGCTGGCGGCCATGTTCCTCGTCCTTTCGGCCGGCCGCGCGACCTACCTCTACGGAGCCTCGTCCTCGCTGCACCGTGAGCTCATGCCCACCTACGCGCTCCAGTGGCAGGCGATCCGGATGGCGAAGACCTGCCGCTGCAGCGAGTATGATCTTTTCGGCGTCGCCCCGAACCCCGCCCCCTCGCATCCGATGTACGGGCTGCTGCGCTTCAAGCAGGGATTCGGGGGATCGGTCTTTCACCAGCTCGGCTGCTGGGACTATCCGCTGCAGCCGGAGAAATACGCCGCGCTCTCAGCCCTGGAATTAAGCTCTCCGGGCTATTACGCCTGAGGCCTGCGGGAGCACGCGGGCATAAAAAAATCCCGGACAGGAAGGAGAGAACCTGTCCGGGCAGCTTCAACAACTCTGTGAGCTGCCTCATATATTACTGATATTGCGATGAAAATCGATACGCTTAACGGATGCGGTGTGATCCGTCGGTTGGCTGATTCAGGCATCATCCATTGGATCAGCGGATCCGCGGGCGGCCCGGATTCAGGGGCTTCACGGCCGCCGGCCGCATCGGCCCGGAGGCCCTTATGATTTTGATCCACATCAATCCTTGTCTCTCCCCGGAACTTCGAACATGTCCGCCGCCATCTTTGTCCTGACGATCATCCTGGTGATCTGGCAGCCCCGGGGGCTGGACATCGGCTGGTCGGCCGCGCTCGGCGCGGCCCTTTCGCTGCTCTCGGGCTGCGTGTCGCTCTCCGACATCCCGAAGGTCTGGAGCATGGTCTGGAACGCGAGCGCGACGCTGATCGGCCTGATCGTTCTCACGCTCACGCTTGACGAAGCGGGGCTCTTCCGCTGGGCCGCGATCCGCATCTGCCGGGCCGCAGGCGGAAGCGCCTCGCGGCTCTTCGTGTGCGTCATCCTCTTCGGGGCTCTGCTTGCCGCGCTGATTGCCAATGACGGGGCGGTCCTCATCCTCACTCCGGTGGTCGCCGCGGTTCTGGCCGAGCTCGCCCTTCCGCGCCAGGCCGTGATCGCCTTTGTGATGGCGGCGGGCTTCATAGCCGACACGGCGAGCCTGCCCTTCACCACCTCGAACCTGGTGAACATCATCACCGCCGACTTTTTCGGCGCGGCCTTCGGTCAGTACGCAGAGGCGATGGCGCCGGCGGCGGCCGCCTCCGTCGCCGCAAGCCTCGGCGTGCTGTGGCTGCGCTACCGGCGCTGGCTGCCTCGCCGGTACGACGCCGCGCGGCTTCCCGAAGCCTCGAGCGCCGTCGCCGACCCCCTGGTGTTCCGGCTGGGGCTGGCCGTCCTCGCGGCCCTGCCCGCGCTGTGCTTTGCCGCAGGCGCGGGCGGCATCCCCGTCTGCGCGGTGACCGGATCGGCCGCCGCCCTCCTTCTGGCCGCCTCGAGGCGGCGCCGGGTCGTCAGCATCTCGCGCGTGCTCAGACAGGCCCCCTGGCAGATCGTGATCTTTTCTCTCGGCATGTACCTCGTCGTCTTCGGTCTGAGAAACGAGGGGCTCACCTCGGGCCTCACCCAGGCGCTCGAGGCGCTCGCCTCCCTGGGGACGGCTCCGGCCGTGTTCGGCACGGGGGTCCTGGCCGCCGCGCTCTCCTCGGTCATGAACAACCTGCCCGCCGTCATGACCGGGGCGCTCTCGATTGAGTCGGCCGGCGTGCCCGAGGCTGTGCGCACGGCCATGTTCTACGCGAACGCCATCGGCTGCGACCTCGGCCCGAAAATCACTCCGATCGGCAGCCTCGCCACGCTGCTGTGGCTGCACGTGCTCGCCCACAAGGGCCTGAAGGTCACCTGGGGCATGTATATCCGCACGGGCATCGTCCTCACCGCCCCGGTGCTCCTGGCGGCGCTCGCGGCGCTAGCGCTCACACTGGGCTAGGAGCCGCGCCCCGGAGAAAAAATAAAGGGGAGGCAGTCTAGCCGCCTCCCCCTCATCTGTCCGGCCCTCAGCCGAGCTTCACCTTCTTCCAGATCTCCGTGATGGTCTCGGTGGGCGGGTCCTTCTTCCTGTTGCGGTAGACCGTGTGCAGCAGCTCGTGCGCGACCTCGCTGCCCGGCTCGCCCAGATACTGGTCATAGAGCCGGATGACGTCCGGGTTCTCGTGGCTGCGGCGCAGCTTCCTGTGCTGGTCGATCTTATAGATCGAGGCCATCCTCGCCTTCGAGCGCGACAGGTAGCTGTTCTTGATGCGGATCGTGCCGCCCCCGTCGATGCAGCCGCCGGGGCAGGCCATCACTTCGAGGAACTTGTAGTCCGCGCGGCCCGAGTCGATGTCGGAAAGCACCTTCTCGGCGTTGCGCAGTCCGTGCACCACGGCGACCTTCACCGAGCCGAACTTCCCGAGGTCGACCTTCGCCTCCTTGACCGCTTCCATGCCGCGCACCGGGATGAAGTCGACCGAGTCGAGCTCCCTGCCGTTCACCTTGCGGTAGACGGTGCGGAGCGCAGCCTCCATGACCCCGCCGGTCGTCCCGAAGATCGCGCCCGCGCCCGTGTTCTGGGACATGAAGGGCGAGTCAAAGGGCGTAGAGGGCAGCCGGTCGAGCCGGATGCCGTGCTGGAAGAGAAGCCTCGCGAACTCGCGCACCGTGAGCACGAGATCGGTGTCGGGCATGCCGTTGCGGGAGAGCTGCGGGCGCGCGGCCTCGTCTTTCTTCGCCGTGCAGGGCATGATCGAGATGAAGCGCAGCTTCTCCGGATCAAGCCCGTGCTCGCGTGCGAACCAGGTCTTTGCCAGCGCGCCGAAAATCCCCTGGGGCGAGCGCGTCGTCGAAAGATTCTGCCGGAACTCCGGATGGTGCTTCTCGACGTAGTTCACCCAGCCCGAGCAGCACGAGGTCATCATCGGCAGCTGTCCGCCGGAGCTCAGACGCTCGATGAACTCGGTCCCCTCCTCCATGATCGTCACGTCGGCCGCCCAGTTGATGTCGCAGACGTAGTCGGCCCCGAGCCGCTTGATCGCCGTCACCATCTGCCCCTCGGTATTCGCCCCGGGGTCCATCCCGAAGGCGTCGCCCACGGTCACGCGGGCTGCCGGCGCGAAGGCGACCACCGTCTTGATCTCCGGGTCCTCGAACCAGTCGATCGCGGTCTCGCCCTGGTCGTGCTCACCCAGAGCACCGGTGGGGCAGACCATCGTGCACTGGCCGCACTGCACGCAGTAGGGGCTTTCCGCCCAGGTCTTCGCGTGCGCGATTCCCACGCCGCAGTGCGTGCTGATGTCGTCGATCGTGAGGGCGGAGATGCCCTGCACCTGGCGGCAGACCTCGACGCAGCGCCCGCAGCGGATGCATTTGTTCACATCGCGCAGCAGCCCGTTTTGCGTGAGGTCGAAGGGCCGCGGCGTCGTGAAGCGCCCGTTGCAGGTGTTGTGCTTGAGGCCCACGTACATGGCGACGTCCTGCAGCTCGCAGTTGCCGTAGCGCACGCAGCTCGCGCAGTCCTGGTCGTGGTCGGCGAAGATCCAGGCCATCTGCAGGCGCTGCATGCGCCGCACGCGCCTCGTGCGCGTCATGACCCGCATGCCCTCGAGCATCGGGGTGGTGCAGGAGGTCACCACGCGGGTGCCGCCCGGGGCGCTCTTGTCCTCGATTTCGACCAGGCAGACCCGGCAGGTGCCGGGCGTGTGGTTAAGGGGCAGAAAGGCGCAGAGCGTCGGAATGAAAATGCCGGCCTTCTTCGCCACCTGGAGGATGGACTCGCCCTCCGTGAATTCGACTTCCTGATTGTTGATCCAGGCCTTCATCATTTCATCTCCGTTTCGGGCTTCCTGCGATAGAGCCGGTCGGTGTCGTTGCCGGGAATGGGCCGGGGCGTCACCACGGCGTACATCCTGTAGCAGCGCATGCAGCGCTCGGCCTCGTGTTCGGCCGCCTCCGTGGAGATCGTAAGGTCGACCTCGCGGAAATTGTTGCGCTCAGAGACCGGGATGTGCGGCGTCTCGACCCGCGGGCGCTTGAGGATCCGCGTGTAGTCCGCGCCGTCGTCAAGCAGCCTGCAGTCGTGGATGATCTCGCCCATGCGCGTGCGGGGCGTGAAGCCCACGGAGCCGCGCGAGAGATACTCGTCGATGCTGTTGGCGGCCATCTGCCCCTTGGCGAGGCCCTCGATCAGGATCGTGGGGCCGCTCGCGCAGTCCCCGCCCGCGAACACGCCCGGGCGGCTCGTCGCGAGGGCGGAGTTCACGGAAATGTTTCCGCGGCGGTCGAGCAGCACGCCGTCAGCCTCGGAAAGCACGTTGCGCTCAACCTTCTGCCCGATTGCGGCGATGAGTGTCGAGCAGCTCACGTCGTACTCGCTGCCCTCGATCGGCTTGACGCCGCGGCGGCCGCGCGCGTCGCGCTCCGTCTGGCGCATGCGGGTAAGCTTCACGCCCGTCACATGCCCGTCCTCGGAAAGGATGGAGACGGGGTTGGTGAGGAAATGGAATTCAATCCCCTCTTCGCGCGCCGCCTCGATTTCGTCCGGGTCGGCGCTCGCGTCCTGCTCGGTGCGGCGGTAGACCACATGGACCTTGCCGGTGGCGATGCGGCGCGCGGTGCGGCAGCAGTCCATCGCCACGTTGCCGCAGCCCACGACCACCACGTCGCCGTCGATCCTCGGCAGAATCCCGTCGGCCACCTTGGTCTCGATGTCGAGCAGGAAGTCAATGCCGTTCCTGTAGCCCTTCATGCTGGTGTCCTCGCCCGGCAGTCCCAGGTAAGCGCCCTCGGCGCACCCGATGCCGAGAAAGACCGCCCCGTAGCCGTCATCAAAGAGGCTCGAGACGGTGAAGTCGCGCCCGAGCCTCTGTCCGAAGTGCCAGACCCCGCCCAGCTCGCCGATCGCGTCGGTCTCCTTCTGCAGCACGCCCTTGGGCAGCCGGTAGGGCGGTATGCCGCGGAGAGCCATGCCGCCCGCCTGCCGGTCCTTGTCGAAGATGTCCACCGGATAGCCCATCATGAGCAGGTGGTAGGCGCAGTTCAGGCCCGCGGGCCCGGCCCCCACCACTGCGACCCGGGCCTTCGTGTAGTCGGTCATCGGGTCCATGCCCTTGAAAAGCTCGGAAATGGGCATTCCCGAGTGGTCGGAGATATAGCGCTTAATCTCCTTGATGGCCACCGGGGCGTCGACGGCGTTCCTGTTGCAGGCCTTCTCGCAGGGCTTCACGCACACGCGCCCGCAGGTGGACACGAGCGGGTAGTGGTGCAGCAGCACCCCGGCCGCGAGTTCCGGATGCCCGTCGCGCACGTAGTCGATGTAGCGCGGAATGTTCACGTGGGCCGGGCAGGCCTCGATGCACTTCGCGGTCATCGTGAGATACATGTCGCCCTTCATCGGCTTGGCGGGCGCGAGCAGCCGATCCTTGAAGAAGGTGAGCGCACCGATCATCGCCACGGCGGTGGTGCGGCCGATGCCGCACAGGCTCGTCTGCTCCATCTGCTCGGCAGACTCCAGGATGTGGTCCCAGTCGACCTCGGCGGCCCGCCCGGCGTGTGCATCCCGCAGCGCCATCTCGATCAGGATCGAGCCCGTGCGGCAGGGCGTGCAGCGTCCGCAGGAGATCTCATGCACGTAGGAATAGTAGCGGGCGAGAATGCCGGCGAGGGACACCGACTCGTCAAAGACGAGAAAGCCAAAGTTGCTGATGAGGGCGTCGATCGGATTGCCGGGA
Source organism: Mesosutterella porci (assembly GCF_022134585.1). Classification (GTDB taxonomy): domain Bacteria; phylum Pseudomonadota; class Gammaproteobacteria; order Burkholderiales; family Burkholderiaceae_F; genus Mesosutterella; species Mesosutterella porci. Next base: position 112,212 of record NZ_JAKNCT010000003.1, read on the forward strand.
TTGAAGTTGTTGATTTTGTCAAGCGGCAGATCCTTCGGGGCGGCGTGCCCGCCCTGGGTGTTGTCGTACTTAACGCCCTTCCAGACTCCATAGAGTATTTTTCGCATGAAATTCAACTGGCCCGCGGCACGAGCGGCCGCCGGCCGGAACCCGCAGGGCCGCGCGCCCGGCCGCCCCGACGCAGCAAAAAAGGGGCGGCGCGGCCGCAAGCCGCGGGCGGGTGCGTCTCCTTCGGCACCCTTGTTTCCGGGGGTTGTCAGTATCCTTTCTTATTCTTCTTCACCTTCCGCGCGGAACGCGCCCCCGGGAAACGCGCGCGGTCATGCACACAAAAAACCCGGCGCCGCCGGAAGGCAGAGCCGAGTTTAACTTAAATAAAAGCCCGGGGCACAGCCTCAGAGCACACGCTTGAGGAACCCCCGGGTGCGCTCTTCCTTCGGGTGCTCAAGAACCTCCTCTGGAGTGCCCTGCTCAACGATCACGCCGCCGTCCATGAAAATCACGTGGTCGGCGACCTCGCGGGCGAATCCGATCTCATGGGTGACCACGATCATCGTCATGCCTTCCTCGGCGAGCTTCTTCATCACCGAGAGCACCTCGCCCACGAGCTCGGGGTCGAGCGCCGAGGTGGGCTCGTCAAAGAGGATCGCATCGGGGTTCATTGCAAGCGCCCGGGCGATGCCGACGCGCTGCTGCTGCCCGCCCGAAAGGGTCACCGGATAGACATCGGCCTTCTCCTCGAGCCCCACGCGGCGCAGCATCTCCAGAGCCCTCGCGCGGGCCTCGGCCTTCGTGCGGTGCCCCACCACCATCTGGCCGAGCATCACGTTCTCGGCCACGGTCTTGTGGGGCCAGAGGTTGAAGCGCTGAAAGACCATGCCGAGGCGCTCGCGCACCTTGTTCATGTTCGTGCGCCTCGAGGTGATCTCCACGCCGTTCATCGTGATCGTGCCCTCGTCGGGATCCTCGAGTCCGTTGATGCAGCGCAGCATCGTCGACTTTCCCGAACCCGAGGGGCCGATCACCACGACCTTCTCGCCGCTGTGCACATCGAGGTCGATGCCCTTGAGCACGTCGAGCTTTCCGTAGCTCTTTTTCAGGCCGCGGATCGAAATCATCACGTCGCTCATTTCTGGTCTCCTCTGCCCATCCGGGCCTCAAGCACATGGATCAGCCAGGCCAGACCGAGCGTCATCACCCAGTACATGGCGGAAATCGTGAGGTACGGCTCCCAGTAGCGCGCCGAAGCGCCGGCCACCGTGCGGGCCGCGTAGGCGAGCTCGGTAAGGCCGATCGCCGACACGAGCGAGGAATCCTTGAGGATAGCAATGGCGTTGTTGCCCAGGGCAGGCAGCATCCGGCGGAAGGCCTGCGGCAGGACGATGTAGCGCATCGACTGCCAGTAAGTCATGCCCACCGAGCGGGCGGCCTCGGCCTGCCCCTTGTCGAGCGACTGGATGCCTGCACGGAAGACCTCCGACATGTAGGCTCCGGCGTTAAGTGAAATGGCGACGAAGCCCGCGATGAAGGCTCCGTACTCGCTCCTCAGCTCCCGGGCGAGATCGCCGCTCACCAGCAGCCCGTCGACCGGGTGGATGAACACCGGCATCACGGCGAAGTACATGAGGAAAATCTGGACGAAGAGCGGGGTCCCGCGGAAAAAGCTGACCCAGACCGTCACGGGCCATCGCACGCCGTAGTGCAGGATGCCTTTCCACGGAGCGTGCCGCGCCGAGGCCATGCGGGCCAGGCCGAGCAGCATGCCGAGAATCACGCCACAGAACACGCAGGCGAGCGTGAGCTTGATTGTCATACCGGCGCCTTCCTGGAAAAGGGGCCAGTATTCACCCACCACGTCAAATCTAAATGCAGTCATTGAATGCCTATGGGACAAATGCGGGTTGAATGCCGGACGCTCCTGCCGTCCTTCGGGCCGCGCGCACCGCGGGGAAGGGGCGAGGGAAAGCGGGCTCCCGGCAAAATCAGCCCCGGCGGAGTCTCTGCGTCAACTCGGGCCGGGGCCTCGCTGCAGCTTTGCAGCAGCCTCTTACTTGGTCGGCAGCTTCGGCACAGGGGCCTTGGCGCCGAACCACTTGTGGTAGACCTTCGCGTAGGCGCCGGACTTGATCACCTTCTTCAGGCCTTCGTTCACATCCTTGAGGACCTTGGTGTTGCCCTTCCTCACGCCGATGCCGAAGTACTGATCCTCGAAGGACGGGTCGCGGACCATGTTGAAGTGCTTGGAGGGATTCTGCTGGGCGTAATACGCGAACACGCCCACGTCGCCCACGGCGGCGTCAACGCCGCCGGCGTTGAGCTCCTCGAGCGCAAGCGGCGTGTTGTCAAAGCGCTTGATCGAGGTGCTCGCCTTGCCGAACATCTTGCTGCAGGCGATGTCGCCCGCGGAGTTGGCCACCACGGACACCTTCTTGCCCTTCAGGTCGGCCAGCCCCTTCACCTTGACGTTCTTCTGCGTGAGGATGAGCTGGTGGGCAGCGAAGTACGGGGCGGAGAAGTCGATCGTCTCCTTGCGCTGCGGAGTGATCGTGATGCCGCTGATGATGAAGTCGCGGTCGCCGTTCTTGAGCGACTCGAAGATCACGCCCCAGGCGGTGTTCACGAACTTCACCTTGAAGCCCTGGGCCTTGGCGATTTCCTTGACGAGGTCGATGTCAAAGCCGACGAGTTCCTTTTTCGCATTCTGGAATTCGAACGGACGATAGGTGGCGCCGGTGCCAACCGTGTATTCAACGGCCGCCGCATAGGCCTGGCCGGCGGTCATGGCGGCCACAGCAGCGGCCGCGATGAGGAAGCGCTTGAGAACCATAGAGGAACTCTCCCTTTGGATTGAATCGGAAGCGTGAGGCGACCTGCCGGAGGCCCCGCCGCTCACAGTTAAAAATTTGAAACTGCGACATTATCCACCAAAAGCCCGCGGAAAAAAATCCCAATCCCCTTTTTTCCCCAAAAAAGATTCAGAGGCTCCGGGGACCTTCCGGGGAGAGGCGGCCCTGCGCTCCTCCCCCTGGCTTTTGGAGCAGGCGCTCTTTCAGAGCTTCGTGTCGAAGAGAGCCTTCTGCTGCGTGAACTCGAGCATGCCGTAGACGCCGCCCTCACGCCCGATGCCGCTCGCCTTGAAGCCGCCGAAGGGCGCCGAAGTGTCGCGCGGACTCGAGTTGACGTAGACGTTGCCCGCCTCGATGCGGCGCGCGACCTTGAGCGCGAGGGACTTCTCGCCGTAGACGCCGGCGTTGAGCCCGTAGGTGGTGTCGTTCGCGATCGCGACCGCCTCCTCGGCGCTGTCGTAGGCTATGACGCACAGCACCGGCCCGAAGATCTCATCGCGGGCAATCGTCATCTTGTTGCTCACCCCCGTGAAGATCACGGGATGGACGTACCAGCCCTCCTTCGGGCCCGGCTCGGACGGAACGCCCCCGACGAGCAGCTTCGCCCCCTCTTCGATGCCTTTTTCAATGTAGCTCCGGATTTTCCTGAACTGACGTTCGGAAGACACCGGCCCGAGCTTTACAGCCGGATCCCGGGGATCGCCCACGGTGTACTCGCGGCTGATCTCGGCCAGCCGCCACTCGATCGCGGAAGCCTCCGACCTCGGCACGAGAAGCCGGGAGAAGGCGGTGCAGGTCTGTCCGGAATTAAGGAAGATCGAATTAAAGAGAATGTGAATCGGCTCGTCCCAGTTTTTAAGCCCCGGGAGAATGATGTAGGGGGATTTGCCGCCGAGCTCGAGGCTCACGCGCTTGACCGAGCGCAGCGCATTCGTCGCCACGGTGATGCCGCCGCTCGTCGAGCCGGTAAATGAGACCATCGCGACCAGCGGATGCGTGGAAAGCGCCGTGCCGATCTCGCTGCCGCGGCCCGTGACGAGATTGAAGACCCCTTCGGGGAAGCCTGCGCGCTCGATCGCCTCGGTGAGGTAATAGGAGGAAAGCGGCGTGTGCTGGCTCGGCTTAAGGACAACCGTGTTGCCCATGAGCAGCGCCGGCACGATTTTCTGAATCACCTGCCCGAGCGGATAGTTCCAGGGCGTGATGCAGCCCACGACCCCCACGGGCTCGCGGTAAACCGAGGAGGCTGCCATCTTTTCAAACAGCGGCACCTTCGGCGCAAGGTCGATGTAGGAGCGGGTGCGCACGTACTGGTACTCGACCTGGGACTTCGTCGTGAAGGCGACCGGCGAGCCAAGCTCGCGCACGGTGATGTCGACCAGCTGCGGCTCGAGGGACCGAAACTGCTCGAGAAAGCGCTCCATGAGCGCCATGCGGCCCTCAAGCGGCATGGCCGCCCAGGCTGGAAAAGCGGCCGAGGCGGCCTTCACGGCCCGGTCGACGTCCTCGGACGAGCATGCGGGCACCCGCGCAATCTCCTCGCGGGTGGCGGGATTCTCCACCACGATCCAGTCCTTCGAGGCAGGCTCGCTCCAGCGCCCGGCGATGAAAATCTTTCCAAAATCCATCTGCGATCCTCCTTTTGCACAAGCCGCCTCTGCCGCCCCTGGGAAAAAAGGGCTGACGGCGCGCGGCCTGAAGAAAGCACAGGGGTTTTCCCTTTGTTGACGTTTATTTTAGTTGCACTTGAGGCGACAAACCTTTCTAATGGAAGGCAATTCCGATTTTTTCGCATCAACCAGCGCGCGGCGGCCGGCGTCATCCGAGGCCCCGCGGGCGAACAAAAGGAAGATCATCGTGGTCCGCATGAATCGTCGCACCCTCCTTGGCGCAGCAGCCGCTGCAGCCGCCCTCTCCGCAGTCTCCCCCAGCGCCCTTGCCATCGGCGAGAGGCCAATCACCATCGTGGTTCCCTGGCCTGCCGGCGGCCCGCTTGACGTGGCGGCCCGCACGCTCGCCGAAGCCGTGGCGCCCGATCTCGGCAACGTCATTGTTGAAAACCGCCCCGGCGCGGGCGGCAACCGCGGTGTGAGCTCCGTGGCGAAGGCCAAGCCCGACGGCCGCACCCTCGTGGTGGGCGCAGTCGCCACGCACGCCATCAATCCGTCGCTTTTCAGAAAGCTGCCCTATGACCCCGTGAAGGACTTCACCCCGATCACGCTGATCGCCCACGTTCCCAATGTCCTCGTGATCACCCCCGAATTTCAGAAGAAGACGGGGATCAAGAGCGTGAAGGACCTCATCGCCTACGCGAAGAAGAACCCGGGCAAGCTCAACTACGCCTCGGGCGGAAACGGTTCGGCCGGCCACATGGCGGGCGAGCTCTTCAAGGCCGAGGCCGGCATCAACATGGTCCACGTCCCCTTCCAGGGCGCGGGCCCGGCCAAGATGTCGGTGCTCTCAGGCCAGACGCAGCTCATCTTCGACAACCTCGCCTCGGCCACCTCCAACATCAACGCGGGCAAGTTCGTGCCGCTAGCGGTGACCACCGCGAAGCGCGCCAAGGCGCTGCCGAAGGTGCCCACCATGATCGAGTGCGGCGTGAAAAACTTCAACATCTCGACCTGGTACGGGCTCTTCGTCCCGGCAAAGACCCCCAGGGCGACGGTTGACCGCCTCAACGCCGCCTTCACCAAGGCCCTGCGCTCCAAGCCTGTGGTCGAGCGGCTCGCCCGTCAGGGCGGCGAAGCTTCGCCCACCACCTCCGAGGAGTTCGCGGCCCTCATCCGCGAAGAAATCCCGAAGTACGCCCGCATCGTGAAGATCTCGGGCGCCCGGGTCGACTGAGAAACTCCCGCCGCGGGCCCCTGCTGCCTGAGAATCAGAGGGCCCGCACGCCGAACCGGGAGACTGGCTTCGGGCCAAAGCGAGGCTGCCTCCCGCCGCCTTTTCTCCCCCACCTCTGCTTCCTTCAACGAAGGACTACACCTTGAGCATCAAAAATCAGAGGGATTTCTGGGCCGGCATCCTGTTTGCGGCCTTCGGAATCTTTTTCATCGTCACGGCCCAGGAAAATGAACTGGGCACCGCCGAGCGCATGGGGCCCGCGTACTTCCCGACGCTGCTCGGGGGGTGCCTCGCGCTGCTGGGCACCGTCTGCGCGGTCAAAGGGCTCTTCTTTGCCGGAGACTCACCCGACGGGGGCCGCGTCACGCGCTTCAACTGGAAGGTACTCGGCCTCGTGCTGGGCGGCATCGTGCTGTTCTGCCTGCTGCTCGACCTCACCGGGTTCGTGATCGCGCTGGCCGTCATGATCACCGTCTGCTCGGCCGCAAGCGAAGAGTTCCGGGCGAAGGAGGTGATCGCCCTCATCGTGATCCTCGCGGCGCTTTGCTGGGTGGTCTTCGTTTACCTGCTCGGCATGACGATCCCGGTCATTCCGGCGTTTCTCGTGAAGTAAGGGGGCGGCCGTGGACTTTCTGAATAATCTCGCAACGGGCTTCGGAGAAGCCCTGTCGCTTGCGAACCTCCTTTACTGCTTCGCAGGCGTCACCGTGGGCACGCTGATCGGGGTGCTGCCGGGGCTCGGGCCCGTGGCCGCCATCGCGATGCTGCTGCCGATCACCTACACGCTGCAGCCCTCGGCCGCGCTCATCATGCTCGCGGGCATCTACTACGGAGCGCAGTACGGCGGCTCCACCACCGCGATTCTCGTGAACATTCCGGGCGACGCCTCCGCGGTGATCACCTGCCTCGACGGCCACAAGATGGCCAAAAAAGGCCGCGCGGGAGCCGCCCTCGGCATCGCGGCCATCGGGTCGTTTTTCGCCGGGTGCGTGGCGACGTTCCTGATCGCGGCCTTCGCGCCGCCCCTGATCTCGATCGCCTTCAAGTTCGAGGCCGCGGAATACTTCAGCCTCATGGCGCTCGGCCTCGTGGGGGCCGTGGTGCTCGCGAATGGCTCGCTCATCAAGGCGTTCTGCATGGTGCTGCTCGGCCTTCTCGTGGGACTCACCGGCACCGACATCAACTCCGGGGCCATGCGCTTCACCTTCGGGCTCGAAGACCTGCAGGAAGGACTGAGCTTCGTGGCGATCTCGATGGGCATCTTCGGCTACGCCGAGATCATGAACAACCTCGAGCAGCGCAGCACCCGGTCCTTCAGCACGGCTCCGGTCGGCAAGGTGCTGCCCACCTGGAGCGACATCAAGAACTGCGTGGGCCCGATCCTGCGCGGCACGGCCGTGGGGTCGCTGCTCGGAGTGCTGCCCGGGGGCGGAGCGCTTCTGTCTTCCTTCGCCTCCTACACGATGGAGAAGAAGATCGCAGGCAAGAACGCGAACCCGCCTTTCGGCGAGGGCAACATCCGCGGCGTCGCGGGCCCCGAGACCGCGAACAACGCGGGCGCGCAGACCTCCTTCATCCCGATGCTCACGCTCGGCATCCCCAGCAACGCCGTGATGGCGCTCATGATCGGCGCGATGATGATCCACGACATCCAGCCCGGCCCCCTCGTGATGAGCACCGACCCCGGGCTTTTCTGGGGCCTCATCGTCTCGATGTGGATCGGCAACCTGATGCTGATCGTGCTCAACCTGCCGATGATCAACGTCTGGGTGAAGCTGCTGCGGGTGCCGTACCGGTGGCTGTTCCCGGCGATCATTGCCTTCTGCGTGATCGGCACCTACTCGATCAACAACAACGTGTTTGACATCTGGGTGTCGATCGCCTTTGGATTTCTGGGCTACGTCTTCATCAAGCTCGGATGCGAGGCGGCGCCCTTCGTGCTTGGCTTCATCCTGGGGCCGATGATGGAAGAAAACCTCAGGCGCGCGCTGCTGCTCTCGCGGGGCGACCCGAGCGTGTTCTTCACGCGGCCGATCTCCTGCGGGCTGCTGATCGCGGCCGCAGTCCTCCTTATCGTTGTGCTCGCGCCGGCCGTGCGCAAAAAGCGCGAGGTCGCCTTCCAGGACAACGACTAGCGGGAGATCCCGGAGGCAGCCAGGGCGGGCTTCAGAGCCCCGCGATGTCCGCGACGAGCTCATCCACCTCCGCGTCCGACGTGCTCCAGGACGTGCAGAAGCGCACTACGCTGAGCCCCCCGCGGACTGCTCCCTCGTCCTCGAAGATGTACTTCCGGGCGAGGGCCCGCTTCTGCTCCTCTCCCAGCAGCACGAACTGCTGGTTCGTGGGGCTTGAGCCCGACATGGCAAACCCGCGGCCGAGAAACGCCCGGCGAATGCGCATCGCCTGTTCATCGGCCTTCTTCGCGATGTCGAAGTAAAGCCCTCCTTCGAGCAGCGTGCAGAACTGCAGCCCGAGCACCCAGCCCTTCGCCAGCACGGCGCCGTTTTGCTTCATGCGGGCCTTGAAGCGGCGGGCGAGCGCGGGACGCGTGATCACCACGGCTTCGCCGAACATCGCGCCGCACTTGGTCCCCCCGAGGTAAAAGACATCGGCAAGGCGCCCGAAATCCTTGAGCGTGAGGTCGTTCGCCTCCGACATGAGCCCGTAGCTCATCCGCGCCCCGTCGACGAAAAGCAGCATGCCGTAGCGTCGGCAGACCGCGGAGATCGCCTCAAGCTCGGCGCGGCTGTAAAGCGTTCCGCTCTCGGTCGGAAACGACAGGTAGACCATCGCCGGGCGCGTGATGTATTCGGCCTCCCCGCTTTCCACGTAGCGGCGGGCGCAGGACTCGACCGCCTCCGCCGTGAGCTTCCCGTCGACGTTGGGCAGCGTGAGCACCTTGTGCCCCGTGTTTTCCACCGAGGCGCATTCGTGACAGCTGATGTGGCCCGTGTCGGCGGCGATCACACTCTCGGTGGAGGCTAGGGCAGCGGCGGCGACGACGAAATTGGCCTGAGTCGCACCGGGAAAGAAGAAAACCGCCGCCTCGGGGACTCCGGCGGCCTCCCGGATCATGCCGGCCGCCTTCGCGCACCAGTCGTCCACGCCGTAGCCCGGGTAACGCTCCGGGTTGGTCCGCTCGAAAGCCTTGAGGATCAGCGGGTGCGCGCCGCAGCAGTAGTCGTTGTTGAATCGGATCATTCGAAGGGGTCCTGTCTTGAGTGAAGGGAAAAAAGGGCGGAGGGCTCCGCCGGATGGAACCCATTGTATTTTTTTTCCGGCTATGCGCCCGCAGAAATTGTCTGACAGACAAACGGGAAGAGCCGCCTCCTGCTCCCCTAGCCCCGCAGGACGCAGCCCCCGGGTCAGAGCGACTGCAGCAGCCCCATCCAGAACGGAATCGTGAACAGCGCGCACACGGTCTGCAGCGTCGTGAGATTCGCCACCGCCGGGCCGTTGCCGCCCATGCGGACCGCGAGAATGTAGCAGGAGTTCGCCGTGGGAAGCGCCGCAAAGCTCATGAGCGCCCCGAGCTCCACCGGGGAGAGCCCGAAAAAGAGCCCGATCGCAAGCGCTGCGGCCGGCACGCAGACAAGCCGCTCGATCGTGGCAAGCGACAGGGGAACCGCCTCCTGCCTGAATTTCCCGAGCTGCAGCCCCGAGCCGATCGACATCAGAGCGAGCGCGAGCGAGGCCGAGCCAAGGCTTTTGAAGACCGAGGTGACCAGCTCCGGCATGTGCAGCCCCGTCACGTTGAAGAAGAGGCCCGCGGCGGTGCCGATGATGAGGGGGTTCTTCACAATCAAGCGGAGGATGCCCCGCGCGCCCTCCCCCTTCGAGCGCGAGGCGGCAGCGAGGTCCGCCACGGCCGCAGCGTTTGAAATCGGCACCCAGACGCCCATGAGCAGCGCAAAAAGCGCGAGCCCCTTTGCTCCGAAGAGCGCAAAGACGATCGCAAACCCGATGTAGGAATTGAACCTATAGCCGCACTGCCGGAGGCTCGCGTCGGTCATCGGCCCCATGGGGGCGATCTTCGAGACGAGCCAGGCGAGCGCCATGCCGATCGTCATCGAACCGACGCCGCAGGCGAGGAAAATCCCCGTCTGGGAAACCGTGAGCTGAGCGTTGGCGACGCTGTTAAAGAGCAGCGGCGGAAACAGCACGTAAAACACCAGCTTTTCAACGCCCTCCCAGAGCGAGCGGGGGAACATGCGGCTTCTCGACAAAGCGAACCCCAGCGCGATCAGGATGAAGGGCTGAACAATGACGGCAAAAAACGGCATCCGAGCCTCCCCTTGCCGGCGCCCGGGCCCCGCGCGCAGGGGGCGGGTGTGCGGCTTTCTTCTTGAAAAAGATTTTAAGTAAAAATACCTAGAAAAAATAGTGATATTTGTTTATGCATGCATAAACAGAACTGATGCAAAATGGCTTTCATCATGCAAAATCTCAGCGACATCAGCCTTGACCTGCTGCGGGTCTTCGGCCAGGTGGCCAAAACCGGCAGCATGACGCTCGCCGCCCGCGCGCTTTTCATCACGCAGCCCGCGGTCTCGCGTTCGATCGCGCTGCTCGAGTCGAGGCTGGGCTGTCAACTTTTTTCGCGCAGGGGCCGCTCAATTGCGCTCACCGCTGAAGGCGAGGCGCTTTTTGCGACAACCCGGGACATCGAGTCGGCCCTCGCCCGCGGGCAGGGGCGTCTCGCGGGCCTGCGCAACCTCGAGGAGGGCGAACTTTCGATCGCGTTTCCCTTCCTCCTGCTGCACTATTACCTGATGCCGCATCTCGGGCGCTTCGCCGAGGCGTTCCCGCGGGTGCGCGTGCACCTGAAGTGCGAGAACCGGCGCGGGGAACTCGTGCGGCTGCTTGCCGCGGACCGGATCGATTTCTTCCTCGACGCCGTGCACGGCGACGGGCCCGCTCCGGCTGGAACCGAGGCGCTGCCGCTGCGTCCGTACCGGAACTTCTTCGCGGCCAGCCGCAGGCGCTTCGGGACGATCGAGGGCCGCAGGCTCGCGCTCTCCGAGCTGAACCGCTATCCGCTCATCGTGCTGCGCGAGGGCAGCGACTCGCGCTCATTCCTCAGCCGGACCTTCGCCGCGGCGGGACTCGAGCTCAATGCGGCCTTCGACTGCGACACCTCGGCGATCATCGAGGACCTCACGCAGGCGGGGCTCGGCCTCGGGGCCATGATCAAATGCGACCCCTCCCCCGGGCACCTGAAGAACCCGGATCTTTTCGAGGTGGAGCTCAAGGAGCCGCTCGAGCGCGGGCGGTTCGTTCTTTTCAAGCGCGAGGGCGAAGAGCTCTCGCGCGCGGCGCAGACTTTCTGCGACCTGATGCGCTCTGAGGCCGGCTGATCCCGGGGCGGGCGCTTGCGGAATCCGCTCCAGGGTGCAGAATCTAGTTTTTCAGAAAAAAACGACAGACACAGCAATGAAAAGAAGCGGAGAAAAGCCGAAGGACGCCGAGGGCGGCTCCGACATCGAAGAAGTCAAAAGGAGAGCCCTCGCGGGAGACGCCGACGCGCAGTCCGAGCTCGGCCTGAGGTTCGAAACGGGCCGGGGCGTGAGCCGCAGCCTCAAGACCGCGCTCGAGTGGTACAGGAAGGCGGCCGAGGGCGGAAGCGCCTCCGGGCAGTTCAATTTCGCCGACTGCCTCTACGAAGGCTCGGGCATCGGCCAGGACTACCCCGAGGCCTTCAAGTGGTACGAGCGGGCGGCCGAGCAGGGGCTCGCGCTGGCGCAGTACGAAGTCGCGCTGATGCTCGACGAGGGGCGAGGTGTCCCGAAGGACAGCGCCCGGGCCGCTCGCTGGGCGCTCAAGGCGGCCCTGCAGGGCGAACCCAAGGCCCAGTACCTGCTCGGCTGCCTGTGCCTCGACGGCAGGGGGATAGAAAAAAACGAAGCGTACGGGGCGCAGTGGATCGCCATGGCGGCTCTGCAGGGGCTGCCCGTTGCGCAGTACGAGCTCGGAGTCTGCTTCGACGAGGGCACGGGGGTGCCCCGGGACGGAATGAAGGCCTTCGAGTGGTTCACGAAGGCCGCCGAGCAGGGCGACCGGGAGGCCCAGTACGAGCTCGCGGCCTCCTACGACCATGGCATCAGCGTCGAGCAGGATGAGAAAAAAGCCGTGTACTGGGCGAAAAAAGCCGCCTCGCAGGGTCAGCCCGACGCTCAGTATTTCCTGGGGCTGTGCCGCGAATGGGGCCGGGGCCTGCCCCGCAGCCCGAAGCTTGCCGCCCGCTGGTATAAAAAAGCGGCCGATCAGGGAGTGGCCGAGGCCCAGTACAGCCTGGGGCTGCTCTACTCCGAGGGCACGGGAGTCGAGCAAAGCGAGACGCTGGGCTTCGAATGGGTGAGGAAGGCGGCCCTGCAGGGCCTTGCCGACGCGCAGAACTCGCTGGGCGTCTTCTATGAGGAGGGACGGGGCGTCGCCCCGGACGACAAGGAAGCGTTCAAATGGTATGAAAAGGCCGCCCGGCAGGGGCTTGCCGTCGCACAGAACAACCTCGGAGGCTGCTACGAGGGCGCCATTGGGACCGAGCTCGACTACGAGCAGGCCGCCCTGTGGTACCTGAAGGCAGCCCTGCAGGGCGACGCCCCGGCCCAGTGCAGCCTCGGGTCCTGCTACTACCACGGCCGGGGCGTCCCGCGGGACCTGGAGAAGGCCCGGGAATGGTTCGGGAGGGCGGCGGACCAGGGCAGCGTCACGGCCAAATACAACCTCGCGCAGATGCCTGCGCCGGCTTCCGGCTCCAGCTCAGGCTTCAGGCGCGGCGGCCGTATTCTCAACTAAAAAGGCGCGGGACAGCGCCCGCGCCAGGGCCCTTCGGAAACAGGGCCAGTGAACCTCCGGGGCTTTCGCCCCGGAGACTTCCGGCTTAAAAAGAAAGACCGGAAAAAAGAGCCGCTTGTCTGTCAGAACCAGTGCGTGACGCCCACGGTCGTCACGACCCGGTTCGTTTCGGTCGTGTCGGTGTCAAGCAGCCCCGTGCCCTTCGCGTAGGAGACGACGCCGTAGCCCATCGTGCGCTTGCTGAAGTAGTAGTGCACGCCGAGCGACCCCACGTAGCGCTTGTAGTCGTCCTCATCGCCCTTCACGGCGCCCTTGTTCTTGCCCGTGAGGAACTGGAACTGCCCGAGAAAGCTCGCGGCTCCAACGCTGTAGCGGCCGCCCAGGAAGAAGGCATGTCCCTCGAGCCCGCGGCCGCTGCCGTCATAGACCACCTTGTAGTCGTCGTCCCAGGTCGAGTCGGTGAAGCGGTTCTGGTTCTTGTAATAGTTGTAGCCCGCAAACAGCGTCACCGGGCCCGCGTTCGGGGTCCAGGCGCCGGCAAGCTTCGCCGACCACCTCGTCTTGTTCGGGTCGGTGTCCCGGTAGTCGTGGCCGATGAAGTCGGCCTCAACCCCGGCGATCACCCGCGCGTTCTTTCCGTCCCAGCGCGCGTAGATGTTCCCGAAGTGGCTGTCGCGGGCCATCCCGTTCGTCTCTTTGTCGGACGTGCTGCCCGTGAACGAATACTGGCCGCCGAACTCAAAGCCGTTCATCTTCGGGGAGACGTAGTAGAGGGTGTTGCTGTTGAGCCTCCAGACGTTCACCTGCGTGCCCTGCAGCCCCGCGTCGTAGTACCCGGTCTCGAAGGGCTCAAAGTCCCAGTAGCGGGAAAGGGACGAAGAGCCCGAGGTGAAGGCCCCGACCCGGCCAGCGCCGATCCGGCCCCAGGAGCCCTTCACATAGATCTGGGACTCGCGGTTGAAGATGCTGCCGCTTTTGCCCTGCGCGCCCGTATCGCTTGCGAAGCCCGACTCCAGAATGAAGCCCACGCTGGAGGAGCCGATTTTCTCCTCGCCTTTCACGCCCCAGCGCGAGCCCGCATAGTTGCCGGAATTCATCTCGAACGTGTCGACGCCCCGGTTTGAGACGTGGGTGTACTGCAGGCCCGTGTCAACGACCCCGTACATCGTGACCGAGGGGGCGGCTGCGGCCGCCCCGGACAGGGCCGCGGCGGCGAGCGCCGCAGCAATCTTGTTGGAATTCATGGTTTTTTCCTTTGAATAGCAGAGAGAGACAGGTGCGGCCCGGCGCCCGCAAAAAGGCGCCGGGCCGCCCTGTCCGGAGAGAGAAAAGCGTTAATTCCAGCTGCCGATCAGCTTCGCGGCGTTTTCAATGTCGTCGGTGAACTGACGGTCGCGGTCGACATAGGGAGAAACCTTGCGGAAGGCGTTGTAGAGCTTCGCGGTGTCGGAGGACATGGCGAAGTTCCCGCTCTTCTGGCGGCGAAGGTCGATTGCCTGGGCGCCGTGCAGCAGCTCAAGCCCGTAGACGTAGCGCGTGTTCTCGGCAATCTGGCCCAGGCGCTGTCCGGCCTGCAGCAGCTGCGTGAACGTATCCTCGATGTCGCCTGCGACCGGCATGCCGTAGAGCGACACGGGCTGGGCGAGCGCCATCGTGTCGACGTGCATGCCCATGAAGGCCTTCTGGATCGCGCCGAAGGCGTGGCCCTTGTTGCCCGGGGCGGTAAGGAACCGGGTGAGGCCCGTGAAGTGCTCATCGGAGAGGTGGATCGTGCGCTGCACGGCGTTGTGCGACAGGTGGGCCACCGCGAGAGACGCGCGCTGCAGGGCGAGCGCAACCGGCAGGACCTCGAAGTTCGCGCTCGGAATGATCGCGCCGTTCACTTCCTTGCCGTCGATGAAGTAATTGGCGACCTGCTTGCTCTCGGAGCGGTAGTCCTGCTTCGCATTGAGAATCGTGGCGGGGTTGTCGTCGCCCGCGTTGATCTGGACGTCGATCACCTTCTTCAGGTCGGCAAGCGCGTTGTTCGCTTCAGCCAGCGCGTAGACCGTGGTGCGGTAGGAGAGCGGATCCTGCAGCGGACGATCCTTCGCGGGCTGCCAGAGGTAGGAGCCCTTGAGCGAGAGCCTCAGGGACTCGGCCGCCTTGTCGAGGCCGGGGAACGGACGCACGGCGACCGTCTGAGGCAGGAACGGGGCGACGTTGCCGTTGAGCCCCTCGAGGGAAAGGCCGAAGACAACAGGAGTCGTCTTCGTGACCTGCAGGGCCTTCTTGTAGCCGTCAAGCGCATAGGCCATGGCGACCGAGCTGTTCGAAAGGACCGCGAGGGCGTCCTTGCCCTCGGGAACCAGAGGGGTAATGCCCTTTGCCTTGAGGGCTTCGGCGCCGCTCATCAGGCGGCCGTCGACGCGGGCGCGCCACTCGCCGATCATCACGGAGCCGACGTGCGAGGCGAGCAGAATGTCGGCCTCACCGATCGTGCCGCGCGAGGGGATCTCGGGGGTGATGTGCTTGTTGAGGAATTCGCGGTAGAGGTCAGCCACGCGGACCTGGGCGCCGGACTGGCCCGCAAGCATGGTGTTCAGGCGGATCACCATGGACAGGCGGGCGAGGTTTTCCGGCATCATCGGGCCGATGCCGGCCGAGTGCGCGCGGAAGGCGTTGTAGTTGAAGGCGCGGGAGGCGTCGAGCACCTCCTTGGTGAGCTTGCCGTTCGCGTCAAAGAGCTTCTTGTCCTTGTTGAGGCCCACGCCGGTGGTGAGGCCGTACACGGGCTTGCCCTGAGCGGCGGCTTCCATCACGAGCTTGTGCGACAGGATCAGATTCTGCCTCGCGCTCGGGGCGATCTCGACGGTGGACTGGCCGTTGGCGACCTCCCAGGCCTGATCCATCGTGAGGTGGTGTCCGTCCAGAGTGACGACGCCGGCGTAAGCGCTGCCGGCGAAGGCAAGGGCGACGGCGGCGGCAATGATTCTAGTTTTTGCCATTTTTAGTTCTCTCCAGTGGTAAGTCGGGCCCGCTCAAGCGGTGCCCTTGAAAAAAAGTTTTATTTTCGACCCAGTGTTCGGTTTCAGGGCATCTTGTGCCTGAAGTCGTGACAGTTGTTGCAGTAGGACTGTGGTTTCTCGTGCTGCCTGTGGCAGGCGCTGCAAGACAGCGACTCGCCGTAATGGGCCGAATAGTGGGGGTTGGGCTCAGAGCCGCCCGCGGTCTTCTTCGCAAGCGCCGCGTAGCTGCCGTGGCAGCCCTCGCAGGTCTTGTCCGAAGGCGGCACGAAGGCGTTGCCCTTCACGGCGTTGTCCTTCGTGTGGCAGGTCTCGCACTTCATCTTCGCGTGGTGGGCTCCCATCGGAACCGCAGGGGCCGCCCAGGCGTTCAGGGCGAAGGCGCCGAGGACGGCTGCAGACATCGCGGCCAGCATCTGTTTTTTCATCATTTCAGTCTCCTTCCTCTTCTTCGCCTGGGTTAAAGATCAACAGGGGTGCTGCTGGCCGCGGACAGTCCGGCGATGCGGCCGAAGCACAGGCCGTCTGCAATCGCGCAGCCCCCGAGGCGGCTCGCCCCGTGGGCGCCGCCGGTCACCTCGCCCGCGGCGAAGAGTCCGGGAATCGGACGGCCCATCACGTCGAGCACCTCGGCCTTCGGATTGATGCCGACGCCTCCCATGCAGTAGTGGACCTTCGGCCAGACCTTCACGGCGTAGAACGGGGGCTTGTCCAGGACGATCGCGAGCTGCAGCGGGCGGTGGAACTGCTTGTCGTCCTTCGCGCGGACATAGCCGTTGAACTCCTTCACCTGAGCGACGAAAGCCTCGACCGGCATGTGGAAACCGCGGGCAATCGCCTCAAGCGAGTCGAACTTGTGGATCACACCGTACTTGAGGCCGTTCTTTAGGGTCTGAGCCTTCGCGACGCCCTTCGTGTCGGTAAAGCAGATGGGGTAGACGGGCTTGCCGTTTTCAATCATGGTGAGGATCTTGTCGGCGCGCTCCTTTCGGTCGGCAAGCTCGTTGCAGAAGCGGCGGCCCGTGCGCGGATCCACCATGATGCCCATCGGGAAGCCGGCGATCGTGTTGAACTGGGAGACAAGGCCGAAGCCCTTTTCCTCGGGCGAGCTCCAGGGGCCGAGCTGGATCTGGTCGAGCTGGACGGGAGCGCCGCCGATCGCGAGCATCTTGAGAAGGCCCTCGCCCGTCGCCCCGGGCTGATTCGTGGAGTCAAGCCGGGAATCAAGCAGCGGATCCTGCTGGCTGCGGAACCAGATGTTGCGTGAAAAGCCCCCGGTCGCCATCACAACGCCGCGGCGAGCCCCGTAGGTGACGTCCACCCCGGAATCCTCCTTGGGGAAGATGTAGCCTTCGCGCACCTTCAGACCGATCACGCGGCCGTCGGCGCTGCGGATGAAGTCGCGCATCATCGCGCGCCTGTGCATCTCGACGCCTTTTTTAAGGCAGGCCTCGGCAAGCGGCCGAGTGATGCCGCCGCCCGTGGACTCCACGGTCTGCATGATGCGCGGGACGCTGTGCCCGCCGAAGTGCTGCACGAAGGGCTTGAACTTCACCCCGTAGCTCACGACCCAGTCGAAGGCGGGGCGGGTGCCCTCCACGATCATCTTGAGAAGGTCGACGTGCGAGAGACCGCGGCCCGAGCGGATCATGTCCTTGAGCATCAACTCCGGGGAGTCCTTGATGCCGGACTTCTCCTGCAGGGGGGAGCCGGCCACGGCAAAAGCCCCGCCGTTAATTGCAGAGTTGCCGCCGAAGGCCGGCATCTTTTCGATGAGCAGGACATGAGCGCCCTGCTCACGGGCGCGCAGCGCCGCGGCGAGGGCGGCAAAGCCCGAGCCCACGACGATCACGTCATAGATCTTGTCAAACCGCGCCTTCGCTGGCGCGGGGGCGGCGTGCGAGGCTGCGGCCCCGGCGCAGATGACGGCGGCGCCGGCCTTGATCAGGCTGCGGCGGCTGGTCTCCTTCTGGATGATGTTTTTTTTCATGCTGACCTCAAAAAAAGGCTCTTTCATTTTTTCACAGAGACTTAAAGCACAAACCGTGCCAGCTTTGAGACGCAGTACCTCCCGCAGCGCGTAATCCACCGTCCGGTGGGGCTTTTAGAACTAATTCTCTCGACGTATTAAAGACTGAATCCACGCTTTTTGAACTAACTATTGAAACGATATTTCGTATAAAATTACGAATATTCGTTAAATTACGACATTTCGTTAACAATGGACACTCATCAGAAAGGCCTTGAGGGCCCGGGCCAGGCTCCCCGTGAGCTCTACGAGTCGGTGAGCGAGGTCTGCAGCCTCGCCAGCCCCCTGCAGGCTCTGCGGCGGCTCGTGAGGCTGCTGCAGCAGCAGGGGCTGCCGGTGAGCGGCATCTTCGTGAACACCTTTTTCTCCGAGACCCGAAGCATCCGGTTCTTCGCCCGGGCCGACGCCACGGAGAGCCTGAGGCTCGACATCGAGGTGAAGATCCCCGAGGGGCTCGTGGGCGAACTCTCCTACGAGCACCGGCCGGAGACGCTGCTCGTAAGATCGCTCTCGGAGGACCCCGTCACGGCATGGGCGACCCGAAACGTCATTGCCGGCATAGGCTCCTACGTCATGCAGCGCCTCGAACTCGACGGGCAGCATGTCGGCGTCATCTGTTTTTACAGCCTGAGGGAGAAAGCCTGGCTTGAGTCGCAGGCGGCGCTCATCGCATCGCTCGCCCAGCCGCTGTCCACCTGGGTCGCCCGCGCCTGGGCCGCCCACATCGGCAGGGAGAACGAGGCCCTCAGGCGGCAGCTCCGGCAGGAAAAGTCCGAGCCGCTCGAGCGGTTCCTTGCCGCCTCGCCCGGGCTCTACCAGGTCGCGCAGAAAATGCGCCGGATTGCCGACACCGACGTCACGGTCCTGATCGAGGGCGAATCCGGCACCGGCAAGGAGGTGACGGCGCGCACCCTCGTGCAGATGTCCTCCCGGCGCAATGCCCCCTTCATCGCAATCAACTGCGGCGCAATCCCCGCCTCGCTCATTGAAAGCGAGCTCTTCGGCTATGAAAAAGGCGCTTTCACGGATGCTAAAAACCGCCACGCAGGCTACTTCGAGCAGGCTGAAGGCGGAACGCTTTTCCTGGACGAAATCGAGGAGCTGTCCGCGCTTGCGCAGGTGAAGCTACTGCGCGTGCTGCAGGAGCGCACCATCACCCGGGTGGGCGGCGAGAGCTCAATTCCCGTCGACGTCCGGATCATCGCGGCCACGAACCGAAGCCTGGAGGAAATGGTTGAAAAGGGGCTTTTCCGGACGGATCTTTATTACCGGCTGCACGTCTTCCCGATCAAGCTCCCCCCGCTTCGGGACCGACCGGGGGACATCGGGCTGCTCGCGAGGCTGTTCTTAAAGCGGATCGCCGCGAAGTACCACCTCTCCGAAATTCCCAGGCTGACAGCCCAGGCCCTGGAGGAGGCGGTCCGCTACCGCTGGCCCGGCAACGTCCGCGAGCTTGAGAACTCGACGGAGCGCGCTGCGCTTGAAGAGGGCCCCGTCATCCGGCACCTCGTGCAGCGCCCGGGGCCCCGCCCCGCGCCCGCCGCCCTGGCAAGGCCCCTGCCGCAGCGCGCGGAGCCGGCCGCCCCGGATCTCGCGGCCTACGACTGGGAGGGGCTGCAGAAAGCCTATTTCGCGGCCCTGCTGAAAAGCTGCTACGGCAAAATCTCGGGCCCGGGCGGCGCCGCCGAACGCGCCGGAATGCATCCCAACACACTGCGCAGCCGGCTCTCGAAGCTCGGACTCCTTTAAGGATCGCGGCGGCAGCAGACGAAAAAAGCGGAAAGAGGAGACAGGCGATCCGCCTTCTCTTTCCGCCTCTTCAACAAAAGCACCGACGCGGAAAAAAGGGACGTAGCGGGAGGTGTTCCACCGCCCGCGCACCTTTTTTACGTCAGGAGACGTCAGGCCCTGCGCCCGCAGATGTCGCGCGCGAGGTTCACGAAAACCAGGAACGCGGGTTTCATATTCTTCGTGTCCTGAGTGTCGAAGTCAGGGCGATGATGGCCGTGATGGTTGCAGCCAAAGAGGAAGAACCCGGGGTTGCCGCCGTGCTCGGCCACGCGGTGCATAAACAGCGTGCAGTCCTCGCTGCCGCCCGCGTTGTGGTATTCGCGCACCTTGATGCCGGGAATCGCCTCGGCCGCCTTGTGCATCGCGGCAAGCGCCGCGGCAGTGGTCTCGATCACGCCGGCCTGGCCCGTCTTGATGATCTCGTACTTCACCCCCATCATTTCGGCCGAGCCCTTCACCACCTCCTGGGCGCGGGAGAACATGTAGTCGTTCGCTGCAAAGGTCGAGCCGCGGACCTCGCACTCCATGTGCGCGTGCACCGGAGTGATGTTGCGGCCTTCGCCGGCATCAAGCCGCCCCACGGCCACGCGCGTGTCGCCCTCGGAGGTGCGCGTGATCGCGGTGAGCATCACGGCTGCGTCGGCCGCGGCGATGAGCGCGCTGCGGCCCTTCTCGGGATTGCCGCCCGCGTGCGAGGGCACGCCCGTGTAGTTCACGTCGAATTTCGTGGTCGCCATGTAGCCGTCGGGCTGGATCACGATTTCGCCGGGCTTCGCCACGGTGCCGACGTGCGCCCCGAAGAACCAGTCGACGTCGTCGACGACACCCGCGGCCACCATCGCGCCCGCTCCCCTGGTGCCCTCCTCGGCAGGCTGGAAGATGAGCTTGATGCGCCCGCAGAGCTCCGCCTTGTGGTCGGAGAGCCAGTGCGCGACCCCGAGGCCCGTGGCAGTGTGCGAATCGTGCCCGCAGGCGTGCATCACGCCCTTCACTGTGGAGGCGAAGCCCTCGACGGCCGGCAGGTGGCCGCTCTTCGGGTCGGTGATCTCCTGAATTGGCAGGGCGTCCATGTCGTGGCGGAACGCAAGCGTGGGTCCGGGTCGACCGGTGTCGAGGATGCCCACGCAGCCGGTGTAGCCGCCCATGCGCTGCAGGATCTCTTCGGGAACTCCGTGCGCACGAGCCCGCTCCTCGGCCGCCTTCGCGGCCTTCGGATCGCGTCCGAGGACCGCCTCGGGATTCACCACCTCAGTGCCCAGATGGATCTCAAAGCCGAGAGCCTGCAGCCTCTGCGCCACGAGAGCCGTCGTCTCAAATTCAGTCCAGCCGAGCTCGGGGTGGGCGTGAAGCCTGCGCCGGGTCTCAACCATCTCCGGCACGTAAGCATCGTATTCATCTGCCATGCTGCTTTCTCCTTTTTCAACCGGCAGAGGCGGGCGCGCCTGTGCGATCCGCTCTGCCCATGGGATTATTTTGTACACGGCAAAGCCCGTCGGCCCGCTTCTTCTCATATCATGTATATGATTTGATGGAACACAGGACATCATGCCTAGCGAATCAATCGACCGCAGGAACCCGCCGGGCAGCAGGCGCCGCATTCCCCGCTACATGGCCGCCAAAAGGACCATCATCGGGCGGCTGCTTGCCAAGCAGTGGAAGCCCGGCGAGAGGATTCCCGCCGAGCCCGTGCTCGCCCGCGAAATCGGCATTTCCGTCGGCACGCTGCGCCGCGCGGTCTCCGAGCTTGTGGACGAAGGCGTGCTGGTGCGGCTCCAGGGCTCGGGAACGTACGTGGGCAGCTTCGGGGCCGGGCGCTACTGGAACCGCTTCCAGCCCTTTCAGACGCTTGACGGCAGGCCCCTGCAGCTGAAGGAACGCGTCCCCGTGCGCTTTGAAGAGCTTCCGGCGCAGGGCGAGCTCTCCGAGAGCCTGCAGCTGCCGCCCGGCGAGCGAGTCCTGCATATTACCCGCCGGATCACGAACCCGGACTGCTCTCTGGGGCTTGACGAGCTCTTTCTGCCGGCCAGGTATTTTCCGGGTCTCACGCTGGAGTTCTTCAAAAAGAACCTTGATCCCCATGAATCGCTCTACGCCTTTTACGAGCGGGCCTTCGGAGTCGTCATCACGGAGACCGCCAACTACGTCTCATGCGAGGTGTGCGGCCGCGACACGCTCGAGGCGATCGGGAACTCCATCGCCGCAGGCACGCCGCTTTGCTGCTGCAGGCGCATTTCAAAAACCTACGGGCATGTACCGGTTGAAATGCGGCGCATGAAGGTGGACTTCCTCAAGGTACGGCTGGCCTTCGACCTCTGAAGGGCCCCCTCTTCTAGGGCAGCCCAGGAAAGGATTCCACATACTTGATTTTTATGTCTGGAAAGGAATTGACGAACTTCACCTTGAAGTCTGGAAACGAATCGACGAAGCGCCACTTCCCGCAGGAGTCCGGGAACGAATTGACCTCTTTGACCTTCAGGTCGGGAAAGCTCGAGACAATCTTCACCTTGATGTCCGGGAATGAATCGACCACTTTGACGTTTCCGTAAAGCGGGATGCCGTTCCAGCTGCAGTCCCCAGAAACTCCCCCGGCCCAGGCCGGGGCCGGGAAAATGAAAAGCAGAGACAAAACGCCTGGAACCGCCGTCCGGCCTATACTTTGAAGTCTCATCGCGCTCCTCCCCCGCCTCCCTCTTTAAACCTGAACCGCACACGCCCTCAGTCGTCCCGGCCGACCCGGTATTTTCTTTCGAGCTCCCGGTAGACGTCCAGACCGACGAAGCGGTTGAACTGCGAAAACTCGATCATCTGACCTTTCAGGGAATCCGTGGTCCCTTCCTCCACCAGCGTGCGGAACCCCCGGTACAGGGCGCTTGCCACCAGATAAAGCGACGTGCACGACCAGAAGACGCCGGCAAAACCCATTTCCTGGATCTCCCGGTTGCTGAGGATGGGCGTCTTCCCGCCCTCGATCATGTTGGCAAACAGCGCGACGCCCGTTCCTTTGAACGCCCGGGCCACAGTCTCCATCTCGGCGCGGTCCCGGAGCGCCTCGATGAAAAGCACCTCCGCGCCGGCCTCGGCATAGAGCCTGCCGCGGCGGATGGCGTCATCGAGCCCGTGGACAGCCCTTGTGTCCGTGCGGGCCATGATGACGGTGGCCGGATCCTCGCGCGCGTCGAACGCCGCGCGGATCTTCTGCGCGTGCTCCTCGGCGGAGATCACCTGCTTGCCATCCATGTGGCCGCACCGCTTGGGCCAGACCTGGTCCTCGAAGAAAATGCACGACGCCCCGGCATGTTCGTATTCACACGCGACGCGCAGCACGTTCATAGCATTGCCGTAGCCCGTGTCGCCGTCTCCGATGACGGGCAGGTCCGTCGCGTCGCAGACCTCCTTGAGCGCCTGGGCCATTTCGGTCTGGGAGAGGAAGCCCACGTCGGGCCGCGCGAGGCGCGAGGCTGAAATCGCGTAGCCGCCCATCGCGAGACAGTTCACGCCAGCTTCTTGGGCGATTTTGGCCGAAAGGGCATCGTAGATGCCGGGGGCGGTCATAAACCGCCCGTTTTTCAAGTTGCTGCGAAACTGAAGGCGCTTGTCGTGTGCTGAGGTCATGGCGAATGTCCCAAAAATGAGACTTCAGTGTACTGCCGCAGCCCCGCTCGAAAAGCGCCCCCGCGGCTTTATCAGCGCCCTGCCAGGTAATACCTCAGCCGAGCCGCAGATAAAAAGTCCGGACTTCATTAAAACTGATAGTTTACAAAGAGAAAGATCACACCGCCGCCCCGGGCTCTCTCTCCCCGGGCCTTGCAGGCGAGCACACGACATTACCAAAGGAGAACGCCATGAATCGCAGAACATTTCTAGCCCTCGGCCTGACGGCTGCCGCGGCCGCAGCCTTGTCGGCCTGCGGCAGGAAGGAGCAGGACTCCGGCACTGCGGAGGGCGGCCTCAAGCCCGTCAAGCTCGGGACGCTTTCAGGCCCCCACGCCGAAGTGGCCGAAGTGGCGGCAAAAGCAGCGGCCAAAAAGGGGCTGAAAGTCCAGGTGGTTGAATTTTCCGACTACGCCCAGGTCAATGAGGCGCTCAACGCGCGCGACATAGACGCGAACGCCTTCCAGCACATCCCCTACCTCAACAAGGCCATCCAGAGCAAGGGCTACAAATTCACGGCTCTCGGGAAAACTGTGATATTCCCGATCGGGGTGTACTCCCTCAAGATCCACAGCAAGGACGAAATCCATGACGGCGGACTCGTCACGGTGCCTTCGGACGCAGCGAACCAGGGACGGGGCCTGCAGCTGCTCGAGCGCAACGGGATCATCAGACTCAAGGAGGGAACGGGCTCCCATGCCACGGTTCACGACATCGTGGACAACCCGAAGCACCTGAAGTTCCGCGAAGTCGAAAGCGCCAACCTCGGGCGCACCCTGCCGGACGTCGAGTTTGCCGTCATCAACGGCAGCTGGGCCGTGAAGTCCAACCTCACTCCCTCCCGGGACGCCTTCCTTCTGGAAGGAGCCGATTCGGATTTCGCCAATGTGCTGGTGGTTCAGACCGACAGCAAGGGCCGTCCGGAATTCAAGATCCTGCTCGAGTCCTTTGAGAGCCCTGAGGTGAAGGAGTTCGTGAACAACAAATACAAGGGCTCGGTCCTCGCCGCCTTCTGAACTCCGCTGCCGCCGGAGCCGCGCCCTCAGGCCTGCGGCCCCGGAAGACCGGTCCATGCGGGAGCGGCTTCTTCCATTTCTGGAAATTAAAGAGCCCTTCTCCGCCTTCGCCGATAAAGTTGGCCGGCACGCCCGGCATCGGGTGTCTGGCGTAAAAGAATTCCGTAACGGCAAAACCGCTGCCGCTTGACGTAAAAGCGGGTGTTCCGCTGCTCGAAACAGAGCGCGCATGTTTTCCAGACTTCTGCGCCCGGATGCATGGATGCATCTTCTCGATCGCAAGTCGGGAAGGACCTTTTTTCACTCGGTCCGTATTTTCGACTCAAAGCCCTTTTGAAGGGCTTCCTGCATGGCGGCCTTACAGCCACGGGCAGATCCTGTTTCTCAGCCGCAGCGAGTTCCATATCCTTCAGTTTCATTGTGGCGAAGCCTGGCCGGGCGCGCCGACCCCGCTGTCTTTTGACACCGGGGAAAAAGAGCCGACCCCGCCTCAGGAACTTCTCCGAGGCGGCTAAAAGGCTCTTCCCGTCAGGTTCCCGTCTTTAGTGACGGGCTCGTCGTCGCTTGTCCCCGGCTCCGAAATCCCATAGACGCGCTCCGGAGCGTGCGTTTCGCTGCTCCAGGTGAGCAGAGTGCGGGATCCGGTGAGTTCGCGGATGCGGGTGCAGTCCTGCATGGTCTCGAGCACGCCGCGGAACTTTCCCTTCTCGTCCCGAACGGCGACATAGCGGATGTAGATGAAAGCGTCCTTCCCGTCGATCCAGAAATCCGCTGTGTTCTCCTCTCCGGACTTGAACTTCGCGAGGATTTCCTCCACGTACTTCACGCTTGTCCTCGGGTGGCAGTTCCGCACCTGACGGCCGATCACATTGCGGCTTCGCGGAAAAATACGGTGCTCGGTGTCCGAGTAGTAAGCCACAAGATCGTTTTCGTCCACGAAGGAAATGTCGAGCGGCAGGTTCCGCAGCATGAGGTTCACCTGCTCGAGCGTAAGCCTGCCGTTTCTCATTTCGAGTTTTCCGTCGGCCGGAGCGCCGGAGCCGAGGCCGTAGCGCACGAGCAGCTTCTGGAGATCGGCTGAAAACCCCTCCCTGGCGCCCGATTCGGCCGGCGCGTCCTGAGGCCCGCGCGCCGGGGCTGCCGCCTCGCCGAGCCAGGCGTAGCCGATTTCCGCATCGCCCTGGCGCATTTCGTCAAACTCGCGGCGGCTCACCAGCATGAGCGAGGTCGGCAGCAACACCTGCTCCTCCTTTTCCATCAGGTCCTTCAGGTCTTCGACCAGGGAGGCCTGGCGGGCGATGAATTGATCGTCCTCTCCGGCCTCCAGCAGCCTGCGGTTTTCACGAATCTCGTCCCGGACTGCGTCGTCGAAAAGCCACATGTGGGTGGAGGGATGCTCAAAACCCTTCTTCTCCAGCACGGAGTAGAGCTGGTTCTGTTTGCGGGAGAAATGCCTGCGGATCTCGGAGAGCCTGTCGTAGAGCTCGAGCCACTGGTTTCGGATCACGGGATACTGGAGGAGATCCTCGATTTCCTTCACGATGCCGCGCTCGCGGTCGTTTTCCTGGTAGTAGCGGGCGATCGGGTGGTCGTCCGGAAGCTCGGGGCGGCTGCGGTCCAGCACCGGGCCGTAGATCAGAAAGAGTTCTGAAATCCTGCGGGAGCGGCAGTCGTCGCCGCCCTGCTCCGCCGTGAGGTCCTGCTCGATCCTGGCGATCTCCCAGGGCTTCAGGGACCGGACTTCGCTTTTCAAGCGCCGGTGGGCTTCTTCAAGCGAAAGCCTCCCCGCTTCGTACGCCTTGCGAATGGCGAGCGCCGTCTCAAGTTTCCTATCGTCAAGTCCCCTGATGTCTTTCAAATCGGTCATGGCAGTCCTGCTGAGCTTTGGAGAAAAGAAATTCGCATTTCGATTTTTAAAGATGTATTCTAAATACATATTAAAAAACTTCAACCCTTTTCAAGGAGGTTCCTCAAATGAAAGGCATCGCGGGAAAAGTCTTCTCACTGGCCGGGGAAAACGCGCCGGCCGCGGGCTGCACGATCTCAACTTCCCTTTCCGAGACCGGGCGCTATGCCATTTCCTGCTTTTCGCTTGCCGCCGGAACGGACATCGGCTCTGAGCTCTACGAGCACCCCAAAATCTGGCTCCTGCTGGAAGGCCAGGCCGAAGCCCTGGCCGGAGGCAAAGCCGCAGGGCTGAAGGCGGGTGACCTTTTCCTCACTCCGGTCGGAAATCCGGTCGGCATCCGAAGCGCCGAAGGGGCGGTCTATCTGGAAATCTCGCTTAAAAGCCCGGCCCGTGTGAATCCGGTCCTCAGGCCCGGGGCCGCCGCGCACATCACCGAAATCCTCCCGCTGCAACCCGGCCGGATTGTGAACCTTGATCTCGTGGCAAGCCCCTCGCTTAAGTTCGCTCTGATGAGCTTTGGCGCCGGCACAGGCCTTTCCGAGCACGCCGCGCCGGGCGACGCCCTGGTTTTGGCGCTCTCGGGCGAGGGCCTGATCGGGTACGAAGGCGAAAAGCATCCGATCCGGGCGGGCGAAAACTTCAAGTTCGCAGCAGGGGGCAGGCACAGCGTTGGGGCTCCTTCCGGCTTTCAGATGGCCCTGCTGCTTGAGCTCCCATAGAGCGCCCCGGGGTCCCTCGGCATCAGGTGCGGAGCAGCACTCCCTGGCCTGATTCCCGGCCCCCTTCGGGTGCACTCTGCGGGACCAGGGTGTGCGTTTCACGCTCTTTAAGCTCGATCGGACCACTTGAAAGCATGGCGGGTATACCCGGGGTCTTTGCGAGCAATGTGATTACTTAACTCTCATTTACCTACCATACTATCCATCATAAAGTCATGGATTTCTTTAGACAGCCTTAGACAGTCCGAGACGGAATTTTCTCGTAAATTTTTGATTTAATAAAAAATCCCAGACGTCCTAAGACAGTCTGGGATTAGTGTCTGGTGGAGCTGGCGGGAGTCGAACCCGCGTCCGCAAATCGTCCCCGTACAAATCTACATGCTTAGCAGGCGGATTTTAAAGTCTCACTTTCGCTCATGCCCGTCGGCGGGCCCTTCGAAAGCCAGTCGCTTGATCTCAACCTGCGCGTCACGACTCCGCGCAGATCCAGCCTGAGTATATGGTGATGCTGTCAGTTGCCTGACCCGGCCCTCAGACAAGCCGGTGCATCATCCCGCGGGATTAAGCCGCGAGAGCGTAACGCTCGTTATTGGCGTTTATTACTTTCCGAACTGTTTAACGAGGATTCCGGACCTCGACATGCATTGTGCCGCTTCGTGACCCACGTCGAAACCAAGGCAGCCCCAAAGGGGTTTTATTTTACCCGTTTTGAAGCAAGGAGCAAAGCCGCTGACAAATTTCCTCAAAACCCAAGCGCCGAGCGCAGGGCCGCGATGCCCTGCGCGGGAGCCTCGGACCGCCACAGCAGCTCAACCCACACGCGCCCCTCGGGCCCCTCCAGCCGGTCGGCCTGAATCTCACTTTTCACGTCCGAAGCCGAGAGCACCGAGGCCGGCACCGGGGCGAAGCCGCCGCCCGAGGCGACTGTCCGCAGAATCGAGGCGTAATCGGGCTGGTCCTCAACTGACAGGGGCTTCGCCCCCTGGCTGTCCATCCAGGCAAGAAGCCGCCTTCTGTAGGAGCAGCCCTCGGGCAGGGCCGCCATCGGAAGGTCTTCGAGATCGAAGGCGCTTTCCACCGGGCAGTGCGAGTCGGGATAGATCAGCATCACGTCCTCGCCGAAGGCCTTCGCCCGCCTGATCCCCGGATCCTCCGGGCAGTCGATCGCAAAGACTGCGTCGAATTCGCCCGCCTTCAGGCGCTTGAAAAGGTCGCGGCTGTGCCCGACCGTGACCGTCATCGGACAGGCCGCCTTAAGACGCGCCCGCACGGGCTCGAGCCGGGTCCTGAGCACGCTCTCGAGAGTGCCGAGCCGAAAGGTTTTGCCAGCCATCGCTGTCTCCTGGAAGAAAAAAGCCGTGGAGGTAAGTTAGCACGGCCTGAAGCGCTTCGCCTGCCCGCGCTGCAGGAAAAGCAAAAACCCGGAGGGAGGCCTACTCCGTCCGGGTTTCAGAGGGCTCCCCGGGTGAAGGCCTGCACTCAGGCAGGCCCTGACGCCGGGGCATTTCTGTTTTTTTTCAGGAAATGACGTAAAGCACGACGAGCAGAATCGTCATCACCGGCGCCGTACGGCGCACGATGTCCATCGGCGAGACCCCCGCGACGCCAGCCACAAGAATCAGGCCGCCGCACAGAGGCGACATCTGGCGTCCAAGGCCGCCTGCGATGGCGGCGAGCATGCCCAGAGAAGGAATGGTCATGCCGAATTCAGCAGCATGCGGAGTCACGGCCTCGTTAAAGGCAAAGGCCGCAGCGTCGCCAGAACCCGTGATCAGGCCGAGCAGGAACGGCCCAAGGGAGCCGCCCAGCTTCGCAATGGCCTGGGCGTGCTTGAGGAAGTCAACGAGCTGATCGATCACGCCCGCGGCGCGGAGTCCGGCGGCGAACACGCCGGCCGCGATGATGATGCCCATGATCTTCGCATAGCCGGAGCCCATGCCGTCGAAGAACTTCTTCGTGATCTCAGCAGGATTCGCACGAGTGACGAGGAAGCAGTAGATGGTGCCGATCAGCATGGCCGTGGCTACCGAAACCTTGAGCTCCTTGAACCAGATGGAACAGACCACGAGGATCACAACCGGCAGCAGCGGGGTGATGCCGCGCAGCACGCTCGGATGCTCAGGCAGATCCACTTTCCCGCCTGATCCGCTCAGGGCGAGGTTCGCTTCCATTTCCTCTTTGGTCTGATGCTTGTTGTAGTCCTTGTAGACCACGCACACCACCGTAAGGAGAATGATCGTGAGGAAGCCCAGAATCAGGATGCGGTTCGCATTAAGGCCAATCAGGTCCATCACGTCCATGTTCGCCATCTTCGCAATGAAGGCGTTGTGCGAGACGCCGGGGTTGAAGAAGGCAAAGGTCGAAATCGGAGCCACCACCACGGCGCCCGCAACAGCGGGCTTGAAACCCGCGCGGATCAGCAGCGGAATGATGGTCGGCGCGACTGCAGCCGAGCAGCCGGCGGTCGAAGGCAGCGCGATGCTGACCAACGCCGTGACGAGCCCGCAGGCGGGCAGCAGGAAGATGCCGATTCTCTTCAGAGGCTTGGTGAGAAGCCCGACCAGATGAACGTCGCAGCCGGTGAGCTTCACGACAGCTGCAAAGCCCATGGCCGAGCAGATGGCGATGATCAGGTTGGGGTTCGTCATCGACTTGTCGAACTGGTGGAAGGCCACCATCGGCTTCAATGACAGGAAAGCCATGAACAGGCCGCCGGCAATCAGCACCAGTCGAGTCTCGTAGCGCTTCACAAGGCCCCAGATGACGCCGATCACCCCGACTATGGCAACAATCGTAGTGAAAGTCTGCATTTTTTTACTCTCTGTTTTTTTGTTGCGCCTGACGCGCGCGGACCGGACTGGCCGCCCAACTTCGGGTCCCGGCTTCCGGACCAGCCGGCATCAGACCCTGCTACTATAAGCCCGGACAAAACGTTTTTCTATCCTACGGCCCGACGAAATATCACTAAGGCGGGATTGACTTTAGACCCGGCGGCGCGCCATCCCGGCCAGGGGGCCCCGGACCAGCCGGCGAAGCGCCAGGAAAATCATATATATGACTGCCCCCTGCCGCCTGAAGGCAACGGAAATGCGCCGGAGAATAGACCGGAAGATCTGCCCGCCGGCCGCGGCAGAAAACAATAGGACAACAGGCCATGGATGAATTTCTCGGACAGTTCGCGCTCCAGTTTGCCAAAAGCATTCCGCTTTTCATCCTGATTGCCGCAGGCTTTGCACTGTCGCGCTGGGGACGGTTCCCGAAAAGCGCGAGCGACGGGCTCGCAAAATTCGCCTTTTCGATTGCGCTGCCTGCGCTGCTCTTCCGGCTGCTCTCCCAGCAGTTCAAGAGTCAGAACAGCGCCGACCCGATGCTGCTCGTCGCTTTCTTCGGCGCCTGCCTCATCGTCTTTTCAATCGGCCATGTTTTCGCGGAGAAGGCCCTCAAAATCGGGCCGGTCGGCGCCTCGGTCTTCGGGACGGCCTGCGTGTTCTCCAACAACGGGCTGCTGGGACTGCCGCTGGCGATGGTGATGCTGGGCGACCAGTACATTCCGTCAGTTGCCGCGGTGCTCTCTCTTAACGCAATGGTGCTGTGGACTCTGGCGACCTTCTCCGCGGAGCTCTCCCAGAGAACCGGCGCGCTGTCGCTCTCGGCTTTCGCGCATACCGCCAGAATCGTCTTTAAGAACCCGCTCATACTGTCGATTTTCGCCGGCGCGATCTGGAACCTCACGCGAATCGAGCTGCCGTACGCCGTGGATGAGCCTCTGAGGCTTCTCGGCAACGCGGCCACGCCCCTTTCGCTTGTCGTGGTCGGCATGGGGCTTGCGGAATACGGCATCGGCAAAGGCCTTCGCACGGGGGCAATCGTCAGCTTTGGAAAGCTCGCGGTGCAGCCCCTGGTCGTCTTTCTCCTCACCCGTCTGATCGGGCTCGGCCCGGTCGAATCGACCGCCGTGGTCTTTCTGGGGTCGCTGCCCTGCGGCGTGAACGTCTATCTGATGGCCAAGCAGTTCCGGGTGATCGAGGCGGAAATCGCCAACGCGATGGTGATCACGACGCTCGTCTCGGCCCTCACGGTGCCGCTTATCGTGACAGCCCTGAAGCACGTCTTCTGAAAGCGAAGGCCGGAAGACCCGGGCGCCGGGAAAGCGAAAAAAGAAGCCCCGCTTTCTTTCGGCGGAAAGGAAACCTGCGGCATTCAGGCCTGAAGTCAGGCCCCGGCGGCAGCGGGCAGACTCCCGGAGCGGGGCCGCGGGATTCACCAGAAACGAAACGCCCGGGCGAGCCGCTGCTCGTCCGGGCGCTGAAACTGGCGGAAGGGGAGGGATTCGAACCCTCGATAGGGCGAGGCCCTATGCCGCCTTTCCAGGGCGGTACATTCAACCACTCTGCCACCCTTCCATGGGATGGGTTTCGCTCAAGCCTTTCAGGCCCGGCCCGGATAAAGGTTTACGTCTCCGGACGCGATCGCAAGCGATCAGCGAGACTTGAAATTATACATACCGATTTCCCATTGTCAAATTTCCTCCGGGAGTAAAATAATAGTTTTCCTTAAGTGAGCGGCAGATCCTGCCGTTTTTGTCTTACTGACTGCCAGAGGTAATTTTCATGGCTCATGTTGTTTGTGACGGCTGCGTCAACTGCAAGCACACCGACTGCGTGGACGTCTGCCCGGTCGATGCCTTCCGCGAAGGCCCCAACTTTCTCGTGATCGATCCCGACGAGTGCATCGACTGCGCCGTGTGCATCCCCGAGTGCCCCGAAGCGGCCATCTTCTCCGAGGAGGACGTTCCCGCGGGCCAGGAGCAGTACATCCAGATCAACGCGGAGCTCTCCAAGCAGTGGCCTTCGATCACCCGCCGCAAGCCGCCGATGGAAGGCTGGGAAAAGTGGTCCAACGTCAAGGACAAGCTGAAGTACCTGAAGCGCTGAGCGGGCCGCGCCCATGGCTCAGCCCGAACTTCTCGAGGCCCTCGAAGACGCCCTTCCCCAGACCCAGTGCCGGCAGTGCGGCTTTGAGGGCTGCGCAGCCTACGCACGGGCCATGGCCGAAGGCCGCGCCCCGCTGAATCGCTGCGCCTCCGGGGGCGAGGCGGGCATCCGGCAGCTCGCCCGTATCCTGGGCACAAAGCCCCTGCCCCTCGACCCGGAGTACGGCAGGGAGATGCCTTTTGCGATCGCCCGCATCCGCGCCTCGGAATGCATCGGCTGCGGGCGTTGCCTCCGAGTCTGCCCGGTCGACGCCGTGATCGGGGGGCAGAAGAGGCTGCATGCCGTGATCGAGGGCGTCTGCACGGGATGCGCCCTCTGCCAGAGCGCCTGCCCGCTTGCCTGCATCGACATGGTCGAAGCCGGCCGCGTCTGGAGCCGGGAGGACGCCCGCCTTGCAAGGCGCCGCCACGAGCAGAAGCTCAGCCGGCTCGAAGGCGAGCGCGCCAGGGCCGCAGAGCTCTACCGGTCGCTGGGAGAAGGCGACGAGAACCGCAGAAAAGAGGCCATCCTCGCCCTTCTGGGGCTCGCCCCGAAAAAAAACTGAGACCCGCTCCTGCCTTTCGAGGACGTCCATGAACAAGGAAAAAAGAGAGGCCATTTACCGCGCGCTCGCAGCCGCGAGGCCCAATCCGCAAAGCGAACTGAAATACAGCACCCCCTTTGAGCTGCTGGTGGCCGTCGTGCTTTCCGCGCAGGCGACCGACAGGAGTGTGAACGAAGCCACCGCGGTGCTCTACCCCCGGGCGAACACCCCGGAGGCGATTCTCGCCCTGGGCGAAGACGGGCTCATCCCCTACATCAACCGCATCGGGC
Source organism: Mesosutterella porci (assembly GCF_022134585.1). GTDB lineage: Bacteria > Pseudomonadota > Gammaproteobacteria > Burkholderiales > Burkholderiaceae_F > Mesosutterella > Mesosutterella porci. Next base: position 144,627 of record NZ_JAKNCT010000003.1, read on the forward strand.
TCTACCGCTCCAAGGCAAAGCATGTGATCGGGCTGTGCCGGGAGCTGATCGAGCGCTTCGGCGGCAGGGTGCCCGATGACTTCGACGCGCTCTGCTCGCTGCCGGGCGTGGGGCACAAGACCGCAAACGTCGTCCTCAACGTCGCCTTCGGACACCCGACGGTCGCGGTCGACACCCACATCTTCCGCGTCGCGAACCGCACGGGGCTCGCCCGGGGATCGACTCCCGACGAGGTCTCGGAGAAAATCCGCCGGACCTGCCCGAAGGATCTGCTGCGCAACGTCCACCACTGGCTGCTGCTGCACGGCAGGTACTGCTGCACGGCGCGGCGCCCCCGCTGCTGGGAGTGCCCGATCAAGGCTCTGTGCGAGTTCACGGAAAAGACCCCGCAGCCGCAGCCCGTGCCCGTGAGGCACATCCTTCCCAAAGGGCCGGCGGGCAGGAAGCGCGGGACGCCGTCCCCATCACTGAAAAATAAAACGAAAAAACAGGACTCATGACTGAGAACATTCAGACCATGCCGCGCCTCTCGCTGACGGCGCAGGGCATTCCCGACGACATCCTCGGCCCCATTCTCGCCGAAGGCACGGATCCCTCCTTTATCTCCTTCGGTGGCGGCCTGCCCTGCCCCGAGGGCTTTCCGGTCGATGCGATGCGCAGGGCCTGCGACGAGGTGCTGCGCAGCAGCGCCCAGCGCGCCCTCCAGTACTCCGGCCCGCAGGGCGAAATTGAACTGCGCGAGGCGGTCGCGCGCTACGAGACCGAGCAGCGCGGAACGCCTACAACGCCCGATGAGGTGCTCATCACCTCCGGCAGCCAGCAGGGGCTTGATCTGTGCGCGAGGGCTTTCTGCGACCCGGGCTCCCGCATCCTCGTCCAGCGCCCGACCTACATTGGCGCTCTCGAAGCCTTCAATCTGTCGCGGCCCGCTTACGTCGAGCTGCCCGAAGGCCCCGACGGGCTCGAGCCCGAGGCCATCGGCGAGGAGGCCCGCGGCGCACGCTTTGCCTACATTCTGCCCACGTTCTCCAACCCGACGGGCCGCACGCTGGGCCGCGCCGCGCGCGAGGCGCTTGCCGAGCGGGCGCGCAGCCTCGATTTCTGGATCCTGGAAGACGACCCTTACGGTGAACTCTGGTACCGCAAGGCTCCGCCCTGCACCATCCGCTCGCTCGCCCCGGAGCGCACAATCCGCATGAGCTCCTTCTCCAAGATCCTGGCCCCGGGGATCCGCCTGGGCTACATCACGGGACCGGCCAGGGTGATCCGCATCCTCACGCTCATCCAGAGCTTCGCGGTGCTCTCCACGCCTGCCGTGAACCAGCTCGCGGCTGCCCGGGTTCTTTCCTCAGGGCTCATGGAAACGCACCTTCCGGAAGTCCGCGCGATCTACCTCGAGCACGCCGAGGCGATGCTCTCCGAGCTCGAGGAGCTGATGCCCCGGCACCCAGAGATCCACTGGACGCACCCCGAAGGGGGCATGTTCATCTGGCTGCACCTGCCGAAGCAGCTCGACACCTTCGCGATGATGCACCGCGCCATTGAAAAGAAGATACTCTACCTGCCCGGCCAGTTCTTCTACGCCCTGCGGCCTGACGTGAACTGCATCCGGCTCGCTTTTGTGACGGTGCGCAAGGATCTGATGCGGGAAGGCGTGAAACGCCTATCCTCGCTCATCCGCGATGAGCTCCATCTCTGACACTTTTTTCGGAGGCCTGTAAGACAATGACTCTTCCACGCATTGAAGTGCTCACCACCGGGGGCACCATCGCCGGAACCGGCGACTCGGCCTCGGGCTCCGCCTATCACTCGGGCGAGCTTTCCGGCGAGCAGCTGCTCGCCTCGGTGCCCGATCTCGGCCGCGTAGCCCAGGTCTCCGTGCGCCAGATCGCGAACATCCCCTCCCAGGACATGAACGAGACGGTCTGGATCCGGCTCGCCCGCGCAATCGATGAGGACCGGGACCGGTTTGACGGGTTCGTGGTGACGCACGGCACCGACACGATGGAGGAAACCTCCTTTTTCCTCGACCTCGTGCTCAAGCCCGGCCGCCCCGTCGTTCTCACCGGCGCGATGCTGCCCTCGACCGCCATTTCGGCCGACGGCCCGAGAAACATCTTCAATGCGGTCTGCACGGCCGCCTGTCCCGGCGCCGCGGCCTACGGTGTGCTTGTCGCGATGAACAGCGAGCTTTACGCCGCCCGCGGGCTGCTGAAGTCGCACACGACTTCAGTGGCCACGTTCCGCGCCCGCATCACGGGCCCGGTGGGCTGGACGCAGAACGGAGAAGTGCATTTCGCAGCCGCTCCCGCGCGCGTGCCCGGCCTGCCTCTCGCCTCGAGCGCCGACCTGGATGAGACCAAGGGGCTGCCGCGGGTCGCGGTCATCGCGACCTGGGCGGGCGTCGACGGCGTGGCCCTTGATGCCTGCGCGCAGGCGGGCTGCCGCGGCATTGTGATCGAAGGCATGGGCGACGGCAACGTTCCCTCGGGCCTCATGCACGCGGCCGACGCCGCGGCCTCCGAAGGGATCGCCGTCGTGCGGGCGAGCCGCTCGCCCTTCGGCGCGGTCCTCGCGGCCGGCGAAATAAATGACGCGCAGCACGGCTTTGTCTGCGGCGGGTCGCTGTCGCCTTCCCAAGCGCGCGTGCTGCTGCAGCTCGCGCTGCTCATGCGGCCCGACGCCTCCCGGGAGAGCCTTCAGGCGCTCTTCGCCCGTTTCTGACTTTTTCTATCTGTCCGAGCCAAAAAAGGAGCCTTTCAGCCATGGCCTTGCCCGAACCCTTAGCCGGACTCGCTGCCGGCGGCATTCCCGCGCAGTCTCTCTGGGATGAAGAAAACGAAACGCTCGCCCTTCGGTTCCCGAACACCTACCCCGGCACAGGCGAAGAGGTGATGGTGTACGTGGCGCCGGACTCGGAGACCGGCGGCTGGAAGGTTGACGACGGAGGCGGCGCCTCGGGGCTCCTTGACGAAGCTGGGGCGGATCCCTCCGATGCGGCCGTGACAGCCTTTCTCAAGGCTTCCTACGAGGAAAGCGTGCTCATGATGAACGAGGCGGGCGAATTCGGCATTCCCGTACTCGAGGCCGAAGACCTTCCGGGCGCAGTGGCGGAGGTCGCGGCCGCCAGCGTCGCTCTTTACGTCCTCGGCCGCTTCGGGGCGGCTCGCCTCTGATGGCGCGGCCGGCCTACCGGGGCCGCTTCGCCCCGTCGCCCACGGGGCTGCTGCATGCGGGCAGCCTCCTTGCCGCCCTCGCCTCGTGGCTCGATGCCCGGGCCCACGGCGGCCTCTGGCTTGTGCGGATCGAGGACATCGATCCCTTCCGCGACATCCCGGGCGCGGGCGAGAAGATCCTGCAGACGCTTGCCCGCTTCAGCCTGGCCTCGGACGAGCCCGTGCTCTGGCAGCACGACAGGCTTGGGGCCTACCGGGAGGCACTCAGCCGCCTGCTTGAAAAAGGAATGGCCTACGGCTGCGCCTGCTCGCGCCACGAAATCCTTGACTGGCACCACATCTACGGCGGCAATCCCGCGGTCTATCCCGGTCTGTGCAGGAACGGCACAGGGGGGCGCCCCGTGCGCTCGATACGCCTGAGGGTCGACGACGAACCGGTCGCGTTCACGGACCGACGCCGCGGCCCCTTTGTCCAGAGGCTGGAAAGCGAGCTGGGAGACTTCATCATCCGCCGCGCGGACGGCCTGCCCGCCTACCAGCTCGCAGTGGTGGTGGACGACGGCTTCCAGGGCGTCACCGATATCGTGCGGGGCGAGGATCTGCTCGACAACACGCCACGCCAGATCGCGCTGCAGAGGGCGCTCGGGCTGCCGCAGCCGCGTTACCTGCACCTTCCGCTTGTCCTGAACGAAAGGGGGGAAAAGCTCTCGAAGCAGGCGGGGGCCGCGCCCCTGCCCGAGGACGACACCATGGGCTGCCTCGAGCGGGCCTGGGCGGGGCTGGGCTTTCCGAGAATCGGAGCCGGCTCGCCCCAGGCCTTCCTCAGGGCGGCCATCCCGATCTGGGCCGGCCGCTGGGGCGGCTGAAGGACAGAGCCCCCGGCCTGCGGCCTCCGCTTTTTTTACGAAGCCGCTGCCCGCGCCGCGGCGGGCAGAAAGACCTTCACGCAGGTGCCGCGCCCGGGCTCGGACTCGATCGTGAGCTTCGCCCCGATCTTCTTCGCCCGCTCCTCCATGATCGACAGGCCCACGTGCCTCGCGCGCCGCGCCTCGGCCAGCCTGCGGTCGATGCCGACCCCGTCGTCGGTCACTGAGGCGGTGAAATTCTCGTAGTTCTCCACCCTCACCTCCGCATGCTTCGCCTTCGCATGCTTGCGCACGTTGGACAGCGCCTCCTGAACGATGAAGGTGATCTGCAGCTTCTGCTTTTCCGTGAGGTGCGGGCCGCTGCCGTTGATCACGACGCGGGCCTCGACGCCGGACTGCGCCTCGAAGCGCCGGGTCACCGTGAGCAGCGCGGTCTTGAAGTCCTCCTTGTGGATCTTTTCCCGGAAGTTGAGCAGCAGCTCACGCACATTCTCGTAGCTCTCCTGAACGCCGGCCTTGATCTGCTTCACGCACTCGGCCACCATCGGACGGTCGTTGCTCGCGAGCGACGACTCGAGCAGCTGCACCTGCATGTTGAGGAAGGAGAGCGTCTGCGCGATCGAATCGTGCAGTCCCTGGGCCATGAATGTGCGCTCCTGGACCACGGCGAACTGGCGCTCGCGCTCGTTGAGCCGGTAGTTTTCGACCGCGATTCCCAGATGCGTGCCGAAGGATTCGAGCTGACGGAAGGCGGGCGAAGGAATGTAACGGTCATCCTTGAACTCGAGCTCAAAGATACCGAGGTTGTTCTGCCCGTTTCTCAGGTGGAAGATATAGGCGCAGGCAAAACCCTCGCTCATGAGCAGCCTCGCCCCGTCGGTGCTGATGGAGGAAAGCTCGAAGCGCGTGGGCAGAGGCTTGGAGAAGGCCTCGCGCACCGGATTGTTTTCGTTGGGTTCCCGGGTGGCGACGTCGAGGTACTGGCCGGAGAGCCCGATCGAGGCGGCGAACGGCAGCCTGTCGCTCGCGCTGTCGAAGAGCCGGACGGCGCAGGCGTCGGCCTTGGTGTAGCTGCGGATGCGCTCGAGGAACCCTTCGGCCATGTCCTCAATCCCGTTGGACTGGCTCAGGAAGGTGGTCATCTCGTAGAGCTGGGCAAGATTCGTGTTCTTTTCCTGCACCGAGGCGGTCTTTTCGGCCACCTTCTCTTCGAGGTTGTTGTACAGGTCCTCGAGCCTCGCGGTCATCCGGTTGAAGCCCTCGCCGATCTGCCCGAATTCGTCGCTGCGGCCGATGTGCACGCGCGCCGACAGGTCTCCGGCCGTCACCTGGCCTATCACCTTGCCCAGCGCCTGCACCGGGCGGATCACCCAGACGTTAAGCAGGTAGAGGATGACAAAGAGGCTGCCGATCGCCAGCAGCATGATGAGCACCTGCAGGTAGCGCATCTGCTCGATGTAGCTCTGCCGGTAGCTTTCGATGTTGTTCTTCAGGTAATCGAGCGCGCCAATGTACTCGTGGAAGGCGGAGGAGTTGAAAACCAGGCCCGTGCGCTGCTTGTTGACCAGCCGCGTCTTCACCTCATTGAGCCAGATGAGGCGCACGCGGTCGATTCCTTCCTTCACCTGCGGCGTGTTGGGCAGCTTGAAGGGCTTCCAGAAGTTCTCCTCGCTCAGGCCGTCGAGCAGCTTCTCCGTATGGCTGATCTCCTCGTTGAGCATCTCGGGCGAATAGCCGGGGTTGGCGAAGACCCCTGCCTTGTGGAAACTCAGCTTGATTTCATAGATCTGGTTCACAGCCGCCGCCGAAGACTCCGAGTTCCAGCTGAGCAGCATCGTATAGCCCACCACCCCCACCACAAAGGACACCCACAGAGCCGTGAGCGCGAGCAGCCTCATCGAGAGGCTGCGAAATTTGATCTGGCCGTTTTTCATCTGTCCAATTCACCTTGCCGGGCGGTGCGGGGCGGCCCGCCGCCCGGGCCCCTCTGCTTAAAGCAGGGTCATGTTGCCGTCTTCATCCTCGGAAGGCTGCGCCGCGGCCTCAGGCTGCGGGGATCCTTTGGCGGGAAGCTCCCGAAGGCCCGTCACGCGGATCAGGCGGGGCGAGACCCCGCGGCCCTTCCTTGTGCGGTGCAGCGTGTACTCGGCGAGACGCTGCCCGCTCAGAGGCTCCTCGCGCGGCTTTTTGGCCCGTCCTTCTCCCTCCACGACGACCCCGGAGGGCGAAATCGGCAGGGCGGCGACAATCCGCTCGCCCTTTTCGAGCCCCATCAGCTGCACCCCGAGCCCGCCGGAGGGCAGCGAGCGGACTTCCCCGATCGGGAAGACAAGCAGCCTGCCGCGCTCCGAGAGCACCGCGATGAGCGTCTGGTCCGCGCCGATGAGCTTCGGCTCGAGCGCCCGGCCGTCGTCAACCCGCAGAAACGCCTTGCCGGCCTTCACCCGGGCGGGCATGTCGCCCAGCTTCGAAATGAAGCCGCAGCCCAGGGTGCTCGCGAGGAACACCGGCTGCTCGGCCGGACCGCAGAGCATGCCGGCGACCTCGGCCCCCGGCTCCATTTCGATGAAGCTTGAAAGGGGAAGCCCGTCGCCGCGCGATCCGGGAAGCTGCGAGACGGCGATCGAGTACGAGCGCCCCGAGCTCGACAGCACGATGAGGGTATCGGTGCTCCTGCACTCGATCGCCCGGCCCGGACCGTCGCCCACCTTGTAGCTCATGAGTGAGATGTCGTGGCCGTGGCCGCTTCTTGTGCGGATGTAGCCCTTGCGGGAAATCACGATGGTGACCGGCTCGTCGACCATCTGGGGCCCTGCCTGCAGTGTCTGCGCGGGCTGCACGAGCGTTCGCCGGTCATCTCCGTAGGCCTTGGCGTCGGCGCCGATTTCGCGGGCGACAGCCCGGGCGAGTCTGGATTCGGAAGAAAGCAGCTTTTCAAGCGACTCGGCCTCCGAGCGGCACTGGGCCAGCTCTTTCTGGATCTGGATCTCGGAGAGCCGCGTGAGCTGCCTGAGCTTGATCTCGAGGATGTCCTCGGCCTGCCGGTCGGTGAGGGCGAAGGCACGCATCAGCTCGGGCTTTGGCTCGTCGCTGCCCCGGATGATGCGGATCACCTCGTCGATATTGAGAAGAACTTTCTCGCGCCCCTCGAGCACGTGAATGCGGTCCTGAAGCCGCCCGAGGCGGTTTTCAGTGCGCCGGCGGACGGTCTTCACGCGGAAGTCCACCCACTCGCGCAGGATCTCGAGCAGCGGCTTCTGGCGCGGGCGCCCGTCCGCGCCGATCATGACGAGGTTCATCGGAGCGTTGCACTCCAGGCTCGTCTGTGAAAAGAGCGCGGCCACAAAGCCGTCGCGGTCGACCTTCGAGGTCTTCGGCTCGAAGACGAGCCGCACCGGGACGTTTTTGTCGGACTCGTCGCGCACGTGGCCGAGCAACGCGAGCATGGCCGACTTCGCCTGCTGCTGCTCCGGCGTGAGGGACTTCTTTCCGGCCTTCGGGCGCGGGCTGGTGATCGACTCGATCTCCGAGAGCACCTGGGCGCTCGAGGCCGCCGGGGGCAGCTCCGTCACAACGAGCCGCCACTGCCCGCGCGCCATCTCCTCGAACTCGTAGCGGGCACGCACACGCAGCGTCCCGCGCCCCGTGCGGTAAATCTCGCGTATCACCGAAGGCTGCGAGATGATCTGCGCCCCGCCGGGATAGTCCGGCGCGGGCAGCACCGCAAGCACCTCGTCGAGCCCAGCCTGCGGGTTCTCGAGCAGCAGCTGGCAGGCCGCGGCAACCTCTCGGAGGTTGTGGGGCGGAATCTCGGTGGCCATGCCCACCGCGATGCCGCTCGCCCCGTTGAGCAGCACGAAGGGCAGCCTCGCGGGCAGCACCGCCGGCTCCTTGAAGGCCCCGTCGTAGTTCGGGACAAAGTCCACCGTGTCCTGATCGAGCTCCGAGAGCAGCAGCTCGGAAATCTTCGTGAGCTTCGCCTCGGTGTAGCGCATCGCGGCCGGTCCGTCGCCGTCGCGGCTGCCGAAGTTGCCGTGCCCGTCGACCAGCGGATAGCGCAGCGAAAAGGGCTGCGCCATGCGCACCATGGCGTCGTAAGCCGACTGGTCGCCGTGCGGATGGAACTTGCCGAGCACGTCGCCCACGACGCGGGCGGACTTCACGTAGTTCTTGTCGGCCGTCAGGTGCAGCTCGCGCGACATGTCGTAGAGGATACGCCTCTGGACGGGCTTCTGCCCGTCGCAGACGTTGGGCAGAGCGCGGTCGGTCACCACTGAAATTGCATAGTCGAGGTAGGCGCGGCTCGCAAACCGCGCGAGCGTGAGCCTGCCCTCGTCGCGCTCGTCGGCCTCGGTCTCGCCCATGAAGCGGCCCATGAGCGCAAGCGCATCGGGCTGCGCGGCCGCCGGGAGGGCAGCCTGGCCCCGGGCCTCTCCGGGCCCCTTTCCGTCCGCGCCGTCGGCCGTCGCCCCGGGCTGCGTCAGATCGTCTTTCGTTGTCATAAGCGTTTGTCCTTGGCCGGCATCAAACGTCGGCGTTGGCCTGGTCGCCGTAGCGCTCCAGCCATTCGCGCCTTGAGGCCGACTCCTTGTGCCCCATCAGCATCGTCATCACGGCCGAGGTGCTCGCGCGGTCCACGTCGCCCCAGGAGATCGGCAGCAGGCAGCGCGTGTCCGGGTTGAGAGCGGTCTCGCCGAGCTCCGAGGCGCTCATCTCGCCCAGGCCCTTGAAGCGGGCGATCGTGAGGTCCTCCGGGGCGATTTTCTCCTTGGCGAGCTTTTGCTGCGTGCGTGCGAGCTCGCGGTCGTCGAGGCAGTAGATCCGCCGCGCGGGCCTGCGGCCCCGGGCCGGCACCTCGACGCGGAAAAGCGGGGGCATCGCCACAAAGACGTGCCCGGCCTCGACCAGCGCGGGGAAATGCCGGAAAAAGAGCGTGAGCAACAGCACCTGAATGTGTGAGCCGTCCACATCCGCGTCGGCGAGGATGCAGATCTTGCCGTAGCGCAGGTGCGACAGGTCGCCTTCAGCCGCGGCGGCGTGCGGATTCACGCCGATCGCGGTGGCGATGTCGTGAATGATCTGGCTGTCAAACAGCCGTCCCTGGGCGACTTCCCAGGTGTTCAGGATCTTGCCGCGCAGCGGTAGGACCGCCTGGAACTCCTTGTCGCGCCCGACCTTGGCCGAACCCCCGGCCGAGTCGCCCTCGACCAGGTAGAGTTCGTTGCGGGAGGTGTCGGAGCTTTCGCAGTCGGTGAGCTTGCCGGGCAGCACCGCGACGCCCGAGGATTTCTTGCGGTCGATCCTCGGAGCGGAGGACTGCCGGCGCTGCGCCTGGTGGATCACGAGCTCGGCGAGCTTCCGGCCCTCCTCGACGTGGTCGTTGAGCCAGAACTCGAACTGCGGCGCAACAAAGGTCGAGACCAGCTTCAAGGCGTCGCGGCTCGTAAGCCGGTCCTTCGTCTGCCCCTGGAACTGCGGGTCGAGCATCTTGCACGACAGCACGAAGGAAGCACGCGAGAAGACATCCTCGGGCAGTAGCTTCACGCCCTTCACGGCGAGCTGGTGCGCGTCGATGAACGCCTTCACGGCCTGGAAGAGCCCGTCCTTCAGACCCGACTCGTGCGTGCCGCCGTCCGGGGTCGGGATGAGGTTCACGTACGACTCGCGCACGAGCCCTCCCTCCTCGGTCCAGGCGACCACCCAGGAGGCGCCCTCGCCCTCCGAGAAATTATCCGATTCCGGGCCGGCGAATCCCTCGGCCTCGAACGCGGGTATCACGGGCTGGAACTGCATTTCGGAGGCGAGATACTCGCCCAGGCCCCCCTCGTAGCGCCAGCGCTGGTCGCTGCCCGCGGTCTCGTCGTGGAAGATCACCTCGCAGCCGGGCATGAGCACGGCCTTCGAGCGCAGCAGCCGCACGAGCTTGTCAACCGGGATCACCGGCGAGTCGAAATACTTCGGATCGGGCCAGGCGGTGACGCGGGTGCCCGTCTCGGACTTGCGCCTGGGGCTTTTGCGGGACTTCAGGGGCTCGACGGTGAAGCCGTTTTCGAAGGCGATCGTGCTCTCCAGTCCGTCGCGCCAGACGGTGACCTCCATGCGGCGCGAAAGCGCGTTTGTCACCGACACGCCCACGCCGTGCAGCCCGCCGGAAAAGGCGTAGGCCCCGCCATTGGTCTTGTCAAACTTGCCGCCGGCATGCAGCGAGGTGAAGACGAGCTCCACCACGGGCTGGTGCTCCGTCGGGTGCAGGCCCACGGGAATGCCGCGGCCGTTGTCCTCGACCGTCACGGAGTTGTCTTTGTGCAGCCAGACCTCGATCTTCGTGCCGAACCCGGCGAGGACTTCGTCGCTCGAGTTGTCGATCACCTCCTGAATAATGTGCAGGGGATCGCAGGTGAGGGTGTACATCCCCGGGCGTTCCTTGACGGGTTCGAGTCCCTTGAGAACGCGGACACTCGATTCGACGTAGCTGCCGGTGGTTTTTCGGGTTGACATGTCGCAGGCGAGTAAGACTTTTTGGAAAATTAGGCCGGGCCATTTTAACGCAGCCGGCCGCGCGGCCCCCGCGGGCCCCGGCCCGTTCCCGCCGGCCGCGGAAGGCCCGGGCGGGACCGGACGGCGCTCAGCCGCGGGGATCGCGGATGAGGGAGAGGAACTCCATGCGGGTCGCGGTGTTTTTCAGGAAGTAGCCGCGCATCACCGAAGTCGTCATGGCGCAGTCGTTTTCCTTCACTCCGCGCCAGGACATGCATTCGTGACGGGCGCGCACGATCACGGCGAGCCCGTGCGGGTGAATGAGCCGCTCAAGCTCGTCGGCGAGCTGCACGGTCGCCTCCTCCTGAATCTGCGGGCGGGAAAAGACCCACTGGGCCAGCCGCGAGAACTTCGATATCCCGATCAGGTGCCCCGAGGGAATCACTCCGATCCAGCACTGGCCGATCACCGGCACGAAATGGTGCGAGCAGGCGCTGCGCACCGTGACCGGCCCAACCGTGTAGACCTGGTCGAGATTCTTCGTGTTGGGGAACTCGGTGATCTTCGGGCGGGGGGCATAGCGCCCCGCGAAAACCTCCTGCAGGTACATCTTGGCGATCCGGTGAGCCGTCTCGCGGGTGTTGGGATCCCGCTCGGTGTCGATCACCAGCGAGCCGAGCAGCGCCTGAACCCGCTCCTCGACCTCCTGCTGGAGCCGCTCCAGATCGCCTTCCTGCAGATACTCGGCGATATTGTCGTTCGCGCAGAAGTCCGCTCCCGCCTTCTGCAGCCGTTCGCGGATAATGTCCGAAATGAGCTTTCCGGCGCTTTTATTCATTGCTGTGCTGCCCTTCTCTTGCCACGGGCCCGGAGTGCTTCTGCGCGGGCCGTCCGCGCGCACCCTGCCCTCTCATTGCTAAAAACTTTAGTTTAACGGCTCCCGGAGGCCCTGAAGCGGACGGACCGGGACTATGATGGGCTGAGCCCCTCTCGGAAACGATGCGCCATGAGAATGAAACCCGCTCTTTTATCCCTCTTCCTTCTCGCCGCCTCGCCCGCGGCTCTGCCCTGCACACTCTACGGAGCCGCGGGCGCAGCCGCCGGCGGCGGCACGCTCATGGCCAAGGTCCGCGACCAGCTGCCGGGTAGCCAGGTGCTGCGCACCGTCGTCCCCGAAAAGGGATACGCGTACCGGGGGCTCTTTGTCGGGAAGCGCCCCACCTTCAATATGGGGATCAACAGCGCGGGGCTGGCCGCAGGGCTTTCCACCGCCGGATCCGTCCCGAAGAAAAAGCGGCTTTCCTACCCCCGCTTCAGGGGCCCCGCGGGCGAGCGACCTCTGGAGTACCTGATGGAGCGCTGCGCAACGGTCGAGGAGGCGCTTGCGGCAAAGGAGGTGTTCGACCATCCCGCGAACTTCATCCTGGCCGACCGCACGGAGGTGGCCATCGTGGAAGTCCTGCCGGACCTTACGCGCACGGTGCGGCGGGTTAAAAACGGCACCGCCGCGCACACCAACCACTACATCGAGCCCGGCTCGGAGCGCTTCAACGAAAAAATCGGAGAAAGCAGCGCCGCGAGGCTGAGCCGCATCCGCAGCCTGCTCGCCTCTCGGAAGGCCTTCAGCCTCCAGGACTTCATCGCCATGGGCCACGACCGCACGGCCGGGCCTGACGACAGCATCTGGCGCACCGGGGAAGCGCACCGGGAGAGGACGATCGCCTTCATGGTCGTGAGGATTCCTGCCTCGGGCGCCCCGCAGCTGCATCTTGAGTGGGAAGAGCAGAAGGACGATCCGCACTCGCTCAGGTCCGTCGATGAAACTCCTTTCCCCAAGGCCCCCGGCGGGGTCGCCCTGCCGGCTGGATCTGAGAAATAATGGAAAGGCGGCCCGCCATGATCTTCCGCATCATTGCTTTTTGCGTGCTGCTGCAGTTCGGCTATGTCTGCATGCGCGTCACCGTGAGCCTTGACGCGCTCGCGCATCAGGGCGGGGCGTTTCAGGTCGGCGTCATGATGAGCCTGCTCGCGCTTTTCCCCACCTTCCTCGCCATGCCCTTCGGGCGGTGGATGGACCGGGCGGGGGCGCAAAAGCCGATTCTGGCGGGCGCGGCCTGCCTGGCCGCGGCGGCGCTCTTTCCCTTTTCCTTTCCGATGGCCCGCTACGGGATCGTTCCCCTGTATCTGTGCTGCATTCTGGACGGCATCGGGTTCATGTGCATCCAGATGGCCTCGCTGCAGATGATGGGCAGCCTGTCGCGGCCCGAGCACAGGACCGACGCCTTTTCCTGGCTCGCGGTCGGGTTTGCCGCCTCGGGCCTGTGCGCCCCGGTCCTGTCGGGCTACACCATTGATCTTTTCGGCCACCGCTGGGCTTACGCGCTTGCGCTGCTGGCCATCGTTTTGGGCTTTTCGCTCTTTCTCCTCAATCTGAAGATTGTTCCCGCCTCCTGGGGCGAAGTGAAGAAAAAAGAACACAGAGCCGGTGCATTTGAGCTCCTCGGGCATCCAACGCTGAGGATTGTCCTTATCGTCTCGGCCATTGTTTCGGTGGCCTGGGAACTCGAAAACTTCATGTTCCCGGTCTATGGACACGAGATCGGGCTTTCGGCCACCCATATCGGCTGGCTGATCGGGTCATTTTATTCCGCGACCTTCATCGTCCGCTTCCTGATGCCGATTCTGTCAAGGCGCATCGGGCCCTGGACATTCATGGTCTTCGTGCTTTCCGCAGGCGCGGCGGCCTACGCCATCTTTCCCTTTTTCACGTCTCTGCCGCCGCTGCTGGCCGTCGCTTTCCTGCTCGGGCTGGGCCTGGGCGCCAGTCAGCCCAACGTGATGACCCTGCTGCACAACAACGCGCCGCCCGGACGCGTGGGCGAAGCGCTGGGCATCCGCACCATGATGAGAAACGCCGCCCATACTATCGTGCCGGTCTGTTTCGGCGCCGTCACGGCCCTGATCGGCGTTTTCTGGATCTTCATCGCGCAGGCCGCCCTGATGGGAGGCTCGGCCCTGCTGGTGCACTTCAGGGACCGAACCGGAAACTAAGCGGCCCGCCGCTTTATAACACGATGAAGAACGAGCTCCTGAAGGGCGTCCGGTTCGAATCCATCCAGGAAGTAACGAAGGCGGTTGAGAAGGCCGTCAGGTTCTACAACGAGGAGCATCCTCACATGAGCGTAGACATGAAGACACCAAGAGATGCTGCGGACAACGTTGGAGATATTCCTAAACGGTGGACCCGCCGCAGGGAGATGCACTTGAAAAATCAGCGCGACGCTTGCAATAACCCTGAGATATGTTTACTTTCGGATTCGTGCCGGCAGGGTTAGTACAGCCGGCACTTTGGCAGTCAACCTCCGAAAGGAAGAAGGCGACGGCAGTCAACTTATTTCGGGGTTAGGAGAAAGAAGTCAACTTTCTTCCGTTTTAGCAACTTAACCGAGTCAAACTTTTTAAGGGTTAAGAGGCAAAAGTAGTCAACCTATTTCAGGAAACTACATTCCGCAAAAAAAGCTAGGCTGAACAGGGGAGCAGATAGACCCCAGAAGGGGGCAAAGAAGGGGGTAAAATCAACAATTTTGTGTAAATTGCTGATTTTATTAAGAATAATGGTGCCCCCGCTGGGACTCGAACCCGGATCTAACCCTTAGGAGGGGCTTGTTCTATCCAGTTGAACTACGGGGACGCCCGGTTTCCGACCTCGATCGGAAACGAGGAATAGATTCTACTCAAAATGAAAGAACTTTGCTTGCCGGACCCCCGAACGCGGTGTTTCGCGATACCATGGGCGGAAAAACAAGTACGTGTATTCCTAAAAGCCCTCTCATGAGAATACCCTTAAATTCCCTCAGAGAAAATCTGGCCGACCGCATCGACCTGCTGATCAAGATCGCCTTCGGCGTGCTGATCGCCATCGGCTGCTACATGGTAGTCGCGCCTTTTGCCACCGCCATCCTGATTTCCGCAATGCTCTGCGTGGTCACCTGGCCCTTTTTCCTCCGGGTCGACGCGCTGGTGAAAGGCCGCAGGACGCTTTCCTCAGCCATCATGGTGCTGATCATCGGCGTGATGGTGATCCTGCCGCTCACCTTCATCGTCGTCTTCGCCATGCAGCAGCTCTCGAGCGCCCTCATCCTCATCCGCGAGTGGGTGGCCGAAGGCATGCCGCTGCCGGCCTGGGCGAGCTCGCTGCCCTGGGTGGGCTCCTACCTGCACGAGCCACTCGGGAAAATAGTCAAGTACCCCGAAGTCGCCTCGGCCATCAAGCAGGCCGGCACCGCCCTCACGCGCGGTGTGATCAGCTCGAGCGCCTCGGTGGTGAACATCATCGTGCAGCTGCTGCTCATCGCGGCCGTCGCCTTCATCTTCTACAGGAACGGCGAAACGCTCGCGAAAAAAGTTCAGAGCCTTCTTGAAAAAGTGGGCGGCAACCTCTCCTCCTCGTTCCAGAACATCCTCGTGAACACAACCCGCTCGGTGGTGTTTGGGATTTTCGGCACGGCTCTGGGCCAGGCGCTGCTCGCCTACATCGGCTTCTGGATCTGCGGCATCGACAACAAGACGCTCTTCGCCTTCATGGTGTTCATCCTCTCGATGGTTCCGATGGGGCCTCCCTTCGTGTGGGGGCCGCTTGCCGTCGCGCTCTATCTCAAGGGAGAGGTGGGCTATGCGATCTTTCTCGCGATCTGGGGATCCTGCGTGGTCTCAAGCGTCGACAACTTCCTCAAGCCCCTGCTGATTTCGCGGGGCACCCCGCTGCCGATGGCGCTCGTCTTCCTCGGCGTGTTCGGCGGCCTCATCGCCTTCGGCTTCCTCGGGATCCTGCTCGGACCGATCCTGCTGTCGCTCGGCACCACGCTGTTTACGGCCTGGCTCGCAAAGCCCGTGTCCAAGTCCCCGCAGACGATGGAAATTGTCAGCGAGGCGGCTGAAGGCGGAGACGGCGAGCAGAAGAAAGCCGGCTGAAAAACAAGCCGCTCTTCAGGAAAGAGGGCGGAAGCGGCCTGACGCGGTTTTGACCCCGCCGCTACACTTAGCCTGCCGCCGCGTCCCCCGCGGCCCGCTTTTTTAAGGACAGGAACACATGATCAGCAACGTTTTGGAAACCGTTCAGAAGCGCTACACCGCCAAGCACTACGACCCCAGCCGGAAGATCTCTCCCGAAGACTGGGCGAAGGTTGAGGAAATCCTGCGGCTCGCCCCCTCCTCCGTAAACTACCAGCCCGTCGAATATTTCGTCGCCTCAACGGAGGCGGCCCGGGCCAAAGTGGCCAAGGCCGTCCTCAGCATCAATGCGGAGAGGGTTCTCAAGGCGAGTCACGTCGTGGTTTTCACGGTACCCCTTGCTGCGCGTGAATCGCACCTGAAGGCCGTGCTCGAGAAGGAAGATCTCGACGGGCGCTATGCGAATCCGGAACTGAAGAATGCCCAGGACCAGGGCCGCCGGCACTTCGTCGGCCTGCACCAGATCAGCCCGGCCGAAATCACGGAATGGTTCACCCGCCAGGCCTATCTGGCTTGCGGCTTCGTCGTCATGGCGACCGCCGAGGCCGGCATCGACTCCACCATCATGGAAGGATTTGACTTCCCCGCGCTCGACCGCGAACTCGGCCTCAGGGAAAAAGGCCTCGCCTCGGTGCTCGTCGTGAGCTTCGGCTACCACGCTGACAACGATGGCAATGCGATCCGCCCGAAGTCAAGGCTCGCGCGCGATCTTGTGATCCACGAGCTCTAAAAACGACGCCCCGCAAGGGGCGCCCGACGCAAAGGCCTGGAAGCTTCTGCCTGCCCGGCGGGGGCTTCCGGTCCTTCGATTTTTTTCCTGTTTCAAGAGCAGAAGGCCGCTCTCAGACCTTCATCAGCAGCTTCCTGTAATGCTGCAGCTCCTCGACTGACTCCCTGATGTCTGAAATCGCCTGATGCTTCGTCGTCTTCACGGAGCGCCAGACCGCCTCCGGCGCCCAACGCCTCGCAAGCTCCTTCAGAGTCGAAACATCGATCGAGCGGTAGTGGAAGAAGGACTCGAGCCGGGGCATCCAGCGGGCCATGAAGCGCCGGTCCTGCCCGATCGTATTTCCGCACATCGGGCTCTTTCCCGGGGGCACGAAGCGCGAGAAGACCTCGAGGCAGAGGTCCGTGGCCTGCTCCTCGTCAATCGTGCTTTCCTGAACGCGGCGCACGAGTCCTGACTCGCCGTGGGTCTTTCGGTTCCACGCATCCATCGCCGCGAGCACCGCGTCGCTCTGGTGAATCGCGATCACGGGCCCCTCGTGAATGATGTTGAGCTGTGCGTCGGTGATCACGGCCCCGAGCTCGATGATGCGGTTCACCTCCGGCTGCAGGCCGGTCATTTCCAGGTCCACCCAGATCAAATTCGTCTCCGAAAAACGGGGATCGCGTTCCGCTGCCATTTTCTGTCCCTTTATGCTTGAATTGAGCTCGCGCCCGCAGACGGCGCCGCAGGCTGAAATTTCCGCCATTTTCGCACTTTCGGGCCGCAGGCGACACCCTGGGGCCTGCCTTCCCGATGTTGAAGAAAAAAAACGTCCGCGCTAGTCTGCGTTCATCCGCAGTTTCATTTTCAAACGCTTCCCCCTGAAGAGACAGCATGCGCCCCGGTGTAAAAAAATCCCCGCTTCCGGCCCTGAATTCCACAGAGGCCCTGGTCATCGCCACGCACGGCCGGCATCACTATGTCCGGACGAGCGAGGGCCGGATTCTCGAAGCTCACCGCAGGGGAAAAAAGGCAGACGTGGTCGTAGGCGACCGGGTGAAGGTTTCCATCGCAGGCGGCCTGGCCGCGATCGAGGAAATCCTTCCCCGCAGCTCGCTGCTCTATCGCAGCGACAAGTGGCGTGTGAAGGAGCTTGCCGCGAACATCGACCAGGTCGCCGTCGTATTCGCCAGCCGCCCGACCTTCAACCCCTGGTTCATCTGGAAGGCGCTGCTTGCCGCCGGCAAGGCGGGGATCGAGGCGATCGCGGTGCGCAACAAGTCAGATCTGCAGGAAGGCGCCCCTGAGGCGGACGAGGCGCTCGCGCTGCTGTCGCGCCTGGGAGTGCGCACCATCAGCGTGTCCGCCAGGGTCCGCCCCGTAGAGGCGCGCGGCCTTCTCGAGCCGCTGCTGCGCGGCCGCAGAACGCTTCTGGTCGGACAGTCGGGCATGGGGAAATCCACTCTCCTTAACCTTCTCGTCCCGGAGGCGCAAGCCCTCACCCGCGAATTTTCCGAGGCGCTCGACCTCGGCAAGCAGACAACGACCGCCGCGCGGTGGTACGACCTGACAGGCGGCGGCGCGATCGTCGATTCGCCTGGCTTTCAGGAATTCGGGCTCGAACACCTCTCGCTCGAGGACGTGATCTCTGGCATGCCCGATATCGCTGCGGCAGCTGCCCGGGGCTGCCGCTTCGCCAACTGCCGGCATCTGTCCGAGCCGGGCTGCGCGGTGAAGGCCGCCCTCGATCGGGGAGAAATCAGCCCCCGGCGCTATGAGTTTTACGAGGCGCTTGCGCGCTCTGTTCTCAGCCGCCGGACTTATGCGCCTTAAGGGCCCGGAGACCGTGGAGAAAAAAACAGGCGGCAGCCGAATCGTGCGGCCCCGCCTGAGAATATGTCTGATTCAACGATCTCCTTGAGAAAAAATCTTTGCATTCTCAAAGAGATCTTTGCAAATTGTAGTCGGCGTCCTGAACGCCGCCGGACAAAGATAGCTTAAACTAATAGATAGTATTAGAAGCAGTTAATCACTTCCCGGATGAATGCGGATCCGGCCCCTGAGCTCCGGCCAGATGCGCTCGATCTGCCCCACTTTAGGCACAAGCAGCCTCCTGCAGTTTTCGGCGATGAGCTTCAGGGCCGAAGACGGGTTGCTACGCATGGCGAGCCCGACGATGTGGCGCGTCGTTCCGGGCTCGTTCACGAGCTTGATGCAGAAGCGGCTCCAGTCCATGCGGTGGCCGAGCAGTCCCAGCGGAAAGGTGAGGCACCAGCCGAATCCCCTTTCGACCAGACTGAGCACAACCGCCTTGTTGTCGATGCCGTACTGCTCAGGCAGGTCCACGCCGGCCGCGTCCATGGCCGCCGCGATGTGCAGGCCGATACCGGTGTCGCGGGGCGAGGACAGGACGGGCAGTCCGCAGCGCGACAGCCTCTGCAGGGTCCAGGGCGAGCCGGCCGCAAACGAGGCGGGCATGACGGCCACCATGGGCTCGTCCATGATCGGCTCGCACATGCACTCGTCGCCCCTCTGGAAATTGTCGAGGACGACGACAGTCTCGATTTCGCGGCGCCGCAGCATATGCATGAGGTAATCCGAGGCGCCCTGGCGGAAAATGGTGCGGTGGGTCCGCCCCCTGAGGCTGACCAGGAGGTCGGCGCCCATGGTCTGGGTGAACGACTCGATCATGCCGAAGTTGATGTCCGGCAGCTTGCTGTTTTCCTCCTGGATCGCGAGAATCGCCTCGCCCAGCTTCTTGCGGGCGCCCTCGAGCGAGCTGCGCAGGAGCTTCGCCTCGCTCGTCACCGTGAGAGGCCGGGTTGTGCGGTCAAACAGCTCGACGGAAAGCGCCGACTCGAGCAGCGCGATTTTCTGGCTCACGGCGCTTTGCGTCACACCAAGCTCGGCTGCGGCCTCGTGAAAGGAACGCGTACGGCACACCGCGAGAAACGTCTCGGCGCTGCGCATCAGCACGGTTTCGCAGTCGGGTGCGGCGCTGCTGCCCATATCTCGCCTCCTTCTTCCTCAAGAAAACCTCAGCTCTGGCATTTCGGGCAGAAGCGCGTGCCCCGGCCCGCAATGTGCGTGAGCTCGATCGCTGTCCCGCAGACCCTGCAGGGCTTTCCCTCGCGCCCGTAAACATACAGGTTCGCCGCGTTGCCGCCCTCGCGTCCGCTGCCGTCGAGGAAATCCCGGAAAGTGGTCCCGCCGCTTTCTATCGAAGTCTCGAAGACCTGCCTCACGGTCTTGAAAAGCCTCTCGGCTTCCTGGGCCGATACCGCAGCGCAGGGGCGCTCCGGCCTGATGCCGGCCAGAAAGAGCGCCTCGTCGGCGTAGATGTTGCCGACCCCGGCGAGGTTGCGCTGGTTGAGCAGGAAGGCCTTCACACTGCTTCTGCCCGCCCGCAGCGCCCGCGCGAACCCCTCGGCCGTGAGCTTCGGGTCGAGCGCGTCGGGCCCGAGCGCATCAAAGCCCGGAACGCCCGAGAGGCCCTGCGAGGGAATGAGCCACAGCTCGCCCAGCGTCCGTACGTCGCCGTATGCGAGCACGCCCTTCGAAAGCTGGAAGACGATTCTGGTGTACGGGGGCAGCCGGGCGCCCGGGTCGGCCTTCCAGACAAGCCGGCCGGTCATCCGCAGATGCACGAGAAGGCTCTTCGGGCCGTCGAGACCCAGCACCAGGTACTTGCCCTTTCGCCGCACGGCGGCAAAGACCCGCCCCTTGAGCGCCGCCCCGAAGGCTTCGGGCGACGCGTTCTTAAGAAGCCTCGGCAGCTTCACATCAACCGACTCGATCTCTGAACCCGGCAGATGCTCGTCCAGGTACCGGCGGACCACTTCGACTTCCGGCAGCTCCGGCATGGCTCCTCACTCGTCTTTTTTGGGAACGAAGGAGGTAAAAAGCCCGCTGCCCATCGGATGGGCGGGCTCGGACTGCTCCCTGCGGTCGAGCGCCTCGCTGATTCTCTTGCGGGCCCGCTCGACGTCGAGCATGTCCTCGGCCTCGCGCTTCACGCTCGCGCTCGCGGGCTTGAGAAAATCGGGTATGAAGATGTCGCTGTCGTCCACATCTCCCTCCTCGAGGGACTCGACCCGGAGCACCTTCACCGAGAAGCGCAGCGTCCAGCCGGCGTAAGGATGGTTGCCGTCGAGCACCGCCTGTCCGTCGGCAATGTCGGTGACGATGTAGGCCCGGCCCTCGTCGACGGGCACGCCGGGAATGTGCGAGAAGCGCATGCCCTTTTTAAGGTTCTTTACTCCGAGGCTCGCCACGGGCACAAGGTGGACAAGGTTCTCGTCAAAGTCCCCGAAGCTCTCCTCGGGCTCGAGGATGACATCAAAGCTCTCGCCCTCTTTTTTCCCCACAAGCGCCTGGTCCATGCGCGGGAAGACGTCCTCGTTGCCGCAGCGCAGCGACACGCCCTCCTCGCCGGTCTGGTCCACGATGTTGCCGCGCAGGTCCCAGACCGTTACGAAAATAGTGACGAGGCTGCCCGCCTCAACTGTCTTTGCCATTGCATTCCCCCTGATTCTGGCTGCCGGCGCCCTGCGGCCCGGCAGCGCCCTTTCCGGAAAGGATCTCGTCCATCGCCGAGCCGGGCCTCGACTCCCGCGCGAGCCGCTCGAGCAGCCGCTCGTCGTCGATGCGCAGCAACCCCTTGGGGTTCTCGCCCCAGCGGTTCTCGCCAGGCTTGCCCTCCATGGACAGCAGCACCAGCAGCCCGAGCGGCAGAAGGGCCGCCGCAGCGATCACCCACCAGCCCGAGCGCCCGATGTCGTGCAGTCGCCTCACCGAGGCCGTGAGGGCGAACCACCCGCTTACGGCAGCGGCCCCCGCCGCGGCCCAGGCCGGGCCGCCCCTAGACAGAAGCCACGATGCGGCCATCGCCGAGGCCGCCAGCGCCGCGGCCCACACGATCAGGCACAGCGCATAGCGCGACCGCGGCAGCCGCCCATCGGGCAGCACTGCGAAGAGGTCGCGCAGGAATCCTCCGCGCCGTCCGTTTTCTGTCACTGTCAGACTCCTTTTCCAAAGCCGCCGAAGGCGCAGTCCGCGCTGAAACCCCCGCGGGGCCGCACGACTGCGCCTTCGAAAGCCGGCCGCAAAGTGCCGCGCTGCCCGAGCTCCTACCGGGTCTGCTCGCCCAGCAGCGTGATGATCTTCGGAGCAACCCCGGTCTTGTCAGGCGACCCGTCGGCTCCCGTCACGGTGAGGCGCGACTGGCTGCCTTCTCCCGTGAGCTTGATCTGATAGGCCGGCGGCTCAACCGTCTTGGTGCGACTGAAAAGATTCGTGAAGAAGCCCTGCTCCTTCTTCATCCTCTCTTCGTAGGCCGGATCAAGGTACTTCACGAGGAAGATGCCCTTCGCGCGGTCGCGGTCCGTCACAGTGAA
The DNA here is from genome assembly GCF_022134585.1 of Mesosutterella porci. Classification (GTDB taxonomy): domain Bacteria; phylum Pseudomonadota; class Gammaproteobacteria; order Burkholderiales; family Burkholderiaceae_F; genus Mesosutterella; species Mesosutterella porci. Next base: position 166,261 of record NZ_JAKNCT010000003.1, read on the forward strand.
ATTCATGCGGTCGATCGCGAGCGCAACGCGCCTCCAGGCGCGGTCAAACGGCTCCTTGATCAGGACTGCCGCGGCCCGGCCGTCGGCCCCGTTCACAATCTCGCTCTTGTAGACGGGCGCGGCGGCGATCGCCCCCGCGGCCTTCTTTTCAGCCTCAGCCGCCTTGGTGGAGGGCAGGTCCGACTTCTTCACGCCGGGGTTGAACTCCTGCTCGATCTTCTGCGCGAGGCGGGTCGCCATCTCCGCCTCAAGCTGCGGATCGCGCGGACCGGGCTGCCAGATCGTAGCCTCTTCCTTGTTCTTCACCACCTCGACCATGGAGCGGTGAGTGATGTAGATGTCGGTGCCGCCCTGGTCGGAGCGCTCAAGCCTGCAGCGGTACTGGTCGCGCTCGCCCGTCGAGTACACCGCGTCGATCAGCTTGCCCAGCGTCGCGCGGATGATGTCCTGGGGGAGCCTTGCCTTGTTCTCGGCCCACTCGGTTTCAATGTAGCCGGTCTTCGGATCCTGGCTGCGGATCGTGAGGCCCACCGAGGCCCAGAAGTCCTGCACGATGGGCCAGAGCTTTTCGGCCGGAACGTTGGCGTGCACCCAGCGCTCGTCGCCGTCCTTCATGATCTTGGCGGTCACCATTTCGGGCAGCACGGTCGTGGTTCCGGAGGCCGCGCCGGAAGCGGCGGAGGCCGCGGCCCGGCTGCTCAGCTCCGAGGCCTTCACGGGACGGGTCCGCTCGGGCACCGTGTAGCGGTTTTCCTTCGGCAACTGCGACAGATCCGGCGGAATCTCAAGCGGAGCGCGCGAGTTGCTTGATTCGTACTGCACCTTGTCGTTGTTGAAGGTCTGCCCCAGGTAGGAGCAAGCGCCCAGAGCCGCCGGCAAGGCCGCAATCAGCGCTACGCGCAGCACTTTTCCATTCATGTGTTCGATCCTTCCAGTCATAGAAACCGGGAGCCTCAGGACTCCCGGAGCGAATCAGTGTACCTTAAATCAGGCCCGCGGCGGCGAGCGCCTTCTCGACCCTCTTCTGGCCGGGTTCGGAGAGCCAGGTGAGCGGCAGACGGATGCCGGAGGGAATGCGGCCCATGCGCCACAGAGCCCACTTGATCGGAATCGGATTGGACTCGCAGAAGAGCTCATGGTGAAGCGGCAGCAGCCGCTCATTGATTTCGCGGGCCCTGGCGACATCGCCCGCGATCGCGGCGGCGGCCATTTCATGCATGAGCCGGGGGGCGACGTTCGCGGTGACCGAAATGACGCCCTGACCGCCCGCGAGCATGAGCGAGAGGGCCGAGTCGTCGTTGCCCGAGTACAGGGCGAAGCCGCTGTCCTTCGGCAGGGCGGCGAGCAGGCTCTCGGCGCGGGCGAGATCTCCCGTCGCGTCCTTGAGCCCCGCGATCCCGGGCACCTCGGCCAGCCGCAGCACTGTTTCGTTGGTCATGTCGCGGCCGGTGCGGCTCGGCACGTTGTAGAGGATCACCGGCAACCCGCCTTCCTTCGCCACCGTGCTGAAGTGCCTGAAGAGGCCCTCCTGAGTGGGCTTGTTGTAGTAGGGCACCACCTGCAGCGAATAATCCGCTCCGACCGCGCGGGCCTCCTGCGTGAGCCTGACCGCTTCGACGGTGCTGTTCGCGCCGGTGCCGGCCACCACAGGAACCCGCCCGCCCACGGCCTCCACGGCCGCCTTCACCACGTCGGTGTGCTCCTGGAAGGAAACCGTGGGGCTCTCGCCCGATGTGCCCATCGAGACGATGGCGTCGGCGCCTTCGCGGACCTGCCAGTCGATCAGCTTCTGGTAAGAGTCGTAGTCAATCGAACCATCCTCCCGCATCGGGGTGACGATGGCGATCATTGAACCTTTAATCATTTGACAGCCCAGTTAGGTTAAACAAAGCCGCGGCAGGTTTTCCGGCGCGGTCTGGAAACAAAAATTCAGTTCATTTTAGAGCAAAAGCCGCAGGCACCGGGAACTCAGCGCGCCCCGAGCTCGAAGCGCTGCGCGCCCCGTTCCGGCGAGGGTTTTGCCGCGCAGATGCGCTGCACGAAGCGGCCGCGCTCGGTGCGGCCCTCCTCGTAGGCAACGACCGAAAGCGGGCGCACGAGCCCGAGCAGCTCGCCGCTGCGCAGCCAGTGCAGGGGATTGGAGGGCCTGCCGAAAGCTTCGGCCTGCGGAGCGGTGAAGGTCTCGCAGATCAGCAGACCGCCCTCTTCGAGCGCCCCGGCGATCCGAGGAAACAGAGGACGGTGGAGGTAATTCGTGACTATCACGGCCGCGAACTTCTCCTCTCCGAACGGCCAAGGCTGCGACTCCAGGTCCGTGCGCCGGAACTCGATCGCAGGAATGCCGATCGACATCACGCCGAAATCGGGCTCGCGGTCGGCCGCAAGCACCCGAAAACCCAGCACCGAGGCGTACAGGCTGTGCCTGCCGAGGCCGCAGGCGAGGTCGAGCACCCGCGCGCCCGAGCGCGGCGCAAGCGCCAGAAACCTCTCCACCCAGGCCGACAGACGGGGCTCGGTGCCTTGTCTGGCCGCCGGCATCGCTCAGATCCCCGCAAAAAGCGAGACCACGGCCTGCCCGAACCGGACAAGCGGCTCGACCAGGAAGCTCGCCCCGCCGATAAAGCACAGCGCGATCACGATCCACATCCCGTAAGGCTCGAGGCGGTCGATGTAGCGGCCGATGCTCCAGGGCAGAACCCCCACGGCGACGCGTCCGCCGTCAAGCGGCGGGATCGGGATCAGATTGAAGGCCATCAGGAAGATGTTGATGTTCACGCCCCAGACCGCCATGCGGAGGAAGAACTCCTCCTGCACGCCTGCGACAAGCAGCAGTTTGAGCACAATGCCCCAGAGGATCGCCTGGCAGAGGTTGCACAGCGGTCCGGCAAGCGCCACCCAGATCATGTCGCGCTTGGGGTTGCGCAGCGCGCTGAAATTGACCGGAACGGGCTTGGCCCATCCGAAGAGAAAGCCCGGGCCTCCGGCCGCGGCCGAGGCGGCCAGCATCAGTGCGGGCAGGATGATCGTGCCGAAGGGGTCGATGTGCTTGACGGGATTGAGAGTCACGCGGCCCATGGCCCACGCGGTCGCATCGCCGAACCTGCGCGCGACGTAGCCGTGGGCAGCTTCGTGCATGGTGATGGCGAAGATGAGCGGAATCGCGCAGACGGTGATGAGCTGGACAATGGCATTGATGTTCATAGTGCACGAAGTCTAGCAGGAGGCGGGGCGGAGCGTGGGCCCTGCAGGCCGCTCACGCCCGGTCCCAGTCGAGCGCAGGCAGCCCCGGGATGTGCTTCCATACAGGCTCCAGCCCTTCGGGCAGAGGCCTTTCCCCGCCCGGCCTTGGACGCGATCCGCCGAGGTTGTGGAAATCCGATCCGAGGCTCGCCCAGTAGCCTTCCTCGCGGGCGATCGCGGCGAGCAGCCGATCGGATTCCGCCGACTGGCTGCCGGAGCTCACCTCGATCGCGCGCCCGCCCGCGGCCCTGAAGTCGGCGAGCAGCTCCTCGAGGGACTTGCCCGGCCTGCAGCGGTAGCGCCCGGGATGGGCGAGCACGGCGATGCCCCCGCAGGAGCCGATCACCTCGACCGCGCGAGCGATGCTCGGCCAGACGGCCTGCACGAAGGCCGGGCCGTCGTCGCGCAGGAACCGGTCGAAGGCCTCCTGCTGGTTGCGCACGATCCCCTCGCGCACGAGCCAGCGCGCGAAGTGCACCCGCCCGAGAGACTCCGGGCTCGAGCTGTAGCGCAGCGCCCCCTCGTAGGCGCCGGGATAGCCCAGGGCCTCAAAGCGCCGCCCTATTTCCACGCCCCGCCTGATGCGCTTTTCGCCCACGCTTTCGAAAATCCTGCGCATCACGCCGTCGCGGTGCCTGATGCCGAGCCCCACCACATGGATGGTGATCCCGCGCCAGAGCGTCGAGACCTCGATGCCCGGCACGAAAGTGATGCCTGCCTTCGCGGCCGCGGCCTCGGCCTCCTCAAGGCCGTTCACGGTGTCGTGGTCCGTGAGCGCAAGCAGCCCGACGCCGCAGCTCTGGGCAAGGGTGACGAGCTGCGAGGGGGAAAGCCCTCCGTCCGAGGCGTTTGAATGGGTGTGCAGGTCGATCTTCATGGGCTAAAGAGGGAGGGCGCGGCGCTCCGCTTTCGAAACAATAAAAACCGAACAGGTCACAATGTTAGGTCATTGCGCGGCCTTCAGGAGCCGCCGCGACATGACAAGAATGCGGGAAACGCGGCCGCGCCGCACGGAGGGAGCCCTGGAATCCTAAAATAGAGATCTTTTTCTCCGATGGGCGGCCCGACCCCTGTCCGCCGCCCCTCGCCTAACCCTCATCGGGACGCCGCGGCGCGCGGCCGCCCCGGACTGGAGCACCATGTTCGACACTCTGGAGCATTTCTATTTTCCCAGGGCCAACGCCCGCGGCAGCGCCGTGCGGCTGCAGGAGTCCTGGCAGACGATCCTTGAGCGCAGGGCGTACCCCGCCCCCGTGCAGAAGCTGCTCGGCGAAATGACGGCCGCGGCGGCGATGTTCGCCTCTTCGATCACTTTCCCCGGCTCCGTGCTGCTGCAGATCATGGGCGACGGCCCGGTGCGGCTCGCGATGGTGGAGGTGAAGCCCGATCTGGGGCTTCGCGCCGTCGCGAGGCTGCGCGAGGACGTCCCGGTGCCGGAAGGTGCGGGAATGCGCGAACTCGTCAACGCGGCGGGTGGAGGGCGCTGCGCGATTACGCTCGTGCAGCCCGATCCCGCCCGGCGCGCCGAAAGCTACCAGGGCATCGTCGACATCGCTTCGACCTCCAGCGTTGCCGAGGCCCTCGCCGCCTACATGACGCACTCCGAGCAGATCGAGACCCGGCTGTGGCTGTCGGCCGACGCGACGGCCGCCTCGGGCCTGATGCTGCAGAAGGTGGCGGACGAGGGCGGCCGCGGCGAGGCGCCCGACTACGATCCGGAGGACTGGAACCGCGTGCAGAAGCTCGCCGAAACGGTCACGGCCGACGAGCTGCTCAGGCTCGAGCCCCGGGAACTGCTGAGGAGGCTTTTCTGGCAGGAGAACCCCTCGCTGGCCAAGCCCCGGTCGCCCCGATTTGAATGCGGCTGCTCGCGCGACCGCGTGGGCGGCATGATCCGGGCGCTGGGCGAGAAGCAGGCCCTCGAGCTGCTCGCCGAAAAAGGCTCAATCGACGTCACGTGCGAATTCTGCGGAAAGACCTACAGCTTCGATTCGATTGACGTGCAGGCGCTCTTCGAAGAGCGGGCCGCGAAAGCCACAGGTTCGATCAACTGAAGGAGAAAAAAAGCAGGAGTGCCGGAAAAAGGCCTCCTGCTTCGGTACAACGCGCGCACGGCCAGGCCGGCGCCCGGCGGCAGATCAGCGCTTCTGGGCCTGCCCCTGGGCGCTTTTCTTTTCGGACTTCCGCGGGTCGGCCTTCGCGCGGGGAGCCTCGCCCTCGCGGATCTCTTCGGCCGCGCCCTCGCTGTCATCGCCCATGTCGGCCCCGCCTTCCTTCGACTTTTCAAGAGCTCGGCTTTCGGCCTTCACCTCGTCGGCGGCGCGCCGCGCCTCCTCCTGGGCGAGCCGCGCCTCTTCCTCGGGCGAGTTCTTCACCCGGAAGAGCACCTCGTTGCCGCGCACCATGTAGAGCTCGCGGCGGGCGCGCTCCTCGATGGCGTCGGTGCCCTGGCGCAGCGACATCACCTCGGCGTAAAGAGCCTCATTGGAGGTCTTCTCGCGCTCGATCTGCTGCTGGGTGTCGACCAGCCTCTGCTCGAGCTTCGAAACCCTGAGCCAGCCGCCCTTGCCGAACCACAGCGGCCACTGAATCAGGATCGCAAGAGCCCAGATCACGAGTGCGAGCCAGTATCGCCAGCGTTCCATAAGACAGAAGCCGCTCCAGTCCTAAGGTCTTGAAATTCCTTCGCCGGCGGGCATCAGCGCAGATGCGCGAAGGCGCGGCGGCCAGGATACTGAGCGGCCTCGCCCAGGCGCTCCTCGATGCGCAGCAGCTGGTTGTACTTCGCCATGCGGTCGGAGCGCGACATCGAGCCGGTCTTGATCTGGCCCGCGTTCATGCCGACGGCGATGTCGGCGATCGTCGAGTCCTCGGTCTCCCCGGAGCGGTGCGAAACCACGGCGGTGTAGCCCGCGCGGTGCGCCATGCGGATCGCCTCGAAGGTTTCCGAAAGTGTGCCGATCTGGTTGATCTTGATGAGAATCGAGTTCGCAACGCCGCGCTCAATGCCCTCGGCGAGGATCTTCGGGTTGGTGACGAACAGGTCGTCGCCCACCAGCTGGACGCGGTCGCCCAGCGCCCGGGTGAGCTTTGCCCAGCCTTCCCAGTCGCCTTCGGCCATGCCGTCCTCAATTGTGACCACCGGATACTTCTTCACCCAGCCCTCGAGCACCTCGATCCACTGCTCGGCGCTGTAGGTGACGCCCTGCTTGGTGAGCGTGTAGAGGTTCTTCTTCTCGTCGTAGAACTCGCTGCTCGCGCAGTCGAGCCCGATGCCGATGTCCTCGCCGGGACGGAATCCCGCCTTTTCAATCGCGCGCACGATGAGCTCGATCGCCTCCTCGTGGCTCTTCATGGCCGGGGCGAAGCCGCCCTCATCGCCCACGGCGGTGCTCATCCCGAGCCCGTTGATCACGGACTTGAGCGCGTGGAAGGTCTCCGCGCCATAGCGCACGGCCTCGCAGAAAGTCGGGGCGCCGTAGGGGATGATCATGAACTCCTGTAGATCGAGGTTGTTGTTCGCGTGCGCCCCGCCGTTGATCACGTTCATCATCGGCACCGGCATCGTCACCGCGCCCGCGCCCCCGAAGTAGCGGAAAAGCGGCAGCCCCGTCTCTTCGGCCGCGGCCCGGGCGACCGCCATGGACACGGCGAGGATCGCATTCGCGCCGAGGCGGCTCTTGTTGTCCGTGCCGTCGAGCTCGATCATCCTGCTGTCAATGTAGGACTGGTCGGAGGCCTCGAGCCCGAGCACCGCATTGGCGAGTTCCTCGTTTACGTGGCTCACGGCCTTCGTGACGCCCTTGCCGCCGAAGCGCTTCGGGTCCTTGTCGCGCAGCTCGATCGCCTCGCGCACTCCCGTGGAGGCTCCCGAGGGAACGGCCGCGCGGCCCATGACGCCGGACTCGAGCCACACGTCGCACTCCACGGTGGGATTGCCGCGGGAGTCGAGAATTTCACGGCCGACAACATCAACGATTGAACTCATCTTTTTTCCTTTGCTTTGTGTGTCAGTGAGGCCGGGCGCGGAGCCCGGCCTGCGGTCATTCTTCAGAAAGTGCGCTCGATAAACACGCCCGGACGCTTCACCGTCCGGTCGATTGCGACCAGCGTTTCAAGCAGCTCCTTCATCCGGTCAAGCGGCACGTTGTTCGGGCCGTCGGAGAGGGCCCGCTCGGGATTCGGGTGCGTTTCCATGAAAAGCCCCGAGACGCCGGCGGCCACGGCGGCGCGGGCGAGCACGGGCACGAACTCGCGCTGTCCGCCGGAGCTCGAGCCGTTGCCTCCCGGCAGCTGCACGGAGTGCGTCGCGTCAAAGACCACCGGGCAGCCCGTGCCCCGCATGATGGCAAGCGAGCGCATGTCCGAGACGAGGTTGCCGTAGCCGAAGCTCGCACCCCGCTCGCACACGAGGAAGCGGTCTTCGGAGAGTCCCGCCTCGCGGGCGGCAAGCCGCGCCTTCTCGACCACGTTCACCATGTCCTGCGGGGCGAGGAACTGCCCCTTCTTGATGTTCACGGGACGGCCGGACTTCGCGCAGGCGCGGATGAAGTCGGTCTGGCGGCACAGGAAAGCCGGCGTCTGCAGCACGTCGACCACGGCGGCCACTTCCGGAACCTCGGCCTCCGTGTGCACGTCGGTGAGGACTGGCACGCCCACCTCGCGGCGCACGTCCTCGAGCACCTTCAGCCCGGCCTGCATGCCGATGCCGCGGAAACTTTTCGCGGAGGTGCGGTTCGCCTTGTCGAAGCTCGCCTTGAAGATGTAGGGAATCGAAAGCCCGGCGCAGATCTCCTTGAGCCGCCCGGCGACCTCGATGCAGAGCTCCCGGCTTTCGATCACGCAGGGGCCGGCGATCAGGAAGATCGGCCGATCCAGTCCAACCTCAAATCCGCAGAGCTTCATGCCTTGGCCTTTTCCGCTGCGGCCTTGCGGTCGCGCTGCGCGATCGCCGCCTTCACATAGGCCTTGAACAGCGGGTGGCCCTCGCGCGGGTTGGACGTGAATTCAGGGTGGAACTGCACGCCGACAAAGAACGGGTGATCGCGCAGCTCCATCATCTCCGGCAGGCGGTCCTTCGGAGTGCGCGCGGAGATCACCATGCCCTTTTCCTCAAACTGCGCGACGTAGGAGTTGTTCACCTCGTAGCGGTGGCGGTGGCGCTCGGCCACGTGGTCGCCGTAGATGCTGTGCGCGAGCGTGCCGTCCTTCACCGGGCACTCCTGGCGGCCCAGCCGCATCGTGCCTCCCAGGTCCGAGGCCTCGTCGCGGTGGATCACCTCGCCGGAGCGGTCGTGCCACTCGGTGATGAGCGAGACCACGGGATGCGGCGTATCGATGTCGAACTCGGTGGAGTTCGCGCCGCCCAGGCCGCAGACGTGGCGCGCGAACTCGATCACCGCGCACTGCATCCCCAGGCAGATCCCGAGGAACGGGATCTTGTTCTTGCGGGCGTACTCGATCGCCTGAATCATGCCCTCGACGCCGCGCTTACCGAAGCCGCCCGGCACGAGGATCGCGTCGACTCCCTTGAGGCAGTCCGTGCCGTGGGTCTCGATGTCACCCGCATCAATGTACTTCACCTTCACGCGGGTGTCGGTGGCGATGCCCGCGTGGATGAGCGCCTCGTTGAGGGACTTGTAGGAGTCAGCGTAGTCGACGTACTTGCCCACCATTGCGATCGTGACCGAGCCGCCCTGCGGATCCATGAAGTGCTTGACGATGTTCTCCCAGCGCGAGAGGTCAGCGGGCTTCGCCTCGATGCCGAGCTTCGCGCAGACAATGTCGTCCAGGTGCTGGCGGTGCAGGATAAGCGGCACCTCGTAGATCGTTTTCGCATCGTAGACCGAGATCACGTGATCCATCGGGACGTTGGAGAAAAGCGAGATCTTCGCGCGCTCGGATTCCGGAATCGGGCGGTCGGCGCGGCACAGCAGCACGTCGGGATAGACGCCCTCCTCGCGCAGCTTCTGCACGGAGTGCTGCGTGGGCTTGGTCTTGAGCTCGCCCGCGCTCGCGATCCACGGGCACAGCGTGAGGTGCATGAAGCAGGTATTGTTGCGGCCCACGCGGAAGGAGAGCTGGCGGATCGCCTCGACGAAAGGCAGCGACTCGATGTCGCCCACCGTGCCGCCGATTTCAATCACGGCCACGTCGGGATGACCGTCCCAGGCGCTGCGCACGCCCTTGAGGATGAACTCCTGAATTTCGTTGGTGATGTGCGGAATCACCTGCACGGTCTTGCCGAGATACTCGCCGTGGCGCTCCTTGCGTAGCACCGACTCGTAGATCTGGCCGGTCGTGAAGTTGTTGGGCTTGTGCATCTTCGCCGAGATGAAGCGCTCGTAGTGCCCGAGGTCCAGGTCCGTCTCGGCGCCGTCCTCCGTCACGAAGACCTCGCCGTGCTGGAAGGGAGACATCGTGCCCGGGTCAACGTTGATGTACGGGTCGAGCTTGATCATCGTCACCTTGAGTCCCCTCGACTCGAGGATGGCGGCAAGCGAAGCCGCCGCAATGCCCTTGCCGAGCGAGGAAACCACACCGCCTGTCACAAATACGAATTTGGTCATCGTGATCTCAAAAGTAGGTTGGACTGTAAAGAGAGAATTATAAAGGAGGGCAGGCCGCGGAGGCGCAGCAGCCCCGTCAGCGCTTCTGCCCGGCGTCCCATTCGGGCTGGATCGTGACGTGGTCGATTCCGAAGCGCTTGAAAAGCGCCAGCCTCACCCCCTCGAGCACCCCGGGCCACTCGGCGGGGCCGCTTACGTGCACGTGCGCCTGCACGGCCGCATGTCCGGGCGCCATCGTCCAGACATGGAGGTCGTGCACGGCGCGCACGCCCGGAACCGCGGCGATCGTGTCGCCCACCGCCTCGTACTCGATTCCCTCAGGGACGGCGTCAAGCAGCACCCGGGTCGATTCGCGCAGCACTCCGTAGGTCGCCTTCACGAGAAGCACAGCGACAAACAGCGACAGCAGCGGGTCGACGATCGTGGGGCCGCCCATCCAGATGATGAAGCCCGCGCTGATCGCGGCAAGCGACCCGAGCAGGTCTCCCAGCACGTGCACGAGCGCGGCCCGCGTGTTCATGTTCTTCCTGTCCCGGGAGAGCGACCAGGCCACCCCCATGTTCACCGCGAGGCCGATTGCGGCCACCAGCATGACCGAGCCGCCCGAGACGGGCTCCGGAGTGAGGATGCGGCCCACCGCCTCTCGGAGAATCCAGCAGATCACGGCCGCCATGAGCAGCCCGTTCACGAAAGCGGCGAGCGCCTCGAGCCGCCCGTGCCCGAAGGAGTGGTCCTCGTCGGCGCCTTTCCTCGAAAAGATGTTGGCAATCAGCGCGAAAAGCAGCGACATGGAGTCGGTCACCATGTGGCCCGCGTCGCCCACGAGGGCGAGCGAATTGCCGATGAGGCCCACCGTCAGCTCGATCGCGGAGAAGCCCAGGGTAAGTGCGATGGCGGTCCCGAGCACCGAGACCCTCACCTTCGTGGAGCAGTGGTTGTAGGAGGAGTCGCCCTGCTCGTGCGAGGAGTAGGGCTCGACCTGCCGGCGCGAGACCTGATAAGGCGTTCTTTCTGTCATTTTGCAATCAAACAAAACGCCCTCCACAGCAGCATCTGCGCGAGGGCGAAGCAGCCGGGGAACAGCTCCCCGGCTTTTCTGCGGACGAAGCGGCCGCCGCTTACTTCTTGTCGGCCTTGAGCTCCATCGAGATCATCGGGGCCATGGTGCCGGCGCCGCCGGTGAGCAGTCCCTGCTTCGCATAAATGCCAAGCTTCTGGCGGGTATCGACGATGTCGAGGTTACGCATCGTAAGCTGCCCGATGCGGTCGACGGCCGTGAACATCGAGTCGCCCTTCTCCATCGTGAGCCGCTCGGGCTCGTAGGTGAGGTTGGGGCTGCGGGTGTCAAGAATCGTGTAGTCGTTGCCGCGGCGCAGCTCGAGGGTCACCTCGCCGGTGATCGCGCGGGCCACCCAGCGCTGGGCGGACTCGCGCAGCATGATCGCCTGGCTGTCGAACCAGCGGCCCTGATAGAGCAGGCGGCCGAGCTTGATGCCGTTGATGCGGTACTGCTCGATCGTGTCCTCGTTGTGGATGCCGGTGACGAGGCGATCGTAGGCGATGTGCAGCAGCGCCATGCCCGGGGCCTCGTAGACGCCGCGGGACTTCGCCTCGATGATGCGGTTCTCGATCTGGTCGGACATGCCGAGGCCGTGGCGGCCGCCGATGCGGTTGGCCTCGTACATGAGCTTCACGAGGTCGGTGAACTCGGTGCCGTTCAGGGCGACCGGGCGGCCTTCCTCAAAGGTGACCGTCACTTCCTCGGGCTTGATCACGACCTCGGGGTCCCAGAAGGCGACGCCCATGATCGGCTCGACGATCTTCATCGAGGTGCTCAGGTGCTCGAGATCCTTCGCCTCGTGCGTGGCGCCGAGCATGTTGGAGTCGGTCGAATAGGCCTTCTCGGCGGACATCCTGTAGTTAAACCCTTCGGACTGCAGGAAGGCGCTCATCTCGGCGCGCCCGCCCAGCTCGGAAATGAAGGCGGTGTCAAGCCACGGCTTGTAGATCTTGAGGTTCGGGTTGGCGATGAGCCCGTAGCGGTAGAAGCGCTCGATGTCGTTGCCCTTGTAGGTGGAGCCATCGCCCCAGATGTTCACGCCGTCCTCGCGCATGGCGTTCACGAGCATCGTTCCGGTCACCGCGCGCCCGAGCGGGGTGGTGTTGTAGTAGATCGCTCCGCCCGTGGAGATGTGGAAGGCGTTCGCCTGAATGGCGGCGATGCCCTCGGACACAAGCTGGGGCCGGCAGTCAATAAGGCGGGCCTTCTCGGCGCCGTACTCCATGGCGCGCTTGGGGATCGCCTCGTAATCCTTTTCGTCAGGCTGGCCGAGGTTGGCCGTGTAGGCGTAGGGCAGAGCCCCCTTCTTCTTCATCCAGTGAAGGGCGCAGCTCGTGTCGAGACCGCCGGAGAACGCAATGCCGACCTTCTGGCCGACCGGAACGCTTTGTAGGATTGTTTGTGACATTTGCCGTAATCGTTTTGTTTGGCCCAGCCATGGGCTGTAAAAAAATGGGACCGGAGATGGCAAGGATCCGGACGCTCACTTGCCCATTATCCTCGAATTCAGCCTCTCAAGGGGACCGGGGAATCCCCCTTTTTTTCTCACCGCCCTTCCCGGGGGTTCCTTTCGAGGTACTTTTCCGCGCGGAAGAGGGCCGCGATCGTCTTCGAGTCGTCGATGTCGCCCGAGGCCGCCCGCGCGACGGCCTCTTCAAACGGCACCCAGAAGAGGTCGAGGAACTCTCCGGCGTCAAGGTGGCGCTCGCCGCCCGAGGCCGCCCGCGCGAGAAAGAGGTGAATCACCTCGTTCGAGTAGCCGATCCCGGGGCACATGGAGCCCAGGCTCGCCCAGCCCTCGGCCTCGTAGCCCGTCTCCTCGGCGAGCTCTCGGCGGGCGCAGCTCAGGGGCTCCTCGCCGGGCTCGAGCTTGCCTGCGGGGACCTCCCAGAACGCGCGGCCCAGCGGATAGCGCCACTGCCGCTCAAGCAGCACCTCGCCGCCGCGCAGCAGCACGACGGCTGAAGCGCCGGGGTGCCGGATATACTCCCGGGTCGACTCCCGTCCGTCGGGCAGCCGGACCCGGTCGCGGAACACGTGCAGCAGCCTGCCCTCAAACACGGGCTCGCCGCCCAGCCTCGTTTCCCGCAGCTTCTCATCATCGGTCATCATCGCCTTCAGCTCCTTTCCTGTCTTTCTGAGCTCCCTCAGGTCTGAAAAAATCCGCCGGTGCGGCTGAGCTCCGGCGGATTCTCCAAAGTGTACTGCTTCGCGCGCGGGCCCGCAGGCCCCGCGCTTTTTCCCGAACAGGCGCTTACTCGGCGGCCTTCGCGGCATCCTTGCGGACGAGGCGCTCGCGGATGCGGGCGGTCTTGCCGGCGCGGCTGCGCAGGTAGTAGAGCTTCGCGCGGCGGACGTCGCCGTGGCGCTTCACGGTGATCGTGGCGAGAGCCGGGGAGTAGGTCTGGAACGTGCGCTCCACGCCTTCGCCCGACGAAATCTTGCGGACCGTGAAGGAAGAATTGAGGCCGCGGTTGCGCTTGGCGATCACGACGCCTTCATAGACCTGGACGCGGGTGTGGTCGCCGTCCTTGATGTTCACGGCAACGGCCACGGTGTCGCCGGCGGCGAACGCCGGGATGGTCTTGTTGAGGCGGGCGATTTCTTCCTGCTCGAGAACTTCGATAATGTTTGCCACTTTAAAAACTCCGGTGCCATCACGAGCGGCGTTTGGAAAAAATTTATGAGTGCCGCCGTAGGATGGATTTGAAAATCAGAAGGCTCACGCCTCTTTCGAGGCGTCGGCCTTTTCCCTGGCCGCCCGGGCGATCGCCCGCAGCGTCCTTTCGTCTTCCCGCGAAAGTTTTCCGCAGGAACGCGCAATTTTAATCAAATCAGGCCTCACTGCGCAAGTCGCCTCAAGCGCCCGGTCGCGGTTCCAGCGCTCAACCACCGCGTGGTTGCCCGAAAGAAGCACCTCTGGCACGGGATGCCCGCGCCAGAGTTCTGGCCTTGTATAGTGCGGCTCGTCGAGCAGCCCCGTCGCGAAGGACTCGTCCTCGGCCGACAGCTCCTTGATTGCGCCGGGCAGACGCCGCACGACGGCGTCGATCAGGCACAGGGCGGGCAGCTCCCCGCCGGAGAGCACAAAGTCCCCGATGCAGAACTGCTCGTCGACGAACTCGTCGAGGAACCTCTGGTCGATGCCCTCGTAGCGCCCGCACACGAGCACCAGGGGGGCGTCCTCGCGCGCAAAGCGCGCGATGTCGGCGTCCGCCAGAGGCCTGCCGCCGGGCGCGAAGGACACCACCCGGCCCGCGTTGCCCGAAGCGCGGATCGCCTCAAGGGTGAGCGCGAGCGGCTCGGCCATGAGCACCATGCCCGGGCCGCCCCCGAAAGGCCGGTCGTCGACCGTGCGGTGCGGATCATGCGTCTGATCGCGCGGATTCCACAGCCCGAGCTGCCAGAGCCCGCGCTTCATGGCGCGGGAAGTGATGCCGCACTCGGAGACCGCTGCGAACATTTCAGGAAAAAGCGTGACGACGTCAAAGCGCATGGCTTGCCTCCCTTTTCTCGGCTCCCTCAGAACCAGTCCGGATCCCAGTCGACCGTGATGAGCTTTTTTTCAGGCTCCACTGCGAGCAGGTACGCGGGGACCATGGGGATGAGGTAGCCGTGCGAGGCGCCCTTCACCTGAAGGATGTCCTGCGCGCCGTTGCTGCCAAGCCCCGTGACGGTCCCGAGCCTGTCGCCCGCCCGGTTCACGACTTCGCAGCCCTCAAGGTCCGCGGCCCACCATTCGCCCTCAGGCAGCTTCGGGAAGGCGCTGCGATCGAGCAGTATCGTGCCGCGCCAGAGCCGGGCCGCCTCGGGCGAGTCGCAGCCCTTCCACTTCGCGATGATCATCCCCCCGTGCGCCCTCGCCCCCTCGAGCTCCAGGGGCCGGGGATCGCCTCCGGCGGCGGGCCGGAAGGCCCATGCCCTGGAGCCCAGCAGCAGATCTCCTTCGCCCGCGGGCGAAATCCTGATCCAGCCTTTCACGCCGTAAGGGCCCGCAGTGCGGCCCATCTCGATCCATTTTGTCATCGTCTTGCTTAAAAGCTCCGGGCAAAAAAAGAGGCCCTTTCCTCCCTACGCCTAGATACCGGGTTAAGCGCTCGCAGCGGCGAGACACGTAGCACGCCGCAAAGCCCGGACGTACGGAAAAAAGGACCGATGTATGAAACGACGCGGCCTGCAGCGGGGCGCGAAGGCAATTCCGCCCCGAAGCCGCGCGGCTTCAGCGCCTGAACAATCAGGCGGCGGGGGCTGCCTCTTCAGCGGCCTTCGCGTCGGCGGCGGCCTGGGCGGCAGCCTTCTTGGCAGCGTTCTTCGCGGCCACGGCAGCCTTCTGCTCGGCCGTTTCGGGGGCGGAGAGGGCGGCACGGTTCTTGAACAGACGGGCGACGGTGTCGCTCATCTGGGCGCCCTTGGAAACCCAGAAGTTAACGCGGTCTTCTTCGAAGTGAAGACGAACGTCGGCACCGGCGGCGACCGGGTTGTAGAAGCCGACGCGCTCAATGTAGTGGCTGTCGCGACGCTTGCGGGAGTCAGTGACAACAACGTTATAGAACGGACGCTTCTTGGAGCCGCCGCGAGCCAGACGGATAACAACCATGCTATTTACCTCGTAAATTGACAAAACAAAGCCGCAGCCGGGACCTGAGCCCGGCGCCGGCAGGAAAAAAAGGTCCGACTTGATCCCCTGCCTCGGGGTCGAGGTCGGAAAGGTGTGATTTTATTGCAATTCGTTTTCCACCGCAACTGCGCGACCGAAACACGCTAGAGCGCCCTGCGGAAGCGGCCCGGGGCGCTTCGGGCAGCCTCCCGGAGCGCGGTCCGGTCGAGCTTGCCGGTGCGGGTGCGCGGAAGCCTCTCCACGAAGACGGCGCTCCGGGGCTTCCAGTAGGGCGAGAGCCCCGCGCCGCGCAGCAGCGCCCGGAAGTCCGGCAGCGGGAGATCCGGCGTCCCCTCCACCACGATGGCGACCGAGTTCCCGAGCTCGGGGTCGGGCAGCGGGGCGATCGCGAAGGGGCTCTCGAGCACCGTTCCAATCAGCTCCTCAAGCGCCTCGGCGGGCACTTTGATGCCGCCCGAGTCGATCACATTGTCGGTTCGCCCGAGCACCCGGAAGCGGTCGCTTCCCGGCTCGAAGACGACCAGATCGTTGGTCTCGATTAAGGACACGCCGACCGCGGGCGCGCTCACCGCGAGCGTGCCGCGGGGCGAGGAGGAAACGCGCACGCCCTCGAGAGGCTCATACCAAACTCCGGCGCGCGGCCCCGAAAGCGGCCGCAGCGCGATGTGCGAGAGCGTTTCGGTCATGCCGTAGGACGACCAGAGCCGGTTCGGAAAAGACGCGAGCCGGGCGGCAAGCGCCCGGTCGACCGCCGCGCCTCCGATCAGAACCTCGCGGGTGGCGGCCAGCAGCGAGCGCTCAGCCTCGTGCTCAAGGGTCGAGAGCACCTGCAGGGGCACGAGCGCGGCGAAGTCGGGCGCGCGGGCAAGGTCCTCGAAAGGCCTGCGGCTCGGACGGCGGGCAACGAGCCTGAGACCAGCGAGCATCGAGCGCACAACCACCATCTGGCCCGCGATGTAATCCATCGGCAGGCACAGCAGCGCGGTGTCGCCCGCCCGCAGCCCGAGTCTGCGCACGGTCATGCGCGCGCTGGCGGCCATGCAGATCTTTTTCGCGCGGATCTCCTTCGGGCGGCCGGTCGAGCCCGAGGTATGCAGCACCATCTCGGGCTCATCGGAGCACCACCTTAGGCCGAACTCCAGCACCGGCCGCTCCTGCTCGGAGGCGTTTTCGAGCGCGCGCTCGAAATCCTTCCGCCCCTCAAGCACACGGCCGTTCAGCCAGAGCCGCTGCGGCAGCTCCGAGGCTGCCTTCTCCCCGGGAGCGCTCAAGGCAGCCTCGGAGACTTGGAAAAATCCGGAGCCCGCTTTTCGAGGAACGCCTTCCCGCCCTCCTGGGCCTCGTCGGTCATGTAGTAGAGCATCGTCATGTCGCCCGCGAACTGCTGCAGCCCCAGCTGACCGTCAAGCTCGGCGTTGAGGCCGAACTTAAGGAACCTCAGCGCGAGCGGGCTGTACTGCTGCATGCGTCGCGCCCACTCAACGGTGGTCGCCTCGAGCTCTTCGAAAGGCACCACCTTGTTCACAAGCCCCATCTCCAGCGCCTCGGCGGCCGAATACTGGCGGCAGAGGAACCAGATCTCGCGCGCCTTCTTCTGCCCGACGATCGAGGCAAGGTACGAGGCTCCTAGACCCGCGTCGAAGCTGCCCACCTTCGGGCCGGTCTGGCCGAAGATCGCGTTTTCCGAAGCAATCGTGAGATCGCAGACCGTGGCGAGCACGTTTCCGCCGCCGATCGCATAGCCGTTGACCATCGCGATCACGGGCTTGGGCAGGCAGCGGATCTGCTTCTGCACGTCAAGAACATTGAGCCTCGGCACTCCGTCGGGCCCCACGTAGCCCCCGCGCCCCTTGAAGTGCATGTCGCCGCCCGAGCAGAAGGCCTTGTCGCCTTCGCCCGTGAGCACCACGACGGCGATGTCGGCGCGCTCGCGGCAGATCCGGAAGGCCTCGCTCATCTCCGCCACGGTGACCGGCGTGAAGGCGTTCCTCACCTGCGGACGGTTGATCGTAATCTTCGCGATGCCCTCGTAGAGCTCGAAGCGGATGTCGGAATACGATTTGATCGGCTTCCATTCAATGTCAGACATTTTGTTCCTCAGCTTTTGCCCGGCGCTCGCCGCGCAGATGCGTGATGGCGTTGGTCACCCGGGCCGTCGAGACGAGGCTGCCCGCCTCGTCGAAGAGATCCACGTTCCAGACGTGCAGCCTGCGGCCGCGGCTCAGGAGCCTAGCCACCGCGTGGATGCGTCCGCCCAGCGGCACGGCCTTCACATGGCTCGCGCTCACCTGCACGCCCATCGGTATCAGCCCCGGTTCGAGAAGCGCGGCCGATCCTCGCCCGGCGAGCGTCTCCTCGATGGAGAGCATCGCGCCGCCCGCGCAGTACCCGTAGGGCTGGCAGCAGCCCTCCGTCACCTCGAGCTCGCCGCGCATCTCCTGCGGATCGTCTCCGGGCATGATGCGGATTCCCAGCGTTTCGGAAAGTCCCATGGCCCCTCCGCGTCAAAGCGCCTTCAGAAGCTCGGCGACTGACTCCTTCGCATCGGCCACGAGGCCGTAGTCGCACACCTCGAAGATCGGCGCCTCCGGATCCTTGTTGACGGCCACGATCACCTTGGAGCCCATCATGCCCGCGAGGTGCTGCAGCGCCCCGGAAATGCCGAAGGCCATGTAGAGATCGGGGGCCACGATCTTGCCGGTCTGCCCCACCTGCCACTCGTTCGGAGCGAGCCCCGCGTCGACGGCCACGCGGGTGGCGCCCACCGCGGCGCCAAGCTTGGCGGCGAGCCGGTCCAGGGCCTGGAATCCCGCAGCATCCTCGAGGCCCTGGCCGCCGGCCACGACGCGCTTGGCGGTGAGAAGCTCGGGCCTGTCGCTCTTTTTCACGTCCGAGGTGACGAAAACGCTGCCCTCGAAGGCTGGCGCCGCCGCTCCCGGCGCAACGGCTGCGGCCCCGTCCGCCGCGGCGGGCTCAAAGGAGGTGGTGCGCACGGTGGCCACCACGACGGCCCCTTCCGGGCACTGCACCGTGGTGATCACGCCGCCCGCATAGATCGCGCGGCGGAAGGTGTGCGGCCCAAGCACGGCTGAGACTTCGCTCAGCGGCGAGACGCCGAGCTTTGCCGCAACGCGGGGCATCGCCGCGCGGTTCAGGAAGCTCATCGCAAAGAAAATGTGGCTGCAGCCTCCGCAGTTGGCCAGCACCTGGGCCGCAATCGTCTCGGGCGACGGATGCTCGGGCGTCTCGACGGCGAGCACGCGCTCCACGCCGTGCAGTTTCGAAGCCTCGGGGCCGGCCCCTTCGGCGCCGTGCCCGGCCACGAGCAGGGTCACGGGACCGCCCGCCAGAGAGGCGGCCGCCACCGCGCTGGCCGTGGAAGCCTTCAGGCTGCCCTCTTCAAAATCAGCTACTACCAGAATCGTCATTTTGTCTTCAGCCTGATAAAAAGTTAAAGGACCTTCGCCTCGCAACGCAGTTTCTCGACGAGCTCGGCGACGCTGCCCACCATCACGCCGGCCTTGCGCGCGGGCGGCGCGTCGTAGCGGGTGATTTTCAGCTGCGGGGCGAAATCGGCCCCGAACGTCTCCGCCTCGATCGTCTCCACGGGCTTCCTGCGCGCCTTCATCATGCTCGGCAGCGTCACGTAGCGGGGCTCTGCGAGCCGCAGGTCGGCCGCGAACACCGCCGGCAGCGACAGCTTCCTCAGCTCGGTCCCGTCCACGGTCTGGGAGGAGACATAAAGCGCGCCGTCCTTGAGCTCGACGCTGTTCGCGTTCGCTCCGAAAGGCGCATCCATCAGGGCGGCCAGCATGGCGCCCGTCTGACCCGCGTCGTCATCGATCGCCTGCTTGCCCACGGCGACGAGGTCGGGCTTCTCCCGGTCCACGACAGCCTTGAGAAGCCGAGCGACGCCCAGCGGCTCGGTCTTCGCGTCGGTATGAACGAGAATGCCGCGGTCGGCTCCCATGGCCAGCGCCACGCGGAGGGTGTCCACGGCCTTCGCCTCGCCCACGCTCACCGCGACCACCTCATCGGCCGCGCCCGTCTCCTTCAGGTGCACGGAAGCCTCGACGGCGATCTCATCAAAGGGATTGAGGGAGCGCCGGACCGCGGGCTTGCCGTCAACGTCCAAACCGCTGCCGTCGGCCAGCGCGTGAACCTTCACGTTGTAGTCGACCACTCTTTTAACTGCAACCAGAACCTTCATTCATTGCTCCTAGGAAAGGGGT
Organism: Mesosutterella porci; assembly: GCF_022134585.1. Lineage (GTDB taxonomy): Bacteria > Pseudomonadota > Gammaproteobacteria > Burkholderiales > Burkholderiaceae_F > Mesosutterella > Mesosutterella porci. The sequence continues at coordinate 185,980 of NZ_JAKNCT010000003.1, forward strand.
TCATGGGCGGAGACGCACCGGCTCGGGCCCGCCCTTGCTGTGTGGAGAGGCATTATAAAGGCCCCTTCCCGCCTTTAACGAGGAAGAAAAAGTCATCTGCTTGCCTTTTTGATACCACCAAAGCTCCCCTCTCTACTTCTTCGTGACGAAGCCGGCTACCCCTTCTGGCGCCGAGCCCCGGGCTCCGATTCTGTCAAAATAGAGGGATTGCCGGGGGGAGGTGTCTGCGCGCTCCCGCCCACGGGCTTTGCCTTTTTCCTTTTCCCGCGCCCCGCCGCGCGAAGCCTGCCGCTCTTTGGGGAAACACGAAGCCCATGATCAGATGAAGTGTTTTGAGTTCTTTTGTTTTTCTGTCCATTTGGAATTAATCAGGAGACCCCTATGCTGTCTGACATTGAAATCGCCCATGCGACCAAGCTGAAGCCAATCGAGCAGCTCGCCCACGAAATCGGGCTCTCTGACGAGGAGTTCGAGCCCTACGGCCGCGACAAGGCGAAGGTCAAGCTCTCCCCGGAGCGCAAGCCCCACGGCAAGCTCATCCTTGTGACGGCCACCTCCGGCATGCCCGCGGGCTCGGGCAAAACGACGACCTCGATCGCACTCGCCCAGGGACTGCGCAGGATCGGCAAAAAGTCCTGCCTCGCGCTTCGCGAGCCCTCGCTCGGCCCGTGCTTCGGCATGAAGGGCGGCGCCGCCGGCGGCGGCTATTCCCAGGTGCTGCCGATGGAGTCGATCAACCTGCACTTCACCGGCGACTTCCACGCGATCACCGCTGCGAACAACCTGCTCGCGGCCATCATCGACAACTGCCGCTTCCGCGGCGAGCACGACATCAAGGAAGTGACCTGGAAGCGCGTGCTCGATGTGAACGACCGGCAGCTGCGCTTCATCGTGACGGGCCTGGGCGGCTCCGCCAACGGCGTGCCCGCCGAGACGGGCTTTGACATCACGGTGGCCTCGGAACTGATGGCGGTGTTCTGCCTCGCCAAGGACGAGGAGGACCTGCGTGCGCGCATCGACCGGATGGTGGTCGCCACAAAGCGCGACGGCTCGGCGCTCACCGTCAAGGAAATCGGCTGCACCGGGGCGCTGATGGCGCTGCTGCTCGAGGCGGTGAAGCCGAACCTCGTGCAGACGATCGAAGGCGGCCCTGCGTTCATCCACGGCGGGCCGTTTGCGAACATCGCCCACGGCTGCAACTCGGTGGCCGCCACCAAGGCCGCCCTCACGATCGGCGACTACGCCATCACGGAGGCGGGCTTCGGTTCAGAGCTGGGCGGAGAAAAATTCTTCGACATCAAGTGCCGCTCGGCCGGCCTGCGCCCGAACGCCACGGTGATCGTGACAAGCACCCGCGCCCTGCACTGGCACGGCGGCGTCCCGCTGGCCGACATCGGCCAGCCCAACCTCGAGGCGCTCAAAAAAGGCCTGTGCAACCTCGACCACCACGTGCGCAACATGCAGGGCTTCGGCCCGAACGTCGTCGTGGCCCTCAACCACTTCGCCAACGACGACGAGGCTGAGATCGAGGTGATCCGCAGGCGCTGCGAGGAGCTTGGCGCGCGCTTCGCCGTTTCCGACGGGTTCGCCCGCGGAGGCGCCGGAACCGAGGAACTCGCGCGGCAGGTGGTCGAAGCCTGCGAGGGCGATCCCCGTCCGATCAATTTCGCCTACGAGGAGGACGCCCCGATCCTCGACAAGCTCCAGGCGGTCATCACGCGCTGCTACGGCGCGAAGGACTTCAGCCTCTCGCCCAAGGCGGTGAAGGATCTGAAGCAGATCGAGTCGCTCGGCTTCGGGCGGCTGCCGATCTGCATCGCGAAGACTCCGCTGTCGCTGTCGCACGATCCGAAGCTGCTGGGCGCCCCGAAGGGCTTCACCATCCCCGTGGAGCGCATGATCCTCAACGCAGGAGCGGGCTTTGTCGTGATCACGACCGGCTCCATCCTGAGAATGCCGGGCCTTCCCAAAGTTCCCAACGCCTTCAAGATCGATGTGAAGGACGGGCAGATTGTGGGCCTGTCCTGATCCCCCCGGCCCGGCCGGGAGTGAAAAAAGCCGCCCTCCGGGGCGGCTTTTTCGTGCGCAGGAAAGCGCTTCAGCGATCCTGGTTCTTCAGCTTTTCATCCGGGTACAGGAAGGGGATCGCAGCCTTCGTGTAAACGCACATCGAGTAGAGCGTGAGGATCACGGCGATCCAGATGAGCCAGGTCCCGATCAGAGAAATGTTGAGCCCCCAGAGGGGATCGTGCCAGAGCAGCATCGGGATGGCGACCATCTGCGCGATCGCCTTCACCTTGCCGTACCAGTTCACCTTCACGTGGGAGGAGGCTCCGACCTTGGCCATCCATTCGCGCAGCCCCGTCACGGCGATCTCGCGCCCCACGATGATGAGGGCGACCAGCATGTCGATGCGGCGCAGCGCGAGCAGCGCGATCACCGCCGCGCACACGAGCAACTTGTCGGCCACAGAGTCCAGGAAGGCGCCCATCGGGGTGGTGAGGTTGAAGTGCCTCGCGATGAAGCCGTCCAGGGCGTCGGTGACAGCCGCAATGCAGAAGATCACGCAGGCGATCACGTTCTGCGCGTGCGGGCTGAGGCAGCCGAGATAAAAGACCCCGATCACGAACGGGATCAGCGCGACGCGGGTCCACGTGAGCGCCATCGGCACATTGAGCCGGCTCCGTGACCGGGCTGTCGAGGAATTCTGTACTTCAGACATAACGGCACCGCAGCCCCGCAGTCAGGGCGCGGGGCGAAGAAAAAAATAACGAAGACGTTCCCGATTGTAATGCGTGCTGAGGACGAATTCGTCCGCCTGAGCAGTGAATTTCATGCCGAGGCCTCGCCGTGCAGCTGCAGGTAGATCTTTTCGGCGAGCGTTTTGGAGATGCCCTCGACAGACTCGATTTCCTCGACGGAGGCGTTGCGCAGGCCCTTCATGCCGCCGAATCGCGCGAGCAGCCTCGCCCGGCGCTTCGGCCCCACGCCCTCGAAGTCTTCGAGGCGGCTGCGGCTGCGGGGCTTCGCGCGCCGCGCCCGCATGCCGGTGATGGCGAACCGGTGGGCCTCGTCGCGGATTTCGGCCACGAGCATGAGTGCGGGCGACTGCGGCCCGAGCACCAGGGGCTCGCGGTGCTGGTCGCGGGGAAAGACGAGGGTCTCGAGCCCCACCTTGCGGCCCTCGCCCTTGGCAACGCCCACGATGTGGGAAGTGTCCAGCCCCAGGGAATCGAAAACCTCCCGGGCCATCTCGACCTGCCCGCGCCCGCCGTCGATGAAGACCACCGTAGGCATCGGGGAGCGGCCCCTGGCCACCGCGCTGTAGCGGCGCGTGATCACTTCCTTCATCGCCGCATAGTCATCGCCGGGCGTCACATCGTCGATGTTGAAGCGCCGATACTCGGAGGAGTCCATCCTGAAGTTTCTGAACACCACGCAGGAGGCGATGGTGGCCTCGCCCGCCGTGTGGCTGATGTCGAAGCACTCCGCGCGGAAGTCCTCGAGCCGCCCGCTCTCGGGCCGGATCCCCAGCGCGTCGACGAGCTCCTGCAGCCTCGACTTCTCGCCCAGCTCGACCGCGATGTGGCTCTCGAGGGCGATTTTCGCGCCAGCCTGGGCCATCTCGAGCCAGCGGCGCCGGGCGCCCTGGGGCTCGCCCACCACGGGAACCCGCCGGCCGGCGATCTCGGAGAGCAGCTCAGAGAGCGCCGCGGGGTCCCTCGCGTCCGCAGTCACGACCACGGTCGGGACCGGCAGCCCCTCGTAGTGGTGAGACACGAAGGCCTCGAGGATATCCGGGGCATCCTCGGGCGCGGCCTCCTTCTCGTGGCTCGGGAAAAAAGCCCTGTCGCCCAGGTGCCGCCCTCCGCGCACCATGGCCAGGTTCACGCAGGCCCTGCCTCTGTCGACGGCGACCGCGATGATGTCGGCGTCGACGTCGCCCCCCGTGGTCTCGATCGTCTGCCCCTCGAGCACGGTCGAGAGCGCGGCAAGCTTGTCGCGGAGCCTCGCCGCGTCCTCGAACCGCAGCTCGGAGGCCGCCGCAGCCATCTGTGATTCAAGCTCCGACATGAGCTCTCCGCCGTCGCCCGAAAGGAAGCGCTTCGCCCGGCGCACGTCCTGCGCGTACTCCTCCTCGCTCACCGCTCCCACGCACGGCGCCGAGCAGCGGCCGATCTGGCCGAGCAGGCAAGGCCTCGAGCGGTTGCGGAAATTGGTCTCCTCGCAGGTGCGCAGCTGGAACACCTTCTGCAGCACCGCGATCGACTGGCGCACCGCGCCGCTGTTCGGGAACGGGCCGAAATACGTGCTCCTGCGGTCCACGCCCCCGCGGTAGAAGCTGATCCGCGGGTAGGCCTCCGAGCCGATCCTGAGATACGGGTAGGTCTTGTCGTCGCGGAAGACGATGTTGTACTTGGGCTTGAGGGACTTGATCAGGTTGTGCTCGAGCAGCAGCGCCTCGGCCTCGGACCGGGTGACGGTGGTCTCAAGCTTCTCGACCTGGGAGATCATGAGCGCGATGCGCGGCGACAGGTCCGATTTCTGGAAATAGCTTGAGACGCGCTTCTTCAGGTCCCTGGCCTTGCCGACGTAAAGGCAGTGCCCTGCGGCATCGAAGTAGCGGTACACCCCCGGCAGCGAGGGCAGATTTCTTAAAATAAGCGCGTAATCGAAATCGGCGGGGGGCGTTCCCTTGGGCATGAGGTCTCCTTGGTGGGGGAAGGCCGAAAAGCACGGCTGACGCGCTTTCCCTCCCCCTTAAGGCCTCAGAGTCTAAAGCACGCGGCCCCTTGCTGCTGCGGCGACAAATCATGCAAAGCTACACTCAGGAGCGGCCCCTGCGCTGCGACATTTTCTGCCACGTGATTGACAACTTCGGCGACGCGGGCGTGTGCTGGAGGCTCGCCCGGGCGCTTTCCAGCGAGGAGGGCTTCAAGATCACGCTCTATATCGACGATCTCGCAACCCTCGCGCGAATCGCGCCCGGCGTCGTCCCCTCGCGCCGCTCGGGCCAGACCGTCTCGGGCGTCACCGTCCGGGGCTGGGAGGAATGCCTCGGGCGCGGCCCCGGCGACGCTGTGGTCGAAACCTTCGGCTGCCGGCTTCCGGACGCATTTGAGGAGGCGATCGCCGCCCGGATCGCCTCCGGACGGCCCACAGCCTGGCTCAACCTCGAGTACCTCTCGGCCGAAGACTGGGTGGAGGGCTGCCACGGGCTGCCCTCGCCGCACCCGCGTCTCCAGGCGACGAAAACCTTCTTCTTTCCGGGCTTCACGCAGAAGACCGGGGGCGTGCTGATAGAGCGCGGGCTGCTGGAGGCGCGCGACCGCTTCTCCCCGCAGGACAAGGCCGCGGCGCTTCGTAGCCTCGGGGCGGATCCGGACAGCCCCTTCAGCCTCTTTTTCTTCTCCTACCCGAGCGCTCCGGTCGAATCCCTGGCGGCTTCCCTGGCCGCGGACCCCAGGCCGCTGCAGGTTCTCGCCGCTCCCGGCGAGGCCGGCCGCAGGCTGGGCGAGGCGCTGCGCCCGCTGGAGGCTCCCCAGGTGTCCTTCCGGCCTGTGCCCGCAGTTGCGCAGGACAAGTTCGACCGGCTGCTGTGGTGCGCCGACGCCCTCATCGTCCGCGGCGAAGACTCCTTCGTGCGCGCCCAGCTCTCCGCAAGGCCTTTCCTCTGGACCATCTATCCGCAGGATGAGAACGCGCACATCGTGAAGCTGCGCGCCTTCATGGACCGGATCGCCCCGTCCTTTCTCGAGCCCGCCGGGGCGATCTGGCGGGAGGCGAATCTCGCCTGGAATGAAAACCGCTGGGAAAACCGCCACTGGGCGGCATTCCGCAGCGCCTCCGGTGCTCTCGCCGCGGGCGGACGGCGCTGGGCGGCCCGCCTGGCCGGTCTCGGATCGCTCTCCCGCAGCCTAGCCAGACAGATAAAAAAAGAGCTAGAATAATGGGCTTGAAATTTTCCCCGCCCGGCCGTTCGCGAGCAAATGCCAGAAAGTGCCAGGCTTCTCTAAAGGTAGAACTCAGATTATGAAAACCGCTCAGGAACTTCGCGCCGGCAACGTCTTCATGGTTGGCAAGGACCCGATGGTTGTGGTCAAGGCCGTTTACTCCAAGGGTGGCCGCGGCGCCTCCACCGTCAAGATGAAGATGCGCAACCTTCTGACGGGCGCCATCACCGAAACCGTGTACCGCGCTGACGACAAGTTCGAGGACCTGATCCTCGAGCGCAAGGACGTGACCTACTCCTACTACGCCGATCCGTCCTATGTCTGGATGGACTCCGATTACAACCAGTACGAAGTCGGCGAAGAGGCCATGACCGAGGCGAAGAAGTACCTGCAGGAAGAAATGCCCGCCGAGCTTACGTTCTACAACGGCCAGCCCATCTCCGTTGAGCTGCCGACCAAGCTCGTGCGTGAAATCGGCTACACCGAGCCCGCCGTGAAGGGCGACACCTCCGGCAAGGTCATGAAGCCCGCCAAGCTGAAGGACACCGGCTACGAGCTGCAGGTCCCCGCCTTCATCAACGTCGGCGACAAGATTGAAATCGATACCCGCACCGGCGAGTATTCCAACCGCGTGAAGTAATTTCCCTGATCTTCAGGAGAAAGAACCAAAGCCTGGCGCAATTTTCTGCACCAGGCTTTTTTCGGCCCGCGTCTGGCCTACCCCGGCACCCAAGGCATGAAAAAGCTCCCATTCCTTCTTTCCCGCCAGCGCCTGAGCGCAGCCGCCCTGTGCCTTGCGGCCGGCTTTTTTCTGCCCTTTTCGGCGCTGCCTGCGGCTCGCTCGGCGCAGCTCGCCTCGCTTCTGATACCCTTCGGGCTTTTTTTCGCCTTGTCGCCGCGCAGGCCGGGATGGGTCAGGGCCGCCGCAGCTTTTTTTCTTGCGGCCTGCCTGCTGAGCTGCGCTGATTCGGCCCTGCGGGGCTTTCTCATGACGTCCTACGAGTCGGACTACTTCTCGGGGTTCGTCATCCAGGCGCTTGCGAACACCAGCCCGCAGGAGGCCCGCGAGTACCTCGCCACGGCCCAGCCCCAGATCCTTTTCTGGGCAGGCGCGGGACTTGCGGTTTTCCTGATTCAGGCCGCCTTGATTCTTTCGAGCCTGAGGCGCAGCCTTCCTCTGGGCTGTTCTTTGCCGCAGCGGCCGGGCGACTTCAGGCCCGGCCTCCCGTCGGGCGCCGCCCTGTGCCTGGCCGCCGCTGCCGTCGCGGGACTCACCCTCTTCAACCATTCATGGCGGTCGCACATGGTGCCGCTCTCCTGGATCAAGGCCGCGGCCTGCGCGGAAAGCTACCGGGACTTCTGGCGGCAGAGCGACGAGCGTAACGCCGAGATTGCCCACGTCTCGCAAAGCCTGATCACTCACGTGGGTGACGCGCCGAAAACCATCGTTCTGGTCATAGGCGAGAGCCTCACCCGAGACAACATGAGCCTTTTCGGCTACTCGCGCGACACGACCCCGGAGCTGCGCGGCATGGTGCAGAAAGGCGAAATCACCGCCGTTGCCGACAGCTGGTCGACGGCAGCCCAGACCATCGCCGCCTTCGAATCGATGTTTCGCTTTCCTGCCGGCCAGGCGCAGCTGCAGGGCCGCGGCAATCTTTTCGCCTTCTTCCGCGCCGCCGGCTTCCGGATCATCTGGATCTCGAACCAGGACGACCTCGCGATCAAGGAGCTCTACCAGGACTACGCTGACAAGGCCGTCCTCCTCAACCGCGTCTCAGGCCGCTCCACCCGGTCCATGGACGAGAAGCTCCTGCAGCCGCTTTCGGCCGCCATGCAGGATCCGGCGCCAAGGAAGCTCATTGTCGTGCACATGCTCGGAGCCCACCCGCACTTCGCCCTGCGCTATCCGGATCGCCTGAAGGACGCCTGGAGCGGATCCGACAGCGTCTCAAGATCCATGGAAAAGCTCGGCCGCGGGCCGATCGTGCGCGGCCAGCTCAACGACTACGACCGCGCGATGCTCTATCAGGACGAAGTCCTCGCGCGAATCTTCAGGATCGTCCGCGACGGGGCCGGAAACCGAAGCACGCTCTGCCTTTTTCTGTCGGACCACGGCGTGGAGACCGGCCGCTACGACAACCGCGTCGGGCACTCCCCGTCTTCTCCCTCAAGCTACCGCATCCCTGTCCTTCTCTGGGCGCGGGGGCCGCTTGAACAGGCGGTCCGAAAGGCGGCCGAGCGCCCCTTCAGGGCTGACTGGACCGACAGCCTGCTGCTCGATGCGGCGGAGATCCGCTGGAAGGGCGAACGGCCCCATGAGTCCCTTCTCAATCCGGACTACCGATGGTCAGAGCCTGAATCCAGGCGCCGTTTTTCATCCGCCCTCAGCCGCGACTAAGTTCGGTAAGAAAAGGCCTGTGCGATGTTTCCCGGACTTTGCATAGGTAAAAATGCGTAACATTCGAATGAATCGGGCCGGCATCTAGGTAATATGCCTTACGTCATAATGCTTGGCGTGGAGTGTGAAGAATGCCCAGATATCTTGCAGCTTTCCTGCTGACCGACAAGGGGTACCGCGTCACTTTTCCCGACATTCCCGGGCTTGCGAGCTTTGGCGCCACGATTCAGGAGGCCTACGACAATGCGGCTGTCGCGCTGCGCAGGTGTCTGCAAAAGTTCCGCCGCCCGCTGCCGCCGGCCATGAAGAAAAAGGAGATTCTGAGCGCCCTTGAGCGCTCGGGCCTCGCACGCCAGGGCGTTCTGGTCCGTCCTGTCGATTCGTTCGACGCCGAAATCGTCGAGGCCTCAAACAGATTCAGGGCAAGCGAGAAAAGCCTTCTGTCCGGACTGCCTGCCTCCGGCGGCGATTAAGCGGGGCTGCCCTTCGATGCGGGAACCCGCCGCTTCGCTCTCGGGCAGAGACGGAGCGCCCATGATCAATCACATGAATTAAGCCTCAAGGATTAGTTGATCTAAGCCAAAGTTCGTACGAACCCCTCCGGGAAAAATGAAATCGACGGGGCCTGAGATAAAAAGCCCGCAACCTGGAGAGAAGCTATGACAAGAGAAATTTCACGCCGCAGCCTGATTAAGGCGAGCGTGGTCGGTGCCGCCGCTGCTGGCGCCGCGACCGTTTCCGGCGCTGCCTCCGCAGCCGAAAAGGGCAGAACCGAAACCTATGACGTGATTGTGATCGGGTGCGGGTGCGCCGGGATGGCAGCCGCAATCGAGGCAAAGAATGCCGGCGCAAGGTCTGCATTCTGGACAAAATGCCGCGCCCCTCGGGCAATACGATCTTCTCGGGCGGCATCATCAACGCCGCCGGCACCTATGTTCAAAAACAGGAAGGCGTCAATGATTCTCTTGACGCCTTCTACGCCGATATGATGAAAGTCTCGCAGGACCGGGGCGATCCTGCTTTGACAAAAATGTATGTTGAAAAATCCGCGGAAGCCGTCCAGTGGCTGACCGGCGAGTGCGGGATCAAGTTCCGCAAGCTCGAAAAGGAATCCTGGCCCATGCTGCAGAGAGGCCATGTGGTCGACGGCCCCCTGAAGCCCCACGGCGCGCAGCTGGCAAAACAGATGCTCGATCGCGTCAAGGCGCTCGGAATCCCCGTCTTCTTCAACACCAAGGTGATTGAAATCACCCGCAGCGAGGTGCTTCACGCCACCGGAGTGAAGGCGGTCGACGAAGACGAAGAACTCGTGACATTCAAAGCCAGAGGCGGTGTCATCGTGTGCACCGGCGGCTTCCATAACAACAAGGAGCTCATCTGCCGCTATATGGGCGGAGATGTCGCCTGGATGCCGATCCGCGGATCGACCTGCATCACGGGCGAGAACATCACGCTGACCGAGCCTTTCAATCCCATGTATGTCAATATGGATCAATTCCACGGCGGTCCGATTCACGGCCCGACGCGCGCCAATCCGTCCATCATGGTGAATTACGGCATTCTGGTCAAACAGGACGGGACTCGCTTCATCGACGAGGTCAATACCTACGTGTATGTCGCCAAAGCCATGCCGAAGCTCATACCGAACAACTGGGCCTTCATCATCATTGATGATCAGGTTACGAACATTTCGACGGTTCAGGACCGCATCAACCGTTATCAAAGAAACCACGCGCCGATCTACACCGGGAACACAATCGCCGAACTCGCGAGAAACGCCCACATTCCGGAAGCGACCCTGGTGAAAGTGGTGGATCAGTACAACGCCGCGATCAAGGCCGGCAAGGGCGGCACGCTCAATCCTCCCAACACGCTGAAAGGCGCACGGCTGCTTGTCAAGCCCCCGTTCCGCGCTTTCCCGTTCCAGGGCGGCATGACGGCCACTTTCGGCGGCCCGAAGATTTCACTCAAAGGCGAAGTGCTCAACACTGAGGGCCGGCCGATCCCTGGCCTTTATGCGGCAGGCAACGCAATCGGCGGCCTCCTTTACAAGGACTACATCGGCGGCTCCCAGCTCTGCGCGGCGATCATCTGGGGGCGCGAATCCGCCCGCAGCGCCGCTGCCCGGGCCAAAAAAGCCTGACGGGCTGAACTGAACCGCACCGGGGATTAAATCGGCTTCTGCGCGGTTTAATCCCCTACCCTTTTCCTACCGGTAAGACTGCAAGTATGATTTCCAAAATTTCCGCTTTGGCCCTGTCAGCGGCCCTGGCCTTTACTCTGTCGATGCCTTCCTACGCAGCAGGCGAAGGCCCCTTCCTGGCAGACCGGCACGTCAAGGCCGGGGTGCAGTGCTCCGGCTGCCACAAGGAGAACCCGCCCGCAAAAAAGGTCAAGACATCGCAATGCCAGAGCTGCCACGGCGACTACTCGAAGCTGAAAGAGCGCACCAAGGACATGAAGCCCAACAATGTTCACGACAATCACCTGGGAGAACTGGACTGCCGCGAATGCCATCAGGGTCACAAGGCCGACAAGCTCGTCTGCAGCCAGTGCCACCAGTTCCAGTTCACAATGCCTAAAAAGTGACGACACAGACATCGTTAAAAATCACTTTCAGCGTTTTCCTCGGCTTCGCGGCTCTGTTCTCAACTTCGGCCTGTGAAGCCGCAAGGAAGCCTCTTTTCGTCGGAACTGTCAATTTCGTCCGACCGACAGAAAAGGCAACGATCATTGAGGCCACCGTCGAGAGCCTGAGAAAAGGGTTCAGTGACCGCGACGTCCGAATGGTCGAAATTCCCGTCAGCCGGCTCGACGATGCCCTCAATGACGGGAAAATCGACATCTTCATCACGAGCGCAGGACAGTCCTTCCGGCTTCAGCAGAAACACGGAACCCGGGTCCTGGGAACTCTCGTGACGAAAAACTACCCGGATCCCAATCACAGCGAAGGTGCCGCCATTTTTGTCCGCAGGAATTCCTCCCTGCAAACCCTGAAAGACCTCAAAGGAAAGAGCCTGATTGCGAACACGCCCGTTGCATTCACAGGCTTTCACGTTCCCATGGGGGAAATAGCAAAAATAGACGCCGACTGGGAGAATTTCTTTTCATCCATGCAGTTCGTCGGCGGGGGAGCCGCCCTCGGCGAAGCCCTGGCCTCGGTCGCCGAGGGGCAGACCGACGCAGCTTTTGCGCGGCTCTGCTACTTTGAGACATGGGCCAAAAGTCACCCTGAGCTTGCCTCGAAGCTGCGCATCATCAACTCTCAAACGCAGAAGGGCGAAGCCTGCGTTCGATCGACCGAACTCTATCCTGACTGGACTGTCACGGCCACCGGCCGGCTGACGCCTGAAGAGGCGCGGACAGCCGCCCTGGCGATTATGAACATGCCTCCCGATGAGCATGGAAACACCTGGGGAGTCGCCACCGATTATCTGCATGTGGACCACCTCTACAGATCCCTGAGGCTCGGCAAGTACAGGTATCTGCGAGACTGGACCCTGACGCGCTTTCTGAATGAATACTGGCCGGCGCTCGCGCTGTTGCTGCTGTCGCTGCTGGGGCTGATTCTCCATTCCTGGCGGACGGGCTACCTCGTCAGGCGCCGGACCAGCCAGCTGCAGGCCCTGATGGCCAGGCAGAATGATCTGCAGGAAAAAGCGAGGGAAGCCTCCGAACATCTTGCTGCTCTTCAAAAAATGGGAGCGCTCGGACAGGTATCCGGAATGCTCGCTCACGAAATGAAGCAGCCGCTCGCAACCATTTCTTTTTACCTGGACGGCCTGAAGCTGCTGCTCGGCAAGGGAGTGATCGGCCCTGAAGACCACCTGAAGGAGCCGCTTGAAGAAATCGAACGGCAGACGAAGAAAGCCAACGACATTGTCGAACATGCCCGGCAGTACGCAAGGACTGCCAAAAGCGGCAGCCGGCGCACCTGGGTGCATTTCTCCTCCGTCTTGAATCAGACAATTGAAAATTACCGGGTCTCGCGAAGTCGCCCTCCGTTTATTCAGAAAGACCTTGCTGCAGCAGACGTATGGATTAAAGTCGATCCGCTGGAAATGGAGTGCGTGGTGTTCAACCTGCTTAAAAACGCAGGGGAAGCAGCAGAAACCGTCATGAAACCGACCCTGCGGATCCTGACCCGCCGGCAAGGGAACTGCGTCAGGGTCACTGTCATCGACAACGGTCCGGCTCTGACTGACGCGGACTTTCAAAAAATACTGAGACCCTCAGGTCCCAGCCTGAAAGCCGGGGGACTGGGATTCGGGCTGTCCATTGTTCGCGGGCTGCTCGAGGCCTACGGCAGCAAGCTTGTCTTCGAGCGCAGGAGCGCGGGCGGACTCCAGGCAAGCTTTGAACTTCCCTGCCGCGATCAAAAGCCCCAGGAAAAGGAGAACCCAGTCTCATGAACGAACTCAAGACCATTCAGGAAAAAGCTCTGATCCGGATTGTGGACGACGAACAGGACCTCAGAAAAGGCCTGTCATTCCTGCTGGGATGCGCCGGATGGAAAAGCGCGGGCTACAAATCCGCCAAAGACTTTCTCAGAAACGACAGCCCGTCTGTACCAGGCTGCCTCATTCTGGATGTCCAGATGCCTGACATCAGCGGCATCGAGCTCCAGCATGAGATGATCAGGCGCAACAGCCCCCTGCCAGTCGTTTTCCTTTCGGGACACGGAGACATCGACATGGCGGTGCAGGCGATACAGGAGGGGGCCGTACATTTTCTGCAAAAGCCCGTCGACAGCGCGAGGCTCCTGGCAGTCATCGAGAAAGCGGTGCGGAAATCCCTTGAAGAAAGCCCTGTTGTGACTGACAGCACCTCGGCGCGGCACCGGCTCTCGCTGCTGACTGAACGCGAACGGGAGGTCATCGGGCTCGTCGCGCAGGGGCTGTCCAGCCGTCAGATCGCGACTCGCTTCGGCATCAGCGAACGCACGGTGGAGGCTCACCGTTCTTCCGCAAACAAAAAGCTCCATGTCAGTTCCACTTCTGACGAACTGAAGGAACTTCTAAAGCAGGGTGAACAGTTCTCTGAGCCTTAAAGTCAGGCGGAGCGCTTAAGAAAACAGGGCAAATGAAAAGGCCCGGGAGTGTGCGACGCTCGCAGCGTCTTGGCCGGGCCTTGTGGCGGAAACCAGCTTGATGAGGGTTTACTGACCTCGTGGTTTCTCTGCCTTCGTGAATATGATCTCACAGCGCAGCCCCCGACGGCCAGAGGGCTTTTCCTGATGGCTGAATCGGTGCACTTCGCAGGAAAATTAAAGAATTGTGCCGATTTTCACCCGATTGAAGCAAAGGACGCAGCGCCCTCGGCTTCATCGTCGTCGTCATCAAACCAGCTGATCTCCTCCCCCTCGTCCACCTCATCATCCTCGTCATCTTCAAAATCGATCTGTTCCTGCCGGCTCTCATGCTCGAACTCTGACATTGCGGCTGCTCCCGTTGGATCTTCTGAACGTGAAGAAAAGTTAGCAGACAATTTTGACAAACCGGTTAAAAGCCCGAAGTCAGGCTTAAAAATCGCCGAGGGCTGATGCCGCTCCCAGGGAAAAGGCGGCCGGAGCGCTCGAAACGCTCCCGCTGCGAGTTCTCCGGGCTGAAGCGCCTTCCTGAAGAAGCCGCCCTTCTCCGGAGAAAAAAGCAGGAAGAGCGGTTTGAGAGGAGAAAGCCCGCGCTCAATTTTCACTTGCAAAACAGACCTCTGGGGTTGCCCGCGGGAAAAATTCCCTTTATTCTCCTTTCAGCCGGCTTTCTTTCCCCGGGCAGGCGGGAATCAGCCCGGCTTTCCAATCGTTCATCGCGCAGGGGGGTAGGGCTATGGAAACGTATGAGGCCGCTCACATGACGCTGGCCGACGCGGACTATATCGAGCGATACGGTTCACTTAACCGCGATGTGGCTCTTCCGGAGCCTTTCGGCTGGCTTGTCTCGCCGGAGGCCTCCGCCGACGACACCGCCGCGGCCAAAGCCCGGCTCACGCTGCTGTCCGTGCTGCCCGACGCGATCCAGAAGGCGCAGCCCAGCGGGAGGCGCACCCAGGGAGCCGATAAGACCGAGTTCACCGCGCTCGAATACCCGCCCCGTAAGGCCGGGCTTCCCGGTCTTTCGCTCTACCTGCGCCGCAGGCCGGGCGAGGAGAACTTCGAACTCTTCACGACGGCGCCAGCCCTGCCCGGGACCCGGGCGGAAGCTGAGGTCATGGCCGTGCATGCTGACGCAAACGGCGTTTCAGGCGACGCCGCCCTTAAATTCGGCGAAACCGTGTTCACCTGCGCGCTGCCGTATTTCTTCTATGACGGGGCCTTTCTCGAGCCCGGACTGAAATGCGAGTTCGAAGTCTCCGCCGTCGCTGTGGGCCAGAGCTTCGGCCTGGCCTCCGAGCTCGCCCCGGGGGAAGCCTTCAGCGTAAGCTCAGGCCCCTTTTATGAGGAGGCGCTGCAGGACTTCCTCTCGCAGCACCCAGGCCTCGGCCGGGAAGCTCTGCCGGAAGTGAAAGTCTCCACGGAGAACCTTCAGCTCATCAGCCCGCACGGCAGCGACGCGTGCCTGATGGAGCTGCGCTGCAGGGCCGAAAAGGCCGCGAGGCTCGAATTCTTTTCTTCTGCCGTCCTGCGGCTGGACTGCGTCCTGGACCAGGCCTTCGGCGAAAAGCCTCTGGCGATCTATGCGGCGGAGACGCCCGAATGGAGCGCAGAAAAGCTCTCCGGGCAGTTTATCGCCGGTCTGTTCTGGGTCTCGGCCAGGCTTGTCCCGGAGTCGTTTCCGAAGCACTAGCGCTTCCGGGCGCCGCGCGCTCCGCGCCCTTTTCCCGGCGCAGCCGCCCGAAGCGCATAAAGCAAAAGCCTGCAGATTTTCAACCTGCAGGCTTTCAACGGATTTTCAAACGGGCGGCAGACGAAGGAAGATCAGCTGGCGGGGGTGGTAGGACTCGAACCTACGAATATCGGATTCAGAATCCGATGCCTTAACCAACTTGGCGACACCCCTGTCTTTTAAAGCACCGGTCGCTCGCGCTTCCGGCCCTCGCTTTCAACCGTCTGCTGACGCTTGAAATTCTGGTGCGGTCGATGAGAGTCGAACTCATATGGATTGCTCCGCCACCCCCTCAAAGTGGTGCGTCTACCAATTTCGCCACGACCGCATGAATTCTTAAAGATCCTGAAGCAGATTCATATCTGCGTCAGAGGTTATGTATTTTACCTCGGAATCTGATTTTGTGAAGGGGTATTAGGGATATTACTAGAATTAGCAGCCGGAGACGAGGCATCCGCAGGAACCGAGGACACCGTGCCCAGCACGCCGCCGCCCTCAGCCTGGCGCTCGAGCTGGTTATGGCGGGCGAAGGCGCCCGAACCGAGCGTAATCGCAATCGTCGCGAGGAAGAAGATCGTCGCGACAATCCAGGTCATCTTGGACAGGAACGTGCCGGAGCCGGCTGCGCCAAAGAGAGAACCGGAGGCGCCGGAGCCGAAGGCCGCGCCCAGATCCGCGCCCTTGCCGTGCTGCAGAAGCACGAGAATCACCAGCGCAACGGCTGCGATCACCTGGACAGCCAGCCCAATGCTCATCAGAAGAGACATGTCTTTCCTCTTAAAACCTAAGGTTGTCAGCGCCCGCAGGCGCAGATGCCATAAAAACTTTCAGCCTTGAGCGAAGCGCCCCCCACGAGCGCCCCGTCGACGTGGGGCAGCGCGAGAATGGCCGACGCATTGGCCGGCTTCACGCTGCCGCCGTACAAAACCCTCACTTTCTCAGAGGCTCCAGCGTCCGCCTCGCAAAGCGCAGCGCGAATCGCCGCGTGCACGGGCTCGATTTGCTCGAGCGAGGCCGCGGCCCCTGAGCCGATCGCCCAAAGCGGCTCGTAGGCGAAGGCGCCGCCCGATAGCGACTCAATCCCGCAGCCCTCGAGCACCGCCCTCACCTGCGCGAGGATCACCTCGGAGGTCCGGCCCGCCTCACGCTCCTCGCGGGTCTCGCCCACGCAGACGATCGGGCGGATCCCCTGGGCGGCCAGAGCCTTCACCTTGAGAACCACCGAGGCGTTGCTTTCGCCGAAAAGCGTCCTGCGTTCGGAGTGCCCCACGATGCAGAGCCTGGCGCCGGCGTCCCTGAGCATCGATGCGCTCACCTCTCCGGTGAAGGCGCCGCAGCCCTCGCGCACGCTCACGTCCTCCGCGCCGGGCTCGACCGCCTCGAGGCCTTCAGCCCTGAGGCTGCGCACAAGCCGGTCGAGAAAGACCGAAGGCACGCACAGGCCAGCTTCAGCCGCAGGCGCAGCCTGCCGCCAAAGCGCCGCCAACTCCTTCGCCCAGTTTTCAGCCAGGGCGAGGGAGCCGTTCATTTTCCAGTTGCCGACAACCAGAGAAGAGCGACCCTTCATGTCCATTGCCCGTCGATGAGAAAGATTTATTATTTTAGCTAAAAAAAGGAGGGGAAGCCAGTTCCCCTCCTTCGTCATCCGAAAAGCCTTTCAGGCTCCGGCCGCTCAGGCCTGCTGGATGTCAGGGCTGCCTTCGGCGGCCGCCCGCTTTTCATCATTGATGAGAGCCTTGATCGAAAGGCGCACGCGGCCCTTCTCGTCGGCCTCGATCACCTTCACGCGGACCTTCTGGCCTTCCTTCAGGTAGTCGCTCACCTTGTCGACGTGGACATTGGCGATCTGCGAGATGTGCAGCAGCCCGTCCTTGCCGGGCAGCAGCTGAACGATCGCACCGAAGTCGAGGATGCGGGTGACCGTGCCCTCGTAGATCTGGCCCACGGCCACCTCAGCGGTGATCTCTTCGATCCGGCGCTTGGCTTCCTGAGCCTTCTCGGTGTCGGCCGAGGCGATCGTCACCGTGCCGTCTTCCTCGACGTCGATCTTGCAGCCGGTCTCCTCGACGAGGCCGCGGATCGTGGCGCCGCCCTTGCCGATCACGTCGCGGATCTTCTCGGGGTTGATCTTGATCACGAGCATGCGCGGCGCATAGGAGGAAAGCTCGCGCTTCTGGTCGCCCACGGCCTGCTTCATCAGGCCGAGGATGTGCATGCGGCCTTCGTGAGCCTGCGCGAGGGCGAGCTTCATGATGTCCTCGGTGATGCCGTCGATCTTGATGTCCATCTGCAGGGCGGTCACGCCGTCCTCGGTGCCGGCCACCTTGAAGTCCATGTCGCCCAGGTGATCCTCATCGCCCAGGATGTCGGTCAGAATCGCGAACTTGTTGCCTTCCTTGATGAGGCCCATCGCGACGCCCGCGACCAGTCCCTTCAAAGGCACGCCCGCGTCGATCATCGACAGGCATCCGCCGCAGACGGAAGCCTGGGAAGAGGAGCCGTTGGACTCGCAGATTTCCGAAACCACGCGGATCGTGTACTGGAAGTCGTCGTAGTCGGGCAGCACGGCGGTCAGGGCGCGCTTGGCAAGCCTGCCGTGGCCGATTTCGCGGCGCTTGGGCGAGCCGATGCGGCCGGTCTCTCCGGTGGCAAACGGCGGCATGTTGTAGTGGAAGATGAAGCGATCGCGGCTCTCGGCGGTCAGGCCGTCGACGATCTGCTCGTCCTGCTTCGTGCCCAGCGTCGTGAGAGCAAGCGACTGCGTCTCGCCGCGGGTGAACAGGGCCGAGCCGTGGGTGCGCGGCAGCACGCCCATGCGGATCTCGATCGGGCGGACCGTGCGGGTGTCGCGGCCGTCAATGCGCGGCTCGCCGCGCAGGATGCGGTCGCGCACAAGGTGGGCTTCCATGTCAAAGAGAATGCCGTCGACCTCGTTCTGGTCAAAATCGGGCTCCACGCCCTTCGCTTCGCAGTCCTTCTTAAGCGTCTCGTGCACCAGCTCGTAGACCTCGCGGATCTTCTCCGAACGGGGCTGCTTTTGACGGATGTCGTAGGCAGCCTTCAGGCCGTCAAAGGCGAGCTCGCGGATGCGGGCGATGAGAGCCTCGTTCTTCGCGGGAGGCTGCCAGTCCCAGGCGGGCTTGCCGGCTTCCTCGACGAGCTCGTTGATCGCATTGATCGCGACCTGCATCTGCTGGTGGCCGAAGGAGACGGCGCCGAGCATCACGTCCTCGGGCAGGCGGTCGGCCTGAGACTCGACCATCAGCACGGCGCGCTCAGTGCCGGCCACGACGAGATCGAGCTTCGAGGAGGGCATCTGGGAGACGTGCGGGTTGCAGACGTACTCGCCGTTGATGTAGGCGACGCGGCAGCCGGCGATCGGCCCCTTGAAGGGGATGCCGGAAATGGACAGCGCGGCCGAAGCGCCGAGCATGGCGGGAATGTCGGGGTCGACTTCAGGATCGGCGGACACGACGGTGCAGATCACCTGGACTTCGTTGTAGAAGCCGTCGGGGAAAAGCGGGCGGATCGGACGGTCAATCAGGCGGGAAGTGAGCGTCTCGTGTTCCGAGGGGCGCCCTTCGCGCTTGAAGAAGCCGCCGGGGAAGCGGCCGGCCGCATAGGCCTTTTCGACGTAGTCGACGGTCAGCGGGAAGAAGTCCTGGCCCTCTTTCGCTTCCTTTTTGGCAACGACCGTGGCGAGAACCACCGTGTCGCCCATCTGGACGACGGCCGCGCCGGAGGCCTGGCGGGCGATCTCACCGGTCGTGATAGTGACGTCGTTGTCGCCAAAGCGGAAGGACTTGGAGACCTTGTTGAACATGGTCATGTTCTGAGTTTCCTTGTAAAGGGGCAACCTGTTTCCCAGGGAAAATCAGTGGACGGCACGCTGCGGCATCGAGCTCCTCAGCCTTCAAAAAGGGCTCCATGTCGCAACGCGAAGCCATCATCCCCGCGAACGGCGCCTTGTGAAAAAACAAAAAACTGCGGTCTGGCCGAACTCTTTTGAAATCGGACAGACCGCAGCGCCTAGAACCATCGCGACAGCAGGATTACTTGCGCAGGTTGAGAGAATCAATGAGCTTGCGATAGCTCTCAACGTTGGTGCGCTTCAGGTAATCGAGCAGCTTGCGGCGGCGGGAAACCATCATGAGCAGACCGCGGCGGGAATGATGGTCCTTCTCGTGAGTCTTGAAGTGCTCGGAAAGGCCGTTGATGCGGGCCGTGAGAAGAGCCACCTGGACTTCGGGAGATCCCGTGTCACGGTCAGCGCGCTGGTACTGCTTGATGATGTCCTGCTTGTTGATTTCAGCCATTTTTTCTAACCATAAAAAAGATAAACGGGCGATTTCAGGCGTTAGGAACCTGAATCGTGAAAGTCGCTATTGTATAGCAAAATCGGAGGCGCTGCCGGCGCAGCGCCCCACGACGCGCCCTCAGGGCGTCTGCTCGGCGAGCTGCGCGTTCATCGGGCTCACGGTCTTCAACTTGTTGAGGGCCGCGATGTAAGCCTTGGCCGACGCCGCGATGATGTCCGCATCGGTGGCCACGCCGTTGACGATGCGGCCGCCCAGCGAGAGCCGCACCACCACATCGCCCAGAGCCTCCGAGGTGCCCGTGATCGCGTTGACCGCGTAGAGGTCGAGCGTGGCGCCCGACTTCACATGCGCTTCGATCGCCTTGAAGACGGAGTCCACCGGGCCGTTGCCGAAAGCCTCGGTCGTCACCTCGCCGCCGCCCTCGGTCATCACAACCTTGGCGTACGGGCGCTCTCCGGTTTCGGAGCGCTGGTCGAGGCTCACGAAGCCGTAGTAGTTCGACAGCGGCTGCGAGCCCGAGGGAGCAAAGAGGGCCTGGATGTCTTCGTCGTAGATCTCGCTCTTGCGGTCGGCGAGATCCTTGAAGCGCAGGAACGCCTCGTTGATCTCGTTCTCGCTCGTCACCGGGATGCCGAGCTCGCGGATGCGCTGCTTGAAGGCGTTGCGGCCCGAAAGCTTGCCCAGAACCATGCGGTCCTTGGCCCAGCCGACGTCTTCGGCGCGCATGATCTCGTAGGTCTGGCGGGCCTTGATCACGCCGTCCTGGTGGATGCCGGAGGCGTGCGCGAAAGCGTTCGCCCCCACGATCGCCTTGTTCGGCTGCACCGGGAAGCCGGTCACCGTGGAGACGAGCTTCGAGGTCGGCACGAGCTCCTTGGTGTTGATGCCGCACTGCAGCTGGAAATAGTCGGAGCGGGTCGAGATCGCCATCACGGCCTCCTCAAGCGGGCAGTTGCCCGCCCGCTCGCCCAGGCCGTTGATCGTGCACTCGAGCTGACGGGCCCCGCCGATGTGCACGCCGGCCAGGGAATTGGCCGTGGCCATGCCTAGGTCGTCGTGGCAGTGCACGGACCAGACCGCCTTGTCGGAGTTGGGAACGCGGGTGCGGATATCGCGCACGAAGCTGCCGAACTGCTCGGGGATCGCATAGCCCACGGTGTCGGGAAGGTTCACCGTGGTCGCCCCCGCCTCGATCGCCGCCTCGCAGATCCGGGCGAGGAAGTCCGGCTCGCTGCGCGAGGCGTCCTCGGCCGAGAACTCCACGTCGTCCGTGTACTCGCGGGCGAGCCGCACGGCCTTCACGGCGTTCTCGATCACCTGCTCGGGCGTCATGTGCAGCTTCATCTGCATATGAATGGGGCTAGTGGCGATGAAGGTGTGAATGCGCCCGCGGGCCGCCGCCGAGATCGCCGTACCCGCCTTTTCAATGTCCCGCTCGAGCGCGCGCGACAACGAGCACACGGTCGAGTTCTTCACAATCGAGCTGATCTTCTGAATGGCAAGAAAGTCGCCCACCGAGGCGGCTGCGAAGCCCGCCTCGATCACATCGACGCCGAGCCGCTCGAGCTGCTGGGCGATGCGGACTTTCTCATCCCCGGTCATGGTGGCGCCGGGGCTCTGCTCTCCGTCACGGAGCGTGGTATCGAAAATGATGAGTTTTTCCATCAGGTTCTCCAGTCTTCAGGCTGGTCCCGGCGCTGCCCGGGGCGGCCGTTTCGCAGGCCGGGCTCCGGGTTTGCCTGAGACCGCATTTCTGATCAATATAGCGCATAAAAGGCAAGCGCCCAATTCCAGGACTGGGGAATCGGGCGCGAGAGGACGGGAAGAGCCGGCCAGGCGGCCGCCTCCTTCCTTTCCTGAAAGGAGGCGGAGGGCCGCCGGAACGCCGTTACATGAGGAAGAGCCAGTCCCCAATCAGGAACGTGGGGATGAGGATGCCCATGCTCCAGGCCATATACCCGAAGAAGGAGGGCATCTTCACGCCGCGGCTGCAGGCGATCGAGTGCACCATGAAGTTCGGGGCATTGCCGATGTAGGTGTTCGCGCCCATGAAGACCGCGCCGCAGGAAACCGCCATCAGGGTCTTCGCGTCCACGCCCATCAGCACGGTGGGATCGCCGCCGGCGAGGTTAAAGAACGCGAGATAGGTCGGCGTGTTGTCCAGGAACGAAGAGAGCATTCCGGTAAGCCAGAAGAAAACCGAGTTGTTGTAGGTTCCGTCGGCATTGGTCACAAGCGCGACGAGCGGCGCGAAGCTTCCGTCGTGCCCGGCCTTGAGCATCGCAAGCACGGGCACCATGCACACGAAGATGCCGGCAAAGAGCTTGGCCACCTCGAGGATCGGCTCCCAGGAGAACTGGTTCTTCTCGCGGACCACTTTCGGGGTGAGGATGACGGAGAGAATCGCGCAGGCGAGGAAGATGCCGTCGCGCGCCAGCCCCTGCCCGGTGAGCGTCACGCCCAGGAACTGCACCTTGAAGCCCGAGTCCCAGACCCCGGAGAGCAGCACCGCGCCGATCACGATCACGAGCAGCATGATGTTGACGGCGCCCGAGATCCGCAGCGACTCGTTCGCCTCCTTTTTAGGCTCGACCGGAAGGGAGCGCGGATGCTCCTTCTTCCAGCAGATCGTGTCGATCACCAGGTAGACCACCGAGAGCAGCCCCACCGTGAAGACCATCGGCAGGAACAGGTGCTGGGCAGGCCAGAAGAAGTCCACGCCCCGCAGGAAGCCCATGAAGAGCGGCGGGTCGCCGAGCGGCGTGAGCGAGCCGCCGATGTTTGCCACGATGAAGATGAAGAAGATGAAGGTGTGCATCCGGTACTTGCGGTGCTCGGTCGCCTTGAGCAGCGGACGGATGAGCAGCATCGCCGCGCCGGTCGTGCCCATGATGTTGGCAAGCCCCGCCCCGCCCACGAGGAAGGCAAGATTGCCCGCAGGCCGGCCCGAGAAGTTGCCCGAAATGTGGATGCCGCCCGCCACGACGAAAAGCGTGCCCACGAAGAGGATGAAGGGCAGGAAGTCGCCTACCAGCGCCTCGTTGAGAGCAATCAGGCCGTTTTCAAGCCCGAAAACCATGCTGATCGGCACAATGGTGAGCACGGCCCAGGCGAGCGAGACCTTGCCGAAGTGGTTGTGCCAGAACTTGGCGGCGAAAAGTGGAATAAAGGCGATCGAGAGAAGAATCCCGGCGAACGGAACGGCCCAGGCGAGCGAGAGCTCCGCGCCGCTCATCTCAGAAGCAAAAGCAGCGGCCGGCGAAAAAAATGCGGCCGCAGCAGCCAGAGCCCGCCCCGGCAGGTTGGAACAAGACATTTTCCGAATCCTTTTTTTAATTTACGGTCCCCTCCGGTCCGAAGAGGGCTGATCCAGCGCTGCCCGAGGGTCGGAAGCCCTGCGGCGCAGCGGCCGGATGTTTTTTATTGTAGTGGATCCGCGGCCCCGCACCGAACGGGCGCGGGGCGTTTTTTTGCACGGGCCCGCCGCCCCGGGCGGCGGCAGGACTAGGCTTTGGGTTCGGCAGCGGCGGTGTCCGGCTCGTCCAGCCCGAAGACCTGCCGCAGGTAGGCGAGATAGGTCGGATCCTCGCACATGCCCTTTTCGGGCGTGTCAGAGATCTTGGCTACCGGCTGGCCGTTTGCCTCAATCATCTTGATCACGATGTTGAGCGGCTTGGGACCCACGTCGTTCATGAGGTTCGTGCCGATTCCGAAGCCCAGGCGGATGCGGTGGTTGAACCGCCGGTAAAGCGCGAGCACGCGCGGGATGTCCAGCCCGTCGGAGAAAATGAGGGTCTTGCTCTTCGGATCGCACTTGTTCGCCGCATAGTGCCGGATCATCGCCTCGCCCCAGCGGAAGGGATCCCCGGAATCATGCCGCGCGCCGTCAAAGAGCTTGCAGAAATACATGTCAAAGTCTTTGAGGAAGGGCTTGAGCCCGTAGACATCGGAGAGCGCGATCCCCAGGTCGCCGCGGTACTCCTTCGCCCACATGTCGAAGCCAAAGGTCTGGCTGTCGCGCAGCCTCGGGCCCAGGGCCTGGCAGGCCTGCAGGTACTCGTGCGCCATTGTTCCGAGGGGCACCACCCCGAACTCGCGGGCGAAGAGCACGTCGCTCGTACCCGAGAAATGGCGCCCGAGATGCTCGATGCAGTATTCGATCACCTCCTCCTGCCAGGCGCGCGAGAAGCGCCGCCTCGCCCCGAAGTCCGAGATCACGAGGTTGTCGTTGTCCGGCTCCTCGAGGATCATCCGGCACTTCTCGGCAAGCCTGCGGCGGCCCAGCTCGAAGCCGTCGGCGGGAACGCGGTGGCGGAAGTAGGTCTCGCTCACGATCGCGAGCACCGGGATCTCAAACAAAATCGTGTGCAGCCACGGCCCCTTGATCGAGATGTCGATGCCGCAGGGATAGTCGTTCGAGGGCGAGACGCGGATGTACTTGCGCTTGAGGTGAAAAAGGCTCAGGAATTCGACGAAGTCGCGCCTGATATACCGCAGCGAGGCGAGGTACGCGAGCTCCTGGTCGCTGAAATGCAGCTCGCACAGGTGGTCGATCTCCTCGTTGATCTCGGAGACGTAAGGCCGCAGGTCAACGCCCGGGGTGCGGCACTTGAAGCGATACTTCACCTCGGCCCCGGGGAACTGGTGCAACACGCACTGCATCATCGTAAATTTGTAGAGATCGGTATCCAGCAAAGACTCAATAATCATCCAGAAACTCCTCAGAGTCCGGGGCGCGGGAAAATCCCGGGGCCGTCCCCGGCTGCCGGCCATTGTGGCACAACCGCGCCGGAGTGTTCAGCGCGCCTCTTCCACCCAGTCGACGAGATCGGAATCGGTCGCGGGGACGAGCCTCCGGCACTGGGCGTAAAGAGGATCGCGCTCGAGCGCGCTGCGGCCGGGCCAGAGCCGGCTGGGGTTGAGCCGTGCGCTGCGCCGCTCAAAGAGCTCGCTGCGCTTCCAGTCAAGGCCCGCGAGGAGCTCGTCGGAGAGCTGCGGCGCGTTGCAGAGAATCAGCGCGTCGCAGCCTGCGTCCAGGGCGGCGCGGGCCCGTTCGAGGATCCCCCCGGCGACCCGGGCGCCGCCCATCGCGAGGTCGTCCGAAAACACGAGCCCCTCGAAGCCGCAGCGGCCCCGGAGCACCTCCGAGAGCCAGCGCCTGGAGAAAGTGGCAGGCAGCGGGTCCATGCCCGGGTAGGCGACGTGCGCGGTCATCACCGAAGCGAGCGCCGGGGCGAGGACCCGGTAGGGGCTTGCGTCCTCGCGCACGATGAGCTGCGGGTCGCGCTCGTCCTCAGGCAGCTCCTTGTGGCTGTCGGCGCCGGCCCAGCCGTGCCCGGGGAAATGCTTCCCGCAGCAGGCCATCCCCGCCTCGCGCATGCCCGAGATCATCGCGAGCGCGAGCTCGGCCACGGCCTGCGGATCGCGCGAGAACGAGCGGTGGCCGATCACCTTCGAGTGCCCCCAGTCGAGGTCGAGGTCGGGCGCAAAGGAAAAGTCCACGCCGCAGGCGAGCAGCTCCGCGGCGAGCACATAGCCGTGGGCCCAGGAGGCCCGCAGCGCCTCCCCGCGGTCGCGCCCGTACATCCGGCCGTACTGCGCAAGGGCGGGCAGCCTCGTGAAGCCGCGCCTGAAGCGCTGAACCCGCCCGCCTTCGTGGTCAACCGAGATCAGGATTCCGGGCCTGGCGCCGTGGATCTCATCGCAGAGGGCGCGCAGCTGCTCCGGGCTCTCGTAGTTGCGGGTAAAGAGAATCACCATGCCGGCAAGCGACGAGGCGATGCGGCGGCGGTCGGCTGCGGTAAGAGCCGTGCCTTCAATGTCAATGACTGCGGGTCCTAGCATAGTTGTGCATGTGGCGGCTCCCCTTCGGGGAGCCCCTCGTTTTTTTGGGTTTCAGGCTGCATCAGGTTAGGCCGCGCCGCCCCGAAAGAGAAGCCCGTCCGGGCGCAACCCCCTCGCCAGGCTTCAGAGCCTGTGCAGCTCCGAGAGGATCCGCCTCGAATTGAGCGGCCGGTCGCCCACGGCCGCGGCGATGATCGAACGCAGCAGCGACTTCGCCGCCTTCAGGATCGCCGGGTCCGAGAAGTGGCATTGTACGATTTCCCGCAGCAGCGCGGCGCTGTAGCGCGGGCCGCTGCCCGCGCCGGCGCGCACGAGCTCCGCGCCGCGCAGCTCATAGGTCCCGTCCTCGAACGTTCTGGGCAGCCCGTAGCCCGAGAGCTCGAGCAGCCGCATCTCGAAGAGCCGCAGCGCCTGCTCGACCGTCTTCCCGCGCTCCTGCCCCGAGAGCACGCGAAGTGCTCCCCAGTACGCCTCGAAGAGCCCCTCCTGGGGATCCTCGAGCGCGGTCAGCCGCATGACGAGCTCATTGATGTAAAAGCCCGCAAGCAGCGCCTCGCCCTCGACGGGCGCAAAATCGCCCATCCACCGCAGCCCCGTGAGGGTCTTGGTCGCGCCGCTACCGCTCCAGGCCGCCTGCAGCGGGCAGAATTCCGCGAGGATGCCGCGCCAGGGGCTCGTAGGACGCTTCGCGCCGCGGGCCCTCACCGAGACCCGGCCGAAGTCGCGCGAGAGCAGATCGACCAGCAGGCTCGTCTCCGACCAGGGGCGCGTGCGCAGCACGAACACGGGCTGCCCGGAGACCCGCTCCGGGCTGACGCGGTTGATGAAGCCCCCGATTGTCTGAAAGGACTGGGAAGACATGGCTCGGGCGCAGGGCTTTCCCGGCTGCTCCTGGCTCAGCTGTAGCCCAGGGTCTTCAGGGCCCGGGCATCGTCGCTCCAGCCCCGGCGCACGCGCACCCAGACCTCAAGGTGCGTGGGCTTGCCCAGCATCTGCTCGATGTCGGCGCGTGCAAGCCTCGAAATCTCGCGCAGCTTCGCCCCCTTTTCTCCGATCACGATCGGGCGGTGGCTCTCGCGCTCGACAAGCAGCGTGGCCACGATGTTCGCATGCCGCTCGTCCTCTTCCCACTTGTCAATCGTCACTGCGATCCCGTAGGGCAGCTCGTCGCCTAGCAGCCGGAAGGCCTTCTCGCGCACCGTTTCAGCGGCGAGGTAGCGCGAGCTCTTGTCCGTGTAGAGATCGGGGTCGTAGTAGGGCCCGTCCTCGGGCAGATGCCGCCGGATTTCCGTGAGCAGCTCCTCGCACTGCGTGCCCTTCTTCGCAGAAGTCGGGACGATCGCCGCAAACGGGAACTTCTGCATGGAAAGGGCCATGAGCGGCAGGAGCGCGTCGCGGTTCTTCATCTCGTCGGTCTTGTTGAGCACGAGGATCACCGAGCACTCCCGGGGCACGAGCCGCAGCACCTCTTCGTCGGCCCCCTTCCAGCCCGAGGCATCGATCACGAAAAGCACCACGTTCACGTCGGTGAGCACGCCCCGGACGACATTGTTCATGTAGTGCGTGAGACCGCTCTTGTAGCGGCTCTGGAACCCGGGGGTGTCGACGAAGATGTACTGCGCGTCCTCGCGCGTGAGAACCCCGAGCGCCCGGTCCCGGGTCGTCTGCGGCTTGTGGCTCGTGATGGAGACCTTCTCGCCCACCAGCCGGTTGATGAGCGTGCTCTTGCCCACGTTGGGCCGGCCCACCACCGCGATGTAGCCGCAACGAAAGCCTGCGGGAACCTTCCTCGCGGGCGGCAGGACAATGCCCTCCTGTCCGGGGGCTTCGGCGGATTTTTCTTCTGTCATGACTGTCCCTTCTCCCTTTATCCCTGTGCGTCCGGGGCGCGCTGCCCTTTTGCTCGCCTTCAGGACTCCACGGCCTTAAGCGAAGCGGCCTGCGGCAGGCTGCGCAGCGCCTCGAGCGCCGCCTTCGCCGCGTTTTGCTCCGCGCTCTGGCGCTTGGTGCCCTCGCCTATCGTGCGCAGGGCGAACTTCTCGATGAAGCATTCGCAGCGGAAGGTCTTCGCGTTCGCCTGCCCTTCCGCGCTAAGCACCCGGTAGACGGGCAGCGGCAGGTGGTTGCCCTGCAGCAGCTCCTGCAGCCTCGTCTTCGCATCCTTCGACATCCGCTCCGGAAGGTCCTCGAGAATGTCGCGGTAGAGCCGCAGGATCACCTTCTGCGCCTGCTCGAACCCGCCGTCGAGGAACACCGCCCCGAACACCGCCTCCATGGCGTCGGCGATGATCGAGGGACGCGTGAGCCCTCCCGAGCGGAGCTCTCCGGACCCAAGCCGCAGGAAATCGCTGATTTTCACCTCGGCGGCGATCTCGTCGAGGGCCTTCTCGCACACGAGGTTCGAGCGCACCCGCGAGAGCCTGCCTTCGGAGAAGTGCTGGTCCATTTTGAAAAGCTCGTAGCCGATAGTGCAGCCGAGCACCGAGTCGCCCAGGAATTCAAGCCGCTCGTTGTGGTCCGCGCTGAAGCTGCGGTGCGTCACCGCGCGCTGCAACAGCGCCTTGTTGCTGAAGGCGTAGCCGATGCGTTTTTCTAACTCAGTCAGTTCAAGCATTTCGCGCTCTTTTCCGCACACACTCACCTAAAAGATCCCACCCGGGACATATGCCCTATGTTAAGCCAGATAAAGAAAGCCCTGCCGATGATGTTCTGCTCGGGCACGAATCCCCAGTAGCGGCCGTCGTCGGAGTTGTCCCGGTTGTCGCCCATCACAAAGTAGCAGCCCTCGGGCACCGTGGTCTCAAAGCCCTGATCGGTGTAGTGAATCGCCCCCGGGTGGGTCGAGGGACCCATCGGGCTCGTGGCGTCGGGCGCGCGCGGGTCGAGCACGATCCGGTGCTCGACGCCCTCGAGTTTTTCCTTCTTTTCCGAAAGCGTGATCATGAGCTCGCGGTCGACATAGTCGCCCACCGCGCTCTGCGGCTGCTCGCGCCCGTTGATGAAGAGCTTCTTGCCGCTGTAGACCACATGGTCGCCGGGGGTGCCGACGATGCGCTTGATGAGGTCGGTGCCCGGGGTGAGCGGGTGATCAAAGACAATCACATCGCCCGCCTTGGGCTTCTCTCCGCGGGTGAGCCGCGTGTTGAGCACCGGGAAGCGCACGCCGTACTGGAACTTGTTCACGACGATGAAATCCCCGGCCTCGAGGGTGGGCAGCATCGAGCCCGAGGGAATGCGAAACGGCTCAATCACGAAGCTGCGCACGACAAAGACGAGGAGGATCACCGGGAAGAGCCCCGCGGTCCACTCGAGCCAGCCGGGGCGGCGGCGCGCGAGGTAGCCCGCGGTCTTGCGCGCGTCCAGCAGCTGCGGGCTCTGCTCCTCGCCGGCATGCTCGAGGTCGAAGCGCTCGAGGGCCGCCTTTTCAGCCGCGAGCCGCTTCTTTTTCCAGTAGAAGACGTCCCCCAGCCAGAAAACGCCGGTCACCACGGTGAGCACCAGCAGTATCAGTGGAAAGTTCATTCCTTGCTCCTCTCTGCTTATCAGCTTCTTTCCGGGCCGCCCGTCAGGGAATGCGGCCGACCCGCTTCATGTTCGAGAAATTGGCCCAGACGAGGAACGCCCGGCCAACGATGTTCTTTTCCGGGACAAAGCCCCAGTAGCGGCTGTCCTGCGAATAATCCCGGTTGTCGCCGAGGACGAAGTAGTGCCCCTCGGGAACCCGGCAGACGATGCCGCGGCGGCTGTAGCGGCAGTCCTGCGCGGCGCTCATCCCCGGCACCGGGCGCACTTCGGGCGACAGACGCGGATCGAGCACAATGCGGTGGCGCCGGCCGTCGAGGTTCTCGAGCCGCAGCTGCTGCCAGCTCTCCTTCGTGCCCTCGCCCGCCCGCGAAGAGGGCAGACGGCTCAGGGGCTGGCGCTCGCCGTTGATCACAAGCCTCTTGTCAAGATACACCACCTCGTCGCCGGGCACCCCCACCACGCGCTTGATGTAGTCGAGCCGCGGGTTGACCGGATAGCGGAACACGATCACGTCGCCGCGCGCGGGCTCCTTCGCCCGCACGATCTTCAGGTTGAGCAGCGGCAGCCGCAGGCCGTAGACGAACTTGTTCACGAGCACGAAGTCGCCCGGCACGAGCGTGGGCATCATCGATCCGGAGGGAATGCGGAAGGGCTCGAAGACAAAGCTGCGGAACGCAAGCACGAGCAGCAGGATCGGAAAGAGCCCGGCCGTGTAGTCGAGCCAGCGCGGGCGCCTGGCGTGCGGCCCGAGGCTCGCGAGCCTCTCGGGCGCCCACACCCAGCGGTCGAGCCCCCAGAGGACCCCGGCCGCCAGAGTGACCGCCACAATGAGCAGCGTGTAGTCCATAGCCTCCCTGCCTTCGAGCGCGCGTCAAGCCGCCCGGCGCGTTACTGGTTCCTCGCGTCGCCCATCTGCAGCACGGCGAGGAACGCCTCCTGCGGAATGGTGACGTGCCCCACCTGCTTCATGCGCTTCTTGCCCGCCTTCTGCTTTTCAAGCAGCTTTCTCTTGCGCGTGATGTCACCGCCGTAGCATTTCGCGAGCACGTTCTTGCGCATGGCCTTCACGTTCTCGCGGGCGATGATCTCCCCGCCGATCGCGGCCTGTATGGCCACATCGTACATCTGCCGCGGGATGAGCTCGCGTAGCTTCGCGGCGATCTCGCGGCCGCGCCGCCTCGCGCTGCTCCTGTGGATGATGGTCGACAGGGCGTCGACGCGGTCGCCGTTGATCAGCATGTCGACCTTGACCACGTCGCTGGCCCGGAACTCGAGGAACTCGTAGTCCATCGAGGCGTAGCCGCGGGTGATCGACTTGAGCGTGTCGAAGAAATCGAGCACGATCTCCGCAAGCGGCAGCTCATAGGTGAGGTGGACCTGGCGGCCATGGTAGGCGAGGTTCTTCTGAATGCCCCGCTTCTCCTGGCACAGCTTCATCACGGTGCCCACGTACTCGTTCGGCACGAAGATCGTCACCGTGTCGATCGGCTCGCGGATCTCCTCGATGCGGTCCACGCTGGGCAGCTTCGAGGGGTTGTCGACCTTGATCACCTCGCCGTTGGTGAGCTTCACCTCATAGACGACCGACGGGGCCGTGGTGATGAGGTTCTGGTTGTACTCGCGCTCGAGCCGCTCCTGGACGATGTCCATGTGCAGCAGCCCCAGGAACCCGGCGCGGAAGCCAAAGCCGAGGGCCTGGCTTACCTCGGGTTCGAAGTGCAGAGACGCGTCGTTGAGCTGCAGCTTCTCGAGCGCGTCGCGCAGCGAATCGTACTCCGAGGCCTCGACCGGGTAGAGCCCCGCAAAAACCTGGGGCTTCACCTCGATGAAGCCCGGCAGGGGCTCGTCGGCCGGATTCGCGGCAAGCGTCACGGTGTCGCCCACGCGGGCGTCCTTGATCTCCTTGATGCCGGCCACAATGAAGCCTACCTCGCCCGCCTGGAGCATGTCGCGGGGCGTGGACTTCGGGCTGAAGATGCCGAGCTGCTCGACCAGGTGCGTCGCCCCGGTGGCCATGAGCCTGATCTTGTCCTTCACCCGCAGCGTGCCGTCCTTGATCCGCACGAGCATCACGACGCCCACGTAGCTGTCGTACCAGGAGTCGATCACGAGGACCTTGAGCTTGCCTGCGCGGTCGCCCTTCGGGGCGGGCACGCGGTGCACGACCGTCTCGAGGATCTCGTCGATCCCCATCCCGGTCTTTGCCGAGCAGAGGATCGCGTCGTCGGCCTCGATGCCGATCACGTCCTCGATTTCGGCGCGGGCCTCGTCGGGCCGGGCCGAGGCGAGGTCCATCTTGTTGAGCACGGGGATCACCTCGACGCCAAGCTCGATGGCGGTGTAGCAGTTCGCCACCGTCTGCGCCTCAACGCCCTGCGTCGCATCGACCACAAGCAGCGCCCCCTCGCAGGCCGACAGCGAGCGCGACACTTCGTAGGAGAAGTCCACGTGCCCGGGGGTGTCGATCAGGTTGAGCTCATAGACGCAGCCGTCCTTCGCCTTGTACTTGAGGGAGGCGGTCTGGGCCTTGATCGTGATCCCGCGCTCTCGCTCGAGATCCATCGAATCGAGCACCTGCTCCTCCATCTGGCGGCTGGAAAGTCCCCCGCAGCGCTCGATGATGCGGTCGGCGAGAGTGGATTTCCCGTGGTCTATGTGGGCAATGATCGAAAAATTGCGAATGTTGTTCATGGAAGTTTATGGCGTCCGCGTCCGGGGGTCCGGCCGAAAGCGCCGCGGCCGCCGGGGACTGTTTGCTTGCGCTCCCCGGCTCGCGCGGCAGGCGTTGAATTTTATCATGGAGGACCCGGCCGGCCGAAGCGGCGGCCGGACCAGAAAGGAAGGCTTTCGGCAGCGGCGGGGCGTCAGCCGAGCCGCCGGAAGATGACGGTCGCGTTGGTCCCGCCGAAGCCGAAGGAGTTCTTCATCGCGGCGCGCACCGGCATCTGCCGTGCCTCGTTCGGGCAGCAGTCAATCGCGCAGGCGGGATCCTGGTGCTCCAGGTTGATGGTCGGGGGAACCGCCTGGTCGCGGATGGCGAGCACAGTGAAGACCGATTCAATGCCGCCCGCTCCTCCGAGCAGGTGCCCCGTCATCGACTTGGTGGAGCTCATCACAAGATGCCGGGCGGCCTCGCCGAAGACCTCGAGCACGGCGCGGCACTCGTTGGCGTCCCCGATCGGGGTCGAGGTGCCGTGGGCGTTGAGGTAATCGATGTCCGAGGGATTCATCCCCGCGTGCTCGAGGGCCATGCGCATGCAGCGCACCGGACCGTCGACCGACGGGGCGGTGATGTTGTAGGCGTCGCCCGAAAGCCCGTAGCCGGCGATTTCGCAGTAGATCCGGGCGCCGCGTGCCCGGGCGTGCTCGTACTCCTCGAGCACGAGAACGCCGCTGCCCTCGCCCATCACGAAGCCGCTCCGATCCTGGTCAAACGGCCTCGAGGCCCTCTCGGGCTCGTCGTTGCGGCGCGACAGGGCATGCATGTTGTCAAAGCCGGCGATGCCGACCGGGCAGACCGCGGCCTCGGTGCCGCCGGCCACCATCGCGTCAGCGTCTCCCCGGGCGATCATCGCCGCAGACTCGCCGATCGAGTGCAGTCCGGTCGAGCAGGCGGTCACCATGGCGACGTTGGGGCCCTTCAGTCCCTTCAGGATGGAGAACTCGCCCGAGCAGGAGTTCACGATGCAGCCCGGGATGAGGAAGGGCGAGACGCGCCTCGGGCCGCGGGCCTGCAGCGTGTTGCCGTTTTCCACGATCGAGATGAGGCCGCCGATGCCCGAACCGATCGAAACCCCGATGCGCGGCGCGTTCTCCTCGGTCACCTCCAGGCCGCTGTCCTCGAGAGCCTGCGTGGCTGCGGCGACCCCGAGCTGCACGAAGCGGTCAAAGCGGCGCGCGTCCTTCGCGGGCATGAAGCGGGTGGCGTCGAACTCCTTCACCTCGCCGGCGATCTGGCAGCCGTGCTCGGTCGGATCAAAGCGGGTGATGCGTCCGATGCCGGAGACGCCTGCCAGGGCATTTTTCCAGGCCTCTTCCACAGTATTTCCGATCGGGCAGACCATGCCGAGCCCGGTGACCACTACGCGTCGCATATTGTGCTGTTCTCCACAACAAAAAAACTCAAGACAAAAAAAGGAAACCAGTCAGCTCCTGGTTTCCTCTTCTCGGGCTGGCCGGGAGCCTTTCAGGGCCGCCGGAACCGGAAGTCAGGCATCAGGCCTTCTTCTGGTGGGCCTTGATGTAGTCGATCGCCTGCTGGACGGTGCGCAGCTTCTCCTGCTCGCTGTCAGGGATTTCGATGCCGAAGGCGTCTTCCAGGGCCATCACGAGCTCGACCGTGTCGAGGCTGTCCGCCCCGAGGTCTTCAATGAAGGCGGATTCGTTCTTGATGTCCGCTTCGTTGATGCTCAGCTGTTCGGCAACAACCTTCTTGACACGCTGTTCAATATCTTCCATTTAATTCTCCGGATTCGGACAAATGTTTACTCTGCAGAGAAAAATTGACGGATCGTGAATCCGGCCCTGCAGCAAAACTTCAATCGGGCTGAGATTATATAAGAACTCGAAAGCATTTTACCAATTCCGCCGGAATTATCCCATGTACATGCCACCGTTGACCGGGATCACGGCGCCCGTAATGTACGCGGCGGCGGGGCTCGCGAGGAAGGCGACGGACTGCGCGACATCATCCGTTCGGCCCAGACGCCCCAGCGGGATCTGCGCGAGCAGCGCGGCGCGGTGCTCTTCGGGCAGATCCCGGGTCATGTCCGTGTCAATGAAGCCCGGGGCGATGCAGTTGGCGGTGACGCCGCGGCTGCCGATCTCGCGCGCGAGCGAGCGGGTAAAGCCGATGAGGCCCGCTTTCGCAGCTGCGTAGTTCGTCTGCCCGGCATTGCCCGAGCAGGCCACCACCGAGGTGAGGTTGATGATGCGCCCGAAGCGCGCTCTGAGCATCGGGCGGCAGACCGCGCGGCAGAGCCGAAAGACCGACGACAGGTCGGTGACGATCACCCGCTCCCAGTCCTCGTCCTTCATCCGCATGAGCAGTCCGTCTCGGGTGATGCCCGCATTGTTCACGAGAATGTCAAGGTGCCCGCGGTCGCGCACGATGCCGGCCACAAGCTCGTCGCACAGGGCTGCGTCGTTAACGTCAAGCTGCGCGCCGCGGCCCGCGCCGGGGCGAACGGCCTCAAGGCGGGCCGTTATTTTCTCCGCGCCTTCGGCGCTCGTGGCAGTGCCGATCACTTCCGCGCCCATGCGCGCAAGCAGGTCGGCCGTGGCGGCTCCGATGCCCCGGGTTGCTCCTGTCACGAGCGCGACGCGGCCGGACAGGCAGTCAGAAGAAAAAATGCTGTTTTCCATAGAGTTTCTCCTCGTGCTTTCAGGCCTTTGCCTCAGCTGATCGCCCGAAGCGCCGCCTCAAGCGTCTCCTCGCTGCTCACGCTGTAGCAGGGGATGTCCGGGACGCAGCGCCGCGCAAGCCCCGAGAGCACGCGGCCAGGCCCGCACTCGATCATGTGCGTGACGCCCGCCCGCTTCATCTCGGCCATGATCGAGGACCACAGCACCGGGCTGCAGGCCTGGCGCGCGAGCGCCCCGCGTATGGCCTCGGGCGTCGTATGCAGCCGGGCGTCCACATTGGCGTAGACCGGGATGCGGCAGGGCTTCACCCCGGTGCTTTCAAGCCTCTGCGCGAGCCGGTCGCGGGCCGGCTTGAGCAGTGAGCTGTGAAACGGCGCCGAAACGGCAAGCCTCAGCGCGCGCTTCGCGCCCTTCTGCCGGCACAGCTCGCAGGCCCGCTCGAGCGCTTCGCTGATTCCCGCGATCACGACCTGGCCGGGGCAGTTGAAGTTCACCGGCTCGACCACGCCCGCGGCGGAGGCCTCCGCGCAGGCCGCCCGCACGTCCTCGTCGGAGAGCCCGAGGATCGCGGCCATGCCGCCGCGGCCCACCGGCACCGCCTCCTGCATTGCACGGGCGCGGAAGCGCACGAGCGGAACCGCCTCCTCGAGTTCAAGCGAGCCGGCGGCCGTAAGCGCCGAGTACTCGCCCAGGCTGTGCCCGGCCATGACGGCGGGCTCGGGGCCGCCGGCCTCGCGGTACGCCTCGTAGAAAGCAACCGAAGCGGCAAGCAGCGCCGGCTGCGTGTTCACGGTGAGGTTGAGCTTGTCGGCCGGACCTTCGCTGCAAAGCCGCACAAGATCCTCGCCGAGGGCTTCGCCCGCACGCCGCATGACCGACTCCGCGGCAACGTTGCCTGCAAACCCGGAGAGCATGCCGACGCTCTGCGAGCCCTGCCCGGGGAAAAGTATTGCCAAGCGCATGAATGGTTCCTTTAGTTTTGTCTGTACCGCCGCGCCGGAGGAGGCCTTTCCGCTCCTGCGGGCGGCCTGCCCCCGCGCCGTTCCTGAATCATATAACAGAGACGGGCCCCGGCGCCCCGCTTCAGTAGCGCAGCAGCGAGGCCGCGCAGGTCATGCCCGCGCCGACCCCCTGCAGCAGGGCCGTCTGCCCGCGCCGCAGCCGGCCGCTTCTCACCGCCTCGTCGAGCGCGAGCGGAACGGAGGCCGCGCACGTGTTGCCGTGGTGCGTCACGGCCGTTTCCATTCGGTCCTGTGGAATCCCGAGCCGGGCCGCCACGTGGGTCATGATGCGGATGTTGGCCTGGTGGGGAATGTAGCAGTCAATGTCCGAGGCGTTCATCCCCGCCCGGGCGAGCACCTCCCGGGCGGTCGACTCGAGCGACTCCACCGCCTCGCGGAACACCGCCCGCCCCTCCATGTGGAGGAAGCCGCTGCCAAGGAGCCTGCCGCCTTCGATGCGGCCCGGAACCCGCAGGATGTCTCCGCGGCTGCCGTCTGCAACAAGGACGCCTGCGACCAGACCGGGCTCGTCGCTCGCCTCAAGGACCACGGCGCCCGCTCCATCGCCGAAGAGCACGCAGCTCGAGCGGTCATCCCAGTCGAGCAGCCTCGAGAAGGTGTCCGCCCCCGCGACGAGAGCCCGGCGCGCCGCGCCGCTCCGAATCAGCGAATCGGCTGTGATGAGCGCGTAGACGAACCCCGAGCAGACCGCCTGCAGGTCAAAGCAGCCGCAGGGCGGTATGCCGAGCGAGGCCTGCAGCCTGCAGGCCTCGGAGGGGAAGAGCTCGTCGGGGGTGGTCGTGGCCACGATCACGAGGTCGATGTCCGACGGGCCGCAGGAGGCGGCCTGCAGCGCGCTTCTGGAGGCCTCGAGGGCGAGCGTGTGGGTCGTCTCGCCTTCCGAGACGATGCACCGCTCGGCGATCCCGGTTCTCGTGCGTATCCACTCGTCGCTCGTTTCGATGCCTCGTGCAGCAAGCGCTGCGGCCAGTTCGGCGTTGGTCACGCGCCTGGTGGGCAGGGCGCTGCCGGTGCCGGCAATACGGCTGAAAAGAGTTGGTCCAGTCACTCGAAGCAAGCCTCCTCGGGATGAAAAACACTTAAAAAAAGAGGGTTGGATGAACCAGCCCTCTTTTCTTCGCTTGCGCATTCAATGTCTCTTGCGGAACCGACGCGTTCATGCCCGGCATGAACCCGGGACCTGTCCCAGCCCTCCCCGAGAGGAAGGCCGATGCTCCTTCGCTAGAGGAAGAAGCTCTGGCCGTGGGGCCCAGGCAGCACAGGCTGTCTCAGGCCGCAAGCCCACACCCGGAAAAAAACGCGGCGATGCCGCTGCAGGACATTATTCCTCGTCTTTCTTGGTCTCGACCACTTTCTTGCCGCGGTAGAAGCCCGACGGGCTGATGTGGTGACGGCGAGTCACTTCACCGGTCGTCGGCTCGACGGCGAGAGCCGGATTGGAAAGAAAGTCATGCGAACGACGATTGCCACGGCGGGCAGTCGATTTTTTATTCTGTTGTACAGCCATTTTTAGACCCCACGTTGAAAACAGGGCATTATAAACAAATCTCCGGAATTTTGTGAAGGGCTTCCGGAAAAAACCTAATGCCTGACCTTCAGCCCCGCGAGAACGGCAAAGGGACTGCGGCTGCCCCCTTTGCCGGGCTCATCCTCTTCCCCGGGCCCGGAGGGCGGCTCGCAGTCATCGTGCGCAGGGAAAAGCGGCAGCGCCAGGAGCACTTCCTCCTCGACCCACGCGGCCGCGTCAAAGCGGGTAGATCCTACAACAATTTCGTCATCCCCGTCTTCGGAAAGCGGGATGGCGTCGGCCTCGGCCTCGCTCTTCGCAAAGAGAAAGGAAGTCTCTAGGTGCACGGGCAGCGTGATCGGAGCGCCGCAGCGGCAGCAAGTCCCGTGCAGCTCCCCCTTCACACTCAGCACTGCCCCTGCAAGCCCGCGGCGCCCTTCGGTTCCCTGCGCCCTCCAGGCGAGGTGCCCGCTCAGAAACGCCCCCGGAGCGGCGGCGAGCCTCGGCAGCTCAGAGACCTCGAGCACACCGGAGGCGCACTGCCGGTCCTGCGAAAGCCTGAACACATCTATCAGGACCGCTCCCATGCCTGTTTCCTCTAGTTCGTTACAATAAGTGCCCATTATGATAAAGAATCCTCCGCTTATTTTGGCCTCAAGCTCGCGCTACCGCCGCGAGCTGCTTGACAGGCTCGGGATCGCCTACGAGGCGATCGCCTCCGACATCGACGAAAGCTCCCTCGATGGCGAAACCCCGCTGCAGACCTCGCAGAGGCTCGCCGTGGAAAAGGCGCGCTTTGTCGCGAAGAGCCACCCCGGGGCCGTCGTGATCGGCTCCGACCAGGTCGCGGACCTGGGCGGGAAAAAGCTCGGCAAGCCCCACACCCGGGAGCGTGCGGTCGAACAGCTGCTCGCCATGCAGGGCCGCACCGTCACCTTCTACACGGCCCTCGCCGTGATCGCGCCCGACGGCACGGCGCGCGAGCGGCTTTCGGCCACCGAGGTGCGCATGCGGCCGCTCTCGCGCGAGACGATCGAAGCCTACGTGGACCGCGAAAAACCCTTTGACTGCGCTGGGTCGGCCAAAATCGAAAGCCTGGGGATCGCGCTCATGGAGTCGGTGAAGTCCGACGACCCCACCTCGCTCATCGGGCTGCCGCTCATCGCGCTCACCACGCTGCTCGCCCAGTCCGGGCTCGAGGTGCTTCCGGGGCTGCGCTGAGCGCGCCCCTTCCCTTCTGCCCGCGGGCTTCAGGCGGCGGGCAACAGGTCTTCCACCCCCATCGCGCGCGCGAGCTGCGGCACGTCATCGACCACCGCCCGGGGCGAAAGCGCTTCGAGCGAGTCGCGCCGGGCCGCGCCCCAGGTGACCCCGATCGCGGGCACCCCGGCCGCGCGCGCCATCTCAAGGTCGTGCACCGCATCGCCCACCATCACCATGCGCGGGGCCGGCACGCACAGCTCCTCGGACAGCTCGATCAGCATGTCCGGGGCAGGCTTGGAGGCGGTTTCGTCCGCCGTCTTCGTCGCAACGAAAAGCGGCCCCGCCCCAGTCTTGCGGAAGACGCGGTTGAGCCCCCCGCGGCTCTTGCCAGTGGCGACCGCCAGCCACAGGCCCGCGCGCTTCATGTTCGAGAGGAGCGCCTCAATGCCGGGATGCAGCCCGGGCAGCCCCGCCTCCTGTCCGATGTAGGCCTTCCAGTACTCGGCGGCGAAGCGCTCGTACTCCGAGGCCGGACACTCGGGCACCGCCCGGCGCATCATGTCCTCGTGCCCGAGGCCGATCACGCTCTCGGCCACCGCAAATGTGGGCTCGGGATAGCCGAGGCTGCGGGCAGCCTGCTGGATCGACAACGCGATGAAACGCGTCGTATCCATGAGCGTTCCGTCCCAGTCGAAGACGTAGAGTTCAAACGGCCTTTTTTCTCTGTTCATCGAGTGTGTCCAGCAGGTTACGGCAGGCCCCGGGCAGCGGCGCCTCGATCAGGAGCGGCTCGCGGGTCACCGGATGCTCGAAGGAAAGCCTCGCCGCATGCAGGAACATGCGCCTGAAGGGGACGCCGAGCGAGCCCTTTTCCACCGAGCGGTTGAAGTCGAAGTCTCCGTACTTGTCGTCGCCCACGAGCGGGAAGCCGCTGGCCGCGGCGTGCACGCGGATCTGGTGGGTGCGCCCCGTGAGCAGCTCGACGTCGAGGTAGCTCACCGGCCCGTAGCGGCGCAGCAGCGTGAAAATCGAGTGGGCGGGAACTCCCTTTTCCTCGTCGACGCGGACGCGCCGCTCGCCTTCGCGGGTGACGTACTTGAACAGCGGCAGCTTCACGTGCTGGCGCTCGTTCTGCCAGTCGCCCTTCACAAGCGCCCGGTAGTGCTTCTCGACGCCGCCCTCGCGCATCTGCCGCTGCAGGCGCACCAGCGCGCGGCGGCTCTTGCAGATCACGATCGCTCCCGAGGTGTCCCGGTCCAGGCGGTGGGCGAGCTCGAGGAAGGGCTCGCCCGGGCGGCTCGCCCGCAGCCGCTCGATCAGCCCGAAGGCAATGCCGCTGCCTCCGTGGCAGGCGAGCCCCGCAGGCTTGTCGACCACGAGCAGGTCGCGGTCTTCGAAAAGAATCGGAAGCGTGTCGTCAGGCAGCGGAGCGGCCCGGGGGCCGGAATCCTGCCTTTGCGCGATCCGCATCGGGGGCACCCGCACGACATCGCCTTTTTCAAGCCGCCGCTCGGCGCTGCAGCGGCTGCGGTTCACCCGCACCTCGCCGCTGCGCAGGATGCGGTAGACGTGACTTTTCGGCACCCCGCGGCAGACCCGCAGCAGGAAATTGTCAATTCTCTGCCCCGCGGCATCCTCACCGATCTCCACCCAGTTCACCTGCTCGGGCGAGAGGCTGAGGGCCCTCGAGGAGGGCACCGGCACAATTTCTCTTGATTTCAGCTCAGACATAGATGTTATCCACTATACTATAGGGCGTCGTTTTCAGGTGCGGACCCCCGTTAAGCCCCATCCGGTTTCGAGCAACCCTTGCCGGTCTGCCGTTTTTCCGCGCTTCGCGCAGCAAAAAACACGCGGCCTGCCGTTGTGGTCCCCTGACGATCAGATAGCCCGGCGCCCCTGAGGCCCCGGGCGGCGGTGACGCCCCCCGCGTAGCGAAGATGCGCCTTTCATTATGGCGATTTTCGCGCCCGGGCCGGCGCCGCCGTGGAAAAAGTATTTGTTTTTTGACTAAGGCAAGTCCTGTACTCGCGCCCAGAAATGCCGCCGGCGAGACGCCACGGCGAAGCTGCGCGCTGGAGGACGGACGAGCCGGTCGGGCCCGTGCGAGAGCATCACGCCCCCGACTGCGAAAGAATGCATGGAGTGCCGCAGCCGGCCCGCCCCCCGAAGAAAGAAGCGGGCAACGGCCGGTGCGTGCACGTTTTGTTTTTTTGGCTGTTTTTTTGGATCAACCCTGAACGTGGATAGCGCTCGAACTGCTGTCATGACGGAGCTGCACGGCGGCGCGGAGGACTCCTTCCCCCGGGCCCGGGGCCGCGCTGTCTGCAGACCGGGCCCGTCCGCCTCCGGATGCCGGCGACGCGAGAACCCGGGCATTGCTCAGCAGCGTTGAGAGAAAGCGGCCGCCAGGCCGCCGCAGCCGAAAATCCCAGTGCAGGCTTCCGCACGCTTGACGCGCCCGCGACAGTGGCGCCAAGGAGTGCTCAAGTGAAGCGCATGCTATTCAACGCCATCCACTCGGAAGAGACCCGGGTGGCGATCGTCGACGGGCAGACCCTGGTTGACATCGACATCGAGACCGTCGGACACGAGCAGCACAAGTCCAACATCTACAAGGGCATCATCACCCGCATCGAGCCCTCGCTCGAGGCCTGCTTTGTCGACTACGGCGAAGAGCGCCACGGCTTCCTCCCCTTCAAGGAAGTTTCCCGCAGCTACTTCAGCAAGGACGTCGACGTCCACAACTGCACCATCAAGGAGGCGCTGAGGGAAGGCCAGGAAATCATCGTCCAGGTCGAGAAGGAGGAGCGCGGCAACAAGGGCGCCGCCCTCACCACGTTCATTTCGCTGGCCGGCCGCTACCTCGTTCTGATGCCGAACAACCCGAGGGGCGGCGGCGTCTCGCGCAGGATCGAGGGCGAGGAGCGCCAGGAGCTGCGCCACGCGATCGAAGAGCTCAACCTCCCGCAGGGCATGTCGGTCATCGCCCGCACGGCCGGCATAGGCCGCTCCGTGGAAGAGCTGCAGTGGGACCTTGACTACCTGCTCAAGCTCTGGAGCGCGATCTGCGAGGCCGCGACCCCGCAGTACGAGCTCACCCGCACCGAAAACGGCCGCACGACCACCACTTACGTCACCGAGCCGGTCGTCGACGGGCAGCACCTCAAGCGCATGAACCCCGCCCCGTTCCTGATCGTCGAGGAGAGCAACCTCGTCATCCGCGCGGTGCGCGACTACTTTCAGCCCGACATCGGGGAGATTCTCGTCGACACGGACGAAATCTACGACCAGGTGCGGCAGTTCATGCTCTACGTCATGCCCGACATGGTGAACCGCGTGAAGCGCTACCGCGAGGAAACCCCGCTGTTCTCCCGCTTCCAGATCGAGCACCAGATTGAAACCGCCTATTCGCGCACCGTGACGCTGCCCTCGGGCGGCGCGATCGTGATCGACCACACCGAGGCTCTCGTTGCGGTCGACGTCAACTCCGCGCGCGCCACCCGCGGCTCCGACATCGAGGAGACCGCCTTCCGCACCAACTGCGAGGCCGCCGACGAAATCGCCCGGCAGATGAGGCTGCGCGACCTGGGCGGCCTTGTCGTCATCGATTTCATCGACATGGAGGACCCCCGCAACCAGCGCGCGATCGAGCAGCGCCTCAAGGAGGCCCTGCGCTATGACCGCGCCCGCGTCCAGATGGCGAAGATCAGCCGCTTCGGGCTGATGGAGCTGTCGCGCCAGAGGCTGCGCCCGGCCCTCTCCGAAGGCCATCACATCACCTGCCCGCGCTGCAACGGCATCGGCGTGATCCGCGACACGGAAAGCAGCGCCCTGCAGGTGCTGCGCATCATCCAGGAGGAGGCCGCCAAGGACGGAACCGGAGCGATCCACGCCCAGGTGCCCGTCGACGTGGCCACTTATCTCCTTAATGAAAAGCGCGCCGACATCGCGAAGATCGAACAGCGCAACCGCATTCCCGTGGTGCTCATCCCCAACACGGCGCTTGAGACCCCGCATTACCACATCGAGCGGCTGCGCGCGACCGACGAGCGGCTTGAGGACAATGTGGCGAGCTTTGAGCGCGTCGAGGACCTGCAGCCTGTCGCGACCGACCCCTACGCGCTGAAGAGCGAGGACAACCGCCCGGCCCGCCCCAAGCAGATTCCGGTGATCAAGAGCATCGCCCGTGACACGCCGGCCCCGGCCCACGTGGAGCACACGAGGAAGACCGAGCCGGAGCAGGCCCCGAAGGCACCCGCCCCCAGGGCCGCGGCGCCGAAGAAAGGCTTCTTCTCACGTCTGATTGACCGGCTGCTCGGCAGCTCCGGGGAAGACAAGCCCGCAAAGCAGGAGGCGAAGCCCGCTCAGGCCGCTCCTGAAAAGAAAGCGCCGGAGTCTGAGGAAGACTCGCGTCAGGCCCGCCGCGGACGCGGCAGAGGCCGCGGACGCGCGGCCTCCGAGCGCCGCGCCGATGCCGCCGCGAAGGAGAGGACCCAGACCGGGGAAGAAGGCGAGGAAAAGCGTGAAGACCGGGGCGAGCGGGGTGCGGAGCACCGCGCGCCGCGTCCCCTTGAGTCCGAAACCCGGCGCCGCCGCTCGAGGCGCGTGCGCCAGACGGAGCGCGCCGCCGCGCCGACACAGGAAGAGCGGACGGAGCCCGCAGTGAACGAAGCTTCTGAGCCCGCCGCCAGGCCCGCTCCCGAGGAAAAGGCCAAGCCGCGCGCCGCGCAGCCCGCTCAGACCTCGTCCGAAGAGGCTCCGAGCGCCAGGCCTGAAGCGCAGGGGGCCGCCGCCAGGCCCGCTCCCGAGGAAAAGGCCAGGCCGCGCGCCGCGCAGCCCGCTCAGACCCCGTCCGGAGAGGCTCCGAGCGCCAGGCCTGAAGCGCAGGGGGCCGCCGCCTCCGCGGAAGGCGAGGCCCGCCGCCGTCGCCGCCGCCGCGGCTCGCGCCGCTCCGAAGAGGGTGCCGCCTCCGAGCCCGAGAACCCAGAGGCGCTCGCCGCCCAGGAGATGAAGGCGATCGAGGACAAGGCCGCCCGCCTTGCGATCGCGCCGGCTGCCGCGGACAACGCCGTGTCCGACGTGAACCCGGTCGCCCAGGCCGTGGCAAGCGCCGTGGACGCGCCGGTTGCTGAAGCTACCCGCGAGGCCGGCCGCAGCGAAGGCCGCCGCGGCCGCCACAGCCGCAGGGGCCGCAAGGGCGAGCGCCGCGAGGAGTCCGCGGCCCAGAAGCCCGAGGCCGCCTCGGAAGAGACTGCACAGGCCGCGCCGCAGCAGCCTGCCGCCGTCTCCGAAGAGGAGCGCCGGGAGGAGCCGCAGCAGCGCGAGGAATCCCCGCGGGAGACGCCTCGGCAGACGGCCGAGGCCGCCCCGAAGGCTGAGGCTGCCCCGCAGCGCGCCGCCGAAGCGCCCGTTCAGGTCGAAACCCGGCCCGAACCCGCCAAGAGTGCGGCTGAAGAAGGCGCCACCATCGCAGAAGGCGCCGCGGGCATTGAAAAAGAGCTCGAGGCCTCGGGCCTGCAGGTCGTGCACACCAACCCCGATCTCGTGGGCGAAGTGAGCTACACCCAGCCCAAGGCTCCCGGCCGTCCGCGCCGGGTGCTGCCGCCGGCCGAAAAGGTCGAGATGGTGCAGATCGAAACCAAAAAAGACCTCTGAGGCCTTTCGCGGGCAGGCGCGCCCTCCGGCCCCCTCATCTGCGGGGAGCCCGGACGCGCGCCGCGCCTGCACTGACCAGACAAATCCATGGCCGACCAGAAAGACAACAGCCGGGTGATCCCGATCGTCCTTGCCCCCTCTCCCGCCGCGCCGATCCCGGTGTCAGGACCGGTCCGCGTATCGAGCGGCCACTGGATCGATCGCCGCGGGCGCCCTCTCGAGGACATCCGCATCTCGCTCACCGACCACTGCAACTTCCGCTGCCGCTACTGCAAGCCCAAGGAAGTATGGAACGACTACAAGGCTTACCTCCCGCAC
The DNA here is from genome assembly GCF_022134585.1 of Mesosutterella porci. Taxonomy (GTDB): domain Bacteria; phylum Pseudomonadota; class Gammaproteobacteria; order Burkholderiales; family Burkholderiaceae_F; genus Mesosutterella; species Mesosutterella porci. Next base: position 229,916 of record NZ_JAKNCT010000003.1, read on the forward strand.
GAGGAGCTGCTCAGCTTCGAGGAGATCACGCGCATCGCGCGCGTGGCTGCGGCCCACGGCGTGACGAAAATCAGGCTCACGGGCGGCGAGCCGCTGCTCAGGAAAGGCGTGGAGGAGCTCGTCGCCGACCTGGCGCGGCTGCGCACCCCGCAGGGCCGCCCGCTTGAAATCGCGATGACGACGAACGGGTCGCTGCTGCGCAGAAAGGCTCGCGCCCTGCGCAAGGCGGGGCTGTCGCGCGTCACGGTGTCGCTTGACGCGCTCGACGAGGAGATCTTCCAGTCGCTCAACGATGTGGGATTCCCGGCGGCCAAGGTCCTCGACGGAATCCGCGCGGCGCTCGAAGCGGGCTTTGAAAACACCAAAGTGAACACCGTGGTGAAGCGCGGCGTGAACGAGTCGCAGATCATTCCGCTGCTGGAGCACTTCGAAGGCAGCGGAGTCTCCGTCCGCTTCATCGAATACATGGACACCGGCAACTCGAACGGCTGGAGGATGAACGACGTCGTCACGGCCGCGCAGATTCTCTCGATCGTCCGCTCGCGCTACGACATCGAGCCCGTTGCGCCGAAAAACCCCAGCGAGACCGCCACGCGGTGGCGCTACGGACGCTCCGGCAGCGAATTCGGCTGCATCTGCTCGGTCTCTGCGCCGTTCTGCCGCAGCTGCTCGAGGCTCCGCGTGTCGCTTGACGGCACGGCCTACCTGTGCCTCTTCGCCGAGAGCGGCGTCGACCTGCGCACGATGATGCGCGCCGGGGGCACGGACGAGGAGCTCGCGCAGGCGCTCGGCCGCATCTGGAGCGCCCGCGACAACCACTACTCGGAGCTCCGGCAGAGCGGTCCCGCGCAGACGGGCAAGCGCGTCGAAATGAGCTACATCGGGGGCTGAAGGCGGGGCCCCTTCGGCACGGGCCAAAAAAACGGCCGCCTTCGCAGCAACGGCGCCGCCAAACGGGATACCATTAAAAAACTGCCCTTCAGGATTATTTATAAGAACACCGCACTATGTTTAGCAATCCTTCAGCGATCACATTCGTGGGCTACCTCGTGCTGATGGTGCTCGTAGGCTTCTACGCCTGGCACCACACGAGCAGCTTCGGCGACTACATTCTGGGAGGCCGCAAGCTCGGCGGCCTGGTCACCGCGCTCTCGGTAGGTGCCTCGGACATGAGCGGCTGGCTGCTGATGGGACTGCCCGGAGCGGTGTTCCTCTCGGGCATCTGCGAGTCCTGGATCGCGATCGGGCTCACGATCGGCGCCTGGGTGAACTGGCGCGTGACCGCCGCAAGACTGCGCATCTACACCGAGATCTCCCACAACGCCCTCACGATCCCCGACTACTTCCGCCAGCGCTTTGAAGACAAGACGAACGTGCTCGCCGTGATCGCCGCAACGATCATCCTTATTTTCTTCACGATCTACTGCGCCTCGGGCATGGTGGCCGGCGCAAGGCTGTTTGAAAACGCCTTCCACCTCGACTACAGCCGCGCGCTGTGGATCGGGGCGGCCGCGACCATTACCTACGTGTTCATCGGCGGGTTCCTCGCCGTGTCCTGGACCGACACGATCCAGGCGACGCTCATGTGCGTCGCGCTCGTGGTCACCCCGATCGCGGTAGTGATCGATTCGGGCGGCGTCGAGGCGGCCACGGCAACCGTCGCCTCCATCAACCCGAACATGGTGAACATGATGAGCGGCCAGACCATCGTCGGCGTCATCTCTCTGCTCGCCTGGGGGCTCGGCTACTTCGGCCAGCCGCACATCCTCGTGCGTTTCATGGCGACGCGCTCGATCCGCGTGATCCCGAACGCGCGGCGCATCTCCATCACCTGGATGATCTTCTGCCTGGTGGGCACCTGCGCCTGCGGCTTCTTCGGCGCCGCCTTCTTCGCGAACCACCCCGAGCTCGCCGGTCCCGTGACGGAAAACCACGAGCGCGTCTTCATCGAGCTGTGCAACATTCTCTTCAACCCCTGGATCGCGGGCGTGCTGATGTCGGCGATCCTCGCGGCCGTGATGTCGACGCTGTCGTGCCAGCTGCTCGTGTGCTCCTCAACCCTCACGGAGGACTTCTACCGCCGGATCCTGCGTCCGAAGGCCGGCAACCGCGAACTCATGATCTTCAGCCGCGGCATGGTTCTCATGGTCGCTCTGGTCGCAATCTTTCTCGCCATGGACCCGAACAACCTCGTGCTCTCGCTCGTGTCCTACGCCTGGGCGGGCTTTGGCGCAGCCTTCGGGCCCGTGATCCTCATCTCCCTGTGGTGGAAGCGCATGACCCGAGGCGGTGCGCTCGCCGGCATGGTGACCGGCGCCGTGACGGTGCTGGTCTGGCACCACTTCGCCTGGTTCGGGCTCTATGAAATCATCCCCGGCTTCCTCTTCGCCTGCATCGCGATCTGGGCCGTGAGCCTGCTCGAGCCCGCGCCCTCCGCCTCCGTGGAAAAGAACTTCGGGCTGATGGAAAAGCGCCTGCAGGCCGAATCCTGACGCGGGTCCCCTTTGCGGACCCGGCACGCCCCGCCGAAGCTCAGCCCAGGCGGGGCGTTTTTTTGCCTTTTCACTGCAAGGCCCCGCGGGCCCCAGGGGTCTGGCAGGGGCGCGCCCGCCAGAGACCGGACCGGAAAACAAAATCCCGCTCCCGGCGCTCCTGCCTGCCGAAAGATCGGGTAGAGAGTGACCTCACGGTCACTCCCTCCCACACCGCATTGCCCCGGTGAGGGCTGCGGACATGCCGTTCGGCATCCGGCGGTGTCCAAACGTAAGAGGCGGGCTTACTGCATCTCGAGGACGCCGAAAAGCCCCATCCGCTTGAAGAAGCTGTTGTCGAACGCTTGCCGCATGTGGAGGGCTTTCGAATTCCACCACGCCCCGCGGCCGTTGACTGAGCTCTTCCATGCTCTTTCGGGGGCTATGCCCCTTCTGATCAGATTTCGCTCTCTCGTCCGCGGGTTCTTCCACGCAATCCGATGGTTGCGCGCAGGAAAGTTCCTCGCACACAGTAGAAGATGTCCTTCCGTTTGTCACGGAGCCGTCCGAAGCTTTTCGGGTGCGCGCAGGGCGCACCTGTTGTGCCGACGAAGGTGCAGCCGAGAAATTTCGCTCTGTTGGGGCGAAACACGCCGCTCTTGCCGCGATTGACTCGCAGCTTGAGCCTCCCCTCTATAAAAAGCGATTAAGTTCTCGAGCACTCGTTCCCCCGCTCTCCTCGATCTGACGTAAACATTGTTATCGTCAGCATACCGGGTAAATCGCAGGCCCCGCTTTTCGAGGTATTTGTCCA
>NZ_JAKNCT010000004.1 GCF_022134585.1 Mesosutterella porci
TTCTCCGGGGAAGGCATCACTCCCCGGCTCTCCGAAATCACGCAGAAGCAGCTGCAGATATTTGACCGCGTGGGTGTGCCAAGGCCATCAATCTGACCTACACAGTATAAATTTTGCGGATTTCACGCTTAAAACATCCAGGAAATGAATTCATTCCCCACTCTGTTTCCCTCATTTGTACAGGAAAACACATGACCAATTGTGTTCGCAGATGACGTATTTGCTTTCCTGTTGTAATATTCGTCTGTTCCTGGTTCAAAATAGTTTCTCCTCTCTGATACTGATTTTATCAATGATATTTCGCAATAGCCAGCAATGAACGCTTGCATTGCGCAAGACGTTACATTATCTTCTGAAACATATAGCGCACCTTGTCCAGGCGGCTGTTTGGACGGCGGGGCTGGATGACTGGCTTGCCGACAGCGGCCTGATACCCTTTCAGTTTTGTAAGGCATACGCTCTGCCCGTTGGTGTAAAAGGCCAGATCAGTACGGTATGCCTGTATACAGCGGGCGGGAATCTCGCCAGTAAAGACAACTTCATCCTTTTTTACCTGGACCGTTTCGATGGTGGCACAGTATTTCGGTGCATCATGATAAGCCCTGGAAAGATATTCCCGGGGCGCATAGAGGGTGAAGGAGAGATAAGGTTCCAGCAGTTGCGTCCCTGATTCCTTCAATGCCTGTTCCAATACAATCGGGGCCAATGAGCGGAAGTCCGCCGGCGTGCTGACCGGACTGTAATAAAGCCCGTATTCAAAGCAAATCTTACAGTCCGTTACGTTCCAGCCGAACAAGCCCTGCTCCAGCCCGTAACGGATACCATCCCTGACAGCGTTTTGAAAACTCTGGTTCAAGTATCCCAGCGAAACCCGGCTCTCGTATTGTACACCGGAGCCAAGCGGGAGTGGTGTAACAGACAGTCCGATGGATGCCCAAAACGGGTTGGGCGGCACCTCGATATGGATGGTGTGGCTGGCTGCTTTGAGCGGCCGCTCCATATAAATGACGGTGGGTTCCTTTACCACTGTTTCAAGCTTGTATTTTTCCGACAGCAAAGCGGAAACAACCTCCAACTGCACCCGGCCCAAAAAAGAAAGAATGATCTCATGGGTGATGGAATCCACCTCGCAGCGCAAAAGCGGGTCAGTATCCGCAAGTTGCGTAAGAGCGTCCAGCAGCCGTTCTCTTTGCGCTGCCGTTTTCGGCGCAATCGACGTCCGCAGCATGGGGAGGGGGTCCTCACGCCACCTTTTACGAGGGAGCCGGGTTGGGTCCCCTAATACATCGTTTAACCTCACGCTGTCGCTGGGAAGGATAACAATTTCACCCGGATAAGCGGTGTCTGTCCGAACAATTTCCCCTTTGGATGGAATACGCATCTCTGTGATTTTCAGCTTTTCTCTCCCGGCCAGGGCCACCGTATCCCGCAGGCGCAGCGTTCCGCTGTATAGCCGTAGATAGACACGCCGCTGGCCGCAATCTGTATACTCCACCTTGAAAACGCTGCCGCATAGGGCGGCGCTCCCCTGTTCCCCAATCGGTTGGAACAGCCCTGTCACCGCATCCATCAACGGTTGAATGCCAAGGCCCTTTCTGGCGCTGCCATAATAGACCGGGAACAGGGAGGCGTCTTGAACCCGCCGCTGTTCCTCCCGCACAAGTTTTTCCCGGCTGATTGGTTCTCCTGCGATATACTTTTCCAATAATTTATCGTTATTTTCGATGACCGCATCCCATGCTTCTATGTCGGTATTTTCCTCCAGGACTATTTCCGGGGACAGCGACACCGTCTGCTTGATGATAATATCGGCGGAGAGCTTATCCCGAACAGACTGAACCACGCTCTGCAAATCAACGCCAGCCTGGTCGATCTTGTTGATAAAGATAACGGTGGGAATGTTCATTTTCCGCAGGGCAAGGAACAGAATACGGGTCTGGGCCTGCACGCCATCTTTAGCGGAGATCACCAAGATGGCCCCATCTAAAACAGCCAAAGAGCGGTACACCTCCGCCAAAAAATCCATGTGGCCGGGCGTATCCACAATGTTGACTTTACATCTGTGCCACTGGAAGGAAGTGACTGCCGCTTGAATGGTAATCCCACGCTGCCGCTCCAAAAACATGGTGTCCGTCCTCGTTGTCCCTTTTTCGACGCTCCCCGGTTCTGAAATGGCTCCGCTGGCATATAGCAGGCTCTCCGTCAAGGTCGTCTTTCCAGCGTCTACATGGGCAAGAATTCCAATATTGATTATTTTCATGTGATTGTCCTCCCTTTACTGCCCCGAAGGGCATAAAAATCCCCAGCAGTAAAATACTTTTACCACTGGGGATGATAATTTGCGGACATACACATATACAGCATACACCTGTTTGTGAGTGCTGTTTTTGGGGATATGTCAAAATTGATAAGGCAAAAGTATTCTTAAATTGGGTACAAAAAACTAAGCCCCTACAAAAGGGACTATCATAATCCTTTGTTCCCACTATTTGATTATAGTTTTATTTAAGAATACCTTGCCGCATATTTTTTACTCCTTTTCTGGAATTGAATTATTATATCACATCAGTTTTAGGAAAACAAGTATCTAAAAGAAATTTTTCTTCCCCTTATATGTAACAATCATACCGGCTTCCTAACGTTCAGAATGGTTTCTACTGTCTGCTGCGGTGTTTGGTTGGAATTGTCCAGCCAAAAGCCGATCCGTGGTGTTGTCTGCATTTTACTAAATACAAATTCAATGTATACAGAAAGAAATATATAAGGAGTGGGAGGGATTCCGCCGTAGTCGGCATTGTAGGAAAATCCAAAAGTTTAGATTTTCTCAAAATGCTTATCTTTTGGTCTTTGGTTCGGAATAGTGTAGTGCTGGCGGTCTATCTATTGTTTTCGGTTGCTTGCTTCTTTACCGTACATGAGCATTATAGTCGGTGATGAAACCCCGCGGAGACATAGAATAGGACGCCCTGGTCTCCATGGAACGGCCGTTAGAAGGGTATACAAACTGAACGGCGGCGGGGTTTCTTAAGCGTATCCGAGATCATCACCCACCCCCGCTGCATGGTCTGGGCCGGTATGGGGATGGGGAAGACGCTCTCCACACTAGCGGCCCTTCAGTACCTCATCGATTTCGAGGACGCCGGCCCCGCACTGGTCAACGCTCCGCTTCGCGTAGCACGCACAACGTGGCCGCAGGAAATAATGCACAACTTTTCCTTGATGCAGATCAATTCTGCTTTAAGAAGTACCGGATAATCTTATTTCTAAGCTCCTGCTGTGGCCCAGTCAACTCAGGGTGCACCGGCTGATCATCAGACGGCAACAGGCGATTCGTCGGGGTCTTATCCCACAGCAGAGAGCTTAAAAGGAATCCTGTGGGGACGAAGAAGTGGCCCGAGTCCCCAGTGATTGGCCGTTTGTTGGGTATTCAGGCTGGACGGCAACAGGATTCCTTTCTAGCGCCGACAGATAGGATACTTGCTTGATAGTTAATTCTAATTCACTGATAATAAAACAAAATTAAGGAAACCTCTCCTTAAAACATCCCGGAAATGAATTCATTTCCCACTCTGTTTTCCTCATTTGTACAGGAAAACACATGAAACGAAAAGATTATATTGTGCAACTGATTGATTTTTAACGATTTGCAATCGGCATACATTCAATTCAAGCTGCCAGATACATAAAACAGGCCGAAAATGAAGTTATTTCCATAGCCATTTTAGCGATGTAATATTGAATATTTACTTTAAATTCATCTAATTAAGAATATCTATCAAACAATAGACCTAATTGTTGCCTCATAACGTATGATACTGAAAGTAAATCCCGTAACGCTGACTTTATAAGTATTGCCCCCTAAAGGGGAAACGACTCACTACATTTTGCGCGTCGCTAGTGCTCCTTCAACTGGGGTACTTGTTTGCCCAGCTGACCTGCGGCCTGCTGCTGGTGGCCCTGGGGGCTTACTAGTTTTCTCAAAACTATTGACATATCGCGAATAATGGATATAATAGATGTATGGATAAGATTGAAATTTTTAAAGCGCTGTCAAATGAAACACGGCTCAGCATTATTGAGTGGTTGAAGGAACCGGAGAAAAACTTTCCACCGCAGGGAGGACATTTTGACGATGCGGTGGATCTGAAGGGCGGAGTGTGTGTTGGAAGCATCCGCGACAGGGCCGGTATATCACAGTCGACCGTATCTCATTATCTTGATATGCTGCAAAAGGCGGGTCTGCTTCTTTCCGAAAGGCATGGGAAGTGGACATATTACAGACGGAATGAAGAGATGTTGACTGCACTGTCAGACTACTTCGGACACGAAATTTAAGTTGTGCATAAATTAGGCGGGATGAGAATCCCGTTTAATTTAAGGCTTTATATATCGACAAAACGAGATATAAGGATATAAAGAAACAAGGAGAAATTTCTATGCATTTTTCATGTGGAATTGTCAGACCGCCCTATGAGGCAGGTTCCTGTTTTTTACAAGTAACGTCAGGTTGCTCGCATAACAAGTGCCGCTTCTGTACCTTTTACAAGGAAGCACCGTTTGCTGTATCTCCTGAGAGGGAGATACGGGAGGATCTTCAGGAAATAAGAGATTCCGGATGGAAGGTAAATCGGATTTTTCTGCAGGGAGCGGACCCGTTCCTGCTGAGCTACGGCAGACTTAAAAGAATCATGGACTTGATCAAATAATACCTGCCCTGGGGCGTTTCCGTTGGTGGATATGGCCGGGTTGACAGCGTAAAGAACAAGTCTGTGGAGCAGCTTAAGTCACTGAAAGAAATGGGATATGACATGATCGTATTCGGAATCGAGTCGGGTGATGATGCTGTTCTCGATAAGATGAATAAGGGTTATCATGGAAGTGATATCGTAGAGCAGCTCTCCAAGCTGGATGAAGCAGGAATGCATTATTCCGTCATCTTCTTATACGGACTGGGAGGCCATGATTATGGTATGGGGCATGCCATCAAAACAGCAGAAGTGTTAAATCATCTGTCGCCTGTCAGGGTACTGGCTTCCGGGCTCTCGATCTTCCCTGATACTCCGCTTATGGAAGAAGTGAGAAGGGGTGAGTTTGTAGAAGCTACAGAGACAGAAAAGATACAGGAACTATATACCTTTGTGAAGACGCTTGAAATCCACACGCAGCTGGATGCAACGAATGTCTCCAATATGATGCCGGTATATGGACAGCTTCCGGATGACAAAGAGAAGATACTGGCGATGCTCAAACAGGGTGCAGACGAACAGGGAGAAGAGCGATTGCGGATGCGAAGAGACAGCATGAGAAGCCTGTGACCAGGACAGAAATCAGAAAAGCGGTATTTAGATGAAGGCGTATTATATTTTTGACAGCTATTGTGGATGGTGCTATGGGTTTGAGACAATTCTTAAGCCGTTTATTGAAGCACATCCAGGATTGGAAGTAACGGTGCTATCAGGTGGATTGAGGGTGTAAAGAATTTTGTGGGCGCTCTGAGACAATGCCTCTTGGAGAACCCCAACATGAAACGAAAACCCGATCCTTTTGACAAGTACGCCGAACAGATTCTGAATGACTTGAAAGAGTCCGGCCGGGAAATCCGATCCGCCGACGAGATGGATAATCTCATGCCCCACCTGCTTGGCCGACTGCTGACGAAAATGCTTGATGGCGAGATGACCCATCACCTGGGTTATGAAAAGGGCCAGGCAAGCCCGGGCGACAATGAACGCAGCGGGCACAGCTCCAAAACTCTGAGGTCTCCCAAGCTTGGAAATATCCATGTGGACGTGCCCCGGGATCGCAAGGGACGCTTCACTCCCCGGATCGTCCCTAAGCGCAAGAGGACGCTCGATGGTTTCGACGAGAAGATCCTGGCTCTTTATGCCCGAGGCCTGAGGACACGGGAGACCCAAGAATTTCTTTACGACGAATACGGTATGGAAACCAGCGCCGGGTTCATCAGCGATGTGACCGAGGCCATCCTGCCGGAGCTCGAGAAGTGGCAGAACCGGGCTCTCTGCCCCGTCTATCCGGTTGTTTTCTTTGACGCCATCAGGATCAGGACAAGAGGCGAAAACGGGGTCGTCACACCCCGGGCGGTCCCTATCGCTCTGGGCGTGGACACCGATGGAAAGAAGGATGTCCTGGGCCTGTGGATGTCAGAGAATGAAAGCGCCAAATACTGGCTTAAGGTCTTTAACGAATTGCAGAATCGAGGCGTCTCCGACATTCTCATCGCCGTCACAGACGAGCTCAAAGGCATGAAGGAAGCACTGGAAACCGCTTTCCCGGAAACGATGCTGCAGACCTGCATCGTCCACCCGATACGCAACAGCCTCAAAATGGTGAGCTGCAAGGATTACAAGGCGGTTGTGGCCGCTTTGAAGCCCGTCTGCCGTGCCGTGAACGCCGAAGAAGCGCGGCAGGCTCTGGACGCTTTCGCCCAGTCGGATCTTGGGGAAAATATCCCTATATCGAAAAGCTGTGGCTGGCTGCCTGGGATCGAGTGATTCCTTTCTTCGATTTCTCACCCGCCGTCAGGCGGCTGATTTACACCACCAACGCCATCGAAAGTCTGAACCGTGACCTGAGAAAAGTCGTTAAGACGAGAGCTTCCTTTCCAGGCGAGACGGCCGCAATGAAGCTGATTTACCTGGCCGTACGAAAAGTGGAAAAGCGATGGGTGAGGCCGTCACCTTATTGGAAGGCTGCCATGCGAGAATTAGCTATTGAGTACGGGGACAGGATCACACCTTTCCTCGATTAAACTGAAGGAGCCGCCCGCAAAAATTTCCACCCCCTCGTCCAGGGCCCAGCCGCTCTTACTCTATGAGAAAAACAAAGCCCCTTCACCCGGGCTTTCAGCGATCTTAAAGAGAGGTGAAAATAAAACGCCCCAAATTATTATAGATTAGTGGTTCTTCATTTAAATGAGTTTAAATGTACCCTGCTGTTCTTCGGATTTCTCCGGCTACTCCCGAATGTCAAGCGAAAGATCCCGCCCTATTCTCATTTGGTAGATTCGCCATGTTGAACATATGTAAGGCTGGCGCGCGGTGGACTCTGCAGATCATTTAAAACATGATGCGCCTGAATTTAAGGCGACGCTCGGCCAGGCAAAGGTCAATTTTTTGCCGCTTTCGCTTTAAACACCAGCCCTGGCGCTTAAAGCGGCAGGCTCGTTGCCTTTTGGAAATTAGCAGGGGAAGCATCTGAGAAACTTAATTTACTCAGCCTTTTAAGGGAAAATTGTAAAAAGCAGGGAGAGAGATCCTGCAGCCTATGGTTTGATGAGAGTGCTCCTTGTGCCTGTGAAGGGCTTGCTCCTTGGTGCGGCAAAGAGCCCGGCGCTCGGGGCCGTAAGGATCGCCGCACAAGTCAGAAGCGGCAGATTCATGAAGGAGAAGATGTCCGGGAGCTCTGTCCGCGTCCTTGACTCCTAAGCTCTAGAAGGCTCCCTGCGCAGGCTCGCTGCGACCGGTGAGCTGGCGCGCCAAGGGGTGGGGAAATCCACGCGCGGCCTCCTCGCCAACTGAGGCCGGTAGCCGGGCTTGTGGAAACAGGGAAAAATTTACTCAGGAATGTTGTATTTACTTAACATAATGGTTATTATAGAAAGTAATATCAAAGCCCAGGCTAATGAAAGATGACACTCCGCCGCTACGAAGTCGAGTTGCCACCCCCCGAAGACCCGAAGGAAGGTGAGGCGCTGCCAGCCGCTCTCCGGTGGCCCTCGCGGCTGAATCCAGCAGCGGCATACCTTGCGACTCTCCATGAAGGGGCTTCCCGCGACAATGTTCGCAGCAAACTGAACTGCGTCGCCCGCTGGGCTGGAGCTCAGGATCTCTTTTCCTGCAACTGGGCGGCGCTTCGCTACGAGCACATCCTCGCCTTCATGGCCTCGATGCAGAAGCCCGGAGCAGATGGCAGGCCTCATCTCAGCGCTCGGTCCCTCAACTGTTACCTCTCGGCCTTGAAGGGCGTCGCGCGCCAGGCTTACCTGCTGCGGCAGATGGGCACTGAGGCCTTGAGCCGCATCAGGCTCATTCGCGCGGTGCGCTATGCGAGGCTCGCAGCCGGCCGCTCGATTTCGGAGTCCGAATCAGAGGCACTCCTAGAGGCGCAGCCTCGTAATCCCCAGGGGCTTCGCGATCACGCGATTCTCGCACTGCTTCTGGGCTGCGGGCTGCGGCGCGCTGAGGCGGCGCAGCTCCTGATCCGAAACCTGAACCTGCCGGAATCGAGCATCCGGCTGATCGGAAAGGGCGATAAGGAAAGAAAAGTTTTCATGATTGGCGAAGTTCAGGAAGCACTCGAGGCCTGGCTTCAGGTCCGTGGACCCCTGGGGGCCTATGTTTTCGGACGATTCTACAAAGGTGGAAGGTTTGATTCGAACCGTCCGCTTACGCCGCACGCAGTGGGTGACATCGTTGAAAAATATCGGGAAAAGGCGGGGCTGGAAGCGCTTTCAACCCACGATCTCCGCCGCACATTTGCCACCAGGTTGCTCGCTGCCAATGTCGACATCACCACGGTTCAGAATATGATGGGGCATGCCTCGATTTCGACGACCGCCATGTATGATAGGCGCGGTGAAGACGCGCAGCGTGAAGCGTCTAAGAAAATTCGGCTTTAAAAAAAACAGGGTCAAACATTTTTTAATTTATATTATTACTCGTGAAAAGCACGAGTAATTAATTTTAATTTTCCGGTCATGTTTTCCAAACTGGGTGAAATCGAACGCAGCCTCAAGCACCTCCTGCTCACGGACAGAAGGGCCTGGGTGGCCTCTTTCCGAATGATGGAGGAAGTCAAAAAACAGCAGCTCTGGAAACCAGGCTACAGTTCTTTTTCAAACTGGCTCTCAACCATTTCGGAGGCAACCCGGATCCATATCTCAGTGCTATGGGACCGTCTTTTCGCTGGCGAATACTACCTCCGCTTTGAGGCTCGGGAGGCCAGGGCGGGCCGCAGCGCCCCCAGCCTGGAAAAAGCAAGGCTCGGCGTGGAAAAGTTGAAATATATTTTCAGAATCGCCGGCGGCAGCGCCGAGCGTGAACGCGACCTGATGGCGAAGGCAAGCGATGGCATCCTCACGGGCACGGCCCTGCGCCAGACCTGGAAGATGGAGCGTGAAGAAAGGCGCCTTGCCGGCCGCGCCGTGGGTTTTGCAAACGGCTACGAGCGAAGGAACGCGGAATTGAAGCCCAATTTGGTTTCGGAGACGCCTCTTTCCTCCCGCGCGGATTTGATCCTCGCCCTCGCCCGCACACCGTCCTGGCTGCCGGGATCCTCCATCAAACCCTATTTCCAGGACGGATACGAGCTTTTTCCCGAACTTGCGGTCGCACCTGGCCGGGCCTTTGTCCCGAGGTTTGACGCGCTGGCGGCGGAATCGGTCACGACGCATGAAATCGGCCGCGTGGCTCTGCACGGCTTTGCTGTCTTCTCTTCGGCACAGGATCTGAAACGCCTGCAAAACCTCAGAGCTCAGCTGGATTTTGTGGATTTTTACTGGCTTGCGGCACCGGAGAAAGAAGTAGAAGCGCTCGGCGCCCTTCCCGACTCGTGGGATGTGGCCGGCATTCTTGCGCTCACTGATCAGGGAACGCTCACCGTGAAGAAAAACGCCGTAGCGCTTCATCCGCTGCTTCGCTCGGTGGCGCTGGAAGCCGTTCTTTTTCAGTCTATTAAAAAAGTGAGAGATACGACGGTAGGGAAAAAGCCCTTTTGAACCTCAAGCATTCTGACTAGAGCACGGCGGCCCTTGAAATGCCGGCCTTTGATTTCCAGACCGTAAAACGGTTACGGTGCGAAGCGGGCGCTGTTTCTACGCGTTTGTTCCCTTTTTATCTTACAAGGGAACAAACGCTCTCTTGCTGCCCTTGTTCTTTTTGAAAACTCAATTTGCATAAAACGCTAGTTCGAAAGACTGATCTCCACTCTGATGCGATTAGACTAAGCAATATTCCTTGCCGCTTCTGCCCCTGGCGGCGCATTCCGTCTCAACCTTTTAAAAGTATTGCGGCTTTCTTAAAAAACGGGAGCCGAAACGCTCATGTCCTGGCTCGTTTCTCTTTTCGCGGATCCCGCGACTTCCGCCCATATCATTTTCGTTTATTCGTTGGTGATCGCGGCAGGCACGCTTCTAGGACACATCCGCGTCGCGGGCGTCTCGCTCGGGGCCACTTTCATTCTTTTTGCGGGGCTGGCGGCGAGCCAGCTCGGACTGAGCGTTCCCTCCGAGGTTCTCACGCTGATGCGCGACTTCGGGCTCACGCTCTTCGTCTTTTTTATCGGGTTGCAAGTGGGGCCCTCGTTTTTCTCTTCCTTCAAGAGCGGAGGGCTGCTCCTTAACGGACTCACCGCGCTGCTTGTGTTGCTCGGAATCGCAGTCACCATCGCGCTTTACTTCCTCTGTTCCGGCTGGGTATCGCTGCCCCAGATGATGGGCGTGCACTATGGCGCGGTCACGAATACCCCGGGGCTTGGCGCGACGCAGGAAGCGCTCGACGTACTTCATTATGCAGGGGAGAACATCGCCGTAGCCTATGCCTGCGCCTACCCGCTCGGCGTTGTCGGCACGATCACTTGCGCCATCATTCTCCGCTACGCCTTTCGAATCAACCTAGCGGAAGAGGACAAGCACTGGGAAGATGAAAAAAAGGCGCAGAACCACGAACCGATATACTTTCACGTCGAAGCCACGAACTCCGGTATCGAAGGCCGTAAGATCAGCGAAGTTCGTGAAATTATCGCGCGCCCCTTCATCGCAAGCCGGATTCTGCGCGAAGGCCAGATTTCAAGTCCTACAGCCGATACCGCCCTGAAGCGCGGAGACATCCTCCGAATCGTGGCCGCTCCTGAAAGCCGCCTCCCCGTCTCGGCCTTTTTTGGCCGTGAACGCGACGACGTCGATCTGGCGGCGGACAAGTCTCCGGTGTCCACTCGCACGATTCTGATCACCCGCTCCAAGATCAACGGCATGACGGTGAAGGACCTCGCGCTGAGCCGTTTCGACGGGGTCAACATCACCCGAGTCTTCCGGGCGGGCATGACGCTGTTTCCCTACTCCAACCTGCACTTGCAGGTGGGCGACCAGGTCTACTGCGTGGGGCCTGAAGCGGCGTTGCAGCGGTTGGAATCCATTCTCGGCAACAAAATCAAGAAGCTCTACCACCCCAACATCCTCACGATTTTTGTGGGCCTTGCGGCGGGCATCCTGCTGGGGTCGGTTCCGATCGTGATCCCCGGGCTCCCGGTTCCCCTGAAGCTCGGGCTTGCGGGCGGCCCCCTCATTGTCTCGATCCTGATCGGGCGCTTCGGCTGTTTCATGAAGCTTGTCTCCTTCACGACTCAGTCGGTGAGCATGATGATGCGGGAGCTGGGCATTTCGCTTTTCCTCGCCAGCGTCGGGCTTGCCGCGAGCCAGGGCTTCGTCGATGCGATGACAAACGGAAACGGGCCGCTCTACGTCGGCCTCGGCCTTCTCATTACTGTGATCCCGCTCCTGATCGTGGGAACGATCGCCCGGTGTGTTTTCCACGTGAATTACCACAGCATTGTTGGCCTCATGGCGGGCGCCACGACCGATCCTCCCGTGCTAGCTTACGCCGCGACGCTGTCTGAAAACAATTCCTCCGCCGTCGCCTATTCGACCGTTTACCCTCTTGCGATGTTCCTACGGATCCTGACCGGACAACTCATTCTCGTGGTCCTCTGGCCTTTCGTTTCATGACGGCCATTTGGAACAGAGCAATAAAGCAGGATGCCGAAATGCTGACTGGAGCGCCCGCTCCTTTCCGAAGCTACCAAACTCCCGATGAACAGATCCCTATGGCAGGACTTTCGGCGGGAGAGGCACCGATAGAAACAGCGAGAGAAGACTCTACTGTTTCTTTGTTATGGGTCGGATCACCCAGGCATTGCCGTTATGGGGCGCTTGTCATCCATGAGGCAGCGTAGCTTTGCCAGCAGGCAGCCAATGGAGTCGTGCGGGAGCGAAACGCCCGAGGCCTTGCATTCATAGGCCCTCCTGAGCATCATGGACCAAATGGCGGCGGCCAACGCACAAACAAACAACTTCCCGATATACCCAGTCTGCTTGCAGCGCAGGCGGTCTCCGTCGACCTGACGACAGATAGGATACTTGCTTGATAGTTAATTCTAATTCACTGATAATAAAACAAAATTAAGAAAACCTCTCCTTAAAACATCCCGGAAATGAATTCATTTCCCACTCTGTTTCCCTCATTGGTACAGGAAAACACATGAAACGAAAAGATTATCTTGTGCAACTAATTGATTTTTAACGTTTTGCAATCGGCATACATTCAATTCGAGCTGCCAGATACATAAAACAGGCCGGAAATGAAGTTATTTCCATAGCCATTTTGGCGATGTAATATCTAATATTTACTTTAAATTCATCTAATTAAGAATATCTATCAAACAATTTACCTAGTTGTTGCCCAGCATGACAGTCAGGATTCTGGATTAAAAGCTGGGGAAGCTCGGTGCTGATGAAAGATGACTTGGTGGAACCACGGCCGCCCTTCATCCAGTAATAAGTATGGCCATGCCGTTTGATATCCTGATGAACGCCCCAGAACGACCGGGCCACAATATTACTCAGCCTTATCGTCGTCATCCGTGTCGTCCTCCTTACTCATCAATAAACTCAATCCCATTTTCGTGAATCTCAACGTTCAGTCCCTCTAAATTAATCTCCTGCCCGCCGGGGCTCAAAAAAGCTGCCACCCACTTACCTGTACGACGTTCTTTTACAGCTGTTCCCCAGAAATAGGTATATACTTCCCACTGAAAAAGACTGACCACTTTCTGCATCATACTTCCTCCAGTTATATAATTGACTATTGGAAGGAGGTGATTACTATGCCGAATCAGCATGTTGTTCCGCGTGGAAACAGGTGGGCTGTCAAAGGCGAAGGCAATAGCTGCGCCACCGCCCTTACAAACACAAAACGTGAAGCTATTAACAGGGCCCGTAAAATTTCCCGAAATCAGGGCACTGAATTAGTCATTCACAATCGTAATGGACAGATCAGTCAAAAAGATTCTCATGGGCACGATCCATTCCCGCCAAAAGGATAAGATCATCTAACACATTTACCAAAAGGCTGTGCTATTAAACGAGGCCTTTTATTGTGTCTCCTCATCCGTGTCGCCCTCCCTCAAATCATTAACAATCTGCACCGATTCCACGCCGTTCGCTTTCTCCAAGCTTTCCAGTTCGGAGGCAAGGCGCTTAATGCGGGCCTCCTGTTCTGCCACATCCATCTGACGCGGGAAGCGCTTGAGAAGTTGCTGGGCGACGTTGAGTCTGTCCTTCGAGGATATTCTTGTCTCGATTATTCGGGCTTCGCTGCAACCTTCGCCAGTGCCCTCGGTTACGATGTTTTCATCCGTCAGGTCTCCGCGCAATACTGATGTGAGAAACTCCATGACCTCAGTCACATTTGCAATCCGCTTGCTCTCGATTTCCTTGAGCCGGACCTCGATAGCCTGCTGGATGACAGGTTTCGCCATGTTCTCCGACGATATCCTGTTGGCTATCTTTGAACTATATCCAGCCCGTCTCGCCGCTTCACTGGCATTACCCGTCTCGATATAATAATCGACAAAGCGCCTCTGCTTCTCTGTCAGCTTCATCTCACATGCTCACCACACTCCCTAAAAATTCCCACTAGAAAAGGCCACCGCTCTCGCAGTGACCTTCTCGTTATTCCGTTTTCATTTCTTGTTCCAGCTTTTCAACAGCGGCAGTACATGCCTCTTTGTTTCCGTGTTTGACGGCCTTAGCGAATCTCAGTATAAGCTGCCATTCATCGTCAAACGCTCTCACCTGGTGCTGTTTCCTCTGTTCACTGAATCCTTTGCGCCATCCCTTCGGGCGGCCGGCGCCTTCTCGTTTGCCGCCCCAGCCGACAGATAGGATACTTGCTTAATAGTTAATTCTAATTCACTGATAATAAAACAAAATTAAGAAAACCTCTCCTTAAAACATCCCGGAAATGAATTCATTTCCCACTCTGTTTCCCTCATTTGTACAGGAAAACACATGAAACGAAAAGATTATCTTGCGCAACTAATTGAATCTTAACGTTTTGCAATCGACATACATTCAATTCAAGCTGCCAGATACATAAAACAGGCCGGAAATGAAGTTATTTCCATAGCCATTTTGGCGATGTAATATCTAATATTTACTTTAAATTCATCTAATTAAGAATATCTATCAAACAATATACCTAGTTGTTGCCCATCAGGGCAAGATAGGCCTGATAGGCTTCCTCCTCGCTGAAATCTTCGCGGTTAAGGGCCTGATAGAGGTCGTAGCGGAGCCGGGCCTCGGTCTGCTGTTCTTCGGTCACGAAAAGCCGGTCAAACATCTGGCGCACATCGTCGCTCATCTGAGAGCCCGGAACCGCTGTCATGAAGCCGTAGATCGCTTTAAACCAGTTGGCGAAGCGGCGAAACAGGGACTGGAGGCCCGCGATCGGAGCCCGGCCATCCTTGAGATACTGCTCAAACGTACGGGCGAAACGCTCCTCGGCCGGACGGCGCTCTTCTATCGAAGCACCGGCAAAAGCCTCCAGTGAATCGTATCCCAGCCACTTCACGGCGTCTTCAACCGCGGACACCAGGTGCTTCTGGCTGTCGGTCAGCGTCTCCAGATTCTTCAACTGGAGAGCCAGACCAACCCGAGCGCCGAGGAACCAATGCCCCGTTTCGTGCAGGAAAGTGGAACGGTCCGCATTAGCCCAGAGCAGAACGGACCGAGCCGTGGGGAAATACTCGCCCTTGGAGAGCTCGTTGGGATTCTGCTCCTTGACAGATTCAGGAGTTGATTTATCATTGGAATTAAGAGCTTCGCGCGGGGATGAAGAGCCAGAGTCCCCATCAACTGTCCGACTTGGACTTGGAATCTTGTCGACGGCGCTTGGAGCTCTTTTTAATTCTTTGCCAGTCGGTGCTTCTTCATCTTTAAAAGATGTAATTACCCACTGCCCTCGGTCCGGATTACCATCCCAAAAAACGGAAAGACCAACTTTATCCTTACCGTTCCAAAGCGTTATTTTATCCCCGCGGCTAAATGCCCGAAGAGCGGGGTTCTGTAAAAAAGAAACTATCTTTTCAGCGTTTCCGGGATGCTTGGCGTCTATGTGCGCCAAACCGTAGCCGCCGCTAAATTCTCTCTTGGGGTCCCCCGGCCGGCCATAAACGAGTCCAACGGCTCCATTAGACGGTAACGGCTTTCCGTTTGGGTCTAACCACTGATCCAACCTAAATTGAAAAGCGTTAGGAACAACGCCCGTTTTTTCTTTACGGAGCTTAGCCAGTACCGCTAAGGGCTTAAAGTCCAAATCCTCCCCGCTAAAGATCGGACCGAACATATCCGGTACGTTGACCGTAGCATTTCCCTGCTTGGCCCACGGTTCATGAAGGCTCTCCGGACTCACCAGCGCGCTCTTCGCTTCCGAGCTCACCGCCTGAACCTGACCGGAAGCATCACGGGTTACATCCTTCCCCTCGGAGAAAATATTGCGGATACCGTATTGTTCCCAGATCTCCCTGGGCGACATACCCGCGTCGGAGGCCATGTTGCCTACCAGCGTCTGAACGAGAGCGCTGTAGCTCTTAGCCTGAGCATCAGGCACGTTAGCCGCCTTAAGCGCCTCCGTCACATCCTTGCCAACGGCAGACACCTCATCGCGGAATTCCTGCGGCTTCATCTCAAAGGACGCCGGCCGACAGATAGGATACTTGCTTGATAGTTAATTCTAATTCACTGATAATAAAACAAAATTAAAAAAACTCTCCTTAAAACATCCCGGAAATGAATTCATCTCCCACTCAGTTTCCCTCATTTGTACAGGAAAACACATGAAACGAAAAGATTATCTTGCACAACTAATTGATGTTTAACGATTTGCAATCGGCATACATTCAATTCAAGCTGCCAGATACATAAAACAGGCCGGAAATGAAGTTATTTCCATAGCCATTTTGGCGATGTAATATCTAATATTTACTTTAAATTCATATAATTAAGAATATCTATCAAACAATATACCTAGTTGTTGCCCATCGTGGGAAACGGAGCGGTTCATGAAGATCTCGCAAGCCGGCTCGATCGCTAGGCGGCTGCTCGATGGGCCGGCGCGGCTCGCCTGGGGATGGCTCGCACTTGCGGCCTTTCTCGTGATGGCGCTGCCGCGCGCCACGATCACCTCCGACGTGATGGCGCTGCTACCGCAGAAGCCAGGGACGGCGCTGGAGCGCGAGATGGCTTCGGCCTTCGCGAGCCGCATGGGCAGGCAGCTGGCGCTTACCGTCTCGAGGCCGGAGGCGGCGGCTGAGGCCTTCTGCCAGAAGCTTTCGCGGACGCCGGGACTGGAGGCTGTCTCGTGCCGGCTGGATCCGGAGGCGATCGCGAGATCGTCGCGCTTTCTCTTCAAGCACCGCGCGGCCTTTCTCTCCGAGGCCGGGCGCAGCCGCCTGAGGGACGGAGGCCGCGAGCAGACGGCCTGGGTGGCCTCGCAACTCTTCTCCGCCATGGCCGGGATCTCGGCCGATGAGGTGAGGCGGGATCCGCTGCTGCTCATGCGCAGCTCCACCCTGGCGGAGGGCGCCGAGCAGGGGCTCGCTGGCAGGATTCGCCAGGCTGAATCCGAAGTGGCCGCGGCCTTTCCCGGGACGCGCTTTGCCGCACAGGGGGCGATCTTCTATTCGGAGCATGCGGGCGAGTGCGCGAAGCGCGACATGACGCTGCTCGGCGGCATCTCGGCCGCCGCGCTGCTCGCGGTGCTCTTCGCAACCTTCCGCAAGGTCGCGCCGCTTGCGCTTTGCTGCCTTTACGTTGCGGC
Source organism: Mesosutterella porci (assembly GCF_022134585.1). Classification (GTDB taxonomy): domain Bacteria; phylum Pseudomonadota; class Gammaproteobacteria; order Burkholderiales; family Burkholderiaceae_F; genus Mesosutterella; species Mesosutterella porci. The sequence continues at coordinate 16,893 of NZ_JAKNCT010000004.1, forward strand.
GGGAGCGCTTGCCGGCATCGCCGCCACGATTGCGGTCTTCGGTGGCATCCACATGATCACGCTCGTGATGAGCCTCTCGCTCATCGGGACTTCAACCGACTACACGACGCATTTCTTCACGGCGCGGATGACGGCCGACCCGCAGGAGACGCCCGAAGCCACGGCAGACAGGCTCCGGCCGGTGCTCCTGCAAGCGCTGCTCACCACGTGCGCGGCCTATGCCGCAATGCTCTTCGCCCCGTTTACAGGGCTGCGGCTGCTCGGCGTCTTCAGCGTGGCGGGGCTGGCCGCCTCATTCTTCACCGTGATCGCGCTCTGGAGGCGGGACTGGGGGCTCCCGGCCATGGTGCTGGGCCTGGTGGCGCTCTTTGCCGCCGGGGGGGGCTGCTGCAGGTGTCGGCCGATGATGACCTCAAGGCGCTGCAGGCGGCGCTCCGGCAGCTTCAGACGCAGGAGGCCATCATCGCCTCGGTCACCGGGCGCGATGCCACGCAGCGCTGGCTGATTGCGAGCGGCAGCGGCGCCGAGCAGGCCCTTCAGGGCAAGGATGCCCTGCTGCCGGGACTTGCGGCGCTGCGCGACGGCAGCATCATCACGGGCGCCACGGTTCTGCCGATCAACTCCGAGGAGACGCAGCGCCGGGATATCCGTCTCATCAAGAATGCGATGCCCGAGGCGAAGCGCGTACTTGAACTCTATGGGATCGAGCCGGAGGAGGCCAGGCTCGAGCCGCTCGCGCTGCAGCCCTGGCTGCAAGACTACCTGAGCGCGGGCTGGCGGCGGCTCGTGATCGAGTCGAAGGCGGGGGCCGCGATCCTGATTCCGGTGCAGGGCGAGCGGCGGCCGGGCCGCGGATTGCGCTCCACTCGCCTTCCCGGAAGTGCCCACGCGCATTCCGCCAGGCCCCGTCATGACGAATAACTTCGCCTTCGGCGGCAGCAACGCCTCGCTCATCTTCGGGCGGCCGACTTGAACTGCGCCGGCAGCCAGGACGAAGTGAAGCGCCGCCCGAGGCTTTTCCGGCCCGGGCGGCGCTTCTCTGGAGAGGGCGACCACCCTCTCTTCGGGTGATCAGGCCTTCTTGAGGCCGTTCATGCGCTGCGCGAATCCGGTGTAGACCGCGAAGGCATTGGGCAGGCTCTGCTCGTCCTGGATGTCGAAGTTCGGACGATGATGGCCGTGGTGGTTGCAGCCAAAGAGAATGAAGGCGGCCTGGCCGCCGTGCTGCACGGCGCGGCGCATGAAGAGCGCGCAGTCCTCGGATCCGGAGGGAACGTGGACGCGGGGGATCAGCCTGGCGCCTGGCACGGCTTTCATGACGTCCTCGACCGTGTCGAGCAGCTCCGGGCAGGCGGTGAGCGTCGTTGACTCGCCCGCCTTCACCACGGTGGACTTCACGCGGTAGGCCTTGTCAACGCCCGCGAAGATGTCATAGACGTAGCCGCCCATGTACTGGTTCACCTCCTCGGTCTCGCCGCGCACCTCCATCTGCAGCCTCGCGTGGGCCGGCACGACGTTGCGGCCTTCGCCTGCGGAGAGCGTGCCCACGGAGACGCGCGTCTCGCCGTCGCCGTTTCTCGGGATGCCCGTGAGCATCATCGAGGCGGCGCAGGCGGCCATGAGGGCGCTGTGGCCGAGCTGCGGGGCGTTGCCCGCATGAGCCGGGGTGCCGGCGATGTCGACATCGAACTTGGTCGAGGCGAGGAAGCCGCCGTCCATGACGCCGATTTCACCGAGCTTGGCGACGCCGCCCACGTGTCCGCTGATGAAGTAGTCGACGTCATCGACGATGCCGGCGGCCGCCATGGCGCGGGCGCCGCGGCATCCTTCCTCGGCGGGCTGAAAGATGAACTTCAGCTTGCCGCAGAGCGCGTCCTTGTGCTCGACCGCCCAGCGCGCGACCTCGAGCCCCACGGCCGTGTGGCCGTCGTGGCCGCATGAGTGCATCAGCCCGGGACGCTCGCTCGCGAAGCCGAGCTTGTTGGGCAGGTGCTCGGGATCATCGGACTCGCGCACGATCACGCAGTCCATGTCGCTGCGGAAGGCTGTGACGGGGCCGGGACGACCGGTCTCAAGCACGGCCACGCAGCCCGTGTAGCCCCCGGTCGCCTGGAGGAAGTCCTCGGGCACGCCGTGCGCCGCGGCCCGCTTCATGGCGTCGGCTACGAGCTTCTCATCGCGGCCGAGCACCTCGGCCGTGTTGATGTTCGCCTTGCCGATCGTGACGGGAAGGCCGAGCTGTTTCAAGCGGCTCCAGACGAAGTAGGTGGTTTCGAACTCGGTCCAGCCCTCCTCGGGGCGGCGGTGCAGGTGGCGGCGGATCGCCACCATGTCATCTTTGTAGGATTTCAGCATTTCAGTCTCCTGAGTCAGTTTAAAAAAGAAGAGTCATGAATCATTTCGAGACGCGGCGCTCGAGCAGCAGGTAGATCACGGCGAAGGCAAGTCCCGCAAGCGCCGCAGCGGAGCACACGCCGTAGGCCCGCGTGAAGTCGCCTTCGCCCGTATCGGCCCAGCGCAGCAGCGCGGGGCCGGCGATGCTGCCGACCGAGTAGCCGAAGGCCATCACGGAGAAGTTCACGCTGTTGTGCCGCGGGCCGTACTCATCGGCGACGAGCCCCGGGTAGATGCCCACGAAGGCGCCGAAGCAAAGGCCGATCGCGATGATGCCGGCAAAGAAGAGCAGCGAGTCGCCTGCGCCGGCGGCGCAGAGCATGGCAAAGCCCGCGAGCGCCGCGAGCAGCGCGATCATCAGCGTGGGCACGCGGCCGAGCCGGTCGGAGACGACCCCTGAGATGAAGCGCCCGCTCGTGTTGGCGATGGAGATCACGGAGACCGCAAGCGCGGCGGCCGCGGCTGGCAGCGCCACCTGGGCGCGTGCGATGGAGGCGATGTTGGAAAGCAGCATGAGCCCCATCGTCGTCGAGACGATGAAGAGCGCGGCAAGCGGCGGAAAGGTGGGCGACTTCAGCATGCCGAGCCAGTTGAGGTTGCGGGCGGGAGCGCGGCGCCGGGCTGCGGCGCCCGAGGCTGCGGGGAAGCTCTCCGCGAAGCCGTCCGGGCACTTGCGCGTGATGAGCGCGGCGGCGACGATGACCAGGCTCGAGGCGATGCCGAAGGCGGCGAGGGCGCAGGCGACGCCGAAGGCGCTGATCAGGCCGCTCGCAAGGGGCGACAGGACGGCTGCTCCGATGCCGAGCGAGGCGGTGACCGCGCCGCCCGCAAATCCGCGCCGATCCGGAAAGAACTTGACCGAGGTGTTGATGGTGCAGCCGTTCACGAGTCCGGTGCCCGCGCCCACGAGCAGGCCGTAGGCGAGGTAGAGCTCCGAGGGCGTGCTGGCGAGCGCCGAGAGCAGATAGCCCGCGCCGATGCACAGGCCGCCCGCGCCGATCACGGCGCGCGGCCCCATGCGGTCGTTCACGATGCCGCCCGCGAGCATCAGGAAGGGCGTGATGCCTGTGGCGAGCCCGAAGATGCTGCCGAGCTGCGAGGTGGTGGCAAGGGAGCCCGAGATCGCGGTGAAGCGCTCCGCGAGAGCGGCTGAGAAGACGCTCCAGACGTAGAGCGCGCCGGTGCAGAAGTTGATCAGGCAGAATGCGGCGAGATAGAGGCCGCGTCGCCGCCTGGCGGTGAGGATTTCAGTTTCCATTGCTTGTTCGTGAGAATGATTTTTCTGCCTGCATATTAGGCAAGACTGGACGAAATCAGTAGACGGGATAATTGCTCAAATAGGGATCTTCTATCGGATATCGGACTTGCATTTCATTTAAATATGATATTTATTCAATAACGTGAAATACATATTAATTGATTGAAAATCAATAAGATAAAACATTTAAGCAATTTGGCTTGAAATATAATTCAAGCAAGGCTTAATCCATGCTTCAAATAAGTTAGATATCGGATATCAGTTGAATATTAAGTTGAAATCACGGATGCGAAAATGATTAGTTACAAAATAGAATCCAGTCAGCCCTTGGAGCAATCCGGGGGACTTACTTGAAAGAAAAAAACGGACTAAAAGATGACCCTGAATATCGCTTTTGCGCTGGTTGCCGTCTGCGTGACGGTATGGGCGCTCATCAAGCGCTATGAAACAAGGCTCGTGCTGATCACGGCGGGCCTTGCGATGGCGCTCTTCTCGCTGAAGCCGATGGTGGCCTTCCAGCAGTTTGACAAGTCGATGACGAACGGCTCGCTCATCATCGCGATCTGCTCGGCGATGGGCTTTGCCGCCGTGGTCTCGCTCACCAAGTGCGACGTGCACCTCGTGGCGCTGCTCACGCGCCCACTCAGGAAGCTCGGCGTGCTGCTGCTGCCCGCCTGCATGGCGGTGACGAGCTTCTGCGCCGTGGCGATTCCATCGACCGCCGGCCTGTGCGCGGCGGTGGGGCCGTCCATGATTCCGATTCTCATCCGGGCGGGCTTCAAGCCCTCGATCGCGGCGGCGGCGATCGTCTGCTCGACGACGCCCGCTCTCTTCAACCCCGGCGTCTCGCACAACGTGTTCGTGGCGAAGCTCGCCGGCATTGAGATCATGGATCTGATCGGCCAGTTCGCCTACCAACTCCTCGGGCTGAGCATTGCGGTGATCATCGGCATCACCGTGGTCTGCTTCGCCTACCGCGACTACAAAAGGCCCGGCCAGACGGCTGCGGGAGCGGATGAGGCCGCTGCCGGGGCGAGCAACCTGCCCGAAAAGGTGAACGTGCTCTGGGCGATTGCGCCGCTCGTGCCGGTCTCGCTGCTGCTCTACATGACGCTGTTCACGAGCACGAAGATCTCGGTCGCCACCGCGATGCTGATCGGCACGATCTACGCGCTCGCCGTCACTCGCACGAGCCCCGCGGAAGTCTCCCGGAAGTTCTTTGACGGCATGGGCAAGGGCTACGGCAACATCCTGGGCATCATCATCGCGGCCGGCGTCTTCGCCGCCGGCCTGAGGGCGGCCGGGCTGGTGGACCTGCTCGTCGCGGCGCTGACCGGCTCGAGCGAATGGGCCCGCATCGGCGGCGCCTTCGGCCCCTACCTGATGGGCGTGCTCACCGGCTCGGGCGATGCCGCGGCCTTCGCCTTCAACGAGGCGGTGACGCCGCACGCGGCGGAATTCGGCATGACGATCCCCTCGCTCGGCTACCTCGCCGTGGTCTGCGGCTCCTTCGGGCGGCTGAGCTCTCCGTTGTGCGGCGGCCTCATCCTGGTGGCCGGCATCGCGGGCGTCTCCCCGATCGACATCGTGAAGCGCTCCGCGCCCGTGATGGCGGTGATGCTGGCCGCTGCGTACTTCTTCATCTGATTCCCTGTTCTTTTTGAGGAGCTTGTTCATCATGACTCATCTTGCTCGAGCAATGGCCGCAGCGGCTGCCGCCGCCGCGATCTCAGCCGCCGCCCAGGCGGGCGCCGCAGAAGTGAAGGTCTACGGACGCATCGACACGGGCCTCATCTACAACCACTATGCAGGCGACTCCCTGAAGCAGGATGCCGTCACGCTCGACTCGGGCGTCAACACGGCCTCGCGCTGGGGTCTCAAGGGCAGCGAGAGCCTCACCGACTCCACCCGGGTGCTCTTCCAGATGGAGAACCGCTTCACATCTGACTCCGGCGCCTTCAAGTCCTTCTCGGCCGGCAAGAGCGGCCGCATGTTCGGCGGCCAGATGTTCCTCGGCGTCGCGAACAAGCAGCTCGGCGAGATCGCACTCGGCCGCATGGCGGGCACCTCCTCGGGATCTGGCGCCTTTGACCTGCAGTACTACATGGACGCCTTTGGCGGCGGCACGAACGGCGCGGGCAACGCGCCGGTGAAGGCGGGCCGCTATGACAATGCGATCGCCTACCGCTCGCCGATGCTCGCGGGCTTCCAGACGACGCTGCAGTATTCGATGAAGAACGATGGCTACGACGAGGGCGATGAGAACACGAGCGATGTCAACCGCTACTGGAGCGCGGCGCTGCGCTACAGCTCGGGCCCCCTCAACCTGGTGGGCATCGCCGAGGGCGTCGCCTGGGGGCGCAGGCAGCAGATCGATTCCGGGGCGTCGACGAGCAAGAAGCTCTTCACGCTGGGCGGCTCCTACCGCTTCCAGCCGGCCACGGTCTACGCTGAGGCGCAGTACTACAACGGCGCGAACGCGGTGGACAGCTTCTCCGCGAAGCGGGTGGCTGAGGTGCGTGACGCCGCCACGGGCGCCGTCAAGACGGCCGGCCGCGCGGCGGGCTCGATCGAGGGCTACGGCCTTTATGCGGGCGCGCAGGTCTGGCTCTCAGGGCTGTCGTCCTGGCAGTCGATGGCGTACTGGAAGGACTACACGCTCGATCGCGAGGGCGTGAAGACCTCGGGCCACTCGATCGGCGTGGCGACCAAGTACATCTACCGTCCCTCGAAGACGGTGGAGCTCTATCTGGGCGGCGGCATGAGCGAGGTGAGCCGCATCGATGGAAAGACGGGCGCGAGGCTTGCTGACAAGAACCTCAACGTGTTCTCCGGCCTGACGAAGTACTTCTGAGGCCAGCGCGGGAAAGCGCGTCCGGCGCGCCTTGCGCGCCGGCTTGAAGCAGCTCCTCGGCTCCTTGATCCTTCCTTCCGGACGGCCGCGCGGCCTCCGGAAGGCTTTTTCATGCAGAGGATTCAAGCTCGCGCAGGCTGCCTGCTTGTTCGTGATGCAGCAGCCCTGGCCGCCATCGAGACACTTCCCTGAAGCTCGGCGGCTCGCCCGCTGCGCCGGAGGGACGGGGCTTCAGAGCTTGTAGTGGTAGTGCTCGGTGACGGAGAGCTGCCGGCGGAACTCCACCGGCCGGTCGCCGTAGGTGCAGGAGATGCGCCGGATCTCGATCACGGGCAGCGGGCTCTTCAATCCGTAGCGCTCGCAGATCGCCTGCGGCATGAGCACGGCCTTCGCCGTCTCCTGGCTGCGCACGATGGTGACGCCGCAGACGCGCTGGTAGAAGGCGTAGAGCATCCTCTCCTCGTGGTGTGCCAGATTCTCCGCCGTAAGCCTGGCGAAGTCCTCTGGATGACACCAGAGCTCATCGTAGGTGACCAGGCCCGTGGAGGTCTTCAGCACGCGCACGGCGTGGACGAGCGGCAGCGTGGCATCGACCTGGAGCGCCGAAGAGATGTCGATCGGCGCCACGGCCCGCTCGAAGGAGACCAGCTCGGAGGAGGTGGGGGATGGCTCCGAGAGCGTGGCATCGTCGGGCTCGAGGCTGATGTAGCGTTGGTAGACGCGGTCCTCGTGCGCGGAGAACTCCGCAACGAAGGTGCCCCGGCCCTGGTGCCGGATGAGCACGCCGCTTTCCACAAGCATGTTGAGCGCCCGGCGCATCGTTCCCTGGCTCACGCCAAGCGCTGCGGCAAGCTCTACTTCATTGGGCAGCATCTCACCGGGCTTCCAGCGGCCCTGGCGGATGCATTCAGCGATGGCGCGGCTCGTCTGCTCGAAGAGCGTCTCCCGCTTGGGGAGGCTGCGCAAAGACAAGAAATCCAATGAAGACGGCAGCATGAGGATACTCCCATGGAAAAGCGCTGCCGCAGGCAGGAGCTTGCGGCAGCGGCTATTATTTAGCAGCGCGCCGTTTCCTGCAAGAGGCGGGGGTCGTCATCGGACTGCTCGCCTTCTTTCCCATGTTTCTCTCTATCGGCTGCGGACGCTGGATCGACCGGGCGGGCTCGAGGCGGCCGGTGCTGGCGGGCGGCGCGCTGGTCGCAGCCGACATGGCGGTGCCCTTCGCCTTTCCTGCGGCGCAGTTCGGGCTTGTGACGCTTGCGATCGGCTGCTCTCTCGTCGGCATTGGCGTCATGGTCGTGATGGTGCTCGTGCAGCGGCTGATCGGCTTCGCCTCCACGAACAGCAACCGGCTCGCCAATTTCGCCTGGCAGTCGACGGCGATGGCCGCATCAGGATTCATCTCGCCCGTGCTCTCGGGAATCATCATCGATCATGCGGGCTACCGATTCGCATTCGGATTCGGGGCGGTGGTGAGCGTTGCCGGGCTGCTCATCACGATTGCGAGCCTGCGGCGGCTGCCTGCCTCCTGGGAGGGGCGGGCCGCAGCCCAGAGCAAGGGAGGGTCGCTCGCGCTGCTGGGCGTCCCGCGGCTGAGAAACGTGCTACTCGTCTCCGCGCTGGTCTTCATGGCCTGGGATCTGCAGACCTTCATGTTTCCAGTCTACGGGCGCGCTGTCGGGTTCTCCGCCACGGAGATCGGCTGGCTGGTGGGGGCGTTCTTCAGCGCGTCCTTCATCGTGCGCTTCCTCACGCCTTTTCTCGCGAGGCGCTTCCGCGAGTGGCAGTTCCTCACCGGAGTGCTCGTCCTGGGCTCGACCTCCTATTTCGGCTTTCCTTTCTTCACGGCGTTTCCGCCGCCCTTCGCCTGCGCCTTCGTGCTCGGACTCGGTCTCGGCGCAAGCCAGCCCAATGTCATGAGCCTGCTGCAGACCGAGAGTCCTGCGGGACGGGCGGACGAGGCGATCGGCATCCGCACGATGCTCACGAGCCTTTGCCACGCGGTGCTTCCGGCAGGGTTCGGGGCGCTTGCCGGCCTTTTCGGGCCTTTCTGGATCTTCATGGCGATGGCGAGCCTCATGGGAGGCGCGGCCATTGCAATCCGGTTTCGCAACCGCAGCGGGGATGGCGGCGGCGCGGCTTAGCCGCGCACCTTGAAGTCGAGGGAGAACCAGTTGAATTCAGCCTCGCGGGGGATTGCATGCTTGATCGTGGTTCGCCGGATGTCGCCGCCCGCCTTTTCGATGAGCCAAGCCTTGCGGCACTTGAGCATGTAGTCCGCGTCGAAGAGCCACTCGCCCTTCCGGTTGATGCCGACCGGACGGCAGAAGGCGTAGCGGTGCAGCTGCTTGATCTCGGAGCGAGGCAGGTCGAGCCAGTTCTCAAGCTCGCTCGCGCCCACGAGATCCTCGTTCCAGAGCAGCACCATCAGCGCTTCGAGTGGATAGTACTTGCGCTCGATCCAGGCGCCGTTGTAGTCGAGGCTGCGCTCGATCCACACGGGCACCGGGGCATTCTCGTCCTGGAGCTTTTCAGGGAGCGAGGAGAGATCCAGGCCATCGGCCGACAGATAGGATACTTGCTTGATAGTTAATTCTAATTCACTGATAATAAAATAAAATTAAGAAAACCTCCCCTTAAAACATCCCGGAAATGAATTCATTTCCCACTCTGTTTCCCTCATTTGTACAGGAAAACACATGAAACGAAAAGATTATCTTGCACAACTAATTGAATTTTAACGTTTTGCAATCGACATACATTCAATTCAAGCTGCCAGATACATAAAACAGGCCGGAAATGAAGTTATTTCCATAGCCATTTTGGCGATGTAATATCTAATATTTACTTTAAATTCATCTAATTAAGAATACCTATCAAACAATATACCTAGTTGTTGCCTGGGCGAAAAGAACCTCGAGAAGAGCCCGGCCGCCACCGCCATCATGCTCGCGATCGTCTGGGGCGCAGGAATCGGGGACTTTGGCTCCCCTCTGGGCGGAAGCGCGAACCTCGTCGCTCTTTCCTATATAGAGTCCTACATCGGGCACGAGTTCATGTACATCGACTGGCTCTACCGGTTCGTGCCTATCCTCGCGCTCGTCTTCGCGATCAACCTCGCCGTGATCCTGAGGCTTTCCCCCAAGGGCAAGAACCTGCACGGGGGCGCGGACTACTTCAAGGAGACCTACCGGGGGTTCGGGGCGATGCGCCGGGGAGAGAAGATCGGACTTGCGCTTTTCGTGGCTGCAACGGTCCTAGCCTTCGCGAGGCCCCTTTACGCCGCGTGGCTCCCCGGCATGAAGCCCGCCTACGTCTTTTTCGCGCTCGGCATGCTCACCTTCGTCCTGAAGGACGAGCGGCACGAGTGGATGCTCACCTGGGCCGAGGCCGAAAAAGGCATCATGTGGGGCATGATCTTCCTCTTTGCCGGAGGGCTTGCGCTCGGGCGCCTCATCACGGAGACGGGCGCCGCGCTCGTGATCGCGAAGGGGCTCGCGCTCCTGCCGCTTCACGGGGGGCTCGAGACCATGCTCTCCGTCACTGCCTTCGGAACGGTGCTCTCCGAGATCTCGAGCAACACGGCTGCAGCCTCCATTGCAATCCCCGTCGTTCAGGGGCTCGCGGCCGAGCTCTCGATGAACCCGATCCCGTACCTCCTCGCCTCGATCATCGCGGTGAACTGCGCCTACGTGCTCCCGGTCTCGATCCGGGCGATCGGCGTGAGCTACGGGCTGAGCGCCGACGCGCTGCTGCGCGAGGGGCTCATCGTCTCGGTGCTCACGGTGATCGCTGTGAGCCTCGCCTGCTGGGCCGCGATGCTCTTCTGGCCCGCGTTCAGCACGCTGTGAGTACAGAGTGGCGAAAAAGCAAACCTCTTCTTTGAGCAATGGAACGAACCGCGGCAAAAGAACAGAAAAACACAATTGTTGTTTTTTGGCAACAAAATATAAGGAAAGCGAAGCTACGAGAGAATTCGTAGCTAAAGCTTGCGCAAATCAAATTAGAACATCAACTTAGATTTACTTTAAAATTTTTTAATTTGGAATGTAAACGGGGGGGGGGTAAACCCCCATAAACTAACTTTTCCCTTGCGAGCAAGATGTGGTCAAGCAGAGGAACAGGCATTGCCTTGCCGCTCTGCAAATTGATAGAAGGCCTCCACACCGAAGGCCAGTCAAGGAATGAAAACCATGAAGAAGACTCTCCTCGCTGCCGCCCTGCTCGGCACTTTCGCGGCCTCAGTTTTCGCCGCCCCCTCCGTGACGCTCTACGGCCGCATCGACACCGGCCTCGTCTACTCGCACGACAGCCTCTCCGTGAAGGGCGTCGAAGGCCTTAGCCATATGTCTGAAGACTCGGTCGAGATGAAGTCCGGCTGGTCCACTGGCTCCCGTTGGGGCCTGAAGGGCACGGAAGACCTCGGAAATGTCAAAGTGGGCTTCGTCCTCGAGAACGGCTTCAACGGCGATGATGGCACGGGCGCTCAGTCTGGTCGTATGTTCGGCCGCGAGGCTCTGGTGAGCGTCTCCGGCGCCTACGGCACCCTGTACGCTGGCCGCATGTTGTCCCTCGCTTCTGACGGCGGCTCAATCGGAATGCTGGGCGAAACCTCTGCCTTCGGCAACGCCTATGGTGTCGCCTCGATGAAGGGCTCCACGGGCTCTGCCTTTGCGCGCTACGACAACACGATTGCCTACGCCTCCCCGACCTTCGCGGGCTTCTCCGCCAAGGCCATGTACTCCTTCAAGGGGGACAGCTCTGAGAAGGATGCCGACAACAACGTCCTCGCCGAGAACAAGGCTGAATCCACCCGCTATGCGGCCGCCGGCCTCCAGTACAAGGCGGGCGCTTTCACGGGCGTGCTCACCGCTGAGTACACGATGTGGGGTAATGCTAATTGGGGCAAGCTCGATGACGGTGTCGCCGTGATCCTCGGCGGCAACTACGACTTCGGCGTCGCCAAGGCTTTCGCCAAGGCCGCCTACTTTGATAACGCCGCCTCTGTTGAGGACACCTTTGAAGTGAAGGCAGCCGCCGAAGAACTTCTCGAGAGAAAGTTCGCTCTCAAGGGCTGGGGCGCTGAAATCGGCACGAATGTGCCGGCCTTCGGCGGCAACTTCCTCGCCGCTGTCGGCTACCGCGATGCTGAGGTCGTTGACTTCACCGACGTGAAGGCCAAGCGCTGGAATGCCGCCATTGGCTACACCTACGCCTTCTCCAAGCGTACGAACGTCTACGGCGCTGCGGGCTACGCTCAGGAAAAGGTGAAGGGCTACGGCGTCTCCCTCACTCCGAAGGAAACTCAGGTCGGCGTCGGCCTCGTGCACAAGTTCTAATTCCTGGAAGGGAAGCGGAAGTTCGCCATTCCGCTTAGAACGTGATGTCAGAAACCGCTCTCTTCTGCCAAGGAGGGAGCGGTTTTTTGCAGGCGTTGCCAGCAAGGAACGGTCGCACCGTTGCCAATGTTCAAGAAATCGAGGCCGAGCTTGTGCCCATAAGGCGAAATGCGCTGTAAACAACTCTCGACTAAAGTCGAAAGCTTTATTGTCACCCGCTGACGCGGATGCAACATCAGGAGCCGTCGGATTTTTTGATCAGCGAACCACAAACTTTCGTTCGAAAGCGCTCGTTTCTCAAAACTTTTTGATAAGCCCCACAAAAGATCAAGGCTTATTTCCAACGCTCCAACCGACAGATAGGATACTTGCTTGATAGTTAATTCTAATTCACTGATAATAAAACAAAATTAAGAAAACCTCTCCTTAAAACATCCCGGAAATGAATTCATTTCCCACTCTGTTTCTCTCATTTGTACAGGAAAACACATGAAACGAAAAGATTATCTCGTGCAACTAATTGATTTTTAACGTTTTGCAATCGGCATACATTCAATTCAAGCTGCCAGATACATAAAACAGGCCGGAAATGAAGTTATTTCCATAGCCATTTTGGCGATGTAATATCTAATATTTACTTTAAATTCATCTAATTAAGAATACCTATCAAACAATATACCTAGTTGTTGCCTAGATCTCTCTGCAGCAGAGAATCCGCAGCCGTGCCATGTCGGCCATCGTGATAAGGGCCTCTGCCACAGCCCAACTTTTCCCTGAACCGCGGCCTCCGTAAAACACCTTGTAGCGATGCGGGGCCCAGAGCTCAGAAAAAGGGTTACTTACCGGTATCTTTGTGGGCCTCAACGACCTCGCGCATCTTGGCGTAAACCGCGTCCATGCCCTCACCAGTGTTGCCTGATTTCACCTCGGCAATCACTTTATGGCGGTCGCTGAAGCGGGAATCGTCTCGTATCGCGGCCTCGCGGGCGAGCTCCTGCATGGCGACCTTGTAGCCATCGACAACGCCCTTGGGGAAACTGACGGCTTTTTCTTCGTGCGCTCTTGTTTTCTCAATCAGCTCATCAACCAGCTCCATGCGCCGGTCGTCGTACAGATCAGCGCTAGCCCGCCTAGCCTCGATGATAGCCGCAAGAAAATCGGGGTACTTGTGTTTCCATAATCCCAGCGTTCTCACAGTCGGCATTCCGGGCATTTGGCTAATTTTCGTTTCTGATAGGCCATCCCTTATTTTGGATAGAACATTTTCGGCCAAATTATTGCTGTAGAGGGTTGGCCGACCTCCTTTGTTTTTGCTGGAGGCCGCATGTGGTTTATTTTGCATCTGGCACTCCTTTAATGTAAAATCGCTTCTTGAAAGGTTGAGATGACCTCGGCACTCAAATTTTTGCAGCGGATCGAAAGATCATTCGAAAAGGAAGTGGAGGCTCTCAGCTAAAAGGCCGAGTGAGTAGGCTCTGCGAGCGCCAAGCAACCTACCACGCGGCTTTTTCGTTATTCAAATCTGACGCCTATCAACTCAATTTCTTCATCAATCATTTCGTCGGTGTGCCTAATTCGCTTGTAAAAGGATTTGGACTTATACGTAGCAGAGCCTTCAACGTTCACGTTATGCAAGTTAACAGGCTCTCTGGTGCCCGCCACACGCATTAAATTAAAAGACGTTGCCGTTCTTTTCTTATTAAAGAAAAAGAAACCGGATGTAGTAAAAAATTCTTGTCCTTTGTGTTTATTCTGCCCGGGGTCGGACCAGCCGACAGATAGGATACTTGCTTGATAGTTAATTCTAATTCACTGATAATAAAACAAAATTAAGAAAACCTCTCCTTAAAACATCCCGGAAATGAATTCATTTCCCACTCTGTTTCCCTCATTTGTACAGGAAAACACATGAAACGAAAAGATTATATTTCGCAACTAATTGATTTTTAACGTTTTGCAATCGGCATACATTCAATTCAAGCTGCCAGATACATAAAACAGGCCGGAAATGAAGTTATTTCCATAGCCATTTTAGCGATGTAATATTGAGTATTTACTTTAAATTCATATAATTAAGAATATCTATCAAACAATAGACCTAATTGTTGCCAGGCAAGCACCGGCAAGCCTAGACGGGGACCGCGTTACGATTGCGAGGAAAGCTGTGTTTTACTCCGTAGGCGACATTCTTCCGGAAAGGTGATCCGATCTGCCAGCCCGGAGGCGTCCAAACCGCGGGGCGGGCCCCCGAGCAGCGCGAGGGCGCCCCGGCCCGACCCCCGCCTCTTTACAGGTCATCCACGATGGCGGCGCTTTTCGCGTAGGCCGTGCTCTTCGCCTCGAAAAAGTCCGTCTTCACCATGTTGGCGTTCGAGTACACCGACACCCACTTCATGCTCTCGGGCTCGAACCGGTTGTCCTCGAAGAGGTAGCCGTAGCCCAGGCTGTACCAGCGCTGGTTGCCGAGGAAGCGGATGTAGTCGCGAATCATCGCGGAGCTCAGGCCGCACAATCTGTCTCCGATCACGTACTGCCCCCAGGCGATTTCCTGGCTCACGCCCTCGAGCATCATGCCGCGGTAGATCTCGACCCGCTCGGGGGTGAACATCTCGGGCTGCTCCTTCTGCAGCTCCCGGATGATGTTCCTGAAAAGCCAGAGGTGCGTGTTCTCGTCGCGGTTGATATAGCGAATCTCCTGGGCCGACCCGGGCATTTTCCCGATCCGGCTCAGGTTGTAGAAGAACATGAAGCCCGAGTAAAAGTAAATGCCTTCCAGGATGTAGTTGGCGATGAGAGCCTTCATGAAGGCCGTCTTGTCCTGGTTCTCGTGGAATTCGTTGTAGCAGGTACCGATGAAGGTATTGCGACGCAGCAGGTGCGGGTCCGTCTTCCACTGGTAGAGTATCGAGTTGCGCTGATCGGGGCTGCAGATCGAGTCGAGCATGTAGCTGTAGCTCTGGCTGTGGACGCACTCCTGAAAGGCCTGGATGTGCAGGCAGAGGTTCACCTCGTTGGCCGTGATGTACTCGCTTATGCAGGGCAGGTTGTTGCTCTGCAGCGAGTCGAGGAAGACGAGAAAGCTCAGGATCTTGTCGTAGGCGGTCTTCTCCGCGGGTTCGAGCCGCGGGTAGTCCTTCACGTCCTGCGAAAGGTTGATTTCCTCGGGGATCCAGAAATTGTTCATCGCTTGGCGGTACCACTGGCTGGTCCAGGGGTACTTGAGGTTGTTGAAGTCGTTAAGGTTCGTGGAGTTGCCGCCGATCATCCGGCGCAGCCTCAGGTCGGTGTCACCGTTCGGGTTAAAAAGGCCGTTCCTCTTGATTTTTTCTGACATGCTGGTTTCCTGTCGGTGAATTTTTTTGGGGGGCTCCCTTACGAGGCGCAGCTTTCGCACTCTTCGACCTCGAGGGACTTGCTCCTCACGTAGTAGAGCGTCTTCACGCCCTCCTCCCAGGCCTGGATGTAGAGGGCGAGGACCTGCCTCATTGTGAACTCGTTCGTGATGTAGAGGTTCACGCTCTGCGCCTGGTCGACGTGACGCTGCCGGATCCCGGCCGAGCGAATGCTCCACTTCTGGTCGATCAGATACGCGCTCTTGTACATCCACCAAGTCTTGTTGGAAAGCCCGGGGGCGACCCGCGGCAGCATCGAGCCCTTCTTTTCCTCGAGGAAGAAGCGCTTCATGACGGGGTCGACCCCGGAGGTGGTTCCCGCGATGATCCCGGTGCTGCTGGTCGGGGCGACCGCCATGAGCCAGCCGTTTCGCATGCCCTGGCTTCGCACCTTCTCCCGGAGGGCCTGCCAGGCTTCGGAGACGTAGCCGCGCTTGTCGAAGTAGGCCCCGCTCTGCCAGTCGCTGCCCGGAAATTCGGCGTAGGAGCCGCGCTCCGCGGCGAGATCGCTGCTCGCCTCGATTGCGGCCTGCGCGATCCGCTCGAAGACCTCGTCGGCAAACTGCAGGTGCCTGTCGCTCTCCCAGGGGATCCCGCGCACGGCAAGCGCATGGTGCCAGCCGCTCACGCCGAGGCCTATACCCCGGTAGCGCCGGCTCGTAATTTCCGCATAGGGCAGCGGATAGCGGTTGAGGTCGATCACATTGTCGAGCGCGCGCACCGCGGCGGCCACGATCTCCTTCAGGGCCGCGGGATCCTCGAGCGGAATGCGCCCGAGCACAAGGCTGGCGAGGTTGCACACGACGAAGTCCCCCGGCGTCACGCTGGAGGTGACCACGGTCTCGCCGTCGACGGTCCTCACTTCGGTCTTCGCCTCGCCGATCGCGCTCATGTTCTGGGCGATCTCGGTGCAGAGGTTCGAGCAGTAGATCATCCCCTTGTGCGGATTCGGGTTCGCGCGGTTCACCGTGTCGCGGTTAAAGATGAAGGGCGTGCCCGTCTCGACGGCGGACTTGATGATGAGCCGAACGATGTCGCGGATCGTCATCACGCGCCGGGAGATCCTCCGGTCCGCGACGCACTCGAGGTAGCGCCTTTCCCACTCCTCGCCGTAGAAGTCCTCGAGGTGCCAGCCCTTCGCCCGCCAGACCTCGTCGGGGCAGAACATCGCCCAGGGCTGCCCCAGATCCTCCTTCGCGCGCCGCCAGAAGAGGTCCGGGAAGCACACCGCCGGGAAGATATCGTGCGCCTTCATGCGGTCGTCGCCGTTGTTCGTCCGAATCTGCAGGAACTCGGGAAGGTCCCGGTGCCAGACATCCAGGTAGACCGCGGCGGCCCCCTGCCTCACCCCGAGCTGGTCCACAGCCACGGCCGTGTCGTTCACGAGCTTCAGCCAGCGCACGATGCCTCCGGCCGCGCCGTCAAAACCCCGAATGCGTCCTCCCGCAGCCCGCACCTTTCCGAAGTAAAGCCCCATGCCGCCGCCCCATTTGCTCACCTGTGCGAAATTCGAGACGCAGCGGTAGATCCCCTCGAGCGAGTCCGGTACCGTGTCGATGAAGCAGCTGGAGAGCTGGTGCGCGGGCTTTCGCGCGTTGGCGAGGGTGGGGGTGGCCATCGTGACCTGAAGCCTGCTCATCATGCTGTAGAAGCGCTTCACCCAGCCGAGACGGTCCTTCTTTTCCTTCATCGCGAGGTGCAGCGCGATCCCGAGGAACATCTCCTGGGGCGTCTCGACGGGCTGCGACCCGTCGTGCGGGCGGATAAGGTAGCGCTTGGACAGAAGGCTCAGGGCCGGGTAGCTGAAGAGCCGGTCGCGGCCGTCGTCAATGAAGGCCGCGGCCCGGGCGATCTCCTCGCGCGAATAATGCTCGAGGATGTAGCCCCCGTAGAGCCCCTCGGAGACGAGCCACGAGATCTTTGAGTAAAAGTCCGTGACACCCGCCCGTTGCTCGGCCTCCCGGACGCCGCTCCTCAGCTCGAAGTCGAGCAGGCGCGCGGCGATCATCTCCCATAAGGGGGCCTCCGCGGTGGTGAGCTCCTCGGCCGCGGCGATGAAAGCGCCGAGTCGGGTGCGGCTCCCGCCGCCTTCCTTTTCCATCCCGGCCGCCTTGCGCCTCAGCACCTCAAGCGAATAGAGAGGCTGCGGAAAGTCCCGGGCGATGCCCTTCCACACGGGCTCGGAGGGCGCGCCCCCGGTGAGCTCCGAGAGCTCCTTCACAAGCCTTCTCTCGCCGGAACGCTGCTCGCGGTAGAGGATGTAGCGCTTCGCCTCATCGAAATAGCCCCGCTGCATCAGCTGCCGCTCGACGAGGTCCTGGATGCGCTCCACCTCGCGCATCTCTTCATGGGCCTCAAGCTGCGCGCGCACAGCGCTCACAATCCCGGCGGCGTCCCCCGGCTTCGGCCCGGTGCCAGCCGCCCGGAAGCATTTCTCAAGGGCGAGCGCGATCTTTTCCCCGATGAAAGGCTCGGCGCAGCCGTTTCGCTTGCGAATCGTAAAGGACGGTCTTTTTTCCATCTTCGTTTTCCTGTCCAAGGGCGCATGCGCCCGTCGGGCGGGCCGGCTTCAGAGGCCGCTGGGGCCGCCCGCCGCGGACCCTGCCGCAGCGGGGCCGGATGAAGCCGGAACCGCAATCAATAGTTAATGAAATTCACTGAGAAACAAAATGTAGTGACTTTATCATGGCGCAGCCCTTCCTACGCCTTGGAGAAAACCCGCCTTGACGGCGTTCGGGCGAAGGGAAAAGAAGGTCTTGAACCCTGACCCGGAGGCAGCCCGCGCGGGGCTCCGGGGGCGGAAAGCCGAAAAAAAGAAAGCGGCGCTGCCAGGGGCCACCCCCTAATACGCGGGATGCCGGAAGCGCGAAGGGGAAAAGGCGGCGCCTGCCCCGGGCGGGGCGGAGAAGCCGGACGCCGCGCGGGCCGGCGGGAAATGCCCCGGCCGGCCCGCGGTAAATTTGCTGCTGCGTTTCTTAGAACTTGTGGACGAGGCCGCCGCCCACAAGGGCCGAGTTCGGCGTCCGGTCAAGCTTCTTTGCCTTTTCCTGGGTGTAGCCGCCCGCCACGTAGACGCTGGTCCTCTTGCTGAAGGAATAGCTGTAGCCCACGGTCGCGTACAGGCGCTGGAACTTGTCGCTCGAGTCGTCGACGTTCTTCGCGTCGCGGTAGCCGACCTCAGCCATAGCGCTGCCGCCGCACAGCGGAGCCTTGACGCTCGCCGACACGCCCCAGCCCTTCACCGGGATCGAGATGAGGCCGAAGAAGTTCAGGTCCGAATCGTCTGTGATCAGTTGGTTGCCGAAGTAGGTAGCCTTCGCGTAGGCGGTGAGGAAGCCGAAGTTGTAGTTGCCGCCCAGCACGACGCTCCAGCCGTCGTCGAGGCCCGGGTGTTCGGCGTTGCCCCACATCGTGTAGTCGCCGGTGAGCACGAGATCGAGGGCGCCGTTGTTGTAGTTGAGACCCGCGGCGGCATAGCGGTCGGCGCTCGACTTGCCTTCGACCCCGTACGTGTCCTTAGCGTTGCCCTTGAAGGAGTACATCGCCTCAGCCTTCAGCCCGGCGATGGAAGGAGAAACGCAGGCGAGCGTGTTGTCGTAGCGCGTCCAGAGGTGCCCGGAGGAGTTGTGGGTCCCGAGCGCGGAGAAAGATGAGCCCAGGGGGGAAACGCTCCCCAGAAGGCCGATCGTGCCGATATCGGAATTGATCGAGCCCAGGCGCCCCGCATAGAGCGTTCCATAGGCCCCCGAGACTTCTACCGTGGCCTGGCGCCCGAAGAGGCGGCTACCCTGACTGCTCGTGCCGGCATCCGAGGCGAAGCCCGACTCGAGCACGAAGCCCACGCGGACGTTCCCGATGTCCTCCCCGCCTTTAAGCCCCCAGCGCGAGCCGGTGTTCCAGCCGGACTCCATCGAAACGGTGTCGACCGAATCCTTGCCCGGAGCGTCCGGATTCACGTGCTGGTAAAGAAGCCCGGTGTCGATGCGGCCGTACAGGCTGACCGACGGGACCGCAAAGGCCGATGCGGCAAAAGCTCCCAGAAACGCCGCTGCAATGAGTGTTTTTTTCATGACTGTCCTTTTTCTCTTTGAATGTGATGAAAACAAAACTCTTTTACCATTGTTCCCCCCGGAGGGGGTGAATATCCATATATCCATATATTCATAGGATTAGGCAATCAGGGAAAACGCAAGAATATGTCCATTATTTATCAAAATTGTTTCTGAAAAAACTCAGAGTATTTAAATTCTCTTTCTTCAATAAGCTAAAAAGTTAATCCCAGGGGCAGGCCCGCCGCAGCACGCAGGTGAACCGGCTTTTCGCAGGAGTAATTCTTCCTGGATAGAGACTTGGCATTTTCAGGCAAAACAGCTGCCCGGTCAGGGCGCGGCGGCAGGATGCCCTTTTCCTTCCTTCGCGCGTCAGCCCCGCTCGGTAATTACTTTGAAACAAATTAAGAGGAACTGTTTTCACTCGCCTTCGTACAATAATCGCCTGACAGTCTTTCTTTTTTACACATTTTCCGCTTCGGCTTCTAAGACACACGGCATGAAGAAAACAGCTCTCGCCCTATGCGCGTCCCTGCTTCTTGCGCTCTCCGCGGCAGCGCAGGCCGCCTCGGTAGGCGACATGATCGAGCGGGTCCTCAACTGGGGGCGCACGACGCTCGGGCCCAAATCCGTCCAGACGGAGCCCAACCCTTTTTCCGCGCGCTCCTTCATCAACCTCAAGGACGACTCCATTGAGATCTCGCCCGCGCAGAAAACCTTCCACACCGAGCTCATCAAGCAGGCGAAGGCGACCGAGTCCCTCTACGCGAACAACCCGTCCTTCGAGAAGTTCTACCGGCTCTACCTCAACAACATCGTGAGCTTCAACAACAAGGTGGCCTCGCGCTACAAGGAAAAGCAGATCTTCGACGGGTCGGTCGCCGGGCGGGCGATCGAGCAGGAGCTCGCCTTCAACGGCTTTTCCCGCGCCTCGCGGGAAAACGAGATCCCGGACTTCGAGCTCACGCCAAACTACGGCTTCTTCCGCCTCCTGCCCTCGCTGCCGCGCGGCTGGGCCGCATATTTCGCGCTGATGGACGAGGCCGCGGGCAAGATCCCGTCGGTCAATTCGAAAAAGGAAGGCCCCGCACCGCAGAGGCTCGGGCGGTTTCTCCTGGGGTCCGACGCCTTCCTCAAGGCCTACCCCAACTTTCCCTACGCCTACGAGATCCGCCAGCTCTACGCGGCCGCCCTCACCTACTTCACCCACAACCCTGAGATCGCCCGCAGCGGCGCAAAGCGCGAGCACTATCTCGAGGCCTACGCCGACTTCCTGAAGGAAGGGCCGGAGACGCTCGCCGCGCCCTTCGTGCGCCAGGCCGCCTCCCGGGTGAAGTCCCGCGACTACGTCTACTCCGCTTCGGAAAGGATTGAAATCGCGACCGCGCTCGGGCTCTCGGCGCGCTGCCAGCTTGTGCGCTGAAAGAGCGCGCGGCCCGGGCCCGCGGCGGCGCGGTCTTTTTTCCACAAAGGAGAAAACCGTGAACGAAGAAAAAACAGCTGTCGGCCCGGAGGTCGCCCGCGCCTTTGAGGCGCTCAAGACCCTGCCCGCCGTGAAGGAGGCCCTGCGGCTCGTGCGCGAAAGGCTCCCCGAGACGATCGAAGTGCAAAAGGAACTCGCGCTCATCGAGGCGCCCTCGCGCCACGAGCAGAAGAAGGCCGCCCGGTACGCGGAGCTGCTCCGCGGCGCGGGGCTTGAAGAGGTCGAGACTGCTCCGAGCGGCAACGTCTTCGGCTTTGTGCGCGGCGGGGGCCGCACCGGCTCTTCGGTGCTTCTCGAGGGGCACCTCGACACGGTCTTTTCCTTTGGCGACGTGAAGGGCCTCTTCGTGGACGCCGAAGGCCGGATCCACTGCCCGGGCATCTGCGACGACACGCGCGCTCTCGCCGCGAACCTCGCGGTGCTCAAGGCGCTGCGCGCCTGCGGGATCCGCCCCCACCACGACCTCGTGTTCGCCGGGACCGTGTGCGAGGAAGGCCTGGGCGCGATGGACGGCATGAAGCGGCTGCTCGGCGAGGACCTGCCCGCGCGCACGAAGCTGCTCGCCTCGATCTCGATCGACGGCGGCAGCCGCGGTACCTTCTACGCCAACGCGACCGGGATGGTCGACTGGCAGGTCGACTACGAGGGCCCGGGCGGCCATGTCTGGACAGCATGGGGAGAGCCGAGCGCCGTGCACGCCGCGGCCCGGGCGGCCGCAAAGCTCGCGGACCTGGAGCTCCCCGCCGAACCTAAGACCGTGCTTTCGGTCACGCTGATCGAAGGCGGCCAGGCGATTCACGGCATCGCCTCCCGCGCCTCCTTCAAGGTGAACGCCCGCTCAAACAGCGCAACGGTCCTCGAGCGGCTGAACCAGAGGATGCAGGAGCTCTTTCAGGCCGGAGCCGATGAGGAAAACGCCCGCTGGGAAACTCCCGGCCGGATCCGGATGTCGTGCAGGAAAATCCTCGACATCCCGGCCGGCTCCCAGCCCGAGTCCTCGCGCATCGTGCAGGCCGCCAGGGCGGCCTCGCTCGCCGCGGGCGTCCAGCCCCGGCTTCTGCCCGGCGGCTGCACGAACGGCAACATCGCAATTGCCCGCGGCATTCCCGCCGTCACGCTCTCGCGGGGCGGTGAGGAGTTCGGCACGCACACGCTCGCCGAATGGTTCGACCCGCGGGGAGTGTGGGTGTGCGAACAGCGTTCTCTGCTGCTCCTGCTCGCGCTGGCCGGAGTCGAGGGAGAGCTCGCCCCGCTCGACCTCAGGGTCTGACCGATGCTTCCACAGAAAAGGGGGCTTGTCCGCCCCCGCTCCCCAGGCCCTCCCGGCGCCGCCGCAGGCGACAAGAGCTCCCTTGCGAGCGGCGGGCGCTGCCATTTTTCCTGCATTACAAAATTTTGCTGTAACCTTGGGGCCACATTTCCACAGAATCTGTGAATAATAGCGGGTTTCGCGACAAAAATCCCCATTGTTTCTAAGGGCTAAACCAGCATGCCTATTTTTTAGGCAGCTCCATATGTCCTGACGTAAGGGCGGCAGAAGGCGCAGGGCGCTCTCTTTTGGGCTATGCTCGCCCCACACGGGCGCAAGCCTCAGGGGCTGCGCCCTCCGCTTTTTCCTTGAGGATGCCATGCTGGACTGGCTTTTTAAAAAGAGAGAGCGCGGGCTCACGGCCGAGCAGCTCGCCGAGGATCTCCAGAGCGGGGCGCACGAGGCCTGCGGGCTGTCGCTCGCGCGCGTCGCGCTGCTGTTCATTGACGAGCCCGGGGTCTTTGCCTCCTACGAGGACGAGGCGAGCCTGAAGCTTGTCACGCCCTCGAGCGAAGTCCTCCTCACGGCGCGCGCCGCGAAGACCGGCCCCGGACAGGCCGAAGCCTCGGACCTCGTCGTCACCTCGGGCGTCCCCTCCCTCGTGAGGAAGCGCTTCCCCTTCAACCCGCGCACCGAAAACGCGATCAACGCTTTCGCTTCCTGCGGCGCGCTCTACTGCGCGGGCAGCGGCGAGCTGCGGGTCGGCAGCCGCATCCGGATCGGGCGCTGGAGCGAGGCAGCAGGGGCAGCCGTGAAGGAAGCAGCGCTCGAAGCCCCGAAGGCACTCTTCACGGGCTTTGTCGCCTCCCTCACCGGCCGCGGGAGCGCGGACGCCTCCGAGCCGGCCTGGAACGCCGGGGATTTCAGGCGGTGGGCCTCGGACTGGGCCGCCGCCCTGAAGGAGCCCTCCGTCACAGATTCCGGGCTCGAGGGGAAGCTCTCCGGCCCCGGGGGAGCGGGAACGCGGCTCACGCTTCGGGCCTCTCGCCACGCGGCCCTGGGGCCCGGGCTCGCCATCGAGCTGCAGCTGCCCGCGAGGCAGCCCTCCGAAGCCCTCGCCTGGCAGGCGGCCCTTGATCTGAACCGCCTTGCAATGGATGCGGCCGCCCCCTTCACGCAGGCGGGAGCCTGGTATTCTCCGGGGGGCAGCGCCCTTGTCTTCCGCCGCTTCATCCCCAGCCGCCTGAAGCCCCTCCTCGGGGATCTGGATGGGCTGCCCGAAGAGGCCGCCCGGCGCACGCTCTGGGCCGAGGAGGCGCTGCGCCGCTGAAAAACTTCGGGGCCGTCCGGGCGGTGCTATCCTTCTTTTTCGGACGCCACTGTTTCCCCGGACGCGGCGGGCCGCTCCGCCGCGGCTATCCGCCCGCGTCAAAAGGGACCGGCTCCTTTCTGGAGAGCGCTCTTATGAAAGACTTCAGCCATGGCTTCCTGTACGGCGCGATCGCGGGCGACATCGCGGGCAGCCCCTACGAGCACTGCCGCGCTCCCCGGACGATCAACTCGTACGCCGGGCCGCTTTTTGCACCCGCCTCTCGCTTCACCGATGACACGGTGCTCACGCTCGCCGTGGCCGAAGGCCTGATCGAAGGCGGAGGCGATCCGCAGAAGACGCCCTCCGCGCTCATCGCCTCGATCCGCCGTCTCGCGCTCCTCTACCCGAATGCGGGTTACGGCGTGCGCTTCAAGCTGTGGCTGCGCTCCGAGGACCCCCGGCCCTACAACAGCTTTGGCAACGGCTCGGCGATGCGGGTCTCCCCCGCTGGCTGGTTTTTCGACAGTCTGCCGCAGACTGAACGCTTCGCGGAGATCGCCGCCGCCGTGACCCATAACCACCCGGAGGGCATCCGCGGAGCCTGCGCCGCGGCCTCGGGCATTTTCCTCGCGAGAACCGGCGCTTCGGCTGAGGACATCCGATCCTATATCACCGAGCGCTACGGCTACGATCTTTCCGGATCCTTCGAGGCCTTCAGGGCCTCGGCCCGGCCCTCCGCCACCTGCATGGACACACTGCCCATCGCCTTCATGAGCTTTCTCTCTTCGGACAGCTTCGAGGATGCGCTGCGGCGCGCGATCTCCTTCGGCGGGGACACCGACACCCAGGCCGCCATCGCGGGGAGCCTCGCCGAGGCCTACTGGGGCGTGCCCGGGCCGGTCCGCGAAGCGGCCCGCAGCAGGCTCCCGCAGCCTCTGCTTTCGATCCTCGACCGCGTCGCGGCGACAAAGCCCGGAGGCCTTTCAGCCCCCGCCCGGGAAAAAGACGGCCCCGCAGCCGCCCAGACCTGATAAAGGGAGGCCGCAGCCATGAGCGAAAGCATCGCGCTGGTGATGGGACTTGCCGTCCTGCTCATCGTCTGGCTCATCCGCAGGAAGGTCCCGGTCGGAGCCGCCACGCTCTCGGGCGGGCTTCTCATCTGGGCCTTCACGTCGAGGGACCCAGGGGTACTCGCCGCCTCGCTTGAAAAGACGGCGCTCTCGCCGCGCACCTGGGACCTGATGGGCGCGCTTCTTGCCGTCATGGCGATCGAGTCTGAATTAAAAGGCGCGCAGTCGATCCGGGGCATGGTCGCGGCACTGGAGAAAACCTTCCACTCGCCCAAGGCGACTCTTTTTCTGATGCCGGCCTTCCTCGGGCTCCTCCCCTCGGTGGGCGGAGCGCGGTTTTCCGCCCCCATCGTCGAGGAGGCCTCGCAGGGGCTGGGCCTCTCGGCCGAGCAGAAGTCCGCCGTGAACTTTTGGTTCCGGCACATCTTTGAAAACCTGAGGCCGATCGCCCCGGGCGTCATTCTCGCCGCCTCCATCGCCCGGGTGGACATCGGAGAGCTGATCGCGAGCCTGCTGTGGACCGGAGCGGTCTTTGCGGCGGCCGGATGGCTCGTGCTGCTGCGCTCGGTCAAGGCCCGGGCGCGGTCCTCCGGGGCCCCGTCCGGCTCCGGGCTCGAAGCCGCCAGGGAGGTGTTTCTCGCTGTGCTCCCCATCGCTGCGAGCTTTGTGCTGATGTTCGCGACGAACCTGGGCGCGGGGCGCTCGATCGGCCTTGTTGCCGGAGGCATGATCCCCGTTCTCCTTGCCTTCGGCAAGCCTGTCGACCTGCGCTCAATCCTGAAGAACACCTTCGAGTGGCCTCTGCTTCTCAACACCTTCGCCATACTTCTGTTCGTGGAACTCGCGGGCGAGTCCGGAGCGCTCGAGCAGCTTGCGGCCGCGATCCTCTCCGCGCCGATGCCCGCGCCGGTGCTGCTTGGCGCCGCGGCCTTCGTGCTCGGGGCGGTCGTAGGCATGACCCCGGGCTACGTTGGAATCGTGATGCCGCTGGCCGCCGCCCTCGTCCCGCAGGGCAGCCTCGAGCTCGCCGGCGTGATCCTCTCCTGCGGGCTTGCGGGCATCATGCTCACGCCCACGCACATGTGCCTTACGGTGACGCTCGACTACTTCAGGGCGGACTACCTGAAGACGCTGCCGCTGCTTGCCCGCTGCAGCGCGCTGTACCTGCTCTGCTACATCGCGGGAGCCTGCCTGCTGCAACTTCTTTGGTGATTGAGCGGGATTCAAAGTTCGGCGCGCCGTGCTTTATCGCTTTAACCGTCCCGCCAGTCTCATCCTTTGCTGCCGTAAGGCGGCATTCACTATTTATGATTTTCTCTTCCCGCCCTAAATTGCCTTCAGGCCAATTGATTTTTCGATTATCAGCATGACCACGGCGGCAATGGCCATATCGGCCCAGGGAAACTGCCGCAATCACCGGAACAAATTCATAACGCAGATAATCAAACATCTGTACGCTGATCACCGAGCGCCCCCGGGCCTGTCAGCATCAGGGACAGAGGAAATTCATCGAAAGTCCAGCGCCGACTCCTGCTCCGGGGTGCGGTTCTTCAGCCGGGCGAGGGCGATGAATTCCGGCTTCACTCAGCCCGGCTTCACGCTGCAGGCGATTGTGCGGCCGCGGTAGCTGTACTCAAAGTAGTAGCGTCCCCTGGGGCTCTCGACCGCGTCCTTCGCCTCCGGCATGTTCTTGTCGACCACGACGCGGCCGTCGGTAAAGCAGCGCGTCACCATCTCAAGCGCGTCGCGGGCTCCCGCTCCGGGGAAGGCCGTGCGGACGCTCACCTCGCGCCGCTCGAGGGGGCGGCCCGCGTCGAGCATCGGAAAGGCGAGCTGCATGGAGATGAGCCCGTGGCTCACCCCGACGACGCAGCCCGAGATCTTTCCCGAGCCGAAGTACTTGAGGATCTCCTCGAACGTGAAGATGAGGCTTTGCCCTTTTCCAGTCACAGTGATGCGGTTCATGAGTTAAAACTCCATAAAGTTAAAAAAGCGCGGAATCAGCAGGCGGAAACCGGCGCTGGACCCAGACGGACAATCCGGTCGAACGGAATGTCCGAAGGATTTCTTTCATGAGACACGCAGAGGATGGCCTCCCCGCGGGCCTCCCAGAACGCGCGGTCCGCCCCCGGGATCGACACGGCCAGGCTGCCGCGCACGCCCGGACCCGTGAGCCGCACCTCTTCGCCCGGGGCGCAGCCGCCGTTAAGCAGCACGAGCCGGGCCGAAAGGTCCGGATCGAGCTCCGTGCCGCGCTTGAGGGTCCGCTCGACCGGGCCGAACCTCGCAGGCGCGAGAACCACGTCGGCCTCCTGAGCCTGCGCGCTCCGGAGCAGCCCCCAGGGGGCCCCGCAGGGACGCGTCGCACTCCCCCATTAGGCAGACGAGCCCCAGGCCGCCCGAGAGCGCGAGCGCGCAGGAGCCAAGGAAAAACTCATCGGCGGGCGCCGCAGCCGGCCTTTCCGGATAGGAAAGGGCGAGCAGCAGGCAGCGGAAGGCCCGTTGCTCGGAAAGCGCTGCTCCGCGAAGAACCGTCCGCTCAGTCATGGCGGATCCCGGACACGCTCTGAAAGTCCACCCTGGTAGCCGCCGTTTCGGCCTCGAAGCGCTGCTCGAGCCGATCGCGGGGAAAAGGATCCGGCTCACGGCGGATCCCTGAAGGCGGCCCGCGCCCCGTGCGGGCCCGCTTTCTCCAGAAGGTTCCCGAAGCCAAAAAAAGCGGAGCGCGAGGCTCCGCCTGGGATCCTCCCCTCCCCGGACGCACCGGGGCTTGGGAGTGAAAAGGAGAGCTGTCCCGCCCCTTGCCGGGCGGGACGCCCCGGGTCAGTTTTTCGCCGTCGCCGGCGCAGGCTCGCGCAGCTTGCCCACGCAGTGATAGACCACGAGGAACGCGAGCACGATCAGCGCCGCGGCGACGATGAGCTGCAGACCGCCCACCATGAACACGAAGGTGCCGTTCGCAATCTGGCCGAAGATGCGGAACACCGCCTCGAAAAGCGCAGTCATCGTGACGATGAACATGAAGGTCATCGGGATGTAGAGCATCCAGCCCTTGCGGCCGGTCGCCTTGAGGAACACGGCAAGACCGGTGAGCACCAGCGCGGAGAGCAGCTGGTTGGCCGAGCCAAAGAGCGGCCAGACGGACATGTAGCCCGCGAGGCAGAGCAGGAAGCCGCCCACCAGGGTCGCCACGGTGGAGAAAACGACGTTCGTGCCGATTTTCTGCACGAGGGTCTTTTCCTTGCCCGGGGCGGGGGTGAAGAACTCCTGCATCGACATGCGGCCGATGCGGGCCACGGCGTCGACCGTGGTGAGGGCGAGGGCGGACACGCACATCGTCAGGATGCAGGCGGCGATGTCGTTGGGCACGCCGAAGATCTGCTCAAGGAAGCCCGCGACGGAGCCTGAGAAGGTCTGGAAGGGAGTGCCGGCGGGCAGGTGGCCGTTGCTCGCGGCGGCGCACACCACGATGAGGGCGACCACGCCGAGCACCGTCTCGCAGCACATCGAGCCGTAGCCCACGAAGCGCATGTCGCGCTCGTTGCTGATCATCTTGGAGGAAGTGCCCGAGGAAACGAGCGAGTGGAAGCCCGAGACCGCGCCGCAGGCGATCGTCACAAAGAGGATCGGGAAGAGGTCCAGGTTGTGCACGGTGAAGCCCGTGACGGCCGGCATGTTGAGAGTCGGATTCTTCACGAAGACGCCGAGCACGCCGCAGAGGATCATGCCGAGCAGCAGGAAGGACGACAGGTAGTCGCGCGGCTGCTTCAGAATCCACATCGGGCAGACCGCGGCCGCGAAGAGGTAGACGAAGGTCACGTAGCGCCAGGTGTCAGCCGAGGCGTAGATCGGGAACTCGATGCCGAGGGCCACCATCACGACCATGAGCGCGACGCCCACCACGAACTGCAGTCCGGATGAGGGCTTCACGTACTTCATGAAAAGGCCGAAGATGATCGCGCCCACCATGTAGATCATGGAGATCGAGGCCGCGGCGGCGTTGGGCATGAGCGGAGCGCCGGTCTTGGAAAAGCCGTTGAAGGTCGCGGCCACCATGTCGCAGAACGCCGCGAGCACGAGCAGCGAGAACAGCCAGCAGAAAAGCAGGAAGAGCTGCTTGCCGGTGTGTCCCACGTAGTCCTCGATCACCGAGCCGATCGACTTGCCGTTGTTCTTGACCGAGGCGTAGAGCGCTCCGAAGTCGTGGACCGCGCCGAAGAAGACGCAGCCCACCAGCATCCACAGCAGCGCCGGCAGCCAGCCGAACATTGCCGCGATGATCGGACCGGTCACCGGGCCCGCGCCCGTGATCGAGGTGAACTGATGGGCCGCGACGGTCCACTTGGAGGCCGGGGCGAAGTCCCCGCCCTTGTTTCTTACGGCCGGGGTGAGGGCCTTGGGGTCGATGCCCCAGACTTTCTCCAGCCATTTCGAGTATACGAAATACCCGAAGCCGAGCGCCGCAAAGGCGATCAGCATGACGGTTACGCCGTTCATTGTGTTGTCTCTCTAAGAAAAGTGTTTGAAGTCTTGTAAAACCGTGGGAGCTCTTCTCCCCCTTAAAGCGCGGGGCCCGGGGGGCGCTCCTTCTTTGAGGAATCAGACCAAGAAGAATCCCATTGCAGAAAAATATATATTTTTATCTGATATCCGGGTTGCCGAAGGCCATGGATTTTTCCCTTAAGCTGAACTCACTAAGCTTCTGCATTTATTCTATTTATTTTATTTATTTTACAAATACTTAAATCTTATATCCCCGGCGCGGGGCCGTTTTTTTGCGGGAGGGGGAGACCGCGCTGCAAGCCACCCCGAGCCCCCGCGAGGACCGCCTGGTCGGCTTCGGCGCTGAGATGTATACAGAAACGCCGCCGCGCTTTAAACTTCAGGTTCCGGAGCGTTTTTTAAGTCCATGAACTTCTCCCGCCTCCTTCAATGCCTCGCCGCCCCGCTCTGCGCCCTGTGCGCGGCACAGGCCGTCTATTCGCAGGAACTTCCCCCCGTGGTGCGGGTGGCGGTTCAGGCTTCGCTCGACCCGGAATTCTTCCTCGAGTCCTACGAGCCCACCATCGCGTATCTCAAAAAACGATTCCCGGGGACCGAGTTCAGGCGCACGGATTACTCGAGCGCGCAGCTGATCGAAGCGATCAAGCAGGGCCGCGCCGACCTTTTCTTCGCCGACAGCGGCATCTTCACGTTCCTGCACATCCGCTACCACATCATGCAGGTCGCCACCAGGCTCGCGCCGCACATCAGCGATCCATGCCACGCGGTGGGCATGACCGTGGTGGTGCCCGATCGCTCGCCCGTGCGCTCGATCGAAGACCTGAAGGAGAGCCGGGTCGCGGTGAACGACCCCGAGCGCTTCACCACCTGGATCGCCTTCCAGGGGGTGCTCGCCGAACGCGGGGTCGACTTCGGGCCGATCGAGAGCCGGGCGGTCGTCGCCAACTACGAGGAGCCTCCGCTGCTTGAGCGGCTCTCCTCGGGCCAGGCCGACGCCGCGGTGCTCCCCTCCTGCAGCCTCGAGCGGCTCGAGGCCGAAGGGCGCGTCAGAAAGGGCGCTTTCCGCGTGCTCGAACCCCAGCCGATCACGGGCTACCCCTGCCGCAGCACGAGCGCGCTTTTCCCCGACACCGTCTTCGGGGCGACGCCGCGGCTCACCCCCGGAGCGGTGAAGACCCTGATGGTGGCCGCACTCACCATGCCGCCCACCCGGCGGGGCTACAGCTGGGGGATCGCAAACGACTTCCACCCGGTCGACAAGCTCTACAAGACCCTGAAGATCGGTCCCTACAGCTACCTGCGCGAAACCAACTGGAAGGTGCTCTGGGAGCAGTACAAGAGCGTGGTATTCGCGCTGCTTGCCGCGGCGGGCTTTCTCATCTTCCACACGCTTCGGGCGAACGAGCTCGTGCGGCGCCGAACGCGCGAGCTCCAGGCCGCGATCGACGAGAAGACCGAAAGCGACCGGCAGGCCCGCGAGGCCCGAGAGCGGCTCTCGCACATGGAGCGCGCGGGCGTGGTCTCCGAAATGTCGTCGCTGCTCGTGCACGAGGTGCGCCAGCCCCTGGCAACCCTCATGACCTATGCGGGCGGGCTGCGGATGTATTTCCGGAAAAAGGGGACGGAGGATCCTGTCGTGAACCAGACAGCCGACGAGATCGTCTCGGAGGCGCAGCGCGTCTCCGACATCGTCGAGCGGGTGAGGAGCTACGCGAAGGCCGACACCCATCCGCGGCACCGGATGGCCGCCGCGGGGCTCATCGAGCGGGCGCTGCGCACCTTCAGCCATAGCACGACCTCAAGCGGCGTCTCGATCCGCAGGCTCTATCGAAGCCCGGCCGGAGCCGCCTCGCCGGAAGTGCTGGTCGAGCCGCTCGAGCTCGAACTCGCGATCGTGAACCTGCTTAAAAACGGCGCGGCCTGCATGGGGACGCTGCCCGAAGCCGCCCGGCGCCTGGACATCGGGCTCGAGTGCGAACCGCCGCACGTCCGGATCAGCGTCCGGGACTACGGGCCGCCGGTCTCCGACAAGCTCATCGCGGGGCTCGCTCGTCCCACCCGCAGCCTGAAGCGCGACGGGCTGGGGCTCGGGCTCACGATCGTGCGCCGGATCATGGAGTCGCACGGCGGTTCCGTGCAGTTTCGGCGCGCCGCGCCCGGCCCCGGGCTCGTCGCGACCCTCACGCTGCCCCTCGTACCCGCAGAAGACAAGGAGAATTAAGCCATGCTCTCGCCTCTCATCCGGCTCGTGGACGACGAGCCGCAGCTTCGCAAAGCCCAGGCCTTCGTCCTTCAGCTCGCGGGGTTCGACACGCGGGAGTTCGAGTCCGCGGAGGACTTCCTCGAGAAGGACGACCACGAGCGGCCCGGCTGCGTGGTGCTCGACATCCGCATGGGCGGCATGAGCGGCCTGCAGTGCCAGGAGGAGATGAATGCGCGCGGAATCAGGCTCCCCGTGCTTTTCCTCTCCGGGCACGGCGACATCCATATGGCCGTAATGGCCCTGAAGCGCGGGGCCGCGGATTTCCTCCAGAAGCCCGTGCCGGCTGAAAAACTGGTCGAGGCCTGCCGCACTCTCGTCGACTGGGACGCGACCTCGCGCGAGAAGGCCCGGGAAAGGGCGCGCGCGAAGCAACTTCTCGCGAAGCTCTCGCCGCGCGAGCGCGAGGTGGCGCAGCTTGTCGCCACGGGGCTGCCCAACAAGGCGGTCGCCGATCGGCTCGGGGTGTCGGAGCAGAACATCAAGATCCACCGCTCCAACATCTACGCGAAGCTCGCCCTCCGCTCGGCCGTGGAAATCCGCTCGCTGCTTGATTCCGCAGGTGCAGATGAAAAGAAGAACCCGCTCATCACGCTGCAGGTTCTTCCGGAAGACGTGGGCGGCGGGGACTCCTCCTGAAGAAGCAGAAAACCCCCGAGCCCCTAC
This sequence comes from Mesosutterella porci, assembly GCF_022134585.1. Taxonomy (GTDB): domain Bacteria; phylum Pseudomonadota; class Gammaproteobacteria; order Burkholderiales; family Burkholderiaceae_F; genus Mesosutterella; species Mesosutterella porci. The sequence goes on from NZ_JAKNCT010000004.1 coordinate 48,722, forward strand.
AGAGCGGCCTCAGAACGCCACGTGCAGCCCGGCTCGCGTTTTCAGGTGCGCCGCCGGTTGTCGGTCTGTTGCTGCCTGAAACGGCCGTAAGTTCGACCGTGCTGTTTTTATCCAGACGGATGCCGCCCGGGCTCAGGATGTTGTTTCCGGCTTCATTCCTGACGGTGACTTCGCCGTTGTTTTCAGCCCAAATCGTATATTCCGTATCCTGGCAACCGCCCGGGATAGCGTTGCCGCCTGTTTCTGCCTCGACGGTGACTCTGCCGTTGCTGGCACAAATCGCGCGGAGTATCTGGGCAGCCTGATCGCGGTTTCCCCCTTGGCCGTGGGAACGGAAACCGTGCTGCGATCTTTAATAGCCCGCGCACTGGGCGAGCCTGCGCTGAAGCTCGTGTCGTTTCTGACATTCGCATTAAGAGGATCGATCTGCCCTCCACGGCAGCGGTACCGCTCGTATACGTGCCGGTGGCTGTGATGACGTCGCCGCTGATTTCCTTCGTCTCGCCGCCCACCGCTCTGGAAAATGCCGGCACATCCTCGGCAAAACAAGGAGAAGAGAAAAATGCGGCGGTTCCAAACACGCCGAACAGTATGGCAAAGACCTCGGGAAAAGCGGGTCTGCGGCTGGATCTCATCATCATTCTCCTTAACCTTGAAAAAAGGCGGAAACTTCTCCCGCGGATATCCGCGCGCGGGGGGAAAGGCTTCCTCACGAGAGAACTGTGGATACGAGTCAAACAAATGGAAATTTAAAACCTAATTTTATGTTTTTAAATAAATAGAGTGCTTTGCCAACCTACCAAACAAACTTCAGGGATTGGATATAGACCTTATACGTACGTATAAAGACACCTGCGCTTCTCTCTGCAAAAATAACTAACCATATTGTGTTAGAAAAGAAGGGGCGCATGGTGCGCCCTCTCCAGGAGGGAGAAAATGAGCAGGAAATTCGCACTCACCGTCACTGCAGCGGCCGTAGCCGCGTTCCTCAGCGTGTCCGCGGGCGCCGCCGTGAAGGACGGCACCTTCGAGGGCACCGGCGCGGGCCGCGGCGGCCCCGTGACCGCTGCGGTCACCTTCAAGGCCGGCAAGATCACCGAAGTGAAGATCACCAAGCAGACCGAGACCGCTGGCGTCTCCGACCCGGCGCTCAAGAAGCTCCCGGGCGAGATCGTGGCCGCCAACTCCACGAAGGTGAGCACCGTCTCGGGCGCCACCCTTACCTCGAAGGGCATCCTTGAGGCCGTGAACAACGCGATCAAGGCCGCAGGCGGCAACCCCGCCGACTTCAAGGCGGTCGTGCCTGTGAAGAAGGCCGGCAAGAAGGGCACTGAGACCGTCGCGACCGACATTCTCGTGATCGGCGGCGGCGCCTCGGGCATCACCGCGGCCGTGCGCTCCGCCACCCAGGGCAAGAAGACGATCCTCATCGAGAAGATGCCTCAGATCGGCGGCGACACGCAGCTCAACGCGGGCACCCTTATCGCGACCGGCTCTCGCTACCAGCGCGAAGTCATGAAGGAGACGAAGGACAGCCCGCAGCTCGCCTACAAGGACATTATGAAGGTGGGCAAGTACCGCAACGACCCGGTGCTCGTCAAGATGACGACTGAAAACGCGGGCCGCGTGGTCGACTGGCTGATCGACGACCTCAAGATCCCGTACGGACCGGCCGCGACCCAGTACCCGGATCACTCCGCCAACCGTCAGCTGGGCGTGAAGGGCCGCTCGGTGAACTTCCTGCACCTCATGAGCGGCATCTTCGAGAAGAACGGCGGCAAGATCATGACCGACACGCGCGCCGAGAAGTTCATCACCGACAAGAAGGGCAACGTGACGGGCGTGAAGGCGCGCCTCGCCGACGGCAGCTACAAGATCTTCAACACGAAGGCGGTTATTCTCGCCTCGGGCGGCTACGGCGCCAACCGCGCCCTGCTGCCGAAGGACGTGAAGAAGGGCCTCTTCTACGGTCTTGACTCCGACAGCGGCGACGGCCTGAAGATGGGCCGTGCGATCGGGGCCGCGACGATCAACCTCGACCTCGTGAAGCAGTACCCGCAGGGCGTTGAGACCACGCCGCACCACGGCCTGGCCGCCACCGCCTCCTCGACCGACACGATCAAGAAGTCGGGCGCCATCTACGTGAACACCGACGGCAAGCGCTTCGTCGACGAGATGAAGGGCCTCGGGATTCTCACCGATGCGACCAAGGCTCAGAAGAACTCCATCATGTACATTGTGATGGACAAGGCCGCCTGGAAGCAGTACGTCGCGAAGTCCCTCGAGGACAAACTCGTCGCTTCCGAGGATGACCTCAACAAGTGGGCGAAGATCGTGAACAACGGCCGCCCGGTGATGGCCACCTCCATGAATCTGGCCGAAGCCGCAAAGAAGATGGGCATTAATCCGGCCGGGCTGCAGAAGACCGTGGACCGCTGGAACGGCTTCGTCAAGGCGGGCTCCGACAAGGACTTCGGCCGCAAGACCCTGAAGCCGCTCACCGAGGGACCCTGGTACATCGTCGAGCAGAAGGTCCGCTTCTGCACGACGCTGGGCGGCCTGAAGGCTGACGCCAACATGCAGATCCTCAGGAAGAACGGCAAGCCGATCGGCCACCTCTACGGCGCGGGCTGCGTTGTGGGCGGTGCGAACGGCGCCGACTCCATGACCGCCATGATGAACTCCTGGGCGATCATCTCCGGAGCTGTTGCCGCCGATTCAGCCGTGAAGTCGATCAAGTAAGGAGCGGTCCGCTCCGGGGCCCCTTTCCCCCAAAAAGGCCGGGGCCCCGCCGCGAAGCGCCCTGCTTTCCAAGGACTCCGGCTCCGCCTTTCGGGCGGGCCGGAGCTTTTTTTCTTTCCCCCGTGCTGGAGGCGGCCTCTGGAATCTGCAGGGGCCTGATTTGTTTCAATTTAAGCAAAATGACCCGCTTTCGGGCTCCACCCTCTGCGAAGTCTGATAAGATTTTGTCCTCTATCGCAAAACATTTGAAAAGAATTAAAAAATGGCAGGCATAACCCGTTCCGATCTGATCAAGGCCATCAACAACCGCATTCCTGGCCTTTCTGAAAAAGACACTGATGAAGCCGTCCGGATGCTGCTCAAGGCAATGACAGACAGCCTCACTTCCGGTCGCCGCATCGAGATCCGCGGTTTTGGTGCCTTTGACCTCAACCTGCGCCCGTCCCGTCTCGGCCGCAACCCGAGAACGGGCGAGTCCGTGGAGGTGCCCGCCAAGTTCGCCGTCCACTTCAAGCCCGGCAAGGACATGAAGGACAACGTGAACCGCGCGGCGCAAAACGGCGTGCCGAACCTATCGCAGAAAAAATCCGCCTGAAAAGCGCGTGGCCTGTCCGTCCTTGACCGGGCGGAATGGGCCGGCCGGCAGCAAAAAGCTCCGAAAAGCCGATGCAACGGCCTTCGGAGCTCTTTTTTGCCCATGGACCGCGCTGCCCCTCCCTCCTTTCAGAGGAAGAGGAGCCCGGTGTGCGGTCAGCGCCCGCGCCTTAAGGCGGCCTCAAGCTCGGGGAAATTGTGGCAGTCCTGGCACATGAGCCGGGACCTGCCCTTCCAGGCATGGCATGCGTTGCACTGCACGCGCCCCATGTGGCTGCGGTGGGGGTTGGGAGAAAGCGCGGCGGTCTTCTCGCCCAGCGACTCGTAAGAGCCGTGGCAGGAGAGGCACTGCTGCTCAGTGGGCTCGGCCTTGAGCCGCACACCCGCTTTCTGATGCACTGCGGCGAGGTCGGAAGCGAAAGCCGCGGCGCAGAAGAGTCCGAGAATCAAAACTGCGGCAGTCTTTTTCATATCACGCCTCCCTGCTGTAAGCCGCGGCCTCGCGCCCGGCGATGGATCCGAAAACGGCGTTGGCCGTCTGGGGGTTGAGCCCCCTCAGCCCCGCGGCTGCGCATTCCCCGACGGCATAAAGGCCGGGGAACACCCGCCCTTCGGGCGTGAGGGCCTGCGTGCGCACATTGGTCATCACGCCTCCAAATGTCCCCTGGATCATGGGCTGGATGCGCGCCGCGTACCACGCGCCGCCAAAAGCCTCCTTCAGGTTCCCGCGCCCGAAGTCCTCGTCGCGCCCGAATTTCCGCATCGCCTCGTAGCGCCGCAGCGTCACCTCGAGCGTGCTCTCCTCCGCCCCGATCGCACGGGCGAGCCCCGACAGCGTCTCGGAGCGCAGGATGTCGCCCGCGGCCACGAGCTTTTTTAGCCTCGGGTCGGCCTCGAGCGCCGGATCCCCAAAGAGCACCCAGGCCTGTTTCTGCGGCAGTGCCCAGATGCGGTGCGACTCGTAGTAGCTCCCCGTCTCGTTCATGAAGCGCCGCCCTTCGCCGTTCACCGCGATCGCGCCCTGGCGGATGACGGAGCGCAGGTTGTAGCGGTTGCCCTTGTACTCGTGGATGGTGGGGTTCGCCTTGAAAACCTCCATGTCGGCGAGTCCCGCCCCGGCCTCTTCAGCCATCCTCTGGCCGTCGCCTCGGTCGGCCGGGGTGCAGTAAATGCCCGCCTTGCCCCAGCCGTGCCCGATGTAAAGGTCAATCATGCGGGGATTCGCCTCGAAGCCGCCAGTCGCAAGCACCACAGCGCGAGCTGGAAAGGCCTTGGATCCCTCCGTAGTCCGGCAGCGCACTCCCGCGATCCGGCCGTCCTTCACGAGAAGGCGCTCAGCCCGGTGCCGGGTGCGGATCTCCACCCCCAGCGCCCTCGCGCGTCGTTCGAGCGAATCGATCAGGAGCTCTCCCAGCCTGTGGCCTTCCTTAATGTTTAAGAAAAACTTCTGGGCCTTCTTCGTCGACCACTCGACCCCGAGCGATGCGAGCCAGTCGGCCGCGGGCACCGCGCCGTCGGCAAGGATCCGCGCCGCCTCGGGTTTCGCCTTCGTGCGGGTGGCCGCGGCGACGCCGATGTAGTTTTTATAGAGATCCTCGGCCGTCGCCGTGAAGCCCAGTTTTTTCTGTATCGGGTGCCCGGCGCAGCCGAAGATTCCGGTCGAAACCCGCGAGGCGCCGCCCACCCAGCTGTTCGCCTCGAGCAGCAGCACCCGGGCGCCGTTCTCCGCGGCCCGGATCGCCGCGGCAAAGCCCCCGGCGCCCGAGCCCGCTACGATGACGTCAAAGCGCGGCTGCGTCCGCGCGAAGGCGGGCAGGACCGGAGCCGAAAGCGCCAGGGCCGCGCCGGCCCGAAGCACCGTTCTTCTGGAAACTGCTTTTTCTGCCATGTGTTTCTCCTTTTTTCCTTTCTCAAGGGTCCGGAAGCCTTTCTTCCAGGCCTTACGTTCAGGCACACCCTAAACCCGGGGGCGGCACCGAGGTCAAGGAGATCAGGCAAGGGGACGGGGATCAGCCGATCCTCGCGCGGATCAGGATGGAGTAGACGGGCCCCTGCGGGCCGTCTTCGATCGCGAGGAGCCTGCCCGAGGAGTGGTTCAGGAAAGGCCGCCGGAGCCGCCGCGACAGCGACAGCATCGGGGCGAGATCTGCGGGCGAAATCGACAGAATGTCCGGGGTTCTGAGGTACTCGATCAGAAAGCGCCCCGCGGGGATCGACTCAACCGGAGGGCTCAGGTCCAGCCCCAGCCTTTTTGCAAACCCATCGGTCGCCCCCACCCCGAGCTCCACCGAATAGGGGCCCCCAAAGCCCGGGTCGTTGAGCTCTTCGCGGGGAACCTTCACCGAAATGTGGGTGTAGGGAAGGTGCTTCATCCAGGCCGCGGCCAGGCGCCTTGCCGCCCTGTAGTCCTTCTCCCGCCCGTAGGTGTAGAGGCTGTGGATCGGGGGCCGGGCGACGTCTTCGACCGTCCCGGTGCAAAGCGCGCTCCTGGCGAGGAAAGACTCCACCTCACGCAGCCGCTCGAGCCGCAGGGAGAGCTCCCGGAGCTGCTCTTCCACATCCTTTTCCCGGTCCTTGAGCGCCGCGAGCTGCTCGGCGCAGGGGGCGCCCGAGAGCACCTTCACCCGCGCGAGCGGAAACCCGAGGCTTCTCATCACCCGGGCGTCGGCCGTGCGCAGCGCATCGTGCGGGTCGTAGTAGCGGTAGCCGTTTTGCGCGCCCACCGCGGGGCGCAGCAGCCCGATGTCCGTATAGTATCGGATGACGTCGGGGCCGACGCCGAGCGCCGAGGCGATTTGCTTGACTGTCTGCATGAGGAGAGGCGAAAGACCGGAGAGAAAAAAGGAAACGCCGTGCGCTCCATTGTCGGGCATGGCGCCCGGGGCGGTCAACGCTCAAAGGGGGGAGGGGCGGCCGAAGCCTCCCTGATTCTCTCTGCGGCCGGGTCCGGCTCCGCTTCGCTGAGGGCCTAAAAAACCGCCGCACTTTAAAGGGCGGCGGCATCAAATCAAGGTTCTCTCAATTTTTGGAGTTCAGGGACGCGGGCCTTCGGGCTTTTTGTCCGGTCCCTTCTTCGGGGGCTTCCTGTCCTCTTTTTTCGGAGGCCTGCGGTCGCCCTTTTTCGGAGGCTTCGGGCCGCCCTTGGGGGGTTCCGGAGGACGGGGTCCCTTGTCCGGGCCCTCAGGCTTCGGTCCTTCGGGAGGCTTCGGGCCCTTGTCCTTTGCCTGCGCCGCAATGATCGGCAGCGCCGCGAAAGCTGCAAGAAGTGCACGACGTTTCATCGATTTCTCCCTATACGAGCCAACTGGAAATCCCTGCTCGTTCAGACAGTTTGCTCCCGGCGGCGGGATTCCCGCCAGCGTCTTTTCAAAAATTAACGCTGTTTTAAAAAATTTTTAAAGGCCTGCCGGAGGCGGGCGGCGGCCGGTCAGGAGAGAAAAAGCCCCGGACTAGACTGACCCAAAAAGTTAAGACACTCCGTAATATTCAAAAAGAGTGTCTTCCGTGGTCAAACGCCTCACCTTCCAAGAACGCATCAATGTCGTCAAATACGCCCCGGGCCGCGCCCTCGCTTCGCGTCCGTCCCCTCGGGGCCTCTGTCCGAACCCCTGGGGAAACGCCGCCGGAAGAACGGGCCATCCGGCTGTTTATGCGTTGATTCTTATAGCTTTGCGCCTTTTGTCTAATTGTTCTCGGGTTACCGGCGCCTATAATTCTTTACAAATGTAAAAAAATATTTTCATTAGACATCTTTTCCCGGCCCTTCGTTCTGCTCTCGGTCTTCTAAAATGAAAAAATATTCTATAAATCAACTGTCTACTTCAAGAACATCCCGCCGGACGACCCCGGCCCTGAGACCCTCGCGGATCGAGACCGCGACGGCCGCCGCGCTGCTCGCGGCCTGCTCCCTCGGGGCTTCGGCCGACTCCCTCACGGTTGATTTCGTCAACAACTGGACCCGGAACACGACCGGCGTGACCGGCGACATCACGGTGAACCAGTACGTGGCCGCCTGGGGCGACGGCGGCGAATGGGGTGAAAAGAACGTCGTGGTCGGGGCGGAAACCGGAACGGGAACGGTGGTGGTGAAGGGCGAGGGAGGGCTCGGCTCCATCAATTCGAGCGCCGGGGGAACGGTCACGGTCCACGGCGGGAGCATTACGTTCCAAAAGCAGGTGAGCGCGAGCGGCTCCACTCTCTCCCTGGGCGACTCCTCCACCACCCGGACCACTTTCGAAGGGAACCTTTTCTCCAAGAGCGATGGCGGACAGGATCCCAGCGTCACGGTTCTGGGCCGGCAGATCCAAATGAAGGAGATTTACCAGACCGGCGGCGTGACGGCGATTGGCGGCAAAGAGACCGACAGCGTGAATACGGGCCACATCTCCGTGTCCCAGTCAGAGCTCCATATCGGATCGGCCGGCGGCCGCGTCCGAAGCCTCACCGTTTCCGGCGACGTTCTCCTTCAGGACGATCTGAAATACATCGGGGCGGCCGGGTCTTCGAACGCGAGCTTCCAGTCATCGGGCGACATCGGCCTTCAGGGCCGCGTGTATCTGAACGGCATCAATACAAACCTTGAGGCCTCGAGCGAGTCCGGCGCCATCACGGTCAAATACGGCGTCAATGCTGAAAGCAACAGCTTGAGCCTGAACCGGAAGAAAGGCCTCAGCCTTGACGCTTACAAAGGCATAGAGGTCGACAGCCTGATGCAGGTCTATGGCGACGGCGTTTATTCCTTCAAGACCAGGTCCACGGCAGAGGGCGAAGGCGACATCACCTTCAACACTCCCTTCACGCTGCAAAATGACCGCCGCGCCGGCACAGCCAAGGTGATTTCTGACGGTTCATCCGCGTCGCCCCTGTCGGCGATCGACAGCGTTCGGCAAGACTTCGGGCTGGACGCCGATCAGGCCGAGGCGCTGATCGAGGCAAGCGGTGACGTCCGATTCGGCAGCTCCGACTCCGATTACACCCCCTACGCCCTCTACGCCCGGCAGAACGCGTTTTACTATGTCTCGGGCAACAACATCACGCTGAACGGCAGCCTTTTCGCTGAAAACACCTCCACGAGGGCACGTACCGACCATCTTGGGATTTATATGAAGGCGGCCGGGGATGTTTCGATCAAATCAAAACACAGCCGGGACGCCGGGCTTTACAGCTACGGCGCCAACCGGGTCGAAATCGGGGCCGGCGCAAACATCAGCCTGGACGGCTCGGTTTTCACGGAATCGAGCGGCTATGACGACCGGGACAATACGCTTCTTCTGAAGGCGGGCGGAAACGTCACGGTCACCCCCACAAGAGACAGCGCCTTTTATGCGCACAGCCGGGGCTCCGGCACCATTGAAGCGGGCGGCGACATCAGATTTGTCAAGGGCAGCTACCGGGACTCCATCTTCATTCAGGGCGCCGAAAACGACAGCGGCCGCACACAGTACGGCTACAGCCTGACCTTAAAGGGCAGAAACATCAGCGCGGGCGACGTCGATGTCCAGGCGCACGCCGCCCTCTCCGTGCAGGCCTCGGGCGACGTTTCCTTCAACTCGCTCCTTCTTGACACCGACAGCAGTCCGCTTGAGGGCTTTGAGGAGAACGCCATCACCCTCACCGGCGAGGGCTCGACCTTCGCCTTAAGCGGCAGAACTTCAGGCTATTCCGATAACACCCATTCGCTCGAAGTCCGCCAGAACAAGGGCCTTACTGTGACCGCGGACAACATCCTCATCAGCCAGGGCATTGCGGTGAACGAGGCCGGGGGCCTCGCCCTGAATGCCCGCCGCAGCCTCACGGTAAGCAGAAGCGAGAACGAAAGGAACATCGACAGCTCAGGCCGCTTCCAGAATTCCGCCGCCATCCACTGGATCAACGGCAGCGGCGACAGGGACGGACGCCCGGTTTTCGGCAGCTCCGGGGCCGAGGTGACCATCAACGGGCGGGTCGTCTTCAACGATTTCTCCAGGGACGGCGCGTCCACGATCACTTTTGACGGCAGCCGCATCACGCTCAATTCCAACGGCGACGCGGACGCCATTGAAAACCAGAGCGCCGCGGACCATTCGGACTTCGCGAGCCACAGCGATCCGAACTACTATGCCGCCATCCTCGTCGACAGCACCGCGCAGCCCCAGGAAGACCGCCTGCAGATCGGACACGCGGCCAGCTGCAGCGGCGGCTCCGCCGCTGCAGCCACGGAAAGCATCGCCATCAACGGGGGCATTATTCTTTTGAACCCGCTTTCCGTCAGCATTGACGCCAAAAACATCCTGGTGAACGGCTGGAACAACGACTTTTATTCCACGGAACGGTATGAGGGCAGCTGGTGGAAGTACAACACCACCCTCACGGACGCCACCGGACAGAGCACGGTGCGGATCGGCAGCGACGACACCGACAGGCTCAGGTTCATCGGCGCCATCACCAAGCAAAGCTCCGGCTATAACTACGGCAGCAGCAGGCGCTCCTCGTATGCCCTGTTCGGAAAAAACATTGAAGTTCTGAACGCAGGTCTCATGGCCGTGTTCGCGAACGACCACTACGGCGACATCAGGATCGGCAGCGAAGAGGCGACCGCGGACACCCTGATCAGGGGCAGCATCGTCAACAACTATGCCAGCGGCATCGGGATTGACATCCACGGCGGCCGCATCGCCATTGTCGACACGTCCGCGACGACGCGGCTGCCGATGGACAACAGCCGCTACAACACCACCACGGACTACAACGGGGAGAGCCAGGGCCTCGTGAACGGCGAGGTGCCGCACGACGCCATTGTGATCGGGGTGGCAGACACGGCGGGCAGCCACGCGGTGATCGGCGACGAGGGATCGGCGGTCACGATCGAAGGCCGCGTCCTCCTGAAGCGGGGCGAGGCCAACACCGGCACCGGGCTTGAAATCAAGGGCAGCACGATCGCCATTTACGATGCCGACGCCTCGATCTACGGCACCGAGGCCGCAGCCGGGAAGCTGAGCGGCAACGAGCGCCTGCGCAAAAATGAAAATGTCGTTGTGAATGCGGCGACCGACCTCCTCATCGGCACGGACTCGACCAGGGAGGTTGAAATCTACGGCGGCGTGATCGGCTGGGAGGGAAACCCCGGGAATCAGAGGACCATTATCCGCGGCAGCCAGGTCCTGATCGACGCCGCCTCCGGCAAGACGGCGCTCGAGGCGCAGCCGGGCGCGGCCCTCTCGGTCGGGCTTGAGCGGGGCTCAGGCGGCGCGGCGGCGACGACCACGACGCTGATCAACGGGGAAGTCTGGGCCCATGGCTGGAACCGCCGGTCCGGCGAGGTCGCAGAGAACACCCGCATCGAGCTCAAAGGCACTCAGATTGCGGTGGACAGCAACGGCCGCAGCTATGCGGCCTACGCCTCCGAGGCCGGAACCATCAGGATTGGCTCGGAGAGCACCGGGCTCTTCCAGGCACAAGGCGAAATCAAGGCCGCCTATGAGTCTCCCCGCAGGCTGAGCGACGTGAGGGACACCGCTGTCACGGTGAACGCCAAAGAGATCGGCGTGGCCGCCGGCTCCACCGGCTATTCGGTCGAAGCCCTGAACCGCGGCGCGGTCTCGCTGGGGACGGCCTCGACCGAGAAGATCACCGCCCTGGGCGAAATGAGGGCGGGCGCTGACCACGGCGCATACTCCGATTACGAATCCAGCATCACCGCCCTCGCAGGCGGGGAAATCGCCGTTTCGGCCCTGGCGGAGAGCGATCATCCGGATTACGCGGCCGAAGCCCTGCCCTACGGGCGGATCGCGCTCGGTGACGAGAGCACCAGGAAGTTCTACGCGCAGGGCGAGCTCAAGGCCGGGGCCTTTGTCGTCAGCAGCGGCATTTACGGCAGCACCGGCAGCGCCTCCATCGCCGCGAACGGCACCGAGACGATGCAGCTCGCCACAACCACCACCGGCTATGCCGCCGAAGCGCTCAACTCGGCCCGGATCACGCTGGGCAGCGATTCCGCCCAGGAATTCAAGGCGAAGGGCGAAATAAAGGCCGACAACCCTCTGCATATTAATCAGGGAAGCCTGGTTTCAGTGAATGCAAAGAACGTTTTCATTGAAACCGACAAGACCCATTACGCCGCCGAGGCTCTGAACGCGAGCACCGTCACCCTGGGAGCGGGAGGCGAAAATTCCACCCTCTGCGCCAGGGGCGAGCTGAAGGCGGAAAACGGCTCCACCCTCACCGGACGGGGAGACACGATCGCCCTCTTCACCGATGAGACTCACTTCGCCGCCGAGGCGCTGACGGGAAGCAGCGTCGAATTCGGCTCGGACACGAGCAGCCTCTTCTATGCGAAGGGCGGACTCAAGGCCGAAAACCAGGGGTTCCTGCGGGCCGCCGCAAAGACGGTCTCGATTGAAGCCGGCTCGAGCGGCCTGGCCGCCGAAGCCCTGAAGGGGAGCGCGGTGACCCTCGGAGCCCGGGACGCGGAAGCCCTCGGAGCCCGGGGCGAACTCAAGGCCGAGGGCGGCGCGATCATCGCCTCCGGAAAGCAGGCCGTGCTTGAGGCCGGCTCCACCGGGTACGCCGCGCGGGCGCTCTCCGGCGGCACGATCAGAGTCGGCGCCGAAGGCACCCGCTCCGTCATCAGGGGCGGCCTCATGAGCGACCTCTCGAGCTCGGTCGCGCTCTTTGCCGAAGGCTCCGGCTCGCTTATAGAAGGCCGGGCCTATGACGAGGGGGCGGTCACCCGCACCGAAGGCGCGGGCTCGGGCCTCGACATCACGCTGAAGGACGGCGCGGTGTGGCGCCCCGAAGGCGGCTCCTCGGTCCGCACCCTCATCTCGCACAACGCCGTCGTGACGCTGGCGAACGGCCGCATCGGCGACACGCTCACGATCGGGCACTGGAAGGACGATCCTACGGTCCTCGCTCTTGACGTCGACTACGGCTCGAACACCGGCAACGACATCGTCTACGTCCGGAACGAGCACACCGGCACCACCGCGGTCGAACTCTCGCGCGGCGCTGGCCCCTCGCACTACACCGCCGCGATGGAAGGCACGGTGCTCGCACGGCTTGGCACCGAATCAGGGTCCTTCACGCTCGCGAACCCCCGCCAACAGACCGACCTCTATGTCTACAGGCTCACGCTTGACGAGCGCGCGAGCACCGATCCGTCCTACGGCACCGACGTCTACCTGAAGACCGTGAGCCAGTCGCCCAGGGACGACAACGGCCGCTACCTCCCCGCGCCCTCGAGCCTCATGGGCGTGGCCGGCACCGCCTACAACCTCTGGCGAAACGACATGGACACGCTCTTCCGGCGGCTGGGCGACGTGCATGAGACGGTCGCGCCCGACGGCGTCCACGCCGCCTGGGCCCGCGCGAAGGGCGCCCGCTGGGGCGTCGGCGGCGCGTTCAAGTACAGCGGCGACTACACCGAGTTCGAGGGCGGCGTCGACTTCTTCACCGCGAAGACCGAGCACGGCAGGCACTACGCGGGCGCCGCGATCTCGTTCATGGACGGCAACTCCTCCTACGCGGCGGGCCGCGGCGACAGCTTCGCGCTCGGGGTCGGCCTCTACGACACGTTCGTGCGCGAGGACGGCCAGCATCTCGACCTCTCGCTCAAGTTCGAGAACATCGACACCAAGTACCACTACCTCTCGCAGGGCGTGCGCCACAGCGGAGACGCGGGCAGCCTCGGCTGGTCGATCGGCGCCGAGTACGGCTGGAAGCTTCCTGTGAGGCCGGGCTGGTTCGTGGAGCCGGGCGTGAAGGTGGTGGCCAGCACCTTAAGCGGCGACAGCGGCAGGGACACGGGCGGCATCAGCATGAACTTCGACCGCGTCAATTCGCTGTGGCTGCGCGCGGGGCTGCGCGCGGGCTACGAGTCCGACCGGGTGCAGTTCTTCGCAAAGGCCGCCTGGAACCGCGACTGGTCCGGCAACGGCTCGGTCACGATGAGAAGCGGCGGCGAGAGGCTGCACCTCACCGAGGACTACGACGCGGGGTGGCTCGAGTACGGCGCGGGGCTCACCGTGAAGCTGCAGAAGAACCTTCAGCTCTACATGGACTTCGACCGCGGCTCGGGCGGAAACTACGAGCGCAAGTGGGCCTGGGACGCGGGCCTGCGCTGGAACTTCTAAAAGCGCAAAGGGGAGAGGCCGGGGCCGGAAAGCCGTCAAAGGCCGGGCCCAGCTCCTTCGGACAGCCCGAAGGCCCGGAGCTGAAAAAGGAGACGCCGGAATCAGCTTCCCTCCGGCAGGCCCGAGGACGGAAAAAGGCCCCCTGCGGGGCCTTTCGCTTTTGCCCGAACCTTTTGCGTGAAGGCGGAACGCGCAGGCTTTCCGCCTTCGCTTCAAGCCTCGCTCTGCGCCTCCTTCGCGCGCCGCTCCATAAGGACGCAGAACGCCATCTTCCCCGTGATCTGAACCGGGGTCACCTCGAGCAGGGCGAAGTAGCTGAATTTCTGGATCTCGCGGGCCCGCTCCTCGAGCCTTCCGGGCGCGAGGCGGTCCATCATGGCGTTGAGGATCGCGAGCTTGTCCTCGTCCTTTTCGATATAGCGGCCGGTGCCGCGCACGATCACGCTTCTGTAGCGCGTCTCGTAGGTGAGCGGGAGGACCTTCCCCTCGGCGATGACGGCAAGCGACACCTTCGGGTCGCGCCTCACGCACTCGAACCGGTAGCCCCCGGGAGCACCGTGGATGTAGATCTTCCCGTCGAGGTAGGCGTAATTGACCGGGACGCCGTAGGGGAAGCCGTCGTCGCCCTGAAGGGAGAGGACCGCCGTGTGGCCCGCCTTCAGAATCTCTTCGCACTCGGCCGGGGAGAGCTGCTGCCCGAACCGCCTCATTTTCCGTTCCTGCATCTTTCATTCACTTCAGAAATGTCCGCGGAGGCCGTCCCCCGGCGGAAGAAGGGCCCGTTCCCGCGGGCCCGGGGTGTCCGGTTTCCGGACCGGGAGCCTGAAGCCGCGGGCCGTCCCGCGGGATTCCTTCAGGCTTTCCTCCTCCAAAAAAAGTGTCAGGCCAAGGCTTCGGATCCGCTTTATCAACCATTGCCGCGCTGCCCTCGTCCTAAACCGCTGCCTTTACCGGCCTTCCCCCTGGCCAGAGAGGAACCGCTCGATCCCCTTGGCCATGAGGTGCATCCCCTCGCGGATCTGCTCCTCGGTGAAGCCCGCGAACCCGAGGATCAGGCCCGAGAGGTCTCGCCTTGCGATGCAGCACTCCGAGAGCGTCCGCAGCTCGAGCCCGCAGGCGCTTCTCAGAAACTGCGCGAGCTTCCTGTCGTCCACGGGGATTGAAAACTGGAAGGCGAGGTGCGTGCCCTGGGGCCCCGAGACGATGCGCCCGTAGCGGCCGAGAAGGCTCTGCGCCGCCTCGATCATCGCGGCGCGGCGGGCCTTGTAGAGCTTTTTCAGCCGGCGCACGTGCGCCTCGTACCGGCCACCCGCAATGAACTCGGCGAGAATCACCTGGTGGACCTCGCTCGCGTGGCGGTCGTTGAGCATCTTCGCGCCCCCGAAGGCCGCCGCGAGCCCCTTCGGGGCGATGAGGTAGCCCATGTTGAAGCCCGGGTAGATCATCTTCGTGAAGCTGCCCAGGTAGACCACCGAGCCGCGGGCCGCGTCCGCGGAGGCAAGCGCCGAATGCGGGGCGCCGTCGAAGCGCAGCTCCCCGTCGTAGTCGTCCTCGATCAGCCAGGCGCCGCTCGAGGCGGCCCAGCCGATGAGCCCGGAGCGGTCCTTCTGACCCATGAGGTAGCCCATCGGATACTGGTGGCAGGGAGTGACGAGCATCCCGCGGGCGCCGGAGGAGCGGACCGCCTCCAGGTCAAGCCCCGGCTCTTCGATCCTCACGGGCTCGGGCCTGAGCCCAAAATAGGCGAGCGCCTGGCGGTGCGGCTGGTAGCCGGGATCCTCGACCAGGATTTTCTCGCCCGGCTCGAAGAGCACCTGCACGCACATGGACAGCCCCTGCTGGATGCCGCTTGTCACAATCACGTCCTCGGGGGCGCAGTTAAGGCCCCGCGCGCGGCGCACGTAGTTCGCGATCGCCTCGCGGAAAGGCGGGTAGCCGCAGGGCTCGCAGTAGCCGTTGTGCAGCCACGGGCTTTTCGAGACGCGGGCGACGATCTGCGTCCACTTCTTGCCGGGAAGGCTTTCGTAGTCGGGGCTCGCGATCGCGAAGGGCCGCAGCGCCTGCACGCGGAAGGACAGCGCTTCGAGCGCGAGCGAGGCCCTCGGGGAAACGCGCTTTTGCACCGCGGGGACGGCGACGCTCAGCGGGGCCGCCGCCCGGTCGCCCGGCGGGAGGGTGACGACGCTGCCGCTACCCGCCCGCGGGGCGAGCCAGCCCTCGTCGCGAAGCCGCGCGTAGGCGGCGGTCACTGTGACGCGCCCCACCCCGAGCCGGGCCGAGAGCGCGCGCGAGGAAGGCAGCCGGTCGCCCGGCCGCAGCGACCCGGACCGGATCCCCGCGAGAAGCGCCTGGTAGACCTGGTCCTTCAGGGGGGCTGCGCCCTCCCCGGTGTCGAGCTCAATGTCAAGCGTGAGGCTTGAAGTGCGTGCGGCCATATGCCGTCTCCCCTAAAAAGAGATGTAGCTGTGCAGTCCGGCGAAAAGCACGCTCACGCCGAAGTAGGTGAAGAGCACGATGACGAAGTCGGCGAGCGCCCAGGCCGCGAGCCCCCTGCCCGAAAGCTTACCGCGCCAGTCGGCGTGCAGCAGCAGCACGTAGGCGCACCAGGTGAGGAAGGCCCAGGTCTCCTTCGGATCCCAGGCCCAGAAGCGGCCCCAGGAGTACTGCGCCCAGACCGCCCCGAAGATGAGGCCGCCCACGGTGAAGACAAGCGTCGCATCGGCGAGCAACCGCCGCAGCACCGGCACGAGCCGCTCGCCCCGGCTGGAGAAGATGATGCCGAGCGAGAGCACGGCGGCGACCGCATAGGCCGCGTAGGCGGCAAAGGAGAGCGCCACGTGGGCGATGAGCCAGCCGCTCTTGAGCGACGGCAGGAAAAGCAGGGGCCGCGAGGGGATGCCCGAGAGCGACAAAAAGAGCAGCAGCGCGCCGCACCCGCCGAAAAGCGCCGCGGGAAAGAACCGCGAGTCCGTGCGGCGCAGGACGAAGAGCCCGAGCGCGAGCGTGAGGAAGGCAAAGAAAAGAGCCGACTCAAAAAAGGTGGAGACCGGGAAGGACTCGAACCAGCTCACGTCCATCGCCTGCGCGTAGCCCCGCCAGCGCAGGACAAAGCCCCAGGCCATGAGGGCCATGGCGGGCAGCGCCGGGATGAAGGAGAAACGCCGCAGCCCTCGGCCACCCAGCAGCCCGAGCAGCCCGGCGAGGATGAGAAGGAGCCCTGCGAGCCCGGCCATTTCTTCTGCGCTCATTTCACTTTCCTCCGAATGACGAGAGCAAGTCCCGCGCAGCCTGCGCTGGCCAGTGCGAAGCCCAGCAGGATCAGGGGACTGAAGGGCAGCCGCGAGACGGAGAGCACCGTGTACTCCACCCCCTTGAAGTCGAGGAAGCGCAGCCTGCAGCCTCCCAGCTGCTCGGACTCGGGCGCGGCCGGAAGCACCCAGCGCCTGAAGTGAGCGCCCTTTTCCGTGACGAGATCGACGAGGTAGGCGGGATTGAGGATCCCCTTCACGCCCGCGTCCCGGATGCCGGAGTCCGGAAAGACCGCGCTCGGGATGAAGTCGCGCACGGTGACCGAGCCGCAGCCCGGGACCCGGGCGGTCTCGCGGAACTTCAGCTCCAGGGCAGCCTCGCGCGGGCCGGCCTTGGCCAGAATCCGCGGATTAAGGCCCGCGGTGAGGCCGTGGCTGTGCTGATAAAAGTCGTAGCCGCCGTAGGAGAACGGATGGTTCACGGAAAGCTTCACGTTCGTTTTCTTTCCCCCGTCCTCCACGGTGATGTCGGAGTCGTAGGAGCGGATGCGGAGCGAGTTCGGGTAGGTTCTGATCCGGAAGTCGTTCAGCCGCAGCGCGAAGGGCAGCTTCCGGTCCTTGTCGCTTTTGTCCACGTAAAAGGAGGCGGCGTCGCCCTCGCGGATGTAGACGAAGCCCTTCTCTCCGTACCGGGCGTTAAGGAAAAAACCGGCGAGCGCGGCGAGCAGCCCCGCGTGCAGGAGCACGAGCGAGACCCAGGCGAGGCTCGCCTCCGGACGGCGCAGCCTGCGGACCAGATAAAGGGCGAGAGAGGCCGCGAAAAGCGCAAGTCCCGCGAGCAGCCCCGGAGAGTCCGCGGCGGACTCGAGCCCGCGCCTTGCCGTGGCGAGTACGAGGCTTGCCGCCGTGACGACGGCCCCGGCCGCGCAAAGCAGCAGCGGAATGTTCTTAAACAGTGAGCGGACCTGCATTTTACGATGGATCCAAGTGTTTTTGATTGGATCCAATCTACCGAAACGCCCCCGGAATGACTAGATCCAAACTGCGGCTAAATGATGAGGCCATTTCCCGCCGGCCGCCCTCTGAAAACCAGGTCCGGACGGAGCGCTCAGAAAGAAATAATCATTCATCATACTGTTTTTAAATAATTTAATTTTTCAATTTCTAAAAGCAGGCCTCTTTCCCGCCTTTTTGGCTCCGTTTTGGATCCATGATTTATTTCCAAAATGGGTCTATTTGGAAATCTTAACTGATGCTTAAATGGCTTCAATGTTCAAGCCACGGCTTCATTGGCTTCATTGCTTTTATAAAAAAACTCTACGAAGGAGAGCCCATCATGAAAGGGAAAGCATTTCCGGCAGCGCTCGCGCTCTGCGCCGCAACCGCCCTTGGAGCCGCCCCGGCGGCCGAGGCCCTGACACGGGCCGCGCCGCTCACGCCGCCCGCGCAGAAGGTCGAGAACCCGCAGCAGTGCCTCGCCTGCCACACCCCGGTGGCGAAGCTCCACAACCGCGGGGCGCACAGGAACGTGAACTGCGGCTCCTGCCACACGGTGCCCGCGGGGCACACTTCCGCCCCTTCGGCCGCCAACCGCCCGAAGACCCGCTTTGACTACGGCTCCTGCTCCCAGTGCCACAAAGAGCAGCACAAGGACCTGTTCAATCCCAAGTACCACTACGAATGGGCCCAGAAGAAGGGCATGAACGACTACAGCTTCGTGCGCGACCAGGACGACGGGTGGCCGCGCGCGATCCAGCACAAGTTCCCGCGCTTCCACGCCGGGCTCATGTCGGACTTCATCGCGAACCGCGCCAACGGCCGCTTCAAGTACAAGTCCCTTGTCGCGCAGGGCGCGCCTCAGGAGGACCACTGGAAGAACATCATCGACGACTTCCCGCAAAACGGCGACCTGATGAAGGGCGACGTAATCGGCATCGGCTGGCGGCCGCATAAGGGCCGCGAGGGCCAGCAGGACTCGCGCTGCCTGCTCTGCAAGACCTCCGAGACGATGCTGGAGTACGCCTACGACGTGACCGCGCCCAACCCGAAGGGCTATGACTTCGACAGCAAGGTGGTCCCGATGCTGAAAGGCACGCACTCGGGCTTCAACTGCAGCTTCTGCCACGATCCGCACTCGGCCGAGCCGCGCGTGATCTTCGCGCCGATGATCGAATCGATGACCGGAAAGAACGGCCGCGGAAACACCTACCAGAGGCAGGCGAAGAAGGGCAGCAAGGCCTTCCCGTCGATGGAGGTGATCGACATGGGCGTGCGCGGCTTCACGCGCAAGATCGGCATCCTCTCCGACTACAACGCCAACTACCAGTGCGGCCAGTGCCACAACGCGGCCAACCGCTACCTCAACTACAAGCACAATGACACCGGCAAACCCGTCACCCGCGAGGAACTCGCCAAGGCCGGCGTGAGCCCCTACTCGACCGAGTTCCTGGGCGACCCGGTGAAGACCTACGAGTGGTTCAAGAAGAAGGGCTGGAACCAGGGCACGAACGGGCTCACCGGCGTGAAGTACATCAACGGCTCCGACCACCCGAACGTTGAAATCCTGATCAACAGCAGGCACGGCCAGGCCGGCGTCACCTGCACCGACTGCCACTTCGCGAAGAAGAAGGACGGCACGTTCGAGCACCAGCCGAGCCTTGCGAAGCTGAAGGTCCGGAACACCTGCATGAGGAGCGAATGCCACGGTCCGGGCTCCAGGGACAACTGGACGAACCCCGGCCAGGCGCTCTACACGATCGAGTCGATCCAGCAGGCCTACAGGATCCGCACCCAGAAGATGGAGATGGCCGCCAAGGACGCGCAGCGGATGCTCGCCGCCGTGAAGGCGAAGAAGGCGACGCTGCCGCAGGCGGAGTTGAAGACCCTCACCGAGGCCTACGAGCAGTACCTCTCGACCCGCGACTACTGGCTCACGGACCTCTCGAGCGGCTTCCACAATCCGAGGGCGTTCGACCGCTCGGTCACGAAGACGATCTGGGATCTGAGAAGCGCGAACGGCAAGGCAAAGAAGGTTTTCAAGACCCTGTAAATCCCATTCGCAGGCAGTCCTGAAAAACAAGGGTCCCCGGGAAAGACAATTTCCCGGGGGCTTTTGATCATCTTCCAAAGGCTGCAACGGAGGAAAGCCGGACTCCCCCTGCGCCCTTGATTTCAGCAGCCCTTTCCGGTCACGCTGCAGGCCGGTGCGGAGGCTTCGACCGCGAAAGGCTTGAAGCCCTTTCCCTTCAGGTAGCCTTCCCAGTCGGTGAAAATCGTGCCGTCCTCGTCCACGCAGGCGGGCAGCCCGATGTCGTGGATTTTTTTCAGCCGGTCGAAGACCGGGTTCGAGTCGCGGTAGATCAGGAACTGCTTCAGGTTCTTCAGGCTTCCCGTGACATCGAGATACTCATAGGCAATGCCGAAGCGGTCGAAATTCGCCTTGCAGGCTCTGCAGTCCGGGCACATCGGGCTTCCGTAAACTTTAAGCATCAGCTGTTTTTCCTTTTGACTTGAGAGGGGTGGAAGCGGCGGGGGAAAGGCCGCCGTTTTCGTTAGTTTAGCTGCTTTTCTCACCGCCCCCGAGCCTGGTGCTATAACCTTTTCCCATCCTGATTTTTTATTGTGGAGGAGCTCCATGGAGTTCGTTCTGAAGGACAAGGTCTTCCCGGAGATCGCCGCCTGGGCCGACGAGCTCGCAGCGATCCGGCACGAGATCCACGAGAACCCCGAGCTTGGGTTTGAAACGCCGAAGACCGCGGAGCGGATCGCGGGGCTGCTGCGCGGCTGGGGCGCGGACGAGATCGATCAAAAGACCGTGAGGAACGGCGTGATCGCCGTGGTGAACGGCAGCCGCCCGGGGCCCGCGCTCGCCCTTCGGGCCGACATCGACGCGCTGCCGATCGACGACCTCTCGGGCCGCCCCTGGGCGAGCCGGATCAAGGGGCGCTGCCACGCCTGCGGGCACGACGGGCACCAGACGTGGCTTCTCGGGGCGCTGCGGCACCTCGCCACGGACCGCAGCTTTGCGGGCCGCGTGATCGGCATTTTCCAGCCCTGCGAGGAGCCGACCGGAGGGGCGAAGGCGGTGGTCGACTCGGGCGTCTTCCAGAAATACGGCATCCGGGAGATCTACGGCGCGCACGACGAGCCGATGCTGCCCAAGGGAGTCTTCGGCTTCCGGGCGGGGCCTCTTCAGGCCTCCTCGGACAACTTCTGGATCAAAATCCACGGCCGGGGCACCCACGGCGGGCGCCCGCACCTCGGGATCGACCCGATTGCGGCCGGCGTCCAGCTCTACGGGGCGCTCCTGAGCATCGTCTCGCGCCGGGTCGACCCGATCGAGCCCGCGGTGGTCTCGGTCTGCTCGTTGAACGCCGGGCGCTACGAGGCGCAGAACGTGGTCCCGCCGCTGCTCACCATGAGCGGAACGGTGCGCACGTACTCCGAAGAGGTCCGCTCGCAGATCGAGCGCGAGGTGCAGCTCATGACCGAGGAGACTGCCCGCGCGAACGGCTGCAGCTCCGAAATCCGCTACGAGCGGAAGACCCCCGCCGTGATCAACGACCGCGACCGGACGCTCGAGGCGGCCGGGATCGCGCAGAAGCTCTTCGGAGGGGAGCACGTCGT
Source organism: Mesosutterella porci (assembly GCF_022134585.1). GTDB lineage: Bacteria > Pseudomonadota > Gammaproteobacteria > Burkholderiales > Burkholderiaceae_F > Mesosutterella > Mesosutterella porci. The sequence continues at coordinate 70,041 of NZ_JAKNCT010000004.1, forward strand.
GCCCGACATGAAGCCCTTCATGAGCTCGGAGGACTTCGCCGAGTACCAGCGGGTAGTTCCCGGCGTCATGATCCGGATCGGCATCCGCGACGAGGACCACACCGCGGGCGTACACAGCCCCGTCTTCGACTTCAACGACGAGGTGCTCCCCGCCGCGGCGACGCTGCTGTCGAAAATCGCAAGGGTCAGGCTCGAAGAGCTTGCCGCAGCCGATGCCTGAGCGCAGGACAGCGCTGCGCACGCTCGAGGGCGTCTTTCTCGCCGCCTTCTCCGGGATCTGCTTCGGCTCGATGGGCGTGGCCGCGCAGGTGCTTTTCACGCGCTTTGGCTTCAGGCCGCAGGACCTCGTGTCGATCCGGCTGATCGGGGCGGGCGCCCTCATGCTCGCCCTCGAGGCGCTCTTCTCGCGGCGCGGGCTTTTGAGGCCACTTTTCTCCGACCTTCGCAACCTCCGCGACATCGCGGTCCTCGGCGCGGGCTTCGTCCTCATCCAGCTCACTTTTTTCCTCTCCATTGACGCGGCCAACGCCGGCACGGCCTCGCTCATGGTGGGCTTCGTGCCGCTTTTCGTGATCCTCTGGCTCGCGGCGCGCGAGAGAAGGCTCCTGCGGGGCCGCGAAGTCCTGTGCCTCGCGCTCGCGATGGCCGGGGTGGCGCTGCTCGTCTCCAAGGGCCGGCTCTCCAGCCTCGACTTCTCCGTCTCCGGAGTCGCCTGGGGCATCGTCTCGGCCGGGTTCGGGGCGTTCTGCACGCTGCAGCCCGGCTCGGTCATCCGCCGCACGGGCGTGCGCTTCGCGGTGGGCTGGGCGATGGCCCTGGGAGGTGCGGCCGACCTGCTCTTTACCTCGCCTTTCGCAGGCGGCGCCCGCTGGACCTGGGAGTCGGCCGGCCTCTACGCCTTCATCGTGATCTTCGGCACGGTGCTCGCCTTCGGCTGCTACCTGAAGAGCACCTCCTATGTGCCCGCCTCGGTGACGAGCCTGCTCTCCTCCTTCGAGCCCCTCACCGCGGTGATCCTCACCGTGACGCTGCTCGGGGTGCCCTTTTCCGCCCCGGAGGCGGCGGGAGCGGCCATGGTGATCGCGAACATGGTGATCCTCGCGCTGCCGCGGAAGGGACCGGGCGGCCCGGGCTGAGGGAAAGCCCTTCAGCCTGGGCCGGCAAAAAAGCCCTCCCGGTCCGCTGCCGCCGCCCGGAAAGGGGCGTGAGGCAGGCCGGGAGGGCTGCGCCCGCAAGGGAAAAAGGAGGCAGGAGACAGCGCCGCCCTTTTCCCGCGCGCCAAACCGCCTTTAAAGCGACGTGAACAGGCCCAGCATCCTCCAGTAGGGCACGCCGATCAGCGCGAAGATCACGTAGGAGAGCAGCGTCACGAAAAGGCCGGTCGCCCACCACTTCTTCAGAGGCACATAGCCCGCGCCGAAGAGCACGGGGCCGGCCGCGTTCGCGTAGTGGGTCACGAGGGCCCCCATCACGCCGCAGGTGAGGAACACGAGGAACATGTCCCACTTCGGCAGCCCCGCGGCCAGTCCGATCGTGTACTGCACGGGGATCACCGAGGCCATGTAGGCGCCGCAGGAGACAAAGAGGTAGCGGCAGCCGGTGCCGGCGAAGACCAGCAGGATCAGAAGCGCCACGTGGTTGAAGGAGGAGAAGTCGACGAGCGTCTGCAGCCAGTCGGCCATCCAGTTGAAGAACTTGAACTTGTTCAGGGCGCCGGCCATGCCGAGGATGCCGCCGTACCAGGCGAGCGTCGACCAGATCTGGCCGTTCACCGCGATGTCCTTCCACTTGAGGATCCCGGTGAGAAGGCAAAGCGAGATGAAGCCGAGGACGACGGCCGTGCTGTTGATCCCGGTGTAGGAGGAGGTCGCCCAGAGCGCGATCGCGGCGAGGAAGAGAACGCAGAGCACCTTCTCGTTCCTGTTCATCGGCCCGATCGACTCCAGCCCCTCGCGGGCGATCCTCTTGTTGTCGATCTTCGTGATCGTGGGCTTGTAGATCTTGTAGATCAGCCAGGGCGCGAGCAGCAACACGATGCCCGCGGGCACGATGAAGCAGGTCGTCCACTGCAGCCAGCTCACCTGCATGCCGAGAATCTGCTCGGTCATCGACCAGGCAACGGTGTTGGCGGCGTAGCCCGTGAGGAAGGTGATGCCGGTGCACATCGTCACGATGTAGAGCAGCTGCGAGAGGTAGGCTCCGATTGCGTTGGGGTTGTGCTCGGGGGTGGAGCCCAGGGCCTCGGCGACCGACCGGAAGATCGGGAAGATGATGCCGCCCGTGCGCGCCGCGTTGGACGGCGTCACAGGCGCGATCACGAAGTCAGAGAAGGCCGCGGCGTAGCCGAGCCCGAGGGACGTGCGCCCGAAAATCCCGATCAGGTGGTAGGCGATGCGCTTGCCGAGCTGCGTGTCGCGGAAGGCCTGCGCGATCACAAAGGCGCCCACGACGAGCCAGGTCATGTTGAGGGCGAAGCCTGAAAGGGCCACCTGCTGGCCCTTCATGCAGACCGCGTAGAGGCCGAGGAAGATCATGAGGATCGCGGCCTCGGTGAGCGGATGCAGCATGATGCCCAGAATCGTGGCCACGTAGAAGGGGAAGAGTCCCCAGGCCTTGGGATTCATGCCTGAGGGCGGATCGGTGAGAAGCAGCAGCAGCGGCAGGAAGCACACCGCGAGCTTGATGAGCTGGTTTTTTGTCATAAGTCTCTCTCCCAGGGGACGAGCAGGGCCGTCATCCGGCCCCCGCCGCGCGGGCCGCTCCCGAACCGGGAGCGAGAGAGAGCGGCGCATCCCTGTCATGTGTCGGTATTCCTGTATTCCGGAATACCAGCTACATCATGTCACAGCCCGGACCCGGCGGTCAATACTTTCCGCCGAACCCCGGCCCCGGCCTCCGGGATGATGCGAGGAACAAAAAAGTCCCTCTTTACTCTTTATAATGACCTCTGTCGCCGATCCCACCTCAAGGAGAACAGATGATGCAGAGAAGAATCCTGCTTGCCCTTCCCGCGGCGCTTGCCGCTTCCGCGCTCCTGTCCGGCTGCGGGCTTTCCGGCGTCCGGGTCGAGGAGCTGCCGCGCCGGGAGACCAAGGCGGGCGCAAAGCGCATCCGCCAGGCGATTCTCGACACGGCGGGACGGCTGGGCTACAGCGTCGAAGCCGACCGCCGGGGCGCGGTGACCGTCGTCTACAAGAAGCTCGACCGCGACAGAAAGCCCATGCAGGCCCGCTACCGGATCGACTACGGCGAGCACTGGTACCAGATCCACTTCCTGAACAGCAGGGGCCTGAGCGAAGCCCGGGACGAGGGTGGAAACCGCACTGCGCACCGGAAGGTGCAGCAGTGGCAGTCGCAGTTCGACCGCCACCTGATGAAAGAGCTCGGGGCGAAGTAAGCCCGCCTTTCCAAGCCGGAAAAGAGAAAAGGCGGAGCGGCCCTTTCAGCGCCGCCAGAACGTGCGCCAGGCGAAAAAGAGGGTGTAGAGCACCCCCACCGTCTGGGCCATAGGCCTGCTCGCTCCCGCCCAGAGAAAGCCCCGGTACAGCGCGTAGCCCATGGCGGCGTAAAAGAGAAAGACGAGAACAACGGCCCAGTCGATCTTCATGCGCTCTATTTTATGAAAGGCCGCGCCCTTTCGCCCGCTTTTTTCCCTGAAATCACAGGGCTCCGATAAAAGGGCATACCTCAGAAGAAGACATCCATCCTAACTGTTTCTTCTGCACTTTCACCCGGCATCAACTAAGGCAAGAGCCATAATCAGGGCGGCCACGGCCGCTATCAGCTTTCCTGCAAAAAGCGCGGAGATTCCGGCCGGGTATACAGCCGATACGAATCCCAGCTGATCCCCCAAAAGGCAAAGAGCGGGGCCAGAAAATGCCGAGCATATCACCCTGCCCCGCCGGGTCATTTGATCGAACAAAGTATACGTCGGCAGTGGATTGGCGAGAGCGACAATCATTCCCAAAGCTGCAGAGTCATCAATCTTTAAAAACGAAGCGAATGCATGGAGCAGTCCCGCAAAGTGCCTTTGGATAAACAGTACGAAGGGATAGGCCCCCGCCAGCATCACACTGATTTCCCCAATGAGCTCAAACTGCCGGCCCATAGGGGCCATCCCAGGAATCAGCACAAAACCAAAATAATTTTCAAGTGCAGCAACTGCCAGCAGCAGAATGAAGGCGCCGACCAAAAAACGGGAAACAAGAAGGCAGACCTGAGCCGTTTTTTCCGCAAAAAAAGCAAGGGCTCCGGCTACGGTAGCCGCAAAGATGAAGGCGGGCATGCCTAGTTTCAGAAGAGAGCTCATGGCATAGCCTTCCGCCAGACCGACCCCAAAAAGACTGAGGGGAGCGGCGATAATGCCGATGACCAGTCCCTTGGAAACATCCAAACGACTCTCCGAACCGCACATGGAAAGAGAGAGAGGCATCGCATAGGTCAGAATGCAGCCGAACGTTCCTCCTAAACCAATCCCGGACAGAACCGCCGCCTCACTGCTGTGAGCCATGGACTGGGCTAGTGGCAAACCGCCCATATCTACTCCCAGCACCATCCCCGCAAATAGTGCCGGATCCGATCCTACGGACTCGAACAGCCTACCGAAAAATGGGCCGATACACGCTCCCAGGGCCGGAGCAGCACACATAATGCCGACCATGACCATAGCAAGCGGTCCCATCGTGTTTAACCCCCGCTCAAACTCCCTGCCATAGCCGAACCGATTGTCAAAGAGGGCTTTGTCCACCGCTCCGACAGTCATAAAAAAGGCCATGATCCCAATGACCACGGTGCTCATTTCACAGGCTCAGATAAAAAAGGAAAATACGCTTCCCGGCAATTCTTCCTTTATTTTCCTTGAAAGGACAGAGAAGGAATTCTGCTTTCTGGAAGCTGAAAAAAGCTTAAAAAAGTGCCAGAACCGCCCCGGACAGTTCTGGCATAGAGGTGTACCACAATCTTACCGGCGATGTCAGCGATGACTCTGCCGCATCAAACCGAATGTGGGAGAAGTCTTTGCAATACTACGGCTCAGGCTTTCTCCACCCTCATCGGGATACCGCTGCGGCAGTTGCCGCCGGCCCAAACATCGCACAAGAGCGAAGCCGGACCGGGCCGGGTAGGATCCTGAGGAATCAAACGATTAACGGCAATACCGCTGCCGCGCCGAGCGTCTGCCCGAATCGTCTGCCCATCAATCAGGCAGTCCCTAGCGCCATACCCTGTATGCCCAAAGCAATGGGAAACGCAAACCGCCCCTGCCGCCACGCCTTGAACACACTTTAAAACTCCCTCGGCAGAAAGCCCGTTCGGGCTCACCAAGCGAGCCTTGTCACCGTCTTTAAGCCCCAGCCGGGCAGCCGTTGTCTTATTTATAAATATGAAGTTCCGGGGACTGACCCGAAGATCATGTTCGAAAGCGGCAGAATAAGGGGATCTCAGGATGGGCTTGTAGGAACTGAAGCGCAGCGGAAAACGCTGGCTGCTCCAGATTTTCGACCATGGGTCGCCATTAAAAAAACGAGGCTCGTCCAGCACTGGCACTCCTGGGTACTTCTTTCCGCTGTAGCAGTTATGCAGCGCTGCCATGGCAGGGTTGAATAGCTGCAGGAATTTGCCGCCTCCGTTTTTCATAAACTGGCCGTCATAGCGCTCTTCATGAGCGTAATAGCCTCCTCGTGAGAACAAAGCCTCAATTTGCGAGGCTTCGCCCTTTGTCACTCGCGCTGTCACGTCCCTCATAGCGTGAACGAGTCCGGCATATTTACGATCCTCGTCTGTTACCTGTGGCAGCCCTTTGCACTGGGCTGCCACATTGGCAATGTAGCGCACACTCCAGTCCTCCGGATCCAGCAGATCGACCGGAGAACCGTCTTTAACCGGTATCGAGGAACGACCGAATCCGGGCAGCCCCAGTTTTACAGCACAGTCTATGAGGAAGCGCTCCATGCCGACTCTGCGGCCCTGGGCGTCCTTCACCGTCCGGGACTCGGACACAGGAGCACCGGCCACAACGCACTGGTCAAAGCTCCCCCAGGTGCGGTCGCAGGCGTAATCCTCGTACATCACATGATCCGGGATAATGTAATCCGCATAGACATTGGTCTCGTTGATGTAGGCATCTATCGACACAAAAAGCGGCAGGGTCCGGGGATCAGCCAAAGCACGGACAGCCTGCCTGCTAAAAGAAGCAGCTGCGTAAACAGGGTTGCTCCTCCAAGTCAGCAGCGCTTTAGCCGGATAAGGAGATTTGTTGGCAAGAGCCGTAAGCATCTCCGCGGCATTCGAGGCCCCATACCCTGGATTCATGTTGTGATAGAGATGTCCTGCCGGATAAGGCTTAAGGCCCTTCGCCGCCTTCTGCTTGAATTCTGTAGATTCTTCATAGGGCATGTTGAGGCACACCGTGCTTTGCCCGTCCAGCTTTGGCGCCCCGGAGACTGTATTCAGATCGTATCTTCCCTCAAACCCCATCTGGGCGCCGTTTCCATAAATGGCGCCGCCCCGCGCGTCATGCGAGCCGATCAGCGTGTTGAGGATACAGATCAGCCAGCCCACCATGGGGGCGTCAGCCGTATAGTTGCCTGTGTTCGAAACCACGGCGGCCTTGCGGCCATGGTGAGTGAATTTTTCCGCCACAGCGGTAATCTTCTCTGCCGGTATCCCGCACAGACGACTGTAGTCTGCAAGCGAATGCTTTTGAGCCTCGCGCTTCAGAAGAGCAAAGCTTGTGGCAAGGCGAACGGATTTGCCAGACAGAGCCTTCAGGGTCACCTGAGCGTCAAGATCGCCGAGAATCGCTTTCTCAGAGGAAACCGCCCGTCCCCCAACCAGAACGATCCCTTCGCCTTTCTTTCCTAGCCCAAACTCCGCCGCGTCCGCCATCGAGCCGCTTTCCACATTGACGAGCCAGGCGGCGTTGCTCCAGTTGACCTCTTTCGCTTTTGCGGCTGCGGATTTAGACGGAACCCTCAAAAAGTCAGCGTTGTACCATTTCCGGTCGATGATGACTCGAACGAGGGCATACAGAAACGCGCAGTCCCCGCCCGGAATGATGGGCAGCCACGAAGCCCCGGTTTCGGCAGCGGCAGGATTCCTCAAAATAGGGTCGACACAGACATATTCAGCTTTTCTCGCCGTCCTCGCGTCTGCCGCCCCAAATCCCAGCCGGTTCAGGCTCGCTCCGGAACTGCCGGGCGCCGTGCCAATGAATATTCCGTATTCAAAATCGTTCCAGTCGATGTCGCACATGCCCGCCTCAATGGACGGACCGAGCCCCAGAGAATAACCGATCCCCACGGAAGATCCGCAATAAGCATGCTTGGAGACGAGGTTGACGCTTCCGAAGCCTTTGGTCACGAACCGGCTGAAAAGCCCGCCGCGGATCGTGTCCTCCTCGTTAAAAGTGGCAAATAGCTGGTTGGCCTTGGAGCCGAACTCCGGGCTGCCCGGTTTGACGGGAGTCTTCAGGTCGCGAATCGACCGTAGCCCCTCCACGCGCCCCTCGCCGAACAAATCCCCTCCTTCAAGGATTTCTCTGAGGGCCTGTTCATAGGGAATCGAACGCCATTTGTTTTCTCCGCGCTTTCCTGCGCGCTTAAGAACCTTGACGATTCGATAGGGATCAGAAAGAACATCGGGACCGCTCGCGCCTTTCCCGCAGGTGGTTGCTCGATGGGAAAGACCGGAATCGCCTGTCAGCATCTCATAGGCCTTGCGCACCGGGGTAGAAAGCGGCAGAGGCCTGCCGCCCGTTACAACCTCGCAGTAAGGGTTGCCGGCTACGCGTGTCAGACGCCCTTCCCTTTCGTCATACCTGTAGCGGATGCCACACATGTTGTTGCAGGTAAAGCATTTGGTAAAACCCAGGCGAATTCCGGGTCTTAATTCAACTGTGCCCCCGGTTTTCTTCATTTCAGGTTCGGAGGCAAGACCGTATCTGATTTTCTTCTCTTGCATGGCTTCTCCTTACCGCTGCCAGTCATTGCTGTCGAGCTTCAGCAGAACTTCGTCCTTGACCGAGTCAGGCAGTCCGATATAGAAAATGTTGGGCCTGGTTCCGTGTTGAGTAAGAAGCGCGTATGTCTTGCTGCTGCTGATCACTTTATAGATTTCGCTATTTGGATCATTGAGGTCGCCAAAGATGCGGGCATGCCCGATGCAGCTTTCGACGCAGGCAGGGAGCAACCCTGCCTGAAGCCTGTGAATGCAGAAGTTGCACTTCTCAGGAGGAGTCTTGTGCGAGCTGTCGGGCTGCCTGGCTCCATAAGGGCACGCAGGAACACAGTTCATGCAGTGGATGCAGCGGTCATAGTCAATCACTACCAGGCCGTCCTCGCTGCGCTTGTAGGTCGCCTTGGTCGGACAAACCTGCACACAGGGCGGATTGCTGCAGTGATTGCACTGGCGCGGCATAGAGATCACAGCCTCGCCGCCGGTCGGGCCGCGGAGTTCGACCTGTCCTACGGTCGTTCTTCTCCGTGCATCTCCGATCCGATTTTCCATGGAGCAGTTCACCGTACAGGAAAGGCAGCCGGTGCAGCGTCTGACGTCAAAAACCATCCCGTAACGTTTGCCTTTTGTTTTCGCCAAAATTTCCGCGCTTGGAACAAACGTCAGAGTCATGCCGCCGGCCATCATTTTCAACAAAGTTCTTCGATCAATCATGGCTGCTTGCTTTTCAGTGCCGGCAGAGCGGGGCGCAGCTGCGCCTCGCCCTGTCGAGAGTTAAAGATCTCGGAGAAATCCCAAGTTAGTTTCCCTTGGCGACTTTCTCATACCAAAGGCTGTGGTTCTGGATCGCCCAGTTCTCATCGCACTTTCCGGAGAGCATGTTCTCGATTCCTCCCTCGCTCATGACCGCGCCCATGTAAATGTGCACGACAGAGAAGGCGCTCAGAACAATGGCACTCACAATGTGAATAATGAGAGCGAGAAGAGCTGAGTTTTTAGAGACACCGCCGAAAGCGGCCGGATAGAGCATCATCAGACCGGTCACGATCAGGCACAGGCCGAATACGACAAACGTCCAGAAAAAAGCCTTTTCGCCGGCGTTGGCAAAGCCGGCAGCAGGATGTTCGGCCTTTGTTTTCCCCAGATTGATGTAGCCGCCCAGCTTCGCAAACCAGGCCGCGTCGCCCTTTTCCGGCATCTGGCGCTTCATCCATTTCACCATCATGATCACGGCGCCGATCAGGAACGGGAAGGCAAAGAAGTTATGCAGCTGAACGGATCCGCTCACAAGGGTAAAGAAATGGGACGGGGACATCGCCGGCTCAAGCCAGAAGCGCCCCGCGCCAATGACCAGACCCGTCAGGATAAGCACGACTCCGGGAATGCCGGTCAGCCAGTGAAGGAAGACGTCCAGCTTGGACCACCTGGGGATCAGCTTGCCGGAGAAGCCATGCTCGAGCTTGGCGCGTCCGTTGATCATCACGAATACGGCAAACAAGACTGCGACCAGCACTACGGCTGCGAAGATGAAATTCGCAATCGTGGTGCTTGCCTGCAGGAAGCCGAGATAGCCCGAGCTCACCGCATCCGGGTTGTACGTCATGGTCAGGCTGGGGTCCGAGGGATATCCCAGCAGCTGAGGCACATCGGCATTGACCGCATGCTCCTGGACCTCAGACCAGAATTCCGGCATATGCTCAACGGTTTCCTGTGCCGCCTTGTCCGCAGCCCATGCGGCCGAACCTGCGGCACCAAGTCCAAAGGCCGTCAAATATTTAATGATTTGCATAGCAGTTCCTTGAATTGGCTGAAGGTACGGCAATGGTTTTTTCCATGCCCGTCATGTCTTGCGAAAGACTGACGCCTTCAAAAAGTGAACTCAGTTTTCGATCGAGAACCCGCGCCCACTCCTTCCAGACCTCTTCCTGCGCATCTTGGGCGAAGGCCAGCAGAAAATCATGAGCCCAGTGTCCAAGATGTTCCGCCCAGAAGCGGTCCGCCGCCTCGGCAAGGGCTTCACAGACCTCCGCATGCCCGGCTTTCTCATGAGCCTGCAGCAGCGATGCGAGGTAATACAGAAATTCCAGCTCGTTGCCGAAAAAATCGGCCATTTCATTGAAGCGGGGATCCAGTGCAAGGCCGACTTCCGCATAAGAGTGGAGAACGGCCGCCGAGTAGCGATTGTTAAGGATGCGGGTGTGAGTGCGCCAGACGCTTTCATAGGGAGGGACAGTCAGCTTCCCCGGACCGATACACATGCGGTTGAAATCCACCTCAGCCGCCTCGGCGCTGCCGGCAAACTTTCCGGCAACCCGGGCCAGGGCTTCTTCGCCATGGTTCTGCGCCCAGCTGGAAAGCCTTTGAAAAGTTTCCTTTTTTCCGGCGTTCTGGCAGCCTTCCTTAAACGCAAGGAAAAAGTCGCGAGCGCCAGCCCATCCCTCTCTTGTGACCATCTTTATCTGCGCCTCCTGATGATGACCATGTTGGGCCTGTTGGGGCCGTCGCGATAGCCAATGCCCTGCCGGGAGGCATCCGGAGTCTGGTTGAGGACCTGAGCCGTGTTGCCCACTTTCAGGCACTTAATCGGGCATCCGTCGACGCAGGCCGGGTTCAGGCCGGCATCGAGCAGCTCGATGCACATATTGCATTTGGCCGCTTTGCCGTCTTTTTTGCTGATCACGATGGCATCGTACGGGCAAGCGCTCCTGCAAAGTCCGCAACCCGTACACTTGCTTCGATCCAGCACAACAATGCCGTCGTCGCGCTTCAGGAACGCGCCGGCCGGGCAGACAGCCATGCAGCTCGGGTTCGAGCAGTGCATGCAGGCATGAGACAGCCACACGTCGCGGATCCTGCCTCTGGAGTCCTTCACCTCATAGAGATCAACCTTGCGGAAGCGGACGTCTTCCGGCAGCTCGTTGTGGATCTGGCAGGCGATCGTGCAGCCACCGCAACCCACGCAGTTTTCCTGACGGAAAATGAAGCCTTTCTGAAGTTTGTTTTCTGCCATTTGAGTTCGCCTCCTTTAAGCCTTTGCCACCGCAACGCGGGTCGAGTGATATGCAGAGCCGCCGCCCAAGTCCGAGAGCTTGCCTGTCGTGAGGCTGTTGGTGTTCGTGTTGTGACCGAAGGGATTGGTGGAGCGCCAGTTGCACTTGGTTGTCCTCACCACGCCCGGGCGCACGCGAGTGGTCAGGCGCGCGATGAAGTATGCGGTTCCGCGCTGGTTGGAAAGCTTCACGCGGTCTCCTGCCGCAATGCCCAGCTTCTTGGCGTCAGCAGGATTGATTTCGCACTCGTAGGCATTGAAGGCGCGGATGTACTTCACGTTGTAGAAGGACGAATTGACACGCTGGGGGATGCCGGGCGAGAGCATGCGGAAGGGGAGCTTCTTTTCTTCCGGAGGCATTTCGCTTTCCGGCAATCCAAGATCGACCACCGGATCAAATCCCGCCTTCTTCATGGACTCGGAGTAAAGCTCAATCTTTCCGGAAGGCGTCCCGCACTTCTGGCCATGGCGGACAGGCACGCTTTCTGGCAGCGGCAGCTTAATGAACTTTTCCTTCTGCAGCCGTTCAACCGTCACGCCCTTGTACCACGGGGCGGCATCCGTCAGGAAGTCGCGCATGATGTCAAAGGCCGTCTCATCGAAAGCAGGATCCGTATAGCCCATCCGATGGGCCCATTCCTCAAAGAAAGTGAGATTCGGCTTCGATTCGCCCAGCGGTTCGATGACTTTCTCACAGATCTGGACGAACCAGCACTGATAGTCGCCGATGATGTCGTCTGTCTCGAACTGGGTGGAGGCCGGCAGCAACAGGTCGCAGTACTGCATGGAGTCAGTCATGATCATGTCGAAGCCGACCACGAAGAGATCATCGCGCTTCAGGTTGCGGATCACCTGATTCACGTTCGGGGAGACGGCGACGGGATTGCCGTTGTAGATGACGAGCTCATGGATCGGCTTGATCTTGCGCCCCTCAGTGGTCGGGTTTTCTCCCAGAAGGGCAGTATCCAAATCCGTCATGTTGACGTGCTGCTGCTCGCCCTTGCGCAGGAAGTTACCCCTGCCTTTGTCCAGGTTCATACCCGTGATCGGCCGGACGTTGTCATAGATGATGCCGGCGTTGGGCTTGTCGAACATCCCGTGCATCGCCTGCATGATGCCAATCGCCCGAGTCATGCGCGCGCCGTTGAAGTTGCGCTGCATGCCGTAGCCGCCGCGGATGATCACTTTTTTCGCATTGCAGTAGACCTTGGCCCATTCCTCGATCTCTTCACGCTTAAGATCCGTTGTCTTGACAATTTCGTCCCAGGAAATGGAATTGATGCGGGCCACGGCTTTGTCGGCGCCAATGCAGCACTTCTCCATGAACTCCTTGTCTTCGAGCCCGTGCTCCAGCATGTACTTCATTACCCCAACCGCCACATACGCGTCGGTCGAGGGACGGGGCTGCAGATAGACATCGGCCTGGGAGCAGATCGGAGTACGGTTGGGGTTGACGGCCAGAACTTTCGCGCCGTTGTCACGTGCCATGTTGATGTATTTGATGCCATGGACGTTGGAAACGGTTTCGTTGAAGCCCCAGGACACATAGCAGTCGCACCCCGGAATGGTTTCGGGATCCGGGCCGTCGGTCGTGCCCTGCACGCTGCCGTAGCCCGCGACGCCGCCTTCCGTACAGACCAAACGGTCCAGCACAGAGGAGCCGAGGCGGTTAAAGAACCGGTCTCCTGCGGCTCTCATGCCGATCGCACCGTAGTTGCCGGAGTAGGAATACGGCAGTACGGCTTCAGAACCGTATTTTTCTACGACTTCATTGGTTTTCTTGACGAGGATATCCCATGCCTCGTCCCAGGTGATGCGCTTCCACTTTCCGGAACCCTTTTCCCCTACCCGCACCATCGGGTGCAGGATCCGGTCGGGTGCATAGGTGTATTCCACGTACGTCTGGCCCTTCACGCAGGGGCACGTTCCGGTTTTGAACTGCTCCTCGGCGCCGCTCACAAAGGTCATGCGTCCGTCCTGGACGCGGAACTTCATGAGACAGCGGTCAGCGCAGTTTCTCAGGCAGCTGTGGTACTTCACCGTCCCACTGCGCTTATCAAGCAGCACCGGATTGGCGCCAACGGAATGCATTGCGCTCGCGGAGCCAATCATGAGGCCGGACAGGCCGCCTACTGCAACAGTAGCCCCCGCACCTTTCAATAAATCACGACGAGAAACTCTCATAGTTTGTCTCCTATTTATTTATTTGTTTTTATTATTAAAATGAAGTCAATCTTGCTCTGAAACCCGATTCTGAAATTGTCCGATCCTGTTCACCTCCGCATTTTTTCTGCCGCCTGCCAGGCCTGTCCCAGCCCTCCGACAAGCTTGTCCTTCACAAAACGGAAAGCCTGAGACTGATTGGCGTTTCCATAAACCACGTAATTTCCGATCGGCCTCACCTGATTGCGCATCGCCTTGATGCGCCCCTGGATGGCTGCAGGCAGCCTGACATAGCTCAGGTTTTTCACAGAATCCGCGAAATTGAGCGTGAACTGGTTGCAGACCACCGTGACGGAATCCGTCTCAGCCAGTGTCTGGAATGCAGCCGACACACTTTCGGTGTATTCGTCGATCCCCATCTGGCCCCCGTACTGTCTGCAGACCTCCACGAGGAGAGGGCAGGCCAGATCGTCGTAGTTGTCTATTTCGAGGACCCGATAGCGCGCCAGATCCTCCACAGTCAAATCCGTCCGCCCTTCAAGAGGGTGCCCTTTCCTAAAGAGAAGGTAGATGTCGTGGGTGTGCGCAAAGCATTCGTAATTGAGCCGCTTGTCATCGAAACCTTCATAGACAACGGCAAAATCAACTTTTCCGCTGGCGATGTCGGATCCGCAGTCGTAGTTCAGGATGCGCACGTTGAAATGCATGTGCGGTGCTACCGGAAGGATTTCCTCGCGGATGACCTTTTGAACTGCGAAGCAGAATTCGTCGTAAAGCAGTATTTCAAAGTAGCTTTCGGACTGATCCGGCTGAAATCCCGCAAACTCTTTGTCGAGTTTCCGATACTGTTCGGTCAGGTGGCTGATGAAGGGAGCGATTTCCGTAGCCTTGGCCGTAACCTCGAAGCCTTTGTTAGTCCTTACGAACAGCTGGTCGGAAAAAATTTCGCGCAGACAGGCGATCGTCCGGGTGATGGCCGAGTTCGTCATCTTCAGTTCTTCTGCCACCCTGCTCGCGCTGCGTGATTTGTACAGAGCCAGAAAAACTCTTAAGTGTCGATATGTAAGCGATTCCAGATTCATGATCTTTTCCTTGAATTGCATTTTGCAGAGCGCCTGATTTTTTTAGTTTGACATTTATCAAATCTAAAATTTTTATCATTTTACAAAAAACTATTTTTCACAATTCGAAAATAATTATTAATAATTGATTTTATTGTAATTTTACCGATATTCATATTTAGAATAACGGTTAAATTGATTTAAATTTAATCTTTTAAATGTTTTTGATTTTTAATTTAAAAATTCTGTTTATTTGTATTTTCAATGTTTTAATATAAATCTATGTTTTATATAAATATTTATTTAAATTGCTTTCAATAAAATTCCATCGAAATTCACATCATCATCCCATTTTCTGAGTAATTCGACCTAATACTTTTTGCTGATAAAAAGGCATTTCCGAACTATGAAAATTAAAAATTCCACCTCCGCCCTGCCTTCAATCTGAAAAACCGAGGGCCTCTGCAACTTGGGAAACCACCCCAAGGCGGGTCATTGAATCGTCACAAAACTGTCGTCTTTCCGTCACAGCGCCTCCGTAGGATTGGGCAAGTTCCAACCGACACACAAAAGGCAGACAGAAAAGACATGCTTAAGACAGTGATCTCTCTCGGCGTTCTCTCGGCACTTTCCGCCGGCGTCATGGCCCAGGGCCTCATGGACCGCCCGGCCACTGGCAACGACCTCACGCAGCCCGGGGCGGCGGCCCGCATTCACGGCGACCAGAGCGCCGCGATCAAGGCACTCATCAGCCCGAAGCGCCCGAAGAACGTGATTCTGATGATCGGCGACGGCATGGGCTACGCCGAGATCACGGGCGCCCGCAACTACGCGCTCGGCGCGGGCGGCTTCTTCAAGGGGCTGGACGCCCTGCCCTTCACCGGCTCCTACACTCACTACTCGCTCAACAAGGACTCAGGCACGCCCAACTACGTGACCGACTCGGCCGCCTCGGGCACCGCCTGGTCGACCGGAGTGAAGACCTACAACGGCGCGATCGGCGTCGACATCAAGGGCAATCCCCGCAGGACGCTCATTGAAATGGCGAAGGCCGCGGGGATGGCCACGGGCAACGTGACCACCTCGGAAATCCAGGACGCGACGCCCGCCGTCCTCGTCTCGCACGTGACCGCGCGCAAGTGCTACGGCCCGGAGCGCACCTCCAAGCAGTGCCCGAAGAACGCCCTTGAAAACGGGGGCCTCGGCTCCATCACCGAGCAGCTGCTCAACACCCGTCCCGACGTGACGCTGGGCGGCGGCGCAAAGAGCTTTGCTGAAAAGGCGAAGGCCGGCAAGTGGAAAGGCAAGCCCCTGATGGAGCAGGCCCGCGAGCGCGGCTTCCAGGTGGTCCGAACCGCCGACGAGCTCGCGGCCGTGAAGCGCGCAAACCAGAAGGCCCCGCTGCTCGGGCTCTTCGCCGAAGGCAATATGCCGGTGCGCTGGCAGGGCCCGAGGGCGGTTGAGAAGGGCTACGCCAAGGACACCCCGGTTGTCACCTGCACGAACAATGCGAAGCGCACGCGGGACATCCCGAACCTCGCTGCGATGACCCGCAAGGCGATCGATCTGCTCAAAGGCAGCCCCAAGGGCTTCTTCCTGCAGGTTGAGGGCGCCTCGATCGACAAGCAGGACCACGCCGCGAACCCCTGCGGCCAGTTCGGCGAGACGGTCGACCTTGACGAGGCCGTGCAGGTCGCGCTCGAATTCGCAAAGAAAAAGGGCGACACGCTTGTGATCGTCACGGCCGACCATGCGCACTCGAGCCAGATCCTGCCGCTTGACACCACGAGCCCGGGCCTCACGCAGAAGCTGCGCACAGCCGACGGCAGCGTCATGGTGATCGGCTACGGCACGGCCGTTCCGGAAGGCGACAAGGTGGATATGACGCACACGGGCACCCAGGTGCGCGTAGCGGCCTACGGCCCCCAGGCCGCGAACGTCACCGGCCTCATCGACCAGACCGACGTGCACTACATCATCCGCCGCGCCCTGCGCCTGAAGTAAGCCGGGCGAGCATTGAACGGCCCGCTGCCTCCCTTTTCTTCCTGCTCCCTGAAGGGGGGCGCTTTTTCCCCAGCGCCCCTCCTGCGCCTTTCGGCGGAAGGACCCGCAGTTTTTTCAGTTCGCGGCCGCCCGTTTTTCCATCTTGAGCAGCCAGGCCTTCGCCTTCACCCCTGCCGCGTAGCCCGTGAGGCTGCCGTTCGAACCCACCACCCGGTGGCAGGGCACGACAATCAGAAGGGGGTTGCGCCTGCAGGCCATGCCGACCGCCCGCGCCGAGGCAGGGCAGCCGATTTTCTGGGCGAGCTCCCGGTAGGTCATGGTCTGACCGTAGGGGATTTCCGAGAGGGCCTTCCAGACTTTCTTCATGAAGGGCGTCCCCTCGGCCGCCACGGGCACCTGAAAGGCTCGCAGCTCTCCTTTGAAATAAGAAAGAAGCTCGTTTTTGAGCTCTGAGAGCTCGGGCCCCGGATCCTCGCCGCCTTTCTCCCCCGCGGCGGCGAGCCGCACCCCGGTGACGCGGCCTGCCATGGAGCTGAGCCTCAGCCGCCCGAGGGGCGAATCAAGCAGCAGGACCTGTTCCTCGCGCCCGCACTCCTTCAGGTATTCCCGCGGCGTGAGGCCGCCCATCCGGCGAAAAAACGCGTAGAAGCCCGAGACGCTCTCAAAGTGGAGCAGCGCGCTCGCGTTGAGAATCGAGACGCCCCCGGCGAGGCTCTTTTTCGCCTCCTCGAAGCGCAGGGCCTCCAGCGTTTTTTTGGGCGACTCGCCCCAGGCCCGGCAGTACGCCTCCGAGAGCCGCTCCCGGCTCACCCCGAGCCCGTCGAGCGCCTCGCGCGCCGAGGCGGGGGTGTTAAAAAACAGGACGTTCTCCCGTTTCGGCTTTTTCGAAGCGCAGGATGGCCGGCAGTAGATCCCCGTGCTTTTCACCCCGTAAACGAAAAGCCCGTCCTTCGTCCTGTCCATCGCAAGAACCGCCTGCCATTTGGCTTCATCGTTCATTATCCGTTTCCCCGTTTGTTCCGGCTGAGATCAAACTTAGCACCGGACAGCGTGAAAATCTTCGCAGAAATCTGTTTCAAATTCTTCAATAAACCAATGCTGAAATAAAATCTATAAAATCATGTATAACTATTTTTATAAAATTTAAAAACATTGTATAACCTTATTTTCCGGACCCTGTCTTCTTGACGCTTTTTTGCTCCGGGCGCGGCTAGTGTTTGCGCCAAAACCTCTGACCCTTTTTCATCCCCGGAGCAAGCCCATGAGCATTGCAGAGGCCGCGCGGCCTGGATTGCCTGGACGGCCCCCGCGGCCCCCGTCCTCATTGCAGCGCTGCACGGCGCGAGCATGTACATGAGCCAGACCCTCCTCGGGCGGGTGAGCCAGGGGGTGCTTGAGACGCTGCGCCAGGAGATGTTCGAGCGTATTCTTCACTGGCCCGCCCAGGCCCACCTTGAAACCACTGCGGGCGAGGCCGCCTCGCGGTTCGCAAACGAGGCGAACGCGGCGCTCTCGGGCGCCGCGAAGAACTGCATCACCCTCTTTCGCGACACCGCCCAGGTTATTTTCCTCACAGCCATTCTGCTCTGGCATGACTGGAAGCTCTCGCTCGTGTGCCTCGCCCTCGCCCCGGTGATCGTCGCGGTGCTGCCCTGCCTCAGGCCCCACGCCCTGGAGCTTGCCGCAGCGGCGATCTTTCTCACCGGAACGGCGGCCTGCTCGTTTCTCACGGCGACGCTCCTGGGGCGGCTCACCGATCTGAGCTTCTACAGCTCCGGAGACTGGAGCGCCGCGGCACCGCTCGCGCTTATCGCGGTCACCCTGCTCTTTTCCCTGTGCACGCTCTGCTCGAGCGCGCTCCTTGCCCGCGTGACTCAGAAAATCCTGCGCGACATGCGCGGCAGGCTCTTTTCGAGGCTGCTGCACTGGCCCGAGGAAACCGCCGCGCGGTGGTCCTCTGGCGTCATCGCTTCGCGCTTCGTGAACGAGGCGAACCTCGCCCTCTCGGGTTCGATCGGCGCCTTCACGGTCCTCGTGCGGGACTCGCTGCAGGTCGCCTCGCTCCTTGCAGTCCTTTTCTGGCAGAACTGGCGCCTAACGCTCATCAGCTTCGTAATCGGGCCGCGCTCGCTTGGGCCCTGCGGATCATCTCGCGCCGCATGAAGCGTTCCGTGAAGCAAAGCCAGCAGATGGTGGCCGAAATGATCTCCCGGGTCGAGGAGACGTACGCGGCCTGGGCGACCGTCAAGCTTGCCGGGGCCTGCGGCTTCGAGGCAAAGCGCTTTGCCCGGATCAACCGAGAGGCCTTCCTTGCGGCCTACGAAACACTCCGCATGAAGGCCTTGGGCACCCCGGTCTCGCAGCTGATCACCATGGCCGGGGTGGCCCTCGTCGTCGCAGCGGCGCTCCTGCAGGCGCAGGCCGGGCAGTTCTCGTTCGGGGAATTCGTGACCTTCCTCACCGCGCTGCTGCTCTTGAAGACGCCTGTTCAGAACCTTTCGGGGCTGAACGCTACCTTCACAGCCATTTCCGCAGCCGCCTCGAACGTCTTCGAGATGCTCGACGAACCTCTGGAGAGCGATGCGGGGACGAAGCCGCCGGGGCCCCGTCCCGGCCGCATCGCCTTTGAAAACGTGAGCCTCACCTACCCGGGAGCGGACAAAGCGGCCCTGAGGCAAGTGAACCTCGAAATTGCCCCGGGGGAGAAGCTCGCGCTCGTGGGCGAATCGGGCTGCGGGAAGTCGAGCCTCGCCTCGCTCCTGCCGCGGTTCCGCGATCCCACGGAAGGCAGGGTCACCCTCGACGGGACCGGCCTCAGGGAATACTCGCTTTCCGCACTTCGCTCTTCGATCGCCTATGTCGGGCAGGAGGTCGTGCTGCTCGAACGCACGATCAGGGATCGCCTTCTCAAGGCCTGGGGCGCCGCAGGCGGAGATTGAGAAAGCCGCCGAGGCCGCCGGGCTGCGGCCTCTGGCCGCGGCACTCCCGCGCGGGCTCGACACCCCGGTCGGGGAGGCCGGCTCGAGCCTCTCGGGGGGCCAGCGGCAGCTGATCTCGATAACCCGCGCCCTACTGAAAGACGCGCCCGTCCTGATCCTCGACGAGGCGACGAGCGCCCTGGACCTCCGGACGGAAGCCGCCCTCAAGGCGGCCCTCGGAAAGCCCATGGAAGGACGCACGTGCCTTGTCATCGCCCACCGCCTCTCCATGGCTGAGGAAGCGGACCGGGTTGTCGTGCTCGATAAAGGCAGGATCGCGGAGCAGGGCCGGCCCGCTGAGCTGCTGCAAAAGGGATCCCTGTTCCGAAATCTCAGGGAAGCCGCCGCTTCCTGAGCAGCGCCCAGGCGGGGAAAAGCGAGAGTTTAAAAATATTTTTTACCATTGTTTTCTGATTACTTTGAATCTTATAAAAACGCGACCGGCTGGAAGCCGGGCCGCTTTCCCCGTCGGCCCTCAGGAGGGGCCACCCCCGCCGCTCGTTCCGGTTCCTGCGCCCTTTTATAATCACGGAGAGCCCTTTTCCTCCGTCCACAGGAATTCGCCAATGGCCATCATCTGTCTCGCCCTTTTCATTCTCACATTCGCCGGACTTTTCCTGCCGGGGATGGCCCATGAAATCATCGCGGGGATTCTCTTTCTCGCCCTTATCTGGCACAACGCGGCAAGCCTCGACTTCTACCGCAGCCTCCCGCACCTGAAGTACACGAAGACGCCCGCCGGGGACGCGGCGGTGATTCTCCTGCTCGCGCTCTTCATGGTGCTGCTCTACCTCTCGGGGCTTGCGCTCCTCGCGAACTTCCACTGGGGCACCGCCTTCCTCCCGGGGCTGCCGTGGCTCGCGCTGCACCTCTCCTGCGCCGTCATTTCGACCGTCCTCATCCTCCTGCACATGAAGCACGAGTGGGGCTGAAGATCGGCAGTCTCCTTTTCAGCGCCCATAGCTGAAGATCAGGCGCACGAATTCCTCTTCATTGGGAAAGGTGAAGCTCGCGAAGTGCTCGAAAAGGACGGGGCACAAATCGATTGGGAGCGAAAGCAGCGGATGAAGGCTCGACAAAGACTTCTCGCTATGGGTTGAAACGGCAAGGCCAGAGTATCCGTGCACGGCATTCAAGAACACCTTGCCGCAGCCTGCAGTGACCTCATCCACGGGATCCGGGAAACGCATGAAGGCGCAGCCCGCGGCGAGGACGCTCTTTTCGAACCCTGCAGCCATGCATTCCATCAGGTCTTCGGCGGAGAGCCCCACCTCATAGGCTCCTTCGCGGTAAGAGAGGGGCCTCTCGCCCAGAGCCCGGAAACGGAGTGCGGAGCCTGTCCGGAAATAAAGGCGGACAGGCACCCGGCCTTCGCCGCTGAACCCGTCAAAGCCGTGCGCGTTCTCGCGAGAAAAGATTCTCAGCCGGGCGGCGTCATCGGAGATGCAAAGCGCCGCGCCGCGCGGACCTTCCCGGATACTCTCCAAATCCTCGTCCGCCCCGTCCAGCCAGTCAGACAGGCGGGTGCCGTAGACCGCAAGGCCCGGGTAATACGACTGCCCGAAATAATCGAAGGTCACCCGGCCGCTCCGCACGAAAAGCCCTGAGAAAACGGCAAGCTTCCGGTCCTTCACAAAGAACTCAAGCCCGGTGTCGCGGCTCGCATCCGCAAGAATGCGGATGAGGTCGATCACGATGCGCTCCGCCTTGAAGGGCACCGGCGCCTGCGGCAGGTGCTGCAGGATCCGCCCGGTTCTCTCATCCGTTTCAAGCGCTGCTTCGTGAATGGCGGCGCGGACCTCCCGGACTTCCGCCTTGAGTCCCAGACGCTGGAATTCACGGAGGGCTAAAAGCGCATCGGCGAGAGCCACTGTGATGGTTTCTCCGCTCATGCTGCCTTGCCTTTCTTTCCTCTGAGCCGGTCGCCCTCTCTCATCCATTTGCGGAGCCGGACGGCTTCCTCGGCCGAAGTCATATTCACGAAGGCGATGCGGCCGAGCAGCTGCTCCCTGGTCACGGGACAGCCCAGCCAGGAAGGCTCGAGGCCCTTCCTCCAGCGGTCGGCCGCTGCGCGCACCCGGCGCCTGTAGTCCCGGGAGACGTCGGGCTTCGCGTTCACCGTAAGCCCCGTGACGACCTGACGGCGCCCGCGCCGAAAGACGCTGGATTTTTTGGGATCGAGCCTGAGCCCCGCCGCGGAGAGGACCGACCCCGCCCGCGCGATGAGCCCGACCGCCCCTTCGCCTCCCGAAAAAGCGAGGTCATCCGCGTAGCGCGTATACCGGCAGCCTTTCCGCTTCGCCTCAGAGGCCAGGATTTCATCGGCCTTGAAGAGCACCCGGTTCAAGAGCGCCGGAGAGGCGGGAGAACCCATCGGGAGCCCCCCGTCCAGCGTGCAGAGGTCGGCGATGAGGGCGCAGGCGGGAGCCCCCAGCCTGGGGCCCAGGTCCCTTTCAAGCACCCGGTACAGCACAGGCCAGGCCACCGAGGGAAAGCAGTTGTGGACGTCGGCCACCGCCACCACGGGCTGGCCCGAGTGCACGGACGCATTGTCTGCGATGGACTTGCCGGCCACAAACCCCATCGCGGCCGGGTGCGCGCCCAAGGGAGCGATCAGGCGCTCAAGGACTCCGCGCTGCAGGAACTTGAGCTTTTTAATCGGTTCCGAAATGAGCCTCTTCCCGCCATGCTTTTTCGGGATATGGAACCTGCGGTAGCTTTTTTGCAACCGGCAGCCCGGGGCGGCTTTCCAGTCCATCGCGGAAATGAGCCATTTCACGATCCTCGCCTGTTTGCCGGGCCAAAGTCCCGCCACAAGCCCCGCTTCAGCGGACACAAGGAGCCGCCCTGCCCGGGCGGCAAGCCTCGCAACCTCTTCCAGCGTGCCGCGGGCAGCGGCCTCTGCATCCGGGCCTTGGAAGCTCCGGGCGAAGACATCCAGCACCTCGCACAGTTCGTTTGCATCCCGCTTGTCGCAGGAGGCGCAGAGCGCGAGGAAAAGCTTTTCCCGAGTCCAGCTCTTGACATCCCGGCATCCCCAGGCGAGCCTGACGGGAAGGCCTGCAAGAAAAAACTTCTTCGCGAGCTCGATAGCCTTTTGGGGCCTTAGCCGGTCAAAAGCCTGCCGGGCCGCCGGGACCCGCGCTTCCTTCGGGCCATGAAGCGCGATCGCCTGGAGGACTTCGACATCGGTGCAATGGTCAATGATTTCGAGAACTGCCTCTGCGGGCGCTTTGTGCAGAACCCGAAGCAGCGCCCCGCCGCCGCGCCTCACTCCCGCGGGGGTGAGCATCAGGGCAAGCAGATCTTCCCGGCAGTTCGGCCCAATCTCATTCAAGGCGGGGGCGATGCTTTGCCCGGGGCCGTTGTAAGAGGCCGCCCCCCAGGCGCAGCAGCGGGCCTCCCGAAGAAGCCATTCCGCGAGCCCGACCTCCCGTGCAGAAAGCGCTCCGGGGGCTGCTCCCGCTTCGCCGGGTTCAAACCGGCGCGCGGCTCGGGCGGCAAGCCGGGCAACGATAAGCCGCGCCTTCCTGGAAAGGCGCCTGCTGCCCGCCGGCTCCGGCGCGCAGGCTTCGAGCGCCTGGCGCAGGCCCGCCCTGTCCGGGTCTCCGCAGAGCTCG
This sequence comes from Mesosutterella porci, assembly GCF_022134585.1. Lineage (GTDB taxonomy): Bacteria > Pseudomonadota > Gammaproteobacteria > Burkholderiales > Burkholderiaceae_F > Mesosutterella > Mesosutterella porci. The sequence continues at coordinate 92,869 of NZ_JAKNCT010000004.1, forward strand.
CACAGCGCAAGGAAAAGTTTTTCTGCGCTCCAGCTTCCCCGGTCGAGCCATCCCGGAGCAAGCCTGACAGGCAGGCCCGCGAGGAAAAGCTTCCGCCCGAGCGCGGCGGCTTTCCCCGGCGCAAGCTGGTCGTAAGCCCTGAGGGCAGCTGGAACTCTTGCTTCCTCGGGGCCATGAAGTGCGATCGCACGGAGAACATCGCCCTCCTCGCATCTGTCCGCGATATGACGCACCGCATCCGCCGATGCCCGGGGCAGGACCCGAAGCAGCGCCCCGCGGCAGCGCCTCAGCCCCGCGGGGGTGAGCATCAGGGCAAGCAGATCCTCCAGGCAGTACGGCCCGACCTCCTCCAGGGCCGGAGCGAGGCTCCCCGCCCTGCCCCGAAAGGAAGCAGACCCCCAAGCGAAGCAGAGGGCTTCAGCTTGTTGTGGCTCGAGACAGGCCCCTCCCGCCTTTTCCCAAAGTGGGGAGCCGTGGAAATCATAAATAAAGCGCTCTTTTATCTTCTTGTTGTTGTAAAAGTCCAGGGACAGATCCCCGGAGGGATGATGGCGAGCCACGAAGCGCAGGTAGGCCGAAGCGTCCTTTTCAGCAGTCAGTTCTTCCTGCAGGCGATCCTTTGCGTTCCAGACAGTATCCCAGCTCTCCTGCAGAAGAATGAATTTCCAATTGGCCGCGCCCTTGCGGCAGCCGTCTTCCAAGTCGAAAAGCTGCAGCCAATGCCCGCTTTCTTCGAGCCGCCGTTTCTGCCGCTCGGAGCTCACCAGCAGAAGGAACCTCTGGTATTCCCGTGGAAAGTAGCAGTTAGCCCGCGCACCCTTGGCCAATTCCACCAGGAAGGAGGCCTGGCCCGACCTGTTCCAGCCAGGCAGGATCTTTCCAAAAAGATGCCGCAGGAGGGCGCCCACCCGGGGATTTCCCTCCAGACTGCGCCTTTCCCCCAGCCAGTCTCGCCGCCCCTTCGGAGTCGGCTCCTCCTGTACCGCGGCTTTCAGGAAGAGCTGATAGCCGGGGGATTCCTTGAACCGCCTAAGAAGCTTCGGCTCGCCCGAGAAGGCCCGCAGCAATGATTCCGACACGATGAAGACCGCTTCGTATTCCCCTGTCTTTGAGAAAGCGTAAAACAAGTACCCGAGCAGCGTCATCCCGGCCGGGGCGCGGACGTCAATCGAAAAGTCCTTCTTCGGCGGCAGGAGAAAGAAGCTCCTCACCGCCGGGCTCCGGATCGCAATCGAAGCATCCCGCCCCAGAAAAGCGGCACAGGCGGCGGGAATCTTTTTAATCCTGATGCCCAGCCTCGCGCAGGCGTCGGCGAAGCCCAGAAGGGTCCTGGTCAGCCAGCGGCAGCTCAGATGGGGAAGAGTCGGAGGCAGGCAGCGGAATACATCCCAGGCCGAAACGCACGCCGGGCGCTTGCGCCGGCTTTCGACAACCAGGCGTCCCAGCTTCATGCAGGTGTCGATCGGAGGGGTGAAGCTGCCTATGGGAAAGACCTCCCTGTATTTGTCGAGGGCAGACTCTTCGTCAAGATAGGGGTTGTGGGGCCCTCTCTCAACGGCCTTGAGCAACGGGCTCGCGGCCGGGGGATACTGCCGGGGCACCGCATCCGCCTGCCGCACAGCTTCAAGAAGAGCCTGCCGCCCCGGCTGCCCGGCGCACCAGAGCGCGGAGATCCTCAGGCAGTCCCAAAAAGGCGAATACGCGGCAGAGATCCAGGCCTCCTGATAAGCCCGCGCCTCGTCCTTGCCCTTGAAAAGGGGCCTGACCCGGGCGGGCCACAGCTGCTCCACTGCGCTGCGGATTTTTTTCCAGTATTCCTCCGGGACGGAAGGCGCAAAGGGATCTCCCCGGGGAAGCGCACGGGGAATCGCGAAGTCCAGGGAATTGACGGCGTCGCGGATTTCCAAGGAAAACGACGATTCGTCTTTGGCCTGGCGGAAGTTTTTCATAAGGCGTGCATCCTCCTTCCCTCCTGATCACTTAAGTTTCCTCCGGAGTCTCCGAAGGCGACCCTGTGGACTTCAAAACACTGTCAGACTGCGGAATGCGCAGCAGAACGCAGATGAAGCGTTGTGAATCCACAGTTCGACTGAGGAGAACTCGACTTCCCGAGGCCTTCAGGCCGAAGGAGGCGAGACTCCCCGGCGTATTTCCCTCAGCCGGCGAATCGCCGGCAAAACCTGATTTTTTGCGGAAGGAAGGGGGATGGAATTTATGTTAGCAAGGCGCGGATTTCCCCGGCAGTCGGGCAAGTCCCTATCGCTTAATTAAGCTTTTTTTCAGGCTGGGGAAGTAGTTTTTTTCAAGCGGAAATGTAAGGGCGGCATCGGCGCCGGGACTTCCGGCGCGGGAGGGAAAAATGAGAGCCGGCCGGCTGACAGAGGTTCTGGAAAAACTGCTTAAGGCAGCCCGCTGGGCCGCCTTCATCTGGGGCGCGCCCGGCACCGGAAAGAGCTCCATCGTGAGGGAGGCGGCGGCGAAGATGAAGCTGCCCGTGGTTGACCTGCGGGCTTCGCTCCTTGACCCCACGGACCTGCGGGGTCTCCCGATGGTGAAGGACGGCCGGGTCCTCTGGTGCCCGCCCGCCTTCCTGCCGACCCCGGAGATGAAGCCCGGAGTCCTCTTCCTGGACGAGATCAACGCCGCTCCTCCGCTCGTCCAGGCCGCCATGTACCAGCTCGTGCTCGACCGCCGCGTGGGCGAGTACGCGCTGCCCCCGGGCTGGAGGATCATCGCAGCGGGCAACCGCGCGTCCGACCGCGCGGTGACCTTCAGGCTGTCCTCGGCGCTTGCCAACCGCTTCATCCACCTCACGCTCGAGCCCGACATCCACAGCTGGAGCGAATGGGCGTTCAGTCACCGCGTGCGCCCTGAGGTGATAGGGCTGCTGCGCTACCGCTCGGAGCTCCTCTACACAAAGCCTGGGGAAGGCGCCGCCTTTGCGACGCCCAGGTCCTGGGAAATGGCCTCCGACGCCCTGAAGGCATTCGGAGGGATCAAAGAGGCGCGCGACGTGCTCCCCGGGATTGTGGGCGAGGGCCCCGCGGCCGAACTCGCGGCGTTTGCCGGGAACGCCGCGATCGCACGTGAAATAGAGGCTCTGCTCAAGGACCCCGAGGGCGCTCCGATTCCCAAGCAGCTCGACCACCTCTGGGCCCTTGTCACCCACCTCGCCTCCGGTGCGGGCGGCTCCGAACAGGGCGCTGCGGCGATCGAAGCACTCCTTTTCAGGCTCCCCGCGGAATTCGCCGTGGTGCTCGCGCGCGACACGCTGAAGGTCTCGCCCAAATTCATGCTGAAGCCCGCCTTCCGCAGGTTCATGAAGGAAAACGCTTCGCTCTTCAAGAGCTGAAGAGGAGGCAAGCCATGCAGCGGGCCTCCCAGGAAACACTTGAAAAAGCGCGCAACGCCGTGCTCAAGGCCCGCGTGAGCCTTGCGATGCGCCGCCCCTTCCTCGCCACGGCGCTTCTCGAGCTTCCGGTCCGAGTGCTTGGGGCCGGAGTGCCGACCGCCTGCACGGACGGCTACCGGATCATCGTGTCAGCCGAGTTCGCCCTCACCCTCACGCAGCCAGAGCTTCGCGGGCTCCTCGCCCACGAGCTGCTGCACGTGGTGCTCCAGCACAGCGACCGAAGGGGCGCACGCAACCCCTGGGCCTGGAACATCGCCTGCGACTACGCCGTGAACAACCTGCTGGCCGAGGCCGGATTTTCGATTCCAGAGGGCGGGCTGCTGCCTCCCCGAAATCTTAAAAACTGTTCGGCCGAGGCCATTTACGACCTCCTTCTCTCCCGCAGGAAAACCGCCGGCGCCGGGCCCGGGCCGGCGCCTCTTTCCTCCCCTGACGGGTCCATCGAAATCACCCCCCTTGCAAGGCGCCCGGAGAATCGGGACGAAGAAAAAGATCCGGCGGGGGTGATCCCGGGGCCCTGCGCCGAGGCCGCGGCCGACCTCGTCGACTCCCAGTCGCTTCCTTCGACGCTCGCCCGAAGCGAGGACGACGCGGAAGACGCGAGTGCGAAGAAAATCGTCGCCCGAATCCGCCGCGAATTCTGTCAGCAGGCGAAAAGCCAAGGCTTTTTCCCCGGCTCAGAGATGGAGGAATTAAAGGCGGGGCCAAAGCCCTCGGTCAACTGGCGCGCGCATCTCGCTCGCTTTCTGACCGAAACGCTCAAGACCGACTGGAGGCTTTTTCCGCCCTCGAAGCGCTTCATCTCCCAGGGACTCTACCTCCCCTCATGCGGCGCCCCGGCCCTGGGATGGATCGTTTTCGCAATCGACACCTCGGGCTCCATGTCGGATGAGGAAATCAGCCAGATCCTCTCTGAGCTTCAGGCCTTCCGCGAGACTTTCCCTTGCCGCCTCACGGTCCTTCAGGCCGATGCAGACATTGCGGGCGTCTCGGAATTCGAGGCCTGGGATTTCCCGAATCCGAAGGAGCAGTGGACCATAGCGGGCTGGGGCGGCACGGACTTTCGGCCGGTATTCAAATGGGTGCGGGACAAAACAGCGAAAGAGGGAGAGCCGCCCGCTGCCCTGATTTACGCGACCGACGGCTACGGGACCTTCCCTGATGCCCCGGGCCTGCCCGTCATCTGGCTGGTCACACCGAACGGAGCAGGAAGGGAATGCTTCCCCGAGTGGGGAGCATGGGTGCAGCTCCAGGAGCCCGACCGATAAAAAGCTGCACAACAGAAAGCCTGGTTTCAAATATTCAAATTATTTAAATATCAAAAAACAATCGAAATATGATTTAAACAATGGCTGTAAATGGCATCGGATGGCTCCGCCTCAGACTGAGCGCTGCGGTCAAATCAGTTGCCTTGATCAACTAAATAACCAGTCTTCCATGTCAGTTCAAGCCACCGAACTGGGCGGGGACGGCACCTCCGCCATCGTGCACCGCGTCCGCGCCTTCAACCGCTTCTACATGCCGGCCATGAACCTACTCGGCGACCATTACCGCGGCTCCGAATACCCAGTGACAGCCGCGAGGATCTTTTACGAAATCTACTCGAATGAAGGCTGCAACGCGGCCTTTATCGCCAAAACGATGCGGGTCGACAAAAGCTATCTCTCCCGCCTCATCAGCAGGCATGAGAAAAACGGCTGTATTAAAAGGAGACCCTCGGAGAAAGACGGCCGGTCTGAACTGTCCCCAGAAGGTGAGACACTTTCTGGGGATTTTCATGTCCAAAAAGATCTCGATTGAAATTCGTCAAAAAGTATTGACGTTACTGAAGCAGGGAGCTCGATCCTTTACGATCTCAAAACAGCTGGGATTGGCCCGCATTAGCGTAGAAAACTGGCAAGCGGCATTTGATCGTGGTGATGTTTCATGGAGCCTGGATAACAGCTGGCGGAAAAGAACTGAAGCCATGGCGTGGCAGGCTGTCAGGGGGTACGCTGTTTGTCAATCGTACAATGCGGCGGGCTGTGCTTTGGGGATGAGCGCCAGCGATATACGTCGGTATGTGCAAAACGTTGAAAAGTTCGGCGCTCCCATCCTCAAAAGAGGGGTCCGTTGCCAAGCCCCGGAGATCAAGAGCATGCCTGATAAAACAACTGCATCCCGCGGCAAAGAAAATGTGGCCAAAGAGCTTAAGACAGCCCGGAGGACCATTGAGGAACAGCGGATTGTCCTGGACTGCCTGCTGAAGTCCATAGACGAGCATCTGGGCTCAAAAAAAACAATGTGCCATCCTTGATTCGGCAATTAAGAGCGCACATCGCAGCGGGGTATCCGTTGCCCGAGCTTGCGAAATTGCAGGTGCCAGCCGGAGCACCTTTTACCGCCGTATTGGAAATCCTGGTAAAAGAGTGCTCGCGGCTAAGGCTCCTGGCGATCGCATCAAAGTGCTCCAAAAACGCCACGAAGGACGATATGGCGTCAGAAGGATGACGGCAGCCCTTCGCATGGATGGCCATGAACGAAAACCCGGACACAACCAAGTCGCACGCGCCATGAAGGAACTTGGATGCCAGGCCGTGATTCGAAGGAAGAGCACATACAGAGTCAGCCTCACAAAGGGGCGGCTGACCGACGGGACTGTTCTCGAGAACACGCTGAATCGCAAATTTACTCAACAGGAGCCGGGCAAGGTGTTTGTGACGGATGTGACCTATATTCCAACTAAAACTGGCTGGCTCTATCTTTCGCTCGTTATGGATCTTTGCACTCGCGAAATCGTCGTCTGTGAAATGAGCCCCTGCCAAAATATGGCGCTTGCGATGCAGACGCTCCACTCGCTTAAGGCGGTGGCCAGCGGACCGGCTGTGCTGCACAGCGACCAAGGAGTGCTGTTCACCAGCCCGATGTTCAGGAAACAAGCTCGGGATTACGGCTTTAAGCAGAGCTATTCACGCAAAGGGAACTGTTGGGACAACGCCGTCATGGAGGGCTGGAACGGAACGCTGAAGACGGAGTGGCTGTACCACCCGGACAAGCGCTTTGACAAAAATCTGTTGACTTTTAACCAGGCCCGGCGGGAAATTGAAGCCTATTGCGCCTATTACAATGAGAAACGCATTCAAGCGAAATTAAGTTACCGCTCCCCCTGACAATTCAGGGAAGCGGTAACAGGTAAAACCACTCCGAAGCTCAATTAATTCTGTCTCACAAAGTGGGGACAGTTCAGTCTCTACGGCTTTTTCCCATTTCCGCTCACAGGATGCGACTGGTGTCCAGATCCATGGCAACCGTTGCGTACCGATGCCCCTTATGGGCAGCAAATTCGTCAATAGCCAGACGCTTCCCCCGTTGAAATCGGTATTTTGGAACAGATATTTGAGGAGAACCCTGTCGCAGGCCTTGACGGTTTCCCCGCCAAGGCGGCAGTGGGCAGGTACCTCGCTGATGGATACGCAGAGTCGCAGAAGGGACTGAATGTTGGCGACCATCAGATTCGTTTTTCTGGCGCGGGGACTGACCCAGAACAGAGATTCCATCTTGTGACGGCCGCAGTTGCAGTGCACCCGACGTGCTTCAAAATGAACGCATACCGGTTCCGTGCCAGCAACGGCGCTTCTCTGACAATCCGTCCAGCGCTTTCGTGAATAGAAGAACACCGTTTCCCACATTCAGGGCAGGCAGCGTCGCTCACAGGCTTCAGGTCAATGTGGATGTTTGCGTCTTCATTGCTTTTCAAATTCTTAATAGAAAACCGGGGTAGCGGAGTTGGGACATAAAATCAAGTTTTGGCGACAAGATTGAGTTTGCTAAAACATTCACGACGGTAGCGTCGCTGCATTAACAGTTGTGGCGGCATTAATGATCTTAACGGCGTTCACCGCCTTTCGTCTTTTCTTCAGCCTCGAATCCCCACCTTATCCAGAAAATCTTTTATGGGCTTGTTGCGGCCCGCTTATGAAGGCGAGTGTGGCACCATTGAAGCAGATCTTCCCGTTATTCCGTGAAGAACCAGCGGACCATATTCAACACGATGACAGACCGGTCTTTCCTCGAACCGGCGATCGGGCTGCCGGCTGCAAAGAGGTCGTGTCTCTTTTGCGGACAAGCTCTTTCGCCGGTCGACAGGCGCGTTTACATCGACACGGATAAGGCCCCGCCGCATTGATCCCGCAGGGACCAGCCTGAGGCTGATGTGATGGCCGATGGGCCGCAGCGCTTTCTGCGCAAAGGCGCGGCGCTCCTTTGAAGTCCTGGTTTTTCTTGAGTGCCGCCCGGCCGATGAGCCGGTCGCAGACCATATAAGCCTGCGTGCAAAACCAGGAGGAGCTTTCACCTTCCAGGGAACAAGGGAAGACACCCCCTGACGTCCGGGCCTGACAGGTCGCCGGCCAAGGCTTCCAAAGCATCCAAGCGGGGACGACGAACAGCCCCTTGTCCAAATGCCAGTTTCAGATAAGACGGAAACCGGGAACTTTCAATATCCAGGCCAGCCTCTTCACTTGCTGGCATGCCTCTTTGAGTGCCGTCGGAAGTGAAAATCCCCAGCCATAAGGCAGGTCAGTATGCCCGGAGGCCTGGCGGGCGAATCAGAGCGAGGCTCCGAACATCAGCCCCGCGCCTCCTCTCATGCCCGGCACGTCGGGCCAAGGCTGACGACCGCAGGCGACCCAGGGATCGCGCATATAAAACTTCCAGTCGCAGTTCGTATCAGTAAAAAGGCAGAAGTTCTTTACGCGCCGCGCCTTCATCGCTTTCATGGCAGCGTTGAGAAGGCGTCTTGAAAGCCCGCAGCCGCGGTAATCCGGCGAAACCCAGAGAAAATAAAGTTCAGCCGCAAAGACCCGCCCGTTTTCACGGGTCTGGCGCCGCAGATGCTCGTTGATGCGGGAGATGTGGTCGTAAAGTGCAATCGTCTCGGGACCGCCCTTTTGAGCGGCAATTTCCTTTTCCAGCGCCGCGCGGCGCTCCGGCAGGTGCGCATCCCCGCCTATGACGGGGCGATCTCCGAAGACTCCTCCCACGGCAAGTCCGGCCGTACCGCCCGTGGGCGCGATCAGCAGCCGCCCGAATGTGACGCTTTGCATCATCTTGGCGCAGTACCAGTCCGCAACCTTGGCTCCAAGCCCGGGAGCTCCAAGCGTCTCCCATCCCCACTGCGCATGAAACGCATCAACAATGCGGCCGTAGTCCGATGAGCGAAGAGCAATTTCAGTGAGCGCGCCGACGGCGGCTGTCTGCTTCATAAGGCTTTTCTCATTTCGAAATTAAATTTTTGATTTTCGCATATGACAACAGTGATGTCCAATCGGCACCGGAGCACAGGCAAAAGCAACACTAGCAGAAAGCACAATCCATATGAGAGAAAGTTCTCTAGCACCCTCAGCCGGATTCTGACAACAGAACGGTTGGCCGGACAGACTCAGGGAATCGAGAAACCGCAGAAAGACTCAGGATTTGAAGAGACTGTTCCTGAACGAACGCCGGAAGGGAAGATCTATGAACAACCAGATCCTGAGAAAATCAAACCTGTTGCCCACAGCTACGCAGAATCCCGCACCTTTTCGGAGACCGGTCCCAGGGAGGCCGCGGCAGGAAAGACTCCGTTTTCTGTACGCGAGGACAGAGAAAGAGAACTCCAAGCGTTGCAACACGTAATCCAAAACTCAGGGACTTATAGACTACGAAGAAAAGGCTGTGTCAAGGATCGAAATACAAAAAAGCTCAGAAAAACAAAACCTTAAGCGCAAAGTCCCCAATCTTCAGATTCAGTGGAGCGGGTGAAGGGAGTCGAACCCTCGTCTCCAGCTTGGAAGGCTGGGGTAATAGCCGTTATACGACACCCGCAAATCGAGAAGTGAAAGTTAGCACGTTGCAGCAAAAATTGCAAAAGCGTAGACCGCCGCAGCTTTCCCCTCGATTGCCCGCCCCTCTCTTTCTGCGGGCCGCTCTCAGGTGAAGCGTTTTTTCCGCCTCCTTCTGAGGTATTACCAGAGGCTCACGCTTTGAAATGGGGTAAGCTTTTCAGCAGATTCAAGAACAACACTTCACCGGAAGAACCGACCGAAATGCACTACATCATCACAAAGAGCAGCCGAGTCGATTCCCGCTTCGCCCCCCGAATGTGACCGCCGCTCTCCCAGGCGCGGGCAGCGGAGCCCGCGGGACGCCGGACGTCGGGGAAGGCTCGCCCCCCTGAAGCGAACCGCCCGTGCCAAAAACGCGCGGGAAACAGTTAAAATTATTGTCTTTCGTCACGCTTTTCCCCAAAAGCTCGTTCCAGGCGAGCCCCCTGAGCCGCCGCCCGGGCCCGAAAGCGGCATCCAGACGAACATTATTTTTATAAGAGAACCTCAACCATGCAGAAACGCACCCTTTTCAAAGCGATCGGCGCTGCCGCCGCCTCCCTCGTCCTTGCCGCGGGCCTCACCGGCTGCGGCGACAAGAAAGCCGACTCCGGCGACAAGATCGTGAAGGTCGGCGTCGTGGGCGACTACAACGCCCAGTGGGACACCGTGAACAAGCTGCTCGCGAAGGACCACATCAAGGTCGAGCTCGTGAAGTACTCCGACTACGCGACCCCGAACCGCGCCTTGAACGACAAGGAAATCGACCTCAACGCCTTCCAGCACAAGGCGTTCCTCGCGAACGACGTGAAGCAGCACGGCTACAAGATCGAAGCGATCGGCGACACGCTGATCGCCCCGCTCGCCGTCTTCAACAACAAGAAGAAGATCCAGTCGATTAAGGACATTAAGGACGGCGACACGATTGCCATCCCGAGCGACCTCACCAACGGCGGCCGCGCCCTGAAGGTGCTTGAGGCAGCCGGCCTCATCACGGTCGACCCCGCCAAGGGCTACGTCGCGAACAAGACCGACATCACGAAGTACAACGTGAAGATCAAGATCATGGAGGCTGAGTCCGGAGCGCTTGCGAACCTGCTGCCCGACGTGACCGCGGCCCTCATCAACGGCGGCAACGCCTTCACCGCGCACCTTGATCCCACGAAGGACTCGATTTTCGTCGAGAACGTGGATCCGAAGGTAAACCCCGTGGCCGCCAAGCTCGTGAACGTCATCGTCGCGCGCTCGGCCGACAAGGATAACCCGACCTACAAGAAGGTGGTTGACGCCTACCACACGGCCGACGTCGCGAAGACCATCAAGGACACCTATCACGGGGCCTTCATCCCCGCCTGGGAAGGCGCTGAGAAGTAAACTGATCCCGCTGTCCCGCACGGCCCCGAAAGGGGCCGTTGCTTTTGTTTTCATTGCTTTAGGGGGAGAGAAACACATGCCGGACATCACGGCGCTTCACGAGGCGATCCTTGAGCGGATCGCCGGGCGCTATCCCGAGTACCGCCAGGCGGCCATTGACATCCACGGGCACCCGGAGACAAGCAACCACGAGTACTTCGCCTGCGGCAGGCTATCCGATCTTCTCAAGTCCGAGGGATTTGACGTGAAGGTGGGAGTCGCCGGTCATCCGACGGGCTTCACCGCCGAGTACAAAAGCGCGCGGCCCGGCCCCGTGATCGTGTTTCTCGCCGAATACGACGCTCTTGCGGGTCTCGGTCACGGCTGCGGTCACAACCTCTTCGGGGCGACCTCGTCGCTCGCGGCGGCGGGGCTGAAGGCCGTCGTCGATCAGACCGGCGGGACGATCCGCGTCTACGGCACTCCGGGCGAGGAAGGCGGAGAAAACGGCAGCGCTAAGGGCAGCTTCGTGCGCGAGGGCTTTTTCAAGGATGTGGACGCGGCGCTCTGCGTCCACCCGGGCGCGACCGGCCACCGGCTCTCGGCCGCGAACATCGCCTGCGCCCCGGTCTCGATCGAATTTTTCGGGCGGGCCGCCCACGCGGCGAGCATGCCCGAGCGCGGGATCAACGCGCTTGACGCCCTGATCCTCACCTACAACGGCATCAACGCGCTCCGCCAGCACGTCACCTCCGATGTGCGCATCCACGGCATCATCACCGACGGGGGCAAGGCTCCCAACATGGTGCCTGACTACGCGCGCGGGTACTTCTACCTGCGCGCCGCAACCGCCCCGAAGCTCGAGGCGCTCTACGGAAAGGTGGAGAAAATCGTCGAGGGCGCGGCCCTCATGACGGGCGCGAGAGGCGAGATGAAGCCCACGCAGAACCGGGTCGAAAACCTCGTCCCGACGCCCTCCTTCGACGCCGTCTACCGGAAGCACCTCCTCGAGGCGGGCGAGACCTGCCCGGAAGAAGAGGCTCCCCGGGCTCAGGACTCCTCCGACGTCGGCAACGTGAGCCAGGTGGTCCCGACGATCCAGCCCTGGATCAAGATCAGCTGCGAAAAGCTCGTTCCGCATACCGAGGGCTTCAAGAAGGCGGCCTGCAGCGAGTCGGGCCTCGCCTCGATCCGGCTCGGCGCCCGGCTTCTCGCCTTCACCGCGCTCGACCTCATCCTCGACCCCGGGCTTCTCGCTCGCATCAAGGCCGACCACGCCCGGCGCGTGGCCGAACAGTAAGGGCCCTGCATGATCGAACTCACACACATCAAAAAGACCTACGACACCGGCCGCGCCCGCGTGACCGCCGTGGACGACGTCTCGCTTTCCGTTGAGAAGGGCGACATCTACGGCATCATCGGCTTTTCAGGAGCCGGAAAATCAACCCTCGTGCGCTGCATCAACCTGCTCGAGCGGCCCGACTCGGGCCGCGTTCGCGTCGACGGCGTGGAACTCACAGAGCTGTCGGTGCCGCAACTGCGCGAAGCGCGCCGCCGCATCGGCATGATCTTCCAGAACTTCAGCCTGATGCCCTCGCGCACGGTCGCGGGCAACATCGCGATGGCGCTCCGGCACTCGGCGCTCACGCCGGAGAAGAAAAAGGAGAAGATTGCGTCGCTCCTTGAGCTCGTGGGCCTGGGCGAACGCGCCGAGTCCTATCCCTCGCAGCTCTCCGGCGGTCAAAAGCAGCGCGTCGCCATCGCCCGCGCCCTCGCGAACGACCCGAAGGTGCTGCTCTGCGACGAAGCGACCAGCGCGCTCGACCCCCAGACCACCCGCTCGATCCTGAAGCTTCTCCGGTCACTCAACGAAAAGCTCGGAATCACGATGGTCGTGATCACCCACCAGATGTCGGTGGTGAAGTCGCTCTGCCGACACGCCGCCGTGATGGAGCACGGCCGCATCGTTGAGCGCGGCACCGCAGTCGACCTTTTCTCGCACCCGCAGCAGCCGATCACAAAGAGCTTCATCGACACGGCCTGCAACGTTGACAGCCTGCGCGACTACCTCGAGGACCAGACCGAGCGCAAGGCGGTGACGGGGGGAGCCCCCGTCTATCTGCTCACCTACGCGGGCTCGGAGACGAGCGAGCCCCTTATGGCAAACCTCTACCGACTCTTCGGCGTCTCGGCGAACATCCTCTTCGGCAACGTCGACTTCGTGGCCGGCACCCCGATCGGGCGGCTGGGCGTCACGCTCTCCGGAGAAAAAGAGGCGGTCTCCCGGGCGCTCGCCTACATCAAGGACCGCCGCGTAACGGTGGAGGAGCTCTGACATGGTTGACTTTCTTTTCCGCATCGCTCCGAACCTCGAGCGGCTCTGGCCGGAGCTGCTCACCTGCCTCGAGCAGACCTTCATCATGCTCGCGGTGGCGGGCACGATCGCCTGGTTCCTGGGCGTTGCGACCGGGGTCGTCCTCGTGACGACCCGCCGCGGCGGCATCCTCGAAAACCGCGGGATCTTCACCTTCACGGACCGCGCGATCGACATCATCCGCTCGATTCCCTTCATCATCCTCATCGTGCTGCTGATCCCGCTCTCGCGCCTGATCGTCGGTACGGGTTCGGGCGTCACGGGGTCCTTCGTCGCGCTCGTGTTCGGCACGGTGCCTTTTTTCGCGCGCCAGATCGAGCAGGTGCTCTCGGAGGTCGACGGGGGGCTCGTGGAGGCAAGCGAGGCGATGGGCCTCACGCCCCTTGAGATCATCACCGGGGTGTACCTGAAGGAGAGCATCCCGGGCATTACCCGCGTCACCATGATCACGTTCGTAAGCCTCGTGGGAATCACCGCGATCGCGGGCGCGATCGGCGCGGGGGGACTTGGCGACTTCGCGATCCGCTACGGCTACCAAATGGGCTACCGCGACATGATCTGGATCACGGTGTTCGTGATCCTCGCGATCATCAGCATCTTCCAGTTTTTCGGGAACCTCATTATCCGCCGCACCAAGCACTAAGGAGGGAAGGAACCCCGTTTCCGGGGTCCTCCCTTCTCCAAAAGTCCGCCTCCTTCGTTTCCTTTTTGTCTCAGGCTTTTCGCCTAAATCCCGGACCCTTTTCCCCGGCGCACTTGCTTATGATTGTCCCCGGGAGTGATTTTCATTTTCCTCACCGGCGGGCCGCAGGCCCCCGGGAAGCCATATTCAGGGAGAACGTATTTTGTCGACAACATCCATCAACAGCGCCCCGGCCTCCGGAGGCCTCCGGCGCCGCTTCGGGCTTCGGGAGGCGATCACGATCACAGCAGGCTCCGTGATCGGCGTGGGACTTTTCACCACGGGTTCCAACGTCGTGGGAACCCTCGGCCCCGCGGTGATCCTCGCCACGCTGCTCGCACTCGTAGTGAGCATCTACCCCGCGCTGCTTTACGGCGAAATGGGTGCGGCGCTGCCCTACGCCGGGGGCACCTACCAATTCGCCTCCTTAGGCCTCGGACGCGGAGCCGGGGTGCTCGCGGGCTGGAACTTCATCATTTCCCTTGTCGCGGTGACCGGGGGCGAGGCACTCGCCTTCAGCTATTACTTCCGCACGATCTTCCTCGCCTTCGGGGTGGAGCTGCCGATCTCCGACGTCGTCCTCGCCTCGATTGTGACGCTCGGCTTCATCGCCGCGAACCTCTTCGGGGTCGAGCTCACCGGACGGCTGCAGAACGCCTTCATGTTCTTCTTCTGGGGAGTGGCCGCCATCTGGTTTCTCACCATGATCCCGAACGTGCACCTGCCCTACTTCGTGCAGGCCCCGGCGTTCCTGCCCAAGACCGACGCGCTCGGGTTCTTCTCCGCCACCTGCATGATCTGGTGGTGCTTCGCGGGCTTTGAGGCGTGCGTCGCGATGGGCGAGGAGATCCGCTTCCCCCGCATCAACATCCCCCGCGCAATGTTTCTCGCCCCGTTCGTGGTTTTCGCCGTGAACGCGCTTTTCCAGTGGTACCTCATCGGAATCACGCCAGCCGAGCATCTTACGGCGCTCTCCACGGCCGAGGCGCCGTTTGCCGAGGCCATGGTCTCGGCCGGAATCCTCGGCTTCCCGCTCGCGCTACTCGCAGCGGGAATCGCCTTCGGTGGCGATTTCTCGACCCTGAACGCCTCCATTTCAACACCCCCGCGCTACCTCTTCTCGATGGCGCGCGACGGCTCGATGCCGAAAATCTTCGCGAAGACCAACCGTTTCCAGTGCCCGTACGTGGCGGTGGCGACGCTGGGCGTACTCACGGTCGCGCTCATCGCCACCAACTCCCTTATGTACATCGCCTCGCTCTCGCTTTTCGCCGACCTCTTCTACTATGTGATCGGAATCGTCGCAGCCTGGGCCCTGCGGCGCCGCCACCCGGAGCTCGAGCGCCCCTACAGGGCTCCCTTAATCGCAGTCGGCGCGCCGGTGAGCGCCCTCATCTATCTCGCCATGATGACGCAGCTCGACCGCGAGGCCTTTGTGACCGGGATCGTCTGGTGCGTGATCGGAATCGCGATCTATCTCGTCTGCAGCCGCAGGTACGGCCGCGGAGGCGAGTTCTCGCTCGACCTCAAGGCCTCCGGGGCGGCCGACCAGCCTGATCCGAAGGAGCGCGCCGCAATGGACCGCGAATACCGGATCTGGGTCGCGGTCGTAGCGGCGGCCTGCGTCCTCGCCCTGGCGCTCTTTATCCTCCCCTACGTCGCCGCCTGATCCCAAAGGAAGAGCGCACGCCCCGGTGAAACGCACCAAAAGAGGGCTCAAGCCCTTTTTTGAAGCGCCCGGGGCGCTGTCCGGAAAGACTGTGATCCTGTTCCTTTCCCTTCAGGCCTGGATTGTCCTCATCTCCGGGATCGGCTTTTATCTCAGCACGTTTCTCTTCCTGCTGTTTCTCATTTGGTTCCTGAACGGCATGAAGTCACGCCCGCCGCGCCGATTGCCGCGGCCGCCTGCCCTGCCGCGATTTTTTTCCTGCTTGAAAAAGAGCTCAATGTCATTGAGCCCGCCGTGGCGCTTTTCTTCTGAACCGCGGCGCGGATGATGTCCCGGGCAAAGAAGAGCACGTAAAGCGACGCGCACACCAGCCAGTCGATCAGGGCGGTACCCAGCACGTGGGTGAAGAAGTGCTCGCCGCGGATCACCTGCACGACGCTGCAGAAAAGGCCGACCCCCAGTGCGAGCGCGACCCCCCTTTTCGCATAAAGGGCGCTCCGGTCCCGGAAGGCGAAATAAAGCGCGAAAAGACACCAGCCTGTTCCCGCGAACCCTGAGGGCCAGCAGTGGCCCGGGCGCGCAGACCAGGAAAAGGTGGGAGAGGCGATCGGCTCCTCGCCCCCGAACACGTCGACCCGCACCGGGCAGTAGACCCCGGTCGTCGTCTTCAGGAACTTCACGAGCATCACGCAGGCGAGCATGGCGGCCAGCAGGTAGAAGAGATGCTTCAGGTCGAGGAAGCCCCCGCCGGACGCCTTTCGGGCGCGCAGGGTGCGCAGGACGATCACCAGGGCAAGGACGGCCGTGCCGATCGGCACCACCCGGGCCACCCGGTGCAGAAAGAGCATGAAGGGCGCCCGGTTAAGGGAGAAGCCGTCAGAAAAATAAAAGGGGCTGCTCAGCGCGATGTCCAGCGCGTGGGGAGTCGCAAAAACTATCCAGGCGAGAACCGCCCCCGGCAGCAGAAACCAGACGGCCCACTGCAGCGGGGAAATCGGCCTGAGCCTCATCGTTGAATACATAAAGCTCTTCGATAAGAGAACAGTTTCACGCTGAGCATTGAACTCCTGAGACTGTCAAGAGCACGTCAAAAGAGCGTCAAGCAGGCGCCCTTTCCTGCGGACTCAGCTCTCCTTCGAGGCCCTTCGTGACGCGGGGGATCCTTTCGCAGTAAGCTTCCTTTTCATCCCCTCAAAAACACCCGCCCTGCCGGGGTTCGAAGCTCTCCTTCCCTGAAACTCTATGAATAAGAAATATCTTGGGCTTTTAGCCATCTCGCACTTTTTCACCGACCTCAACCTGGGGTCGCTGCCCGCCGTGCTGCCTTTTTTCATCGCGGCCTACGGATTCGACTACAAGTCGGTTGCGGGCTTCATGTTCGCCTCGTCATGCCTGTCGACCATCGTGCAGCCCATCTTCGGGTGGCTTGCTGACCGGGGGCCTAGGAACTGGTTCATGGGACTGGGGCTCATACTCTGCGGCGTCACTTTCGCACTCGCGGGCTTTCTCACAAACTACTGGGCGATTTTCACCGCGATCCTCATTTCCGGCGTGGGCAGCGCCATCTTCCACCCGGAGGCCGCAAAACTCGTGAACGCCATTTCGGGCGGAAAACGCGGCACCGGGATCAGCATCTTCTCGGTGGGCGGCAACGGCGGCTTCGGGCTCGGCCCTCTCATTGCGGTCGCCCTGCTCACAGCCTTTGGGCTTAAGGGCCTTGCGTTTTACGGCGTGGTTTCGGTTCTTTTTGGCGTGCCGCTACTGCTTTTCGGCGGCCGCATCCGGGCGTCCGCCCCCGCTCCTTTAAAGTCCTCCTCCGGAAAAGCGCCTTCCGCGGCCGCCGAAGATCGGGAAAACGACTGGAAGTCTTTTGGGAAGCTATCAGCCTTCATCGTCCTGCGCTCGGTCTGCTACACCGGGATCATGAGCTTCCTGCCGCTTTACTGCATCTACGGACTCGGGACCTCTAACTCAGCCGCGAGCGCGACGCTCACCGTGATCGCCCTTTCGGGCATCGTCTGCACGTTCCTCGGCGGCCCGCTGGCCGACCGGTTCGGCTGCGTCAAAATGGTCCGGCTGGGGAGCCTCCTGCTCGTGCCCGCAATCGCGCTTGCGGTCCTGCCGCACAGCCTCGCCTGGGTCTACGCGATGCTGATCCCGATCAGCCTCGCCTTCAACATCACTTATTCGCCTTTCGTCGTGCTCGGGCAGTCTTATCTCGCGAAAAGCGTGGGCTTTGCCTCCGGGATCACGCTCGGCATCTCGTTCAGCGCGGGCGGCATTCTTGCCCCGGCCCTCGGCTGGTTCGGGGACAAGTGGGGCATTTCCTCCACGATGGCGCTGGTTGTGCTGCTGTCGGTCTTTGCGGCCGTGATCACGCGGTTCCTGCCTCCGCCGCACAGCCGAAACCGCGCCTGAAGCGCGCGGCACCCCCCAGGGGGGATTGCACCCGGCTCATCTTTCGACGAAGCCTCGGTGGAGCGCACAAAGGTGATGCAGGGCTACAGGGAAAACGGCTATTTCGTCGAGAGGAAGACCGTGCCGGAGCTCAACGGGAAGCTCGGGCTGCCTGCCTCCGAACTTCAAAAGACGCTTGAAGCCTGGGAATCGGTCTACGGCTCGAGAAGGATCCCGAATGCGGCCGCAAAGTCTTGATCTTCTCGCGGCTGGACAAGACGCCTTTTTACGGTCAGAAGTCAGCCCCGCGGGCCAAACCACCTTCGGGGGCGTCATGCGCGACCTGAAGTGCCGCGCGCTTTCGCGCGGCGGGCGGCCGATCCCAGGGCTCTATGCGGCAGGCGAAACGGCAAGCCAGTACGGGCAGGGCCTCACGATCGCGATCGTACTCGGGCGGCTCTCGGGCCAGAACGCCGCTGCCGAAGCCCTGGAAAAGTAAAAGAAGAAGGGAGGCCCGTCCTTCCGGGCGGGGCTCTTTCAGAAAGCCGGGGCCGGAGCAGCCACTTCAAGCGCCCAAGCCGCGGTGGAAGCTTCGTCCTTCTCGTCCGGGTGCTTCGCGGCCTCCTTGATCGACCGCAGCGTCGCAGGAGAGAGGGGGTAAAGCGCACGAAGCGACGCGACCACTTCCGGGGCGATTCTCCCCTGCCAGAGCTGCAGGGACACCACGGCAAGATGCGGGCACTCCCGCGCGAGCGCTTCGCGAACTGTCTTTTCGTATTTCTTCGCCCTCGGTCCCGCAGGGTCTCCACCCATGGTCCCGAAAAGCGCGGCGCGAGCGGTACGGCCAGCCTTTGCGGCCGCGGCGTCAAGCCGCCTGAGGAAAGCGAGTGACTCTGCGTCCATCGCGCCCTTGTCGATCCAAAAACCGAAGAAGGTGAGCGCTCCGGGCTCGGGCGGAGCGTCTGACGCGCGCCGTGGCCCGGGGAGAGACAGAGAAGAGGACACGACGCGGGCGAGCTTTTCCGTGTTGCCGCTGCGACTGGAAAAAACGACGCAGAGCGCGCCGGTGTCTATAGATGAATGCAAGGCTTATCTCTCCAGGGTTTTAAGCGACACGCCGGACTTCCAGCGCTCAGCCCCGACCCGGGCCTTCCCCGTCACACTTTCGATCTCCACCTTCCAGACCTGGGTGAACGGCAGTCCCTTTTTAAGATAGGACTCGTTTAGCTCCGGGGGATTATGGGGCGCGTGTCGAGCGATGATCGCTCTCATCGCCCGCAGTCTTTCGTCCTCTTCGGTGACAAGGCTCGCCTTCCCCGCCACGATCGCGCTCGCGTAGTCCACGCCGAAGAGGTCTTCGATGATAGTCGACTTGCCGATGAAGCACAGGCTCACCGCCGGGTTCATGAGGAGGTTTTCCCGGCGGCGGCTCTCGGGCCTTGCGGTGGCATGAAAGTAAATCACCTCGTCCACGAGAACCGGCGTCACCGGCACTCCGTAGGGAACGCCCGCCTTGTCGCAGGTGGAGAGCACGCAGTGGTCAGACGCGCGAACGATTTCAAGCGCCTGACTGCGCGTGAGGGCACGGTTTTTCCGGCTGATGGGCCGGCCCCGGGTCGTATCTTGCGGAAGGGTCATTTTCTGTTTCCTTGCGCCATGGACAGACCATGGGCAGATGAGGAAAGAGGAGAGAAGCAAGCGCACGGGTCCTCTTTCCGAACCTCCGTGCATAGAGGAGAAAGCGCGGCGCCCAAACCGCAGAACCTCAGCTCGGGCGCCGATGCAAAGCCGCCGCGGCCTCATTGAAGCCGCGTCGCAGAGGGGATCATGAACGGTGCTTCAGCAGCCCCTTCTTCTCCTTTTCTTTCATGATAAACCCCATGAAGGCGAGCATCGTCATCGCGCCCAACCTCGGCGTGATGCCCGTGGGATCGTACTGCGGGGCCACCTCCACGAGGTCGAACCCCACGACGTTACCCTTTTTCGCGATGCCCTCGAGCACGTCGGTTTCAAAAACGTAGTTGAGGCCGCCGGGCGAAGGGGAGCCCACTCCGGGGGCGGTGTTCATGTCATAGCCGTCGATGTCGATCGTGACGAAGTAGTTTTTCGCCTGCGGGATCTTTTTGATCACCTCGGCGTCTCCCATTTCGAGCGCCTGACGCGCGGGGATCACGACTGAGCCGAAGTCATACGCAGCCTGGAAGTCCTCGCGCGTGTTGCTGCCCAGTCCCCGCATGCCGATCTGGCACATCTTCTTGAAGTGGGGTAGCTGCGAGATGAGCCTCATAGGGCTACCGTTTGTGTAAGTGCGCTGCCCGAAATCCAGGTGCGCGTCAAACTGAACGATGCAGAGGTCCTCGAATTGATCAAAAGCCCGGGCCTCGGGATAGGTCACCGAGTGGTCGCCGCCCATCATGACGGGAAGCGCCCCCTTGGAGAGGTTTTTCCTTACGGTCTCTGTGATGTTGTCGAAGGTTTCATGGAAATCCATCGGATGGATGTCCACGTCTCCCCCGTCGACCACCCTCACAGGCGCGGCCAGATACTGCTCCTGCCGCTCCGGGTCCCAGAAACCCTCATCGCCGCGGCCGTAGTGGCAGGAGACTTCGCGGATCCTCCTCGGCCCGAATTTGGAACCTGTAAGGTAAGGCGTGCTCTGGTCGTAGGGAATGCCCATCACGCAGACGTCCGCGTCGAGCTCGTCGAGGTTCGTGCAGATGGGGTACTTGGCAAAGCTCGCGATTCCCGTGATGGGAAGGTTGTGGATTTTCTTCGGCATGAGAAGCCCTCTCCTCTCAAATTAAAACATTCAAACCGCATTCGCTTTTTAAACGAGAGAAGGGCTTGTCCGCAAAATGATTAATTCATTTAAATGATCTTCTTAAACGCCGCTTATTCATGGGCGTGCAGTCTCCGGAAAAACCGTGGCGGGACAGACAGGCAAGGTCCCAAATTAAACAGAATTAAAGCTAATGGATAAGTTTTCCATAGGTTCCTCGCGGCCGCCGGCGGCCCAACGCCACAATGAAGTAGCGGGCAGATCCGACGCCCGGTTTCTGTTTTATGAAGAGGATAATTCGCAATGGCACAGGCGATTGAACGCGGCCGGCTCAAGGAGCCGCCGGCCCCGGAAGTGATGGATACATGATCAAGCCCACCCTCACCGACGAGGAAGTGGAGCGCTCCTACCAGAGCTACATCGACATCAACAAGGCCCACGTCCTCATGCTCGCGCGCCAGGGCATCATCGGCGCCCCCGCCGCGGCGAAGATCCTGGAGGTCGCGCGGAACCTGGAGGTCGCGCGGAAGATGGCGGCGATGGGCGACAAGCCCGACTTCGAGATCACCCCGGCGCTCGAGGAGATGTACTTCAACCTTGAGAACTACCTGATCGGTCGGGTCGGCATGGAGGTGGGAGGCCAGCAGCATACGGCCCGTTCGCGCAATGACCTGCACGCCACCGTCGACCGCATGGTGACCCGCAAGGCCTACCTCGACCCCTGCACCCTCATTAACAAGTTCCGCAGGACGCTCATCGCTCTCGCCCGGCAAAACGAAGACGCCGTGATGTCGGGCTACACCCATCTGCAGCCCTCCGAACCGATGACCTTTGGGCACTACCTCTCGGCCGTGTCGCTCGCCCTCGCCCGCGACTACTCGAGGCTCTCGCGCGCTTGGGATTCGATCAACCTCAATCCGCTGGGCGGCGGCTCGATGGGCGCACCACCTGGAACATCGACAGAAGGTACACGACGGAGCTGCTCGGATTCGACGACATTGTGCGGAACTCGATCGACTGCGTCTGCTCGAGGGATTACCTCATGGAGGTGATGGGAGCGCTTTCCATCATGGCGAACACCATCGCCCGCATGACCACTGACATGCGGGTTTGGTCGACACCCGACTTCGGTTACGTCGAGGTCTCCGACAGCTGCGCGGTCTGCTCCTCGATCATGCCGCAGAAGAAGACCCCCTGGACGTTCGAGACGACAGCCGGGCTGTGCGCACGCGTGAAGAGCGACTTCGACGCTGTGTGGATGACTTACAAGGGCGTGCCCTATGCCTTCACCATGGAGTCGATGGACGTGATCGCCGACTTCTGGCCCTGCGTGAAGGACATGACCGCAATCCTGAAGCTGATGGACGTCACGATGGCGGGCGTCATCGACCACCGCGACCGGGCCCGCAGCACTACGGCGGCTAACTTCTGCACGGTGACGGAGCTCGCCAACACGCTGGTCGGGCTTGTCTCCCAGCAGGAGGGCTGGACGATTATCCCGCCCACGAACCTCTGGTGCGGCCGCCAGTTCCTGAAGGGCGTGCACTCGGGACCGCTGCCCGGCAGCCGCCGAGTGACGAGAACCATGTGGGCGGTCTCCGGCAGACTGCTGCCGGAGAGGCTCGAGGTGGTCGCCGAAGCGGCCACAGCCGCTTTCAGGGAACGGATGATGCGCGAGCTCGAGGGCGTCTCCCCGATCCTCAAAAAGAGCTGCAGGCTGCTGCGCAGGAAGAGCCCCAATCAAAGCAATCTTCTTTAAATCTGTTTAAACATTTTTTTACCATTGTTTTGATTTTTAGAAACGGTAAAAGTCGGCATCTGAACCCGAAGGACCGGCGGCTACCCGCCATTGCCTGACTTCTTCACCCCACATTATCTCAATATTATTTAAAATTATTTCGATAGTGATTCATGATTGAAACAGTGTTTTTAAGCATTCCACCTCTCTTTTGGCGCCTCCACGCAGGCAGGCCCCCGGCGCGGCGCCAGTTTTCCGAGACCTCCCTCTCATGGTCTCTAAGCTTTTCTATCGTTAAAACAATGTGTTTAATGCTTTTTAAATTTTATAAACGTCTTCAGCAATTAATAAACATTGAATTAAACTTTCCTAAAGTTTATTCTATCTAGAGGCTCATCACTGTTGTTTTAAAATTAATAAACATTGTTTAAATTTCGAAAAAATCAAAAAAGGCTGTTTTAATAAATTTAATATAGCTCTAGATAAGGTACACAGCCCCGGGGACACGCCCCGGAGCCGGAATTTCTTTTTTAAGCGTCATCAGGCCCAGCTTTTGAGCTTGGCCGCCTCCCGGCCCGCAATCCGCCCGAAAATGATCGCATCCGCGTTCGCGCAGGCCCCCTGGTAGGTGAGCCCCCAGATCGACGAGGCCTCGCCCGCCACAAAGAGCCTTGGGATCGGCTTTCCATAAGGATCCAGACACTCGGAGCGGATGGAGTGGCGGGGGCCGCCCATCGTGTGGTAAAGCACGGGAACCAGCTTCATCGCGTAGTAGGGCCCTTTCTCAGATAAAGGCGCGGACCAAGCCCTGACGTCACGGCCGGCGAAAATGGTCTTCATTTTCGGGTCTGCCGTGAGAGTGCGGCCGAATTCTGTATCGACGCCTTTTTCCTTCAGGTCCCGGTTCCAGCGCTCGACCTGCCCGACCAGCACCTTCGGATCATGCATGCCCAGCTTCTTCGCGAGCTCTTCGAGCGTGTCAGCCTTCACGATGACGCCCGAGGCGATCTCACGGCTGTTGTCACGGCTCCAGACATAGCCCTCGCGGTTGATGGCGTAGCCCGAAGCGCCGGCAGTCGCGATCGGACCGGCCTTGATGTAGGTCTCGTCCATCACCATGAAGCAGGGAATGCGCGGGTAGCGGTGGTTGATCGCGTCAAAGCCGTTCACCGCCATCCAGGAGCAGTGGTAGTCGAGCTTCTTCTCGTTGACAAACCGCCTTCCGTCCTGGTCGACCCAGATGAAGGCGGGCTGCCGTGTGACGAGCGCGATGCCCGCCTTCACCCCCGGCACGTTCACACCGAGCGGAGCGGAGACCGCGTTCATGTGCCAGAGGCCCGCCCCCACTGACTGAGCCATCAAAAGCCCGTCGCCCGTGTGGCCGGGGCTGCCGAGAAACGACATGGGATTCCCGTAAACGTATTTCTTCATCAGATCCGGATTGCACTGGAAGCCGCCGGAGGCAATGAGAACCGCCTTGTTTGCTCGAATTCGGAGCGTCTTTTCCTTTTGCTCCGCTTCGACGCCCACCACTTCTCCCTTCCGAACGATGAGCCGCCTTGCAGGCGTATTGAGCAGCACCGGGACGCCCCGCTTCTCAACAGCGCGCGCGAGCACCCCGAAGAGCCGGTCTCCTCCCTTCTTGCCCGGGACGTTTCGCAACGACATCTTGTTCACGCTCCCCGCACCCGGAAGCTGCTGGTAGCCGGCATGCCCGTAGACCGCGATCTTCGCTTCCGGCGCTAGCCGGGCGAAATACGCCGGAAGCTCAGCGGACTCCTCGCAAAAGACCCTCAGGATCTGCTCATCCCATTCCGAGCGCGACAGCTCGTAGAGCGTCTTTAGATATGTGAAATACTCCTTCTTGTCGGTGGGAACGACAAAGCCGCCGGCTGAAACCGACACGTTTCCCCCGCCCTGCCCCATCTTTTCAAGAATCAGAACGGAAGCACCCGCATCGGGCAGCCTCGATCGCCGCGTTGCAGCCCGCATTGCCGTAGCCGATCACGACGAGGTCCGCCGACCGATCCCAGTGCAGGTCGGCTTCGCTGTCAATCGCCAGGGCAGGGGCCGCGGCCGCTGCGGCAGCGCCCGCCGCTGCGCCCTTGAGGAAGCCTCTTCTTGTTATCTGCATAGCCATCAGCAGTCTCCTTTTTTAGATCCGGGGAGAAATCTTCCGTTGTGGAAGCCTGCGCCCGGCGGCTTCCAGACTACCGCTCCCAGCATGGTTGCTCAAGAAATATTTTTTCGTGGCTCAAAGCTCAGCCTTTTCCTGCTCCGGCTCCGCCGCCGCTTTCTGCCCGCTTTGTTTCTCATTTGTTTAAACATTTAATCAACATTCATACACGAATAATTCAATTTTTAAAATATTTATTTAAATTCAAAAAATATTTTTAAAATGTCGGTCCATTTTGACGCTCTTTAGACGCAGCCTTGTCGGGTTCTTGACCGCCTCCGCCGGATACTGCTACCGGTGATCAACCCAAGCTGGAGCGAGCAATGACGGACGCAGCAAACGTGAAAAGCGGCAGGTATATTTCAGGCGGAGCGGAGAATCCTCCGCCCCTCTCCCTCTTTTCGTGCCTGGTCGTGCCGCTCGCGCTTCTGACGATTCTCGTCATCAACCCGCCCCACGCCCTCGACCTGTCAATCTCGCATCTTTTTTTCACGGAGGGCTGGGGATGGCATCGAAGCGATTCCTTTGTCTTCTGGACCCACACAGCGACCAAGTTCATTACTTTCTCCGTCGCCCTTGCCATGATGGCAAGCCTCGCCCTCCGCTGGAGAAAGAACCGCTCCCTGCCCAGAGATCTCACGACGCTGCGTGAAATCTATGTGCTCACGGCCATGGCGTGCGGCGCAGTTCTGGTCTGGTGGCTGAAGCGGACGACGGGCGTCGCCTGCCCCTGGGATTTGGGCGAGTTCGGGGGAACTTTTTCCCTCACAAACCCCTCTTTTTCTCTTTTCCCGCAGATTGGGAACTGCTGGCCCGCGGGGCACGCGGGAACGGGATTTGTTTTCTTCGCCTTTTACTTCGCCTTGAGAGGCATAAGCCGGCCGCTTGTACGGGCTGCTTTCTGGTTCGCCCTCCTCTTTGGATCTTTCTGCGGCTTTACGAGAGTCATGCAGGGAGCGCATTTCGTCTCCCACGTGATCGCAACCGGTCTGATCGACTGGCTCGTCTGCGCGGGAGTCTACAGCGCATTCCTCGCCTGGGGCCGCCGGAAGGCCTTTTCTTCGATGGGCCCGTACAAGCAGCCCTGGCAGTGGCGAGCCTTCCCGCAACGCACGCTTATTTTGTTCTGCGCGATCTGGTGGGCCGCGGTCTACTCCCTGCCCTATCTTCTGAACTCCATCGGACTGAACAGCACAGGTTTTCAATGGAGCGCCTCTGCCCTCCTCGCCCTGACGTGCCTCTTCGGAGCGCTTTTCTCGGCCTGCGCCGCTTTCCTGGTCGGAATCGTGCAGCTGCCGACGAGAATCTGCGGCTCGATGCTTGTGGTCCTCGCAGCCCTGAGCGCCCTCTTTCTTACCTCGGCGGTCGTTCCCGCGGGCCCCTTCCATTGGCTGCAGGCTCCGCTCTTTTTCCTGGCCTCGCTTCTTCCCGTGCTCCTGGCCGTCTGTCACTCGACGGTTGGCATACGGTCCTGGCGCCTGCAGCCCTACTGATCCTCGGGGAACCTTGAAAGCGTAGCCTCTGCCCGCCTCTTTCGGGTAAAGGCTTTCAGCTTTGAGAACATTTCAAACAATCGTTTAAATTGGTTATAATTGTTTATTAACATTTTATAAAACTTGTATTAATTGCCTTTCATTCCGGGCAGAGCTTTAGTTTTTTTCTAGATGAATCTCCAAACTCGGATGTAACTT
Source organism: Mesosutterella porci (assembly GCF_022134585.1). Classification (GTDB taxonomy): domain Bacteria; phylum Pseudomonadota; class Gammaproteobacteria; order Burkholderiales; family Burkholderiaceae_F; genus Mesosutterella; species Mesosutterella porci. Next base: position 118,983 of record NZ_JAKNCT010000004.1, read on the forward strand.
TGGAAGCTTCAAGACCTCCCGACGCCCGGATGCAGAGCCTAAGGTCTTTCGAGACGTTATGGTCCAATAAGCAGAAAACCCTCTGTGTAGCATTGCAGCCGGCTTGCTTCCGATCCCGCCGGACGTGTCACCCTGCGGGCCAGCCTGGGCGGTAAAGTTGCATCAGGCTCCTTCCGCCTTATCGGAGCTTTTTCAGCGGGGCTGGCTGGACACCGCGGATCCCTGCTGCCCCACTTTTCCTCAGGCCTTTTTCTGGATCTCCTTGCAGGCCTCATTTCTCCTATGGCTCCTGAGGAAGCTCCTCTCTTTCTTCCCGGTGCTTTGTCAAACTTTGGTTTAATTGATTAATATTGTTTTTTAATATTTATTAGCATGTTATTCATTATTTTTCAGAATTTTTAATACATTTTCAAAATATACGTTTTTCTTTTCTTTGTTTACGTTATCGCCGGCAAGGGGGATCTCTGCTTTACGGAACCGGAAGAACAGCGCCCCTTTTCTGGGCCTTACTTTTTTCCGTCTCCAAGACTTCTCTGGGAAAGTTGCAGAAACAGGCCTCCGCCTGCCATGTTTTAAAGAATCAATAAAATTATAGAGCGATGTTTTTACACAATTAAAATAGTGTAAAAAAACGACTCTGCCTTTCGTTATTCTGCATCTGCCAGAAGTGCTGGCCGTTGAACTTCTAGCATTAAAAAACTTTATTTAATGTTGAAAAAATCAGATTTGAATTATTTTCAAATATTTTGAAAATTTAGATAAAGGGTTTCAGAGCGACAGTGAAATGGCGGTCTGCGGCCGGAACCGCCAGAAATTTAACAAAGGAAAAAGGGAAAGGTGAAGGGGAACGTTGAGACGCGAAGAGCTCCGGTGTGTGCCTTTCGTCCGGTCTTCAGCGCCGCTTCCCCCGGGAGAGGAGGTGAAAGGGCGGCTTGAGGATGGCGCTGTCCGGAGCAGCACGGATCTCTGCGCGGAAAAAAAGACCGCCCGGAGGCGCCCGGTGTTTTGCTCGGGCAAGCCTTCAGCGAACCATGAGGCCGTTGTTCAGAGCCTGGGAAATCGCCGCGTTGATGAAACCGTTTCGAGTCATTCCGTAGTCGCTTGCCACCTTATCAACTTCCTGCAGTTTTTCCTTAGGCAGGTAGATTGTGAGCTGCTGGCGCTTGTTGATGAGGCGCGGCCGCCCGGGCTTTCTCTGCACGAACTCTCTTTCCTTCGCCGAGAGGGAGCCGTCTGCGGCTTCTTCTTTTTCCGCAGGGGCAGAGCTGTTTTCATCCATATCCGGATCAAAGAAGGTATTAGGCATGTTGGCACTCGAAAATTTTTAGAAACAGTACTAAACAGCTGAAATGTATTTATTCAGCAGTTTTAACACATTGTATTACATCCATCACAACGGAATGGTTTTTTCAACCAGATACCGGATTTCGTTGCAGGCCTTGATATCGCGCGGCCGAAGCTCGAAGACCGATTTCCCGGAACCCAGAGCGATGCCGTAGGCCTTGCGGTTCACTATTCTCGCATCGACGAACTTAAATTCAGGCACCTGCTCGATGATTTTCTGAGCGTTGATGTTGTCGGCCGAGCCGAGCTTCGCGTCAGCCCGGGACAGGAAGCTGTAGGCCTTGAATTTGCCTCCGATTTTTCTGGCATCGGCGACGATTCTGCCCAGCTTCTTTTTGAAAGACCAGATGTCGGTGCTTCCGGGAGGGCAGGGGACCAGAAGAATATCTGTGCGAAGAAGCGTCGCCCTCAGGGCTTCTGTGTCGCGGCCCCCCGCGTCGACTATGACGTAGTCGTACTGTTTTTTCAGTTCTTCAAGATTCCAGCTGAGCTCCTTCGCTTCCGTGATCAGCTTGAAGGGCACGGCGGGCTTCACCCCCAGCATCTTGCGGACCTTCAGGGCCATCGAGGCCGACTCCTGTTCATCGGTGTCGACGAGGAAAACCGTTTTGGCTTTCTGCGTGAGCAGGTAAGTCGCTATGGAAACGGCGATGTTGGTTTTTCCAACACCGCCCTTGATGTTGGCTACAGCGATGATCACTTTGCGTCCTCTTCACGGAGTTGGGAAAAAGCGGAGAAATCAACCTCTTTTTCCGCTAGAGAATATTACACAGCAGAGGATGAAGCCACAAATTATAAATTTTAAACAAGGTATTTTATTGCTGTTAAACAATTGTATCTACATTGTATACATATTCAATATTGGATTGAGTTTTCTTTTTGGGAAAACGCGGTGCAGGCAGAGCAGAAACCGGCACCAGCCTTTGGCAGGCAGATTAAATGTGTTTTAAGTTTGTTCCAAGCTTGTATTCGGTGTGTTTAACAATTAAATAAATTTAATTTCACAGTTTATTTAGTGTTGAAAAAAGGCTTGGAGAGAACCGGCTGCCTGGAAGCTCTCGGAGCGTGTGGGCTATAACGTTTTCCGTACTTCAGGAGACATCATGAAATAACGTTTCCCGTACCCGGCGGCTCTCTTGAAGCGGTGCTTTAGGTATAACGTTTGCCGTGCCTGCGGTGTACGCCTGAGCGCTTTTGAAAATAATTTTTTAAGATCAATGGGATGCAGATCTGTGTCTGAAGCTTTCGGTGAAATAAGATATAACGGATGCCGTATTGTTCGCAGCATCGTCTTTCCTTCCGTAGCTATAGCGTTTTCCGTACCCTTGCGGGCTTTCCTTTTTTCTTTAGCTATAACGTTTGCCGTACCCTTTAGGGACTTCTGAAATTGAGTGGCGGGCCGTCTGCAGGAGATATAACGTCTTCCGTACCCGATGGGCAGGTAGAAGGAGAGCCGCTATAACGTCTTCCGTACCGGTTGTGACGGCCGTTTTGTCTTCGGTTTCTTTTTTTTTCCTGTGTTTAAATCCGAATCCGCGGGGAAGAGGGCTGGGCGGTTGGTTTGATGTCTTTTAAAAACACGGGATGCAGGACGCAGAAAGGGGGGAAAAACTTTCTGTTTTTGCGTTCCAGAGCGGGCTGGAGTCTTTTAGTTCTTTCTATAACGTCTGCCGTGTATGGCTGAAGAAGGGAAAGAACAAGCCCGGACAGGTGCCGAATTTTCGATGTTAATCTGTTTTTTTATTTTTAAACAACGATATGCGTGTTGAAGCTCATTTTTTGATATAACGTTTTCCGTACTGATGGTAAAAAAAATGGCTGTTCGGTATAACGTCTGCCGTGCCTGTTTTTTGTGAGGAAGCTCTGTTTTCTGAGCTTGTTATCCACAGCTTCTGTACTTTCTTTTTTAGTATTTTTAAATCTTTTCTTTTCTTTTATATATAGAGGCCTCTTTTTTATAACGGAGACCGTACCGTTGATATAACCTTTGCCGTGTATTGTTATAACGTATGCCGTACCGTTCGAATTACGTCTGCCGTGCCTGGGTATAACAAAGTATTTTGTTGTTATGGCTCAAGGCCTGTGGATAAATCCTGCAGCCTTTTCAATGCGGGCGTACGATTTCTCCATTCTGTGCAGAGGCGGGTTTTTCGATGGCCAATCATTCAAAAGACGGCAAAATGGTGCGGTACCTGAATCCGCTCAATTTTGCTTCCTACAAGCTGGATTTGTTCGAGCTTCGCGTGGTTATGGCCGCTATCGCCTCGGTGAAGCCCGATGAGGAAATCAGGCCGAGCGAAACCTATTATGTTTCAGCCGAGGACGTGATGATGCTCGGAACCCGCAAGCAGGAGGTGTATGCAGCGCTTTCCAAGGCTTCGCAGACGCTCTTCCACAGCTCGGCCACGATTTCCATGAGTGCGCTCGACGCCTTTCCGTCGCTGCGAAGCGGCTTCAGGACTCAGTATGAGGCCTATAAAAAGCACCCGGACAAGAAAAACTACGTGCAGTTCCACTTCCTCGCAGCCCTGTCTTACGGGGATGGAAAAATCGGGTTTAACTTCACCGAGCAGTTCATTCCGTTCATCCAGCAGCTGAAGGAGCGGTTCACTGAGTTCGAGCTCGTGGATTTGAAAGGCCTCAAAAGCGTTTACGCGGTCCGCATCTACACGATGGCGCTCCAGTACCAGAACCATCCGAAGAGGACGTTCATCACGACGGTGGAGGAGTTGCGCAAGGCGCTCAACCTGGGAAGCGCCTACCGGCTCTTCGGCAATTTCAAGCAGCGGATTCTCGACGTCGCAGTGCGGCAGATCAACGCTTCACCCTATACAAAGTTCGGGCTTGAGCTCGAAATCGAGAAGGGCGAACACAATCGCGTGACGAGGCTGATCTTCCATCTCCAGCCCAAGCCCTATTCCGTGCTTCCCAGCGGTAAACCCGCGAAGTACGAGGAGGGCGCAGCGCAGGTGAAGGCCCAGACGGTGCTCACGGAAGCGCAGGCGACGCTTTCCATGCGGCAGATCCCCATGTACGCGGACTGGCTCGCGGGTCGGAACGCCAAAAAGGTCGAGGCGACCGGCTTCAATGCGCATGCTTTTTTCGAGTGGCTCAAAGCCCAGAACATGAATCCGAAGGGCTCTTCGTCGGAGGAGTTCGCGGGCTGGCTGCGAGCCGAGCTTGCTTCCCCTTCCTTCGTTCAGAAGATTTACAACCCATGGCTCAAGCAGCTGGGATTCCGGAGCCGCCGCCGCTCGGGATCCTGAAACGGCGGCTTAGGGTTAGTTCTAAACGGTCATTGTTATAGCCGGACTCCTGAACCTTTTGGGGTTGGAAGAAGGGTGTCCGTCAACCGGCTCTGGTGCGTTTTTACAGCACGGCCGCGCAAGGAAAATCAAGCAGGCCCCGAATCTGATTCGGGAGCGGCCGGTATTTAAGCCTCAGAAGAAAGATGCGCGGGGAGACGCATGCCGCGTCTGTCTGTCTCTGACGGACCAGGTTAGACGCGGTTGGCTGGAGAGATGAAGACTGCAGGGAAAAATCTCCCGTTGCGGTGAATGGAAAATTGATTTCGATTAAGCCAGCTCCGGGGGCGGCGGGGAACAGTACAGGGACAAAGCTGACGGAGCGGTGTTTTTTTAAGCACTGCGCTGAGCTGAGCGCCGCAGGGGGCTCGGCTGTGGCAAAGCAGCTTTTTAAAGCTCCTCTTAGATCGGTTGAAACGACAGCGGAAACGGAAATGTTGCTTTTTAACAACACTTCAATGTAAAAAAACTAAAAGACCTGAGTTTTTCAATTTATAAATTTATACAGTGAAAACAAATGAATACATGCACTCTAAAACAGAAGGCCGGCGAATTATTGGTAAAAACCCTATATCCTAAGTCGGCAAGTCTTGGCAGGATAGACACAGGGGACATTCGGGTTATGTCCGATTGTTCTTAACCAAAGAAGCCTCAGCCGAGGCTGGATTAGGAGTTTTAAATCAAATGAAAAAGTCTCTTGTTGCAGTTGCTCTGCTCGGCGCTTTTGCCGCCTCTGCTTTCGCTGCTCCGTCCGTGACTCTGTACGGCCGCATCGATACGGGCCTCGCTTATACGCACCAGAATCTGGATCAGAAGGGCGTTGATTCCACCGACACGCTCGAGATGACGACTGGCTGGTCCACCGGCTCCCGCTGGGGCCTGAAGGGCACGGAAGACATTGGCAACGCCAAGGTCGGCTTTGTCCTCGAGTCCGGCTTCAACTCTGACGACGGCACGAGCGGCCAGGATGGCCGTCTCTTCGGCCGTGAGGCTCAGGTGAACGTCTCCGGCGCCTACGGTACTCTGTACGCCGGCCGTCTCGCCACCATCGTGAGCGATGCCGGCTCTCTCGGCCTTCTGGGCAACGTTTCCGCCTTCCCGAACGGCTACGGCATTGTCGGCACGATGAAGGGCTCGACTGGTTCCGGCTACGACCGCTATGACAACACCATCGCCTACAAGACCCCGACGATGGCCGGCTTTACGGTTTCTGCGATGTACTCCTTCAAGGGCAATGACCTCGCGAAGAATAAGGACAAGAAAGATGTGAGTGGTGCTGAGAATAAGGCGAGCGCCACCCGCTACGCTGCTGCCGGCCTGCAGTACAAGGGCGGCAAGTTCACCGGCGTCCTGGCTGGTGACTACACGATGTGGGGCAATGATCAGTACGGTAGGGATCTTGATGATGGCTACACCATCGTCCTCGGCGGTAACTACGATTTCGGCGTTGCCCAGGTCTTTGCCAAGGCCACTTACTTCGACAACGCTGCCAACGCTCTTGACTCCTTCAAGCTTTTTGATGCTACTAACAAAGACACGGGGGTCGTTGGCAACGGGACCAAGGCTGTCAAGGGCTGGGGCCTTGAAGTCAGCACCAAGGTGCCGGCTTTCGGCGGCAACTTCCTCGCCACCGTCGGCTATCGTGACGCCAAGGATGTGGACCACACTGACATCAAGTATCATCGCTGGAACGCCGCTGTCGGCTACGCCTATCCGTTCTCCAAGCGCACCAACGTCTACGCTGCCGCTGGCTACGCTCAGGAAAAGGCTAAGGGTGGTCAGGATGCCCGCACCCCGAACGCCGCTCAGGTCGGCCTCGGCCTCGTCCACAAGTTCTAATTTCTCTTAGCTGAGAAAAAGGCGGAACATGCTTTCCGCCTTGAACTTGAAGCGAAAGAACCGCATTTCGGTATTCCGAATTGCGGTTCTTCTTTTCTGTGGAAAAGGCAAAGGGCGATGGGCTAAATCATCGGTGTTACGTTTCCGCAACAGAAGGATTCTGCCGGGGAATTTGGATCTGTATAGATAAAATTCATTAGGATTTAATGCCTTAGGCGTTTTCTTGATAGAGCTTTGCAGATCATGCAAAACTCTTTTGTTTTATTGCTTACCGACAAACGCCCGAAGCAGTGCCACTATTGGACTAGTTTCAACGGATGAGATCTGCCCTCATCATCCAAAATTCAATTTCATTGGTAGGAGAGAAAATATGATGAAAAAGTCTTTGGTTGCGGTTGCGATCCTCGGAGCCTTTGCAGCTTCTGCTTTCGCAGCCCCGTCCGTGACCCTCTACGGCCGCATTGATACAGGCCTCGTCTACACCCACCAGGATCTGGATAAGAAGGGGGTTGATTCGACTGACACGTTCGAAATGAAGTCCGGTTTCACCACCGGCTCCCGCTGGGGCCTGAAGGGCACGGAAGACATTGGCAACGCCAAGGTCGGGTTCGTCCTGGAGTCCGGGTTCACCTCCGATGACGGCGTGAGCACTCAGGGCAGCCGACTCTTCGGCCGTGAGGCTCAGGTGAATGTCTCCGGCGCGTACGGTACTCTTTATGCCGGCCGATTGATGTCCATTGCCGGCATCGGCGGTTCGGTCTCCATGCTGGGCGGCGTTTCCGCCTTCGGTATGACCTACGGCGACACCGCCAAGGGCAATGGCTCCACAGGCTCGGCTTATACCCGCTATGACAATACGCTCGCGTACATGACTCCGAAGTTCGGCGGCTTCAGGGCCGGAGCAATGTATTCCTTCAAGGGAGACAGCCAGAAGGAAAAGGACGCCAATGAAAATACGGCTGGAGCGACCCGCTACGCGGCCCTGGGCCTTCAGTACAAAGCACCGAAGTACGAGGTGGTGCTTGTCGGCGACTATACGATGTGGGGCAATCAGTACGACTCTAAGACCGGCAAAAAAGGATATCACGTCGATGACGGCTATAGCATCATTCTTGGCGGCAACTATGATTTTGGACCTGCAAAGGTCTTTGCCAAAGCGACTTACTTCGATAACGAAGACGTCGGCTCCGTTGTGGATTCGTTCAAGCTTTTGAAGAATGTGACGCATAAGGTCGAGAACAAGGACAAGAATACGACCGCGGTTAAAGGTTGGGGTCTTGAGCTCGGCACGAAAGTTCCAGCCTTTGGCGGTAATTTCCTCGCCGCAGTCGGCTATCGCGATGCAAAGGATATCGACGATTCTGATGTGAAGTTCCATCGCTGGAACGTCGCGGCGGGCTACACCTACGCTTTCTCCAAGCGGACCAGCGTTTACGGCCTTGTCGGTTACGCTCAGGAAAAGGCGAAGGGCGCTTCTTACGCAAAAGCTAACAGCAACCCCAACCCGAATGAGGTTCAGGCAGGTTTCGGTCTGGTCCACAAGTTCTGATTTCCTTTAGCTGAGGAAGGGCGGAGGCTGTGCCTCTGCCTTGGACCTTCAAAGCCGCTTCCCGGTTACAAGAGACTCCGGGATGCGGCTTTGCTTTATCTGCCATCCCCTTTTGTGGCATACTTCCTTCAATCGATCTGACTTCAAATAATGAGTTCGGAATGATTGCATCTGCCTGCGCCTATGAAATGGCATTGAAACCCGCGCTGCCTCCGCCCGCCTGGGACGGAGAGAAAATGTTCGTCGAGTTCGCCGAGAAAGGCTGGACGGTGCCGACGCCGGGACCCGAGGGGAGGGTGGAGGCCTATGTGGCGATCGATCTCCAGTGCCCGAAGAGTATGGCTCTTTTCCGCGCTGCGAAGCCCTTGGCCGACAGGCTCTGCGTCCACTGGCTGCCGATTGCGGCCGTCAATTTCAACTCCGACCCGCAGGCGACGATGATCCTGATGAGCGGGGATCCCTGGAAAAAGCTGGACGAACATGTCGAGCATTTCGGGGACGAAGCCTTCCGAGGCCTTCCCGTGGACCAGAAGGAGGTCTGGAAGCTGCCGCAGGAGGTACGTATGAAGGTCTGGGCGAATTCCAAGCTCGCTCGCTGGAACGGGACGCGGGGCCTGCCTATGGGGGTCGTGAAGACCCGGGCAGGGGAGTACCGCGCGCTTACAGCCGGCATGAGCACCGGAGACATCGCAGCGGCGGCCGGCCTCTAGCGCTCTTTTCAGCCAAAGCCACAGGCAGACCCGCTTTTATCTGGAGGCGGCGGTTTGGCTGATGCCCTGCGTCCGCACACCTTGCAGAGCGATATAAGTACTTTACCCTAAGAACTTTCTCCATATCTACAAATCCTCCCGGCTCCGCCGTATTGAATAGCTCACTAAGTTAATGAAAATACGGTCTTAATCATCGTTTCAATTTTCAATAAATCAAGTTTCGATTTCCGCTTATGTTCGGGGGTAAGTAATAATTCAGAACATAACCGTTCCGGGTTCACAATATCGTTCGTTGGTATACCGGTATTTAGACTTGATGTACTACCCCTGAGGACTGAGGGCTTTCCTTCTGATGGAGGTCTGCTGATTCCGGTAAGGACAGCGGCAAGACCTGGGAGGCCGGCTCAGGCGGAGTCTGAACTACGGTCTGCAGTTTTCAATTTCAAAGGAGTTTTCGAATGGAAAAGGAAGTTATTGCAACTCCCAAGGCCCCTGCGGCGATTGGACCTTATTCCCAGGGCATCGCGGCTGGCGGTCTCATTTTCGTTTCCGGGCAGCTTCCCGTGAACCCCGCCACCGGTGAAATCCCCGAGGGGATTGAGGCCCAGGCCCGCCAGTCGCTTGAAAACGTGAAGGCCATTCTCGAGCAGGCCGGGTCCTGCTGTTGCAAAGTCGTGAAGACCACCTGCTTCCTTGCCGACATCGCTGACTTCGCCGTCTTCAACAAGGTCTACGCGGAGTATTTCCCGAAGGATGCTCCCGCCCGCTCCTGCTTCCAGGTGGGTGCTATCCCGAAGGGCGCGAAGCTCGAAGTCGAAGCGATCGCCGTGCGCTGAGAAACCGGCGGTAGCAATCGTTTAAAACACACTCAAAAAACATCCAAAGGGGATTCTTATGCTAAGCCTCGTCATTGCCGGCATAACCCTCGTGATCGTGGTCTACCTGCTTGTGAAGGGCTACTACCCGCAGGCCGCGCTGTTCATCGGCGGCCTGATTCTGCTCACTTGCACGTGGATCTTCGGCCTCGGGGACCTGCTGCCGGCCAAGCAGACCACGCACTTCGGCGGTTTCGATATTTTCAAGGTCTTCAGCACGCGCTTTGCCACCCGCATCGGCGGCCTGGGCCTCATGCTGATGGCGATCGGCGGCTTCTCCCGCTACATGGAGTACGTCGGTGCCTCGAGCGCGCTCTTCAAGGTTTTTGAAAAGCCGCTCAAGAAGATCAAGAACCCGTACCTGCTGCTGGGCGCTGCGTTCCTGGTCGAGCAAATCATGGTGATCTTCGTGCCGTCCCATGCGGGTCTCGGGCTGTTGCTCATGTGCACGCTCTACCCGATTCTCGTCCGCTCCGGCGTGAGCCCGCTTTCCGCCCTGGGCGTGATCGGCTGCTGCCAGTTCATGGACGTGGGCCCGGGCTCGGGCAACGCCAACATGGCCGCGCAGGTGGCTCAGATGGACGTCTCCGAGTACTTCGTGTACTACCAGCTGCCGCTCTTCATCGGCCTTGTCGTCATCCTCACCTTCGTGCAGATGTTCGTCCAGGCCTGGTGGGACAAGCGCGAGGGCTGGCACTTCGATCCTGAGCACGTGAAGACCTTCGCGGGCGAGAAGTCGGTGAAGGAGCCTGTCGATGCGCCCCGCATCTACGCCATCCTGCCGATCATCCCGCTGTTCCTGATCATCTTCTTCTCGAAGGTGGCCGGCTCCACGATCCGCATGGACGTGGTGACCGCCATGGTGATCTCCACGATCATCGCGATCATCTTCGAGCTGATCCGCTGGCGCGACCTGCGCAAGATCCTCGGCACCTTCAAGCTCTTCTTTGAAGGCATGGGCAAGATCCTCGTCGGCGTCGTCTCCCTGATCATCTGCGGCGAGTACTTCGCCCAGGGTCTGATCAAGTCCGGTGCGATGGGTACCCTGATCTCCGCGGCCAATGACGCGGGCTTCGGGCTTGCCGCCATGGTGGTTATCGGCGGCCTGCTGTTGTGGATCATGGCCTTCATCATGGGCTCGGGCAACGCGGCCTTCTTCTCGTTCGCCCCGCTCGTCCCGCCGATCGCTCATGCCGTCGGCGCCCCGATCGTTTCCCTCATCTTCCCGCTTCAGGTGCTCGTCTCCTTCGGCCGCGTCTCTTCGCCGATCACGGCAGCCCTGATCGCCATTTCGGGCATCGCCGGCGTTTCCTCCTTCCAGGTCGCCAAGCGCACCTGCATCCCGATGTTTGTGGCTACGATCGTGACCCTCGTGGCTTATTTCATGTTCTGGTACTAAGTTCAGGCGGCAGGCTCCCGCTCGGGCGGGAGCTGCCCCTGAATCCAACCGCATTCTTTTTTGGAGTAGAAAATGACCCTGAAGCACAATTTCGATGAAGTGGTTGACCGCACCCATACCAACAGCTCCAAGTGGCTCAAGTACCCGAAGGGAGTGCTGCCGCTGTGGATCGCGGACACCGACTTCAAATGCCCGCAGCCCGTGATCGATGAGATGATCAAGGTGGCCAAGCACGGCATCTACGGCTATCCCTACGTGCAGGAAGGCTCCTTTGAAAAGGCGACGGTGCGCTGGTGCAAGGTCCGCTACGACTGGGACATTACTGAGAACATGGTCGACTTCGTCCCCTCCACCGGCACGGCGCTCGCCGTGGCCGTGAAGGCGTTCTGCGAGCCGGGCGACAAGGTGCTGATGCAAACCCCGATCTATCCCCCCTTCACGGCCGTGACGGTGAAAAACCGCTGCTACGCCTCCAACAACCCGCTCAAGTTCGTGAACGGGCGCTGGGAAATCGACTGGGAGGATTTCGAGGCCCGCGCGAAGGATCCGAAGTGCAAGCTTTTCATGCTGTGCAATCCGCACAACCCGACCGGCCGCTGCTTCACCGCCGAGGAGCTCAACCGCATGGCCGACATTTGCGCGGCCAACGGTGTGACGATCTTCGCCGACGAGGTGCACTCCGACTTTGTGTTCGCGCCCCATAAGCACCAGGTCTTCGCGAAGCTCTCTGAGAAGGCGAAGAACATGTGCGTGGTCGCCGTGAACCCGGCCAAGACCTTCAACATTGCGGGCCTGCGCACCTCCTCGGTCGTCACCCCGAACCCCGAAGTGCAGAAGCAGTACCAGGCGGCCCTCGCCTCCTGCAAGCTCGGCCGCGAGTGCTTTGGCATCGCCGGCTACGTGAAGGCCTTCACGGAGTGCGACTACTACGCCGACCAGATCCGTGACTACGTCGAGGCGAACCACCGCTACGTGGTCGACTACATCACGAAGAACATTCCGCAGATCAAGGCCTATATGCCTGACGCCACGTTCCTGCTGTGGCTCGACTGCCGCGGACTGCCCTTCAAGACCCAGGCCGAGCTCGACAAGTTCATGGTCGAGAAGGCGAAGCTCGGTTTGAACCCCGGCAATACCTTCGGCGTCGAGGGCGAGCGTTTTGTCCGCATGAACGTGGCCAGCCCGCGCTCCTATCTGGTCGAAGCCATGAAGCGCCTGAGCGAAGCGGTGAAATCGCTTTAATATTTCCCCGCCCGCTTTTTTTGAGGGAAGACCGCTGCGCTGAGTCGCAGCGCAGCGGCTTTCCGACGGCCCGCCGACATTTCCGAAAAGAGGTTTCGGAAATGCCGGCGGGTCTTTTGCAGGCCGCGCGCTGCGCCGCCCGGTTCGGCCGCGCGCAGAATCTTCTGAGATAATCCGATTCACGAAGGCATTAAGGGATCCAGCGAAATGATCACCTGCACCAGATATCATGATATTTCCTGCGGCCACAGGGTTTGCGGCCATGAAGGGAAATGTGCGCATCTTCACGGGCACAACTACCGGATCACCTTCACCTGCGCGGGGGACCGCGACGACATTGGAAGGGTCATCGACTTCAGCGTGATCAAGGCGCGGCTGTGCGAGTGGCTTGAGGAAAACTACGACCACCGGTTCCTGATCTGGGAGAAGGATCCGATCGCCGAAGATCTGCGAAGGCTCGACCCGGCGGTCGTGTTCGTCCCGTTCAACCCGACCGCGGAGAACATCGCCGAGCATCTGGTCCGGGTCGTCGCCCCGAAGCAGCTCGAGGGAACGGGCGTGACCCTCGTCAGGTGCGAAGTGGAGGAGACAAGAAAATGTTCGGCGGCTTTTTCGCTTTGAGATGACGAGCTACTACATCAACGAGATTTTCCCCTCCGTGCAGGGCGAGGGCGCGAAAACCGGTTGCCCGGCGGTGTTTGTGAGGTTCCAGGGCTGCTCCGTGAGGTGTCCATGGTGCGACACGAAGTACACGTGGAAGGGCGGCGCGAAGTGCGCCTCGCTCGTGCCTGCATCGGAAATCTTCGTAAAGGACCGGAAAGCCGGCTGCGCGCTCATTGAAAAGGAAGCGCTCGTGCGGGACATCACCGGCCGGTACCCAAACATTCCGCTGGTCATCCTGACGGGCGGCGAGCCCTGCGAGCAGGACATCGGCCCCTTATGCGAGTCGCTCAGGGCCCGGGGGCTGGACATCGCGGTTGAAACCTCCGGGCACGTCGACTTCGATTTCCCGGACTACGTCTACGTGGTCGTTTCCCCCAAGCTCGGCGTCCCGAACGGGGAGCTCGTTCCGCGTATGGCCCGCCGGGCTGACGAGATCAAGTATGTCATCGGGAACGAGGCGGACCTCGAAAGGATGAAGCCGCTGCGGGTCGCGTACCCGGACAAGCTTTTCTGCCTTCAGCCGAAGTCTCAGGACAAGGAGGCCACCCGGCTGTGCTTTGAGTACGTCATCAACCGCAGCGGCAAACTTAGGCTGAGCCTGCAGACCGAAAAGATGATTGACATCCGGTAGCGGCGCTTCCCGCGCGAGGCCCGGAAGGGCGGGCTTTTTGCGGGACAAAAAAAGACCGCTCCCGGATTGAACCGGAAACGGCAGCGGCCATCGGAAGTCCGCCTTGCCCGGAGGCGGTTGTCTGAACTGAGGCTGCCATGTCTTCGTTTCCGCACCAAAAGAATTTTCTCTGGATTTTTAATTTTGCAACGAATGGCCGCGCAGGGAAGGGGATCGGCCCAAAGCGTTTATTACAATTGCGGATTAGAAATCAACCCCTGTCGAGCAAAAATTATTTTGAAGATCAGGTAAGACGGAGCTTTTGCGGGCATCTTGAGTTTCTAGGGCTGTTTTCTTAAACTAGGCGCAATTAGCTATTGCGGTCGGATGAGTTGCAGCGTCCCCGGATTCTTCAAGGGCGCGGGCCGCGCCCGGCTTGGAAAAAAAGAGGTGTTCTATGGAAATCACCAACACCTGCCCTTGGGGGCGGGACATTCCTCATTCAACGAGCGCCCGGGCCGAAGCGGAAAACTGGGGCTTCTGGGAGCTCATTATCAACCGGGCGTCCCTCGTCATGCTCGCCGAGCAGAAGATCCTGCCGCCCGAGACGGTGAGCCGGATCGCCCGGGCGCAGAAGAAGGCCGAGGAGAAGTTCACGCGACCGGGCGAGCCGCCGCTCTCTGACATAATGCCGCTAGAGAAGGCTCTCATCGAGCAGTGTGGCCAGGAGGCGACGCTCATCCACACCGGCCGCAGCCGCCAGGATATCTTCGCCACCCTCAACCAGGGGCGGCTGCGCCGCTCGGTGCTCGATCTCGCGCAGTCGATGAACGAGTTCCGGCGCACACTGCTGTCGATCGCGCTCCAGCACGTCGAGACCCTGATCCCCGCCTACACGAACGGCGTGCAGGCGATGCCCGTGACGCTGGGCTTCTACCTCTGGGCGTTCCTCGAGGCCTTCGAGCGCGAGTTCGATGCGCTGCGCGAGGGCTACGCGCGGGTGAACCGCTGCGCGCTGGGCTCCGCGGTCCTCGCGAACTCCGCCTGGCCGCTGTCGCGCGGGAGGCTCGCCGAGCTACTGGGCTTCGACGGCCCGATCACGAACTCGCTTGACAGCTCTCAGGTGAGTCTCTTTGACGTGCCGCTCGAGGAGGCCGGGGTGGCTGGCCGCGCGGCGGTGCTCATCTCGACGCTGCTCGCCGATATCGCGCAGCAGTACGCTCAGACCCGCCCCTGGCTGTTGCTCGACCAGCACTCTACCTACAGCAGCTCCGCGATGCCACAGAAGAGGAACCCGGGCATCATCAATAAGGCCCGCGCGAAGGCGGGAGACGTGATCGGCGCGGTGAACACGTGCTTCATCCGGGCCCACAACCTGCCGCTCGGTATGTACGACAACAAGGAGTCGGTGAGCGAGGACAACACCGCGGTTTTTGTGAAGGCGGTGCACCTGCTCGCGCTCGCGAAGAAAACCTTCGAGCTGTTGCGGGTGCACAAGGACCGGGCGCTAGAGGAGCTGGAAAACGACTGGACCTGCACGATGGCGCTAGCCGAAGGGCTGCAGATGGAGTTCGCCCTGCCCTTCAGGGTTGGGCACAACTTCGCGAGTGCCGTGGTGACCGTGGCGCGCAGCGAGGGCTGGATCCCGAAGAACTTCCCCTACGAGAAGGCGCAGCAGTGTTTCCGCGAGGTGACGGCAAAACTGCTCGGCAAAGAGGAGGAGCTGCCGATGTCCGAAGAAGAGTTCCGCAGGTACCTCTCGCCCGGCTACGTGGTCCGTACGAGGGTAGGCACAGGCTCCCCCGCCCCCGCCTCGACGAAGGCGGGGCTCGAGGCCGCGGGCAGGCGGCTCTCTGAGGACGAGCGCTGGGTCGCCTCGCGCTGCGAGGCGATCGACGAGGCGAAGGCGAAGCTCGATGCGGCCTTCGAGGCGTTGCTTTAAAGGCGGAATCGGATTTTTTCAAGCTGAAGCGAAGCCTTTCCCCTGCCTCCAGAGGAAGGCCCGCCGGGGCACTTAAAGGAGATAAGGCATGATATGGATTGGCCTTGCGATCGTACTGATCACCTTCTACTTCATCTATAAAAACTACGAGGCGCGGCTCGTTCTCGCGCTCTCGGGCCTGCTCATGGCCGTGATCGGGCAGTTCATCGTCGGCTCCGACACCACGGTGTCGGCTGCGGTGAACGCCTTCGTGAAGCAGCTCGTCAACGGCGGTCTCGTGCCCACCATCGTCACGGTGATGGGCTTCGGCGCGGTCATGACCTACACGAAGTGCTCCGATCACCTGGTGAACGCCCTCGTGCGGCCGCTCACCCACGTGCCGGCGATCGTGGTGCCGGGCGCGGTGATCATCACCTGGCTCATGAACATCGTGCTGCCCTCGGCCGCGGGCGTCGCGGCCGCCGTCGGCGTGCTGCTCATCCCGGCGCTCATCGCGCTCCGGGTCCGTCCGGTGATGGCCGCCGCGGCCGTCTTCCTCGGAACCTGGGGCTCGGTGATCAGCCCGGGGCTCATGTTCAATCCTCAGATCGCCACGATCGCCTATAAGGCGGGCGAGATCCCGGAGGCCGACGCGATGGTGGTGATCATGCAGGAGGCGCTGCCCTCGGCGATCGGCGTGGTTGTCGCCGCTGTGGTGCTCGCCGCGGTCTGCTTCTTCCTCAAGGAAGGCGTCGGGAGTACGAAGGACGTTGACGAGAAGGCCTCGGGCGTGAACGGGGACTTCAAGGTAAACCCGATCATGGCGCTCATCCCGATCGTCCCGCTCTTCCTGCTCGTGATCGCCTCCAAGCAGGTGGGGCTGTTGCCCACCAAGACCTTCTCGGTGCCGGTGTGCATGCTGATCGGCACGGCGCTCGGCATGCTCGTGGGGCTCGTGCACAAGCAGCCCGCGGGCGAGTGCTCGAAGCGCTTCTGCAAGGGCGCGGGCGACGGCTTCAACAACGTGGTGATCCTGATCGCCGCAGCCGCTCTTTTTGCGGCCGGCATGAAGTCGATCGGACTTACGGGCGCGCTCGTGAACGCCATGAAGGGCTCGCAGTCGGTCGCTATGTTCTCGGCTGCGGCCGGCCCCTTCATCATGGCTGTTATTTCGGGCTCGGGCAACGCCGCAGCGCTCGCCTTCAATGAGGCGATCACGCCCCACGCGGCCGACTTCGGCATGACGGTGGTCCAGCTGGGCGCTGTGGCCCAGATCGCGGCAGGCCTTGGCCGCTCGATGTCCCCGGTGGCCGGCGGCGTCATCATTCTGGCTGGCATCGCGGGCGCGAACCCGATGGAGGTCGTCAAGCGCACCGCACTGCCGGTTCTGATCGCGGTGGTCGTGGTGACGATCGCAATGTACACGCTTAACTGAAGGAAAAAGGGAGACGCTTCCCGCCTGGTTTCCAGACCGGGCGGGGGCCCCGAAGACAACAAAGGGGGCGGAGGAAACTCCGCCTGTCTTTTTTAGGGAACCAGCACCGTGCGCCCGGGGTCAGAGCGCCTCCCGGGCTTTTTCACGCAGCGCCGCAACGGCCGAAGGCACAAGGTAGAGCGCGATGCCCGACCAGATGAAAAGGAGCGGTATCACCTCGCCCCGGCTGATCGGCTCGCCGAACCAGAAGAGTCCGAGCAGCAGCGTCATCACCGGGTTCAGATACTGAATGATGCCCAGGAGGATGAGCGGCAGCTTCTGCGCCGCGATGGAAAAGGAGACCATCGGGATCAGGGTGAGAAGGCCGGTTCCCATGAGCTCGAGCGACAGCGCGGCGCGCCCGGGAGCGAGAAACACGCCTTCGCCCGAGGCGGCGAGCCATGCGAGCCAGGCCAGCGCAAACGGAGCCATCATCGCGTGCTCCACGGTGATGCTGTACCAGGGGTCCATCCGGACGGTTTTCTTGAGCGCCCCGTACACGGCCCAGGAGGCCGACACCCCGATTGCGATCCAGGGAAAGCGCCCGAGCTCGAAGATCATGATGAGGACCCCGGCCGCGGCGAGCGCCACTGCGGCGACGCGCGTCCTTGAGAGCTGCTCGTGAAAGAACGCCATGCCGAGGCCCACGGTGGCCAGCGGCGTGATGAACATCCCGATGCCGAGCTCCACCACCCGGTCCGTGTTGGCCCCCACGATGTTGATGAGCCAGTTCGCGCTCGCGAAGACCGTGGCGGCGAAAAGCGTGAGCGCGAGCCTGCGGTCGGAGGCGAGTGCCCGCACCGCCCGCGCGCATGCCCCGAGCCGTCCCGTAAGCGCGAGGGCGGCCGCAAGCGAGACCAGGCACCAGACGATGCGGTGGGCGAGGATTTCGGTGGAGGCTGCCCCGCCGAGCAGATGCCAGTAAAGGGGAAAAAGCCCCCAGATGCCGTTGGCGAGTAGCCCGGCCGCGAGTCCCGCGCGGAGGTTGGAGTTGGTGCTGTCCATGTTTGCAGAAGGTTTCGGGGGTAAAGCGGGGGGAGTTTTCCTCTTCCGGTTCAGCTTCGAGTATACGGCCGGTCGCGCCGCGGCAGGCTCCCAGCCGAAGGGGCGCCGCCCGGCTAATATAATCAAATGTTATAGCAGAAGCCTGATAAAGCATTGTACTAGCCGGATTTCAGAGACTAAATTTCCATCCGTCACGAAAAGGATAATGACTGAGGATCATAAAAATGACGGAACAAAACAAAGGTTCGGTCCTGGTGACTTACTTCTCGGCCACTGGCACTACGCGCCGTGCGGCCGAAAAAATCGCCTCGGCCGCCGGCGGTCGCACGCTTGAGATCCGGCCCGCGCGTCCCTACAGCAACGCGGACCTCGGCTGGACGGACCGCGCCTCGCGGGTGAACCGCGAGCATGGGGACGCCCGGGCGCAGGGTCGAGCTTGATCTCTCCTCTTGCCCGAGGCTTGAAGGCGTGGGCACGGTCTTCATCGGCTATATCTCCTCTGGTGGGGCGAAGCCCCCTGGGTGTTCGATGAGTTCATGCGCCGCGTCGACTTCGAGGACCGGACGGTGATTCCGTTTGCGATCTCCCAGGGCTCGCCCTACGGCTTGAGCGGTCGGCACCTGAAGAAGGCCGCCCGCGGCGGCAGATGGCGCCGCGGCGTCTGCTTCATGGGCGTGCCTTCCGACTCGGAGGTGCGGCGCTTCCTCGCCTCCCAGGGCTTCTGAGGCCCGGATCACTTTCTGCAATTTCTGCAAACGACGACAAAAGGGAAAAAATCATGGACAGCTTTGAACTGAACAACGGAGTCCGGATCCCCGCGCTCGGGCTCGGCACCTTCCTCATCGCCCCGAGGGACGCGGAGAAAGCGGTGCGTCACGCTCTCGCGCACGGCTACAGCCTGATCGACACGGCCAATGCCTACTGCAATGAAATCGCCGTGGGCCGCGCGATCCGCGAGTCGGGACTGCCCCGCCGCAGCGTTTTTCTGTCGACCAAGCTCTGGGTGAGCGTCTACGAGGCCCCCCAGGCGGTCGACAAAACCCTCAGGCGGCTCGGCACCGACTACATCGACCTGCTGTTCATCCACCAGCCCGCCGGGAACTGGCAGGCGGGCTATGAGCAGCTCGAGCGAGCCTACGAGGCGGGCAAGATCCGCGCGATCGGCATCTCGGACTTCGAGGCTCCGGAGCTCGCGCAGTTGTTCGCCGGGGCCCGCGTGAAGCCCCAGGTCCTGCAGACCGAGGCCCATCCGTTTTTCGCTCAGACCGAGCTGAGGAAGAAGCTCGATCCCGAGGGGATTCGGCTGATGTCCTGGTACCCCCTCGGACACGGCGACCGCAGCCTGATCGATCACCCGCTCTTTGCGGAGCTCGGCGCGCGCTACGGCAAGACGCCCGCCCAAGTCATCCTGCGCTGGCACGTGCAGATGGGCTTTATCGTGATTCCGGGCTCGAAGAGCACGGTCCACGTCGATGAAAACGCGGACATCTTCGACTTCAGCCTGAGCGGAGAGGACTTGGCGAGGATCGCCAGGCTCGACGGCACCCGCCGCTACTACACGGCCACGCCCGAAGTGCTCGCGAGCTACGCGAACATGCATCCGAACTTCGACGCAGACTAAGGATTCAGGGCTCGCTGCCCGCCGGCTTTTTGCCCGGGCCGGGGCGCAGCGTCCTGCCGAAAAGCGGCAGCCGCGCGTAAAGAGGTCTGAATTTCGGCAGGTCCGTCTCGCGGCAGACCAGGTAGTAGACCGCTCGGGCCTCGGGGTCGTCGATCGGAATGATCCTGCGGTTGCGCGTGATCCGGTCGCCGCGGCTGAAGAAATAATCGGTAAAGAAAGTGGGCAGGTCCGTGGCGGCAGCGATTTCGGTGAAGTCTTCGCGGTTTTGCTGCAGCAGCAGGTGCGGCCTCGGGATCCGGGACCGGACGAGCTCGGACCAGAAGCCCACCTCAGAGAACTGCAGGAAGGGGACGTCCTCGAGGTCGCTGAAGCGCACGCTCACGCGCCCCGCGAGCGGATGATCGGGCGGCACCGCGATGAAAAGCGTTTCCTCTCCGCAGGGCTCGGACCACAGGCCCGGCTCCTGCGGCCGGACGTGCGTCACCGCGAGCTGCAGCGTCCCCTCGAGCAGCCCGGGCAGCAGCCTCGGGTCCGGGACGATCGAGGCCGCCACGGTCTTGCCTTGGAAAAGGCGCTGAAGGGCGAGCGTGACCTCCTGCAGCGGCACCGGCGCGCAGCAGCCCACCGAGATGGTGCGGCGCATGAGGTCGGCCGCGCGCACCTCGCGCACGAGTTGCTCGTCGGCCGCCACCGCCTGGGCGGCGAGGCGGGCCGCAAGCCGCCCGTTGTCATTGAGCTCCAGGCGGTTCCTGCCCCTTACGAAGAGCGTCACACCGAGCCGGTCCTCCAGCTTTTTCATGGAGCGGGTGAGCGCGGGCTGGGTGATGTGCAGCTCCTCGGCCGCGGCCGAGAGCGTTCCCAGCCTTGAGAAGGCTTCAAGCTGCTGCAGCAGACCGATTTCAACAAGGCGGGGCATAGTAGACGATCCTGCTATAAGTCAAGATGATTGTGCAATGCGTTTTTGTCATTGTACATTATCATTTTTCTTCAATATATTCATATATAAAGATTGTTTTTGTAAAGGGCTGCGAGTGGATATGCTTAAACGTTTGGTTATGGCCGCCGCACTTTCCGGGACCGCCGCCCAGGCCGCCCCGCTCGCCATTGCGGAGCAGGGCGTGTTTTCCTCCGGCGGCACGGTGGCCGGGCCGCTGCCGGGTGCCTACGACACAAAGCGCAACTGGCTTGACTTTACCCGCGCCGGCAACACGGCGCACGTTGACCACGCGAGTGTCTTCTACCAGATCCCGGCGCGCGCCGGCAGGGCCCCGGTCGTGTTCCTGCACGGCTACGGGCAGTCGCGCATCGGATGGATGACGACGCCGGACGGCCGCCCGGGGTTCGCGCAGCTCTTCCTCGAAATGGGACACCCGGTGTTTCTCGTCGACCAGCCGAGGCTGCGGTTTCCCTGACCGGCGACGCGCTCGACGCCACGCAGAAGGGCCGCGGCAAGGACTACCTTCCCGGCGATCAGGCCTGGTACACGCACTTTCGCATCGGGCGCGTGGCCCTGGAACGCTACGCGGGCTCGCAGTTCCCGCAGGGCGCCGCCGCCCAGAACCAGTTCTTCAGGCAGATGACGCCCAACACCGGTTCCTTTGACGCCCGCGCGAAGACCGGCAGGAAGCCGGTCTACATCGCGCACGCGCAGGGTTGCTCGGTGGTTTTCCAGACGGATCTGAGCGAGGCCTCCGCCCTCGTGCTGATCGAGCCCGGGCGCGCGCCTCAGCCCGGCTCCCCGGAGTTCGAGGCCGCAGCCCGGGCCCGCATTCCCGTGATTTTCTACTACGGCGACTACATCGGAAACGGTCCGAAGGACATCGACTCCACCGCCTTCTGGCAGAAGTCGCTTGAGAGCGCGCGGGTCTTTGCAAAGGCGCTTTCCGAGCGCGGTGTCGAGTGCCGCGTCGTGTCGCTGCCGGAAAAGGGCATCCGCGGCAACAGCCACTTCCATTTCGAGGAGGAGAACAACGCGCAGATCGCCTCCCTGATGGAAGCCGACCTTGAGCAGGCGGGCCTGCGCTTAGAGCCGCTCACATTTTGACAGACAGGGAGAAGCATCATGAAGAAATGCATTGCAGGGCTAGCGGCCGCCATTGTCCTCGCATTGCACCCCGCTGCGGGGCTTGAAAAGCAGACGGCGGGCCACGACCGCCTGGAAGACCTCGCGCCGCAGTTCGCCCATCTGAACGACGATGTGCTTTTCGGGCAGGTCTGGGCGAGGGAGCGGGTGCTGTCGCTGCGCGACCGCAGCCTCATCACGATCGCGGCACTCTTTTCGGCTGGGTTGTATCCGCAGCTGCGCTCGCACCCGATCCTCGGGCGAAGGCACGGCGGCAAGCGCTAGGAGGCCGTGGCGCTGGTCACGCACCTCACCTTCTACTGCGGCTGGTCCAAGGCCTGGAGCGCGTTTCCGATCATCTGCGAGGTGTACGCGGACGACGGGAAGCACACCGCGGCCGCGCCCGAAGGACTTTCCACCTTCCCCGTGGGGCAGCCCAACACCGCCAATGCCCGCTACTTCACCGGCAGCAGTTTCGTCGCGAAGCTCGCCGGCTCCCCGATGGGCGTCTACAACGTCACCTTCGCCCCGGGCGTCGTGAACAACTGGCACGTGCACGAGGCTGCCCGCGGCGGCGGTCAGATCCTGATCGCGGTCTCCGGCCACGGCTGGTTTCAGGAGTGGGGCAGACCCTTGCACGAGCCTCTGCCGGGCGGCACGGTTTCGATCCCCGCGGGAGTAAAGTACCGGTACGGGGCCGCCTGCGGCAGCTGACCAGTACATCGCGATCGAGGTGCCGGGCGAGGGTGCGAAGACCAAATGGATGGAGCCCGTGGCCTCTTCAGAGCTTGAAAGGCTGGATCGGAAGCCCGCGCCTTAAGCCTCCCTGACCGCTCCGAGTGCCTGACGGAAGAAGCGGACGATCTCGCGGCTCACCTCCTCCTGGTACCAGGAGGGATCGGAAGAGTGGTCGACGCCTTCGAGCAGCAGGTACCGGGCGGGCGAGCCCAGGGCCCGAAGCCGCTCATAGAGTGCGGCGCTTTGCAGCGGCGAGACCAGCCGGTCGGCTGTGCCGTGCATCAGGAGCACGGGAGGCAGCGTGCAGCCTCTGCGGCGCCGCCGCAGAAGCGCTTCGGGGCTAGCCCCCGCGGCAGCCTCCTCTTTGGGGTCGAGCGCTCGGCCCGCGCCGGAAAAGGAGATGCCGTGCAGCAGGAGCGATTCGGCCGAGGCCGGCCCCGAGTGCGCTGCGCGGCCTTCAGGTGAAAGACCTTCGGAGAGGCTTGAGAGCTGCGTCACGGGATGCAGCGCGCAGCAGGCCTGCACCGCAGACGAAAAGTCCTTCCATTCGTCCGAGTCCCAGCCTTTGCGGGAGCCGCTGAAAGCCACCATGAGCGCGAGCCAGCCGCCCGCGGAATTCCCCATGACGCCGATGCGCGTCGGATCGACCGAAAAATCGGAGGCGTGCGCCCTCAGGAACCGCACGGCCGCACGGCCGTCCTGCACTTGGGCGGGAAAGGCCTGCGGGAGGGTCCGGTACTCGGCGGTTGCCGCCACGAAGCCCGCCCGGGCGAGGGCGAGGCGGCACTCGATGAAGCGATCCTTTGCGGCCTGCAGCCACCCGCCGCCCGGGAAAAAGAGCACCGCGGGGTGCGCTCCGGGCGAGTTCGGCACGAAAAGCGTCATCCGCAGCTGCGTGGCCTGCCGGGATCCGATCGCCTGCGAATAGACCGCTTCGGAAATGACCCGGATCATGGGCCCGCGGACTTTGATGCGGAGCTCTTCCGCGCCTTCGGTCCAGCCCGCGGGGTGGCTGCCGGCCCCTGCCTTTTTCTTTCCTTCCATTGCCCGCCCTCCTTTTTTCAGCGGTGCGCGCGAAAATGCGTTCTTCCCCTGCTCTAAGCCGGGGGCGGCGTGCCGCGCCCTCCACCATAATAAAATGAGTCCGGTCCGGGCGGCGCCTGCCGCTCCGGGGCTTTTCCCGCCTTCTTTCTTTGGAGACTGCTCGCATGCACGGCCTCGACAAGGTGCTTTTCTGCGGTGACACGCACGCCGACTTTTCCTTCCTGCAGGGGGCGCTCGGGATCCTCCGGCCCTCGGTCTGCATCGTGGCGGGAGACTTCGGCTACTGGCGCCGGAGCGATTTCGAGGAAGGCGCCGGGGAGGGCTTTTTCCACGAGGGGCTGCGGCATCCCGGCACCCGGATTTTCTTCTGCGACGGCAACCATGAAAACCACGCGCTGCTGCGTCGCCTCGTGGAAACCCGCGGCTGGGAAAAGCCGATCCGCGTCGCGCCCGGTCTCTACTACGCGCCGCGCGGCAGCACCGCGGTGATCCGGGGCCGGCGCGTGCTTTTCGCGGGCGGGGCCTTCTCCATCGACCGCGCGTACCGCGAGGAGGGCAGGACCTGGTTTGCCGAAGAGGAGATGGGACAGGAGGAGCTCGAGCGGATTCTCAAGCGCAGCGACCTCGATTCGGTCGATGCCGTGGTCTCCCACACCTGCCCCGCGGGCTGCCTTGACAAGGTGTGCGGGATCTGCGGCCTGAAGCCCGAGTGGATCTCCGGTCGCGCGACGGAGGACGCGCTCGAGCCCATCTTTCAGAGGCTGCCGCGGGTGAGGGACTGGTATTTTGGGCACTGGCACTGCGCGGGCAGTTTCGTGCGGCGCGGGGTCCGTTTTCATCTCCTCAATCAGACCCCCGGGGAGGGGTGCCTCGCGGGCTGGGGTTACCGTCGCGAGACCCTCGAGCGGGCGCAGGCCGGGGCGGCCGGCACCCTGCAGGCTTCGGGCGGCCCCGGCTAGGGGCCGGAAGAACCCCGAAGCCCGCGGCAGGGCCTTCAGGCTTCAAGAGCCGTGGGCCCGGAGCCGCCTCCTTTCTTCCAGTTGAGCAGTAGCGCCGAGCAGACGGTCACGAAGACCGAGCCCGCGTTGAAGACCAGGGCTTCGTTGACGGAGGTGGGGATTTTCGTAGCAGCGAGGGCGACTGCGACAAAGTAGAACGGCATCGCGAAGGCGAGGTTCAGCCAGATCGTCGTCATCGTCCGCCTCGAGAGGTCCCGCAGGTGCGGCAGGCCCTCATCAAGAAGGCCCCGAACTGGTTCGTGGTGCCGCTGGTGACCTCGCTGCCCGCGGTTTTGCCCACGGGAATCGGTTCCCCGGTTATGACCGACTCGTCAACCGAGGCTGAGCTCGAAACGATGGCGCCGTCGACCGGAACGGTTTCGCCGGGCAGGCCCCGGAGCCGGTCGCCCAAGCGCACTTCAGAGGCGGGGATCACTTTTTCGGCTCCGCCCGAGAGGACGCAGGCCGTCTTCAGCGTGAGCCTCACGAGCCGCTCGATACCCGCGCGGCCGTTTTATCCTCGAGCAGGGAGCCCAGTTGCATGACAAGCGCGACCTCGCCTGCGGCGAAAACCTCGTCCGGGGCGATTGAGGCGGCAAGGGCGATCGTGACGAGGACGTCGGCGCGGATGTCAAAGCATGAAGCGGCCCGGGAAAAACAGGCTCGCCGCCAGGGTCGCGACGGCAAGAAGAAGCACGGGCATGCTGCGGCTGAGGCCTTCCCGGCGCTCGAGCCCGAGGGAGAAGGACATGGCTGTTCCTTATACACATAGGGGTATCGGTATAATGCACCCCCGCTCCCTGTCAAGCCATCCGGCCGCCGCGCCCTCACCGGCCCATGTTGGAAAAGCGCTCGACCGCCTTCGTGAAGCTCTCGATCGTCTTTTCGGCGTCTCCGTGCTCGATGCCGTCGCGGACGCAGTGCCTGATGTGGCCTTCGAGCGCGATCTGCCCGCAGCGGTGCAGGGCGGTCTTGGCCGCGCTGATCTGCGAGAGCACGTCCTCGCAGGGAATGTCCTCGTCGACCATGCGGTCGATAGCCTGGACCTGGCCGATGATTTTCCTCAGCCGGCGATGCAGATTGGGCGCATCCATGCACTGTCTCATTTGCAGCCCTGAAAGTTAAGCCGTTGAAAATCACAGTATAAAAGAGCGCAGGGGAAAAAAGGGGTGTGGCAGCCAGTGCGCCACACCCTAAAGTTACCCAAAGACGGCGGAGAGGAGACGCTCCGCGGTCTTGTCTGCTTTCACCAGGTCCGACCCCGTGGACCTGATACGAGAATCATATTGGAAATAAGAATCATTAGCAATAAAAGAACGGTGCAGATTGACATGGATCAAACCGAAGGTCCTTCCCCTGGAAAGCTGAAGGCAACGGAGCGGATGGTAAAAGGGGTTATAAGCACTTGCCTTGTCATGACTTTTTAGGTATAAAAAAGCGCGCTTCCGAAAGAGCCTCCCACCGGCTCGACCCGGACGGCGCCATGTCGCCCTGTGCAAGCGGCTTACGGAGGGCGCACGGACCATACCAAAAGGATAAATTTATGAAACTCAGGCTCTCGGCCCTCTTCATGGGGCTTTGTGTGCTGGCGGGCTCGGTGTCCGCGGCAGAACTGAATGCGTATTCGATCATGCCCGAAAAGTACGCCTCCAAGGTTTTCGCGCAGTTCACGAAGGATACCGGCATCAAGGTGAACTTCCTGCGTTTCTCCTCGGGAGAGGCGCTGGCGAGGCTCACCGCGGAAAAGAAGAATCCCCAGGTTGACGTGATGCTCGGAGGCCCGGCCGACACCTACGCCGCAGGCGTCCGCGAGGGCGTGTTCGAGTCCTACCGCCCGAAGGATTCCGACGCGATTCCGGCTCAGTTCCGCGATCCCAAGAATCACTGGACCGGCATCGGCATTATCCCGCTTTGCTTCCTCACGAACACCAAGTTCCTGAAGAAGAATCACATGAATCCCCCGACCAAGTGGGACGACCTGCTTGACCCCCGCTACAAGAACAACCTTCAGATGGCCGACGCCCGCACCTCCGGCACCGCCACCGAGCGCATCTACTCCCTGGTTAAGGTGAAGGGCGAGAAAGAAGCCTTCAAGTTCCAGAAGAAGCTCAACGCCAACGTGCAGATGTACACGAAGAGCGGCGCGGGCGGCGCGATGCCGATCGCGACCGGCCAGTGCGCCTCGGGCATCTTCTACATCGTCGACGCCCTGGACATCCAGCAGCAGGGCTACCCGGTCGTGATCACCTATCCGTCCGACGGCGTGAGTTTCGGAATCGAGGCGACCGGCGTGGTGAAGGGCGCGAAGCATTCGGCCGAGGCGAAGAAGTTCGTTGACTGGGCGGCCTCCAAGAAATTCGCCGAGTTCATCGTGAAGAACAAGATCAACTACGTCCCGACCCGCCGCGACGTGAAGACGACGAACCCGCTGCTCGATCTCTCGAAGATTAAGACCGTGTCGGTGGACGTCGCCTGGAAGGGCGCGCACCGCAAGGCCTACACCGAGCGCTGGATCAACGAAGTGATCAAGTAAGAAGCGCGACCGCGCCTGCCTTTTCCCCGCAGGCGCGAAGTCCCTTCCGGAAGCTTCCGAAAGGGGCCGCTTTCGCGCGCGGCGGCCGCTGCCGCGGCCCGCATTTCTTACCCGGGGCCGCTTTTCCCCGCAGCCGCCCGCGCTTTTCCGCACAGCCTTTTAGACCTATCTCATCATGGCTTACAGCGCAGCAACGACGCAGCGCGACCTGAGCACGAAACTGACGGTTCTCATGCTCTGGCTGCTGCTGGGCGTTTTCGTCATCTATCCTTTCCTGCGGCTTCTGGGCGTTGCCTTCTTCGTGGACGGCAGCTTCACGCTCGACAACCTGAAGCCCTTCCTCGGCAGCTGGTACGATCAGCGCGCCGCGGTGAACAGCATCCTGCTCGGCTGCTCGGTGGGGCTCACCGGCACGATCCTCGGCTTCATCTTCGCCTACGCGGTGACCCGCCTCGGGCTGCCTACCTGGCTCAAGCTCGCGGTGAGCGCAGTCACGCTGCTGCCGCTCATCTCCCCGCCTTTCACGAGCAGCATCGCACTCACCCTCTCGCTCGGTCCGAACGGCATCCTGC
Organism: Mesosutterella porci; assembly: GCF_022134585.1. Lineage (GTDB taxonomy): Bacteria > Pseudomonadota > Gammaproteobacteria > Burkholderiales > Burkholderiaceae_F > Mesosutterella > Mesosutterella porci. The sequence continues at coordinate 146,487 of NZ_JAKNCT010000004.1, forward strand.
TCGATTTCTTCGGCATCGACGACTTCAATTTCTACGGCTTCTGGGGCACCTACATTTCCGAGTCGCTCACGTACTTCCCGGTCGCCTTCATGACGCTCTCGACGATTCTCTCGCGCATCGACCCCAACCTCGAGGACGCAGCCTATTCGCTCGGCGCCTCGAGCCTGAGGGTGTTCCGCACGGTGACGCTGCCGCTTGCGGCCCCGGGCATCGCCAACGCCTTTCTGCTCGTTTTCTCCTGCTCGCTCGCCGACTTCGCGACGCCGCAGGTCCTGGGCGGCCACTCCTTCCCGGTGCTGCCGACGCAGGCTTATCTGCAGATCACCGGCATGTATGACTTCAAGGGCGGTTCGGCCCTGTCGTTCATGCTCCTCATCCCCGCCCTGGTCGTCTACTTTCTGCAGAACTACTGGGTGGGCAGGAAGAGCTACGTCACGGTGACCGGCAAGGCGGGCGGCAGAAGCAGCGTGAAGGGTCCGGGGCTGCTGCTCTCCTCGCTCATCGTCGGCGTGGTGGCGCTGCTCTCGGCCTTCATCCTCTACATCTACGCCATCATCCTGCTTGGTTCAGTCGTGAAGGTCTGGGGCGTGAACAACGAGTTCACTCTCGAGAACTACGAGTACGTCTTCACCTTCGGCATGAAGGCGATCAAGGACACGCTGCTCATCGCCGTGATCGGCACGCCTCTGGGCGGGCTGCTCGCCGTGGTCGTGGGCTATGTCACCACGAGGCTGCGGGTGCGCGGCAGCAAGCTGCTCGAGACCGTCTCGCTCCTTAACTACACGCTGCCCGGCACCGTGGTGGGCATCGCCTACGTGCTCGCCTTCAACAGCGAGCCGATCGTGCTCACCGGCACCGTCTACATCCTGATCGCGGCCTATGTGTTCCGCTACTCCTCGGCCGGCATCCGGAACGTGATCGCCACGCTCACCCAGATCGACCCCTCGATCGAAGAGGCGAGCCGCAGCCTCGGAGCCTCCTCGGTGCGTACTTTCTTCTCGATCACGGTCCCGATGGTGCTGCCCGCGGTGCTCGCCGGCATGCGCTACCTCTTCATCCACTCGATGACCGCCATCAGCGCGACGATCTTCCTCGTGTCGGTGCAGTGGTCGCTCATCACGACCCGGATTCTCGAGTGCATGACCGAGCTGCAGTTCGCCCAGGCCTGCGCCTTCTCCATCGTCCTCATCATCCTCATTTTCATCGCCTCGGGCGTGATGGCGCTTCTCGCGCGCCTGTTCTGCCGCAGCGGCGACGCTATCGGAGTTCACTGAAATGTCGGTTGCTCTTACCCTTAAAAACCTCTGCCGCAGCTATGTGAAGGACAATGAAAAGTTCTGGGCGGTCGACCATGTGAACCTCGAGGTGACCCCGGGCGAGTTCCTCACCTTCCTCGGGCCCTCGGGCTGCGGGAAGACCACGACGCTGCGCATGGTCGCGGGCTTTGCCTCGCCCACTGACGGCAGCATCCTGCTCGACGGCCGCGACGTCACGAACCTCCCCGCGAACGAGCGCAATATGGGTTTCGTCTTCCAGAACTACGCGCTCTTTCCTCACATGAGGATTTTCGACAACGTTGCCTACGGCCTGAAAGTGAGGGGCGAGTCCTCCTCTGAAATCGCGAAGAAAGTGCGCGAGGGGCTCGCGATGGTGGGCCTCGAAAAGGCCGAGCACCGCTATCCCAACCAGCTCTCGGGCGGCGAGCAGCAGCGCGTTGCGCTTGCCCGCGTGCTCGTGCTGCGTCCACAGCTGCTGCTCATGGACGAGCCGCTTTCGAACCTCGACGCGAAGCTGAGGCTGCACATGCGCTCGGAAATCCGCCGCATCCAGCAGGAGCTCGGCGTCACCTGCCTCTACGTCACGCACGACCAGAAGGAGGCGCTCACGATGTCGGACCGCATCATGGTGATGAACCACGGCCACATCGAGCAGCTCGGCACTCCGATGGAGCTTTACGAGGACCCGGCCACGGCCTTTGTCGCGGACTTCATCGGACAGGCGAACCTGATCGAGGGGCGGCTCGATTCCGACGAGAACGGCTACGCGCTCTTCGAGGTGGGCGGCCGGAAGCTGCGCGCCCGCATGGGCCGGCAGAATCCCCCGAAGAAGGCCGAAGAGGCGCTGCTTGTCGTGCGTCCCGAAAATCTTCGGATCGCGCAGCCCGGCGAATCGGGTTTCCCGCTTGAGATCGTAAACCGCTACTTCGAGGGCGACCGGGTCGACTACGACGTGGTGCTGCCCGGCTCCGGGCAGAAAAAGCCCTACTCGATGTCGGTGCCGTTCCTGCCCGGCACGAAGCTCGTGGAGCAGGGCGCGATCATCGAGGCGGCCTTCACTCCCGAGGCTGGCGTCGTGATCCGCCGCTGAGCTCGGGAAAACAGCTTCTTAAGAAGAACAGCAACGCCCCGGAAGGCTTCGCTTTCCGGGGCGTTTGACTGGGCAGCAGGCTGGAGAGCAGCCCCGGGCAGTCAGGAAGGCGCAGGAAGCAGAGACTGTTGTCTTTATTTCATTGAGCTCTGGCTCAATAAAGGCAAAGCCCTTTGTGCAGCAGTGATTTTTTGCCCCGGGTGCCTGCGGGGGGCGGCCTGAATGCACAAGAGCTCTGTTTTTTTCTTCAGCCATTCAGATGAGGTGCTCCCTTAGGCGGTCTGAAACCTTTGAACTCCGGTTGTCTTCCCCGGATGCGGGAGGTCGTGATCACCAGGGCTTCGTCCAGACGAGCGGTCTCCTCTGAGCTTTTTCCCCTGAATCTTTATGAACGGCAGGGGGAAGGACTGCGGCAGAGACTTTTTCTGTCGGCCGGAGATCTTTCTCCGGACAGCCTCGATTCCCTGACACAGGAAGAGATCCGGCAGATCATCGGGCAGGGTTCCTGGCCCGCGGCGGCGCAGGATGATCCGGATCAGAAGGGCCGTTTTTTGAGAATCTGCCCGGAGCGTTCGTTGAAAAGGGCATCCCGGCAGCCGGGGTTCGGCACATCCTGGTCTTTGAGAAGTTCGTCGCAGTTCTGGACGCCCGCAATGGACAGGAATTCGCTCTCGGCCCGCTTCAAAAGGAAGCCGGCGTCGCGGCAGAAACGGCCTGGGGATGGCTCAATGGGGTCGTGGCGGCGGGGGGCGTCTATCTGCTTTCGCCCTTTTGCGAGAATATTGGGCAAACACTCATCAAAAAGTCCCGGCTCTACTTCACGGACACAGAATTTGCCGCGTGGCTGCGCCAGCCGCCTGGCTCTCAGCGCTGAGGCAGGCATACAACGCAGGTGTGTTCTTCGAAAATTTCGTCGTCATGGAAATCTTGAAGAGCTGGTGTCGCAACGGGAAGAAGACGCTCTTTTACTTTTACCGAGATACGGTAAAGCGGGAGATTGATCTGCTGATCCGGGAAGGCTCGACAATTTTGGCGTGCTCAGGGGGAACACGGTCAAGCGGGCTCCCCAGGGAACGCAGTTTTTCTCCAACTCGGGTATCCTTTCCTGCATTGTGGAGCACAGGCGCGCGAAAAGCGCCTGCAGCCAGGATGAAAAGGAGCCATCAGGCCATGATGCAGGAAGGAAGCTGGGCGGTAAGCCCGCAGGACTGCCGCGGGCTCGGGCAGGGGGCGGCGCTCTCGCCGCTTGAGTCGCTTTCGGTAATCCGCGCCTCAGGCGCGGATGCGCTTGGATTTTTCGACCGGCTCTTCTGCAGCCGCATCTCCGACATTGGCGAGGGGGCGAAGCTCACCGGCTGGGCTGACGCCCAGGGGCGGCTGATCGCCGCCCCGCGGATCGTGCGCGAGGCTACCGAGAGCTTTCTTCTTCTCATTCCGCGCGGCCTCGCCCCGGCATTCCTGAAAAAAATACGTCTCTATGTCTTCCGTTCGAAGGTGAAGTTCGAGGATGTCACCGAAAGCCTCCGCGTTTCCGGCCTTGCCGGGGGCGGGGCCGCGCGGGTGCTCGAGGCGGCGGGGCTCTCGGTGCCCGAAAAGCCCTGGGAGGCCTCGCGTTCCGAGGGGCTCACCGCGGTGCGGGTGTCAGACGCGGATCCCGGGCGGGTGCCGGCGTTTGAGGCCGCGTTCCCGCGAGTGATCGTCCTCGGGGAGCCTGGGGCGCTTTCGCGTCTTGACGCCCCGAAGGCCCCCGAGGGGCTGTGGTGGCTCGCCGACATCTCCTGCGGCTTGCCCATGGTCTTTGCGGCTACCTCGGGCCGCTTTCTCCCCCAGGCGGTGGGGCTTGAGAAACTGGGCGGGGTCTCCTTCAACAAGGGCTGCTACCCGGGCCAGGAGGTGATCGCGCGGCTGCAGAACCATCCCGAGCGCCTGAAGCGCCAGCCTGAAATCCTCTGCTCGCATGAGCCGCTGCCGGGCGCCGGGGGCGAATGCCCGGGCGGCACCGTGGTCGAGTCGGTGAGCGCGGGCGAGGCTTTCTACGCCCTCATCGAAAAGCAGCGCTGAACCCCCCAGGCCCCGGGCTCCGGTCTTGAAGGCCCCGTTACCCAGAGGGAGTTAAGACTTCGGCGGGTGAAGGGGCCGCCCCGGCGGCCTAAAAGACTAAGGCACAGTCCTCATTGCCGCGGGAAGCATTAGTTTCTAAAATATTTCGTTACAAGGCAGAGGCGCGGGACTCATGAGTCGCGGCTTCCACACAAAGGGCTGAAGAGCCGGAAGCTGCCAAAGGGGGAACCGCCGAAGACCGAAGAAGCTGCTTCAGAGTTTTTCGGATCTGGGCCGCAGGAGAAGATCCTGCGGACTGTCGCCCGCGGGACGGTCGTTCGCGCGGGCGGAGCGCTGCCGGTTACTCTCGCGCTTTTTCTTTTTTCGAAGAACATTCTTTTCGTTCGCCCCGAAGGGGAAAAAGGCTGAGTTCCCGGTTGGGTTCTGGCCTTTTCGTCTCCTTCCTCCTTTTTTCAAGCAGCACCGGAGGCGGGTGGGTTTTCTTAAACGGAAAGAATGAAGTGAAATCAGAACATACCATCGTGAAGCCCTGGCAGGCCCTTTCAATGCTTGTCGTGGGCGTCCTCATCATTGTCTACGGCCTCATGGGTCTCTCCGTGAACGTCCGCATCGTGCTTGCCGTGGACGGCGTTGTCATGTGCCTTATGGCGGTGCTTTTCGGCGTCCCGTACTCGAAGTTGCAGACGGGCATCAAGGACATCATCGCCTCGATGCTGATCGCAATGCTCATTCTGCTCGCCGTGGGCGTCCTGATCGGAAGCTGGATGGCCGCGGGCACCATCCCCGTCATGGTCTACTACGGCATGCAGGTGATCACTCCGGCGCTCTTCCTGCCGGTCGCCTGCATTCTGTGCACGCTGATGAGCACCTTCGCGGGCACCTCTTGGGGAACGCTCGCCACCGTGGGCGTCGCCTGCATGGGCGTCGCCTCCGGCCTGGGCGTCCCGATGGAGGCCGCCGCCGGCGCGGTCTGCGTGGGGGCGTTCTTCGGCGACAAGATCTCGCCCCTGAGCGACTCGACCGTGATCACGGCCACCGTTACGGACACCCCGCTCATGTCCGGGATCTGGCACGCGCTTCTCACCACGGGGCCGGCCTACCTGATCAGCCTCGTCTTCTTCTTCATATACGGCAGCTCCTTCCAGAGCGGTGTGGCTGAAAGCGCAGTCTACGACGAGATCCTCACGACTCTCGCACACACCTTCAACCTGTCGGTGATCACGCTGCTTCCGCTCGTGGTCGTGGTGGGGCTCATCGTCTGGAAGAAGCCCACGCTGCCCACGTTCGTGGCCGGCATTGCGGTGGCCGCGGTCCTCGCCATGATTCTTCAGGGCATGGACTTGAAGACCGTCCTCACCAGCCTCTACAGCGGCTACTCCGGGCATTCCGGGTCGGCCTTCGTTGACAAAATGCTCAACCGCGGCGGCTTCACCAGCATGCTGAGCACGATCGGGCTGCTGATGGCGGCGGGCATCTTCGGCGCGCCGTTGCGCACCGCGGGCGTGGCCGACGTGCTGCTCGACTTCGTGAAGCGCCTTGCTACGAGCCCCCGCGTGATGAGCTTTTCGATCATGTGCCTGCACGCGCTCTTTTTCCTCATCACGGGCGCCTACTACGTGAGCTATCCGGTGATCGGCACGATGACGAAGGATATGTTCTCGGAGTACGGGCTCGACCGCAAGAACCTGATGCGCATGATGCTCGACACCGGCACGGGGCTTGCTCCGCTCGTGCCTTGGTCGACGACCGGCTCCTACACGGCGGCGACTCTGGGTGTCGCGAACCTCGCGTTCCTGCCCTATGCGCCGATGCTCTGGCTGTCCATTGTCTTTTCGGCTTTCATCGCACTCACGGGCATCGGCTCGGCAAAGCTGCCCCGCCGTAGCGGGAATTCGCAGGCCGGGGCCGCTTCCGAGGCGAACTGACTCAGAGGGGAGAAAATCATGGAAGAAGTTCTTCAGCGCTGGTACGACCTGATCAGCATCGACTCCGTCATGGGCCACGAGGCTAAGGCCGCGGAGTATGTGAAGAAAACGCTCGAGTCCTTCGGGCTCATCGTGCATATGAGCTATTTCCCGGAAGACGAGAAGAACGAGCGCCCCTCGGTCTGGACGGTTCTCGACAGCGGAAGGCCCGGCCCGACGCTGCTTTTCATCGGCCACATCGATACGGTGGACGTGAACCGCGAGGCCTGGATGACCGATCCCTTCAAGCCTACGCTGATCGACGGGAAGGTCTACGGCCGCGGAGCCATGGACATGAAGGGAGGAGACGCCGCCATCCTCTCAACCATCGGCTACTTCAGCGCCCACCGCAGCGAGTTCGCAGGGAAGATCATGGCCTGCTTCGTCTCCGATGAGGAGGGGCTCTCGCAGGGCACCTACGAGCTCGTGCGAGAGAACGTGATCCATGCGGACCTCGCCTTGATGGCCGAGTGCCGCTATGACAACGTCGCAGTGGGCTTCCGCGGACGCTTCAGCTTCGAGGTGACGGTGAAGGGCAAGGCCGGCCACGCGAGCCGCTACCCGCAGGTGGGGGAGAACGCCCTCATCAGCGCGGGGAAGCTCGCCGCCGCGATCGAAGCGCTGCCCACGCTCTCGCACCCGAAGCTCAACCGCGGGACCTGGTGCGTCCGTTACTTGAGCGGCGGCAGCGCCGGGGCGCTTGTCGTCCCCGACAGCTGCTACATGTTCGTCGACCGCTACGTGGTGCCCGGCGAGACCGCGGAGCTCTGTATCTCGCAGATCATGGAGGCGGCGAACGCCCTGGGCCTCGGCGGCAAGGTCTCCGTGCGGCTCAAGCCCCGCAAGAGCCCCTACATGCAGGCCTTCGCCATACCGGAAGACCACGTGCTCGTGCGGACCCTGCAGCGCCACTACCGCGATGTGACCGGGGTGGATTTGCCGGTAGCCTACGACCCCTCGGTGTGCGACTCCAACATTCTCGCGGTCTCGCTCGGCATTCCTGTGGTCACTTTCGGGCCCTCAGGCGGCAACATGCACGGCGACAACGAGTACGGGGTCCCCGAGCAGGTGACCAACGCGCTTGAGATCTACAAGCGCCTCACCCGCGATCTGCTCAAGCCCGGCGCGGCTTGATTTGTTACAGCTGACAACAGGCTGTAACCATTCCGGGCCCAAACTTAAAATTCGTGACGGTTTCCTCCGCTCCGGACGGGTATGCTTGTGAGCACCGGGCTTCTCTCCGGGGCCCGGAAAAGGAGAATCACATGAACAGCATGGCAGGCAAGGCTGCTGCGGCAGCAGCCGCGCTCATGATCGGTGCGGCTCAGGCCGGTGCGGCCACCCAGGTCAATATTTCAATCGGCGACTCGGGCTATTGGGGCGCTATCCCGATGGTGAACGGCCTGCGGCCTGACGTCTGGAACTCGACCCCGATCGTCGCGATCGGCGCGGCGATCGCCGGGACCTCGATCCTGTATCTCAACGTTCCGGAAGCCCAACGCCGCGACTGGAGGCACTACTGCAGCCGCTACGACGCCTGCGGCCGTCCGGTGCGTTTCGTGAAGAACGACTGGTACCGCCATCATTACGCCCCTGAATACCGCCGTCGGCATCCGGCCGCCATGCCGCCTGCGCGCGATGCGAGGGGGCCGGCTCCGCAGCGCGGGGGTCCGGGAGACCGCCCGGACGGAAGGCGCTGAAAGCTTTAAGGCTGCCTGAAGCTCGGGCTCCCGGTTTTCTGGTCTTCCAGGACTCCGGGAGGTTCGAGAAAATCAAGCATCGTGAACAATTCTCGATGCTTTTTTTTACTCCCGGGCGGACCGTCTGCCGTGTGCCGGACGACAGAAGGATGTCCTCTGAGAGCCGCATTTCTGTACAGGCTTTTCACGCTGTATTAATGAGAGGGTCAGCCCCTGTGGCGGAGCATTACTCAGCGGCCATCCGCCATGAAACCTTCATTGGAAAACAAAAGGGCGCCCTTATTTCTTAAATGCCTTTAATTACCAATGCTTGACTCATTGAAATCCGGTAATTACCCTATTTGCTGCCTGGATCGTTGATCATGCGCCTGATTGATTAATTTATGCTTGTGAATAATCTCTGCGGCTTCGGAGGAACAGGATCGTGAAACAGTTTGAATCGTCGTTTTTTGATGTATCTCATTTTATTGCGTCAGAAAAAATATTTAATTATCTGCCAGCCGACGATGCCCGGGAGCAAATTCACGTTTCTTATAACGTTAACGATGCGTATATTCCGTTTATGGGCGCCTCAATGGTTTCTGTCATAGAAAACAATAAGGGTGCGTCGCTTTCATTTCACATTTTTACAGACGGGTACAGCGATGGCAGTGAGGAAAACATTAGGAAAACAGCCCAGAAATTTCACTGCTGCTGCTATTTATATCGTGTGAATATGGAGCCGTTTAAGGATTTCCATATTAAGGTTTCACGTTTCTCACGTGTAACCTACGTCAGACTGTATATGCCGAAGGTATTGGGAAAATATGCAGACAGGTATATTTATGCGGACTCCGATACCATGTGCATTTCTTCATTAAAGCCTCTGATGCACCTGGATATGAAAGGCTATGCCATAGCCGCGGCCGCTGATCGTCCTGATTCCGTCAAATACAGATCTGAATATTTGAAGCTAAAGAATGGAAGATATTTCAACGATGGCATTATGCTAGTGGACTGTAAGCAGTGGGAGAAAGACCATATTACGGAAAAAGCCTTTTCTTTCCAATGCGAACCGAAAGAGCGTTTTTTAGGGCAAAGCCAGGATATACTGAATTTGGTTTTTGACGGAAATCTTTATTTTCTGCCGCATGCCTATAATATAACGGACGGCGGAGATGATTATGATACTGACCAGGGAGTGTTTATTCACTGGGCCGGAAGAAGAAAGCCGTGGAACATGGTCCTGACGCCCTTCGATGCCCAATGGCGCAAATATAATGCTTTATCGCCCTGGCCCACTGTTACGAATATTCTGCCGATTAAAAAACCTGAAAATTATCATGATTTCCAACAGTGGGGACGATATCAGAAAAAGCATGGAAATCTGGCGGGATATTTTAAGGGGATATTTTGGTATTCGTGGCTGCGGATGCGCTATAAACTGCATCTTTAAACGATTCGGCTGCCGCAATAGGGATTTACGGATCGCTGTAAAATCTAAAGGGCCGTGCTTCGGCGATTATTTCTAATCAGCCAGGCTGAAGAATCAGGCGAAGCCAATTAGAAAGCATATGCGCGGGCTGTTTTTTCCCGTGCCTGAAACAAAGACAGGGTGCCGACTGTTATGGCAGATTTCAAAGCGTTTGACAAAACAAGCAAAGTATTGATAACCGGGGCGGCCGGTTTTATTGGCTTTCATCTGGCCAGGCGGCTGCTGTCGCTGGGGGCCTCTGTCCTTGGATTTGACAACCTCAATGATTACTATGATGTTTCTTTAAAGGAAAGCCGCCTGGCTATTCTTGGCCGGTTTCCGCGATTCACCTTTGTCAAAGGTGATTTGGCCGATGAAAAAGCCGTGATGGGATTGTTTGAGTCCTTTCATCCGGATATCGTTGTGAATCTGGCGGCCCAGGCCGGGGTGCGTTACAGCATCGACCATCCCCGTTCTTATATTGATTCCAATATTGTGGGTTTTTTCAATATCCTTGAAGCCTGCCGCCGACATAAAGTCGCGCATCTGCTGTTCGCATCCAGCTCGTCTGTGTATGGCAATCAGCAGAAAACGCCTTTTTCAACGGCCGACAATGTGGATCATCCCATCAGTCTCTATGCGGCGACCAAGAAGTCTGACGAGCTGATGGCTTATGCCTACAGTCATCTGTACGGGATTCCGGCAACGGGACTGCGTTTCTTTACGGTTTATGGGCCCTTTGGCCGCCCGGACATGGCCTATTTCAAGTTTGCCAATAAAATCCGCAGGGGAGAAGCGATCCAGATCTACAACCACGGGGATATGTACCGGGATTTTACCTACGTGGACGACATCGTTACCGGCATTGAACACATGCTGTGCAATCCGCCCAGGAAAAATGAACTGGGCGACGCTTATAAAGTCTATAACATTGGCAACCATCAGCCAGAACAGCTGATGCATTTCATCGAAGTCCTGGAACAGGCCCTGGGGAAAAAAGCCAAAAAGGAATATCTGCCCATGCAGCCCGGCGATGTGTACCAGACCTATGCCGATGTCAGCGAGCTGCAGCGCGATTTTGACTTTAAGCCGGAAACGACCATTGAAGAAGGGCTGGGGAAATTCGCCCAATGGTATAAAACTTACTATAAATAACAGAGGCGTGGGTTTCCTGAAAGCGGATTGGCTGCTTTTGCCTCTTGTCCCTTAAAAAGTCTGCCCCGTTTAAGTTGATAAAACGGAAAAAGGCGGACTCTTTTCTCTTGACGCTGAATTCAGCAGTCTGTCGCCACCTTGTTCCTTGCAGAGGCGGGCTGCCTCTGCGCCGGGCAACATATTGGGCGGCAGACTAAGCCCTCTTTTTAGGGGATTCTTATTCTGCCGCCCCAAAACTGCAGCGTGTTTGCAATTCCGGCCGCTTTTCCCGGGGTTCAGCCCCCGGGAAAAGAGCGATCAGATCTTTCCGACGAGATCAATGCCGGGCTTCAGGGTCTTCTTGCCGGGCTTCCAGCGGGCGGGACAGGCGAGGTCGCCGTGCTCGCGCACATACTGCAGGGCTTCGACCTGGCGCAGCAGTTCCTCGGCGTTGCGGCCGATGTTGCCGTCCACCACTTCGTAGGCCTTGATGCGGCCGTCGGGGTCCACGACAAAGGTGCCGCGCTCGGCCTGGCCCGCCTTTTCAATGAGCACGCCGAAGTCGCGGGAAAGCTCATGGTTGCTGTCCGAGAGCATCGGGAAGCGCAGCGCGCGGATCGTCTCCGAGGCGTCGTGCCAGGCCTTGTGCACGAACTGGGAGTCGGTCGACACGGAGAAAACTTCGCAACCGATCTTCTTGAAGGCCTCGTACTGGTCGTTCAGGTCGGAGAGCTCGGTCGGGCACACGAAAGTAAAGTCCGCGGGATAGAACATGAAGACGGACCACTTGCCGAGAATGTCCTTCTTGCTCACGGTGATGAACTTGTCGGCCTGGTAGGCGGAGGCGGTGAAGTCGGCAACTTCCTTGTTGATGAGAGACATGGATGTTTTTCCTTGGCGTAAAAAAGGGCCGAAAAAAGCGTTTCTGCGATCGAGGCCCTTTGGTTCGTATCGAGAATGATTTTTATTTTACGAATAATATCCGACAAAGCCACTCAGGTTTTCCCTCTCCTCCGAAAGAAGGGCGGCGGGGCCTTGAGCGCAGGGGATAGGCCAAAAGGGCAGGAAGCAAAGAGGGGGCAGGGCCGGGGCGCCGTCCCCGGCCTGAAGTCTCAGCATCGGGGGAAAAAGGGCTTTGCCAAGGGTTTCGGGGCGGCGGGCAAGAGAAAGCCGCCTGCCGAACGCTGCTCCTTTAGGAAAATCCGGGGAAGTTCTCCTTTGTCTCCCCGTCTTTAAGGGCGGAAGGTCTGCGCTTTTTTTGAGCGCACGACGTCAGGCAGCCGGGGCAACCTTTTTATTTCACCTTGAAAAAATCATAGAACGATTGTTTATAACTATTAAATAACAATGAAAGCGTGATTCTGCCGGCGCCAGCCTTCATTCCGCCGGCGGCTTTTTTGAGCCGCCTCTGTTGACCGCAGGGCCCGGCAGAAAATAAAACGTCATTTTTCGCACCGCGAAACATGATTTAAAAATTTGACGCGAAGTCAGATAGTTGTTTCTGAATCCGCGCAATTCCAGAACAACAGGCAGTTTTCATGAGGAGACCTCACCATGGAATATCTGGCGTCATTTCTAGCGGTGCTTGTGACCATTGCCACAGGGTGGCTTGTCATCAAGCGATATCCCACTGTCATTGTCCTTCTGGGCTCGGGCCTGATCATGATCGCGATTGCGATCCTGTTCGGGGCCGACCACATCCTCCCCAAAGGCGCGAAGTCCACGGGGCTTGTCTGGTTCGACCTCGTCGACCTGATCCGGCTCGCGAGCGTGAAGCAGGTAGCCGGCATCGGCATGATCATCATGGTGGCCGGGGGCTTTGCGAAGTACATGGAGCGCATCGGCGCTTCAGGCGCCCTGGTGAAGGTCTGCATTTCCCCGCTTAAGGCGCTTAAGAGCCCGTACCTCGTGCTCGCGCTCTGCTATATGCTGGGCGCGGCGATGTGCCCGGTCGTCCCGAGCCACGGAGGGCTGGCGATGCTGCTGCTCACCACGATGTACCCGATCCTGCTCAAGCTCGGAGTCTCCCGGGCGGGTGCGGCGGCCGCCATCTTCTGCTCGGGCACGATCGGCATGGGGCCCGGCACCGGCACGGCCCTCTTCGCGGCCAAAATCGCCGACATCGAGCCGATTGTCTATTTCGTTCAGTACCAGCTGCCCGTTGCGATCCCGATGATCATCACGATCGCGGTGCTCAATTTCTTCGTTCAGCGCTACTACGACCGGAAGAATGATGACGTCTATACGGACTCCGTTTTTGACAGCGGAAAGCTGATGCCGGTCGGCCCCTCGGGCTATGCGATTCTGCCGGTGCTGCCGATCGCGCTCCTTTGCGTGTTCTCGAAGTTCGGCTACCAGTCGATCCAGCTCAATACCGTGACCGCGCTCTTTCTCGCCTGGATCATCGGCGTCGTGGTTGAGCTCATCCGCCGCCGCGACCTGATGAAGGTCTGCGAGGACGCAATGGCGATGATCAAGGGCATGGGGTCGCTCTTCACCACGATCGTCTCGCTCATTATCGCGGCTCAGATCTTCGCGACCGGCATCAAGCTGTGCGGGTTGATTGACCTGCTTCTCAAATGCGCGAACTACGGTGGCTTCGGCATGACCGGGATGGCCGGTGTCCTTTCGGGTCTGATCGCGATCGTCGCCTTCCTCACAGGCAGCGGCGTGGGCGCGCTCACGAGTCTGGGGTCCATCGCGACCGATGTGGCCGCGGGCCTGGGCGGGGACGTGACCCAGCTCATCTCCTCCATGCAGTTTACGGCGGGGCTCGCCCGCGGTATCTCGCCAGTGGCGGGCGCCACGATTGTGGTGGCCGCCGCGGCCGGCATCACGCCGATCGCCATCATCCGCCGCACGGCGATCCCGATGCTCGGGGGCTGGATCGTGATGATGATCGGCAACTATCTTCTTCTGGGCTGAAGCAGGCCGGTCCCGACCGCCTCTTTCTCTCATTTTTTTTTTGGGGGGGGAGGGGGAGGAAGGGACGGCCCGGGCGGACATAAAAGAGGCGCAATATGAATCCTGATATTTATGAGGCAATCAAGGCCGAGGCCCGCGCAATGCAGGACTCGATCGTGGGCTGGAGGCACCATCTGCACGAGAACCCCGAGCTTTCCTTCAAGGAGACGGGCACCACGGAGTTCATCCGCAGGGAGCTTGAGTCCTTTGGCTACAGGGACATCCAGGTGGGGTTCGGCCCGGTCGGAACGGGGCTTTGCACGTACGTGGGGCAGGGCGGCCGCTGCGTGGGGCTGCGCTGCGACATCGACGCGCTGCCGATTGCCGAGCAGACAGGGCTGCTCTACCAGTCGAAGAACCCCGGGGTCATGCACGCCTGCGGGCATGACGCCCATGCCGCCTGCATGCTCGCTGCCGCCCGAATCCTGAAGCTATACGAGAAAGATCTGCCGGTGCGGGTGAAAATCTTTTTCCAGCCCGCGGAAGAGACGCGCACGAAGATTTTTGAAAAGCCGCTCTCTGGGGCGGGCTACGTCGTGCGCAGCGGCGCGCTCGAAGGCGTGGACGCGATGTTCGGCATGCACGTCTGGGGGATATTCGAGGCCGGGAAGGTCTTTGTCCGCGAGGGCGCGACTATGATGGCTTCGGGGCGCTTCAGCCTGAAGGTGATCGGCAAGGGCACTCACGGCGCGAGCCCTCACCTGGGGTGCGATCCGGTCACGACGGCCTCCCAGATCGTCTGCGGTCTGCAGACGATCGTCTCGCGGGAAACGAGTCCGATCGAACCCGCACTGATCACGGTGGGCACCATCCACGGGGGGACCGCGACCAACGTGATCCCGCAGGAAGTAACGCTCTCGGGCACGATCCGGGCAGCGCGCGAGGATCTGGTGCGGTTTATGGGCAAGCGGCTGGGGGAGCTTGCATCGCTCACCGCGCAGGCCCATCGCTGCAGGACCGAATACAGCCTCCTCATCAACGGGCCGGCCGTGATGAATAACCCGGCGATGGTCTCGGTGGTGCGCAGCGCGGCAGGCGCGATTCTAGGAAGCGGGCGTGTGAAGGACGTCGACATGCTCACGGGCTCGGAGGACTTTCGTGAATATTCCGCCCGGGTTCCGTCCTGTCTTTACTTCATGGGCATGAAGGACGAGGGAAAGGGCGTTGGCCAGCCTCAGCACGATCCCGCCTTTCTCGTAAACGACGCGGTGCTCTCAGATGCCGCAGCCGTGATGGCGGCCATTCCGTTTGCCTTCGGGCAGGCCTGCCAGGGCTAGTCCTTCGGGGCTTCGGGCAGAGGACGGAGCTCGATGCCCGCAGTCCCCTGCGGCAGCAGCGGCGCGATGCGCCCGAGGATATCGTCCCGGATGATGCCGTGCAGCTCCGTGATGATCCTGGTGAAGAGCTCGGAGGGGACGCTCGCTTCCGCAAGGACGTAGATGGATCTTGACAGTCCCGGCGGGGGAGAGGGCAGGACGCGCAGCTCCTCGAGGAGCTCCAGGTGCTGCAGCAGAGACAGCGGTCGGATAATGGCCCAGCCCAGCCCCTGGGCCACGAGCTTCATGCGCATCCCGATGCTGTCGGTGTAGATGTTGCCGCAGACGGGGATGTCGTGGGTCTGGAAATGCCCGTCCTCAAGCCTGCCCCCGCCGCTCGAGCGGTAGTTGTGGATGAAGGGCAGACCGCAGAAGGCGAGCTCTCGCCAGCTGCCCGGACTGAAGGCTGCGGGGGCTGCGCTGCGTGGGAAAATGATGACCGAGGGTTCGGTGAGCAGCTCGAAGCGGCGCAGTCCCGGGGCTTCAAAGCAGGGGTTGATGGAAAGGATGACGTCCACTTCCCGAGCGGCAAGCCGCTCGCAGAGGCGGTCCGCGCCTCCCGTGAGGCACGAGATCCTCTGCAGCGACGGGGCCATTTTTCTGATGAAGGCCGGGGCGATGTCGTAGGAAAAGCTGTCGATGAAGCCGATCCTGAGGGAAGGCCTGATGCGGCTCATGAGCCGGATTTCCGTAACGCTTTTTTCAAACTGCCGCATGCAGGGGCGCAGCTCGCTTTCCAGGCGGCGGCCTTCGGCCGTGAGCGAGGCGGGGCGGCGCGAGCGGTCGAACAAAAGGACCCCCAGCGAGGCCTCGAGCTCGCTCAAAATTCGCGAGACCGAGGCGACTGACAGCTCCGCGAGCTGCGCCGTCTTTCGAAAGGAGCGAGTCTCGCAGAGGCTCAGGAAGATCTCAAAGTCCTTGTTGAAAAGGCTTTTTTTCAGACTGATGTTTCTGCTGGGAAGCGGCTCGGCCATGGCGTGATTTTCCGAAGTCAGGCGCGGAACGCGCCGGGATTCAAGTTTAAGCGCGCGAAAAAGCAGCAAGAGGATTTTCTAAGAGGTTGAAAGGGCGCATGGTGCTGCCGGGAATAGCAGGCGCAAGAAGGCCGCAGCGCAGTTCAGACAGCCATTGGAGGCTTTAGGCTGCGGATCTAAATTTCAGCACAGTATTTCTGAATTTCTAATGTTGAAAAAATTATGAATCACTGTTTTTATAAATCTAATTAAAAATTATAAAAAGTTAATCGCCGCTATTGCCCGCACCTTTCCGTCAGGGACGCCAGGAGTCCGGAAAGGACCGGCCTGTGAAAGAGAGAGGTTCTTTGGAAGGGGAAAGCCGCTAGGCAAGGCGAAGCAAGTCAGTCGGATCGGGCTGGCCAAATCATCCCGGATGACTGATTTCCTGCAGACAAAGCTGGCGCCGGCCGTGGCAGGGGGCATAACAAAAGGGATCCCCGGCTCGTTTGCCTTGAGCCGGAGATCCCACCGGGATTCTTCGATTGAAAAATCCCCTTCTCACGTTTCCCGGCTCCCTGTCGGGCGGGGGGAGCCAAGGGCTTCTTTCCGCTTAAGCGGCTTACTTGGCGGTAAGCGCCTCCACCTTTGCAGCCAGCTTGGAAAGCTGCGCCTTGACAGCAGTCAGCTCAGACTCCAGCTGATTGGAATGATCGCGGGCCGCCTGCAGGTCTTTGGCCATGTTTTCCTCGCGGGTCCTGGAGGCAGAAAGCTGTGCCTGGAGATCATTCGAGCGGTTCTTAGCGTCAAGCGCGACCTGCCTGTAGTCCACGGCGTGCCTGAAGTCGCCGCCGAAGCGGTAGATGAGGCCGGCGTTAAGCATATTGGAGCTGACCCCGCTGATTGAGTACCCCGCAGACACGAGGAGGTTGCCGGAGTCAGCCGTGTACCAGAACGCGCATAAGACCGCCGCGTTGCAATTGCAGAAAGCAAGTTCATAAAAATGATATATCAATATTTTTTAACATTTAAAATAATGTAAGTTGTTCAACCTGGCACAGGGGGTTTGAGAGGCGCCTGCCGCAGGACCTCTCGGCGGGGGCTGGTTATGGAAGAAACGGGGGAAAGCCCTTTTTCCCCCAGCCGGATTTTTCCTCAGGGCCTGCCGCCTGTTCGACGGCAGGCCTGCGTCTAATGCAAAAAAATCAAAAGTCTGAGTGAATTTATTTTTCTGTCATCAAACCGTCACAAAACCGTCACGGGGCTGACACAACGCCTCTCCATACTTTCAACCTGTGCGGGAGGAAAGCACCCGCACTTGAATTCTTTTCTACTGATGGAAAAATAAAAGATGACTCTCAAGTTCCTGCGTTCCAAGGCTGCCGTCGCTGCCCTTTTGGCCGCCTCCGTGATGTTCTCCTCCTCTGCCTTCGCCGGCACCCTGAACCTGAACGGCTCCACCACGGTGCTGCCGATCATGCAGCAGGTGACCGAGGCCTTCCACAAGCAGCACAGGGACATCACGGTGACGATCTCCGGAACCGGGTCCGGCAACGGCATCAAGGCTCTGCGCGACGGCACGACCGACATCGCCATGTCCAGCCGCGACATGAAGGAAAAGGAAGTGGCTGACTTCGGAACGCACGGCATCAAGCCCGTGAAGATCACGATCGCTCATGACGCCATCATTCCGGTGGTGAACCCGAAGAACAAGGTGGCGGGCCTATCCAAGGATCAGATCCGCGGGATCTTCGCCGGCAACGTGAAGAACTGGAAGGAAGTGGGCGGTTCTGACGCCCCGATCGTCGTGGTCGGCCGCGACTCCTCCTCCGGCACGTTCGAATGCTGGCAGGAGCTCGTGATGGGCAAGACTCGCGTCTCCCAGCGCGCGCTGCTGCAGAGCTCGAACGGCGGCGTTGTCCAGGCTGTGGCCGGCAACCCCAACGCGATCGGGTACATCGGCGTGGGCTATCTCGGCAAGCAGGTGAAGGGCCTCTCGGTGAACGGCGTCAAGCCCTCCGCTGAAGCCGCCCGCAAGAAGACCTGGCCGATCGCCCGCGACCTTTTCCTCTTCACCGCCAAGGCTCCCGCGGGCGACGCGAAGAAGCTGATCGACTACACCCTGAGCAGGAGCGGCCAGCAGTATGTCGCCAAGGCGGGCTACGTTCCTCTTGGCAAGTAACCGGTCCGGCTGTTCCTACTGAAAAAAAGTGCTCCCGCGGGGGTTTCTCTCCTCCCTTTCGCGGGAGCCTTTAATGCAAGGCTCAATCGAATGACTTCTTCTGCGGCCGCCCCCGCGGGCGACAGGCACGAGGGGCTTTTCAGAAATTCCCTCGCAGCCGTTGCAGCCGTGAGCGTTCTCGCGCTCGCGGCCATTGTCGTGTTTCTTTTCACGCAGGCGTTTCCGATTCTGAGGGACGTCCCCCTGCGTCAGTTTTTCTTCTCCACGGAGTGGTACCCGACTGATGATCCTCCGGTTTTCGGAATCGGGGCCATGATCGTGGGATCTCTTTCGGTCGCCGCCGTGACGACCGTGATCGCGGTGCCGATCGGAGTGCTCACCGCCGCGGCCATGCACTGCGCCTTTCCTCCGGCGGTGACCCGCTTCCTCAAGCCCGTGATCGAGCTCATGGCGGCGCTGCCCTCGGTGGTGATCGGCTTTTTCGGCCTTGTGGTCGTGGCGCCCTGGCTGCAGCAGACGTTCAACCTCACCACGGGGCTCAACCTCTTCAACGCGGGGCTGATGCTCGCCTTCATGTGCGTGCCGACGATCGCCTCAATCTCCGAGGACGCGCTTAACAACGTGCCCGCCCAGATGCGCGAGGCAAGCCTCGGGCTCGGAGCCACCCGCTGGGAGACCCTCTGCCGCGTGGAGCTGCGCTGGGCCCTGGGCGGCATCGGCACGGCCGTGATGCTCGCGATTTCGCGTGCGATCGGCGAAACGATGGTAGTGCTCATGGTCGCGGGCGGGGCCGGCATCCTTCCCGAAAGTCTCTTTGACCCCGTGCGTCCTCTCACCGCCGGCATCGCTGCTGAAATGGCCGAGGCCGCCGTGGGCGGCGAGCACTACCACGCGCTTTATGCCGCAGGCCTGGTCCTTTTCTTCATTACGTTCGTCTTCAACGTGATCGCCTGGAACCTCACCCGGCGCTTTGCGCTGAAGGAGGGATCATGAAACTCAAAAATTTCGGGCTGCGGCAGGCCGCGGGCTTCGCAGGCTTTGCGGCCATGAGACTCGCGGCGGCGGCGAGCGTCCTTGCGCTTTTCGGCGTGCTGGGCGTGCTCATCGTGAACGCCTGGCCCGTGCTCGGCTGGGATTTCCTCACGCAGCCGCCGCGCGACATGATGACCGCGGGCGGGGTCTTCCCCTGCATCGTCGGTACGGCGCTGCTCGCGCTGGGGGCGCTTTTCTTCGCGCTGCCCCTCGGGGTGGCGAGCGCCGTGTACCTGAACGAGTACAGCCGCGACACGCCCGCGGTGGTGCTGCTGCGGCTTTCGATCGCCAACCTCGCAGGCGTCCCCTCGATTGTCTTCGGGCTGTTCGGCCTAACGTTCTTCTCCGTCTTCTGCGGGTTCGGGGTGAGCCTCCTTTCGGGGATCCTCACGCTTGCAGTGCTGTCGCTGCCCATCATCATCAACACGACGGAAAGCGCCTTGAAGCAGGTTCCGGGCGACTGGCGTGAGGCGAGCCTCGCCCTCGGGGCCACGCGCCGCGAAACGATCATGAAGATCGTGCTGCCCTCGGCGCTGCCGGGCATCATGACCGGCGCGATCCTTGCGCTCGCCCGCGCCGCGGGCGAAACCGCCGCGATCATGTACACGGGCGCGGTCTTCTTCACGCCGAAGGAGGGCGTCTCGCTCTTCGAGCCGGTGATGGCACTGCCCTATCACATCTACGTGATGGCGACCTCCGGCACCGACATCGAGGCGACCAGGCCCCTGCAGTACGGCGCCTCCGTGGTCCTTGTGGTGCTCGTCTTCGCCATGAGCCTTGCGGCCATTCTCATCCGAGAGTTCCGCCGCGGCAAACACTAACGGTTATTTGGAAAGCAAGCCACTATGAACGGATATGAATCGCTTTTCACCAGTTCGACTGATCCGCGCGCCCGCGAGGCGAAGATCGAGGTGAAGCATCTGAACTTTTACTACGGCAGCTCGCGGGCCCTGAAAGACATCTCGCTCACGATCCCGAAGGGCTGCGTCACCGCCTTCATCGGCCCCTCGGGCTGCGGCAAGTCGACGCTGCTGCGCACCTTCAACCGCATGTACGACCTCTACCCGGGCATAAGGGCCGAGGGCGAGATCCTGCTCGACGGGCAGAACATCCTTGGGCCCGGGGTCGACGACTGCGCGCTGCGCACTCGGGTGGGCATGGTCTTCCAGCGCCCGACCCCGTTTCCGATGAGCATCTACGAGAACGTCGCCTACGGTGTGCGTCTGCGCGAGAAGATCTCGAAGGCCGACCTTGACGAGCGGGTCGAGTGGGCGCTGAAGAAGGCCGCGCTCTGGGATGACGTGAAGGACAAGCTCGCACGGCCCGGCACCAGCCTTTCGGGCGGCCAGCAGCAGAGGCTGTGCATCGCGCGCGGCGTCGCCGTGAAGCCCGAAGTGCTGCTTCTTGACGAGCCCTGCTCGGCCCTGGACCCGATCTCGACCTCCAAGATCGAGAACCTCGTCGACGAGCTGAAGAATGACTACACCGTGGTGATCGTCACGCACAACATGCAGCAGGCGGCCCGCGTCTCCGACGTCACCGTCTTTCTCTATCTGGGGCAGATCGTCGAGGTGGGCGCCACCTCCGACATGTTCACGCACCCGAAGAAAAAGGAAACCGAGGACTACATTACGGGGCGCTTCGGCTGACCGGGCGCGGAAAAAGGAGAAGAAGAGATGAACGCGCATATTGTCGCGAAATTCGACGGTGAGCTCGAAGAGCTGCTCGCCCACACGCTTTCGATGGGGCAGCTCGTGCGCGCGCAGCTCGCGCTTGCCGGCGCCGCGCTGCAGGCCTTTGACGACGGCCGGGCCGAAGAGGTGGTCCGCAAGGACTCCGAGGTAAACGGCTGGGAGGTGAGAATCGACCGGGAGATCGAGTCGATATTCGCCCGCCGGCAGCCTGCGGCCGGAGACCTGCGGCTGATGCTCGGCGTGAGCCGCGTCTCGGTGGATCTGGAGCGCATGGGCGACGAGGCAAGGAACATCGCCCGGACGATCGGCTACTTCGATCCGGCCGACCCGGCCCGCAAGACGATGGCCGCGGCCCTCGCGCCCGCCTTCAGCACCGCGGACCTCATGATCCGCGAGGCGCTTCGGTCCCTCAAGGACCGCGACGCGGTCGTGGCCCGGCAGGTGATCGGGCTTGACCGCGGCATCGACGACGTGTTCCACGCCCTGATCGCCGGCCTCATCGAAACCCACGGGGTGAAGCGCGAAGCCCTGCGCTCCGAGATCATCGCGGCCTGGATCGCCAAATCCATCGAGCGGGTGGGCGACCACGTGAAGAACATTGCGGAGACCGTGATCTACATCTG
The DNA here is from genome assembly GCF_022134585.1 of Mesosutterella porci. Lineage (GTDB taxonomy): Bacteria > Pseudomonadota > Gammaproteobacteria > Burkholderiales > Burkholderiaceae_F > Mesosutterella > Mesosutterella porci. The sequence continues at coordinate 167,930 of NZ_JAKNCT010000004.1, forward strand.
CGAGGGAGCAGACATCCATCATGAGTTTTACACGGAGCCGGGGCCAGGCAGCGTTCGTCCCGACTCGGTGGAAGGCTGAGACCGAGAGCCAAGATACAAGCTCAGCCCTTTTTGGCAATGCTCTTTTAAAAAAAGGCACTGCCGCTTTTTATTCCTCCGGCCCGCCTCGAATCCTCGTGGCGGGCCGCCTGCGCTTTTGGGGGAGCTCCTTCCTCGAGGGGAGGGAGGGCCCCGGGCTGCGGGTGCCGGGCTTTCAGCGGACCATGCCTGAAAAAGAGGGAAGGGGGCTTCTCTTCTTTTTTCTTAAAGCCGCGCCTTTTTTCAGGCGCGCAGAAGGCTCAGATGCAGACCCCGGAGAGCAGCGACAGGACATCGATGCCGGGGCGCGCATGACATCGCGCCGAAGAGCGGCGCGATTCCGAGGCCCGGTTTTTGGGGGCCGCCTTCACGACTTCGACCGCGCCGGCCGGATTGATCCGAAACTCAACGAGCGAGTCCCCGCTCTTGAGCCCCAGAAAATCCCGGACTTCCTTCGGAATGGTGACCTGGCCCTTAATGGTAAGACGATTTGCCATGTTGAATTCTCCCTGCCTGAATAAACGAATGCGAATAAAAAAAGAGCCGCAGTTTTGTCTGCGGCTCTTCTCTTTGTAGCGGATCTGGTTTTCTGCTTTAAGGACTATCTTTTTTCTGACCGTGCAGAACCGGACGCTACAGCTTTGGAAAGCCGCGTCATCTGGCACATGCACATGCACATGCTGTCGAAATGGGACAGCTGGCGGATCATCAGAAAACCTATCCTCAGAATATAAATACGTCTTTGAACCTTACACCTAAAAAGTTCAGAAGTCAAAATCCGAATTTTCCGGCAGAAAAATATACACAAAATACTCTACGTCAATATGGAACAAACTCTACCCCCTCCCATGGATTTATAGATTTTGCACTATTTAAAATAGTTTACACATGACCGCGAAGGCCATGGCTCAAGGGACCGGTTGAAATAATCACGGTGGCACATTCGAATTTTGAGGGGGATGAAATAACAATGAAGCAATATTCACTGAGCCTTCTGTCTGTGGCTGTAACTGCGGCAGCCTTGTCTGCGTCTGCCGGCGCGCTCACGCTCGACGCCCAGCAGTCTGCCTCATTTAACCTGGTCGGCGATCCTTCGATTACGGTGGGATCGGAGGCGAACCCCATCAGCCAGGCGCTCTATGCCAACGGCAGCGGCGCCGTCGGCACCGCCTCGGGCGACACTATTGCGGTTTACGGCAATCCCAGGGCGATTCAGGCCTCAACTTCCGGCGAGCTGAACATCGGCACTTCCGAAACCAGCCGGCTGACGGTGAGCGCGACAGGCGGGGAGAGTGCGATCGGAGTCCTCGCCCTTAAGGGCGGGCACGTCGTTCTCGCGGGGCAGAACATCAGCGTCACCTCCGACGGCTTCTGGAGCGTGCTCACGCAAAACAACACGGATCAGGAAACCGCGCCTGAAGGTACCGCCTCTGTCGTCATCAACGGCGGAAAGACCACCATCAGCGCTCCGAACGGATACGCGATGTCGGCCTACTCCAACGGTTATCTTGAGATCAACGGCGACCTTACGGCAACCGACAACATGTCGCTCATGGACGTGCGCGGACACTCCACCACCAACATCAACCAGAAGGGCGACGGCACCGTGGTCCTGAAGGGCGACATCGCCTTCGAGACGCCGGGCAGCGCTGCCGGCTCCGGCAACGAGATCGACGCCACCGTGAACATCAATCTGAAGGGCAGCGGCTCCTCCTGGACTGGCAACGTCTTCCGCCAGGTTCCGGAATCCTGGACCGACGAGGAGATCCAGAAGAACGGGCAGGTGGCCGGGCTGAACCTCGCGCTCTCCGACGGCGCCGCCTGGAACGTGACGGATCCTCAGCCCTGGGAGGAAGGCGAAAAGTCCTCCGCCCTCGCCGTGAACTCCGTGAAGCTTGACAACGGCGTCATCAACGTGACGCAGTCGCCTTCCCAGTCGGTTGACGTCACCACCCTCTCGGGCACGGGCGGCACCCTCAACGTTGCTGCCGAAAAGACCAACGGAACGCTAAAGAGCGCCAAGGTGAACGTCTCTTCGGTCGCCTCCGGATCGACTCCGAAGATCACTGAAAACTATGTCGGCATCACCGCTGACCAGGCTTCGAGCGCCTCCGACCTCGACACCCTGCGGTCTCTCAGCGTGAACGGCGGCACCCAGGGCGTCGATCTCGTGCAGAACGTGGCTGAAGGCGACATCGTGGGCGCGATCACCCGCGAGACCAAGGCCGACGGAACCGTGGGCGCCGTGGTCGAGAGCAGGAACTCCCGCCAGGAAGCCTTCGGCGCCTTGTCCAAGGCCTCCATCCTCACCTGGCGCCATGAGACGAACGACCTCGAAAAGCGCATGGGCGAGCTTCGCGACAGCGCGAAGGGCGTCGGCACCTGGGTCCGCGTTTACGGCTCCGAGCAGGAATACGGGGCGCAGAACCTCACCACGAAGAACAACTCCGTTCAGCTGGGCGCGGACTTCGACTTGCCGCACAACTGGAAGCTCGGCGCGGCCTTCAGCTACACCGACAGCGACACGAGCTACAAGAAGGGCAGCGGAGACGGCGACACCTACACGCTCTCCGTCTACGGCACCTGGATGGATGACTCGGGCCTCTTCGTCGACCTGATCGGCAAGTACGGACGCATCTCCACGGACTTCAGCCTGAACGGCTTCAGCGGCTCCTATGACAACAACGCCTTCAGCCTGAGCGCAGAGGCGGGCTGGCACTGGAACGTGAACGAGAGCGTCTTCGTCGAGCCCCAGGCCGAGCTCACCTACAGCTATGTCGACGGCGACAAGTTCCGCTCCGCGAGCGGCACCACGATCGACCAGGACAACTTCAACTCTCTGGTGGGCCGGCTCGGCGTGCGCGCTGGCCTGAACCTCCCGCAGAAGAAGGGCACGATCTATGCCCGCGTCTCCGGCGCCTATGAGTTCGAGGGCGACTACAAGTACAAGGCGAGCAACGCGCTGGCGAGCCGCTCCTACAAGGACGAGCTCGACGGCGGCTGGGTCGAGTACGCGGTGGGCGCGAACTTCAATCTCAGCAAGCAGGCCTACACCTACCTCGACCTCGAGCGTACGAGCTGCGGCGACATCAAGGAAAACTGGCGCTGGAACGTCGGCCTGCGCTACGTCTGGTAAAAGGGCCTGAGCTCCCGGGCCGCACGCGGCCCGGGGCAGTTTCCTGTCGTTTTCCTCCAGTCCTGCCTTTCGCGGGGATCCTCGTCACCCCGAAAGGCAGGACTTTGTTTTTGGCGTCCCGCTGTTTTGGGGTGGCCGGCCGCCCGGGCGCCTTCCCTGCGCTAATATCCCTCAGTAATTTCTAAAAATTCCTGCGCCCGAAATCCGGCGCCAAAGGTTCTGATCATGCAGAAGACCTACCTCAAGTCGCATAAACTCGATCATGTCTGCTACGACATCCGCGGCCCCATCATGGATGAGGCGAACCGCATGTGCCGGGCGGGAGAAGACGTCCTGAAGCTCAACATCGGTAACCCCGCCTACTTCAACTTCAAGACGCCCGAGTCTCTGGTCGAGAAGCTGCGCGAGAACCTGCCCGACACCGAGGGGTACTCGGATTCCCACGGACTGCTGTCGGCCCGCGAGGCGATCGCCGAGTACTGCAGGAAGAAGGACATCCCGAACGTGGGGGTGGGCGACATCTACACCGGCAACGGCGTAAGCGAGCTGATCACGATGTCGATGCAGGGGCTGCTCGACAACGGCGACGAGGTGCTCGTGCCCGCACCGGACTATCCGCTGTGGACCGCCTCGGTGACTCTCGCGGGCGGTAAGGCCGTGCACTACATCTGCGACGAGAAGTCGCACTGGTACCCGGACCTGAAGGACATGGCCTCGAAGGTGACGGACCGCACCAAGGGCATCGTGGTCATCAACCCGAACAATCCGACCGGCGTGCTCTATCCGAAGGAAATCCTTGAGGGCATCGTGAAGATCGCCCGCGAGCACGATCTGATCCTTTTTGCCGACGAGATCTACGACCGGCTCGTGATGGACGGCAAGAAGCACACGGCGCTTGCCTCGCTCGCGCCGGACCTTCTCACCGTGAGCCTGAACGGACTCTCGAAGTCCCACCTCATGGCGGGCTACCGCTGCGGCTGGATGTGCCTCGCGGGCAACAAGGAGCGCAAGAAGGGCTACATCGAGGGCCTGAACCTGCTCTCCGCGATGCGGCTCTGCTCGAACGTGCCCGCGCAGTCGCTCATCGCGCCGGCGCTCGCAATGCCCGAGGAAACCGAGAAGATGCTCGTGCCCGGAGGCCGCGTCTACGAGCAGCGCGACTGCGTCTGCAGGCTCCTCTCCGAAATTCCCGGCATCACCTTCGAGCGGCCTGACGCCGCCTTCTACATCTTCCCGAAGATGGACACGAAGCGCTTCGGGATCACGGACGACGAGCGCTTCGCGCTAGACCTCCTGAAGCGTGAGAAGATTCTCATCACGCACGGGGCGGGCTTCCACTGGATTCACCCGGATCATTTCCGCATCGTCTACCTCTCGGAGGTGCCGCAGCTCACCGAGGCGCTCACGAGGCTGAAAAACTTCTTCGCGGACTACCGCCAGGACTAAAAGGGACAGACGGCGCCGGAGGCCCTCCCTCCTTTCAAAGGCGGTGCCCGCCTTAAGACCCAGGCCTCGGTGCGGGCTTTCTGCATCCGGAGAAAGCCAGCGGCTGCGGCCGTGACGGTGAGTACAGAGCCCGTGTCTGAAGGAGGAAGCGCGCTTTTGCCGTGCTCTGCGGGCCCGACGAAAAGGCCTTCCCCGCAAGGCCTCGGCTGCTGCTGCCCGCGGACGCCTGGGCGGCGGTCCCGAAGGAGCTGCACGAGGCCTTCTCGAGGCCGCTTTCCGAGGCCCGCGCGCTCTGGGGCGGAGAGGAGGAGGCGCGTCTTGCGCCCTGTACCCTCGGGCGCTTCGCAGAAGCCTTCCGCCACCTTCAGGCGGCCGAAGCCTGGCGCAGCTGGGGCTCCTTCATCGAGCAGGTGCACCCCGCGCTTGGACCCGGCGTGCGCGAGCGCTTCGCCTTCGCGCGCGAGGCGGCTTCGGAGGACCTGCGGCCCTGGCGCGAAGAGCGCTCCCGGATCAAAGCCTTTCTTGACGAAGAGCTCGCCGGGGGCGGCCTCCTCGTGTTTCCGACGCTGCCCGGCCCCGGGCCGCTTCGCTCGGGCAGCGACGCGGACATGGAGCATTTCCGTTCGAGCGCCTTTGCGCTGCTTTCTCCGGCGGGACTCGCGGGGCTGCCCTCGCTGTCGCTGCCGCTGGGCACTCTGCAGGGCGCGCCGGTCGGCCTCACTCTCCTCGGGCCCGCGGGTTGCGACGAGTGGGTGCTGCGCTGCGGCTGCGAGCTGATGGAAAGCCTCGGTCGCCCGCGCATGCTCTTTTCCAGCGCGGGCTTTGCCCCGATCTTCTTCTTTTTATAAGGAAAGCCGTCTGAGATTGCCCCGGAGGCTAATAGGAAGACGAACCCAGATACGCTATCCTAAAGGTGTTTTTCTTTTGTTTTAGATTTTGTTTTCCGCGTTCCATGAAATTCGCCGCCTTTCTCGTCCTTTTTTCCTTTGCCGCCTCCGGCGTCTGGGCCGACGGATTCTCCTCCCCCGCGCCTGCCCCGCAGACGCAGCCCGCCGCGGTTCAGTCCGCTCCGGCCTCCTCGCCAGGCCAGAGGCGACCCGAGGCCGCCCGGCGTCCGAGGATCGGGCTCGTGCTCTCGGGCGGCGGCGCCCGCGGGTTCGCGCACGTGGGGGTGCTCAAGGTGCTCGAGGAAGCGGGCGTGAAGGTCGACCTCATCACCGCCACCTCCATGGGCTCCATGGTGGGCGGGGGCTACGCCGAGGGATACAGCCCCGAGGAGATTGAGAAAATCATCAAAGGCGTCAACTGGCAGAAGATGTTCGCGCCGAAGCCTGACCGCGCCGAGATGAACTGGCGGCGCAAAGAAGACAAGGAGCACGGGCTTTCCGACACGGAGCTCGGCATCGGGCCGCAGGGCTTCGCGCTGCCCTACGGCATCATTACGACCCAGGAGCTCGATCTGTTCCTGTCGCGCGTGAACGAGCCGGCAAGCCGCATCACGGATCTCTCGCGGCTGCCGATCCCGTTTGCGGCCTTCGGCACCGACCTTGAGACGGGCCGTGCCCTCGTGCTGCAGAAGGACATCCTGCTCTCACAGGCGATGCGCGCCTCGATGTCGATTCCGGGGGCCTTCGCGCCGGCCGAGTGGAAGGGACATCTCATCTCCGACGGCGGTCTCGTGCAGAACCTCCCGGTCGAGGAGGCGAGGAAGCAGGGCGCCGACATCGTGATCGCGGTGAACGTGGGCACGCCGCTTTCCCCGCGCTCGAAGCTCAACACGCTCGCGGGCGTCATGGGGCAGATGATCAACATCCTCACCGAGCAGAACGTGCAGAAGAGCATCAGCGAGCTCACGCCGCGCGACATCTTCATCGTGCCCGACCTCGAGCAGTACTCTTCGGGCGACTTCGACAAGGCCGACGAGATCATCCGCGCGGGCGAGGAGGCGGCGAGAAAGGTGCTGCCGAGGCTGCGCAGCCTCGCCGTTCCCCGCAGCGAGTTTCTCGCCTGGAGCGAGCAGCGCCGCAGCGCGATCGAGATCACCGGGCGGCACGTGCTCGCGGGCGTGCGGGTCGAGGGACTCAAGGTGGTCAACCCTGCCAACGTCGAGCGCGAGATCAAGCTGAAGAGGGGCGACGTCGTCACCACGGCGCAGGTTGAGCGGGCGGCGCAGCGCATCTGGCAGGACGACGATTTCCTGTCCGTGCCCTACCATTTCGAGCCCGGCCCCGATGGCACCGAGATGCTCGTCTTCGAGCCGCAGGAGAAGACCTGGGGGTATTCGGCCTTCCGCGTGGGCGGTCGCTTGCAGACCAATTTCCGCGATGACCACACCTTCAGCTTCATGCTCGAGCACACGCTCGGCTGGATCAACGCCTGGGGCGGGGAGCTGAAGACCGCCGTGCAGATCGGCGAGGACGAGGGCCTGCAGCTGAGCTACTACCAGCCCTTGGGCGTTGCAAGCCCCGTGTTCCTCAATCCGCGCTTTTCCATTGGGCGCGAGGACTATGACGTCTACGAGGGCGACATCCGGGCCGGCACCTGGCAGAACAAGCAGCTCATCGGCTCGGTGGAGCTCGGCTACGAGCTCGGCCGCTATGGCGTGGCCACCGCAGGGCTGGGCTACACGCTTCTCAAGCCCAACCGCGTCGTGGGCACGGGCGAGCGCGACGTGAGGGACACCCGCGGCTTCGGAAACTTCGTGCGCTTCAAGCTCGACCGCCTGAATAGCACGAGCTTCCCCACCGCAGGTTACAAGATCGACGCGCTCGGGGTGCGTTTCTGGGACGAGATGGGAAGAAGCGGCATGAAGACCGGCTACGAGCTAAGCGCGACCGGGGCGACGACGGCCGGCCCCTGGACCTTCGCCGGGACCGTGAAGGCGGGCCGCTCGCCGCTTGAGGGCACATTCAAGCTGGGCGGCGCCTTCAACCTGTCGGGCTCGAGCTACGGGCGTTATTCGGGCGACCACATGGAATTCGCGCGCCTCATGGCCTACAGGAACCTGAGCTCGCGGCTCGCGCAGATCGGCGCTCCAGTCTGGGCCGGGGTGACGGTGGAAGGCGGCCGGGCCTACAACAAGTTGGACGGCGAGCACCCGGGCTGGAAGAGCGCGGCGGGAGTCTTCCTCGGTGCCGACACCTGGGTGGGGCCGATCTACCTGGTGGGGGGACGCACCTTTGGGGGCGACAGCGCCATTTACTTCATGTGGGGGCACATCCAGTAAGGCCGCTTGAAGGCAGGGGCCGGGCTGCCGCCTAAAGGCTGCCCGTCGCCCAGGCCACAAGAAGCACCGCCGCGAGGAAAAAGACGCTCCAGATCGCCTTCGAGTCTCCCGCGCGCAGCCGTTCGATCAGATCGGTGTCGTCGTCCTCTCGCCCGTCAGGGCCGTAGTCGGCCTCGAGCCCCGAAAAGTCCGTCACGGTCACCCGCTCCGGGCTCCAGCTCTCAAGCGCGCCCTTCACTTCAAAGAGGAGCCGCTCGGGTTCGCCGGGGCGGCTTTTGCTGCGCCCGTAGACCAGAACCCGGACGCCTTTCTGGCTGCAGCGCGTGATGACGCTCTCAGGCATTGCGCGTCTCCCCGCCCTCGGGAACGATGGCAAAGAGCTCCTCGTCGCGCGCGGCCATCGCGGCCCGCGCGAGAGCTCGCTTCAACTCCGTCCAGTGTGCAAGAAGCGCCGGATCGCGGCCTCCGGCCTTCACGGAGCGGCCCGTGCGGATGAAGTCTTCGCTCATGATTCCCTCTCGCGCGCAGAGGCAAAGCCCCGGGCCCCCGAGCGAAGCCTCAAAGTAAAGCCGCCCGTAGACGGCCTCCGGGGCGCAGCGGGGGGCGCTCTCCGGCGGGATCACCTCGAGCGCGCCCCGCGAGACCGCGCGGGTCGTCATCTCGAGCGCGTCGATCACGCCCGGGCCGGGGAAGGCGGTTTTGAAGCGGAAATCCCTGCGGTCCGCGGTCCGCCCGGGCGAGAGCTTCGAGAGTGCAAAGCACACGCGCCGGTACCCGAAGGCGAGCCCCCCGATGCTGTCCTCGCCGTGGTAGAGGCGGCAGGCTTCAAAGGGGATGGCGAGCTCGATCCCGTGGTCTCGGATCCGAAGGGTGGCTGGTGCCGTGAGCTCCATGGCGGCGGTTCTCCTCGCGGGGAAAAAGGAAGCGTTTCCGGCGGAGCCGGGGGTAGAAGGAGGGCGGCTCTTCCCGGCCCCGCCCCTGCGGCTTATCTTAATGTAGCGCCGACGGCAGCACGAGCGAGCGCACGTTCACCTTTCTGGCCATCATGCCGTTGTCGACGAGGAACTTCTGGTCCTCTTCGAGCCCCTTCAGATCCTTTTCCGTGAGGTTGTCGTAGTAATTCGAGCGCTTCGCGAGGGCCTCGGCCTGGGCAAAGCTGATGCCGTGCTCCTTCGCGCCGATTTCAACCGCCTCCTTCCAGTGCGTGCGGATCCACTTCAGGGTTTCCCGCTGCACCTGCACGACCTTCTCGACGGCCTCCGGGCTCTGGTCGGCAAAGCCCTTCCTCACCGTCATCACCAGATTCACGTTCACCAGGCCCGTGGCGCGGGTGATCACCCGGCAGCCCGACTCCTCGGCCTTCACAATGGCGGAGGCCGCAAGCAGAGCCGCGTCCGCCCGGCCGCTTGAGACCGCCGAGAGCGCGGCGGGGATGCTCATCGAGATGAATTCGACGTCGGAGGCCTTCATGCCGTTTTTAACGAGCGCGGCCACGAGCGTCTGGTGCAGCACCGTGCCGCGGGGCCCCACTACCTTTTTGCCCTTGAGTGCGCGGATCGAGTCCGGACCGCCCTTTTTCGCGACGATCGCGAAATTCTCCGACGGGTGCGCGACGCCGCTGGCGATAAGTACCGGGTTGCCCGCGCCGTTGGCCATGAGAAGGGAGGCGGTGTTCATGACGGCCGAGATGTCCACGGCGCCGGCTGCCATCGCCTGGCTCTGCTGGGAGCCGGAGGTGATGGTCTTCCAGTTCACTTTGACTCCGTCCTTCGCGAAGGCCTTCTCGAGCAGCCCCTGCTGCTTCATCACCATGTTCTGAAGATTGAAGGGAGCCTTCACATAGACGATGTTGAGTTCCTTGGGCATAGCGGCGAGCGCGGCGCCGGAGGCGGTGAAGATTGCCGCGGCGGCAAAGGCCGCGGCCCAGTGCTTGAGGTTCATAAAAATTCACTCCTTGGGTTGAATGCCGCTGAGGCTTGGTTGAAGAAAAGTTGCGAGGATCCGGTCGCTCAGTCCGCCCAGTCCCGGCGTGGACAGGGTCCTCGGGTAGGGGAAGGGGACGTCGAAGGTCCGCAGCAGCCTCCCCCCGCCGATTTCGTGGACGTGCCGCGCGAGCAGCACCGCCTCGGTGACGTCGTGGGTGATGAGCAGCGTCGTCGCGGGCCGCTCGGCGTGCACCCGGACGAACTCCCGATAGAGGCTGTGGCGCGTGAGCGCGTCAAGCGCCCCGAAGGGCTCGTCCATGAGAAGCACATCGGGCGAGCCGACCAAGGCCCGGGCGAGCCCCACGCGCTGCGCCATCCCTCCGGAGAGCTCTCTGGGATAGGCCTCTTCAAATCCGGAAAGCCGCACAAGCTCCAGGATTTCGCCGCACCGGCGGCGCCGCTCCGGGGCCGGCAGCCGGCGCACCGCGAGCTCGATGTTCTCCCGCACCGTCATCCAGGGAAAGAGCCGGTGCTCCTGGAAGACGACCCCGATCCGGGGCGAGGCGGGCTCGCCCGACGCCCCCTCGAACCGCACCCGGCCGGTCTCGGCCCTCTCGAGTCCGGCGATGATCCGCAGAAGCGTGGTCTTTCCGCAGCCGCTTTCGCCCACCACGGCAGCGATTTCCCCGGGCTCGGCCCGGAGCGAGAGGTTCTGAAGCGGCCGCACGGCGCCCCGCGGGGTCTCGAAGGTTTTGCACAGGCTTTCGCAGATGAGGGCCGCCTTCATCGTCCGCCGCTCCTGATTCTGGCCGAAGCGAGGCTCAGAAGCGCCTGAAGCGCTGCGTCGGCCGCCACGCCGAGGACCGCGATCGTAATGATGCCCACGAAGACCGCATCAGTCTTCGAGAGCTCCGCTGATTCGCTGATGAGAAAGCCCAGCCCCGAGGACGAGGCGATGAGCTCCGCGCCCACCAGAGCCCTCCAGCTGTAGCCGAAGCCGAGCCGCAGGCCCGTGAGGATTCCCGGCAGCGACGCGGGCAGCGTGAGGCAGCGGAAGCGCTCGAAGGGTGAGAAATGCAGCAGCTGCGCCACTTCCTTAAGTCCTGGATCCACGCTCCGCACAGCGGAGAGCGCGTTCATATAGACGGGAAAGAAGCTTGCGAGGAAAACAATCGCAATCTTCGGGGCCTCGTCGATCCCGAGCCACAGGATGAGCAGCGGCACAAGCGAGAGCGGCGGGGTCACCCGCAGTGCCTCGAGCAGGAGGCTGCCCGCGTGGCGCGCGTTCTCGTGGCCCGCGAGGAAGACCCCGAGCCCGACGCCGAGCAGCGCCGAAAGTACGAATCCGGTGAAGGCGCGCCGGGCCGAGGAGGCGATGTGCGCGGCAAGCGTCCCGTCAGAGGCGAGCGCGCAGAAGGCCGCGAAGACCGATTCGGGCGTGGGTAGCAGGATCGCGGGGATGCGGCCGCTGTGCGAAGCCCCCTCCCAGAGGGCGAAAAGCAGCGCCGGAAGCACGAGATAGAGAAGCCTGCGCGGCATGGTTCGGCTTGAATTAAATGAGAATGATAATTGATTATATACGACAAGGCGGCTTCCTATTCTAATCGCAGGGCCCGCGGTCCGCCCAGGCTGTCATCAGAGCATCACGGAATGTTGCTAAAATTCGGCCGCAGTCGGTAAGCCTTGAAAAGGCAGGGGGAAATAAGACAATGACGCTGGGCCCGGGCTGGGACATCATCGGGGACGTGCACGGACACTTTGAGCTGCTCGAGCGGCTTTTCGACTCGATGGGCTACGAGCGGTCCTCTCCCTACGTCTGGCGCCATCCTTCGGGCCGCAGACCGCTCTTTCTGGGCGACATGATCGATCGGGGCGACTTCGAGCTCACCACGGTGCGCACCGTGATGGCGATGACGCGCTCGGGTTCGGCCCTCGCCCTCATGGGCAATCACGAGTACAACGACCTCTGCGACTGGCTGGGGCTCGAGAATTTCCACCGCGGCGAGCGCCACGTCTCGTTTCTGCGGCGCATCCAGAACGCTCCGGACTTCGAGGAGGTTCTGGACTGGATGATGTCGCTGCCGCTCTGGCTCGACCTTGGGCCCCTGCGGGCCGTGCACGCCTGCTGGGATCCGGAGGCGATGCGCACGGTCTCTCAGGCCCTGGGCGGCTGCCGCATGAGCGAAGCGCTGTTCCGGCGCTTCAATCCCCCGCGCGGGGGCGAGACGCAGCGCGGGGCCCGGAGGGTGCATGACGCGCTCGAGCGGGTGCTTTCAGGCATCATGCTCGCGCTGCCGCCCGGGGTCACCTACCGAAGCCGCCGCGGCAAGCTCCTGCGGCGCGTGCGCATCCGCTGGTGGGACGACCGGGCCGCGAGCTATCGCGCCGCGGCTTTCATGGAGGCGCCCGAGCGCGTACCGCCCCTGCCGCTTGAAAAGAGCGTGTGCGTCTTCAAGCCCGAAAAGCCCACCTTCTTCGGTCACTACAACCTTTGCGGACTCGAGCCCCGGCCCGTGTCTGAATTCGCCGCCTGCGTGGACTACGGAGCGGGCAGCGGCGGCGCGCTCACCGCCTACCGCTGGTGCGAGGACGAGCCCAGGCCGCTTAAGGACGAGCGCTTCGGCCAGGTCGGCAGCGGCGCAGGAGCGCAGCGCTCAGCCTTCCCGTTCCTCGAGGTTTTTCAGGAACCGGGCGATCGCCTGCGGCTCGCGCACGCCTAGCTTGCGTATGATCGCGGCGCGGTGCCCCTCGGCCGTGCGCACCGTGATGCCGATCCTCTCGCCCACCTGCCGGTTGGTGAGTCCCGCTCCGATCAGGGCCGCCACCTCGCGCTCACGGTCGGTGAGCGTCGAGACCCGCGCGCGGATGTCGCCCAGCAGCAGGCTGCCGCCCTCTCCGAGCCGGCCCCGGTCAACGGCCCTCGCGATCGCCTCGAGGATGCGCTCCTGCTCGACCGGCTTCTGGACGAAATCGACCGCGCCTTCGCGCATCGCGCTCACCGCCATGTCAATGTCGCCGTGGCCCGTGAGGAAGATGACCGGGAGGCGGTAGCCGCGCACGTTCATCTCGCGCTGCAGCTCGAGCCCCGACATTCCGGGCATGCGCACGTCGATGATGGCGCAGCCCGGCACCGAGGGTGCGTCTTCGGTGAGGAATTCCTGCCCTCCCGCGTAAGTCCTTATCCTCCAGCCCTCGGCCTCCAGCATGAACTGGAGCGCCTCGCGGATCGCTGGGTCGTCATCCACGGCCCGGATGAGGCTGCCTTTCTTCAGTTCTTCAGGGACGTTTGTCATGTGAGCTCCTTGTCCTGACTGGCATTTCCTAGTCCTCGCTCCGCCTTTTCAAGCGGCAGGAACACCCAGGCGGTGACGCCCCGGCTCCCGGAGGATTCATAGGAGAGCCGCCCACCGTTTTTTTCGATGATCGCTTTCACGATGAGGAGTCCCAGCCCCAGGCCTTCGGCCTTGCTGCTCCTGAAGCTCGCCCCGGGGTCCGCGAGTAGCTCGAGCTCTTCGCGGGAAAGCGCCGGCCCGTTGTCCGAGACCGAGAGCAGCGCGTGGGTCGCGTTCTGGCTGAGGAGAATCTCGACAGCTGCGTCGGACTGGCTGCGAACCGCCTCCGCCGCGTTTTTGATGAGGTTGTAGGCGACCAGTTCCATCTCCAAGGGGTCGCCCGTGAAGGCGATGCGGCCGGTGTCCGTGCGGGAGATCCTAGGGTGCAGGGTGCTCGAGGCCTCGAAATTGGCCTGTGCGCGGCTCACCGCGTCGTTGAGGAGGAAGGACTCGCGCCGGGAGCTGCGCGACCTCGCGTAGGCGCGTACCCGCTCCACGATGTCGCTCGCCCGCTGGGTCTGGGTCTCGATACGGTCGAGCGCGAGCGAGAGCTGCTCGGGGGAGGCCGAGCCCCGCCGCACGAGCGAGCGCAGACCCTGCGCGTAAAGGGCGATCGCCCCGAGGGGCTGACGTATCTCGTGCGCGAAAATAGAGCAGAGTTCGCCCACGATCCCGATCTTTTCCATCGTGCGGATCTTTTCGTTCGCCGCGCGGGCGCGGGCCTGGTAGTTCTTCTGGACTCGCAGCGCCTCTTGCAGCTGTGCGGTGCGCCGCTTCACGAGTACCTCGGTGCGAAGCGCATGGGCGGCCAGCCCCGCAACGAGCATCAGCGCGATCACGATCCCGGGCCAGAAGGCAGCGAGGAACCGCTTTACGGACCATTCGCGGAGGTACGCGTAGGGACCGCGCCGCAGCGTCCGGTAGAGCTCGTCGACCTGCCGGAAATCGGTCGCGATGCTCCAGTAGAGGCCGCTTCGGGTGGGCGGCATGTCGAGCACCGCCGAGGCGACGAGCTTCGAGGTGTCGGGCCGGATCCCGGGTGCGGTCGAGATGGTCCAGGTGGGGTAGAGGTTGCTTGAGCGCAGGCACCTCCCGGAGTCCGGCCTCGGGTCGACCACGCGGAAGAGACCGCGGTCCGCGGGGTTCGCCCGCACGTGGTCTTCAAGCCAGCACTGCCTGAAGATGCCGATGTCCACTTCGCCACGGCGCAGCGCCTCGAGGATGGAGCCTGCACCGAGGCCTCCGCCGTAGAAGCGGGTTTCGGAGAAGAAGCGATCCGGGTTGCCGCCCTGGCGCGCCACTTCGCCCAAACCCACGAGGTAGCCCAGAAAGGCGGTGGGAGAGGAGGCGCCGAGCCTCTTTCCCGAGGCATCCATGAGGGTGCGAACCGAGGAGTCCGAACGCACCACGAAGGCCGACCCGTCGTTCTGGTTGGGGTCGGGGTTCTCGATCGAGGCGACCGTGGCAAGCGCGCTTGCCCCGAAGGGCACCATCGTGCGGCAGAAGCCCGAGGACGCGAGGAAGACGTCCACCTCACTTTTCTGAATCGCGGAGGCGAGCTCCGAGAGGCTGTAGCGCTTCACGAGGACGTGCTCGGGCTCGAGGTTCTTTCGAAGCGCCTCAAGCGTGTCGGGGATGATGAGCTCGTTGTGCGAGGGGCTCGTGTAGTCGACGATGCCCACTGTCACGTCGGGCCGCACGGGCAGCGCCGGCCAGGCGGCTTCAGCGGCCCGGACTGCGAACGGCAGCAGGGCGATGGCGGCAAGACAGAAGGCTCGTATAGGCATCTATTTCAAAAGTGGTAGATCAAACGGCATTTGACGTCCGTCAGACTACGTAGTGGTTGATCGGCAGAACAATGTAAGCCATCAGGAGCCGCCCCCATAGGAAGACCTATGGCCGAACAGCGCCGGAGATGATCCAGATTTTCACAGAAAAAGAGCGTGGCCAGGAGCCCGGACAAAAGGCGATCCGCCCGCTTTCAGGAGAACATCAGATGGAAGGCAAGAAGAATTTCCAGTTGTCGCGCCGCACCCTGCTCAAGGATACAGCGATCGGTGCGGCCGGTGTAAGCGCGATGTCGCTGCCGGGCCTCGCTTCGGCCAAGGCGTCGTCCGCCGCCGGCAAGAAGGCCGCGCAGGCCTCCACGGCCAACATCCGCGATTTCGCGATGATCAAGGCGTTCTACCGCAATTATCCGTCCAGTCTCGCCGCGGTCCGCGCGAAGCTCAACCGCCCCCTCACGCTCTCCGAGAAGATTCTCTACACCCATCTTTACGATCCGAAGAACATTCAGGAATACAAGCGCGGCGCCTCCTACGCGGAGTTCAGGCCTGACCGCGCCGGGACCCACGACATCGGCGGCCCCATGGCCATCCTGCAGTTCATGACCTCGGGGCGCGACCGCATCGCGCTGCCCGCCGCGATGGTCTGCGACCACCTTGTCACCGCGAACGCCGGCGCCCGCAAGGACATCCTCTTCGCCGATCAGTTCAACAAGGAGACCTACGACTTCCTGCGCGACGTTTCGCGCCGCTACGGCTTTGACTTCTGGCCCGCGGGCTCGGGCATCTGCCATCAGGTCTTCCTCGAGAACTACGACTTTCCGGGCGGCATGATGCTCGTTACCGACTCGCACACCCCGACCGCCTGCGGCCTGGGGATGCTTGCGATCGGCGTGGGCGGCGCCGACCTAGTCGATGCCCTGATGGGCACCGAGTGGGAACTCAAGATGCCGAAACTGATCGGCGTGAAGCTCACCGGGCACCTCCAGGGATGGGCTTCGCCTAAGGACGTGATCCTGAAGCTGGCCGGCATCCTCTCCACCAAAGGCGGTACGAACTGCGTGATCGAGTACTTCGGCGACGGCGCCGACACGCTCTCCGCGACCGGCAAGGCCACGATCGGCAACATGGGCGCTGAAGTGGGCTCGACTTCCTCGGTCTTCCCCTACGATTCCCACATGAAGTCCTATCTCCAGGCGACCGGCCGCGCGGCCGTGGCTTCGCTGGCCGACGGCGTCGCCAAGGACCTGCACGCCGATCCCGAGGTGCTCGCGCACCCCGAAAAGTTCTTCGACCGCGTGGTCGAGATCAACCTCTCCGAACTCACCCCCTACATCAACGGGCCGCTCTCTCCCGACGCCGCGATGCCGATCGACAAGGTGGGCGAGACGGTGAAGTCGAAGGGCCTGCCTCAGAACATCGAGGTGGCGCTCGTCGGCTCCTGCACCAATTCCTCCTACGAGGACTTCACCCGCGCGGCTTCGATCGCACGCCAGTGCCTCGACAAGGGCGTGAAGATCAAGACCCCGCTCATCGTCGTGCCCGGCTCCGTGCGCATCCGCGAGACCCTCAAGCGCGACGGCATCCTGCAGACCTTCGAGAAGCTCAACGCCACCGTGATGACCACCGCCTGCGGCCCCTGCATCGGGCAGTGGAAGCGCCACATCGGCGATCCTTCGCAGAAGAACACCATCATCGAGTCGTTCAACCGCAACTTCGCCGGCCGCAACGACGGCAACAAGAAGACGCAGGCGTTCCTCGCCTCCCCTGAAATGGTAGTCGCGATGGCCATCGAAGGCGATATGGGCTTCAACCCCCTGAAGAACACCGTCACCGGCGCAAACGGAGCGAGCTTCAAGCTGGCCGCCCCGACCGGGGAGGAGCTGCCGAAGAAGGGCTTCGCCACCAACGTGAAGGGCTGCGTCATCCCGGATTTCAAGAAGATTGAAATCAAAGTGAGCCCGAACGCCGAGCGCATTCGCCTGCTCACCCCGTTCGCGGCCTGGGACGGCAAGGACTTCGTGGATCTGCCGCTGCTCATCAAGGCGAAGGGCAAGTGCACGACCGACCACATCTCCCCGGGGGGAAAGTGGCTGCCTTACCGCGGCAACATCGACCGCATTTCCGACAACCTGCTCGAGCGCGCCGTGAACGCCTTCAACGGCCGCAGCCAGAGCGTCTGGAACGTCGTGAACAAGGACTACGAGACCCCGGCGAAGACGGCCCGGCTCTATAAGAACAAGGGCATTCACTCCGTGATTGTCGGCGACGACAATTACGGCGAGGGCTCTTCCCGCGAACACGCCGCCATGGAGCCGCGCTATCTCAACGTCTCTGTGGTCCTGGCCAAGAGCCTGGCCCGAATCCATGAATCGAACCTCAAGAAGCAGGGCATTCTCGCGCTGACTTTCGTAAACCCGAAGGACTACGACAAGATCCGTGAAAAGGACCGGATCTCCGTGCTGGGCCTGAAAGAGCTCGCCCCGGGCAAGACGGTCACCGTGGTCTGCAAGCACGAGGACGGCACCGAGGACCGCTTCCAGGCTGCGCACTCCTACAACGAGAAACAGCTGTCCTGGTTCCGCGCGGGCTCGGCCCTGAACGCGATGAAGAAGGCCGCCTGATTCCCCTTTTTCCGGGAAAGTGCGAAAGAGCGGCGCGGGTTCCGCCCGCTCTTTTCCCCAGGCAGAAGTAAAAATCAGCATCCTCCCCTCGGGGCTACGGTCACTCCGGCCCCGGTGGGGAGGATATTTTTTTATGGGAGCCCGGGGCCCTTGCCCCGCGGGGGATGCGTCCGGCGCGGCCCGCGGCGCCCTCAGCTCAGGGCGAGCTTCCCGCCCGGGGCGGCGGCTCCCTCCGGGTTCGCGCGTCCGGCCTGCTCGAGCGCGAACCGCGCGGCCGCGCGCGCGAGTTCCTTTTCAGCGTAGAAGGCCTCGCTGATGCCGATGTTTTCCCTGAACCGCTCGGCCTCGGCCGCGTTTTTCGCGAAGACGGCGCTCTTCAGGTCCGGGTTGAGCTCCCTCGCGGCCCCGACTGCCCGGATGGCGCGGATGCTGTTTGGCATCGCGACCAGCAGCAGCGAGGCGTCCTGCACGCCCGCCTGAGCGAGCGTACCGAGGCTCTCGGCCGGGCCCGGAGTGACGCTGAGCCCCTCGCGCTCAAGCTCCCGGATCAGCGCCGGGTCGTCCTCCACGATCGTGAAAGGGACGCCTTCGGCCTTGAGCGCCCGGGCGACCTCCGCCCCGGCCGCGGCGCCTCCCACGATGATGACCTTGCGCTTTTCTTCGTCCTTTACATGCTCCTGCCGGAAGTCCCGGGCAGCCCGTCGGTCGGCCGCCAGCGCGAAGCTCCAGCGCTTCTTCATGCCTTCCTTGATGCTCGGCACGAGCGCAAAGGCGACAGGGTTGAGAGCGATCGAGAGAATGGCCGCGGCGAGGATGAGGCTCATCCCCTCGCGGGGCAGCAGCCCCAGCGAGACGCCAAGCCCTGCGAGAATGAAGGAGAACTCGCCGATCTGGGCGAGCGCCGCGGCGACCGTGAGCGCAGTGTGCAGCGGCCTGCGGAACAGCAGCACGAGAAAGAAGGCGCCGGCCGATTTCCCGAGCATGATGATCGCAAGCGTGAGCAGCAGCTGCAGAGGCTGGGAGACGAGGATCGAGGGTTCGAACATCATGCCCACGCCCACGAAGAAAATGACGGAGAAAGCGTCCTGCAGCGGCAGCGACTCGATCGCGGCCGCGTGCGCGTATTTCGACTCCTGCATCACCATGCCGGCGAAGAAGGCGCCGAGGGCGAAGGAGACGTCAAAAACAAGCGAAGCGCCGTAGGCGATGCCGATTGCCGAAGCAAGAACGCACAGCGTGAAAAGCTCTCGCGACCCTGTCTTTGCGACCTGCCAGAGCAGCCACGGCAGCACTCGCTTGCCGAAAACCAGCATGAAGGCGATGAAGGCTGCGACGCGCCCGAGCGTCGAGAGAAAGATGAGCCACAAGGGCTGTGAACCTTCCGCGGTCATTGCGGTACTCGTCCCGATGCTGCCGCCCAGCACTGCGGCAAGCGGCGGCAGCAGCACGAGCAGCACCACCGTCATAATGTCCTCGACCACGAGCCAGCCCACGGCAATCTGGCCGTCCATGGTCTTCAGGATCCCTTTTGAATCCAACGCCTTGAGAAGCACCACGGTGGAGGCGCACGACAGAGACAGCCCGAAGACGAAGCATTGCCCCCAGCTCCAGCCCCAGAGGTGCGAGACGACCATGCCCAGCAGCGTCGCGAGCGCCATCTGGGCTACGGCTCCGGGGATCGCGATCGCCTTCACGCGAAGCAGGTCCTTGAGCGAAAAATGCAGCCCGACGCCGAACATCAGCAGCATGATGCCGATTTCAGAGAGCTGGTGGGCGAGCTCGACATCGGCGACGTAACCCGGGGTCGCAGGTGAGATGATGATGCCGGCAAGCAGGTAGCCGACCAGCGGAGGAACGCGGAAGCGCTGGGCGATCACGCCGAAGACGAGCGCGAAGACAAAGCCTGCGGCAAGGGTGGAGATCAGGGTAAAGTTCTGTTCCATCTCGATGTTTTTATTCAGGAATAATGGGTCTGACTGAAAAAAGGATGAAGGAGGTCCGCAAACAGCGAGAGGTAGAAATCGTTTCTCAAGCTTCAGTTTTTAAACCGTTAAAGGCCATTTTACCGAAGCGTAGCGCGCGGGCATCGGCCTGAAACAGCGCGGTCAAAGCCGCTTCGAGCGCAGACCCTGCTTCCCAAGAGAAAAGGGACCGGAGAGAAACTCCAGAGCACTGTCTGAGTACCGCCAGGCTCTTTCCGGGGCGCGGCGGGCAGAGGCCGCGCCAGCAGGACTGCCTTTCTATTAAAAAGCCGGCAGGGGCTCCAGCAAAAAAAGAAGCAGCGGGATTGTTCCCACTGCTTCTGCCGGCGCCGCTTCTCCGCCCTAAGTGGCTGACCGGGTATCTGGGGAAGCCTCAGGTTCTACTGGTGTTTTTCATAACTATCGCTCTCAGTTCGCTCAGCTATGCCTTGACGGCATTGAGTTCGCTTTCATGCCGAGCGGTATGTTTTGCGAGGCTTCCCTCGCTGCTTGCGGTCGCGTTGTAGCCGAACATCTGGGAGGAAGCGCCGCTTGCCACGGACTGCTGGCCCAGTGCCATGGAGTAGTTTCCGGATGCAGCCGACTGATAGCCGGCTGCGATGCTGCTAAATCCGCCAGCATTCTCCTCGGCGCCCAAAGCGGTGCTGTTTCCTCCGGCAGCTTTCGCCCGCTCGCCCAGCGATACAGCATTGTTGCTGGCGGCTTCCGCCTGATTATCCATGGCGATGGCTGAATTAGCGCTCGTCTTTGACAAGCAGCCCACGGCGTGGACATAACTGCCGGTTGCATTTGCAGCGTCTCCCATCGCAATGCTGAGTGTGCCTGAGGCCGTGCTGTCCTGGCCGAGGGTGACGCTGTATTCGCCGCTTGCGGTTGACCGGACGCCGATCGAGATGGAATTTGATCCCGTGGCGCCCTGGCCTTGGTTGCCAAAACCGATGCCGATGGAATCCATTCCCGCGGCTTTAGAAGAGCTGCCGAGTGCGATGGCGCACTCGCCGTCAGCGTACGCCTTGTAGCCGATGGCAGCCGAGCTGTCGTAGGGGGCTGCCGGTTTCCAAAGCCTGGGCGGAATCGCCGATCACGATGGTGTAGTTGCCATTGGCCGTGGCGCCGCCGATTGCCAGCGACGAAGTTCCCGTGGCGCTCGAATCGGAGCCGAGGGCGGTCGATTTGGAGCTGTTCGCCGCCGCGCCGTCGCCAGCTGCGTAGGCTTTGTCCGCGTCCGCAAAAGCCTGCCTCGGACCCGCGAGGAGTCCGACTCCCGTTGCGAGGAGCAACGCACAACGTACAACCGCTGCAAGTTGAAAATTTTCTTTGCTTCGGGACCGCAGGTGTTTTAGGAGGAAAGGGCTCTCTTTTGCATATGACTCTCTGCAGAGTGAATGTTGAAGGGGCTCACATTCCGAACATTAAGATGACGTAGTTTTTCCCGTCGTTCTCCCTGAAATTCACAGGGCCGGAAGGGAGGGTGCGGGAGAGCAGTGGGCCGGAGCGCCCGGCTGCGGCGAGTCCCGGGAAGTGGATGGCTGCTCTTTCGAAGGCTTTTTTCCCCTTGTCATCAAATTGACATATTTTCGTCATCTTTCTGTCATCTTCCAGCAACAATCCCGACACAGGTTTTTTCCATACTTACAGCGTGGACGAGCGGCTTCACACTCTCAGGCCCTCTTCCCTATTTCAACAATCCTGCAGCTGGTGACAAATGGACATCTTCTTCTGGGTCGTTCTCGGCTTTTTGGCACTGCTGGCCGTGATAGACCTTTTCGTGGGCGTCAGCAATGACGCCGTCAACTTTCTGAATTCAGCGGTGGGGTCCCGGATCGCCCCATTCAAGGTGATCCTCACTGTGGCGGGCGTGGGCGTCCTGCTGGGCGCCACATTCTCCGGCGGCATGATGGGGATTGCCCGCAGCGGCGTCTTCCATCCCGCGATGTTCTCCTTCTCGGACGTGATCGCGATCTACTTCGCCGTCATGGTGACCGACGTTATCCTGCTCAACGCTTTCAACCGCATGGGACTGCCGACCTCGACCACTGTCTCGATTGTCTTTGAGCTGCTGGGAGCCGGAGCCGGCATGGCTGCAAATCGCCTGATCGGCATGGGCGAGGGGCTCTCCGCGCTGGGCGACTATCTCAACAGCGGCAAGGCGTTCGGGATGATCTCCGCCATTCTGGTGTCTGTCGTCGTCGCCTTTGTAGCCGGAGCTCTCGTTCAGTGGGTGACGCGCCTCGTATTTTCCTTCCGTTATGACCTCATCTTCCGAAAGCTGGGAGGCATATACGGCGGCTTTTCGCTCGCGATGATTTTTTATTTCCTCGTGATGAAGGGAGCAAAAGGCGCGTCCTTCATGACGCCGGAGGTATTGGAATTTTTCCGCGTCAACGGATCAATGGTCGTGCTTGGCATCTTCGTGGTCTGCTCAATTTTGCTGCAGATCGGCATGATGCTGTTCCATCTCAACGTTTTTCGCCTTGTCATCCTCGCAGGAACGTTCGCCCTGGCCTTTGCCTTTGCAGGCAATGACCTTGTTAATTTCGTAGGCGTTCCGATTGCGGCGCTCGACGCGGCGCATATTTTTGAGGCTGCGGGCGGAGCAGATCCTTCCGGCTTTATGATGGGAGGGCTGGCTGAAGCCATTCCGGCCCCGGGGCTGCTTCTGCTGCTCTCGGGCGTTGTCATGGTGGCTACGCTCTTTCTGTCAAAGAGCGCCCGCAAGGTGATCGAAACTTCCGTGAACCTGTCGGCGAGTTCGAACGGAACTCGAGAAAAATTTGGAGCCACTCCTCTGGGGCGGGCCGTCGTTCGCGGGAGCATGGCTCTGGGGGATTTGATCCACGCGTTCGTGCCGGCGGGTATTCAGCGCGGAATCAACCGCAGGTTTGAGCCGAAAGTGTTTGAGAAGGGCGAGGAGGCTCTGCCTTTTGATTACATCCGCGCCTCGCTCAATCTGATTGTCTCAGCGATTCTGATTGCTTCGGCGACCTCGCTCAAGCTGCCTCTGTCGACCACTTACGTCACCTTTATGGTGGCGATGGGCTCGTCCTTTGCCGACCGGGCCTGGGATCGGGAAACTGCGGTCTACCGGGTTTCGGGTGTCATCACGGTGATTTCCGGCTGGTTCGTGACTGCCTTCAGCGCCTTCATCGCCGCTGCCGTGATGGTTTCTATCGTGAACCTGGGCGGTTTTGCTGCGTATCTGGTCCTAATGGCGCTCGTTCTGTTCATCATCTTCAAGACGAACGTAAAGAGTTCTCGGGAAAAGGAAATGGACCGCGAGGTTGTGGCGCTCAGCGGCCCGGACGGTATCCGCACAAAGCTCGAAAAATCGATTCCGGCCAATTTCGGACGGTCTGCGGATCTTTTTGCACTGACTGTGGACTCCTTCCTTTCGGACAATCTGCCCGGGCTGAAAAAAGCGGTGAATCTCGCCTCCGAGCAGCGCGACCGCATTTCCGATGACCGTGCTCTTTACTATGCCATGCCGGCCGATACGGAAGGCTATGACAGTGCGGACTCCAAGTACTTTTATTACAGGTCCTGCACCGGCATGAAGGAGGCGGCTTCGTCGCTGATCCGCACGGTCTCGCTAGCCCGGGATCATGTCGCGAACCGGCACAGGATTTTTTCCGGAGATCTCGCCACGGAGCTTCAGGCTGTTGCCCATGATCTCGTGGCGCTGAAGCAGCCGCTCGAAAAGGCCGTGCGGCACGGTGACAAGAGCGAGTTTCAATTGAAGCTGCATGCGCTCAATGAGCGCATCGACCGGATTCAGGAAACGGTGCTTGGAGACCGCGAGCATTTCGGGCTGTCGCTGCGCGGCGCGGAGCTGTACATGAATTTCCTGCAGTTCCTGCGTGAAATTCTTGGCCGGTACACCGTTGTCACCGGGCTGGAGTCGCGGCTCACAGGACGGGAAAAGACGGAGAGGGCTGCCGGGCCGTCAAGAGCGGCCGCGGGCTGAAAAATAAAGAACCGGTCCCGCGGGGCCGGAACCGCCGGAAAAGGACGGCTTCATGCGAAGCCGTCCTTTTTTCTCGGGGTGCGCTCGGCATGAGCGCGTTCTAACGGGTGAAAGTCCCGAGTGCAGGAGACAGCACCAAGCACATAGCCGGAGGCAAGGGTGTCCGCCGCGAGGCGGAATCTGAAGGAAGCCCGAGGCAAACCGCCGATCCGACGAACAGGAACCGCATAAGGCATACGAGGAAGGATGAGCCTGCTAGACAAGGCGAAGTCCCCAGCTGTCCGGATTCCGAGGTGTCAATGCGGCGGATGCATGGCGGGAAAGAACGTGTTCTTACCCGAGGAGATCTCGCGAACGTGAAGCCTTTCGGCTCATGGAGTAAAGCCTGCCGCGAGAAGTCAGCAGAGGGCATAGTAGCCGGAGCAGCAGCCGGCGAAGGCCCGAATCCAACGGAGTGTCATCCCGGAGATGCAAAGTCTTATGGTGCAGAAAACCAGCATCTGCCCGGCACCGGATACCCGCGGAACGGGGAAAAATGCCGGGAGGGCGCAAAGACCGTCATAGCGAAGGAAGAGACGACACATGCTGAGCCCGACTTTTCGGGCATCACGCGCGAGAGGATACTGAGCCCCTCCAACCTTCTGCTCGCCCTGAAGCAGGTCGAGTCGAACAAAGGGGCTTCCGGCGTGAACGGGATGAGGATCGAAGAGCTTCGGGACTACATCGTCAGCCACCCGGGCGAACTCACGAGCGCGGTGCGCGAGGGGCGTTACCGCCCCTCCCCCGTGAAGCGGGTGACCATTCCTAAACCAAAAAAAGGGAGAGATCTTGGAATCCCTACAGCCCTCGACCGGCTTGCCCAGCAGGCTGTGGCGCAGGTGCTCGGACTCGAGCTGCGGCTTCAGGCCGAACTGGGGCGCGTCTGACGCGATCCTCCGGTGCATCGGCCATGCCGATGCCGGGTTCAAGTGAGCGGTGGACATCGACCTCGCCAAGTTCTTCGACACCGTGGACCACAGCCGACTCATCAGGAAGCTGTCAGCGCGGATCAAGGACAGGCGGGTCATATCGCTGATCCACCGGATGCTTAAGTCGGGCATAGACACGGGCGCGGAGGTGATCCGGCCGGAGGTCGGACTGATGTAGGGCGAACCGCCCGCCTCCTACTCGATTTTTCCGGAGCCGACCAGCCTGTCCTTCGCTCGCACGCGGATGTCGTAGACGCGGCCGCCCACGGTCTGGAGGACGCCCGTGACCTTTTCCAGAAAACGCCGGGCGGGCCGCGAAAGGGACGTATCGTAGTAAAGGGCGTAAAAGCCGTATTTGTCCGCTTCCCAGTCGGGCAGCACCTGGAGCAGCTCACCGCGCGCCATGTAGGGCAGGGCGAATTCGTAAGGCAGCATGGCGATGCCCGCGCCGTGCAGGCACGCGTTGAAGATCAGAAGGGAGTTGCTGCTGAGGTACCGCCCCTTCATTTCTATGATCCTCGTCTCCCCCTTCGAGTTTGTGAGCCGAAAGCGCTCTCCGAGGTAGAGGTTCACGAGCGCGACGTGGTCCCGGAGATCGTCCGGTTCGCCGGGGACGGGGCGGCCCCTGAAGTAAGAGGGAGATGCGCAGAGGATGTTTCTCACGACGCCGATCCTGCGGGCGATCACGTCCGCCTTCAGGCGGTCTCCCACCTTGAAGGCGAGGTCGATCCCTTCCCCGGGGATGTTCATGTCGCGGTCGGCCGTGATGAGCTCGATCGAGACGCCCGGATTTTCAGCGAGAAAATCCGTCACGATCTGCTGCAGGAAGGCCCAGGCGATGATGCCGGAAGAGGAAATGCGGATGCGGCCCTTGAGCGGCTCGCCGGGGCTGCGGTGGAGGCTTTCGACGAGGCGCCTCGTCCGCAGCATCAGGTCCTCGGCCTGATCGAGCAGCTCCCTGCCTTCGGCGGTGAGGGTGACCGAGCGCGTCGAGCGGTAAAAAAGCCGCACCCCCAGCTCCTTTTCCAAACTCTGGATCGAGCGGGTCACAACGGGCCTCGATAGCCCCAGGCTGTCCGCCGTGCGCGTGAAGCTTCCGGTCTGGGCGACCCGGATGAAAACCGGAAGAAGGGACAGGAGATCCATGGCTATTATTCTGTTTAAAGAAACAAAGTGTTTTGTTTATGGCTATTTATCTTAACTATCTTTTCTCCTAGGATAAAAGGAAGAGATGAGCTTACCCATTGAAAACAAGAGGATGGGGGCCCCTCTCTTCCATTCAAAGGAGAGAAGAGATGAAACTGCTTCGCACGCTTTCAGTCATGACGGTCGCCATGGCCTTTGCCTTCCCGGCGGTCGCCGACCGGGTCATCAACGCCGACGTCGTCGTGGTCGGTGCCGGCGCTTCCGGCACCGTGGCCGCGGCGAGCGCCCAGGAGGCCGGCCTGAAGACCGTGCTGCTTGAAAAGAACGCTTTCGCCGGCGGCGCAGGTAACTTCATGGAGGGCTCCTTTGCCGTCGAGTCCTTCATGCAGAAGAAGGCCGGAGTGAAGCTCACCAAGCTCGAAGAGTTCAACCGCATGGGCGAATACCACCACTGGCGCATCAACGCGCCTCTTGTGAAGCGCTTCATCGATGAATCCCCGGAAACGATCCAGTGGGTGTGGGATCACGGCGTGCACTGGAAGGAAGTGAAGTCCGTGTGGGCCGGCAACAAGAACCTCACCTGGCACATTTACCCGAAGGCGGGATCGCTGCCCGCCGCTATGGTGCAGACCTTTGAAAAGCACGGCGGCAGGCTGCTGCTGCAGACCCCCGGCAAAAAGCTCCTGATGAAGGACGGCCGCGCCTCCGGAGTCGAGGCCGAAGACCTGAAAACCCACGAGAAGGTGACGGTGAATGCGAAGTACGTGCTGCTTGCGACCGGCGGGTACAACTTCAATCCGAAGCTGGTCAAGGAATTCACCGGCCAGGATCTGGTGCCGTCCGGAGCGCCGGGCCGGACCGGCGACGGCATTGAAATGGCGTTCTCGGCGGGCGCCGTGGGCGACAACATGGGCCCGATGATGATCAACGGGGCCTTCAATCCGCTGCCTGGCGAGGCGATCTGCAACGGTCCGAACAAGGAGCTGCGCGCGATCTTCCGCCAGAGCCAGCTCTATCTCGATGGCGCCGGCAACCGCTTCTTCAACGAGCAGCTCACGCTCGACTGGCCGGTCGCCTCGAACGCCATCCTGCGCGCGGGCGAGTGGACCTACATCCTCTTTGACAACGCCTTCGTGAAGGAGCTCGGCACCAAGGGCAAGGGCTATCTCAACCCCTGCGGTAACTTCATCCAGCGCCATCAGGTGGCAAAGGAGCTGCCGCGGATGATCCAAAACGGCGTGAAGCGCGGCGACGTGTTCGAGGGCGCGACGCTCGAGGAAGTGGCAAAGAAGGCGGGGCTCAATCCCAGCAACGTGAAGCGCGCCGCTGCCGATATGACGAAGTTCGCCAAATCCGGAAAAGACACGCAGTTTGGCAAGGACCGCTACTATATCCGCGCGGTTTCCCAGGGTCCGTATTACATCCTTAAAGGGAAACTGCACACGCTCACGTCTCTCAACGGCGTCAAGGTAACCGAGAACCTCCAGGTCGTCGACAAGAATGAGAAGGTGATCCCGGGACTCTATGCTCTGGGCCATGACGCAGGCGGCGTCTACGGCGACAGCTACGACCTGCGAGTGGGGGAAGGCACGGCCTCGTCCTTCGCGATTAACTCGGCCCGCATCGCAGTGAAGAACATCCTTTCTCAGGAAAAGAAGCTCTGATTCCTTAAAATTTCCAAAATGGAGCGGCTTTAAAGTGGCAGGCCGTCCTGGCCTGCCGCTTTTTTTCCGGAAGACCGTTTGAGTCCGCGGCGTGCTTCCGCAGTCTGAGACCTGCCCGAGGCAGGCTTTCCTGCAAAGTCAGTTAATTCTCTTGACGAACTCCGAGCGGCCGGCGCCGCTTCTTTTCAGGCCTTGCCGGGGTCTTCTTTCTCCCTGTCCCGCTGCGCCCTGCACCGGATACTGCGGAATTCTTATCTTTTTGTTTATAACTGCATTTCCTGATCTTGCCCGGCTGACTCGGGATCGGTGGGTTCCGGCAGGTCTTCGGGTCGGAAATGCGGGATTTTTTGCAGGTACTCCGGGCTTTCTAACGTTTTTTCCTTAATCAGAACGACTCTCTCGACATCGGGCCTTTGCCGATATAATTGCTTCTATCTTTTTAATTTAACAGTTATTAATTTCCCTGCTCTAATGTCAAAAGAAAAAAGTTATGCTTCTGAACAGCATCGGTTTTCTTCGTCTTCACTTATCCGACCGGCAATGACGTATAAAGCCCTCGCCGCCGCTCTGATTCTCGGCGTCTGTTTCGGTGAAATGCCCAGCGCCTCAGCGGCCAATGCTGCTGCGGCGACCTACTATCAGTACGCGGTCCTTATGGACAGCACGGATTTGCAAAAACAGATCGAAGCTCTCAGTAAGACACTCTCAAACGCTTCTTATACTTTTTCAAAAGATGGTACAACACTGACTTATGCTTCCACGGATCCGACGACAAAAGCGACGACGACTTACTCCTACCACAAGCAGACGGTAGGTTCGAGCACTTACTGGGTTCGCGACGGCTTCACCATGAAAGTTGAGGAAGGCTACCGCTGGGAGGGAACGAACAGCAGCGGCGCGGCTGTTACGCCCTCTTCGAACACCAAAATCGTCGTCATCGCCAACGCTGACGCGACCGACGCCCAGAAGGCCGGCATTCTCTACAGCACGCAGCTCGCTTCCGCGGACAACGGAATCACGACGCTTAACAGCGACCACCTGTTCAGCGCTTCGGAAACCAATTTCACGGCCTCGACGAACGCGGGCATCCACGCGCGCTCCGACTGGGACATGATTATTTATGAAGGGAACAGCGTCGTTAACGCGGGGAAAACCAATTACAGTACCTATTTCAAGACCGCCACGACCGTTTCCTCCATGCCGCCCTCTCCCACGGCGGGGACCCTGTATTACGACCAGAGCGACGGACTCTACAAGTATTACAGCACGGACGGGGAGCTTTCTTCTGTGAACCCGAGGAAGCTCTATTCCATACTCAATGCATCGACTCAAACTGCGGAAACCGGGATTTTCGTCATCAACGGCGGGAAGGAAATCTATCAAGGCAACGTCTACGGCCAGAACAACGAAATCCTGCTCACCTCCACGGATTCCTCGGGGACCATTTATTCATACTGGGGCGGCGATCTTTACGATGAGACGCTGCCGGTCAGCATGTCCTCGATGACGGTGGCGGATTTCAACGAAGCGGTTTCGATTCTTGAAAACAATATCGAAAAAGTCCACAAGGACAATATCGCTCACCTGAATTTTTCCACGGCGACGGACTCTTCGAGCGGGGTCTCGAGCGGCGTGATCAGCCTTACCACGAACGGCGGGGCCGATGTCCCGGGAACGATCTCGATTGCGAACAGCGGCGGGACCGGGGGCAGCGGAGACGATCTGAAGATCGTGATTTCCGGTTCGACCTCAGACGGAACAACCTCTTCCTTCTCGGTCAATGCGGGCTCCCTGGTCGCTGCCAATCCCGCGAGCGCGACCACGACTTCGCCTGACAAGCTCACCTCGCTTTCCATCAACGGCACGAAGTACGAGATCCAGGACCGGGCAGTTGCTTCCGGAACGGTTTCGTACGATGCCTCGGGCAACGGTAACGGCACGGCGACCCTGGCGCTGAACGACGGGTCGACGGCACGCGTCACGGGCCTGAAGAACACCTACGTTGCTTCCGGATCGGTTTCGTACGATGCCTCGGGCAACGGCACGGGCAAGATCACCCTCACCCAGAACGACGGCTCCACCGTCACCATTGAGGGCCTGAAGGACACCTACACGAAAAGCGCCTCCTATGACTCCGGCAGCAGCTCGCTTGTGTTCACACGCAACGACGGAAGCACCTACTCGGTTTCCGGCATCGCATCGACCGTTGCAGTCGCGGCAGCGAAAACCGAGGTGAAGGCCGGTAGCGATCTGGTGAAGGTCACTCCGTCCGCCGATAAAACAGACAACCACACGGTCTATACCGTCGATGTCAAAGACATGCATGTCAAGGAGGGCAGCGCCTCCTACACCAGCAACGGCGCGGGAACCCTCACGCTCACGCACCAGGACGGGACAACAGCCACGGTCACAGGCCTCAAAGACACATATGTCACGTCCGGAACTGCGTCTTATGACAACAAGGGCAGCGGCACGGCGACTCTCACGATGAACGACGGATCGAAGGCAGATGTCACTGGTCTGAAGAACACCTATGTCGCGTCAGGAACCGCATCTTATGACGACAAGGGTAGCGGTACGGCGACCCTCACAATGAACGATGGAACAACCGCGAGCGTCACGGGACTCAAGGATACCCAGTCGCGCGTGGCGGCGGGTCAGAACGTTGTCGTAACCTCCTCCGACAATGAGATCGGCACCAAGGACTACACGGTATCGCTTGACGCAGCGGCCGCTCGGGCAGTCGTAAACGCCAACGCCTACCTGAGCGAAAACGGAATCAACGCCCAGGGCCTTCGGATCACGAACGTGGCTCCGGGCGAGGTTTCCACCACAAGCACCGACGCGGTGAACGGATCGCAACTCTATGCAACGAACCAGGCGGTCGAGGCGAACTCGAACTCCATCACGCAGCTCAACCGTGCGACCCAGGAGCTCGACCGCAAGGTGAAGAAGGCAGGCGCGAACGCCGCGGCGCTGGCAGCGCTTCATCCTCTGGAATATGACGAGGACCACCTGGTGACGGTCTCCGCGGGCGTGGGCGGTTATCATGGAGCGGCTGCAACCGCCTTCGGGTTTTTCGTGAGGCCGACTCCGAACCTGCTCTTCTCGCTCGGCGGCTCCATCGCCTCGGGAAACGACGTGATGGGGAACCTCGGGGTCTCCTACCGGTTCGGCGATAACTCGACCGCTCGCTACAAGACGAAACTCAATGTGGCCGAGCGCGTGAGCACCCTCACCAACGAGAACCGCGATCTGCAGGCGAAGCTTCAGAGCTCCAACATGAGACTTGAGGCCGCCGACAAAGAAGTGAAGGCCCTTAGGGCCGGCTACGAGTCCCTCAAGGCCGAGCTTAACAAGATCAAGGCGCATCTGAACCTTCGCTGAAAGCGCCGGATCATGCCGCCAGCGGGCGTCTCCGTTCCGAGGCCTTTGTCCCAAAAAGCCTCGGAAGGAGCCTCCCGCTCTCGAGACTCCCCCGATACTCATATAGCCCTGCAAAGGGCTATATGAGTATCGGGGGATGAGACTTTCTGTGAATGAACCCATTTGACCCCGATTGGGAAGAGCTTACTCGGTAAGCCCAACATAGGTTGCAAGACTGAATTCGTGAATTCGGCCGATTCCTTAAACCCTTCGACGGGCGGCAGCTTCTGCGGAGGCTATGCTGTGATTCCTGAAAAAATACTTGGGACTGGAATCGGACCAGATTGAAGTGAATGGCCCAGACCTTTTAATCGGCGTAGGGGAGGGCAACAGAAGTCCCCGAATCCGGATGTGTGCCTGTCCGAATACACAACGTAAATTGTTTCACTTCCCGATCGAACCTCGAATTCAAAAAGCGGCTTAGGGAGCTTCTGGTTATTGAGAATCACAATGGCTGGTTTAAAACAGCCATGGATTTTTGTTGCCGAAAATAAACAAATTGACATAGGGGGCTAAATGTGCCTCCCTTTTCAAGGAAAGCAACGTTCATTTGTCAATTTTATTTAACTTACTAAAATTTTTTTCAAGACAGCTGATATCTAAACATGCATTTCCTTGAGCGCTTCGTTGCCGAGGATCGCGTTCGAGCCATGCGGGCATGTATCCGGTCTTTACTGAGCCGTACGCATGCTTTTTTGAAGGTCTGAAATGATTATGAAAAAAATCGGGGAAAAACGGAAAATCCGCATTGGGCTCTTAATGGTGTTCGCAGCCTTGTCCGGGACCGCTACGGCCGGCAGTAGCCTCAGCGGCAACACAAGCACGGTATCTCAGGGCGAACGGGAAGGCGAGACGCTGATCGGGGTGACCTCCCGCGATCCGGTGGACCCGACTTGGGGGGTGCAGGCCGCTGACAACCGGTTTTACGTTTATGACCATGACAGCACATCGCTGGTGGAGGGCGTTCGGGTGGAGACCCAGAGCAAAAGTCCTTCAGGCAGCGTGTCTCTGCTCCGCAATGCTCTGGAAATCGGGACCAGGGAGGAGAAGACGAGTCGGGTCGGGACGGTTTTTGGCGTTTATGTCGAGCCATCTTTTGGCGCAGCGGAGGACGCAGGCTCCATGGGCCGTGTGACTGCGGGGGACAATGTCCTGACCATCCGCAACACCCAGGCAGGGGAGGTCGTGTCGGTTTACGACATTACGGACAACAGCAACGGACGTGACCGTTCTTCATTTACTGCCAAGAAAAACGCTTTGGTTGTGGACTCCAGCAGGATCGGCGAGCTCACTCATATTCATTTGTACTCGCCCCATGAAGAAAGCGAGAATGTAATCTCTGCCAATACGGCCGCCGTCAGCTCAAGTACGGTGGGTTCCTATTCCGGAACTTATCAGAGGTACGGGAAATCCAGTAGCCTCGTCCTGTCGCAAAATACGGCGGAATTTTCCAGCGCGGAAATCCAGAGCACTGTGTTCGGCTCGAACATCTATGAGGCGGATTCGGCCGTTTCAGAAGGAAACCGGCTGTCCTTTGCCGGCAGCACCGTTGGGAGCTATCTGATTCAAGACTATGTATACGGCGCAAAGGAAAATTTCAATAAAAATACCCTGATCCTGGATCAAGGTTCGGTTGCCAAGGGCTCGGCGATCGGCGAATACCTTTACGGGTCTGACTCGGCCTCAGAGCTCAACGCGAAACAAAATGCGGTCTTTCTTTCTGGCGCAAGTCGCGCAGAAGCGGGCGTCACGGCGGTCGTAATTCAGAATAATCGCTCTGCACAAAAGACCGCCATCCGTGCCGAGGACAACCAGCTTTCACTTTCCGGAGGCAGTCAGGCAGCTTTTGCCGTGGGCGTGGAGCTAAGCGATCAGGGGCTGTCGGCAGTCGAACTTTCCGGAAATCAGGTGAGCCTGGAATCAGGCTTTGCCGGGGCAGCTCTCACAGTGACCATGAGCGGGAGTTCCTCTGAGGCTTCGGCTTTTGCCAATTCTCTGCATCTGCTGGGAGGCTCCGTCGCTCTCTTCGGCAGCGCAGCCCTCAGCACGGGGAATGCCCGGGGCAATTCCGTCGACGTCACAGACAGCACGGCCGGTATCGTGGTTGGCGGGCTGGCCGAGGGAGACGCTTCCGGCAATACGGTCACTATCGGAGGCCAGTCCGCAGTCCGCTTTGACGCTGCCCGGGAAGCGCTTGAAGCTCGCAATATCACGGAATCTGAGAATTTGGTGCCGGTGCCCGAACTGAAGAATCGTTCTGTTGTGATTGCCGCGTACAGTTCGAGCGGCTCGGCAAACGATAACTCCATCAACATCACGGGCACAGCCGATCTGAGTGACGCTGATATCTATGGCGCCTTGTCTGCCGGAGGGACAAAGCCCCGGGGGTCCGGTAATACCCTGCGCATCGGGTACAACGGTTCCGCGGCGGCAGTATGGGACAATCCGGAAGGCAATATGGTCAACAGCGTAGCTTTCTTTGACCGCATGGAGCTCTATGAAGGACAGTGGGGCAAAACCATGCTTCAGGTAAAGCAGGCTATGGATCTGACCCAGACAACGGTGGATATCAGCCGTCTGTCGTTTGATCAGGCCTCGCCGGCCAGACCTGACAGCGAAACCATCCTGGTCGATGACGCCGTAACGCAGTACAGCGACGCGGGTCCTGACAAAAACGTTACTCTCGAGGACGGAAACGGCGGACGGGGCGTGGCTTTCGCCTACAGTCTGGGAAAGGAGGGAGCCGTTTTGTCCGGCAGCTTCCTCGGAAAGGGAACCACTTTAAACGGCAACATCGTCCTTAAAACTGGCGACGTGAAGGTGAGCTCCGTTTCGTTTGGCAACATCGAGTGGGGAAAGACTCCTCTCACTCTGGAACGGGATGTGACTTACGACTTCGCAGAGGCAAGAATTGAAACCTCCGGCCTTACGTTTAAATCCCTCTCGGATCTGAAGGAAGGTACGAACACTATGACGTTGCTCGATGCCAACGGCCGGGCTGAGAACCTGACGGAAAAAAGCCTGAGCGGAGAGTCCCTAAAATACACTGTCGGAACGACGCTTGAGGGCAGCGGCAGGGCCTATCTTCAGAATGGGAATATTCAGTATTCGATCGACCTGAAGGATACATTCTCCAAGCCCCAGCCCCAGAAGCAGACTCACATGACCGTGATGGGGCACGAGGCGGGTCTGACTGCACTGATCGAGGGCAGCGACCTGGTGGTCCGGGACCTCAGAGCTGCCAGGGACGAGAAGAACGCTTTGTATGGCTTTGTTTCTTCCATGGGCGGCGCGAACCGCTATGACACCGGTAGCCATTTAAGAACCGACTTGTACAACGGGCATGCCGGCCTGGGGGCTCGTTTTGCGACTGCCCGAGGCGGCGAGGGCATCTGCGCGTTGTTTTTTGATTACGGCCATGGAAACTATCACAGTTACGACGCGGGTCGCAGCGGGCACGGAAAAATCGACTACAGCGGTGCGGGTCTCTTCGGCCAGCACCGGTGGGAGAACCAGATTTTCACAGAGGGTTCTCTGCGCACAGGCCGGCTGAAGAACAAGTCCCGTCATGCTCTTGTGGATGGGGAAGGAAACGGCTATGACTACAATACGCACAGCCGTTACTGGGCTTTTCACTTCGGCTTGGGCAAAACTCTGGAGGTGGCCCGAGACGACAGCGTCGACCTATACGGGCGCTATTTTTATACTCATCTTGGCAGCGATGTTTTCCGTGCCGCAGGCACTTATCGGCTGGATGGAGCAAACAGCAGCCTGCTGCGCCTCGGCGGACAATGGAATCATGCCGGCCGCGACAGTCTGTATTTCGCCGGTTTGGCCTATGAGTACGAATTCGACGGAAAGGCTTCGGGTCTGGCTGACGAAGTCCCCATCCGGAATGCTGACATACGAGGCAGCAGTGCACGCTTCGAGGTGGGAGGAAAATGGACGAAAGGCCCGTGGGTTCTGGATCTCGCCGCTCATGCGTACGCAGGGCAGCATCGCGGTGCGGGCGGTAATATGAACATCGTGTACCGTTTTTTCTGACAGCTTCTCAAAACTGGCCGACGACAGGATCCCTGCCTGCTCTGAAAGGGGCAGAAAAGGTTCCTGTTGACCGGGCGGTTGCTTCCGGTCGGACTCCGTTTCATCAGGGGAAGGAAGCCGCGCCGGGCCTTCTGCATTTTGACCTGGAAGGCGCCTTTTCCATGTTCCTCAGAGGTTGATCAATAGTTCTGAAAGGGTGGCTTCGCTGCGTGTCTCCTGCAGTTGAGCCAGCAACTCGAAGACATGCTTTAGCCAAGCTCTGTGAGCCTTTTTAGAAGCGGCTTATCGCCGTGGAGATAAGCTGGGCGCGAGCGGCGAGCCGCAGGGCATTGTTACCGGACCGGTCGAAAACAGACGGGGCGCCGCCGCGCAGAAGGCATTGTCAATGCCGGGAAGTTCAAACGGGGTACCGGCTCCCTTGAAGGAGCGAACAATGCGATCAAAGTGCTCAAGCGAATGGCATACGGCTTCAGAGACTTTGAGTATTTTGTACTGAAAATCAAGTCAATTTTCCCCGGAAGGAACCTGTCTCCATGGAGAAGCCTTCCAGACTATACCGCTGTGTTGGAATCAGGGCTGTGGGTACCAACTTTTCCCGGTATACCATGAAGAACCTTTTTTTGCTTATACCTCATTGAATTTATTTTAAAAGATCTCATTAATTTCTTATCGTTCATAAAAAAACCGGGTTAGAGGTTGTGAACGAACTGGTAATCCTATGCAAAATGGTTGCAGATTGAGTTGTATTTAATTTGAACCAATAACAATAGATTCAAAAAGGGGGGATGTTGAGAGAAATTAATTAGAAAATAAGGTATTTTAAGCACATTTAATTTTTAGGTGCCAGAATCTGAACGGCTGGACCTGAACGCTTCCAGAACGCTCAGGAACACTTTAGACGCTAGGGACAATCCGCGGCCTTTGAGGCGCACGAGAACGAGTGAGCCCTCGACTAGCGGCCGGTCCATTCGAAGCACGAACACGTCCTCATCTTCCGGCAGACTTTCCACGCAACCGGTGATCACAAAGCCCAACCCCAGCCCGGCTCGGGTAAAGTCCTCAATCAACGACATGGACTCGCATTCAAACGGAGGCTGAAAAGCGATTCCTTTTCCCTCAAATGCCCGGTGCAGTGCTTCACGAGCGATGTGCCCTTGGTTTAGCGTGATGAGCGGGCAGGCTGCGATTTCCTCTAGAAGGACATTCGGATGCTGAAGCTCAGGAAATAAACTGCGGCTCGCGGCAAAGCTGTAGCTAAACCGACCTAGTTCGGTGACTTCGAATTCCTCGCCCGGGCTGTAGCCGTCGGGAAGCGTGACCAGCATGAACTCCGTTAAGCCCTTCCGGAGGTCGTCGAGCAGACGGTTGAAATGGTTTTCCGCTTTTACCTCTATTCCTACATCGGGATGGTCCGCATGGAATTCCTGCAGCACCGGCTGCATCAGCCGGTGCATAAGCATCTCAGGTACTCCGAATCGCACGGTGCCGCTTTGAACGGACCGATACGCATCGAGTCGGGCTTGTCCTGCAGCAAGTTCGGAGAACATGGCACGGGTGGTCTGTAAAAGGATTTTTCCTTCCTCCGTCAGGACATTGCAGCGTCCCTCCCTGCGGAAAAGCCGTACGCCAAGACGCTCTTCGAGCCGCCGGATGCCGTAGGAAACGGCAGGCCCGGTCACGCAGAGATTCCGAGCGGCCCCGGAAACGCTTCCCGCCGTGGCGAGGCATTGGAAAATTCGAAGCTGTTCGAGATTGAGATGAGGGAGATCGGAGGCCATGGAATAAATAGTTAAATATTATTTATTAATAGATAGAAAAATGTTAATTGAATTTAATACTTTCGGCGGATAAAATCAATCCATGCAGGGGATTTGGCCTGTGGCTTCAAAGGATTAAAGGAAAAGAAATGAGTGGAATACAAAGAAGAGATTTCCTTGGTGCAGCAGCAGCTGCAATGGCGGCCTTGGGAAGCGGTGCGGCAAACGCCGCGCAGAGAAAGTCCTCGCGCTGGACGCAAAGCTGTGATGTCGTGGTGGTTGGAGCAGGAGGAGCGGGCCTTGCGGCGGCTGTCACGGCTGCCGAAGCCGGCAAAAAGGTTCTCGTGCTTGAAAAACTCGGCATTATTGGCGGAAACACTATTATTTCTGGCGGCGGTTACAACGCAGCCGATCCGGTTCTGCAGAAGAAACTGGGCGTCGAGGACAGCCCCGCAAAACACGCGCAGCAAACACTGGCCGCAGGCGACGGTCGAGCCAATCCGCAACTGGTGAATGAGCTAACGAGCCATGCTTTGGAGAGCCTGCACTGGCTCGAGAGCCTCGGCGTGAAGTTCAAGCCCTATGTCTACCAGATCTATGGTGGCCTTTATCCTCGGGCTCATGTGCCGGAAAAAGCTGCCGGAATGGCCTATATCGAGGCTCTTTCGGCCCGCGCCGAGAAGCTGGGCGTCAAAATTATCACCAACGCCCCGGTGACCGGGATCGTGCGTGAAAAGGAGCTTTCGGGCCGGGTGCTTGGCGTCGAGGCGAAGGTCAACGGGCGGCCAGAGCGCATTGAAGCCCGCTGCGGAGTCGTGATCGCCTCCGGAGGCTTTGGCGCAAATGTCGCAAAGCGCTCCATCTACGATCCCAGGATGCGTAACCTCACGACCACCAATCAGCCTGGGGCCACAGGCGAGATGATCGACTATGCCGAGGATGTCGGGGCTCAGACCGTGGGGATGGACTACATCCAGTGCATCCCGGGCGCCCCGCTGGGCGACAAGACCCGTTCGGCCTTCTTCAATGTGGTGAAACGGTTCATATTCGTGAACAAGGCCGGCAAGCGCTTTGTGGCGGAGGACCGCCGCCGGGACGTGCTTCGCGACGCTTTCCTTGCACAGCCTGACCCCGTCTCCTTTGTTGTGATTGACTCGCAGGGTTGGGATGAAATGCCCGGCGGTCCGAAGTTGCGCTGCGAGGCTTCGATCAAAGCGGGCGAGGCCTGGAAGTGCCAGACGCTCGATGAACTCGCGCAGAAGATGGGCGTGCCGGTCGACGTCTTCAAGAAGACGGTGGCAGAGTATAACCGTGGAGTCGATGAAAAGAAGGACGCTCTGGGGCGGAGCCCAACCGTGATGACGAAGCTCGAAAAGGCTCCTTTTTATGCGGGACGCGCGAGCATGGCGGTTCATCATACGATGGGCGGCATTTTGATAGACGTGAAGGCCCGCGTGATTGACCGCCGTCTTCGGGTGATTCCGGGTCTTTATGCAGCAGGCGAGACGACCGGAGGTATCCACGGGACGAACCGCGTGGGCGGCAACGCTATCGCCGACATTTTCACCTTCGGGAGAATCGCCGGCCGCTCAGCCGCCACTAAGGCCTAAATCCCGGAACAGGAGAGGAGAGAGTCGGGATCTGCCGGTCGGAGTACTCTCTCCGCTTCGGCCGGCACTTTTCCTGCGCTTCCCAGCTTCTGAAGAAAACGGTGATTTCTGACTGATATTACAAACGGTCATTTTTGAAAGAGCGCTGACTGCCTGGGTAGCTCGGGCTTAAGGAAAAAAGACGACCCCTAGCCTCCCGAAGACTCAGGCCCGGGGTTTCATACCGCCGCTTGCAAAGCGGCAGTTTTTATCCTCAGGGGGAAGTTTCGGACGGGAGGTAAAAAGCCGTAGGCCTGGCCTTAAAAAACCGGCTGGCTCATCCTCGTTAACATCATTTGTGACTGGACGGCTGGACGAGGCAGTTTGTTTCGGAGCTTTCTTTGACCCTCGGTGGCGAAATGCCCGAAAATGTGAAGCTTAGCTTTTCTACTGATTTATCCCGCTTCATGTTGCTATGGCCCGCACGATGCCCTCAGGGTGGCAGATGCCCGGGTGATGCGCAGCCTCGGCTTTTCACTTTCCCACATCAAGGCCTTAAAGGGAGTTTCGTACCGCGGACAGCTTGAAGCACTCAAGGAGTGCGGAAAGGACATCGAGAAGAAAATAAAGGAACTTTCCATACGGCTTGAACGGCTGCGGGAAGTGGAGTCGTTCCTGTCCAAATGCGCGTTGTGCGACGGGGTCGTCGAAGATGTCGTCCGTCCTCCGATTCACAGTCTTTATACTTTCGGGCGGGACCGGGATTACAAGATGAGGGCAACAACTAGGTATATTGTTTGATAGATATTCTTAATTAGATGAATTTAAAGTAAATATTCGATATTACATCGCCAAAATGGCTATGGAAATAACTTCATTTCCGGCCTGTTTTATGTATCTGGCAGCTTGAATTGAACGTATGCCGATTGCAAATCTTTAAAAATCAATCAGTTGTGCAAGATAATCTTTTCGTTTCATGTGTTTTCCTGTACAAATGAGGGAAGCAGAGTGGGAAAAGAATTTATTTCCGGGATGTTTTAAGGAGAGGTTTTCTTAATTTTGTTTTATTATCAGTTAATTAGAATTAACTATCAAGCAAGTATCCTATCTGTCGGCATAATAAAAAAGCGCCCTGTTTCCAGAGCGCTCCGTAAGCTAAATTTTTATTTCACCTGCAGCCGTTTTTGTCGCAATCATATATTATGCCGCGGCGAGAATCCCAAAGTCTGTACCGATCCCCATCCCGGTTAAGAACCGTGTAATCCGTTGGACTCGATTCTTTTTCCTGCGGCGCTGACGTTTCTTTATCGAGCTCAGTTAATTTGATTTTTTCTGGCTTTAAGGCCCGTACAACCCAACCGCTCGGAGAAACATAAATGCCGTTTTTATCGAATTTGATCTGGTCAGCCGCTAACGCAGGCACCGATGCGGCAAAGCACATCAGCAAAACAAGCAGCTTTTTCATGGCCATCTCCTTTCCCCTCAGAAATATATTAGTCCCGAGGGGCGGAAAAGACTGAAAAATTATGTGCGCAAAAGTTTCAGCGTCCTGGCCGGTACAAAGGCCGGACGCCGGATGTTATTGCGCTCCACGATCTCAGAGTCCCGGGTGGCGTCCCCGTAGTAGTCGTAGGCCAGCACGAGGGCCGGTATGACTTCCGACGGAGTATAGTCAATCAGCCTTGCCCGGCTCTCGGCCCGGGTCGTGAGATCGCCCCAGACGGCCGCCCTGGCAACAACTAGGTATATTGTTTGATAGATATTCTTAATTAGATGAATTTAAAGTAAATATTAGATATTACATCGCCAAAATGGCTATGGAAATAACTTCATTTCCGGCCTGTTTTATGTATCTGGCAGCTTGAATTGAATGTATGCCGATTGCAAAATATTAAAAATCAATTAGTTGCACAAGATAATCTTTTCGTTTCATGTGTTTTCCTGTACAAATGAGGGAAACAGAGTGGGAAATGAATTCATTTCCGGGATGTTTTAAGGAGAGGTTTTCTTAATTTTGTTTTATTATCAGTGAATTAGAATTAACTATCAAGTAAGTATCCTATCTGTCGGCAATAAAGCCAGCCAATAACGTATCTGATCCTATTTTTACAACCGCCTCCAACCCCTCTTCTATGCCTTCGCAAAGACTGGCCCTATTAGATGTTCTAGCAACTCCTAACTGACACACTCGCACCAAGGAATTAACGCTCACTTCTATCTGAACCGATGTCCAACCAAGGTACTTTTTCCCGTTGACATACAGGGTTACTTCATTTTCTGGGGCCATAAAAAAACGCCCCGATTTCTCAGAGCGCCC
Source organism: Mesosutterella porci (assembly GCF_022134585.1). Taxonomy (GTDB): domain Bacteria; phylum Pseudomonadota; class Gammaproteobacteria; order Burkholderiales; family Burkholderiaceae_F; genus Mesosutterella; species Mesosutterella porci. The sequence goes on from NZ_JAKNCT010000004.1 coordinate 208,338, forward strand.
TTAAGAATTCACAGAAATAAGATTATTCGGGAAGTTTGATATTTCGCGTTTTCGGATCTACAAGAATACGTTGCTTCGTAACGGGATTCACATATTCCTTGTATCTTCCGGACCATCCGTTATCGTGAAAATGATTTTCTCTTGCCAGGCGATCCTGTTCGTCCTTTGCCTTCCTTGCTGCTTCATCTGCTTTTATTTTTTCCAGTGACTTAGAGTTAATAACGATGTGTTTTACCTCTTTGCTTGGAGGATTCTGGACATAAATAAGTTCTTGATGCTTAATACCTTCCATATCAACCCATTCTGTTGGGATTGTATAGTCGGCAAACGCGGTCGCGCTTAAGAACACCCCCAGCACCGCAGCAACAGCAAGAATCTTTTTCATGGCAGTCACCTGCTCAAAAGCTTCAGCTCTCTGGCGGGAACAAACCCGCCGTGCCGGATGCCGTTGCGGTCGATAATCTCTTTCTCCCTGGCGGCATCCTCATAAAAATTATAGGCAATCACGAGGGCCGGCTGCACTTCCGGAGGTGTAACAGTTAGGCAACAACTAGGTATATTGTTTGATAGATATTATTAATTAGATGAATTTAAAGTAAATATTCGATATTACATCGCCAAAATGGCTATGGAAATAACTTCATTTCCGGCCTGTTTTATGTATCTGGCAGCTTGAATTGAATGTATGCCGATTTCAAATCGTTAAAAATCAATTAGTTGCGCAAGATAATCTTTTCATTTCATCTGTTTTCCTGTACAAATGAGGGAAACAGAGCGGGAAATGAATTCATTTCCGCGATGTTTTAAGGAGAGGTTTTCTTAATTTTGTTTTATTATCAGTGAATTAGAATTAACTATCAAGCCAGTATCCTATCTGTCGGCCCGGGCGGCCTTCGTGCGCTTCCCGCGCTACAGACTGTGGGGAGGCGGGGGCGGCGTGAAGCCGTGCAGCACCTGCAGCCCCTTCACCTCGATCTCGTTTTGCCTGCCGTGCCTTGCGTCCACCTCGCCCCAGACGCGTACCCGGGTGCGCTCGTCGACCTGGTGCCCGCGGAAGAGGTCATCGTCAATCTCTGCGACCACTTCGCCCGTCCGGTCACGAAAAACGTAGTGCTCGTGGCGCAGCCGCCTGACGACATACCCCTCGAGCTCCACCCGCTGGTCTTCACGCCCGTGGCCGATCACTTCGCGAACGGTCGTGAGGGCCCCGTGGTGATGGTGGCGGTGTGCGCCCTGCACGGCGGGCGGCGGAGCCGGGCGGTGGGCGCCCGGGCCCGTGAACTGCGCGTAGGCGCCCGGGGCGGCGAGCGCAAGCGAGGCCGCGGCGATCCAAAGAAGCTTGGCTGAGGTTTTCATGGGATTCTCCTTCCGAACAAATCCTTGCACGGGAAGATTGCCGAGGCGGCTTCCGATCCGCTCCTCCCAGAGCCTCACCCGCCCCCAGAGGAAGCGGTAGCTCACCCCCAGCGCCTTGGATGTCGCGGTAATCGAGCCGATGCGCTCGATCGCAGACAGGAGGTCGGGAAGCTCAGAAGACACCACGTCATCGGGCCGCTCGCCGCTGCTGAGCTCGTAGGTGAGATGGATCTTGAACATAAACTCTGCGCTCCTGTTCCGGAATGCCCCCAAGCCGGCTTCTGACCATATTATCCGATTGAACGGGCCGTCCCTGCATAAGGGCAGGTCCTGCCGGAGAAAATCCAAAGTCCCCGATACTCATATAGTCCTTTGCAGGGCTAACGAGAGAAAAGTCAAAAAAGACAACGCCTCAGAAGATAAGTTCTGAAGCATTGTCAGCGACGAAAAGCTCCGTTAAATTTTAAGTTTTCTCAATAGCTTAAAAAGGGAGTTTCGTCATGACTAAGACTACCACAGATTCCTGTCCCACCATCGACCGCACCAATTTCATGGCATCGATCTTCATTCCAACAATATCTTCGTCTGCGTCCTGGTCAACACAATCGATCCCCAATCGGGTCAGCTGGGTTGCCGTGCCATCTATAAGAGAGAGGAAAATCCCGTTGGAGCCAGGGCCGCAGCATGTTGCTGAGGCCCTGGAGCCTTACTGTTCGGTTCCTCACGTTGCGACAGTTGAGTCAACCTACAACTGGTATGGATTGGCCGATTTGTTTGAATCCCGCGGATGGATATTGAAATTGGCTGACCCCACTACAGTCAAAAAATTCAAGGCTAAATTTTCGGATGACAGATCTGATGCTGAATTTTTGGCAGACCGTCTGCGGCTGAATGACTTGAAAACAACTGAAATCATTCCTCGAAACGCCCGGTCTTTCAAGGATTTGGTTCGTCTTCGCAACTCGTTGATCCAGGATCGATCGCGGTACGCCGTCATATTGATCAACATGATCAACAATCAGTGCTGCGAGCGTATCAATCGTACGGCTATCGTCCATTGGGCTGAAGAACTTCAACGCAGCGGTCAGCTTCCCGAGAAGCTGACCGCTGCTTTACACAATAATTGCATCCTCAGGAAGGTAGAGGTGAATTTGAGAATGTTTACCTCCTGCTCCGAAGAAATCAAACGCATCGGGGCGGCCATCGTGGAAACAGCCCGAAAGGCTCCGCAGCACTGCCATCAGTATCTGAAAATTCTTCAGAGCATCAAAGGCTGCGGAGAAGTCATCTCCACTGTGGTGGCTTCAGAAATTCATGATATCCGGCGATTTCGTAATGCCAAAAATTTTGTGTCCTGCTGCAGACTCGCTCCTACAGAGCGTTTGTCGAATGGAAAAGTCAAAGGAGAAGGGAACGCTAAAAACGGTAACGCTTATCTCAGCTGGGCTTTTACCGAACTGGCCAATCTTGTGGTTCGCTTCAATCCGCCGGCCAAGAAAAAATTTGACAGACTGCTTTCTAAACGGAACGGCTTGAGGTGCCGGGCAAGCGACACGGCGGAGCGGAACCCGGCCGGGCGGCAGCCCGCGGTGAAGCCGTTTCGCCGGGCGGGGAGCTCCCGGCTCAGTGGGAAACAGGCCTGCGGCCTCCCCCGATGAAAGGAACGCCGCGGGGAGGCCGGCCTGCCGTTACTTCCCGGCCTTCTTCGCCGCGACCGCCTGGTCGGCAGCCACGTGGCCGAAGGCAGCCGCCTTGCTGAACGCGGTGCCAGTCATGTAGGCCGCGCCGTGGACGCCGCCCAGCATTTCGCCCGCGGCATAGAGCCCCTTGATCGGCTGGCCGTAGACGTCGATCACGCGCGCCGTCGGGTCAATGCGCACGCCGCAGTAGGTGGCGATCATCGCCGCCGTGCAGGGCATGACGACCCAGGGACCCTCGGTGAGCTTCACCGGGGTGCCGACCCTGCCCGAGAGGTGCTTGCGGCCGAGCGGGTCCTCGCCCTTGGGGGCGAGCTCGTTGTATTCCTTGATCGTCTGGGCGAGCGCCGCGGGCGGGATCCCGGCCTTCTCGGCGGCTTCCTCGATCGTTTTGCCGACGAAGCCGTAGGGGGTCGTGCCCTTGCTCTCGACGTCCTTCCACATCTTGATCTCGCGGCGGTCCTTCGCCATGCCTTCCTTCCTCACCGCGTTGTCAAAGACGGTGAAGGTCTTCGCCTCGGGCTGCACGAGGGCGGCGTCGCCGATCAGCTTGTAGGAGAGCGACTCGTTCACGAAGCGCTTGCCCGCCTTGTTCACGATGATGCCGCCGTTGTAGTAGATGTAGCTCTTCTCGCTCGCGTTGCCGCCCGGCACGAAGCCGTAGGTCGCCTTCACGTAGTTAGTGTCAAGCACGTCGGCGCCGAGGGAGAGCGCCATGATGAGACCGTCGCCCGTGTTGCCCACGCCCGACACCGAGCGCGCCTTCTTCATCGCGGGCACGTACTTCCCGAGCAGCTTCTGGTTGTTCGCGAAGCCGCCGCAGGCAAGCAGCACCCCGTAGCGGGCGCGGAAGGTCCTCACCTTGCCGTTCACCCTGGCGCGCACGCCCTCGACCCGTTCCTTCTGCGCGTTCCAGAGCAGCCGCTCGACCGGGGCGTTCGTGAGGATCTTCGCACCCTTCTTCTCGGCGTAGTCCCTGTAGAACTCCACGACCTTGTCGGGGGTGAAGGCGTGGACGCGCGGGACGCTCATGCCGCCGGCGGCGTGGACGTCGTGCGCCTTGACGCCGTGGGCGAGCAGCCAGTCATACTCGCGGTTGGCGGCCTTGATGTAGGCGCGGACGACGTCAGGGTCATTCTCGCCCTTGCCGGTCTTGATCATGTCGTCGAAGAAGAGCTCCTCGCTGTCCTTGATCCCGGCTTCCTTCTGCATCGCGGTGCCGGAGGCGGCCCAGCTGCCGCCGCAGATCGCGGAGGACCCGCCCACGAAGGCGAGCTTCTCGAGCACAAGCACCTTCAGGCCCGCCTCAGCGCCGTGGCTCGCGGCCGACAGCCCCGCGTTGCCCGCGCCGATCGCGATGAAGTCATAGGTTTCGTCAAACTTGGCAGGCGCGTTTGTCGGGACGGCGAACGCCTCGGAGGCGCCCATGGACGCGGCGGCTGCAAGGCCGGCCTTCAGGAAGTTTCTGCGGTTGATCATTTGTATTCTCTCCACAGTGGTTGGCGGCGGGACAAAAGCTGTCTGCGCCCACTGTGATTTGTAATGACCGGGGTGCGCGCGCACCTTGCCGCATGTCAACGGGGCGCGACGAAAAGGCGCATCCGGCGGGCGACTTGTGCCAACATTTGGGAAAAACAGGATCTATTCCCATGCATCGCGCCAGACAATCCATGCTCCGAGCGGTAGCCTGCGCCCTCGCCGCGCTCCTCGCGCTGGCCGCGCACGCGGCTCCCCCGGCAGCGGAGGAGCCCGCCCCCGTCACCCTCTACGCCAACGAGTTCCTGCTGCCCGGCCTCAAGATGGAGTCTGCCGACCGCACGGTCGAGGCGATCGCGCGGGCGGTCGCCCCCCGGCCCCTGAAGACCGTCGTCGTCGGGATCGAGGAACTCGACGAGGCGGTGCGGCAGAGGAAGGCCGACATCGTGATCGCGGGCGCCGCAATCTACAGGCGCCACGTCCAGAACGGCATGCGCGACATCGCGACCCTCGTCACCGAGCTTCAGCCCGACCCCGACCACGCCGTGGGCGGGCTCATTGTCACCCGCGCCGACCGCTCCGACATCAGCACGCTCGCCGACCTCAGGGGCAAGTCGCTCGCCGTCAACCACCCGGTCGGCTTCCAGGGGATCCTTGTCCTCAAGAAGGACCTCGCCGACGCGGGCTACAACCCGGAGCAGTTCTTTTCCCGGATCGAGTATTACGGGCTCGAGCCCGGGCCCCGGCTCAACGCGGTCAGAAACGGGCTGGTCGACGCGGCGACGATCAACGTCTGCTACGCCGAGCGGATGGAGCGCGCCGGGGCCAACGTGCTCGAGGGGCTCAAGACGGTCGCGGAGCGCAAGAACCCCGAGGCGCGCTGCCGCGCGAGTACAAGCCTCTACCCGAACTGGAGCCTGCTCGTGTCGCCGAACCTCGACGCCGGCACGATCGTGCGCATCGCCTCGGCCGTGCACACGATGCCGCCCGGCGCGGACGGCCACCAGTGGACGATCGCGAGCGACTTCAGCCGCGCCGACGACCTCTACCGCACGCTCAGGATGGGGCCTTACGCGTACCTGCGCTCCTGGACGCTCGAGCGGATCCTCGCCGAGTACGGGACGCTCGTCGCCTTCGCGCTGCTCGCGCTTGCGGGGCTCGTGCTCCACTATGTGCGCACGCAGCGCCTCGTCGAGATCCGCACGCGGCAGCTGCGACTCGCGCTCGAGCGCGAGAAGGAGCTCTCCGAGGCGGCAGGCGAGGCGACCCGGCGCTACGAGACCGCGCGGCGCATCGCCACCGTCTCCCAGATGTCCAGCCTCGTCGCCCACGAGATCAGCCAGCCGCTTGCCGGGATCCTGCTCTACTGCCGGGGGATGCGGGAGCTCATCGCCCGCAAGGCTGAGGCGCACGGCTTTTCACCGGAGCTGCTCACCGAGACGCTCGACAAGATCGAGGCCCGGGCAAGGAAGGCCAGCGACGTCGTGAAGGCGGTCCGCGGCTATGCGAAGTCCCAGGCGCGCCCCGTCACGAAGCTCGGGCTCTGCGCCCTCGTGAGCAAGACCGCGGAGAGCTTCGCGCGGCTCGGACAGGCGGCTCCGGACACAATCTCGCTCGAGCTCCCTAGGGAGGAGCTCTGGGTCGACGGGGTCGCGATCGAGCTCGAGCTCATGCTTGCCAACCTGGTGAAAAACAGCCTGGAGGCAACCTCCAAGGTCCCGCGGCCGAAAGTCTCCATCCAGCTTGAGAAGACGCCTGGGACAAAGGCGCGGATCCGCGTGCTCGACAACGGCCCCGCCGTGTCCGACGGACTGTTTGAACAGATCAACCGGCCGCTCAGCTCCAGCAAGCCCGAGGGGCTGGGGCTCGGGCTGTCGATCGTCCGGGGGATCGCCGAGGGACACGGCGGCACGGTCTCGGTGAGCCGCACCGAGGCGGGAAGCCTCGGTGTCGAGATCCTGCTGCCGCTTTCCGCCCCTGCGGAGGACACCCATGCTTGACTACGGAAAATCCCACTACGTCGTGCGGCTGGTCGACGACGACGAGGAGCTCCTTGACGCGCTCGGCTTCGCGATCCGCATCGACGGCTGGTCGGTGAAGACCTACGGGTCGGCGGACGCCTTCCTCGAGGGCGACGACTTCGACGCCCCGGGCTGCCTCGTGCTCGACGTACGGATGCCCGGACGATCGGGCACCGAGCTCCAGGAGATCCTTGCCGCGGACGGCTGCCCGCTACCGGTGATCTTCCTCACCGGGCACGGCGACATGCGGATAGCTATCGGGGCGTTCCGCAACGGCGCCTACGACTTCCTGCTCAAACCCGTCGACCCCGGGGAGTTGCTCGCCGCGATCGGCAAGGCGGTCGCCAAGCACGAGGCGGCACTCAAGGAAAGGGAGAAGGCGTCGGCGCTCGCGCGCTACCGCACGCTCACCGAGCGCGAAAAAGTGATCCTGCGCGACCTCCAGTCAAACCTCTCGAGCAAGCAGATCGCCGAGCACCTTGGCGGCAGCTCGCGCACGATCCAGCGCCACCGCCAGAACGCACTCCGCAAGATCGGGCTGCGGCGCACCGAGGACATCCGCGGGTTCCTCGAGCAAGTGCGGCGGGAGGAAGAGGAAGAAATGAACCGCCCCCTGCCCGGGATGCGGGAGGGATGACGTCCACTCCTTTGCTGCACTCCAGGCCGGGGCAATCACCGAAATGCCTCGCACGCTAACCGGACAGCAACAGCCGACAGATAGGATACTTGCTTGATAGCTAATTCTAATTCACTGATAATAAAACAAAATTAAGAAAACCTCTCCTTAAAACATCCCGGAAATGAATTCATTTCCCACTCTGTTTCCCTCATTTGTACAGGAAAACAGATGAAATGAAAAGATTATCTTGCGCAACTAATTGATGTTTAACGATTTGCAATCGGCATACATTCAATTCAAGTTGCCAGAACATAAAACAGGCCAGAAATGAAGTTATTTCCATAGCCATTTTGGCGATGTAGTATTGAATATTTACTTTAAATTCATCTAATTAAGAATATCTATCAAACAATATACCTTGTTGTTGCCCGACTCCGAGATGCTGAAGACCGAGGACGATGACGTCTACCGGGCGCTGGTCAATGCCAGGGCGGCCGTCTGGGGCGATCTCACGATCCGGGCTGAGAGCCGGGCGAGGCTGATTGACTACAGTCCGTCGGAAGTCATGCCAGCCCTCGTTCTGGCCTATGACTACTACGGAGACGCCACCCGGGACTCTGAGATCGTGGAGCGCAATAACATCAGGCGTCCGGCCTTTGTACCGGCCAGGGCGCTGAAACTTTTGAGCGCATAATTTTTCAGTCTTTTCCGCCCCTCGGGGCTAATATATTTCTGAGGGGAAAGGAGATGGCCATGAAAAAGCTGCTTGTTTTGCTGATGTGCTTTGCCGTAGCGGTGCCGGCGACAGCGGCTGACCAGATCAAATTCGATAAAAATGGGGTTTATGTTTCGCCTGAGGGGTGGGTTTTTAAAGTTGGTCCGACGGAAAGAGGGTGGACAATTTCCAACGATTCAGCCCCCGAGTCGGAGGAGAGTTCCCCGGCGGATTACACTGTTATTTCTCGAGATGGCGATAAAGTAACTTTACGGAACAATAGAAATTACAAAACCTATGATTGCGACCGAAATGGCTGCAGGTAATTAATATTTAATTCTGATGCGGAGCGCTCTGGAAACAGGGCGCTTTTTTATTATGGAACAGACTGTAGTAAAGCTTATCGTCGGTGGAAAGGAATACCGTGCATGGCAGTCTGTCAGCATATCCGCCAAGCTTTTGAGCTACGCCCGGACGTTTACTGTTGGGTTTACGCGAGAAAACAATGCTGCTGGGCAACCCGGAATAGATATTAAGATCGGGGATTTTGTTCAGTTAAAAATAGATGATGATTTAGTATTAACAGGCTATATTACAAAGACCACTTTTTCTTATTCTGACAAGAGTATTTCGCTTAGTATTGAAGGCGCAAGCAAAACTGTTGATTTGGCCGAATGCTATTTGGCTGTTTCTGATGTAAAACAATTTTCAAATTTGTCTGTTTCAAAAACACTCCAAGTCTTGGCAAAGCCTTACGGAATTTCAGTAATAAAAAGAACAGAAAAAGATCCAAAAGCGAATATAGCTATAGCGGCAACAGATTCTAGCCGACAGATAGGATACTTGTTTGATAGTTAATTAAAACTCACTGATAATAAAACAAAATTAAGAAAGCCTCTCCTTAAACGTAAATTCCGCAAAATTTATAACTAGTTAAGAGCAAAAATATTTTTGATTTCAGTCAATTAATCCCTCGAAAGAGGGTTTATTTTTCGGAGAAAACACAGTATAATTATAACTATATAGAATTGAT
>NZ_JAKNCT010000005.1 GCF_022134585.1 Mesosutterella porci
TTCTCCGGGGAAGGCATCACTCCCCGGCTCTCCGAAATCACGCAGAAGCAGCTGCAGATATTTGACCGCGTGGGTGTGCCAAGGCCATCAATCTGACCTACACAGTATAAATTTTGCGGATTTCACGTTTATGGCAGAACATGAGTTGCCGAAACGCGAGTCCCTGCTTGCTGAATTCAAGAGCGACAGAGGAAAGAAAGGAGGAGGTTCTCCCGATGACGACCTGGTCGAAGAAGCAGTCGGGATGACCAACACTGAAAGAGGAACGCTCTACCTTGGAGCCTAGGACGACGGCCGCCTTACCGACAGGGGAACATTTTCGTGACCCTGTCGGTCTTGCTGCTCTGATCGGCAACCGAACCCGTCCATCGTTGTCAGTGCGTGCGGAAATCATCGGCATCAAGGGGCATCAGGTTATGGCCGTTCATATCCCCAAAAGCTTTTCCGTCGAGTCCACGGTTTCAGGGAAAATCTTAAAGCGAAGGCTTAAGGCGGACGGATCGCCTGAAGCCATCCCTATGTACCCGTATGAAATTTATACGAGACTTTCAGATCTTCGAAAGCTGGTTTTTTCTGCCCAGCCGATTCAAGAAGGTTCTCCTGATGATCTGGACCCGAATCAGATGGTCCGTCTTCGCGCCACGATTCAAAACCAGCACGGCGACCAGCAGCTGCTTGGCCTGACGGACGAGGAGCTCGCCCAGGCTCTGCGGCTTACCGCCCGCGTCGGCGACAAAATATATCCGACCCTGACCGGTCTTCTTCTGGCCGGCAAGGAAGCAAGCCTTCAGCGTTTCGTGCCTACTGCTGCAGCCGACTTTCAGGTGCTGCAGGGAACGAAGGTTTTGATCAATGCTAACGAGGTCTGGACGTAGGACATCACGTACTTCCGAACCAGCCATTACACGGGAGTCTTCTACTACGCCTATGTCATCGTGGACGTCTACAGCCGTTACGTCATCAGCGCTCGGGTTTTTGAAGCCGACAACGCAGACTATGCCGCCCAGTTCCTGCAGGACGCCTTTCATGAGTACGGCATCGTGCCGGGGCAGTTGGTCGTGCACTCGGACAACGGCGCGAGCATGAAGGCGGCCAAGACGCAGGGAGTGCTCACTCACTACGGTGTGAAGTTCTCCCACAGCCGCCCGCGAGTGAGCAACGACAATCCCTACTCGGAATCGTTCTTCCGCACGCTCAAGTACAACGGTGACTATCTGTACCCGCGCGATGGCTTTGAAAGCCTTGAGCACGCTCAGAAGTGGTTTGATGATTTCATTGAGCACTACAACGAAAAGCACCGCCACTGCGGCATCCGTATGGTGACGCCGGGGTCGCGTTTTCGGGGTGAGGACGCTGAGATCCTGCGCCGGCGCAGGGAGACGATGTTGCGTGACCGTCAACAGGCCCCGGAGCGGTGGATTAAGCCTGAGGCGTTGCTCAATTGTGAGCCCGTCCGCAAGGTGTGGCTAAACCCCGAGAACGGGCAGTTGCGTGAGGCTCAGCCGGTCGCGCATGCGTAAACGGCGCACTGCAGCAAGTCCACCGCGCGCCGTAGCGAACATCTTCGCGGTCACACGGAGTCGGACCTCTCCTATCCGTACCAGCGCATTGTAGAGACGTCATACGCGGCGTTGCAGCCCACATCTTTGTGGTCCCCAAAAACCTCGGGGGAATCCGCCGAAGGCGGAGGGGGCAGAGCCCCTCAGAACTCACACATATAAAAATTTGTAAATTAGCGAAAAGAAGACTTGACATCTACCGAAATCTTATCGAGCAGGGACTGATTGAAGAAATCGGGCGCGGCAAATCCAGAATGCTGATGCTGGGGCAAAAGGACTATTCAAACGCCGGCAAAACAGCAGAATATATAAGGCAGAGAGGCATTGATTCCATTCGTTTCCCAGAAATGATTCTGGAACTGGCCAAGCGGCAGGGAGGCGCCGTTACAAAAAAAGATGTTATGGAACTGCTGCACGTTTCCAAGCCGCAGGCTTATAAAACGCTGCAGCAGATGCGCGAAGACAAGCTCCTGAAACTGGAAGGCAAGGGAAGATTCGCTTTTTACAGAATAACCGGGAAAACAGCATGAAATGTTTTCGGCTGCCAAAGTTTTAAGCGAAGGATGAAATTGGGAGGTTCCCGCCTCAAATTTTCGGGATGAAAGTGCGCATTTAAAGGGAAAAGCCAGAGGGGCGGCTTTCGCCGGAAACTCTCATGAAGAGTACCCTTGAGGGCGTCGATGCCCAGCGTCAACAAACAACTCATCGTTCATTTGGAGAATCCGACTTGAAAGCCAACCTTTTGCTGCTTCCGGCCCTGTGCCTCGCCGCCTCCGGCGCCCTCGCTGCGATTCCGGGCAACACGACCGACGAAAGCTTCGCGCATGCCAAGAAGACGCTGCTCGAGAAAGTCTTCTACGACCACCGCGTGACCTTTTACTGCCGCGCCTCGTTTGACGAGCACAAGAACATCACGCTGCCGCGCGGCTTCACGACCCCGACGCACGAGGGCCGCGCGAACCGGCTTGAGTGGGAGCACATCGTCCCGGCCGAGAACTTCGGGCGCGCGTTCGAAGCCTGGAGAAACGGCGACCCGCGCTGCCAGAGCTCGAAGGGAGCCTTCAAAGGAAGGCGCTGTGCGAACCTCGCGAGCCGTGAATACCGCCTGATGCAGGCCGACTACTATAACCTCTACCCCGCGATCGGGGCCGTGAACGCGATGAGGAGCAATTTTCCCTACACGCAGTTCGCCGCGGACGCGCCCGCGACCTTCGGGACCTGCCCGATGAAGATTGAGGACCGCCGGGCCGAACCCCCGGACTGGGCGAAGGGACTCGCTGCAAGAACGTACAAATACATGGCGGCGGCCTACCCGCAGTTCCGGATGAGCGACCAGCAGCGCCGCCTGATGGACGTCTGGGACAAAAAATACCCGGCCGATGACTGGGAGTGCCTGAGGGCAAAGCGCATCAAGGCCCTGCAGGGCAACGCCAACCCCTTCACCGAGGAGTCCTGCGCTCGCAGAAAGTAAAAGCCAAAGTCCGGGGCGCCGTGGAAATGGGCCCAAGCCGGGGCTTCCGGCGCTGCCTTCGAGCGCATCGCGGGATGCGGCGCCCTGCCCCGGCTAGGCTCCGCTTCGCGGTCTCAATATACTTCGACCGGACAGTGGAAAACGCCTGTTACATTAATGTGAACAGCAGGGAGATCAGGATTCCTGCGGACTTCCGCCCGATGTTCTCCAAAAAGAGCATAGGCGAAATCGTACTCGCGGATCGCACCAAGGCGCCGGACGACATGAACGGGCTTGCGGCTTGCGGTCACGGTCTACCGCATCCGCGATGGCAAAGCCTGGCCCTTCGGAGCCTCCGACATATCAGGAGGCCCGACCGCACGCATCGGGGCAAACAAAATCTTCATCCCGAGGAATTTCCGGGGCTTCATCCACGTGTGGACTTTCTATCGGGACTCCTTCCAGTGCGAGGAAACGGACTGAAAGGCCTCGCCGCCGGCTTCCCCCTGACATCGACCGCATCGTCCTCACCCTTCGAGCACCACCCCGGGCTCCTGCGGCATGAAGAGCATGTTCCCGACCGGATAGCCGCAGGCGTTCGTGCAGCCGCGGCGGCTGCTCTCGCCGATTACGACCACATAGAAATGGGAGGGCAGCCCCAGGCCTGTCACCCATCCTGCGATCCCATATTCGGAGCCCTGCCCAGAAAAGCGCTTTTTTGTCTGAAAGCCCGGGGCAGGAAAGACCATGAAAACTTCGGACATTAGACGGCTCGGAACATAAAAATTCCGGCAGGGTCGGGAAACGGCCTCTGCCGGGATTTCAGGCGCAGGCGGGAAAGACCCGCCGAGGCGGCGCAACGGGCAGGATGGACTGGAAATCAGGCCCTGCCCTGCTTCTGCGGCTTAGTTTTTCTTATGCACGCGCGGGTGCACGGTGAGCCCCAGCGCATGCAGCGAGGTGCTGATCTCAAGCACGAAGTACATCATTGACACCACCGTGAGCGCCATGCCGCACAGCAGCAGCACCGACTCGGGCACGTCGAGCCTGATTCCGAAGAGCGCGTCAAGCACGTTGCAGAGCACAATGCAGGCGCTGAAAGTGACCGACACCGCCATGCACAGCATCGCGCGGCGCAGGTACCAGGCCCGCTTGTAGATCAGTTCGATCGAGGCGTCCAGCTCCGGGTCGATCAGCTTGTCCGACTGGCTCGCTTTCTCGCGCAGCAGCTCGCGGATGCGGTTCGTGGCGTGGCTGTAGCGGTTCGTCATGGACAGCAGGAGAAGGCCTACTCCGGAAATCAGCGTGACGGGGGTCAGAGCGGAAAGAAGGACAGAACTGAATTGCACGGCCATTTAGATTAATGCCTCCCATTCGAATGGATGTTTTTTATGAAAAAGTGAACTATAAGCCCAGAAAAAGCTCATGGCACAAAAATCTCATAAAAACAGGGTTTAATCCTATCTCCGGACCCTCCGGGGCCCAAGGCCGCTTAGCAAAAGGCGGCCTGCCCGCCGGCTTACGGGGCAGACCGCCTGGCAAAGCGCGCTTTCCCTTTAATTAGAAGGAAAGCCGCACGCCCGCATTCACGCTCCAGGCGCTTTCAAGCGAGTTCCCGAAGCGGTACTCGGCGTCCGCAAACGCGAAGGCGTTCCGCCCGAGCGCGACCTGAAAGCCCGCGCCTGCGTCATACCAGCTGCCCTTGTTCCCGATCGAGGCGTCGTAGCCCGAAGCGCGCGTGGTCGAGTCAAAGGCGCGGATCTTCTGCTTTCCGCTCCACTCGCGGATCCAGTCGGCCTTGATGTAGACCGAACTTGCCTTCTCCGCCCCGAAGCTGAGCCCGGCCCGGAAGCCCGCGCGCGTGAGCACGGAGTTGAAGCTGTCCTGGGCGATCCGCGAGCCCTGCGTCGTGCTGTAGTTCCCGTCGGTCACGTGCAGATACTGGAGCTGCAGCTCCGGCTCCGCGAACCACCCTCGCTGCCCAGCGGACAGCTTGTGGCCCGCTTCGACCGAAAAGCCCGCCACGTGGTTGTCGAAGTCGCCCTTCACCCGGCCGCCCGAGCCGTTCACAATGTCGAAGCTGTTAGACAGCCGCCCCCACTGCGCGACGAGGTCGACAACAGCCCCGCTTTCTCCCAGCCACGTGCCGTAGGCCTTCACGCCGAAGCGCCGGGTATCCCCGTCGCCCGAAAGTCCCTTGAAGTCGACGTCGGCGTCGCGCCAGTCGATGGCCACGCCGGCCAGCGCCCGCCCGGCGCTAAAGGAGAAGGCGCGGTCAAAACCGGCCTGGTAGGTCGCGGCCGAAGTCTTGAAGTCGCCCCGGCCCGAAGAGCTCTCGAGGGTGTCGTAGCGCACGCGAAGCCACAGGCCGTCCTCGCCCTTTGCGTAACGCGCCTCGCCCAGCCTCTTCACGAGTCGGTCCATATCGACCGCGTTCCAGTACATGGAGCGCGCGGCCCCGAGCACCGCCCGGCCCGCGTCGGAGAGCTCCACCTTCGTCTTTCCGCTGTTAGGCTGGACTGGCGTCACCGGCTCATCGGGCGTATCGGGCGTATCGGGCGTATCGGGCGTGTCAGGGGTGACAGGCTCGGTCTCGGTCGCCTCTTCTATATACCAGTTCGTGCCTTCCTTGCCAAAAACCGAGTCGGTGAAGGCGACGCCAGGCCGATAAGTGCCCTTGCCGCTGCCTTTGCCGTTGTAGAGGGTGTTTTCCGCATCGCCCTTCACGTAGTCGCTCTTTGCGAGCGTGAAGGTCACGTTGGTCACGCCCTGGTCCTTCATTTCGGCCTTGAACTCGTCGCCCCAGCCGGAGGCCTTCCCGTTCGTGGTCGCAAGGCGCACGCCTTTCAGCGCCTCGATGTTCGGGACCTCGCTCCTGTCAACGACCAGGGCGATCGTGCTGGAGGAGCCTTTCTGCAGGTCCGTTGCGTAGAGCATGTTGCCGCGGGACGGAGTCGGACTCGCCCGCATGACGAATGTCCCGGAGCCGGACAGGGTTCCCGCCGTGAGGCTCGCGCCCTCGGACTTTGAGAGATCGACCGAGCCGCCGCCCTCGCCGAAGGCGAGGCTCTTCACGAAGCTCCTGCCATAAGAGGTCCAGGACGCCCCTTTGGAGAGCAAAACCGAGGCGCTCCCGGCCGTGGAGGCGGAGGCCATGCGCCCGGAGCCGGTGAGGAAGTTCACCGTCCGGGCCGCTGAGGAATCGCCCCCTAGGTCGTGGTAGTCATCGATCTGGCCGCGGATGAAGGAGTCGGAGCCGCTTGCATCGAGCGTGAGCTGCCCGCCGTTGGCGACGTAGATGTCGCCCGCGATCTGCGTCGTGCCGCCCGAGAAGGAAAGGGAAGCGGGGCTCGACTCGCTCCCCGCGTCGCCACCCACGAGGATCGCACCATCGATGCGCCGCGTGCCTTCCCCGCTGAAGGCGACGACACCCGCCTGATCTACCCGGACCGCTGCGTTCCGCACGTTCACCTCCTCTTCCGAGGAAGAGTCGGAAAACGCGCCCTTGTAGTCGCCCGAGGCGCTCTCTTCGAGCGTGATGTTGACATTTCCGGTGATGTTGAGAGTCGCCGACTCCAGCCGCACGCCGTAGGCTGAGCCGTTTTCTCCCTCGGCCGAGATGCTGGCAACCGACAGGTCCCCGACGGTGACGGGAAGAGCCACGTTCGTCATATAAAGGCCGTTGGCCGTGCCTGTATCGCCCGTGGCGGCGACGCCCTCTACGTTGATACTGCCAAAATTCCCGGAGACAGGGTAAAGGTAGATGGGGACGTTGTCACTATATACCGTACTTGCATCCCACCAATCTTCCAAATAAACGCCGTCCGCACGGGTTACGCCCTTGACTTTGGAGACCTTTGCCGTGGAAATTTCGACTTTGCTTGCTGGACGCATGCTCTCAATTTGAGACATCAAAATTCCGCTGGCCCACTCCGAGGTCGAGGCGACGGCGTCAACGGTGAGAGAATTCACGTTGACGGCTCCCTGGTGCTCAGCAAAAAAAGCGGCTGTCATGGCGTCGCCGGTCACATTGGTGACAGTCACGCGGTCAGCTCGAAAAAGAGAGCTTGATGTGGAAACAGGGAACGCCTGGTCTCCTGAGTAGGAGGTCACATTGTCAATTTCGATGTTGTGGGCATAGAAGTCGTCTGCGTCGGTCTGCAGAGGTGAGGATCCTGTAAAGCCATGGCTTGAAAACGTGCCGGAAATATAAAACTTGCTCGCGGAGCTGGAAACGCCTACGTCTGCGGCATTGTCATTGAGCGTGATGTCAGTGGCGCGGATTTCCGTCCCTTCGCTCCCAAGATAAGTGAGGTGAGTTGTGCCGACAGGAATCCATTCCAAGTCAGCGTCTCTGCGCTCGTTAAGGGGGATGGTTCCTGTGGAATTCGAGATGGTGAGCCCCTGGTTGAATTTGAGGACAACGTTCAGGGGACCGATCTTGTTTTGGTGGTCATGCGAGCCGGGGAAGTTGTCGATGTCCACGGCAAGAGCCTTGCTACCGGAAAATGACACGGGGGCGTTGAACTCTATGGAAACGGGGAGATTCTCAGAGGCCGTGTTGCGCGCGGTGTTGGCGATCAGGATGCCGGTGTAAGGGTTGCGGCTGTCCCAGGTGCTGCCATTAAAGTTCACGGCGGAAGCGTTGATGACGAGATCGTTGTTCCCACCGTCGATGCGGATGCCCGTGGACTGAAATGAGATCTGGTGCTCGCCCGCGTCAAGCGTCGTCGTGGTTTTCTGCGACTGGCGGTCAAGCCACACGCCTCCGTACGGGAGCTCCTGGGCCGACAGGGTCACATCTTCGTTCCAGGACTTGCTCGATCCCAAAGGCCCGTATTCAACTGTTGCCGCTTCGGCGCTGAAAGGAGCGGCGGCAGTCCCCGCGGCCACGGCGGCGGTTAAAAGCGTTTTTCTGAAATTTTGAGGTGAGAAAGCAGACATTCATTCTCCTTGGATCTGTAAAGCAACAATGTATGAAAAGAAATAGCGGGAAAAAATTGCGTATTTTAACATGACCTTACAATCATTAATGGTTCTTCAAGGAATAGCAGGAAGAACTACCTCAAATCGAATACCGCTCTCGCTCGCAAGCAGCCTGCAGCGAGCCATTTGAAGCGTTTTCTGGATCAGGGAATTCGGGACTAGAAAAAGGACAAAAACTCCAGTTTAACAAATTCATCCCTGCCGCCTAAACTCGATTTTCTCTCCCAGCTCCGCTGCCCCGGTTCTTTCATCAAAGACATGAAACGAGAAGCGGACGGAAGCATTCACATCTACTTGGAACCTGTGTGCGAAGCAGTCTGCCCCGCTTGCGGTAAACGGTGTTTCTCAATTCACGAAAGCACGCGACGGATTGTGAGAGACGCGGGAACGCGTGTACGTTCACTTTGAAGCCCGGCGGGTTCAATGCAGCTGCGGCTGTCATAGGACGGAACGCCTGCCCTGGGTCAGCCAGCGATCCAGGCTGACGAATCTGATGATCGCTAACATCCAATCCCTGCTCCGGCTCCGTGTGTCCATCAGCGATGCAGCCGCCCACTACCGCCTGAGCTGGGACACGGTCAAGGCTTGTGACAAGGTTCTCCTCAAGTATTTATTCCAGAAAGTTGATTTCACCGGTGTGAAGCACCTGGCCATTGACGAATTCGCCGTCCATAAGGGGCATCGGTACGCAACGGTCGTCATGGATCTGGGCACAAGGCGCATCCTGTGGGTAGGAAAGGGAAAAAGCCGCAGAGACGTGGAGCCCTTCTTTGAACTCCTGCGGCAACACCACGCCTCCGGCCAGATCCAGTCCGCATCCTGCGACATGAACGCCGCATATCCTCGGATGGTGAAGGATCACCTGAAGGGGGCGTCGCGGTCTATGACCTTTTCCACGTCATGGCCAATTTTATCAAGGAGGTCCTGACTGAGGCCAAGACCGTCATCCGTGAGCAGATACGGAAGGAACTTCGTAAAAACAGCAAAATCCGGGAGAACGAGGAAACGAGGGAAAGCAGAGCCGGTCAGGTCAGGAAGCTCTCCGATTTGAAAAGCGCGGAATGGGTGCTTGCGCGGCGGCCGGACGATCTGCAGGTCGACAGACAGGAGCAGTTGAACCGTCTGAAGGCCGACAACGAGCTGCTGGCTTCCCTCTACCCGATTGCCGATTTAATCCGAAGAATATGGTGCTGCCGTTCGGAGGTTCTGGCTCGTGAGGCATTACAAAAAACAAAAAACCTGCTGGAGACTGCAGCTGAGAAACATGATTTCAGTCCAGCACGGAGATTTGCCAAAATGCTCGGCCGCCGCGCAGAAGGCATTGTCAATGCCGGGAAGTTCAAACGGGGTACCGGCCTCCTTGAAGGAGCGAACAATGCGATCAAAGTGCTCAGGCGAATGGCATACGGCTTCAGAGACTTTGAGTATTTTGTACTGAAAATCAAGTCCATTTTCCCCGGAAGGAACCTGTCTCCATGGAGAAGCCTTCCAGACTATGCCGCTGTGTTGAAATCAGGGCTGTGGGTACCAGCCTTTCCCGGTATACCGTGAAGAACCAGGTTATGAAGCTTCAGGGACGATAGGCGGAAAGCTTTGAAAAAAGAATCTTTCGCCGCAAGAGAATGACCCGCGAGGACCGGGAGCCGGACCGGACCCTCGGCGCCCTATCATGTGAGAGGCACCAGGCGCTTCGGCCAGCCATTTTTTTGTCAAAAACAGAAGAATGCGCGAGAGGGCAGGCGCGCCTCTCCCGGGAAGACCCCGGAAAAAGGACTGCTTACAGACGGGCTGCCGCCCGACAAAGCACCCCTTTTTCAGGCCGGGCGGACTTTCAGGAAACTCCTTCCCGATTTTTCTGGGAGGCTCCGAGCCGCCGGCGCTCCGCGTAGAAGCGCACCGCCGCGAGCGCGAGCAGCACCGTGGCGTAGAGGAGATACTCCCCGTAGGGCCCCGCCATCTCGGAGAGCGTCTTCCCCCTGAAGGCGAAGTCGCGCAGCATGCCGAACTGCCAGGTGAGCGGGAAGGCGTTTGAGACGTAATGGACCCAGCCGGGGAACTCGTGCTCGGCCATGGTCATCCCGCCCATGATGAAGCCCGGGGGCACGATGAAGATCATGAAGGCCGCCCCGTTGGCAGGCGTGGGCATCCTCCAGGTCACGATCATGGCGAGCAGCCCGATGCAGAGCGGCAGCAGGAACAGGCTGGGCAGATAGGCGAGGTAGTTCCCCTTGAAGGGCAGCCCGTCAAACTGCACGAGCGCCGCCGTCATCAGGGTGACAGCGGCGCAGTAGCCCAGGCAGTAGGGGAAGAGCCTCGCGACGAGCGCCGACAGCCCCCGCTCGCAGATCGTGGTTTCCCAGAGCCCCGAGACATGGAGCCGCCCCATGATCATGAGGGAAGTGATGCCGAAGTAGATGCCGGAAAAGAAATAGAGGAAGGCGAGCACCGTGATGTGCAGAGAATTGGCGGGGTTAAAGAGTCGCCGCACCTCCACTCCGATCCCGGAGGAGGAGGCACTTTCCGAGGCCTGGGAGGCGGCCCCGAGCGCTGCCAGGTTCGCCGCCGACACCGGCACGCCCTCGGCGGTGGCCACTTCGCTGAGCGAATTGAAGACCTCCCCGTTCTGAGCCGCGTTCGTCTGGTCCGCGAAATACCCGACCCGCGCCAAGCCGCGTCCGGTGAGGACCGATTCGGTGAGCCCGCGCGGAATGTAGATCACGCCCACGAGCTCGTCCTGGCGCAGCAGGCTCTCGGGGTTCACCGGGGAGCGCACCACCTTCGCCACCCGGATATCCCTCGAAGAGTCGAGGGCGCTGATCAGCGCAGCGCTCTGCGTGGTCCGGTCAAGGTCGATCACCGCGACCGGGGCCTCGATCACGCTCATCTGGGTGAAAAAGAGGCCGAGAACGACGGTGGTCACAACGGCAGCCATGACCGAGAGCTTGTGATAGGGCACGAAATGGCCCGAGGTCATCGCCTCGAGCTCCTCGAACATCGAGTCAATGATGTCCTGCAGCCACTTGGAGCGGCCCCTGCGCACTTCAGGCATGGGTCTTCACCTCGATGGTCATGCCGGGCTCCACCCCGGACTGCGGCGTGACGTAGATGCGGGCAATGAAGGAGGTGAGGTCGGCCTGGCCGCGCTCGCGCGTGCCGCGGATCTCGGCAAAGGAGGGCGCCCGGTAGAGCACCCGCACGATGCCCTGCACCTTCCGGCCCGAGGCGGTCGTGCCGGTCACCGTGCTCCCCTCGGAAAAGCGCGGGACGTCCTTCTCGCTCACATAGATCTCGTAGTACTGGCGGGAGGACTGCAGGAGCACGGCGGGGCTGCCGGCGCTCACCATGTCGCCGGGCTGATAGAGCAGCTTCACGATCTTGCCGTCCTCGGGCGCTGTGAGGGTGAGGCGGCCGCGCTCGACTTGGAGCGACTCAAGGTCGGCGCGCAGCTGCTCGCCCTGAGCTTCGAGCTGCCTCACCTTCAGGCGCCGGTTTTCAATGGATGCGCGGGTATCGGCGATGGAGGACAGCCGCATGCCCTCCGCGCTTCCGGTCCGCTCAAGGCGCGCAAGGCCCGAGCGGTTCGCACCCACCGTGGCAGCCGCGAGGTTCTTGCGGGTGTTGGCAAGCGCCGCGGCCGCCGACTCCCAGCTGCTCTTGGCCGAGTCAAAGCTCGACTGCGACACCGCCCCCGAACCCACGAGCTCCCGGGCCCTTCCGAAGTCCGCCCGGGCGCGCCGCTCAGCGGCCGCGGCCGAGTCAAGGGTCGCCTTGACCGCCTCGATCGTGCGCCAGGCGTTTTTCTCCGTCGTGGAGGCGGCCGCAAGGTCGATGCCGATCTGGCGCTTCTCGGACTCGACCGAAGCCTCGTTCTCGGCGATCTGCGCTTTAAGGCGCTTCACCGCAATGGCGTTGTCCACGCCGTCGAGCGTCATCAGGGGGTCGCCCTTCTTCACCCGGCCGCCCTCCTGGACGGGCCGCTCAATAAGGCGCCCGGAGACCTTCTCGAAGGCCACGTTCACCTCTTCGGCGGTGAGGATGCCGTACTTCTGGCGCTGCGCGAGCGTGTCTGCGTCGTGCCGAGGGCCGAGCAGCATGAGGACGACCCCGATCACAAAGAGCGCTCCGAGCGCCGCCACGGGCTTAAGAAGCTGGCGTTGCCCTCCGGCGGGCCGGCCGAGGCGCTGCGGCCTGCTGTCCTGCGCGGGCGAGCCCGCGTCTCCCGGATTCCCGCTCTGGACCATTATTTTTTGATTATTTTCTTTCATTATTTCTTTATTTTTTCTCTAAAATCAATCGTTTCTCATTCATCGTCAGCCGGATCGGAAAGCTTGAGCAGCAGCCGGGCGAGCTCCCTGCGCTCCTGACCGGAGAGCCGATCCGAGAAAGCCGCCACGCGCTTCAGGTGTCCGGGGAAAATCCTCCCGATCAGCTCGATCCCCTCGGACGTAATCTGCACCCGCCTCGCCCGCGCGTCGTCCGCGAGCCGCTCCACCCGCACGAGGGGCTTTGGCGCCTGGCGCATGCGCCGCAGCATGATCGACATCGTGGGCGGGGTGACGCCCACCCGGAGCGCAAGCTCGCGCACCCCGAGACCCAAAGGCTGCTCGCGCAGCGCCATGAGAAGCAGGAACTTCCCCTCAGAGAGCCCCTCGCGCTCAAGGGGCGCGATGATCTCCTCCTGCACGCGCGAGGCGCAGTTCAGTAGCGACAGCGTGAGCGCGGCCGCCTCCGGTGCGAGTCTCACGCCCGCCTTTTTCACGTTCTTCTCGATCGTCTCGAGGCTGGGAAGCTTTCTGATGCGGTAGTTCATTTAAATAGTTAGCCGGCTAAATATTTGCGAAGTTTAATCGTTTCCGTCCGACCCGGCATGCAGAAAAAGGGGATGACAGGGAAAAATCCCCATGAGCGAATTCAGGTGCGGCGCTGCCTTTGACCTGCGCTTCCAGCGATGTCCCTGGTCCGGAAAAGCCCGGTGTGATCCGCCCGGCGCCAGACCGGGCCCCGCGTTCCCATGAAAAACTGCGTCCTGCTCCTCGTGCTGCAGGGGCCGTTGCTTGGAGCCCTGTTTCTAGGCTTCCCGCTTTTCTCGAGTTACGCGTTGCTGCAGGGCCACCCGCTGCGCCGGGTCCTCGCAATGGCCTGGAGCAGCATATGGAAGGTGCGATTGCTTTTCATCGTCTTCATGCTGATCGGGATGCACACCGGGGCCTGGCGCGCCTCGGGCACCAGCGCCTACCTCGTCCTGCTCTTCCCGGAGATGATCCGCCCGTCCTGCTTTCTGCTGCTTGCCTTTCTCGCGAACTGCGCGGTGTCGTTTCTCCTGGGCTCGTTCTTTGCCACGGCCGCAACCATGGGCGTGGTGTCGATGAACATCGGCCTGAACCTCGGCGTTCCGCCCCTTTTCACCGGCGGGGCCATCCTCTCGGGCGTTTATTTCGGGGACCGGATGAGCCCCGTGTCCACGAGCGCCATGCTGGTGGGCGTACTCACCGGCACGGATATCTACCGCAGCATCCGCAGCATGGCCTGCTCGGCCTTCGCGCCCTTTCTCCTCGCCTGCGCGGCCTACTTCCTGCGGGGCCTTCGGGAAAGCGCCGGGGCGGGGGCTCCGGCCGCCGACAGCCTCCGGGGCTTTGCCGCCCTTTACAGCTTTTCGCCCTGGCTGCTCCTGCCCGCCCTGTCCATACTCGGCTGCAGCCTCCTGCGGGTCCCCATCCGCTGGAACATGGCGCTCAGCATCGCACTGGCCGCGCTGCTCGCGCTCTTCGAGCAGGGCATGCCGGCCCGGGAGCTCGCCCGCTCCCTCATTCTCGGCTACCGCTCGCCCCCGCCCGAGCTCTCGGGGCTGGCTGACGGCGGAGGGCTCGTCTCCATGCTCAAGGTCGCGGCGATCGTCTGCCTTTCCTCCTTCTACGCCGGGATCTTCGAGGCGACCGGGCTGCTCGACGGCCTGAAGGCAAAGTTCGAGAGCCTCGCAGCGCGCCGGGGACGCGCGCCCGCGGTCGCCGCGGCCGGCCTTTTTTCTTCGCTGATCGCATGCAACCAGACCTTTGCCATCGTGCTTACGCATCAGATCTGCAGCCGCTTCGGCCTTTCACGCGAAAAGCTCGCCCTCGCGCTTGAAGACTCGGCCGTGATCCTCTCGCCGCTCGTGCCCTGGTCGATCGCCTGCGCGGCGGTGCTCGACGCGACAGGCTCTGCGGCCGGCGCCGTTTTCTTCGCCGTCTATCTCTACCTGATCCCGCTCTGGAACCTCTGGCGCAGCCGCGGCCTATAGAGCCTCCTCCCGCCCCGGCCGGCTCCGCCCCCGCGCGCTCTGCTTCTTGGAAAAAGCGTCGGAGCCGTTTACATTTATACCCCTTTATAGTTATCTCAGACAACATAGCCAAAAGTGGTAATCATAGTCATAAATTTTTAATTTCATTCAATAATAAATGGCCGGCATTCCAAGCGCCCCGGGCTTTTCATCATTTGCCTTAATATTCATAACACACTGTTTTATATAACTTAAATCTTATTAAGGCCCTATTGACTTTACCTTAATCATAACTACTTAACCATAATGCTGCAGATCAATTGCTTTGCAATTTTTTAACGCCCTCTCAGCTCCCGATGACGCACTCTTCCTCCGTTTAACTAAAATTTTATTGTCGATGGGATTACACTTATAAATGGTAATTCTATAGATAAATTGCATTAGGTCTTATGCAGTAGCCTAACAAGGAGAGAGAACATGACAAACAGGATTTCCCGTCGTTCATTCCTGGGCGGCTCAGTCGCGATGGGCGGGGCCATGATGGCTTTTGCAGGCGACGCGCTTGCCGCCAAAGGCGGCAAATCCTCGAAGGCTCCCGCGAAGTGGGACTTCGAGGCTGACGTCGTTGTTGTGGGCGCCGGCGCTTCCGGCATCCCGGCCGCGATCCGCGCCCGCGAGGCGGGCCTGAGCGCCCTCATCGTCGATGCCAACTACGACATCGGCGGCCACGCGATCATCTCTCAGGGCAACACGCTGCTGGGCGGCGGCAACGCGGTCCAGAAGAAATACGGCATTCAGGACAGCCCCGAGACCTGGTTCAAGGATCTGACCGACTGGTCTGTCATCCTGCCCAACGGCTTCCCTGACTTCCGCTTCAACGACCGCGAGATGCAGTACCTCATCGCGATGAACGGCGTGCCCACCTACGACTGGCTCGTGAAGATCGGCGTGCCCTTCCTCGACAAGGCCCCGAACAACGCGGGCGCCTACGGCGCGGGCTGCAGTGCTCCGCGCGAGCTGCACTTCGCCTGGACCAAGGGCGCCTGCCCCGAAGCCCCGAACGGAAAATCCGGCACGGTGCTCATGCGCGCACTGGAAAAGGCGGCCCTCAAGGCGGGCGTGAAGTTCCTGATGAACTACTACATGGATGAGATTGTCCCCGAGACGAAGAACGGGGAGGTCGCAGGCGTGCTCGGCATCCGCGCCCACAGGACCCCGAAGGTTCTGCCCGACGGCAAGGAGCTCGTCGCCTTCAACGGCGCCAATCCGCTCTACATCAAGCACAAGGCGAAGAAGATCACGGTGCGCGCGAAGAAGGCCCTCGTGCTCGCCACGGCCGGCTATACCGACAACGTGAAGTTCCGCCGCATGGTCGACCCGCGCCTTACCGAAGAGTTCGCCTCCGCGGCCTGCGAATACTCTCCGCAGGACGGCTCGGGCACGCTCGCCGCCATGAAGCTGGGCGCCGCCCTCTGGGGCGTGACCAACGCGAACACCGACCGCTCGATCTCGATCACCCGCGGCGCCGTGGTGGGCGTGCACGACACCTACCTCAAGTGGGAGCCCGAGTCCCCGATCTTCCCGCTCGTGAAGCACTCGGGCGTGTCGATCCGCAACTGGCAGGACGCAATCGTCGTGAACTGGTGCGGCAAACGCTTCTACGATGAACTCGTCTCCGCCGGCCAGGTGAAGAACGGCGCGGCGCTCACCTCCTACGGCACCTCCAACGCCACCCGCGGCCTCATGAACGGCACGAACGGCGCTCACTTCAAGGACCTCAAGACCAACCCCTACGTCCAGGGCGACTACAACAACTACAAGCGCACACCGTTCAACCCGATCAACTTCATTCCGGCCGCGCTCGCCATCAACGAGGGCTCCTCTGAGTCGAACAACTGGTCCTCCGGCCCGCAGTGGGCGATCTTTGACTCCGACGGCGTGAAGCGCGAGCGCATGCACATCAGCGACACCTCGGTCGACCCGCAGTACTTCTTCAAGGCCGACACGATCGAAGAGCTCGCCGCGAAGATCAACACGAACCCCTGGATGAAGCACAAGATCGACCCGAAGGCGCTGGCCGCGACGGTGGACCGCTACAACAGCTTCGTCGACAAGGGCGAGGATCCGGACTTCGGCAAGCCCAAGCCCCAGTACAAGATCGCAAAGGCCCCGTTCTACGCGGCCTGGACCTCCGTCACACTGCACGACTGCTACTGCGGCCTGCACGTGAACAAGGAGTGCGGCGTGCTCACCTGGGACGAGAAGCCGATCAAGGGCCTCTACGCCGTGGGCGAGGTGACGGGCGGGTCCTCCATGCACGGGCTCTCCCGCGGCCTGATTATGTCCTACGTGCTCGGCAAGAAGTTCGCGAGCCTGAAGTAAGGCAGGAGGAAGGGATATGAAACTCACGATGATCGCAGCGGCCGCGGCGGCCGCAGCCGCTCTCGCCTTCGCATCCCTTCCGGTCTCAGCTGAGGAGGCGGGCGAAGGCTCCGCCCCTCAGTGCCTTGGCTGCCACGGGCCTTACGAGAAGGTCCGCGAGCTCACTAAAGACTGGAAGGATGAATTCGGAGACCCCGTCCAGCCGCATCAGTACATGGACGCGAAGGCCGCCAAGCCCCACGCGGCGAGAAAGATAGCGCCGGACTGCAAGATGTGCCACGGCACGCATCCCATCCCGCCCACCAAGGGCATGACGATGAAAAAGCCCACGCTCAACTCCTGCTACGGCTGCCACCACATGGAGAACTTTCAAAAGTGTTCGAGCTCCGGGTGCCATGAAAAGGACCCGCCGCGCAAATGAGGCCTGAGGCGCCTCCTACAAAAACAGATAAAACAACGAAACTTAAGGCCGGAGCACCGCCCAAGACAGTGGGCGGCCGGCCGTTTAGCCTGACGCTGAACCTCCTCTCCTAGGCGTCAGGCCTTTTTTGTCCTGTTTTCAAGCAATATCAATTTTTACTGTAATAAGTACAGCTAAAGCGCTGTTTTTGAGCAGACCGCACCACTCTGGGACAAAAAACGCACCAAAGCCGCATGTTCCGTCTTCCGAATCCCCGAAAC
This sequence comes from Mesosutterella porci, assembly GCF_022134585.1. GTDB lineage: Bacteria > Pseudomonadota > Gammaproteobacteria > Burkholderiales > Burkholderiaceae_F > Mesosutterella > Mesosutterella porci. The sequence goes on from NZ_JAKNCT010000005.1 coordinate 17,315, forward strand.
AGGGCGTATCCGCACTGGCACGCCTTTTGCGTGAATTTCAGGCCATAGAAGGAGGAAGTCATGTCAGAAAAACAAAAAACAAATCTCCCTGGAGAAGGCGGCCGGATCAATGCGAAGGCGATCGGGCTCGCAGCGGCGCTCATCGCGCTCGCGCTGATCTGCCTCGCCCCGGCCCAGCCCGGGCTTTCCGTGGCGGGCCAGCGGATGCTGGGCGTCATGATCTTTGCCGTGATCGTGTGGGCGAGCGGCGCGATGTCCTACCCGGTCTCAGCGGGCGTCATCCTCGCCCTCGCGGCGCTGCTTGTGGGCTTTTCCCCGAACGGCACGGGCGGCATCGTCGGCACGAGCGCCGGCATGAAGATGGCGCTCGCGGGTTTTTCCTCGCCTGCGTTCTGCCTCGTGGGCGCCGCGCTGTTCCTCGCCGCGGCGATGACGATCACGGGGCTTGACCGCAGAATCGCGCTCCTCGTGCTCTCGAAGATCGGGACCGAGCCGCACCGCGTCGTGATCGGCGTGACCCTCTGCGGGTTCATCCTCTCGTTTTTCGTCCCCTCGACCACGGCGCGCGTCGCCTGCCTCGTGCCCATCGTCATGGGCGTGATTGCCGCCTTCAAGGTGCCCCTCACCTCGAAGTTTGCCGCTGCGCTCATGATCACCGTGGCCCAGGTGGACTCGGTCTGGAACGTCGGCATCAAGACGGCGGCAGCCCAGAACATGGTCGCGGTGAACTTCATCAAGAGCATCACCGGCTACGACATCAGCTGGCTCGAGTGGTTCACGGCGGCCGCGCCGTACGCGGCCTGCATGTCCGTGTTCCTCTATTTCGTCGTGACCTGCCTCATGCCAATCGGCGACGTGAGGATTGAAAACGGCCGCGAGGCGATCCGCGCCCAGTTGAAGGCACTGGGGCCTATGAAGCGAAACGAGTGGAAGCTGCTCATCGTCTCCTGCGTGCTTCTCTTTCTCTGGGTGACGGAAAAAAAGCTCCACCCGATCGACACGACCACTTCGACCGTGGCCGCCATCGCCCTTCTCATGATGCCGGGCTTCGGCGTGATGGAATGGAAGGACACCGTGCACCGCATCAACTGGGGAACGGTCTTCCTCTTCGGCATGGGCATCTCGCTGGGCTCGGCGCTGCTCTCGACGCACGCCGCGCAGTGGCTCGCCAATGAGATCGTCCTCGCCTTCGGACTGGCAAGTGCCGCGCCTTTCACGGTGCTCGCTGTGATGGCCGCCTTCCTGATCGTAGTGCACCTGGGCTTTGCCTCAGCCACGGGGCTTGCCTCAGCGATCATCCCGATCATCATCGCAGTCCTCTCCTCGCTGCAGACCCCGGGGGTCAATGTGATCGGCATGACGATGATTCTCCAGTACGTAGTGAGTTTCGGCTTCATTCTGCCGGTGAACGCCCCGCAGAACATGATCGCCTACTCGACTGGGACCTTCACGGTGAAAGAATTCGCCAAAACGGGCATCATCCTCACGGTCGGAGCCTACGCGCTGCTGCTCCTGATGTCGAAGACCTACTGGAGCTGGCTCGGGCTTATCTGAAACCCCTGCACCCGTTCTTCCCTTTCGGCGTCCGGCAGCACTGACGGGAGGCCGGCCCGAAGACCCCGCCCTGCGTCAGGCGCTCTTACTCCCCTCGCGGCGGCCTGCCCTGCCGCCGCAGACCCGCGGGATGCGGACGGGGCCGCCCTCCCGTTTTAGCGACCCGCAACCCGGGCCGCGAGCCATGCGACAGCCGCATGGAGGGCCTGCCTGCAGCTGATCAGGCGCACGACTGCCCCGCCCGCCGGCTCTTCCCGTATCGATATTGAGTTAACAGCATGCGGCCTGCTCTCCCAGAATCGCCGCCTCGTATCCAGTTCCTGTTCGTCAGGCTGACGTTTTGCTATCGGCTTCCTTCATCAGTTTGTTACCGCCAGACTCTGCCGAGTCGCTAGTCCTTCCCTCAATCGGACGGACGGTGGACTTTCACTACCAGTCACACGTGCGCTGCTGGGCGCACCAAAAAAAAACGGGACCCCGGAAATTCCGGAATCCCGCTTCGGAAGAGTCCTCGGGGGAAGCGCTCCTTCGCCTCCCCCTTTACAAGGCCTTTCGGGCCCGTCAGACGTCCTTCCTGCCCATCACGATCTGGCCCGCCATATAGCCCGAGGTGTGGGCGAAGCCGCATGCGTTGCCGCCGCAGTAGAAGGCGCCGTGCACGCCCGCCACGGTCTCGCCCGCGGCGTAGAGGCCCTTCACGGGCTTCAGATCCCAGCCGAGAACCTCGAGCCTGCTGGTCACGCGGAAGCCGCCGCAGGACAGGTTGTTCCACGGATACATCTTGATGCCGTAGAAGGGGCCGTTCTCATCGATCTTCACGGTCATGTCGGTGCGGCCGAACTGCGTGTCATTCTTCTGTTCGACGGCCTTGTTCCACTGCGCGAGCTGGGCGCGCAACCCCTTCTCGTCGATCCCAGAGAGCTTGCAGAACTCGGCGAGCGTATTGGCGCGGAAGAGATTCTGGCCCTTCTTGAACTCCTCTTCAACGCGTTCGTCGTTCCAGGAGGGCAGTCCGATCAGGGCTCCCACCTTGTACTTCGCGCGGGTGGCCTCGTAGATCTTCTTGTCCATGAAGACCAGGTGCCAGCCACCGGGGTTGCCGGCCAAGTGCGGCGTGATGTGGCAGATGCCTTCCTTCTCCGTCACGAAGCGCCGGCCGTTCTTGTTGATGAGGATGCCGCCCGCGTTGGTGAAGTACCAGAAGCGGCAGTAGGGGCCGTTGCGGCCGTTCACTACGATGCCGCAGGGGTAAGAGGCGATGTACTGCATGTGCGAGAGCGGCACGCCGACGTCGCGCACGGCGATCCTCATCGCAGTGCCGTCGTTGGCCGAGCAGCCGATCGAGACGCCCTTTCCCGCGACCGACGGGACCCAGAAGTCGAGAGACTGCGGAGTGCCGGTGATACCGCCCGTGGCGAGGATCACACCGCGGCGGGCGCGGATGCAGATCTTCTTTCCGGTATCGAGGTTCGTCGCCTCGACGCCGGTCACCGTGTTCTTCTTCATGTCAAAGAAGATCTTCGTGAGCGGCGTGCCTTCCATGATCTGGATGTTCTTTTTCTTCGACTCGCGCACGAGCACGTCGATGTAGTCCTTGCCCTGGTAGCTTTCCTGACGGATCGCGCGCAGGTTGCTGTGGCCCGGGTACTTCTCGAGGTGGTGCGGTGCGAGCCCGTGGTTTTCAAGCCAGTCGAAGGCTTCGCCGGAATGCTTCGCGAAAAGCTCCACCGGCTCCTTGAGCGACATGTAGGCACCGTAGTCCATGATGTCGTGCGCGAACTCCTGCCAGGAGTCCTTCGCGTGCTCGCGCTTCTGGATCGCAGAACCGTAGGCGGTGAAAAGGCCCCCGCACATGCGGGTGGCGGAGTGATACGGACTGTAGGACTTGTCGACTACGAGCACGCTGCCACCCTTTTCAACCACTTGGTTGGCGGCCATGAGGCCGGCGCCGCCAGCGCCGCAGACGACCACGTCAACGGTCTTGTCCCAGCGGGCGGGGGAGGCGGAGGACTGGCTCGCGGCAAACGCCGGGGCCGCGGCAACGGCCGCGCCCGCGCCGGCCGCGGTTCCGAGGAACTGACGACGGGAAAGGTTCTTGAGATTCATCATGATCTTTTACTCCCCTTTAAACTTGCGGTTCGGGATCGCGTGGCAGTCATGGCAGATGTAGTGGCTCTTGCCGTGCATGGAGTGGCACTGCGTGCACTCGACGCGGCCCATGTGGGAGTCGTGGGGGTTAAACTTCTCTCCGGCCTTGGCCGTTTTTTTGGCGAGCGCCTCGTAGCTGCCGTGGCACTTGAGGCAGGTCTTCTGGCTCGGTGCAGCTTTCGCAGCCTGGCCCGCGTGGCAGGTTTCGCACTTGAGCGAGGCGTGCGATCCGTTTATCGTGACGGCGCCGGCCGGTGCGGCTCCTAAGCAGACGGCCGCAGCAAAGGCCGCCATGATGGCTTGAGCAGGGAATCTCATTTTTGTTCTTCCTTTGGTCTGCTTCCGGCGGACTGGGCGCGGCGTCTTCGGAAGCGGGGTCTTGGTTTTCTTGTAAGAGCCAGAGCAGCATGGGCGGCCCATCTGGCTTAAGCAAATCTTAAGGACGGGGTGCGTCCCCCGACTACCTCCCAAAGGAGGTGGACAAAAAGATGTTCTTAAAGGGGCCGCCCGCCTCCCGCCCCGCGGGGCGAATTTTTTTACCGGCATGAAGAAGCATCCGACAACACGACTGTCCGCCGCCGCGCTTTCCGTCACACTTTCTGCTGCGCGTTATACCGCATGGGCTGCGGTGCTCACGGCCTGTCTCGCGCTGTCCCTGCCCGCCGCCGGGTCAGAGCCTGAGCCTGCCCGGGACCCGGACGAGATCCTGATCGGCGTCATAGGTTCCAACGACCTTGGCTTCCGCTCGAACACCGTGACGCCGACGCTGCAGCACCTGGAAAAGAGCCTGCCGCGCTACCGCTTCCGCATCATGGACATCCCGGCCTACCAGGCGCTCGACCTGATCGAACGCACCCGCCCCGACTTCGTGGTGGGGCCTTCCGACGTCTTCTTCACCCTCATCAACACCGCAGGCGCACAGGCGCTCGCGACGAGAAAGAGCGCCTGGGCACGCGACGGGGGCGCGTCGGTGGGTTCTGCGATCGTGGTGAAAAGCAACGGGAGCGCGATCCGGACGCTTGCCGACCTGCGTGGCAAAAAAATCGCAGCCTCGATGCCCGACTCGCTCGGCGGGTGGCTCGCCTTCAAGGGCGAGCTCGCCCGCGCGGGCTACGATCCGGAGGACTTTATCGGAGGCGCGAACTTCCTCTCCTACGAATATCCCGCGGTCTTTGAGAGCGTGATCGACGGGCGCAGCGATGCGGGGATCCTCTCGGCCTGCCAGCTCGAGTCGGCGGAGGCCTCGGGGCTGCTCGCACCCGGGCTGCTTCGGGTCATCAACGAAAAGAGCGACAGGGCGATCGCCTGCCGGCGCTCGACCGACCTCTACCCCGGCCAGACCTTCGGCGTGCTCGACTTCTCGCGCCCTGAGCTCGTAAAAGGGATCGCGCTCGCACTGCTATCCATGCCCCCGCAGCCCACTTTTTCCTGGCAGGTGGCCGGGCAGTTCCACGCCGTGAGCCGCCTCTACCGGGACCTGAGGATCGGACCCTTTGCTGTGAAGCCCTGGACACTCCGGGACTTCATCGCGCGCTACTTCTGGTATTTCGCCGGAGTGCTGGGGCTCGCGCTCTTTCTGGTGCTGAACGAAATCCGCCTCAACCGCCTGGTTGCCCGCCGGACCTCCGCCCTCGAGCGCTCGCTCGAAGAAAACCGGAGGCTTGCCGACACCGAGCGGCAGGCCCGCGAGCGGCTATCCGTGCTCGAGCGCCGGTCCTTCGTCTCCCACATGGGCTCGATGATCGCCCACGAGTTGAAGCAGCCTCTGGCGGCCATGCGCAACTACTGCGAGGTCGCCCGCATCAGACTCGAAGATCTCGACTCGCCGCCATTGGAGGAACTGCTCGAAGCGCTTTCGCGCGAGGTCGAGCGCGTGAACGCGATCGTGGACCGCGTGAGAAGCTACGCGAAAAAGACCCCGCAGTCGCACAGCCCGGCCGACCTCTCCGAGGTGGCGCGGCGCGCCGCCGGGAACTTCAGGAACTACCAGGAGTACGCGAGGGTCCGCCCCGCGCTGCGGCTTGAGCTCGAGCCCGGCTCACGGGTCGACGGGGACGCCCTGGAGCTCGAGATCCTGGTGCTCAACCTGATGAAAAACGCCGCCCGGGCCGAACAGGGGGTCGAGTCCCCCGAGATCCGCCTGCAGGTGAAGCGGACCGCAGAGGGCGTGAGGATGCGGGTCGAGGACAACGGCCCGAGGCTTACCGACGAACAGTTCGAGCGGCTCCAGCACGCCTCGGACTCCACCTCTGCGGAGGGCCTGGGGCTGGGGCTGCCGATCGTGCGCAGCATCGCAGACGCTCATTCGGCCGACCTTTCCGTCACGCGGCTCGAGCCCATGGGGCTGCGCTTTGAAATCCTTTTTGACGCGTCCGCCCAGGCCCTGGCCGGCGGCGCCCCGGAGAAGAACCATGCCTGACCAGCCTCTCATCCGCATCGTCGATGACGATGCCGAAATCCTCCACTCGCAGCGGCTGCTGCTCGAGACACTCGGCTGGGAGGTCGTGGCGTACTCGAGCGGCGAGGAGTTCCTGCGGCACGACGCGTTGCGCCGCCCGGGCTGCGTCGTGCTCGACGTGCGCATGCCAGGCATGACCGGGCTCGAGGTCCAGGAGGAGATGGAGAAACGGGGCGCGGCGCACATCGCTGTCATCTTCCTCTCCGCCCACGGCGACATGCCGATGGCGGTCCACACGATGAGGCACGGCGCGGCCGACTTCCTGCAAAAGCCTGCCGATCCCCGGTACCTGCTCGAGCGGGTGTCGGCCTGCGTCGCGCGCTCGGTGGCCAAAAGCGACCTCGAGGCCGAGTTGCGGCGCCTGCGGGATCTCTACGCGGCGCTCTCGCCCCGCGAGCGCGACGTCGCCCGCTGCATCGCCCGGGGCCTTCGCAACAAGGAGATCGCCCGCGAACTGGGAATTGAGGAGACGACCGTGAAGATGCACCGCGGCAACGCCCTGTTGAAGCTGCAGGCCCGCACGAGCGCGGACCTGGTGCGGATTTTCACGCTCCTTGACATGAAGGAGAAGGAGGCCTCGCTTTGAAACGAAGAGTGCTGGTTGCAGGGCTTGCCTCGGCCGCCGCCCTCGGGGGCGGCCTAGAGGCCGCCCGGGCCCGCCCCCAGGGCCCGAGGCTCGACGGTCCGGCCGACGTCCTTGTGGTCGGTTCGGGTCTTGCGGGGCTCTCGGCCGCCGTCGCAGCGCGCGAGGCCGGGGCCGAAAGCGTTATTGTCCTTGAGAAGGACTATCTGTTGGGCGGCCACTCGGCCATTGCGAACGGCTACTTCGCCGCGGTCCGCCTCGGGGGCAGGAACCGCACCGAATACGAGACCGCCGTGCAGCAGATGATCGCCGACATGAACCTGACCGGCAAGAGCGCGGGCGACCAGCGCCTGATCGAGACGCTCGTGCGAGGCACGGGCCCGGCGCTCCGTTGGCTCTCGCGTCACGGCGTGGTCTGGATGAACTCCACCTACGAAGCGCTCGGAGGGCTCGCGCCGCGCTGCTACGTCTCGAGCTTCGAACGCGGGGGCTACGACTTCGTGCGGGCCTTAAGCCGGTCGGCCCGGCGCCTCGGGGTCGAGATCCGGTTTTCGAGCCGCGCGACCGCGATCGGCCGCAGCGGCTCGAACCTCGTCGTGACGGTGAACGGCCGCACACCCGTTACCGCACGCTCGGTCGTCCTCGCGACCGGAGGCTTCGGTGACAACCCGCAGATGCGCATGAGGTACGACCCTAGGCTCACCGAAGACATCCGCAGTACCGCCAATCCGTACGGAGAGGAGCACGACACCGCAATGGGAGACGGCATCGCCCTCGGCGAGTCCCTCGGAGCGGCGCTCGTCGACATGGACCAGATTCTCACGATCCCCTACTCGGGCGGCAGGCTCACGAACTACGTGGGAGCCGACATCTATCTCACTCGCGACGGACGGCGCTTCGTGCGTGAGGATGCTCCGATGAATGCGATCTCGGAGGCGGTCTGGAAGCTGCCGACCCATGATTTCTGGGTTGTCACCGACTCGCAGTCCGCCAAGGGCGCGAGCCGCAACGTGAAGTTGATCAAGGGGCTCGTGAAAACCGCCGACAGCCTCAACGCGGCGGCCCGCGGCATGGGTATCGATCCAGATCGTTTCAGGGCCGTCATGGCCCGCTACAACGAAAGCGCGAAAAGCGGCCGCGACCCGGAATTCGGCCGCACGATGTTCACTCAGCAGATCATCCGCCCGCCCTTTTACTACGGGCTTGAGAAGCCCTACGTGCACTTCTGCAACGGGGGCCTCAAATTCAGCCCGGAGGGGAAAGTGCTTCGCGCCGACCTCTCGGCGGTCGACGGGCTCTTCGCCGCGGGCGAGGTGACCGGCGGCCTCCACGGACGGGGCCGTCTCGGGGGCTGCTCGCTGCCCGACTGCGTTGTGTTCGGACACATCGCTGGAAAAAGCGCCGCGGCCCGGGCGCGGCGCCTGAAGGCAGGGCGCCGGGCGTAAGGATCCTTACCCCCCGGGAACCGGGGCCCCGGGTGGCTTCAAGGGCGGAGGAGCGTCAGCCGCGCACCACGAGCAGCGGGATCTTCCCCTCGGCCGCGACGCGGGTCGCTACCGACCCCATCACCGCGGACTTGAAGTTGCTGTAGCCGTGGCTGCCCATCACGATGAGGTCGAGCCCTTCCTTCGCGCCGTACTTCGCGATCGCGTCGCCGGCCATGCCTTCGAGCTTCACCTCCTGTGCCGTGATCCCCGCTTCCTTCAGGATCCGGCGGGCCGGTGCGAAGGCCTCCTCGTACTCTTCCTCTTCGAGGGCCCGGAGCTGCTTTTTGTCCTCGTCGTTCAAGGTCATGTAGCCCGCGGTCTCATAGGCCTTGATGCCGTCCATCCCCTCGAAGACATGCAGGAGGAAGATCTTCGGGTCGGGCCCAAGGAGGGCGAGGTGCTTCACGACGCAGGACGCGGCCGCGTCCCCGGCGCCCGAGCCATCGAGAGCGATGCCGACCTTCATCCCGGAGGCGGGACTCACCCGGCGGCCGCGCACGAGCAGCACCGGCACGCGGGTCTTCGAGATGACCGAGGTAGAAACCGAGCCCAGGAACAGCTTCTTCACGTTGGAGAGGCCCTGCGCTCCCATCACGATGAGGTCGGGCCGGATCGACTTCACGGCCGCGGCCACCGCGTCGGCGGGCCGCCCCACCACGACCTTCTCCTCGGCGTCGATGCCCTTCGTGCGCAGGATCTTGCGCAGCGGCGCGAAGATCTTTTCAGAGGCTCTCGTCACAAACTCGTCGAAAGCCTCCCGGGCGCCGTTTTTAAGCAGCGCCTCGCTCCAGGGCATCTGGGCGTTGAGCAGCATAACGCGCGGCTTGCTGCCCAGAAGCTTCGTTCTCGCCACCACGAACCTCACTGCATAGAGGCTGTAGAGGCTTTCATCGACCGGCAGAAGAATCTTCAGCATTTTTTCCCTCCCCGCCCCTTCAGGCCGGCACCACGAGCATCGGCACCTTGCCGTCGGCGGCCACGCGCGAAGTGGCCGAACCGAGCAGAATCGACTGGACGTTGGAGCGCCCGCGGGTTCCCATCACGATGAAGTCGAGCTTTTTCTTCGCGTACTTCGACAGGGCGATGCCCGCATCGCCCGACAGGCACACTTCCTTCACGGGAATCCCCGCCTTCTCGAAAATCGGGCGCACCGGCGCCATCGCCTTCTCGAAGGCTTCCTTTTCGAGCCCCGGGAGCTTCTTCTTCAGGTTCTCGAAGTTCATCTCGGCCTCTTTCGTTTCAGCCGGGGTCTCAGGCAGAGGGCTTTCTTCCGGATAGGAGTACGAGAGCTCCTCGAAGACGTTCACGACGTTGATGAGCCTGAAGCCCGCGTCAGAGCCGAAGAAGTCGCGGTGGGCGGCCACGAACCGGGCCGCAGCGAGGCTGGTCTCCGAGCCGTCGACCGCGATGCCCACGCGCAGATCCCCGGCCTTCGGAGCCTCCTTGTCGCGGATCACGAGGACCGGCACGTGAACGCGCGCGAGCACCCCGGTCGTCGCCGACCCGAGGAAGAGCTTCTTGAAGTTATCAAGGCCTCGCGAGCCCATCGCGATGAGGTCGGCTCCGAAGATGCCGGCCTCCTCGGCGATCGAGCTGGCCGGCAGGCCGATCACGGTTTTCTCGGCAGGCTCCATGCCCTTCGCCTGGAAAATCGCGCGGGCCGCCCCGAAGACCTTTTCGGAGTCATCGCTGTAGAGCCTTCCGTCGGGATCCCGGCCCCGGATTTTGGGCAGCATGGCGCCGTAGTACGGCTGGACGTTGAAAAGCTCGACTTCAGGCTTCTGTCCGAGCAGAGCGATACGGTCGGCCACAAACTGTGCAGCGCCCGTGCTGTAGGCGCTGCCGTCGATCGGAAGCAGAATCTTCATGGCTCCTCCTTTAGGCCAGGCCCTGCAGCAGGAGAAGACCGCCCCGCCGGGGTCGGCGCATGACAGTTGATTAATCCGCGAAATGCGGGTGAATCCTTTAGTTAGAAGTATATCCCAGCCTATGGCAAGCGGTCCGGCCATAATCCGGAGCATATCTGTAAGCTCCCCGGACGCACCGCCCGCCTGTCTCCGGGGGTCTCCAAAAGAGCCCTCTTTCACTAAGATAACGAGCTTCCCTGATCCAATTTCGACCGCCGGGCCTTTCCTTCCTGGGACCGTGTTCCATCTCTCAAGCGCCCCGCCCCATGAAGTTCAGCCCTGAAAACCTGCTCTCCGCCGCAAAAGTTGCCCTCGTCAACGCTTTCGGCGCAGCGCTTTGCGGGCTCCTTCTCAAAGGGGCTGCCTACCCCGTGACGGCGACAGAAGTTTTGTCGCTTGCCGCCTTCCTGCTTCTTGCCGTGCGCGCCCCGGCTGTGCTCCGCGTCCTGATCACCCTCGTTCTCTCGGCCTACTGCCTGTATTTCCCGATCGGGCTGCGCTGCGGAATTGTCTCGGAAGGGCAGATCGCCGCGGCCTTCGCCACCGACCCGCGCAAGGCTTCCGAATTTTTCGACACCTTCGGGCCGCTTGACTTCGCCTCCCCGGTCCTTCTCGCGCTCGGGCTCGTCCTTTTTTACGCAGCGGCCCGCCGCGTGAGGATTTTTAAAAGCAGGAAGTTTTTCGCTCCAGCCCTTGTCATCGCTGCCGCTTTCCAAGCGAAGGCCTTCCACCCCGTGACGCACACCGCGAAGCTCACGCACCGCGTGGCGGAGGAGCGCAGGAACTTAAAGAACATGAACTGAACGCCCGCCTGGAAGGTGCTCTCCGCGCACCCCGCCTACAAAAACTACGTCCTTGTGGTAGGCGAGAGCGAGCGGCGCGACTACATGAACGCCTACGGCTACCCGGCGGACGACACCCCCCTTCATGTCGCGGGCCCCGGGCATCGTCTACGAGGGATTCACGGCCGAAGGTGACAACACGATCCCGTCGTTCACCCGAACGCTCACGCTCCCCGACCCGAAGAGCCTGCGGCCACGCTACGAATACAACCTCGTCGACCTCGCCCGCGAGGCGGGCTTTGCGACCGCCTGGTTCTCGAATCAGGACTACGTCTCGCCTTTCGACACCCCGGTCACCGCGCTCGGTGCGCGCTCCGAGCGCAGCCGCTGGCTCAAATTCGGCCGCGACGCGAGCCGCAACTACTTCGACTATGAGCTCCTGCCGCTCGTCAAATCGGAGCTCGACCGGGACGATCCGCGTCCTAAACTTATCGTCGTCCACCTGATCGGCTCCCAAGACGACATCTGCGAGCGGGTGAGCGACAAGCTCCCCCGGATCTCGCACGTAAAGGACCCGGCCTGGAAGATCCTTGGCTGCTACCTCGACACGATCCGGCAGACCGACGCCGTGCTCGAGCGCCTGCGCGGCGCCACGGCGTGATGCGGCTTCTGCACTCCCCGGTGAGCCGCCAGCACCGCGACATCCCGCTTTTCCTCACCTCGAGCGACGCGAAGGAGCACCGCACGGTCCGCGGCCTGCGCTACGGCAGCTCTTTCCTCGAAGGCTTCATGGAGTGGACGGGGGTGAGCACTCGCGAAATCCCCCGCCCGAGATCCCTTTTCCTCGCGCCCCCCGACACCCCGCAGCCCGAGGCGGAGCGGATGCGGCTCCTGCGCCCCGACGACCCCTCGGCGAACATTCAAAGTCACTGATCCGTCTGGCCTTTTTATAATTTCACTCAGAGCTTCAAGGAGTAAAATTTTATTTTTTCTGCGCGCTGAACCAACATGCTGGACGCATTTCTCAACGGGCTGTCCGCAATCGTCGTGATCGTCGTGATCGCGGGCTTCGGCTACTTCACCGCCGCACGGGGCTGGTATGACGACAAAGGCCGCCAGCTCGTCGCACGCATCGTGAATCTGTCCATCCCATGCCTGCTCTTTTACTCGCTCACCTCGCGCTTCACCCACGAGGCGTTCATCGACATGCTCAAGATCGTCCCGATCTCCTTTCTCACCGTCGGGACGAACTTCCTCATCTCGGTGCTGCTCGTGAAAAAGGGCGTCGTCGACCAGAAGATGGGCGGGACCTTCATCGCCTGCTTCACGACCTCCACGGTGCTTTTCATCGGCATCCCCCTCATCTGGTCGCTCTACGGCGACAAGGGGCTGCCGTACCTCCTCGTCTACTTCTTCGCCAACAGCCTCTTCACCTGGAGCCTCGGGATCTTCAACATCCAGCTCGAGGGGAGCCTGCGGCGCGGCGAGCCCCGCCCGAAGCTCCTCTCGGCGAAAAACCTGAAGATGATCCTCTCGCCGCCGATCCTGGGCTTCGCCACGGCGGTGATCTTCCTCGTCTTCAGCATCCCCATCCCCAAACCCCTCGCGATGATCGTGCAGTACATGGGGCAGCTCTCCTCGCCGCTTGCTCTGATCTTCGTGGGCATCACGGTCTACCTCGTGGGCTTCAAGAGGCTGCGGAACCTGAACCGCGAGCTCGTCCTCATCATGCTCTCATGCTTCCTGCTGCGGCCGGCGCTCGTTGCGCTCTTTTCGCTGCCCTTTGACCTCCCCCCGGGGGCGAGGCAGGCCTTCATCATGTCGGCCACGCTGCCGGTGTCTTCCACGATCCCGGTGCTCGCGAAGGTCTACGGCGCCTCGCCCGCCTTCGCCTCCGAGGCCGTCGGGGTCACGACCGCGGCCTACGTGTTCGTCCTGCCCGTCCTGATCCTCGTGGTGACGCTGCTCTTCTGAAGCGGGGGCCGCGCGCCCCTTCAAAAAAGCCTTCGCCCACGGGCTTCGCCGCCCGCCCGGAGGTTACCGGGCTTCGGAAATTGGTATAGGCTTTCCACTCTGGAGCCGCCTGAAACCACGGCGCGGCCCCTCAGAGGAGAATCAAAATGGAATTTTTCGAAGCTGTTTCCGCCAGGCACTCCACCCGCGACTACAGCGCAGAGCCCGTGTCCGAGGCCTCGCTGAAGAAAATACTGGGCGCGGCCTGCGCCGCCCCCATCGGCATGGGGCGCTACGACGCGCTGCACCTCTCGGTAGTCTCGACGCCTTCGGGCGCCGCGGCGCTGCACGCCCGCATGAACGCGCTTTTTCCGCAGGATCCCCTCTACAACGCCCCGGTCTTCATCCTGGTGTCCTCGGCCGACTCCCCAATGGCGGGCCAGAACGCCGCCTGCATCATTGAAAACGTCCTGCTGGCCGCAGCGGCCGAGGGGCTGTCGGGCTGCTACATCGCAGGCGCCATTCCGAAGATCGCCGAAGACCGCGCGCTCGTGCGCGAGCTGGGCGTCCCCGAGGGCTTCAGGCCCGTGGCGGGCGTGCTGGTCGGGCACCCGAGAAACAAAAAGGAGCTCGGGCTGCGGCGTCCTCCGGCGCTCGAGAAAATCCGCATGACGAGACTCTGACCCATGGAGGCCGCCTTCAAGGAGGCGGGCCTCGCTCTGCAGGCCTGCCCCTACCTCTTTGCCGTGGCTAAGATCGCCGACCCCTCCGGGATCGACTGGAGCGTTCCCTGGACCTTTGTCTCCAGCACGCCCGGAGAGCTCTCGATCGTGTGCCAGGAAAAGGCGCTGCCCGCCTCGGCGCGCCCCGTCTCCTACGGCTGGAAGATGATCCGGGTGATCGGGAAGATGCCCTTCGACGCCGTGGGCGTCATGGCCTCACTTTCCGGGGCGCTCGCCCGCGAGGGGATTCCGCTCCTTGCCTTTTCAAGCTACGACACGGACTTCCTCTTTGTGAAATCCGTTCACTGCAGCCGCGCGCTCGAGGCGCTTGAGAAAGGCGGCTGCAGGGTCCGGCGCTGAAAGGGAAAGCCCCTAGAGGATCGCCATGAAGTCGCGGCGGTTTTCCTTGAGCAGCATTACGAGCTTCAGGGCCGCGGGCGACAGGTTGGCGGTCTTCAGGTAGTTCAGGTAGTAGCCCGTGCTCAGATTGAAGCGCTCCACCTCGACGCGCACGAGTTGCCCGGACTCAAGTTCCCTTCGCACCGTCATCTCGGGCAGCACGATGAGCCCCATGCCGCACACGGCCAGCTGCTTGGCGAGCTCCATCGAGTTGACCGAGCAGCTGCCACAGAAGTGGGGCTCGCCCTGCTCGGCGAGCCACTCTTCGAGCTTCGCCTGGGAGCGGGCGCCTTTCTCGCGCGTGATGATGCAGCCCTTCGCAAATTCCGAGGGCAGCAGCGGGCGGCCCATCGCGCACCAGCGCGAACTCGGGCTCGCGAGCACCCGGTAGGGCTCGCTCAGCAGCTGGTATTGCACGAGGTCGCCGGCGCCCACGACGCGCGCGCAGATGCCGAAGTCCGCCTCCAGGTCCCGCACGTCGCGGGCGACCTGCTCGGAATTGCCGATCCTCAGGTGCAGCTCGATGCCGGGATAGCGGCGCCGGTATTCCGAGATAAGCGGCGGCAGATAGTAGGTTCCAACAACCGCCGAGGCACTCACGGACACGTGCCCGCTCTGCAGCTCGGTGAAGTTCTGGAAGGCGTTGTCAATTTCGCCAAAGAGTTCGAAAAGCCGCCGCGTGTAGTTGTAGAGGATCTCACCCTTCGGAGTGAGCGAGATCTGCCTGCGGGAACGGTCGAAAAGCGGAGCCTTGAGCGAGTGCTCGAGCTTCTGAATCTGGCTGCTCACGGTGGGCTGCGTCAGATAAAGCGCCTCGGCCGCCTTGGAGAAGCTTCTACATCGGGCGACGGCATGGAAGGTTTTCAGCCAGTCAAGGTTCATAAGGGACATGGGCGATATCAGTCCGGTTATTGTAGAGCGGCCGGACTCCCGGGTCGGGGCCGCAGGAGCAGTTCGGAAAGCCGCCCGTAGAGCGTGAGAAGCTCCACCTGCAGCGGCATAAGACCCGCCGCCCGGTCGCCTTCGGGCATCTTCAGGCACTGTGCGAGCGCAGCCTCCCCGCAGACGCGGCCCGACTTCCGCAGCGCCTCGGCCTCGGCCTCGAGCGCGCGAGCTCCCTCAGGCCCCGCCTCTCCCCTCTGCGCCCCGAGGACCCGCTCGAAGTGCGCGAGGCAGCGCTCGAAGTGCCGCTGAGACTCGAGGATCAGCGCCTCGGAACGGGGCGGGAAGAAGCGGTTCGCGCTGCACTTGCCCTTCACCAGCGCAGCCAACGCGGTCTCGAGCAGCCCCGAGGCGGACTGCACGATGGCGTTGGCGCGCTCAAGGGCCTGCCACTGCGTGATTTCATCCTCGGAGAGCGAGCGCTGCACGAGCGCGGTGAGAAAGCGGCCTATCTCCTCCGAGCGGGCGCGCAGCGCCCGGCCCTCGTCCTGCAGCAGCATCCACTCGCCCTCGGGCGGGTTGCCGCGGATGAACGGGGCCACGGCTGCCCCCTCGCGCCTTAAGAGCTCGGCCGAGCGCACGATCTCACGGCGCGCGGTCTCCAGCGCCGCGTCGGGCGATAGGAGGTTTTCCTCGCTCATGAGTCTTAAGGCTGGGGCGGGCCCCTCCGTGCGCTCCGACAGCCTCGCGTCCACCCAGGCGGCCACCGGCTTCGTAAAGAAAAGGCCCGTTGCGCCCAGGGCGGCGTTGAAGGCCACGTGAAAGTAAATGGGCCCGTCGGGAAGCCCCGAAAAGAACGCGCCGCAGACGGGAACAGCCGCAAGGAGCACCGCCCCGGAGGCCACTCCGGCCAGCCGGAAAACCATGTTGCCGAGCGGCGCCCTCTGGGCGACCCGGGTACCGCCCGCGGTCGTGATGAGCGCGAGAAAGGCGCTGCCCAGATTGGCGCCCAGCACCACCCAGAGTCCGCTGGCCGGATCGGCGAAGAGCCCCGCCTGCAGGAAGCCCGAGGCGATGATCACCGCGGCAAGGCTCGAGAAGCAGGCCACGGCCAGAACGGCGCCGCAGAGCAGGCACGCCCCCGGCACGGCGCCCACCGCCGCAAGAAAGCCCGCGGCGGCGGGGCTGTCGCGCACCGGAACCACCGCGGAGGCGATGAGTTCGAGGGAAAGCATCACAAGCCCCAGACCCAGCAAGACGCGCCCGAACTGGCCCAGGCGGCTCGCGGGCTTTTTCAGAAAGCAGAAGACCCCCACCGCGATGAGAACGGGCGAGAGCGCCCTGAGGTCGAGGCTGAGAAGGCGCGTCATCAGGGCGCTGCCGAAGTCCGCCCCCAGCACACAGCTCAAGGCCCGCTCGGTGGAGACAAGGCCGCTGCCCTGTAGTCCCGCCACGAGAAGCGCCGTCGCCGTGGAGCTTTGCAGCAGCATGGCGATCCCGGTGCCGGCGGCAAAGCCCCGCAGACGGTTCACTAAGATGATCTCCAGCCAGCCGCGCAGCGCGTAGCCGAACGTGCGCAGCATCCCCGTCTTCACCATGTAGGTCCCCCAGAGGAGGAGCGCCACGGCGCCGGCCAGGTGTACGATGCTGTCCAATTGCCTCTCCTTTCAGCCTGCAGGGGGCGGCCCGAGCCGCCGCAACGTATAAAATTTTATTATCGATTTATTCGTTAACTTATAGAAAAATGAAATAGAAAGCATTCGATCTTTCAATTGTTCATTTCATTTCCCGGCCGCGATAATTTCCCCTGAGCGCAGGGCCATCCGGCCCCGCTCCTCATTCTTCAAGCCCCGGCAAAAAGGGCGTTTTAAGCAAGGAGCAGTCCATGGGAAAGGAAATAGAACGCAAGTTTCTCGTTGTGGGCGGCGAGTGGAAAAAGCTCGCCCAGGGCACGGCCTACCGCCAGGGCTACCTCAACAGCCAGAAGGAGCGCACCGTGCGCATCCGCACGATCGGAGACAAGGCCTTCCTCACGGTGAAGGGCCCCACGGTGGGCGTCACAAGGCTCGAATTCGAATACGAAATTCCCTACGCGGACTGTGTCACCATGCTCGAACAGCTGGCCGAAAAACCGATCATCGAAAAGAACCGTTACAAGATCCCGCAGGGCCCCTACACCTGGGAAATCGACGAGTTTCTGGGCGTGAACAAGGGCCTCGTCGTGGCTGAAATCGAGCTCCCCTCCGAGGACGCGCCCTTTGACAAGCCCGCCTGGATCGGCCGAGAAGTCTCGGGCGATCCCCGCTACTTCAATTCGAACCTGGTGAAGCACCCGTTCACCTCCTGGGAGAAATGACCATGACGGACGCTTACGCAAAGAATGTGGCCACGAGCGCCGAGGAGGCTGCCCGGATCGTTCCGAGAGCGGAGTTCCGCGTGTTCGGCCAGGACATCGTCGAGGCCGTGAAGGAAAAAATGTGGTCCTGCAGGGCGCAGCTCTACAAGGCGCGCACGATGCCCTCCGAGACCTACATCCTGTCGCGCTTTACCGACCAGGCGAACGTGAAGGTCCGCGACGGGCTGCTCGACATCAAGACCCGCACCGGGCTCACCCCCGAGGGCTACGAGATCTTCCAGCCGCGCGGGAAATTTCAGTTCCCGGTGAAAAAAGCCGAGCTCGAGGAGATCCTCTCGCATCTGAAGGTGCCAATGCCGCTCGAAAAGGAGAGCTACAGCTTCGAAGACTTCAAGGCTCTGGCTGCCTCCTGCCCGGATCTCGCCCTGGTGCGCGTCGACAAGAAGCGCTACGGCTTCACAGTGAACGGAGTCATATGCGAGTTCGCCTACGTGTGGTTCAACGGCGCGCGGGTTGAGACGGCCTGCTGCGAAAGCGAGGACTATGCGGCCATGAAGGGCGCCGTGGAAGCCCTGGGGCTCGCGGGGCGGCCCAACACCAACTATCTGCGGGCCGCCAAGGCAGTGATCGGCATGTAGCCGGCCCGCCTTCATCTTCCTCCTCAGAGCGCACCGGCGCCGCCCCCTCTTTTAAACGCTGGGCGCTGGCGCCGGGCACCCGGGGCTTTCAGTAAGGAGCATCGCCATGAACACTTCCGCAGCGGCGCCGCCCAAGGACTACGACCCCTTGGACATGAACAACTACTCGCTCAACAAACTGCCCAAGCGTCCCCTGTCGGCCTCGGGCCGCTTCTTCCGGATCTGGGGACTGCCGATCGCGGCCGCCATTTTCATTCTCTTCTCTTACGTCATTCATTTTCCCATCCTCAGCGTGAAGCAGCAGGTCATGTTCGGCCTTTTCGCCACCTCGCTCTTTCTGTGGATCAGCGAGACCGTCCCCAACTACGTCACCTCAATGATGCTCATCTGCGGGCTGATCCTCACCGGCATCCTCAAGGTGAAGCCGGCCATGGCCACCTTGGGCGACCCGGTGATCTGGCTGAACATCTCCGCCTTCATCATGGCGAGCGCCATGATCAAGACCGACCTCGTCAAGCGCGTCGCGCTCTGGCTCATCCTGCGGTTCGGCAGGAACGCGGGCAGCATCTTCATCACCTTTCTCGTGATCAACATCATCCTCGCCGCGTTCGTGAACGCCACGGCCGCCAAGGCTGCGCTGATGATGCCGCTCTTCATGGTCGTGTGCGCGGTCTACGGGGCACCCGGCACCGACACGACGAACAACTTCGCCCGCAATCTCGTGCTGCACAACCTGCTGATGATCAACGCGAGCTGCAACGCGTTCATGACCGGTTCGGGCGCGAACCTCCTCGGCGTGGCGATCCTCGCCGGAGCGGGCGTCTCCATCTATTACTTCGACTGGTTCGTGGCCGGTCTGCCGCTTGTGATCGGCTTCGGGCTGCTCGCCTACGTGACCGGCGTGCGCTTCGTGTTTCCCCTCACCAAGGAAGACCGCCAGCCCAAGCTCGAGGGCGGCCGCGCCGCCCTCGAGAAGGCCTACCGGGATCTCGGGCCCTTCAAGGTGAACGAGCTCAAGGCCTCCATCGTCTTCCTGATCGTGCTTGTCGTGTGGGCCACCGACAAAATCCATGGCATCAACGCTACCGTGGTGGCCATGCTGGGCGCGATCGTCATGCTCGCGCCGCAGTTCAAGCTACTCAACTGGAACGACGTAGACATTCCCTGGCACCTCATGATCTTCTCGGCGGGCGCCTATTCGCTGGGTGCGGGGCTGAGCGCCACGAAGCTCATGAACGTGCTCACGGTTCAGCTCATGCAGACGCTCGGCATGGACTCCATGAGCTACTTCTCGCTCTACGCCGTGCTCACCGCGATCTTCATCGCGAGCCACTTCATCTTCCAGTCGAAGAATATGCGCACTCTCATCTTCATGCCGATTGTGATCGGCATCGCACAGCACCTGGGGGTCGACATCCTGTCGCTCGCGCTACCCGTGGCGCTGTGCATTAACTGCTGCTGGTCGCTGCCCTTCAACGCGAAGCCGAACGCCATGCTCTACGGCACCAACAAGTACACGATGGGCGAGACGTTCAGGTACGGGCTCGTGATGAGCGTCCTCTACTGGGGGTTGCTGCTGGTCGCGGGAGGCACCTACCTGCATTGGATGGGCATTACCCCGGGCTTCTTCTGAAAGAACCTCCCCAAAGCGGCACCGCGCTTTTTCCCCTCCCCCGCGGGGCCGCTTCTTTCTCTTCAGACCCCCGGCCTCCCAGGGGCCTTTCCCATCTCCATTTTGGTGCACGGCTCCACTTTTAGTGCATGCCCTGCGCCCCCGCGCCGCGGCTTTTCGTACGCCCGGACTGTTTTCTCAGTTTTTTTCTCTCTGGCACGCTTTATGCATTGGTTTCGGTCGAGCGCCGCGCGCTTCGCGGCGCCCCCAAAAAGAGAAAACGCAGGGAGAAAAACATGAAACTCATCACAGCAGTGATCAAGCCCTTCAAGCTTGACGCTGTCCGCGAAGCGCTCTCGGAAGTGAACATTTCGGGCATCACCGTGACCGAGGTGAAGGGCTTCGGGCGGCAGAGGGGCCACACCGAGATCTACAGGGGAGCCGAGTACGCAGTCGACTTCCTGCCCAAGATCAAGCTTGAAATCGCAGTGCCCGACGAAATCGCGGACCTGGTGGTTGAGACCATCGCAAAGACCGCCGTCACCGGAAAGGTGGGCGACGGCAAGATCTTCGTGTCGGAGCTGGAGTCGGTGATGCGCATCCGCACGGGCGAAACAAACGAGGAGGCGCTGTCATGACTGAAACGCTGAAACTGCGCGCCCTGAAGCTCTTTGCAGCCGCGGGCGCCCTGGCTGCGAGCGGCGCGGCCTTCGCCGAAGACAAGCTCGACAAGGGCGACACGGCCTGGATGCTGGCCGCCACGGTGCTCGTACTCTTCATGACGATTCCGGGCATTGCGCTTTTCTACGCCGGCATGGCCCGGAAAAAGAACATCCTCGGCACCATCGCCCAGGACCTCGCGATCTGCGGCATCGTCTCCGTGCTCTGGTTCCTGATCGGATACTCGCTCGCCTTCTCCTCGGGCGGCCCGTTCATCGGGGGGCTCTCCTTCCTCGGCATGCAGGGCATTGGCGTGAACACGCTCCAGGGGTCAATCCCGCAGCTGCTCTTCGCGGTCTTCCAGATGACGTTTGCGGTGCTCACAGCCTGCCTCATCACCGGGGCCTGGGCCGGGCGCGTGAAGTTTTCCGCCCTCCTCGTCTTCATGGTCTGCTGGAGCCTGCTCGTCTACGCGCCGATCTGCCACTGGGTCTGGGCTGAAGACGGGTTCTTCTTCAAGATGGGCGCCCTCGACTACGCCGGCGGCACGGTCGTGCACATCAACGCCGGCATCGCCGGCCTCATGGGCGCGCTCATCATCGGGCGGCGCCAGGGCTACGGCACCGTCGCGATGCAGCCTTCCAACCTCACCTTCACCGTGATCGGTGCGGCGGTGCTCTGGGTGGGCTGGATGGGCTTCAACGGCGGTTCGGGCCTTGCGGCCGACGGGCGCGCGGCCATGGCTGTCGTGGTGACGCAGATTGCGGCCGCCGCCGGGCTAGTGGGCTGGATGGCCTGCGAGTGGTACCTCCGCGGCCGCCCCTCGGTGCTCGGCATGATCTCGGGCGCCGTCGCAGGCCTGGTCGGCATCACCCCGGGGTCGGGCTTTGTCGAGCCCCTGCCCGCGATCGTGATCGGCCTTGCGGCGGGCGTGGTCTGCTTCTGGGCCGCTACTGTCGTGAAGTACAAGCTGGGCTATGACGACTCGCTCGATGCCTGGGGCGTGCACGGCGTGGGCGGCATCGTGGGAGCGCTCCTCACCGGCGTGTTCGCCACCTCCCGGGTCACGGGCGCGGACCTGCCCCCGATGATCGAGCAGGTCGGCATCCAGGCTCTATCGGTTCTTGCCACGCTGGTCTACGGCGGGGTGATGAGCGCCGCGATCCTGCTGGCGATCAAGAAGACGATGGGCCTGCGCGTCTCGCCCGACGAGGAGCAGGAAGGCCTTGACCTCGCCCTGCACGGCGAGCGCATCGAATAGTGAAACACCTTCATACACTTTGTCTCTCCAGGAGTTTGCCGGGCCCTAGGGCCCGGCTTTTTTCGCTCCGGAGCGGCCGTTGACCTCGCGCAATTTACTCGAGTAAACGCGCGGGAAAAATGACACCGTGCCCCGGAAGAAAAAGCTCCGGGCGAAATAAAACTTTTGGAGAGAAAACATCATGGCTGACTTGACCCGTCGTTCCATTCTCAAGGCTTCCGTCGCCACCGCGGCCGCGGCTACCGCCGCCTTCGCCGCTCCGGCAGGGGCGAAGGCGAAGACCTCCTCCGCGGGGCTGCCCGCCCGCTGGGACATGACCGCCGACGTCGTCGTCGCGGGCTCCGGCATCGCCGGCATGAGCGCGGCGATCTCGGCGCTCGACCTGGGCGGCAAAGTCCTCGTCTTCGAGAAGGGGGAGAACTACGGCGGCTGCGCCATCATCAATGGCGGCATCATCGCGCTGCGCGGCGGCACCCGCTTCCAGCGCGAGCACGGCGAAAAGGACACCCCGGCCGACGTCTACGCGCACCTCACCGACCCGAAGAACATCGAATACCGCAAGAACGACCCGGCGCTCGCGCGGCGCTATTCGCAGATGGTGGGCGGCACCCAGGAGTGGCTCGAGGCCCACGGCGTGAAGTTCATGAACACCTCCACCGCGGCCGGCAAGTACGACTCCCAGCACCACGAGTCCTATCTGCACATCTACTCGCCCGATCAGGGCGACGGCAACGGCCACCCGAGCCCCGACGGTGGTTTCCGCACGGGCCGCGGCATCATGGTTCCGTTCCACAAGTACTTCACGGAAAAGGGCGGAAAGATCTTCCTCAACTCCAAGGTGACCGACGTCTACAAGGACGCGAAGGGCCGGGTCGTAGGCGCGAGGGTCGAGACCGCGAAGGGCGTCGTGAACGTCCGCGCGAAGAAGGGCGTTGTGCTCGCCGGCGGCGGCTGGAAGGCGAACAAGGAGCTGCGCGTCATCACCGACCCGCGCTTCACCCCGGACCTCGTCCCGACGGGCTATCCGTTCGTCGCCCCCGACGGCTCGGCGATCCTCGCCGGCCTCAAGGCGGGCGCGATGTTCCTGGGCGACCGCGGCGAGGACACGCCGCACATGCGCCGCATGTTCGGCACCAACCGCTACGGCTTCCACAAGGGCTCCAAGTACGGCTGCCCCGGCATCAGCGTGAAAGGCCCGCGCTGGGGAGACATCGTGTTCGTGAACAAGAACGGCGACCGGTTCGTGCGCGAAGAGGACAAGGGCAACCTCGGCGGCTACAGCTTCTACGACATGGCCTACGTGCAGCCCGAAAAGAAGGTTTACTGCATCTTTGACGACGCCACGGCGAAGAAGTACCACTGGGACACCTCCTACCCCACCTGCGAGAAGGGCTTCGCCTTCGACGCCCCGACGCTCGAGGAACTCGCCGCGAAGCTCGGGACGAAGAACCTCTCGGCCACGGTCGCCCGCTACAACGGCTTTGTCGACAAGAAGCAGGACGACGACTTCCAGAAGCCTGCCGCGCTCATGAGAAAAAAGATCGAGAAGGGGCCGTTCCATGCCGTGCAGGTGGTGCTGTTCGTGCATAACCTCACCGGCGGCCTGCGCATCAACGAAAACGCCCAGGTGATCGACATCTTCGGTCGCGTGATCCCGGGCCTGTATGCAGCGGGCGAAACCGCGGGCGGCCTCTACGTGGGCAACGGCATGCCCCGCGGCATCCTGCCAGGGCGCTTCGCGGGCGAGCACGCCATGAAGTCCTGAAACTGCTGAAGAACAAAGAACCAAAGAACTAAAAAAACGTCTCTCTCCACCCGGGCCGCCGGTCCCTTTTCGAGGCGGCCGCGGCTCGGGATCTTTTTTCCGGGGAGAGCGACAGGAACAAAAGGAAGACCCCTCCATGAACAGACTGATGCTTGGATCGCTTGCCGCGGCCCTCGGGCTCGCCTTCTCGGGTCCGAGCCTGGCCGCGCCGGCCATGAAGAAGGCCGACTGCCTGCAGTGCCACGGCCCGATCGAGAAACTCACGGCGCTGCCGCCGATGTACGAGACCGACTCCGGGAAGATCAACCCGCACAAGTACGTGCCGCACGACAGCAAGGACCTCGCGAAGTTCCCCGAGTGCACGACCTGCCATACGCCGCACACGATGCCCCCGCCCAAGGGCTTCAAGGACAAAAGCGCGAACGTAGAATACTGCTACAGTTGCCACCACAACTACACGTTCCAGAAGTGCAGCGGCTGCCATAAGTAAGCCTCCGGGGACCGCGCGATTCCAAAGCGCCCTCCCGGCCCCTTCAATCTTGAGCCCAGGCGCAACGGTCACGACATGACGCGGGAAGACAAAGCAAAGGACGGTCGCAGCGCGGCCGCAGTTCTGCCGGCCGCCGCAATGGCGGTTTGCGCGGCCGCTGCCGCCGTCATCCTCTTCTTCACTTCGGGCGAAGCCCCGGAGGACGAAGCCCGCACCTCCTATTCCAACGCCGCCGCGGCCCATATCGAGCCTACTTCGCCCGTGGTGAGAATGGGCCTCATCGACTTCAGCTATTCCTCCACCAACTCCCGCGAAATCGACCGGACGCTCGAAGTGATCCGGCGCGCGATCGCACCCTTAAAGCTCGAGGCGGTGCGCTACCGCGCCGAGGACCTCGACCGTGAGGTAAAGCGGGGCGAGATCGACTTCTTCGTCGCGAGCTCGGGTTTTTACTGGCGCATGATCCCCTACGGGGCCCGGGGACTTGCGACGCTTGTGAACCCCTCGCGCCCCGACCCCAACCTCAGCAGCGGCGCGTCCTTCATTGTGACCGCCTCGTCGCCCGTGCACACCATCGAAGACCTGCGGGGCCTGCGGCTTGCCGCGAGCTACCCCACGGCCTTCATGGGCTACCGGATCTCGATGGCGGACCTCGTCGAGCGCGGCTACGACTACGAGCATTTCTTCCGCTCAGTCTCCTTCACCGGAACGCCCTACGTGCACGGACTCATGCACAAGATCATCACAGGCGACTCCGACGTCACCATCATCCCCTCCTGCACCTGGGAGGAGATGACGCCGAAGGAGCGCTCGGGCTTCAGGCTCGTGGGCGTGCGTGAGAACACCGGCATGGAGTGCCTGTCAACCACCCGCGCATACCCCGGTCACACGCTTGCGGTGATGAACGGCGTGAAGCCCGCGGTGGCCGCCCGGGTCGCCACCGCAGTCCTCACGATGAAAAGCGTCGGGGGGAGCGAGGCCTGGAGCATTGCCACTGACTTCACCTCCGTGGACCAGGCCTACCGGTATCTCCGGATCGGTCCCTACGCGTATCTGAGGGAGCCGACGCTGCGGCGCTGGCTGAGGCAGTACCGCTCGGCGGTTCTCTTCGCGCTCATGCTGGTGGCGGGGCTTGCCTTCCACGCCTGGCGATCCGACGAGCTCGTGCGGCGGCGCACCGCACAGCTGCGCGCGGAGGAATCCGCCCGGGAACAGGCCTCCCGGTCGCTCGAGGAGCTCAACCAGCGCATGGAGCGGATGCACAAGGCGAACATCGTAGGGCAGCTCTCGAGCATGATCTCCCACGAGCTCGCCCAGCCCCTTGCCGCCATCCGCTACTACTGCGAGGGCGAGCGCGAGCTGCTACGCAGCCCCGCGGAACGGGCGGAGGCCCTTGCGACCTGCAACGAGCGCATCAGCTCGCAGGCCGACCGGGCGATCGCGATCGTCGAGAAGGTGAGAAGCTACGCTCGGTCCGAGGCAACGCGGGAGGAGCGGGTGGACCTCGCCCGGACGCTCTCGCAGGTGCTCACCGAACTGCGGGTGAAGGGAATCGGAAAGGTCGAGGTCTCGCGCCTTATCCCTTCCAGCCTTCCCGTGCGGGGCGATCCTCTGGAGCTCGAGCTGCTTTTCTGGAACCTGCTTAAAAACGCGACCGAGGCCGCGCTTCGTTCTCCCCAGCCCCGGATCCAGATCGAGGCGGGGCGCACGGCCGGCCGCGCGGAGGTCGTGATCGAAAACTCGGGGCCGCCGATGACCGCCGAGGACATGGAGCGGCTTTCCTCGCCCCTTTCGAGCGGCAGCCGCGGGGGGCTGGGGCTTGGCGTTGCGATCGCCCGCTCGATTGCGGAATCCTCGGGCGGTGGAATCGAATTCTCAAGCCGCCCCGCAGGCGGGCTCTCGGCCCGGGTGAGGCTGCCGGCCTGGGAGGAGCGGGCTGCGGACAAGGAGGCTCAGGCATGAAGGAAGAAGACCGGAAGCGCGTGCTCGTGCGCATTGTGGACGACGACCCGGACGTGCGGGAGGCCGAGAGCTTCATGCTCGACTGCAAGGGCTGGAGGACCCGCTCCTACGACTCAGCCCGGGCTTTTCTCGTGGGCGACGCGGCAAGCATCCCGGGCTGCCTCGTGCTCGACATCCGGATGCCCGGCATGAGCGGGATCGAGCTGCAGGCCGAAATGCGGCGCCGCGGGTACACGCTCCCCATCATCTTCCTCACCGGACACGCAGACGTCGACTCCGCGGTGAAGACCCTGCGGCGGGGTGCGGCCGACTTCCTGCAGAAGCCGGTCGAGAACGCAAGGCTCCTTGAATCGATCGAGCGCTGCTGCGACCTGTCGCTTGCCGCTGCGCGCGGCGAGCTTTCGGGCGGGGAGGCCTCGCGGGCGCTTTCCGAAATGAGCGCCCGGGAAAAGCAGGTGACGGGGCTCATCGCGCAGGGCGTGAGCAACCGCGAGATCGCCTCGCGGCTGGGACTCTCGGAGCGGACCGTTCAGGGTCACCGCAACAACATCTACCGAAAGCTGCGCGTGCACAACGAGGAGGGGTTCCTCGAGTGCCTCAGGCGAGCGGCGGACTGGAAGCGGGACAACGGGCTGGACTAACCAGTAGCTAGCCGATAAAGCGCTCAATCTGGCGCGGCTCGGCCTGCGGAAGGAGCTTCACGAGCCAGGCTTCCATGCGGTTTTTAGACTCCTGCGGGCTTCGCTCCGCTCGGAGGGCCGAGGCCCCGAAAAAGCTCTCCGGGGTGGTGAGCCGCGAAAGTCCCCAGCCGTAGGGCCGGCCGTTTTTATCGTGCGCCATTTCGAAGTCCGCCGTCACGATCCAGCAGCCCTTCTGCAGCCGCGTGAGCGCCGTCTCGAAGCTCTCCGAGCGGGAGGCGGGGGTGCGGCCCCCGGCCGAGTCGATCGCCGCCTCAAGCCGCGCGAGCTTTCCGACGGCGCCTTCAGGTGCTGCGCCGCGCTGCCTTTTCGGGCGGGAGCGGCGCGAGGCATAGCCCGAGAGCGCCCGCAGCTCCTTGACCAGAAGCGAGTCCTCGCCCCGCAGCGTCTCGAGGATGCGCCGCTCCTCGGCCGAGAGCGGCCAGCGGCTTCTCCTGTAGTTGAGGAAATCCGGGAACCACCGGTCACTCACGAACCCCATGCCGCGGAAAAACTTCGCGTAGGCGCAGTTTGCGAGCGAGATGATCCGGCCCTTCCAGTCCCAGACCGGCCACTGCCAGCGCCCGTCGCCGTACTCGACGTACCAGAGGTCGGGCGGGCAGGCCTCTTCGAGCGAAAAGCCTTCGATGTCGTTTTTGAAAAAGGGAAGGAATCCGTCGCGCCGGATGAACCCGACGATGTCCTCCGCGCTTCGCACCAGCTTCTTTCTCCCTGCCGCAGGCATCGCTTCGCCCTCCCCTTCTTTTCCTTCTCTGACTGATGCAAAGCCCCCGCGGCTTGTCCGCACGGGGGCCCGTCCCTAAAGAGGTCAGTTTAATGCCGCCCCGGGAGCCGCAAGAGGCGCCAGAGGGGAGTCCCCCGGATCCTTACCAAGTCGCAAGGTAGGTGATCACAAGCGCGTTGATGAAGTCGATCAGGAAGGCGCCCACGATGCTCACGATGAGCCAGGCCTTCGGGCTCTGGCCGTACTTCTCGCCCACGGCCTGCATGTTGGCCAGGCCGTTCACCGTCGCGCCCATCGAAAAGCCGATCCCGCCTACGGTGAGCATCACCGCGTCGTAGGAGCGTCCGAAGAGCGTGAACATCACAAGCCATGCGTAGACGAGCATGAGAAGCGTCTGGCCGGCCAGGATCACGAGCATGGGGATCGCGAGGTGCACGAGCTCGTAGAGCTTGAGCGAGTTGATCGCCATCGTGACGAAAAGCACGAGGCTGATGTCGGCCACGGCGTCGAGCCCCTTGCCCTGGACGCGGTAGAGGCCCGTGTAGTCGCCGATGTTGCGCACGACCGCTGCGACGATCATCGAGCCGATGTAGGCGGGCAGCGTGACGAACTGTCCGAGGTAACCCGAGACGATGGAGCCAAGCGCCACGCACACCGCCACGACGCCGCCCGCGCGCATGAGCTGCTCGGTGAAGGTGGGCTCCTTCGCGGCCGACCCCGGTGCAAGCCCGGTTTCCATCTCCTTGGGCAGATGCAGTCTGGGCTCGGGCACGCCCACCTCCTTCGGGGTCTTCACCTTGTAGCGATGGATCGCCCACTCGCCGAAGGGGCCGCCGATCAGCAGCGCCGCCACCATGCCGAAGGTGGCCGAGGTGATCCCGACCGCGGTGCCGCCGGTGACGCCGTAGGTCTGCTCAAAAAACGGACCGAAGGCGGCCGCGGTGCCCAGTCCACCCATCATGGAGACCGAGCCGGAGAGAATGCCGTAGTGGGGATCGAGCCCCATCACCGAGGCGAGCCCCATGCCGAGGAAGTTCTGCAGCACGCAGAGCACCGACACCGCCACGAGGAAACCGACGAGCATCCGCCCGCCCTGCGTGATGAGCTTCACGCTCGCCATCAGGCCCACGGTCGTGTAGAAGGCGAGCATGAGCAGCGTCTGCAGAGACGAGTCGAAGCGCACCTTGAGGACCCCGCAGCCTTCGAGCACCGAGAGGATGAGCGCGAAGGTCATGCCGCCCACCACGGGACTCGGGATCGAGTACTTCTCGAGAATCGGAATCTTTTTCTTGGCCCAGACGCCGAAATAGTAGGTGATGACGGCGAGCGCCACGGCCTGGATGGCGCTCACATTGATGAGAAGGGTTCCTGCCTTGACTGTGTAATCCATTTTGACTTCGTGTTATCTGTGGTACCTGCGGCGCCGCGGCGGCGCGCGTGACACGTAAGATTACTCGTTTTTGCGGATAACACAAACAGTAATTTACCTGTAAATAGGACGCAGGAAGGCCCGTCCGGTCCCCTCGGGGAGCCGATTTCTCTGCACTTTCAAGGCACTAAGCCGCACCCGGCCCCGGGGAGCGCGCTGCAGGGAGGCGCCTTCAGCGTTTTTCCGGACCCCGGCTGCGCGGGGCCTTCCCGCAGCCGCAGCAGGAACCGCCCCCGCAGTCGCATCCGCATCCGCAGCCGCAGCCCCTGCGCTTTCTTCTGCGGAAGATGGAAACAAGGGCGGCCGCTACCGCAGCCGCAAGCAGCGCACCAATGATGTAGTCAGCCATACAGAAATCCTCCCTGCCTCAGCCAAGGCCCGCGAGCCGCCCGACCCCGTAGACCAGGAACGCCGCGGCCCAGGCGAACGCGCACTGGAAAAAGACGAGCTCGAGCGCGCTCTTTCCGCCCAGCTCGCGCTTCACCGACGCGATCGCCGCGATGCAGGGCGTGTAGAGCAAACAGAAGATAAGAAGCGAAAACGCCGCCAGCGGCGTGAGCGAGGCGCGAAGCGAAGGCACGCTGCCGTAGAGCACCGACAGGGTCGACACTACGCTTTCCTTGGCGAGGAACCCCGAAATGAGAGAGGTGGAGACGCGCCAGTCGCCAAACCCGAGCGGCGCGAAGATCGGGGCGATCGCGCCCGCCGCCGAGGCGAGGATGCTGTCCTCGGAGTTCTGCACCATGTTGAGCGTGAAGTCAAAGCTCTGCAGGAACCAGACCACGATGGTGCCCACGAAAATCACCGTGAAGGCCCTCTGCAGGAAGTCCTTCGCCTTGTCCCACATGAGCCGCAGCGTGTTCTGCAGGCCCGGGAGCCGGTAATTCGGCAGCTCCATCACGAAGGGCACCGCCTCGCCCTCGGCCCTGAAGCGCTTCGAGACGAGCGCGACGAGGATCCCGGAGAAAATCCCGATCAGGTAGAGCGAGACCATGACGAGCCCCCCGTGCCTCGGGAAGAACGCCGCGGTGAAGAAGGCGTAGATCGGCATCTTGGCCGAACAGCTCATGAAGGGCGTGAGCAGGATCGTGAAGCGCCGGTCGCGCTCGGAGGGCAGCGTGCGGGTCGACATCACCGCGGGCACCGTGCAGCCGAACCCGATCAGCAGCGGCACGACGCTCCGGCCCGAGAGTCCGATCTTTCGCAGCAGCTTGTCCATCACGAAGGCGACGCGCGCCATGTAGCCGCTGTCCTCGAGCATGGACAGGAAGAAAAAGAGCACGACGATGATCGGGATGAAGCTCACGACGCTGCCCACGCCGTTCATGACCGCGTCGACGAGAAGCGACTTCATCGCCTCGTTCACGCCCGAGGCCTCGAGCGCCTCGGAGGCCCGTTGCGTGAACCAGTCGATCCCCTCGGCGAGCTCGTCCTGCAGGAACGCTCCGATCACGCTGAAGGTGAGCCAGAAGACCACCGCCATGATCGCGACGAAGGCCGGGATCGCGGTGAAGCGCCCGGTGAGAATCCGGTCGATCTTCTGGCTCCTTTCGTGCTCACGGCTGTGCCGGGGCTTCACCACCGTGCGGGCGCAGAGCCTGCGGATGAAAAGAAAGCGCATGTCAGCCATCGCAGCCGCGCGGTCCAGTCCCCGCTCGGACTCCATCTGCTGCACGATGTGCCCGATCATGTCCTTTTCGTTCTGCTCGAGCTTTAAGTCCCGCTCGACGATCGGGTCGCCTTCTATCAGCTTGCCCGCGGCAAAGCGCACCGGGATGCCCGCGGCCCTCGCGTGGTCCTCGACCAGGTGCATGATGCCGTGGATGCAGCGGTGCACGGCCCCGCCATGGTCGTCGCGGCCGCAGAAGTCCGTGCGACCCGGCAGCTCGTGGTAGCGCGCGATGTGCACCGCATGCCTCACGAGCTCGTCGATGCCCTGGCCCTTCTTCGCAGAGATCGGCACCACGGGGATCTGCAGGATCGACTCCATCTCGTTGATGTGGATCGTGCCGCCGTTGCCCTCCATCTCGTCCATCATGTTGAGGGCGAGCACCACGGGGACCCCGAGCTCCATGAGCTGCATGGTGAGGTAGAGGTTGCGCTCGATGTTGGTCGCATCGACGATGTTGATGATCGCCGAGGGCTTCTCGCGCAGGATGAACTCCCGGGAGATGATCTCCTCGCTCGTGTAGGGCGAGAGCGAATAAATCCCCGGCAGGTCCGTCACCTCGAACTCGGGGTGTCCCTTGATGAAGCCGCTCTTGCGGTCGACCGTGACGCCGGGGAAGTTGCCGACGTGCTGGTTCGAGCCCGTGAGCTGGTTAAAGAGCGTGGTCTTGCCGCAGTTCTGGTTGCCGACCAGTGCGAAGGTGAGCTTTCCCTCGAGGGGGCTCGCGTGCTCCTCTTCGTAGTTTTCCTGGAAGCTGTGCTCCTCGCCGAGCGCCGGGTGGGGCACAAGGCTCAGGTCCTCGTCGTCGGCGTCCTCCTGCGCGGCCCGCGGCTCGTTCCGGACTCCCTCGATGCCGATCTTCTCGGCGTCGGCCACCCGCAGCGTAAGCGAGTAGCCCTGAACAAGCAGCTCCATCGGGTCGCCCATCGGGGCGTATTTGACCAGAACCACCTCGACGCCCGGGATGAGGCCCATGTCGAGGAAGTGCTGCCGCAGCGCTCCCTCGCCCCCCACCGTCGTCACAGTCGCGGCCTTGCCGACAGGCAGTTCGCGTAAATTCATCGGCAGATCTCCTTTCCGCCCCCGGGCCTGAGGCTTTGATTTGTTTTTTATCAGCCCGAAAACTGCAGCTTCCCTCCGCCTGCCGCGGCGGAGGGCCGCATTGTAGTTCCTGAGTCCGCGCCCGCGCGCGGCCTCGCAAGGACTCCTTCAGCCCAAGTGCCGCAGCACGAAGGCCGTCATGACTCGCGGCCCCATCGGCAGCAGCGTGTCGTCAAAGTGCATGTTCCTGTCGTGCAGCCCCGAGACGGCGCCCACGCCGATGCCGAGGTAGCCCGTCCGGATCGAGGGCAGCAGCACGGGCCCGGGCTCGCAGCCCCGGATCACGGCGAGCACCCCATTCGTGTCCCCGATCCTCGAGGCCTCGACCCCCAGGGCGCGCAGCTTCGAGAGCACGAAATCGGCCGTCCGCGCGACGTCAAAGCCAGGCTCGGCCATCGGGTGCAGCTCCCGGCGAAGTTCGGTCGAATTGTAAATCTCAGGCATGAAGCGCCTCCATTTTTGCCCGCATCTCCCTTAAAGCCGCTGCGCCGCCTTCTTCAGGCTTTCCGCAGCACGCTGCGGTCGATCTGCCTCCCGTCGGGCAGCCGGGAAGAAAGCTCGAGCGAAGAAGCATCCGCCCGGAGCACCAGATAATTGTCCGTCTCGGGCTGGGGCGCCACGAATTCGTCAAACGGGCTGTCGATCCAGAAGTCGTTGTACCGGATGTTGCCCGCCACGCCGCTCACGACGTAAAGGGGGCCGGAAGCGTCGCGCCGGAAAGCGCGGATGCGGCCGCGGCGGCGGTAGGTGTGCAGGTGCGCCGTAACGACGAGGTCCACTCCCGCCTCGTCGAAAAGCGGCATCAGCTCGCGCCCGGCCTCGGAAAAGGGGCCTCGCGGCTTCCTGCCCCGGATGTTGTTTGCAACCGCGCTCCGGTGCATGAGCACGACCTTCCAGGGCTGGGCCGTCTTCGAGGCCTCCCGGAACCAGCGCTTCATTTCGGGCAGCAGCCCGGGCCTGAAGCTGTCGGACTCGGGCCACTCGGTGTTCACGACCAGAAAGCGCACGGGACCCGAGTCGAAGGCATAGTACCAACGATCCCAGAGGGCACTGCCGTTGCCGGGCGGAGCGAAGGCGGCGAGGAAGTTCTCCGGCATCCCGATCCGGGCGTTCTGATCGTAGGTATCGTGGTTACCCATCACGGGAGCGACGGGCACCCGATCGATGCCGCCCTTGACGGCCGCGAACCAGTCGTACCAGTGCTCAAGCCATGCGCCGCAGTCGACAAGGTCTCCCATGTGAGCCGTGAAGTCGGCCTGCGGCTCTCGCTCAAGGGCGCCTCGGTAGAGCTTTCTCCAGGTCTCATAGTGGTCGGTTGACTGCGAGTCCGGAAAAAGAAGCGCCGTGGTGGACCCGCGCTCCGCCGTGCGAAAGGGCGTCCAGTCCCCGAGGACCCCGGGGATGCGGTAGGCGTAGGAGCCCCCGGGCAGCAGGCCCTCGAGCCTCACTTCGTTCAGATGAAAAAGCGTTTCGCCCGAGTGGTGCTCGGTCCGCACGGGCTCGAAGGAGCACACCGCGCCGTCCGGCCCCCGCAGTTCCAGCCCCGCGGTTTTTCTTCCCTCCCACATCACCGTGCGGGAAGCCGAATTGTCAGCCCCGACCACGAGCCTCACGCGGGGACCGCCCTGGGCGGCCTGCCCTTCTTCTTTCCGGACCATATAGACGGCGGCACCGGCTGCCGCGGCCGCGGCGGCCGTACCGGCCCCGGCAAGCAGGATGCGGCGGGACAGTGCCATGCGCGTTCCTCCTTATCTTTTTTCTCTTTGGAAACCGTGAGAAAAAAAGGGCGCCCGAGCGCCCTTTTCTTCCCGTTGTCTTTATTTTAAGTTAAGTCGCGGACCGCCCCGGCCCGGGGCGCCCCGCGCAAAAAAATCAGGAGCCCGCCATGAAGGTGCGGATTCCGGAGCCCACGAACTGCACGCCGATGCACACCAGCAGGAACCCCATGATCTTCGAGAGCACCTGCGTGCCCGAGGGACCCAGCGCCCGGGCGCAGAAGTCCGAGGAGCGCATCACGATCCAGACAATGAGCGAGGTCACGGCGATCGCGGCGGTGATCACTGCGAAGGCCGCGGCCTTGCCCGGCCAGTCGTCGACTTCGGCAATCTGCGTGGAAAAGCCGATCACCACAGCGATCGTACCCGGGCCCGAGATCCCCGGCATCGCGAGCGGGAAGAAAGAGTAGTCATCCTTCGTGCGGCTCACCGGAGGCGCCTTGTTGGGGGAGGCGCCGCCAAAGAGCATCTGCTGGCCGATGAGGGCGACCACGATGCCGCCCGCGATGCGCATCGCGCCGTAGGAAATACCGAAGACAGTAAGAAGGAGGTTGCCGGCGATCAGGCTCACCACCATGATGAGGAAGGCGTAGATCGCGGCCCACTTCGCCTGCTCGACGCGGCGCTGCGCGGGCATCCCCTCGGTGAGGCTGATGAAAAGAGGAATCTTGGAGACGGGGTTCGTGATCACGATGAGCGAGATCAGCGCCCCGAAGAAAAACTGAAAATGCAGTGCCTGCGGCATGACTCTTGCCTCTGCGGTTTGCGAAGGCTCAAATCATCCTCTTTTTACATAACAAAATCAAACAGTGAAATATTGTTTTTAATACCAATTATTTTTGTTTTATGTCAATTCCACTTCAGCTTCTCGCCCAAGGCTCGCACTTCCTCGTGCCGGAAGCAGCTGAGAATATGGTCGTTCACGAGGCCGGTGGCCTGCAGATGGGAGTAGAGGATGGTGGTGCCCAGAAACCGGAAGCCCAGCTTTTTCATGTCGCGTGCGAGCCGGTCGGAGAGCGGGCTGTTCGGCGGCAGAAGATCGTCGGAGGCGATCTCGTGCTCGAGCGGACGGCCGTCGACGTAGCCCCAGATCCAGCGGGAAAAGGAACCGTGCCGCGCGGCGACTTCGAGGAAGGCCCGGGCGTTGGCCACCGCGCTTTCAATCTTGAGGCGGTTGCGGATGATCCGGCGGTCGGCCATGAGTCGCGCGACGTCGGCCTCGGTGAAGGCGGCGACCCGCACGGGGTCGAACCCGGCGAAGCACTGCCGGTAGCCCTCGCGGCGGCTGAGGATCGTGCTCCAGGACAGCCCCGCCTGGGCCGACTCGAGCACCAGAAACTCAAACTGGCCACGGTCGTCGGCGCGCGGCACGCCCCATTCCTCGTCGTGGTAGCGGACCATGAGTTCCGAGCCCCGGGCCCAGCCGCAGCGCGGCTTTGCAATCGGATCCATTTTTCTTCTCTGCCAGCCTGAAGACGAAAATATCCTTTCGATCTTAGCCGAACGGGCGGGGCCGCGCGAAAAAGGAGGGTCCCTGGGCGCCGCCCGGACCCGCCCCGGCTAAAATGGCTCCCGCTTTTGGAAAGCGGGCCGCCTCTGAAGGGCCTTCGCCCCCGCAGCCGGCTTTCCTCATGTTGAAAGGAGTTTGCCATGAAACGCCGCTTTTTCCTCGCGGCTGCGGCCGCCGCTCCCCTTGTTCTCGCAGGATGCGTTCCCCCGCCGCCGCACGGCGGCCGCCCCGACGAGCGCGCTGGCGCAGCCAGGCCCCTGCCTGCCGACGGCAGGCGCACCGGCCCCGCACCGCGCCCTGATGACCGCAGGGACGCCCCGGCCAAGGCCCCGAACGGCCCCGCGCGCAGCCGTCCCTGAAGGCAAGTGCGGCTGAAGGCTCCCTCGCGGGAGGGAAACATCAGATAATCAGCTCTGTGTCCTCCTTTTTTCCCTCTCCCGCCTTCGGCGCCACATTATGATGAAGCCAATCCTCCGGGTTCTAGCCGGGGTCTGCCTCGCCCTCACCCTCGCCGGCTGCAGCGTCTTTGCCGTGAACGGGGCGGCGGGCGCCTCGGGCACCATCCACTTCTTCGCCCCCGGCGGCAGCGGGCCTGCCGCCGGCTCTTCCAGATGAAGGCGACCAGGCGCGCCCTGCTTCTGGGGGGCGCGGCGGCGGCAGCGGCCGCTGCCGCTGGCGGCGCTTCGGTCTATCGGCGCGGCACGCCCGCGATGACCCCGCAGCGCCGAGCACGAATCGAGGCCTCACCTCACTACACGGGGGGCGAGTTCCGTCCGGTCGTGCCCCACACGCCGCTGCGGGCGGGATCTGATGTCTGGAAGAAACTCCTTTTCCCCCAACCCGGTATCGGGCAGCCGATCAATCCCCTGCCCGCGGTCAGGACCGACCTGAAGAGCCTGCCGCGGGAACGCGACCTGCTCGTCTGGTTCGGACACTCAAGCTTTTACCTGCAACTCTCCGGCCACCGCATCCTGCTCGACCCTGTCTTCTCGCGCTACGCCTCGCCCGTGCCCTTCGTCTGCCGCGCCTTCCGGGGCACGGAGATTTACTCGGTCCGCGACCTTCCCGAGAAGATCGACGTGCTCGCGCTCACGCATGACCACTGGGACCACCTCGACTACGACCTCACCCGCGAGATCGAGCCGCGGGTACACCGCGTCGTGACGGGGCTGGGCTGCGGAGGCTACTACGAGGCCTGGGGCTATCCGCCCTCCAAGATCAGCGAGGAGGACTGGGACACGGAGGTGAAAATCGACCCGGAGCTTTCCATCTGGGTGCTTCCGACGAGGCACTTCTCGGGACGGCTGCTCGAGCGCAATCAGACCCAGTACGTGAGTTTTGCCTTCATCACGCCCGGTCGCCGGGTCTTTGCAAGCGGCGACGGGGGCTACGACTCGAGGTTCTCTGATTTCGCGCGCCGCTTCGGGGGCTTCGACCTGGCGATCATTGAAAACGGTCAGTACAACCTCGGCTGGCACTCGGTGCACATGCTGCCCGAGGAGTCCGCACGGGCGGCCGAGGAGGTGGGGGCAAAGGAAGTCGTTCCCTGCCACAACTCGAAGTACTGCCTCTCGCCCAGCCCCTGGAAGGAACCGCTCGAGCGCTTCGAGCAGGAAAGCCGCGGCAGGCCCTACCGGCTTCTCACGCCGCGGATCGGCGAGGTCGTGGAAATCGGCGCGGGCCGCAGCTTCCCCGCCTGGTGGAAGAACGCGCTTTAGAAGCGGGGCCCGCGCGGCCTCACTCTTTTTCAGCCTGGTAGGACTCGCAGGGCTCGCTCTGCGGCTCGCCGCAGATCGGGATCGTGCGGCCTCGCCGGGGGGCGGCGCCGCCGGAGCCCGCGGCCTGGCCCGGAGCCGGGCGCTGACCCGTGCGCTCGAAGAACGCGTTCGAGTCGCCCCAGGCGTCCCAGCCCACTTCGTCGCCCGCCCAGCGCACCCGCGCGGTGAGGCAGTTCGCACACTGCGCGGAGGTATCCTCCACGCAGGGCTTTCCGTCGTAGAGCTGGTAGCTGGACCGGAACCGGGGCAGCGTCACGATCGGCATGAGCACGTTCGCGCCCGCGCGCAGCCCGAGCTCGCGTCCGTGGCGGTTGAGGCCCTGCAGGGCCGTGGTGGCGGCGATGTTCGCCTCCGGCATGAGAAGCCTCGCGGCCGCGATCATGTTGAGTCCGAGCTCGAAGCGCCGGGCGCGGTGCGCCTCGGTGTCGAGCCCCGCCTCGAGCGCGGCCCGGCCCATCGGCGTGTCGTGCGCGACGATGTAGGGCCCCATGCCGATCATGTCGATTTTCATGTCCCTGAAGTAAAGGAGGTCGTCGGCGAGCATCTCCTCGCTTTGACCCGGCAGTCCGATCATCACTCCGGTGCCCACCTGGTAGCCCGCGCGCCTTAGGGCGAGGAGGCACTCGTGCCGCACCTGCCAGAGGTGGCGGCCGTCGGCGGGGTGCATCGCCGCGTAGAAGGCGGGGCTGCTCTCCTCGATCCGGAGGAGGTAGCGGTGCGCGCCGGACGCAAACCAGCGGCGGTAGGTCTCCTCGGTCTGCTCGCCCACGCACAGCGTGATCCCCAGCCTGCCGCCCGTGACGCGCTTGATGCCGCGCACCGCCTCGTCCACGAAATCGATGAACTTCGGGTCCGTGCGCTCGCCCGACTGCAGCACGACCGAGCCGTAGTGGTGCCCGAAGACCCACTTCGCCTGCTCGAGGATCTCCTCGAGCGTCGACTCAAA
This sequence comes from Mesosutterella porci, assembly GCF_022134585.1. Taxonomy (GTDB): domain Bacteria; phylum Pseudomonadota; class Gammaproteobacteria; order Burkholderiales; family Burkholderiaceae_F; genus Mesosutterella; species Mesosutterella porci. The sequence continues at coordinate 54,564 of NZ_JAKNCT010000005.1, forward strand.
GCGCCGCACGCCGCGGCTGCCCTTCCTGATGCCGCAGTAGAGGCAGTTCTTCACGCAGATGTTGGAAAACTCGATGAGGCCGCGGTAGTAGTCGACGCGCCCGACGCGACGCGCCTTCACCTCGTAGGCCGCCCGGTAGAGCGCCTCGCGCTCGGCCGGATCATGAAGCCCGATGAGCTGCGCGAGATCGCCGCGGCTGAAGCTGTCCTGGGCGAGGAGCTGGGAAAGCGGCTTCATCGGCGCTCCCCGCGCTCGAGCCTGCGCTGCCGCTCGGCCCGCCAGGCCTCGAGCGCCTGCGGGAAGGGCGAGAGCGTCCTCTCGAGCACGCCCTGCAGGTACGAGATCGCGACCCCATAGTTCGTCATCGGCACGCCCTGGCTCTCGCACTCGCGCAGCCTCGCGAGCATGTGCCGGCGGGTCACCATGCAGCCTCCGCACTGGATCACGACCCGGTAGGGCTTGAGTTCCAGCGGAAAGTCCTTCGACACGGCGATCGTGATGTCGAGCGGCCCGCCCGTCTTCTGCATGAGCCACTTCGGGATCTTCACGCGCCCGATGTCCTCGCCCTGCGGGTTGTGGCTGCAGGTCTCGCAGATGAGCACCTTGTCGCCGGGCCTGAGTTCGGGCAGCTCGGCCGCCCCGGCCGAGAGCTTCTCGAGGTCGCTCTTGGACCTCGCCATCAGGATGGAGAACGTGGTGAGCGGGATTTCGGGCGGCACCTGCTCGGCCACCTGCTTCACGGCCTGGGAGTCGGTGATCACCACGGCGGGCGGCACCTTCATCTCGGAAATGGCCTGCGCCACATGGTCCTCGCGGACCACGAGGCAGCCCCGCCCCTCGTCCATGAGCTCGCGGATCGCCTGCACCTGCGGCGGGATGAGGCGGCCCTTGGGGGCGCCGAAGTCGATCGGCACCACGAGGATCGCGGTCCGGCCCTCGGGGACGAGCCCTTCGGTGAGCGGCCGGTCGGGCTCCCAGCCCGCCTCGACCGTCTTCACAATCGCCGCGCGAAGCTCCTCGAGCCCCGTGCCCTTTAAGGCCGAGACGAGCACGATCGGGTAGCCGAACCCGTGCAGCGACTCGCGAAGCGCGGCCTCGGACGCCCCCCGGGCACGGTCGGACTTGTTCAGGACGATCACCACGGGCGTGCCCTGGGCCTTGAGCTTCCAGAGGAGCAGCCGGTCGGAGTCGAGCAGCTTCCCGCCTGCGTCGATCACGAGCAGCGCGAGATCCATCCAGGACAGCACCGACAGGGAGCGGGCGACGCGCTCGCGCCCGAGTTCGCCCACGTCGTCCAAGCCCGCCGTGTCGATGAAGACCACCGGGCCGATCGGGTGCAGCTCGCAGGCCTTCTCGACCGGGTCTGTGGTCGTCCCGGGGATGTCGGAGACGATGGAGAGGTTCTGGCCGGTGAGCCGGTTGATGAGGGAGGATTTGCCTGCGTTTCTGCGGCCGAAAATGCCGATGTGGATCCGCAGAGCCTTCTGAACTTCGAGTTTGATGGGAACGCTGTTCATTTTCTTTTGCTTCTTCTCTGTCCGAAGCCTGCCTCCAAGGGGTTGAGGCAGCCTTTTATTGTAAGGAGAGGCCGGCGGGAGGCTCCGCCCGGAATGGCGATTTTCCCACCCGGAGACCCCTTTTCGCGCAGGGGATTTTCCCTTAAGGGAAAAAATGCGGCCCGCTGCGCGCCGCCAAACAAAAAGCCGCCGCGGGCGGCGGGCGGACCCGCGCTGCGGCGGCTTTTCGGGGGCGGGTCGCCCGCGGCGAAAGCGCCGCGCCCGCCTCCAGAGGGCTCAGGTCAGGACTGGTTCTTCGGTTCCTTGATGTCGACCCTCACCACGTCGCGCTCAAACCAGAGCGGCGTGTGGTGCTGGGCGGCCTCGACCGAAATCGTGCCGGAGCCGAACCTCCACAGGCCCGTCACGTGAGACCAGGACAGGAGCGCGAGCGGAATGTGCGCGCACACAACGAGCACCGTGATGATCACCCCGCCCCAGACGTGGAAGTAGAACATCGGCTTGAAGACGCCCTTGCCGATCAGGGGCGCGCAGACCCACAGCAGCCAGCCCGTGATGCAAAGCGTGAAGATGAAGAAGAAAAAGAGGAGGTAGCTCATCTTCTGCCCGCCGTTGTAGCGGCCCTGCGGGGGCACTTCCACGGGCCCGAACGGGATGTGGAAGAAGCGCCGGGGATAGCCGCCCAGGTTCCTGAACCACAGGATCGAGTTCAGGTCCCACTCGAGCAGGTTCTTCATCGTGACGGCGAAGCGCTCGGGGGCCATGAGCAGATAGCTGATGATATTGATCGTGAAGATCAGGCCCACCACGATGTGGGCGAACATCAGGCCCGACTTGGTCGCGTCCGGGGCGTTGCTGAAGTAGACGATCGCGCCGGTGATGAGCAGGATGAACCAGGTGATCGCGTTCACGCCGTGAAAGATCTTGTCGGAGGCGTGGTAGCGGAGAATCCTCTCCTCGGTGGGGCAGACGTTAAGCTTCATGGCTCTTCTCCTCGAGGTCCAGGTTCGCGCGGGCCGAGTAGGTCGTGTGGACCAGGTCGTACATGAGGCCCTCGCAGGGCTTGCCGTTCATGTCCTCATAGGCCTTCTTCACCGAGGGGTTCTGGTGCGCGGAGGCGAGGTTCATCTTCTGCAGCCGCAGGTCGTCCCGGTAGAGACCGTCCTGGCGGGCGAGCAGGATCTTGTTGCGCTTGGCGATGAGGTCGCTGATCGCGAAGCTGGCGAGCGCCGCGCAGGCGACCACGAGCCCCACGACCTTAAAGAAGCCGCGGCGGCCGATCAGCATCGCGGCCGGCGCTTCCATCAGTGTGTAGCGGGTTTCCATTTAACTGTTATCTCCGAAATAGGGTCAGGCGCGCAGCGGCAGCGGCAGCGCGGGCTTGAGCCAGGCCGTGCCCATGTTCTGCACCGGCTGGCCGCCTCCGTTCACGCAGCCGCCCGGGCAGTTCATCACCTCGATGAAGTGGAAGGCGTTGCGGTCCTGGCTGAGGCGGTGCATCAGCACCGGCAGCCCCTGCAGCGCCCCGTTCACCACGGCCACGCGCAGCTTGAAGATCTTGCCGCCCAGGGCCTTCACCGGCACCGCGATCTCGGCGGTGACGAGCGCCTCGTTGCGGCCGCGCACGCGCAGCACGTTGGGGTCGGCCATGTCCTCGCCGGAAAGGGCGCGGTAGGCCGTGCGGATCGCGGCCTCCATCACGCCGCCCGAGGCGCCGAAAATCGTGCCCGCGCCCGTGTAGAGCTCCATCTCGGTGGGCTCGTAGTCCTTCGGCTCCTTCAGGGGGTTGATGCCCTTGCGCCGGAAGAGCTCGGCGAGGTCCCGCACGGTGAGCACCGCGTCGATGTCGGGGAACTGGGGCGTGGAGGCCGGGATCTTGCCCGCCTTCTTCAGGTAGTCGTAGGCCTGGTGGAACTCAGGACGGGAGGCCTCGTAGATTTTGGCCGTGCAGGGGGCGACCGCCACCATGTAGATCTTCGAGGGATCCTTGTGCCAGACGTGCTCGGCGGCCCAGGCCTTCGCCATCGTGCCGCCCATCTGGATCGGAGACTTCGTGGTGGAGATGTGCGGGATCCAGCCCGCGTAGTTGCCCTCCATGTTGCGCACCCAGGCCGGGCAGCAGCTCGTGAACTGCGGCAGCGGGTGGTGCGCCATCATGGCAACGTCCGGCGACCGGTCGTTGAGGATCCAGTAGCGGATCCTCTTCACGAGCTCCATGCCCTCCTCCCAGATCGTCTGGTCGGCGCTCTGGTTCACGTCGTAGACGGTGAATCCCACCTTGCGCAGCGCGTTCACCAGCTGGCCGGTGGAGAGGTCGCCCGGCTCGCCGCCGAATTCCTCGGCGATCGAGACGCGGTCAGCGGGCGAAGGATGCGCCACGCAGAAGAGCTCCTTGTTGTCGAGCGCCTTCATCACCTCGTCGACGAAGCTCATCTGCTCGATCGCGCCAAAGGGGCAGGCGATCAGGCACTGGCCGCACGACAGGCAGGCGTCGTTCTTGATCATGTGGGCGACGCCAAGGCCCCCCGAGATGGCGTCCACCGGGCACATCTTGCTACAAGTGTCGCAGCCGACGCACTTGTCCTTGTTGATCTTGATGATTCCGCGCAGTTCGCCCTTGCGGAAATTGCCCTGGACCGCCGGGCCGTTTTCACCCCGGCAGCCCGCTGGGGGTGTAAATGTCTTAATCGAAATGACGCTCACGATATCTCCTGGAACCGGCAGACCGGTCGTTTCTTCCTTTTCTTCGAACCGGCGCGAAGCCAGTCAATTAGACTGCCGAATTATAGGTTTAGATTTAGTTCTCTTTTTAAAAAGACGATATCTTCATCATTTTGTGAAAAAGTTAATAATCGATTGAATTTAACTAAAAATATTATATTTTTATCACTTAAGTCATAGGGGCTTTTCTGGTCTGTACCCAGTTTTTAATATACCTATTAAGGGTTATTAAGGAAAAAAGAGGAAAAACGCTTAAAAAACAAAAGACGCCGACACCGTATGAAGAACCGGGCGCGGAAATTCAGGTCTATCGATTTTGTAATGAGAATAATTATCATTACAATCTGTTTCGTTTTTGTCACCTCAAATCACTGGATCTCCAATCGTGAAACTTGCACCCATCCTTGCGATCGCTGCACCAGCCATTGTCTTAACGCCATCCTTCCCGGCCCGTGCCGATGTGATTGAACTGAATGACGTCATCGTGACCGCCGCCGGGCATGAACAGGACACGACCGAAGCGCCGGCCAGCTCCTCGGTGATCACCCAGAAGGAACTCATGACCAAGCCCGCCGCCGACATCGGGCAGGCCGTCGGCGACATTCCAGGCGTCGACATTTCCCAGACCAAGATGGGAAACAACCAGATCTCGATCCGAGGTTTCAGTCCTGAGTACACCCTCGTGCTGATCGACGGACGCAAGCAGAACACCTCCGACGGCATGATCAACAACGGCTTCGACGCAGGCGGCTTCTACATGCCGCCGGTCGGAGCCATCGACCGCATCGAGGTGCTGCGCGGGCCGGCCTCCGTAACCTACGGCACGGACGCGGTGGGCGGCGTGGTCAACATCATCACGAAAAAGCGCTACGACAAGTTCTCGGGCTCGCTCTCCATCGAAAGAAAGCAGTTCTTCGAGGACGATACCTGGGGCAACCAGACCGGAGCCTCTGCGGTCCTCGTCATCCCGCTGAAAAAAGGCGTCGCGTCGCTGCAGCTGCGGGGCCGCTATCTCAACCGCGACGCCTCCGAGATCCTCACCCCGGCCGGCAAATACGCCACGCACTCGCCCTCAAGCGGCTACACCGGAAACTTAGGCGGACGGCTCGACCTCACGATCAACGAGTCAAACGACATTTACTTCGATGCCGACTACTCGCGCTTTGAAGGCGGCTCCATGAGCACGAGCGCCTATTCCATCAAAAACGTCCGGACCTGGGAGAAGGCCAACGCGACTCACGGCGTGGAATCCTCGTTCGAACTGATCCTCAAGCTCAACCCCGAGTACTTCTTCGTGCTTGACCGCGACGTTCTGGACAACGAGCTCATCGCCTCAACCCGCGCGGCCCGGCAGAAAAAAATCATTTACCTGAACGCTGCGGCCTGGTACCTGTCCGAGGGCGGCGTTCAGTCCATGAACCTGATGCTCGATGATGTCGCCGGAGCTCTGGGGATGAAGGCATGACACAGGAAAAAAATTCGTCCGGCATCAGCCGCAGGACGCTCCTGAAGGGACTTGCTGCCGGAGCGGTTCCCTTAAGCGCGTCCGCCTCCCCCGAAGCCTCCGGCCCGGTCTCGGAGCTGCGGCTCGGGGAGCTGCGCCGCCTCGACTCCGAGATTCTGGCCGAGCCCCGCCGCCTGCGCGTTCATTTCTCCGCCGAAGCGGCCGCAGCCGCCTGCGCCGGAGCCCCCGTCGCGGCCTACTACGTGCTGGACGCCGAACGACTTTTCGCTCCCGTCGCAGCGTTCTGCGACTATCTTTCGGGCGGAAAGCTACGCGCACGCGCAGCGGCTTTTGTGGCCGGGATCGACACCGGAGGGCTGGAGACCCGGTTCCGCGACCTCACGCCGACAGCCTCGAGCGCAGGACGGGACGGGCAATCCGCCCCGGGTGCGCGGGTCCGGGGCGGCGGCGCCTCCCGCTTCCTCGAGTACCTTGCCCGGGAGCTCGTCCCGGCCGCGGAGTCCACTCTTCCCGACGGCCTGAAGCCAGCTCGAAGAGCGCTTCTCGGACACTCCCTGGGAGGGCTTTTCACGCTCTCGGCGCTGACCGCAGAAAGGCCCCGGGTCTTTCAGGATTTCATCGCGATCGACCCAAGCCTGTGGTGGGACCGGGGCAGCACGCTTGGAAACGGAGTGCGGGCCTTGGCCCGGATGCCGGATCGCGCGCTGCAGGGCTCGCGCATCTTCATCGGATTCGCCTCGGCGCCCCGCACCGGCAACGAGCTGCATCTGAACAAGGCCCGCAGCATCGAAACCGACTGGGGCCCCGCCCTCGCAGCACTGGGAGCGGGGCTGTCCACCCGCTTCTATCCGGGCGAGACTCACGACACGGTCGCCCTCGCGGGATTTCTGGATGCCCTGAAAGAGATGATGCTTGCCTGAACGCGCTCAGCCCTGCCCTGTGGCAATGGCTACCAACGGCATCGTAGACACCGAGGCCTCGGTCGTCATCGCACCCTCTAGACCGTCACGTCATAGGCCTTCGGGTTGTATAGCGCGGCCAGCAGCGGGATCACATTGCCCGAAGGCGTCGCGCTCGAGGACCACGCCGGCGAGACCATGCTGCTTTACACGCACATCGGCTTCTGGTCCGAGCTCGTGCGCAGGCGCATGCCGAAGACCCGATTCCTGCTTCAGGATGACCGCCGGACACTGCTGGAGCTCATCGGCAGCTCGGGTATCCCCGCCTTTACCACGGACATTGACAACCTGAGCCGCAACCTCGGGGGCCGGGTCTGCATTCCCTTTTCCGACCCCGAAGCCCGGGTCGACTACTACCTGGTGTGCCGAAAGGATTACTGGCGGCAGCTGCACCTCTAGATTCGGGAGAAGGACCGGCCGCAGTAAGGGTTATTACTAAAACAAGAAAGGCCCTCCCCCATATGTTGTTGTTCCCCGACTTCGGCCTAAAAAAGGTTTCCCTTTCTGAACAAGAGCTTTGGGAAACTCTGGGGCGGACGCTGACCACAAGCCTCCAAAAACACTAGAACTAGAAGAGCGAAACTTACAAAATACAATCCTTAGTCAGCGTGTAGAATGTGCCTTCGTGCGCGGAAGATTGTCCGCGGGTCCGGGCTGGCCCCGGCCCCGCCTTTTTTTTCGCTTCCGCGCTTGCTACTTGCTGAAAAGCTCCCGCGGTCCAGGCCTGATCCTCCGGAACTGACCCGCCCGCTCCAAGGTAAGGGCCGTTCTGAAGAGGACGCCTCGGGACCGCAGATTGTGAAAACACGGCTGATAGAGAAAAGAAAAATGGTACAGGTCATCAAAAAAGACGGTTCCCTCGAGAACTTCATCCCCTCGAAAATCTCGGTTGCGGCCAACAAGGCCGCCTTCCGCTGCGACAAGAAGTTCACCGAGCAGCAGCAGGCGCAGATCGTCGAGGCGGTGCTCAAGAAGCTCGGCAACCGGGACAAGACCACCGTCTCCGACCTGCACGAAATCGTGATCGCTACCCTCGGGTCCCTGGGCTACGTCGACGTCGCGCAGTCCTACGCCGAATACCGCTACTACAAGACCCAGTACGCGAAGACCTTCGAGAAGCTGCGCCAGGACGCCGACGACGTGCTGCACCTGGGCGACCGCGAGAACGCGAACTTCGACTCCGCGCTCGTCTCCACGAAGGGCTCGCTCATCAAGGGCTACCTCACGAAGTCCCTCTACAAGCAGTTCTACCTCTCCAAGCAGGAGAAGGCCCTCACCGAGCGCGGAGACATCTACATCCACGACCTGCGCGACATGATCCTCGGGAGCGTAAACTGCTGCCTCTTTGACATCGGCCGCGTCCTCAAGGGGGGCTTTGAGATGTCCAACGTCGAGTACACGGAGCCGAAGTCGGTGCTCTCGGCGCTGCAGGTCGTGGGCGACCTCACGCTGGTGGCGACCGCACAGCAGTTCGGGGGCTTCACGCTGCCCGAGCTCGACAAGGTGCTGCTGCCCTACACGCTCAAGACCTACAGGAGCGCCCTTGAGCGCTACAGGGGGCTGGGGCTTGCCGAGGACAAGTGCCTCGAGCAGGCCGAGAAAGACACCCGCCGCGAGCTAGAGCAGGGCTTCCAGAGCCTCGAGCTCAAGCTGAACACCGTGCCCTCGAGCCGCGGCGACTTCGCCTTCACGACCGTCACCTTCGGGCAGTGGTCGATCACGAAGACCACGCACGAGGAGCGCAAGTGGCTCGAGGCGATCGACGAGACGCTGCTGCGCACGCGCCGCAACGGCCACGGCAAAAACCACCAGCCGGTGGTCTTCCCGAAGCTGGTCTACCTCTACGACGAGAACCAGGTGAAGAACGACGACTCGGGCTACAGCCAGAAACTCTACGAGGAAGGCATCCGCACGTCGGCTGAGTGCATGTACCCCGACTGGCTGTCGCTCTCCTCGAAGTACGGCACCGTCTCGCACGAGTTCCAGACCCACGGCGAGATCATCAGCCCGATGGGCTGCCGCGCCTACCTCTCGCCCTGGGCGAACGAGAAGGGCGAGTACATCTCGGTCGGCCGCTGCAACATCGGCGCGGTCTCGATCAACTTCCCGCTCATCATCAAGTACACGCAGGTAAACTACCCCGACTCCTGGCGCGAGCGCTTCTGGGTCGAACTCGACCAGAGGCTCGAGGTGATCCGCGCGTTCCTGAAGAAGCGCTATGACGTGATCCGTCACCAGAAGTGCTCCTCGAACCCGCTCGCCTTCACGCAGGGCGGCTTCTACGAGGGCACAAAGGATCCGGACGACGAGGTGGGGGATCTCGTGCGCTACATGACCGCGTCCTTCGGCGTGGCTGCGCTCGACGAATCCACGTACCTGTGGACCGGCCGCCGCCTGGTCGAGGACGAGGGGCGCTTCGGCAGCGAGATCCTCAACCACCTCAAGGCTAAGATCGCGCAGTTCAAGAAGGAGGACGGCTACCTCTACGCGATCTACGGCACGCCCGCCGAGAGCTACAGCGGCACGCAGGCCCGCCAGTACGATGCCTACTGCAGGAGCGTCGGGGTTGACAACGTCTTCGCGCACACGAAGCACTACAACAAGGACTACTTCTCGAACTCCTTCCACGCGAACGTGACCGAGGACATCACACCGTTTGAGAAGCAGGACGCGGAGTTCCGCAACTTCCACCTCTGCGAAGGCGGGCACATCCAGTACGTGCGGCTCGACAACCCCGAGAACACCGAGGCGGTGAAGGCGGTCATCGAGCGCGGCATGAGCGACGGCTTCTACCAGGGCGTGAACTTCGACGCGGCCTACTGCCACGACTGCGGGACGCACTCGACCAACGTGCTCAACGTCTGCCCGCACTGCGGCAGCCGCAACATCACGGTGATCTCGCGCGTATGCGGCTACCTCGGCTACACGAACGTGAACGGGAAGTCGCGCATGAACGACTCGAAGCAGCTCGAGATCTCGCAGCGCGTCTCGATGTGAGGCGGGCGGACAGTCCGGGGAGCGACTTGACATGAACTACGTGGGCTTCAGCAAATTCGACACCGCCAACGGCCCGGGTGTGCGCGTCTCGCTTTTCGTGGCGGGCTGCACCGTGCACTGCAAAGGGTGCTTCAATCCCGAGTCCTGGGACTTCCGGGCCGGAAAGCCCTTTACAGGGGAGACGCTCGAGGCGCTGCTCTCGGGCCTTCGTAGCCCCTACGTGCGGGGGCTGTCGATCCTGGGCGGCGACCCCTTTGAAAAAGAGAACATGCCGCAGGTCCTCGCGATCGCGCAGGCCGTGCGCCGCGAGTTCGGCTCGACAAAGGACATCTGGATCTGGAGCGGGCGCACGCGCGAGGTGCTCGAGCGCGATTCCTCCGCCCGCGCGATCCTGTCCGAGGCCGATGTGCTGGTCGACGGCCCCTTCGTGGAAAAGCTGAAGGTCACCGAAAAGGGGCACTGGTTCGGAAGCACCAACCAGCGGGTGATCAGGCTGCGCCCGGTGGCGGCGGTGCCCGCCGCCCAGGACAGGGCGCCCCGGTAAGGCGCCTAACCTCATGCTGTAGCAATCTGTAGCGTTCCAAAAAAAGTACTATAAAACAATAATATAAGAAAATATTGCATTTTTGTCGTGCTGTCTCGTGCTGTGGATAACCGCCCACAGCTAACATATTTATGTAGTCCCCTATGTAGTCCCAGATGTAGCCAACAAAAGAGGGGAACGCTAACCAAATTAAGGCGAGAGCACATGAAAAAGGCAAGAGACCTTACCGATGTAGCAATCAGGGCGTTTATCAAAGAGGCTGAACAGCTGCCAACAGAAGGGGCGGAAAAACACAGGGCTGACGGGAAAGTACCGGGCCTGTCGGTCTGGGTTAGGAGAACAAGTCTAGGGACATCCGTACGGTGGAAATATGCCTACAGAACAAAAACGGTTAACAGGACGTTCGGGCTAGGGAGCTATCCGGGGATAACGCTTCAAAAAGCAAGGGAGCGGGCCGCGGCGATTAGGGATCAGATGGGGGCCGGTATTGATCCAAGGGAAGAAAAGAGGAAACGAGAGGCAGCTGCCAGACAAGAAAGGGAGGCGGCGGCTAAGGCTGCGGTGACAGTGGGCGATCTATTCGAGGAATTCGCCGAAACGCGCCGCGGCAGTTGGAGCAGAAAAAGGGACGAATTAACTGAACCTAACCGGGTTCGGCTTCATGTGCTGCCTGCTTTAGGCCCGCTGCCGGTTGAGAAAGTTACACCCGCGGATATTGCGGAAGCCATCAAACCATCTTGGAAAGACCACCCGGAGACAGCGAAAAAGGCGCTGACCATGCTGCGGAAATTTTTCGTTTGGGTTACGGACAAAGGCTTTAGGGAGAACAGCATCAACCCGGTTGATACCGAACGGATAGAGCTGCTCATAGGAAAAAAGGGAACAAGAGCGGGACACCATGCCGCTATGGACTGGAGGCAAATGCCGGATTTATTTGTAGAGCTTTCCCAGAGCACAGGAACGGCTGCACGGGCGCTCATTTATGCGATTCTGGCCAATGTCCGAATAGAGAACGCCATAGGGCTTAGGTGGGGCGCCGTTGACTTTGACAAGGGCGAAGTGCGGTATCTGGCTTCAGACATGAAGATAAAGCGCAACGGAGACTTCACGGTGTACCTGTCTCGCCAGTCTGCCGCCGTCCTGAAGTCTCAGGCAAAGGCTGATGCTGTTATGGGTACTACCGCCCCAGACGGCTATGTATTCCCCTCCCAAACAAGGAATAACCGGCCAATCACAAACTCGGCAGTTGAGAGCCTCCTTAAAACCTTCTGTGAGCGCCGCGGGTTCATTGATGCAAAAGAAACCGAGAGGATGAAGCGGCCGGCCTACCCTACGCCGCACGGGACGGCCAGAGCCTCGTTCATGACATGGGTAGAAGAGACAGGAAGGAACCGGACTGCCGCCGAGAGAAACCTTCACCACCGGACAGAGACATCAATAGGGCTTGCCTACAACCGCACCGACTACCCGGATGAACGCCGGAAGCTGTCTCAGGAATGGGCGGATTACTGTTTCTCGAAATGTATAACAGACAAAAAAGAAGGCAAAAAAAGCGGGAAAAACGGGAACACCTGAATTTATAGGGGTTAGCAAGGAATGGGGTAGCGGGAATAATGCGGGAATAGAGCGGGAAAAAGAGGGAATAAGAGGGAATTGATTATTTATTTATTATTTTTTTTATTTATTTATATATTTATATCTATATCTATGCAGTGTCTTTGGATGTGGCCAGAATTTTTAGCTCATCCATTCGGTGATTTCGGTTCTGATGATGCGCGGCCTTCCTGTCGGTGTTTGCCGCACCCTGTGAACAGGAAAGCCGCAGCGCAACGATTAAGAGAAAACGCGCAGCGCGCGGCCTCTATGCTCAATCCAGATTAGGGGCTACTTTTTCATACTGTCGGGCTGAGCAGGCAGCGGCGCCGCATCAATAGCGGTGTTCAGCCATTCGCGGCCGCCCAGTGCCTTTAATTTCTCTATGCGGGACGGTGCAAGGAACAGGACAACGCGCTGAACCCCCTCGCCTATCTTTTTCCGCCCGGCGCCCTTTAAATCCATCCAATTCAACTTAATTGAATTGATCCGTTGAATTGATCAGTTGAATTGATCCGTTGAATTGAATTCCGGCGCCTACTGGTTAATAAAACTAAAGGTTTCGGACATCCAGATCCCGCGACCGCTTCGGCTGCTAGTAAAAACTTGTGTTTCCGAAACGGTCCGCGCGTACGTGCATGATGGTGGGAGCAGCCCTGCGCCTTCAGTTGCTTGAAACTATGAGTTTCTAAAACAGCCGGAAATAGATATCCGGGTACAGAAAGCGAGGGGGCTTTAGCAGGAATTTATACAACGGTCCGCGCGGGTGCATGTGAATATGGGACAATTCTTATATGTCCGAACATATTCTTACGGCGGTGAACTGAATGCAGATGACATTACGGAGCAGAGGAAGAGAAAGGACGGTTAACGTTCCTGATGATTGGAACAAGGGGCGCACGTGCCTGAACGTGTATCAGGTAGCAGCGCTTTTAGGTCTGGCGCCTTCAACCATCTGGAGGAAGGTGAAGACTGAATCCGCCTTCCCCCGCCCTTGCCGTATCAGTGCGCACACAACAGCGTGGTACTCGGATGAACTGGATGAATACTTGAATGCTGCGCCCGCCGATTTTGGTAAGGGCGAAAGATTCCGGGACTGTGTGCTTGAAGCTATGAGGAATCCGCGATACAGGCGCGAGCTGATTGAGTTTCTTGTATCGTCCGGCCTGATCAATGAAACCAACATCAATAAAGCGCTTAACATTTCTTAGCTTCCCTACCCGCGGTCGGTGCCATCATCCTCGCGCGCGCGCGCGGACTGGCGCAGAAAATCTTCCCCACCCGCGGGCGGTGTCATCCCGGGGCCAATGTCGCAACTAGAACGCGCGCAGAGCCATCAGGCGGGCCGGGTATAAAGGAACACCGGCCTCATTGAGAAAGATTGGCAGCGAGAACCTGATAAAACCTTGCATTGCTAGCGCGCGAGGACTTCCATCCGGTGCCATAAAACGGAGAAACCCCGCGGCGCCCTGAGTTCATTGAGCCATTGCGTGGTCTGCGGGTTGTTGGAAGCACTGGGGCGCGGCTGTAACCTGAAACAGTTACGCACGGCATGAGCTGCTCCAGTGGCTGCGTTCTATGCGCTGCCTGTAAGCGCCAACGGGGGTAGGGGGATCAGATTTTGAAATCGAAAAACCTCAAGACCGCGCCCTTAGCCTTTTTTTTGCGCACGAATTTCATTTTTTGGAAACCTGAAGCAGCGGCCTATCCACCCTACCCCCGGTGTTCAAAAGTACACGCGAAAGCCCTATAGACCGCGTTCATAGCCAAGTTTTGTAAGTGCCTTTCGTTTTTAGGGGTTTTGGGGGTTTTGACCTTTTCCCCGGCGAATCAAGAAAACTGGCAGGAATGGAAACGCGATAAGGCGCACCGGTAGAGGCGCCGGTGCATTCCATTGAGTGCTGTGTTGTTGTGTAAGCCTCATCCCCGCGGAAGATCAGCACCGGAGCAGGCAGGCAGCCGCAAAGAAAACGGCCCGACCTAAAAAAACCTCACAAAACCTTACTTTTCTCGCCCGCGCAGGTGCGCCCGTGAAGGTGCGGCCGCGGCGCTGCTTTTTTCAATTCTTGATTTCCCTAAAACAGGAACGAATAGGCTCTAACCGGGGTTGTCATCTAAAATTGAATCAGGTGCGCTCCCGGCGCCGGATTGATCCCCGGCGTTTTTCCTGTGCTCTGTGAAACCCCTTTATAAGCAAGCACGGGACGGGGAGCGGCCTATCTTCGATTGGGCGAGAGCGAGGAAAGGGGAAAGGGGCGGCAATGGATAAGGAACGATACAACTACTGGCTGCATAAAGAAGGGTGGGATGCGGTTGAGGGCTGCTTATTGCTAGCGGACATAGACCCTGACGCAGAAGAGAAAAGAGAAATTTTCGGCGCGGGATCGTTTGACGGAAGTATAAAAAGCTGCCTTAAAAATTTTCTTAATAACTCCGGACAGTTTCCGACCTATAGTTTTAATTACCTTCCGGATGAATCTGATCTTGATGGCGCATTTAGCGGCGTTACATTTCCGCAATTTAAAAAATTTACAGAAATATTTTTAGCTTTTTGGGGAAGCATAGAGAGAGAAAACACACCCGATAACGAACGTTTTACGCAACGCAACGTTAGTGAAATTTTAAAAACCATTCATTTTTATAGAGGCGATCTCTTTATAAACAAGGATAGAAAAGAGCTTATTGATGTTGCGTTCCCGAAAGAATGGTTTTATGAATTTTCTGAACAATGTGTAAGCACCGTAGAAGAGGGGGACTATTGTCAGGATCCTCTGGCCTTAGATGTCCCGATTTTCGGATTGACTGTAGAGGCCAATCAAACATCCGAGTTATTCGAGCAAGCCACGTCAAAGCTGCAGCAGCGGATGGCTGACCTGTCTCCCGTACCGGAGCAGCCCGCTGATTCTGTAGATCGTTTTAATGACGATCTTGACGCCGATGATTATCCGGTTCAGGAAAGCGAGGAAGAAGGCGGCAATGAGCAGGCGCCGGTGCCAGAACCACCAGAAGGCAGTGACCCATTCGGTGATTGGTTGAGGTCCCTGCAGAAAGGCATAGAGGAAGAGAAAGCCAAAAACAAACAGATTCAAGAAAATCTGGCAGAAGTGGCTGCGCAACGGGATGAGCTGAAGAAAAAATTAGACGATTCCAAAGGAGGCGCCGAAGAGGATAAGGAAAAGCGCCAAAAACTGGAACAGGAAAACGCAGCACTGCAGGCCCGGGTAAATGATCTTGAAAAGAAAGTATCTGCAGATCCAAACGGCGATCTAGGCCGGGGCGTAACGGTCCGGGATATAAAAAGCATTCTGGAAGCGACCATTGAGCAGCCGAACCATGAGGCTATTTGCCTTCCCCTCGCTGCCATGATTGAAGCCTATTCGAGCGTTCACCGCAACGGCTCATACCGGTGTGGAACTAACGCGGCGGTTCAGCAATACATTGAAAAAAGGTTTGTTGACGGCGCCGGTAAAAGCATTTTTTCGAAGAATGTACGGGAGGCCATGGCTAAGGTGACAAACTGGAATTTCACCCCGGGCCGCCCTCCCAAAAACGCATACAGCTGAGCAAAAAATGGGGGGCACCCCCATTTAAACCTGTGGGCACCCCCATTTAAACCTGTGGGCACCCCCATTTTTTTATTGAAAACATCTGCATACGCTTTCCATTGAACGCGCCGGGAATGGCTAAGGCGCGCCAAAACATTACGGAGAACGCTATGCAGGGTAACAAACCACTAAAGCTTACTGTTCGGGTAAAAGAAATCGCGGCCGCTACCGGTCTGGGGCGGTCGACCATTCGGCAATATGTAGCAGAGGGGAAATTTCCTAAGCCTTTCAAAGTTGGAGCTGCCACGCTCTGGCTATGGTCTGATGTCGTCAGGTGGATTGATGAGCAGGCCGGGAAATCGAAGAATGCGGAGGCCTGAAAATGCAGCGCAGCCGCAGAAAATCGATTTCCATACTAGACATCTTCAGGACTGAACCAGAACACCATCCAGTTGCCACCAGAAGGCCCCGTAAGCCTTCCGGCGGGGACAAACAGCCGGAACCCTCAGACAGTCCACAGAAGGGCGAGAAAGGCCGCAGAACGAAAAGCGGGGCCGGTATTTGCCACGGGGCGCCGCGCAGTGCTAAAGTTTCCGCATCCGTATTAACAAGCGGATACGGCTTTGACAGGCCGAAAAGCTATAGGCGAGCAATCGCCGCACTTCTTCAAGCGCGGTTTTTTGTTGCTCAATCTCATGGCATTAGTGCGCCCGCAGTTTCTATGGGCGCGCCGTGCGGGACGCCTTCGGGCGTGCCGGTCCCTATAGCCCGGTCTGTCAACCCGCACGGTGCCGCCCGCCTTTTGACAGGGGCGCGCGGTTCCATTCCTTACTTAGCTATAGGAGCAAGCCATGATTAACGCTCGCAATGGCGGCCGCAGCATATCCGGCCGCAGCCTGTTTTCACCTTCTTCCCTCTCATCCATCCGGCGCCTTATCGGTGCAGCAGTGAACGCTGCCGCATTCCTGATGGCCATTGTCTTCGTTGTTCTTTTCTTCATGGAGAGGGCTTAATCATGGCTGAGAACAAATACCCCGAAACCCTTGAAGGATTTAAGGCGGCCTACAGGAACATGCTTCCCCCGGAGCAGCAGAAAATCGACCCACTGGAGCGGGCCTTCAATCTGTATCTGGCTTACTCGTGGTCGCTCTGTTTGGATAGTGACGAAAGGAGAAACCTTTTTACAGGCGGGGCGAACGCCGCTCTGGGGCTTGAAACCTATGAGGCCCTTGATCGGATATCCGGAATCATGGGTGCGGTCAATGCGTTTTCGTCTGATCTGCTCAAGGCTGTTCGAATTATTGGAACGCTTGAGAAAACAGCCCCGGGCGCAATACCGGAAATAATTCCGAAAACCCTCTGCTACAGGCTGCTTGTTCTGTCCCAGAACCTCATGGATTACGGGATTGTGCTCGCAACGCTGTTGGATGCGATAAGAGGACCCTCGGACTGGAGGGAGCGGCCAGATGAATAGTAGATATCTAACCTTCCCTTCCCGGTTCGAACTGTTCGCGGCTATAGGCATTGAAGACCGGGGCGACATCAAGACCGGCGGCCAGATCATCCGCACCAATCGGATTGATCGCGAGCGCCGGGACGATTCTGGCTACTACATGGTTTTCCCAACGGGCTGCATTCTGGCCGGCTGTTGGAGTACGGGGCTGTCCGGTCTGTACCTTCCCAAGGGCGGGCGCCGTCTAAGTAAAGAAGAGCTTCGCCATATGAAAGCGAAGATTGAGGCTGAGCGCGAAGCGGCGAGGATCAAACAGGCAAAGGAACATGATGCCGCGGCCGGACTGGCTAAGGCGGTCTGGAGCTTTTCCCTGCCGGTCAATCCCTCTTTCTGCTGCTTCGCCTATTTCCAGAAAAAGGGACTTTCCCCGGTTAGGGAATGCCGCACATTGGGCTGCATCAAAATCAAGAAACTAGCCCAACTTATCGGCTACTGGCCCCGTGGCAAGGGCGCCCGGCTGTTAGCCGGAGAGTGGTGCCTTGTCGTTCCAATCATCAAGCAGGGACGGATGTGCAGCCTTGAATTGATTGACGGAGACGGCTGCAAGTCCTTCCTCCGGGGCGGTGATCTGCGCGGCGGCTCATGGTGCACTCAGGGCGGTTTTGAGACTGCGCCTGTGATCGGAATATGCGAGGGAGTAGCCACTGCGCTCAGCATTGCCAGATTGAAAAAGTTCGCGGGTATTCCGGTGTTCGCTGCTATGTCCTGCGGAAACCTGAGGCGCTGCGCCGAGGAGGTTCAAGCCGATTATCCGGAGGCGACAGTGATCATCTTTGGGGACGTAGGCAACGGCTCAGAGTGCGCACGGGAGGCAGCGGCCTGCGTTAAGTCCGGCCTTGTCTGCTTCCCAAAATTCTCTGATTTGGACAAAGACATTTTCAGGGAATCGGTAGGCGGGGCGCCCTCGGACTTTAACGATTACTACCAAATACAACAAATCAAGGGAGCATACGCAACATGACGCTGAGCGAGAAAACAATAGAAAAAATCAGGAATGAAGGCGGCCGCGAATCCTCGCTAGACGAAGAGCAAGAATTGCCGATCATCAGCAATAACGGGCATGAATTTGTTCCAAAGGATGGAGCCTACTGGGTGCACGATAACAAGGACGCGCACGGCGACAGGGACTTTAAGCTGTGCTCAATCCTGAAGGTGGTCGGTCAGTTTAAGAGTGATGACAAAAAAAGCCGCGGCGTAATCGTAGATGTCTACGGTGATGATGACGAACCGCAGCGCGTTACTCTGGGGATGGATGTTGTAACGCGCCCCGACAGACTGGCCCAGACCCTCGCCAATGCGGGGCTGCAGATTTTCGCAGCGTCTAGGCAGAACTGCAAAGGGCTTATATCTGAACTCATCCTAGTCTACCCGCGCGCAGGAGTTGAAATGCTGCGCAGCGCAACGGTTAACGGTTGGGTTGAACCGGGGTTTTGCTACGTTCGCCCGGGCGGGGAGGTGTTGGGGTGCCTGTCCAACGGAACGAGGGTTATCAGCCTCAAAACAAAAAGCCCGGACCAGAGTAAGGGAACGCTTCCAGAGTGGCAGAAGGAAATCGCTGAAGGCTGCCTCAAATCGTCCCGAATGATCGCCGCTCTGGGCGTAAGCCTTGCCGGCGCCGTTCTAGGACTGGTTGACGTATCTTCCCGCGGCCTGCACTTCTATGGCCCTTCAACAACGGGGAAAACTATCGCGGCCCTCGCCGCCGTTTCGGTCTGGGGCAGCTCCAAGAATCTGTCTAAGCCCGGTAACGGGCATTTTGCCTCATGGAACAGCACGGTAGCGAGCGTTGAATTTCACTTTACTAGGAATAACTCAAGCCTGTCGGCACTGGATGAGCTGCACCTAGCCCAGAGGGTTGTACGCGGTATGGGTGATGTTTCTCTGCTGTTTGGCAATGAAACTCCCACAGGAAGAGGAAACGCCGATATGACAGGCAGGGATCAGGCCGGGTGGAGAGAAACGCTGATAAGCACGGGAGAAATTTCAATATCGGAAACTCTGGCCAAATTTGGGATAGAGCAATCAGTTGGCGCCGAGCGGCGCATTCCCGGGGTCTATGCCATCCCGCCCGGGGGAAGAGACATATTTGAACCCGGCTATTTTCCCTCATTTGCTGAATCGCAGATTTTCGTTGACCGGATTAGGAGGGTAACGGAATCGGAACAATTCGGAACAGCGGGACCCGCCTACGTCAATGCCATCATTGCCTTTTGCCGCGCCAACGGAATAGGCGCGCTGCGGAAAAAGATTCAGGACTACAGGGAGCAGGCTCGGAGGGACTGGCTGCCAACGATCAACGGAAATCTCATCGCGGGGCAGCAGGTCAACGAAGTACTCATTAGCTTTGAGGTGTTCTTTGCTGCGCTTAAACTGGGTAGAGAGTTCGGGGTGCTGCCAGAATCCTATACGGATGAATCAATAGGCGGCGCCATACAGTCCTGCGCCCATAGTGCCATGCAAGAGTTCCGCGGATCAGATTGGAAAATGCGCAGCTACGCTCAAAAGATTCTTGATGCACTGATTCAGAAGAGGGGGCATTTCATAGTGAGCGTTGAATCTACGAAAACCGTGAACGTCCCGGATGAACGGTTAGACGTGTACGGCTGCCTTTGCCGGTTTGGCATAGCCCCGGAGGAACCTGAAATAGCGTTTATCCTGACTGACGCTTTTAAAAATTCGATCATCCCGCGGTGCTCTGTCGCGTCAATCATGCGGCTGTTCCCCGCAGCCTGTTTTGCAGGCAATGACACCCCCAAAGGAAAGGACGGAGACGGTGAAAAGCGCAAATGGATCTACCACAGCCCCAAGCCATTACCGGGACTGGAACCCAACCAAAGATACATAGCGCTGAAGATCAAGGAGCTTCAAAAACTGGTCGGATGATGAGGGAAAAAGGCCAAAAAACGACAAAAAAGCGGGAATTCCCGCCTTTTCCCGCCCTTCGAAAAGGCCGAAGCGGGAAAAAAATTTAAATTTGTAATCAAATAAATAGATACAACTTTTTGCTTGTTCCCGCTTTTCCCGCATTTTTTGCATAGGGGTAGGCATATATAGCGGACGAAGAGCAAAAAAATACCCATCCGGGTTAAAGGATGGGTTCAAGTAGATTGAGCGAGAAATCAATCTACTTTTTATTTTATGCCGGAGTTTCCCGGCGTCAAATCAGGTCCAGTGAACTGTTTGATGTAGTCCATCATGTAGTCCACGCAGTTGTACCTGCCTCACAAGGCCTGAATTCATTGAATTCATGGCGTCCCGGTAAGGCGCCCGCCCCCGGAAAGGAGCGGAAGGCGGGGAGCGCCGCAGTCCCGGGCGCGCCCCGCCTTTCTTTCTTTATCTGCTCAAAAAATGGGCTAGAACGCCACCCTCGAAATCAGCCACCCGATGATCGTCCCGCAGAAGCAGAACACGAGCCCCGGGCGGAGATAGAAGTGGTTGATCACCCAGCTGCCCAGATGCGTGGTTCCCGTCCGATCGAAGGCCGTGCAGCCGATCTGCGCCGCACCGGGGATGAGGAAGTCCCCGTAGCAGCAGGCCCAGGTTCCGATGAGAAACTGCGGGGAGAGCCCCACCTTCAGCCCGAGCGGAATCATGATCATCGTGGTCACCGTGGGCGAGAACACAACGCTCGAGACCAGGAAGGCCGCGATGCAGAAAAGGAAGGGCATCCGCGTGGCGATGCTTTCAAAGGCCTGCTGAAGCAGCCCCGCATACTCGTCCAGAAAGGTTCCGGTGAGCCAGGCGATGCCGAAGACCCCGACCACTCCGACCAGCCCGGAGCGGAAGACGGAGCCGGTAGTGAATTTGTGCGGCGGCACGCGGCAGAAAAAGATGATCAGGCTCGCCGTGGCGAGCATCACCATCTGGATGAGGGACGGATCGGGTTGCCCGAAACCGAGGATATCCGCAGCGGACTCCTTCCTCTTCTCGCTTCGCAGCCGGCAAACTGCGTCTTATTTAAAGACAGGGCCTGAGCGGCTGCCAAAGCAGAAAGAGCTTTTTACATGCAGGACGCTTCGGCTTTAAAACCGAAGCGTTCTGCGGATTTTTTATAAAAATCAATCCAAGGCGCACATTAAGGACCCTGTTTTAGCTCAGCGGGCCTCGCCTTTACTTCTTTCTGAACTCAAGCGGAGTCCAGGTCATCGGGTTCACCCAGGGGTCCTTCCCGCACACGCTCTTGATCGAGTTGGCAAGCACCCCTCGGAACCACTGCTGGGCCGGGTCCCGGCTAAAGCGGCTGTGCCAGACGATCTTGATGCTGGGCGGAGTTGTAAACGGCTTGAAGTCTTCGGGAAACGGGATCGTTTCCAGATTGAAGTACATTTTGAACATCTGCTCGGATGTCAGCGTGCAGGCCACCATCCAGGCATCGGTTTTCAGTAGGAACACCGGGGCCGCAAGCGCATCGGGAACCACCACGAAGTTATCCGGACTCGTACTGTCTTGAAGGAACTGCCGGCCGCGCAGCCTCGAGGCCATCACGATGCACTCGGGGTACTGCGCGAGATCGGCCGCCCGCACCTGCCTGAGCGAGAGCAGCGGATGCCCGGGGCGCAGCGTGATCGAATAGCTGCAGTGCGAAGCAACGAGCTGCTCGAAGCCGCTGCGGATGTTGCCCGAGGGCGAGATCGCCACGTCGGCGCGCCCGTCGGAGAGCATCTCCTGCCAGTCGCTGCCCGGGGCGAGAAACACGACCCGGCAGCCCGGCGCCGTGACCGAAAGCTCATCGACCAGTACCGGACCGAAGCGCGACAGCGGTTGGTCGAACACGATCACGGTGAAGGTTTTTTTCAGCTGCCGCGGGTCGAAGACCTGGGGCTTGAGCAGCCGCTCGAGGGCTGCGAGGCCGTCCTGGACATAGGGCCAGAGCTCCTCGGCCGCCTTCGTGGGCTCCATCACGCTGCCCACGCGCACAAAGAGCTCGTCGCCCAGCGTCTCGCGCAGCGACTTGAGGATGCGCGAGGCCTTGGGCACATGCACCCCGAGCAGCGCCGCGGCCTCGGTGAGCGACCGCTTCACCCAGAGCGCCCGGAAAAGCTCGAGCTGCTGCCTTGAAATGTCTTTTCCCTCCTGCCGCATGCACATGCCCTCCGCTTTTCCCTTTTAAGCCCTTCCCGCGGGGCCCTCAGCGCCCGGGCCCCCGGCCCCTGGTAAGGGAAGGGTTCTCAGGCTCATCTTAAATCAGGGCGGAGTGTTGCGTTTAAAAACCGAAAACAGCCGTTTCATTTTGAGGAGGCGGCAAGGGGTAACCCAGACTGGTATACCACAGGCATCTCCATAAAATGGGCTACATCGAAGGGCTAGGCCGGCGCAAGCAGCCGCGGCGGCTCAGGCGCCGCCCTCCCCTTTTTCTGCTGGAGCGAAGACCATGGAAGAAAAATTCAGCCCGTCCCAGGCCTGCGCCGCCTTTGCGGCGGGGCTGCGCTACGAAGACATTCCCGACAAAGTGCTCGACCTCATCAAGCGCGACCTGCTCGACTGGGCGGGCTGCGCCATCAAGGGATCCCGGGACCGCTCCTCCCAGCCAATCAGAAGCGTGAAGACGCTGCTGGGCGGCGCCCCCCAGGCGGGCGTCTTCGGCGACCCAGCGCTCACCGACATGAGGACCGCGGCGACCGAGAACGGCTACTTCGGCCACATCTTCGAGATGGATGACGTGGACCGCGAGTCTATCTCGCACCCAGCTACCGTCGTGATGCCCCCGGCGCTTGCTGCCGCGCAATACCTCGGCCGCTCGGGCCGCGACATCCTCACCGCGATCGTGGCCGGGTTCGAGGTGATGCTGCGGATCGGGGCCGCGGTCACCCCGGCGCACTACAAGATCTTCCACACCACCTCTACCACGGGTGTCTTCGGCGCCGCGGCCTCCGCAGGTCGGATCCTCAAGCTCCCGCCCGAGCGCATGCTCTGGGCGCTGGGCAACGCGGGCACGCTCGCCTGCGGGCTGTGGCAGTTCAACCCCGACGGCGCGATGAGCAAGTTCATCCACGCGGGCGGCGCCGCAGGCAACGGGCTGTGGGTCGCGCTGCTCGCACAAAATGGCTTTTCCGGCGCCTCGCACATCCTCGAGGGCCCGCAGGGGTTCTTCGCGGGGTTCGCCCGCCAGGAGGTGAACATGGACCTCTTCCGCGACTTCGGGAAGCGCTGGAGGGCGGGCACCGTCTCCTTCAAGCCCTATCCGTGCTGCCGCCACACGCACTCGGCGATCGACGCGGCCCTGGAAATCAGAAGGCAGCTGCTCCAGCAGCCCGGCGACCGCATCGCCAGGCTCACGGCCCGCACCTATGGGACGGCCCTTTCAATAGCCGGAAAGACCTGTCCGAAGACGGGCCGGGACGCGAAGTTCTCGCTCTCCTACTGCATCGCCAGCGCGATCCTGCGGGGCACTCCCGCCGAGGCCTCCTTCAGCCAGCAGGCGACCCAGGATCCGGAGCTGCGTGCGTTGCTCGAGCGCATCACCGTGATCGACGACCCAAAGCTCGACGCCTGCGTGCCGCACAACTGGCCCTCCCGCATTGAGGCGGTCACCGAAAGCGGCCGCGAGCTCACGGCCCAGGTCCAGGCCCCGAAGGGCGACCCCGAAAACGAGATCAGCTGGGCAGAGTGCGAGACGAAGTTCCGCACTATGACGCTCGACATCCTCACCGACAAGCAGCAGGACGCCGTGATCGCCTACGCGAAGGGGTTCGACGGGGTCGCGGACTTCTCGCGCGAGAACCTCTTCAGGCTCGCAAACGGCTGAAAGCCTTCCTCCGGGAAACGCTCAAGGGGGAGCGCCGCGGGCGCCCCCGGGTCTTCTTCAGCGCTTCAGCCGTTAAGGCATAGGCGCCGCCGTCAGGTCTGACGGCGGCGCCTTTTCTTTCTCCTTCCTGCCCGCGCCCCGGCCGGGCCGCAGGCCGGTTTTCTTCTGATCCGTCAGGAGGCAGGCTCTTCGGCCTCTGCGGCCTTCGCGCTCCACTTCTCGACCACGCGGTCGGCGAACTGCGGGGCGAGCCCGAGATAGCTGTGGGGGTCGAGCATCGTGTCGATCTCCTCCTCGGTGAAGGCTGCCGTCACCTCCGGGGTCCTCATCAGCACATCCTTGAGCGGGATCTCCTTTTCGTAGGCCTCCATGCAGGCCTTGTAGACGATGCCGTGGGCGGTCATGCGGCCGAGCCTGCCCGCAAGGTGCATCATCACGCACTCGCTCATCATGAGGCCCTTCTGGGCGAAGAGGTTGCGCTCCATGTGCTTCGGGTAGACAATCAGGTTCTTCAGGATGTTCTTCGTCTTCGCGAGGGCCGCCCCCATGAGGTGGCAGGCGCGGGGAATGGCCTCCCACTCGGTGAGGAAGCACCCCCAGTCGCGCTCGTTCTCGCTCACCATCGACTCGGTGACGGCGGGGGCGATGCTACGGACGCTGCGCAGCAGCGCGAGCACGTTCTCGAGCACCGCAGGGTTGCGCTTGTGCGGCATCGTGGACGAGCCGATCTTGCCCATGAAGAAGGGCTCCTCGAGCTCGAGGATCTCGGTGCGCTGCAGCGACAGGATCTCGTGATTGATGCGGCCGAGCGTTCCGGCGCACAGCGCGAGGTTCGAAGTGAATTCGGCCTGCGAGTCCCGGGCCACGTGCCAGGCGATCGTGGGCACCCCGAGCCCGAGGATCCTGAACATGCGCTTCTGGGTCTCCAGACCGTGCTCAGGCTGAGAGGCAAGGGTGCCTACGGCGCCCGCCATCTCGCCCACGAAGACGCGGCCGGCCATGCCCTCGAGCCGCTCGATGTCGCGCCCGAGCTCGTCGGCCCAGACCGCGGCCTTGTAGCCGAAGGTAATCGGGATGGCGTGCACGACGTGCGTGCGGCCGGCCATCGGGGTCGAGCGGTACTTCCGGGCGAGATCGAGGCAGTAGCGCAAGCAAAGCTTCATGTCGCGCAGGATCACTCGGCAGGCGTCGCGCTCGAGCAGCACCAGGCCGGTGTCGACGATGTCCTGGCTCGTCGCCCCCCAGTGCACAAACTCTCCAGCTCGGTCCGGCAGCACCGTCTTGAAGGCCTTGAGCAGCGGCACGATCGTGATCGAGCTCCTGTAGAACTCGCCTATCGAGGGGATGTCGAGGAGTTCGGCTCGCGCATATTTCCTGATGACGTCGGCCTTCTCGCGCGGGATCACCCCGAGCTCGGCCTGCGCCTCGGCAAGCGCCGCCTCCGTATCGAGCCACTTCTGGACCCAGGACTTATCGGAGAAAATCTCGCGCATCTCATCGGTGCTGAACATGCAGCCGTGGATCTGGCTGTCGACAACGGTTGACGGCATCTCTTGGTTCCTCGTAAAAAAAGGGGGAGAAGGCGGCGCTGCACCGCCTGGGCCCTGCCTGTGAATCCGGTCTTTTTTCCCGCCCGGGGGATGATCTTATTGTCCCGATCCACTCGCCTCGCTTCCCCTTTTGGCCAATATGTCCTGATTTAATGAGCGAAGCCGTAGAAAGATATCATTTAGCGCGTTGAATTAAATAAATTAATGGCGCAGACGCAAAACCCCTGAAACAAATGCATTCGGACATAAAAGCGGGCGGCTCGCGCCGCCATTGCCCGCCCTCTACGCCGGAGGGAGCCTGCCGGCTCTTTCCTGCGGCGGGGCAAAGAAAAAAACCGGATCCCGCCGCAGCGGAAATCCGGTTTTTGAAAATCTGGTGGGCACTAAGAGGTTCGAACTCCTGACCTACGCCGTGTAAAGGCGCCGCTCTGCCAGCTGAGCTAAGTGCCCGCAAAAGGAGCAGTGAATAATAGCACAGCCGCCGCTCCTTCTCAGCAAACACCCGAGGTTACTTGACGGCGTCCTTCAGGGCCTTGCCCGGACGGAACTTCGGCAGGGTCGTTGCCTTGATCGTGATCTCCTTGCCGGTGGCGGGGTTGCGGCCCTTGCGGGCGGCGCGCTTGGAAACCGTGAAGGTGCCGAAGCCGACGATGGTGACGTCTTCCTTCTTCTTAAGGGAGCCGGTAACGCCGTCAACGATGGCATCAAGAGCAAGGCCGGCCTTGGCCTTGGAGATGTCGGCCTTTTCGGCGATGAGTTCGATGAGTTCAGACTTGTTCATGCTGTATTTCCTTTGAGAAAGCGCCTGTTCCAGCGCGGACTCGACTGCTCCCCGTCACATCGGGGATGACAGCTGAATTTTATCCATCGCGGCATAAAAATCCAATAAGCCAGGACGCAAAAGCCCTGCCGCAGCGGCAAAAAAACGAAAACCGGACTTTTCCAGTTCCCGCGGGACTCTGAAAGGGAGAGCGCGGACCTCGCATTCCTCCCCCTTTGCCCTCTCTCCTGTCCGGTCTTTTTCAGTGCGCGGCCAAGCCGCTCGAAGCCTTGCTCGGCTCGCACTGGACGGGCGGCATCGCCGCCTCGGCGGGCTGCGGCTCGG
The DNA here is from genome assembly GCF_022134585.1 of Mesosutterella porci. Lineage (GTDB taxonomy): Bacteria > Pseudomonadota > Gammaproteobacteria > Burkholderiales > Burkholderiaceae_F > Mesosutterella > Mesosutterella porci. Next base: position 80,818 of record NZ_JAKNCT010000005.1, read on the forward strand.
GCAGGGGCTTGGGCATCGTGACCAGCGCCTGCTCGAGCACCTGCTCGATCCAGCGCACCGGTACGATCTCGAGTCCTTCCTTGACGTTCTGCGGGATCTCGGCCAGATCCTTCACGTTGTCCTCCGGGATCAGCACCTTCTTGATGCCGCCGCGGAGCGCTGCGAGGAGCTTTTCCTTCAACCCGCCGATTTCCAGAATCTCACCGCGGAGCGTGATCTCTCCGGTCATCGCGACGTCGGGTCGCACAGGAATTCCGGTGAGCGCCGAGACGATCGCCGTGGTGATCGCGCCGCCCGCCGACGGGCCGTCCTTCGGGGTCGCCCCCTCGGGGAAGTGAAGGTGCAGGTCGGTCTTCGCGAAGACCTCGTCCTTGATGCCGAGGCTCTTCGCGCGCTCGCGGACCACGGAGCGGGCCGCTTCGACCGACTCCTTCATCACTTCGCCCAGGCTGCCCGTGCGCTGCACGACGCCCTTGCCGGGGAAGGCCGCGGCCTCGATCGAGAGCAGGTCGCCGCCCACCTCCGTCCAGGCGAGCCCGTTCACCTGGCCCACGCGCGGCTGCTTCCAGGCAATGCCGTAGGTGAAGCGGCGCACCCCGAGGTAATCCCCGACGTTGTCCTCCGTCACCGTGACGCACTTCGCCTTGCCCGTGCGGGTCTTCGTCTTCGGGTCTCCCATCATGATTGCCATCACCGCCTTGCGGCAGATCTTGGAGATCTCACGCTCGAGCCCGCGCACGCCCGCCTCGCGGGTGTAGTAGCGGATGATCGCGACGATCGCCGAGCGGTCGAACTTGAGCTCCTTCGCCTTGAGTCCGTTCATCCGCATCTGCTTGGGAATCAGGTGCTCCTCGGCGATGTGGATCTTCTCCTCCTCGGTGTAGCCCGACAGGCTGATCACTTCCATGCGGTCGAGCAGCGCGGGCGGGATGTTGTAGGAGTTCGAGGTCGCCACGAACAGAACGTTCGAGAGGTCGAACTCCACCTCCGCGTAGTGGTCGGAGAACTTACTGTTCTGCTCGGGGTCGAGCACCTCGAGCAGGGCGCTGGCCGGGTCGCCCCGGTAGTCCATGCCCATCTTGTCGACTTCGTCGAGCAGGAAGAGCGGATTGTTCACGCCCACCTTGATGAGGTTCTGCAGGATCTTGCCCGGCATCGAGCCCACGTAAGTGCGCCTGTGGCCGCGGATCTCGGCCTCGTCGTGCACGCCGCCCAGGGCGAGCCGCGTGAACTTGCGGCCCGTGGCCCGCGCGATCGACTCCCCGAGCGAGGTCTTGCCCACGCCCGGAGCCCCCACGAGGCAGAGGATCGGGGACTTCACCTTCTTCACCCGCGCCTGCACAGCGAGGTACTCGAGGATGCGCTCCTTCACCTTCTCAAGCCCGTAGTGGTCCTCGTCGAGAATCTTCTTCGCACGCACGATGTCGGTCTGCACCTTCGTGTGCCGGCTCCAGGGCAGACTGATCAGCGTGTCGAGATAGGCGCGCACGACGGTCGCCTCGGCCGACATCGGGCTCATCTGGCGCAGCTTCTTCAACTCCGAGAAAGCCTTCTCTTCGCCCTCCTTGCTCATGCGGGCCGCGCGGATCTTCTTCTCGTACTCGGCGAGGTCGCCCTCGGATTCGTCCTCTTCGCCGAGCTCCTTCTGGATCGCCTTGATCTGCTCGTTGAGGTAGTAGTCGCGCTGGTTCTTCTCCATTTGCTGCTTGACACGGCCGTGGATGCGCTTCTCGATCTGCTGAATCTCGGTCTCGCCGCCCAGCAGCTCAAGCAGCTGCGTGAGCGTGCCCGTGAGCTGGTCGCTCTCGAGGAGCCGCTGCTTCTTCTCCACCGAGATCGGCAGCTGCTGCGCGACCACGTCGGCGAGCCGCATCGCGTCCTCAGTCTGCGAGACGCTGCGCACGAGATCCTCAGGAATCTTCGGGTTGAGGCCCGCGTAGGTCGTGAATGCGTCGATCACCGCCCGGCGCAGCGCCTCGGTCTCCGAGGGGTCGCTGTCGTCCATCGGGCGCGGCGAGGCCGCAGCCGTGAGGTAGCCGTCGAGCTCGAGTACGCGGCTCACGTCGACGCGCTCTTTGCCCTCGACCAGGATCTTCACCGTCTGGTCGGGCAGCCGCAGCATCTGCAGCACCTGCCCCACGCAACCCACGGTGAAGAGGTCCTGCGCGGCAGGGTCGTCGATCTGGCCGTTGCGCTGCGCGACAAGGAGGATGCGCTTGTCGCGGTTCATGGCCGTTTCGACCGCTTTGATCGATTTGGCCCTTCCCATGAAGAGAGTGATCACCATGCGCGGAAACACGACAATGTCGCGTAGCGGCAGAAGCGGCAGCACGTTAGGCATGCTGGTTTGCGTCCTAGTTGTCATTCAAAAATTCTTTCCAAAACAATGGTCTTTGCCGGATTTCGGGCAGTTTTCCACCTTTTCCGGCAGCAGGCCCGATACAGCCCATATGGGGGCGGAGGGCTTGTTTTTCAAGGCCCCCGGGCCTCCTTTTCCCCATTCTAGCGGCGAAGGAAACAGGACCTGAGGCCCCCATGCGGGAAAGGGAAAGCGCGGGGCCGCCGCCCCGCGGCCCTTATTTCTTCAGGATGAGTTGCGGGCCGGCGCTTCTGCCTTCGACCGCGTCCTCGTCCACGATGACGCGCTCGACGTCGCTGCGCGACGGGATCTCGAACATCGTCTCGAGCAGTAGCCCCTCGACGATCGAGCGTAGCCCCCGCGCGCCGGTCTTTCTCTTGATCGCCCGCTGCGCGATGGCGCGGAGGGCCCCGGGGGTGAACTCGAGCTTCACCCCCTCGTTCGCAAAGAGCGCCTGGTACTGCTTCACGAGCGCGTTCCGGGGCTCGGTGAGGATCGCGACCAGCGCCTTCTCGTCGAGCTCAGAGAGCACCGCGATCACGGGCAGCCGCCCCACAAGCTCGGGGATGAGCCCGTAGCGCACGAGGTCCTGCGCCTCAAGCCGCCCGAGCAGATCGTTCAGGGGCTCGTCGCGGCGGCTCTTCACCTCGGCCCCGAAGCCAATCCCGCTTTTTTCCGTGCGGCCGCGCACGATCTTCTCCAGTCCGTCGAAGGCGCCCCCGCAGATGAAGAGGATGTTGGTCGTGTCGACCGGGATCATCTGCTTGCCGGGGTTCTTGCGCCCGCCCTGGGCCGGCACGTTCGCCACCGTGCCCTCGATCAGCTTGAGAAGGGCCTGCTGGACGCCCTCGCCCGAGACGTCGCGTGTGATCGAGGGGTTCTCGCTTTTGCGGGCGATCTTGTCGATTTCGTCGAGGTAGACGATGCCGTGCTGGGCGCGCTCGACGTCGCCGTCGGCTGCCTGCAGCAGCTTCGAGATGATGTTCTCGACGTCCTCGCCCACGTAGCCCGCCTCGGTGAGCGTCGTGGCGTCGGCGATCGCAAACGGCACGTCAAGCCGCCGGGCGAGCGTCTGGGCGAGCAGTGTCTTACCCGAGCCCGTGGGCCCCACAAGCAGGATGTTGCTCTTCTGCAGCTCCACGTCCCGGTTTTCGTCCTTCAGGCTCCTCAGGCGCTGGTAGTGGTTGCGCACCGCGACGGCGAGCGTCTTCTTCGCCCGCTCCTGCCCGATCACGTACGCGTTGAGGTGCTCGTAGATTTCCTTCGGGGTCGGAAGCGGCTTTTCAGCGGGCTCGGCCGCGGCCTGCTCCTGAGGCTTCTCCTGCCCGCCCGCGGCGGAGCCCTTCTCCTCGGACTCGAGCAGCGAGGCGAGCTCGCGCGTGCAGTCATCGCAGATGAAGACCCCGTTCGCGCCGAACAGGTGCTTCACCTCTTTTTCCCCGCGCCCGCAGAACACGCACCTGCGTTCGCCGCCGTTGTTGTCATTGCCGCTCATCGCGTTTTACTCCCGGAGCCTGCCGCTCTGAATGTCTGAAAATTTGCCCCCGGCGCCAGCCGGGGCGTGAAAAGCCCGGGGGCTGCGCGCCTCCCGGGCTTTCTGGGAATGCTTCCCCCGTCGGAAAAAAGAAAGGGAAGGCCGCTTCAGCGGACTTCGCCGCGCCGCACGAAGATGTGGTCGATCAGGCCGTAGGCCTTCGCCTCTTCGGGGTTCATGAAATTGTCGCGGTCGGTGTCCCTCTGGATCGCCTCGAGGGGCTGCCCGGTGCGCTCCGCAAGGATCTGGTTGAGCTCGCGCTTGAGGTACAGGATTTCGTTGGCCTGGATCTCAATGTCGCTGGCCATGCCCTGGGAGCCGCCCGAAGGCTGGTGGATCATGATCCGCGAGTGCGGCAGCGCGTAGCGCTTGCCCTTCGCTCCGGCCGCGAGCAGGAAGGCTCCCATGCTCGCCGCCATGCCGAAGCAGATCGTGTTCACATCGGGCTTGATGAACTGCATGGTGTCGTAGATCCCGAGGCCGGCGTAGACGCTGCCCCCGGGGCTGTCGATGTACAGCGAGATGTCCTTGTCGGGATTCTCGCTTTCCAGAAAGAGCAGCTGCGCCACCACCAGGTTCGCCGATTCCTCGGTCACGGGACCGTTGAGGAACACCACGCGGTCACGCAGCAGCCTGGAGTAGATGTCAAACGAGCGTTCGCCCCGGCCGCTCTGCTCAATGACCATCGGGACGAGGTTCATGCCCATCGGATTGCTTCTCTTCATGCTGCCGCCTTTTCCTCTTTATGCCTTCCTGATTTCCTGGCCTCGCGTCCGCCTCAGGCGGCGCGGCCCATCAGGGTGTTGAAGTCGATCGCCTCGTCGGCGGTCTTCGACTTGCCGAGGACGAAATCGACCAGGTTGTTCTCGATCACCGCGGCGGAGAGTTCCGCGTAGCGGTTCTCGTCCTTCAGGTACCAGGCCGTCACTTCCTCGGGCTTCTCATAGGCGGAAGCCATCTCGGCGGCAAAAGCCTTCACCTGCTCGGGCGTGCTCTGGATCTTGTTGTCGGCGATCAGCTTGGAGACGATCAGTCCGAGGCGCACGCGGCGCTGGGCCTGGGAGGTGAAGTTCTTCGGGTCGAACGGGATCTTCGAGACATCAAGTCCGCGGGAGGCGAGGTTCTGGCGGTATTCATTGGTGATGCGCTTCGCCTCGTCCTCAACCATCACCTGCGGGAGGTCGAACTTCGCGAGGTCAAGCAGCGCGGAGAAAACGCCTTCCTTGGTGCGGGCGTTGAGACGGCTCTTCACCTCGCGCTTCAGGTTCTCCTCGACTTCCTTCTTGAGCTTGTCGACGCCTTCCTTGATGCCGAACTCGCTGGCGAACTTGTCGTCAAGCGCGGGCAGCACGGGCTCGGCGACCTTCTTCACCGTCACGGTGAACTCGGCTTCCTTACCGGCGAGCTCCTTCGCGTAGCCCTCGGGGAAGGTGAGTTTGAAGGTCTTCGTCTCCCCCTTGGACATGCCGGTGGCGGCCTGGTCGAACTCAGGCAGCATCTGACCGGAGCCGAGCAGGAAGGAGAAGTCCTTGGCGGAGCCGCCCTCGAAGACCTTGCCGTCGATCTTGCCCTCGAAGTCGACCGTGATCTCGTCGTCCTTCTTGGAGGCGCGGTCCACTTCCTTGTAGGTGGCGCGCTGCTTACGCATCACGTCGAGCGTGCTCGTCACTTCCTTGTCGGTCACCTCGCAGGTGTAGCGCTTAAGAGAGACCGCGGAGAAGTCCGGAGCCTCGATTTCAGGCAGCACTTCGAAGCGGGCGGTGAACTTCAGGTCGCTCTTGCCGTCGGTGGGCATGTCCTTGGAAGGCTCGACCACGGGGGCGCCGGCCAGCCTGTAGGAGCCGTCGGCGACCGCCTTGTCGACTGCCTGACCCACGAGCTGGTTGAGCGCGTCGCCGTAGGCTTCCTGGCCGTACATGCTGCGCACGATGTTCATCGGGACGTGGCCGCGGCGGAAGCCGTCGATGCGGGCGCGCTTCGCGTAGTCCTTGAGGCGCTTTTCAGTCTCGGCGCTGAGGGCCTGCTGCGAGACGGAGACCTCGACGGTGCGCTCGAGCGGGTTCACCGGGGCGGTGACCGAGCTCTGCTCGGCCTTCGGGGCCTCGGCCGCTTCAGTCTTTTCGGCCGGCGCGGCCGCAGCGGGCTCTTCAGCCTTCTGGGCCGCCTTTTCGGCCTTTTCCACAGCCTTCTCCGCCTTCTTGGCGGCCTTTTTCTCTTCGTCCTTGACTTTTTCAGCCTTCTTAGCCATGTTGCACTTTCCTTCCAATGGGTTCAAAGAGGTGACCCCGGTGAACCCTGATTTAATGTGACCTTCGTCCATTCGGGCGCGGAGAGCGCGCCCCGGAGGCGGAGGGATGTCCTGCCCGGCTTCAGGGGGCGCTTTCCTCGAAAGCCGCTCCCGACCGAACGGAAATGATGAATTATATTTCAAAAGAAGAAGATCCGCCCGGGCCGGCCCGCGTTCGCGAAAGACCCGCCCGCGCGGGGCTGCAGGCCTTCCTGAAACATGCGTCGCAGCCCCCTCTTTCGGCTAAACTTGTCCGCGGTGTTTACCTTCCACGCAACTGTTCGGCACCGGTCCCCTTAGAGGCGCGCCGGAAAGGGTCTTTGTCATGCTTGCACTGAAACTCACCGCAAAGGACACCGTGGCCACCGCGCTCGATGACGCGAAGCCCGGCGACCGCGTAGAGCTGCTGCTTCACGGGGAGGATCGCCGCGAGGCGGTGACCGCCCAGGAGCCGATTCCCTTTGGATTCAAGGTCTGCGCCACGCCCATGAAGAAGGGCGACCTGGTGATCAAATACGGGCTGCCCATCGGGCGCGCGACGCGCGACATCCGAGTGGGCGAGCTCGTCCACGTGCACAACATTGAAGGCTGCCGCGGCCGCGGGGACTTGGAGGAAAAGAAATGAGCGAAAAGACTTTTCTCGGCTACATGAGGCCCGACGGCCATGCAGGCGCCCGCAACTGCGTGCTCATCATGCCCGTCGTGCGCTCGCTCAACTTCATTGCCTCCAATGTCGCCCGGATGACGCGCATGACGCGCCACTTCGAGATCCCGGCCGAGACCGGGCGCCCTGAGAAGGACCGCGAGACGATTGCCCGCACGATGATCGGCCTCATGCACAATCCGAACGTGGGCGGCGTGCTGCTGCTCGCGATCAAGCCGGCCGCCTCCTCGGCCTACAAGAACATGGGCATCGAGCGCTTCATCGCCGAGGCGGAGAAGACCGGCCGCCCCTGGCGTGTCGTCTATCTCACCGAAAGCGGCGGCAGCTACGGGCTGCTGGGCGAGGCGCTGCGAGCCGCCCGCGAACTCATCGTCACCGTTTCGGGAGCGCGCCGCACCCCCTGCCCGCTGTCCTCGCTCACCCTGGCGGTGAAGTGCGGGACCTCGGACGCCACCTCGGGTATCGCCGGCAACCCCTGCGTCGGAGCGGCCTTCGACCGCGTGGTGAACGCGGGCGGCACGGCCTTCTTCTCCGAGACCACCGAGATCATCGGCGCCGAAAACCTCGTGGCGGCCCGGGCCGCGACTCCAGAGGTGAGCCGCAAGATTCTCGCCGCGGCTAAGCGCTGGGAGGACAAGGCGCTCTCGACCGGCGAGGACATCCGCGAAATCAACCCCATCCCCGCCAACATCGCGGCCGGCATCTCGACCCTTGAGGAAAAGTCGCTCGGGGCGATCGCAAAGAGCGGCCACGCCCGGATCGAGGACGTGTTGCAGTACGCGCAGCGCCCCGCGGGCCACGGCCTGTACTTCATCGACGCGTGGATGTCATCGCTGTCGCTGCCGCTTTGCTTCGCGGCAAGCGGCGCCGCAATCGTGCTCTACCAGATGGGAGGCGGCGCCATGCCCAACCACCCGATGATGCCCGCCATCAACCCGACGGTGGTCTCGCCCTTCCTCTACGTGACGGGGAACAAGAACGCCTACGCCCGCTCGCCGGACAACTTCGACTTCAACTCCTCGCCGATCATGGCGGGCGAGATCTCGATCGCCGACGAGGGTGAGAAGCTCCTCGACCACCTGCTGGAGATCGGCTCCGGGACGCTCACGCGCATGGAAACTCTCAACTACGCCGAGCAGCTCGAGGTCTTCATGGAGGGGCCCGTGCTCTAGAGAGGCCCTGGCGGGAGCCTCGCCCGCGGGGAGTAAAGAAACGCAACTTTCCCGCGGAGGCGGAGGCTTTCCGCGGCGCCGCGGAATAAAATAAGCGGCGCCGCGTTTTCTCATTCCACCCGATACTGGCGACCCGGGTCTTGACGCTTTCAGCCTATGGATCATCTGAAAAAAATCTGGCTTACGGCGGCGGGAGCCTGCGCAGCGCTTTTTACCACGATAGCGCTCGCCCAGGATCCCATCACGGAGTTCCTGCTGCATTCCAACACGGCCACGGCCCGGGTGCCGCCCGCGCCGCGCGCCTCGAGCGCCGCACAGGCCGCTACGGCCTCCGCCGCCTCGGGCGACGACAGCCTGGTGCTCGAGCCTGAGTTCGACGGCAGGGAAAAAACCTCGGAAGACGTCGCCCGGCGCTTCCAGGAGGTGAAGGGCCTCATGGACCGGGTCTGCAGCCAGCCCTCCAACCAGCCCTATTTCGCGAAGACCCCGTGCATCGCCACGTCGCTCTCCGACAGCCAGGCCTCCGACACGTCCAAGGCGACCGCGCAGGAGGTTCAGGCCGCCCGGCGCGTGTTCCGGCAGATTGACGCCATCAACGAGAAAACGAGGAAAATCATGATCGCAAGCGGCCAGGACGCGCACGAGGACGCGGTTCGCAGCTCTCAGACCCGGCTCGACCCCAAGGTGAAGGAAAACCAGGACGCGCTGCTCACAGGGCGGCGCAGCTGGGGCGAATACAACCGGGCGCGGCTCGAGCTCACGCGCAGAATCCGCTGAAAGCCGCGCCGCGCGGATCCCGCCCGCGGCGCGCAGCCTCTTTTGATTTTTGAACAAAGGCGTTTTTATGGACACCCTTAACCGTTTCTTCGGCATCAACGCGGCCGGCTCCACAGTGAAGCGCGAGATTCTCGCGGGCCTCACGACCTTCATCACGATGTGCTACCTCCTCGCGGTGGTGCCGGGCATGCTCACGCACACGGGCCTTTCCTTCGGAGACGCCTTCGTTTCGACGGTCTGGATCACCGTGATCGCGACGCTCGTCATGGGGCTGTGGGCCAACTTCCCGGTCGCCGTCGCCCCGGGGCTCGGGATCAGCGCCTTTTTCTCCTTCATGGTCTGCGGGCCGATGGGCTACAGCTGGCAGACGGGATTTGCCGCGGTCCTCGTCTCAGGCGTCATTTTCGCCATCCTCACCTTCACCAAAATCCGCCAGCTCATCATCAACTCGGTGCCCGCCGCCATGAAGGCGGCCATTCCGGCCGGCATCGGGCTTTTCATCGCCTTCATCGGGATGAAGAACTGCGGCCTTATCGTCTCCGACCCCTCGACCTTCGTCGCGCTGGGAAAAATGACCAGCCCGCCGGTGTACCTCACGCTGCTGTGCGTGATCCTGATCGGGGTGCTGATCGCCAAGAACGTCACCGGGGCGATGATTCTCGGCATGGCCGCCGTCACTGCGCTGGGCTTTCTGACCGGAGCCTCGCCCGCCCCCGACCTCGCAAAGGGCTTTTCCGAGCCCCTGCATTTCTTCCCCTCGACCACTTTCCTGCAGCTCGACTTCAGCGGACTCATGCAGCACAGCATGATCACGGTACTCTTCACGCTGTGCTTCGTGGACCTCTTTGACAACCTGGGCACGCTGATCGGAGTGTGCTCCAAGGCGGGCTACATCCAGAAAGACGGCACCATCCACGGCATCGACCGCGCCCTGATGGCCGACTCCGTCGGGACGATCTGCTCGGGGCTGCTCGGCTGCACCACTGCGACGACCTACCTCGAGAGCGTCTCGGGCGTTTCGGCGGGCGGCCGCACGGGGCTCACGGCGCTCACGGTCGCGGTTCTTTTCGCGCTGTCACTGTTTCTCGCCCCGGTGCTCGCTCTCGTGCCCGTCTACGCCACCTCGGCCGCCCTCATCATCGTAGGGGCGATGATGCTGGGGACGCTGAAGAGTGTGCGCTGGGACGACTTCACGGATGCGCTTCCCGCCTTCCTCACCGTGATCACCATGCCGCTCACCTTCAACATCGCCACGGGCCTGGGCATCGGGTTCATCTCGTTTTTCCTGCTCAAGCTGCTGAGCGGCCGCAGGGCCGAAGTGAACGTGACGCTGGGCGTGCTCGCGGCGCTGTTCGTGGTGAGCTTCGCGCTGCGCTGAGAAAAAGCGCCCGATCGCCGCAGGGGGAGCCCTTTCCTTTTTCTTGAAGGCTCTCCCTTCTTTTTTCTCCCGGCTCCGCTGCGGCGAACTTAAAATACCTGCTTTCCCTCTACTTTTCCCCGTCACAGCGCAGTCCCATGATTTCACGCCGGAAACTGCTTCAGATCGCGATGGCCTCGCCGCTGGCCTCAGGCGGCGCCCTGGCCCACGCCCTGCCGCGGTCCTTTTCACTCGCTTTCTGCGGCGACATCATGATGGGCTCCACGTTCCCGGGCGAGGCGCTGCCCGAGCACGACGGGCAGAAGCTCTTCGTCGACGCCGCGCCGGTCCTGCGCGCGGCCGACCTCGCCTTCGGGAACCTCGAGGGGACACTGCTCGAGGGCGGAGAAACGCAGAAGGTCCCCTCGCCCACGACCTACGCCTTCCGCACGCCCGTGCGCTACGCGAGGTACCTGAAGGAGGCCGGGTTCGACTTTCTGTCGCTGGCGAACAACCACGCGGGCGACTTCGGCGAGGAAGGCATGAACTCGACGCAGCGGTGCCTTCGCGAGCAGGGGATCGCCTTCGCAGGCATCCGGGGCCGCTGCGAATACGCCCTGATTGAAAGAGGCGGAGTGCGCTTCGGCGTGGCGGCCTTCGGACACAACTCCTATACGCTCAGGCACGGCGACGAGGCCGAGGTCCGCCGGATCCTGGCCGCGCTGCGGCGCCGCTCCGACCTCATCGTCGTCTCCTTTCACGGGGGAGCGGAAGGCCGCAACCGGGCCCGCCTGCCCTACGGCGAAGAGATCTTTCTCAACGAGAAGCGCGGCAGCCTGAGGCATTTCGCCCATCTGTGCGTCGACCTCGGGGCCGATGCCGTCTTCGGCCACGGCCCCCACGTCCCGAGGGCGGTCGAAGTCTACAAGGATCGCTTCATCGCCTACAGCCTCGGCAACTTCTGCACCCCCTACATGGTGAGCCTCAAGGGCATCAGCGGACTCGCCCCCGTGATCGAAATCCAGATGAGCAGCAGCGGCCGCTTCCTTTCGGGACAGATTTACTCGTTCCGCCAGATCCGCGGCACGGGCCCGAGGCTGGACCCAGGGCGCGAGGCTGCGAAGCTCATCAAAACCCTCTCCGAGGAGGACATCAGCCCGCGCTTTTTCACAATCGACGAATCGGGCAGGATCCTGCCCGCCGTAGCAGCGGCTTCGGCGCCTGCGCAGACGTCCGCGGCCGAACCCTCCGGCGGGCCCTCCGGGCAGGGCGCGGAATCCGAGGATCCCAGGATCGGCGAGGACATCCTGATCGAAGAGCCGGCGCCTGAAGCTGCTCCCTGAGGCGAAAGCTCTCCGCGCGGGGAAGATCCCGCCCCGGATCCTTTCGGCTAAAGCAGTTAAGCCGCACGAATAAGGGTTACTACCTAATTTTAAAGAACTAAGAAGCGGTGTCCGTAGACTGTTTTTTATAGGTTCATAAACGACAGCGGCCTTCAGCCCGGCCGAAGAGTCGTTTTGAGGAGTTATTTTTTCCGGCCGGGGCCGGTGTGAGAACGCCCGGACCGAAGGAGGAACGCCGTGAGCAACAGAACGCTCGGCTGGTACGCCGCCATTGAGCGTCCGTTCGACCAGCCCTGGGATCTGGAGCACCCGGTGCTCGATCCCATCGTCCCCTGGATCACCCACAGCCTGCACCCGAAGCTCTACGGCCTCATTGAAAAATTGGGACGCCCAGGGCCCTGAAGGCCGACGAGCCCCTGATCCAGCCCGGCGAACCCGTGAATCAGGTGATCGTCGTCGCAAAAGGGGTGACCGGCCGCGAAGTGGGGCAGATTTCGGGCGCCATCGCAATCTCGCCGCCGCGCCACATCGCCGACAGCTCGGTTGAGAACTTCTACTGGCTGCGCGACAAGATCGACGTCAAGTTCCAGGCGGTCACCTACCACGGCGGCCACTCCGTGAAGCGCTCCCACGCGGTGACGAGCCACCGCGGCGACGGCTTCAACGGCTTCATCCTGCCGATGCTCGCCAAGTGCAAGGAATACGGCATCCCGGTGCGCCTGCGCACCTATGTCGAAGAAATCATTGAAGACGACCAGGGCCGCGTGGTCGGCGTCAAGGTCCGCGAGAAGTACCGCTTCCCCAGGGCGAACTCCGGCCCCGTGAAATACATCCGCTCTCTCAAGGGCGTGCTGCTCGCCTCCGGCGGCTTCGCGCAGAATGTAACGATGCGCATGAGCCATGACCCCCGGCTCACCTCCGCCTTTACCTCCACCAACTACCCGGGCGCCACGGGCGAAATGATTCAGGAAGCCCAGTTACTCGGAGCCAACACCGTCCAGATGGACTGGATTCAGCTCGGCCCCTGGACCAGCCCGGACGAGAGCGGCCTCGGACTGTGCCCCCTCATCACCGAATCCTCAGTGGGCTACGGCCCAATGGTCGACCCGGCCACGGCCAGGCGCTTTGTGCAGGAAACCGACAACCGCAAGGTTCGCGCGGACGCCATTGTGGCGATCGGGCATCCGGTCATCATGTTCACCAACGAAAAGAACGTCATGAACCAAGTGGTGAACCACAACATGACTCCCGCCATGTTTGAGAAAGTTCAGGCCTCCGGCGTCGTTCATAAATTCAACACGCTCAAGGAACTCGCCGCTTTCTACAAGATCGACTATGACGCCCTGATGAAGGAAACCAACAAATTCAGCTCCTACATGAAGGCGATGAAGGATCCGGAGTTCAACTGCAAGTTCTTCAAGGACGGCGTCCCGATCGAGGAAGGCAAGGGCCCGTTATACGGCTGGAGGCTCTGGCCGCGCGTCCACCACTGCATGGGCGGCCTCGAGATCAACAACAAGGCGCAGGTGCTCGACGCCCGCCACAACGTGATCCCGGGCCTCTATGCCGCGGGCGAGGCGACCGGCGGCGTGCACGGCATGGTGCGCCTCGGCACCGTCGCAGTGGCCGACTGCATCATCTTCGGTCGCACGGCCGCCCGCTCCGCGAAGGCCTATCAGGACTGACCCCCTGCCGAGCCCAGGCGCGAAGGAGCGGCTCCCTCTCCGGCCGCTCCTTCGCAGCCCGGCTTCGCACCGGGCTTACGCTTTCATGGAGAGCGCCTCTTCCAAACAAAGACACAGCACAGAGTCAGCGAATCAGGGACTTTGGTTGTAGGGAATAACACTAATTCATATGTTCAACTGGTTTGGATGCTGTAATCTGGGATTTGGTCTTAAAGATAAAAAAGAAGCTATCCGCTTCAAAAAAAACAAACTTTTCCATCAAGGAGATGGACCCATGAAGTTCTCAGCAAACCTCGCCATAGCCTCCATACTCTTGGCCTTTGCCGCTTCAAGCGCCTTTGCCGCTGGCGGCAATTTCGGCGCCGACAAGCACATCAAGGCCGGGCTCAAGTGTGAATCCTGCCACGGGCCGGACAAAAAGATTGAAACTCCTGAAAAGGAGCAGTGCATCAAGTGCCACGATCCGAAGAAGCTCGCGGAAAAAACCAAGAACGTGAAGCCCACCAATCCGCATGATTCTCCGCACTACCATCAGGACCTCGAGTGCACGCTGTGCCACCTGCAGCATGAAAAGCCCGAGATTTACTGCAACCAGTGCCACAAGTTTGATTTCAAGATGCCCTGAGAGCAACGCTCTTGAGCCGCACGAATTTGTGCAGAGGCGCCCCGTATACGGGGCGCCTTTCTTGTCTGCGCAAAGACAGTTCCAGAAAAGACGGCCGTCACAAACTAAAAGCCAATTCGGCGCTCCAGCGGTGGGAAAATAATTTCAAGACGGAGAAATGCTTCAAGGGAAGAATGCCTTCTGCGCGGCATACGGAAGGAAAAGGGAGGCCATCATGATGAGAACGGCGGCATGCGCCTTGCTGCTTGCGGCATCGGTCTTTTTATCCTCTGCCCTGGCGGTCTGCTTTGACCCGCAGCCGATCGGGTGGGACACCGTCGATGGGGATTACAGGAAATTCGGCGAACTGCGCTTTCCCTGCGGCGACTTGTCCGAGTCAATCGTCAAGGGCTCGAAGCTGACGACCACGAAACTCGACGGCGCCGTATCGATAGAAATTACAAATCTGGAATTCACCTGGAGCCAGGGCGTGAAGGCGGGGGTCATCATCCCGGCGAAAAAGAACCTGAAGTTCTCGAAGCAGTGCGAGCCGAAAATCTCGGTGGACATATCAAGAGGAGGCGGCAGCACAAACCCAGGCTTCGGAGAAGAGTATCCCTGCGGAGCCTACACAACGATGGCAGCCTACAGGAAGGCTCTGAGGAACGCCCCTCCGAAGGAAGACCCGGTGCCGGGCTCCGAAGGGTTCGAATACACCAGGCCCGACAGTTCCGGGCGGATGACGCTCCGGGACCGCGCGACTGGAGCCGAGTACAGCTGCAGGGACGGCTACTGCAGCCGGTAGCCTCCGACGGCGGCATCACCGCCCTCTCCTGAAGCCGCACGCTTAAAGCAGGGCCCCGCCGCAACGGGGCCCTTTGGCCGATACCGACCCCGGAAGAAAGTCTGAGGAGGTCAGGATCCCTTGAAGCTGAAGACCCGCACGGGCTGCTCCTCAGGGTCCGGCTCCGGCAGCGGCTGGACGGGGCGCCCCGCCATCTGCTCGCGGGCCACCGACATGAAAAGTTTCACGCGGTTGCTCACGTTCGCCTCTGAGTTTCCCGCCTCGAAGTCGATCGCCATCAGGTTGGACTCCGGGTGCTTCTCGCGGATCGCCTTGATCACGCCCTTGCCTGTGACGTGGTTGGGCAGACAGCCGAACGGCTGCAGGCACAGCACGTTGGTGACGCCGTTCGTGATGAACTCCAGCATCTCGGCGGTGAGCAGCCAGCCCTCGCCCGCCTGCTCACCGAGCGACACGAGCCCGTGCACCGACTGCTGCAGGCGCTGGAAATCCGAAACAGGGAAATAAGGCGTGCCCCTGAGGGCCTCGCGCATGGCGTTTCGCGCGGAATCGAGCCGGTTCAAGAAGAAGCGGCTCGTGATCGCCTTGATGAAGGGACCGTTTAAGAACCGGTGCTGCAGCACGTTGTCCGACAGGCAGTAGAGGAAGAAGTCGGCCATGTCTGTGAGCACCGGCTCGCCCCCCTCCTTCATGATGGTGTCGGTCAGGTGCCGGTTCGCATCGGGGTGGTACTTGAGCAGGATCTCGCCCACGATGCCCACGCGCGGCTTCACGATGTCGTCGGTCGGGACGCTCGCGAACTCGCGCACCATGTTGATCATGGCGGGCCTGAAATCCGTGAAGTTGTTGTGGAAGGCGATCTCGCGGGAGCGCCGGGTCCACTTCGCGAGCATCTCGTCGGCGTCGCCCGGGCAGAGCTCGTGCGAACGGGTCGCGAAATAAAGCCTCTGGAGCATGTCGCCCAGCAGGAGCCCGAGCACCATCCGCCGCATGGCAAGCGGCGAGAGCGAAAAGCCCGGCTGCTCGTTGAAGTTTCCGCCCGAAAGGGACACGATCGGAGTGTTCTTGAAGCCCTCCTCGGCCAGTGCCCTCTGCAGCAGCGCGATGTAGTTGGTCGCGCGGCACGGGCCGCAGGTCTGCGCGAGCATCAGTGCGGTGTTGTCCGGGTCGTATTTTCCACTCTTGATGGCGTGGACGAGCTGCCCGATCGAGACGATCGCCGGGTAGCAGGCGTCGTTGTTCACGAGCGTGAGGCCCGTCTCGATCGCGGCCATCGACACCGTGGGGAGAAGCTTCACGCGGTAGCCGCTGCCCAGCAGCGCGGCCTCGATGATCGGGAAGTGAATCGGCGACATCTGGGGCGCGAGAATCGTGCGGGTCTTCCTCATGGAGCGCAGGAACACGGGCGGCGTCCAGTCGGGGCCGCTCTTTTCTTCAGGCGCGGGCTCGATGCCCTTGTCCTCCGCCTCCTTCTTCTCGGCGACGGCGGCAAGCAGCGAGGCGATTCGAATCTTCGCGGGCCCGAGCGAATCCCCCTCGTCGATCTTGAGCAGCGTATGCAGCTTCCCCGCCTTGGCAAGGATCTGCGCAATCTGGTCGGAGGTGATGGCGTCGATCCCGCAGCCGAAGTTGGTGAGCTGCACGAGCTCCACCCCCGGCTCCTGCGCAGCCAGGGTCGCCACGCGGTACATACGGGCGTGGAAGGCCCACTGGTTGATCACTCGGAGCTTGTCGGGCTCGGGGGCGAGATGTGCGATCGAGTCCTCGGAGAGCACCGTGACGCCGAGCGACGCGATGTAATCCGGTAAGCCGTGGTTGATGTAAGGATCGGCGTGGTAGGGGCGCCCGGCTATGAGAATCACGACGCGGCCCTTCGCCTGGGCCTCGGAGAGCATGTGCTCGCCCTCGCACTGCAGCTGGTGCTGCCAGCTCTCCATCGCTTTTTCAGCCGCCTTGACGGCCGCCGCAATTTCGCGCTCAGGGATCTCGGGGAAATTCTCGCGTATCACGCGCGCAACCACCTTCCCGTCGGAGAGCAGCACGAAAGGCGTCAGGATGACGGGCTTTTTGCCCTCGGGGAAGTCGGCGTTAAGGCGCGCGACCTCCGGGTATCCCGCCACCACCGGGCAGGCGAAGGTGTTGTCCGACTCCTTGAATTCCTTTCTCTCGCGGGGCACGCACGGGAACCAGATGCGGGTGACGCCGTGCGAGGCCAGCCAGTTGATGTGCCCGTGGGCAAGCTTGGCCGGGAAGCACACGGACTGCGAGGGCATCGAAGTGAGCCCCGAGTCGAAGATGGACTTGCTCGACTCCGGCGAGAGCACCACACGGAAGCCCAGCTTCGTGAAAAGAGTGAACCAGTACGGGTAGTGCTCGTAGATGTTCAGCGCCCGCGGAATGCCGATCACGCCGCGCGGGGCCTTGTCTTCGGGAAGCGGCTCGCCCTGGAAGAGATGCGCGAGCTTCCAGGCGTAGATGTTGTTGCCCACGTCGCGCTTCTTGCCCGCGCCGCCTTTCGCTCCGAAGTCGCAGCGGTTGCCGGAAATGAACTTCCGCCCGTTGGAGAACCTGTTCATTGTGAGCAGGCAGCGGTTGTTGCACCCCTTGCAATGGAAGGAGCGCGTGATGACATCGAGCGTTTCGAGGGCTTCGGCCGAAAGCGTGGGCGCAGGCAGCGAGTTGCGCTCGGTCTTTTCCCGGGCAATCAGCGCGCAGCCGAAGGCCCCCATGAGCCCCGCGATGTCGGGTCTGAGCACCGTGCGGCCGAGCAGCAGCTCGAGCACCCGCAGCAGCGCGTCATTGATGAAGCTGCCGCCCTGGACCACCACGTGGTCCCCGAGCTCTTCGACCGAGCGCAGCCTCAGCACTTTATAGAGGGCGTTGCGGATCACGGAGTAGCAGAGTCCGGCCGCGATGTCGCCGATGTCCGCACCTTCCTTCTGAGCCTGCTTCACGCGTGAGTTCATGAACACCGTGCAGCGGGTCCCCAGATCGGCGGGATGCCGGGCGAAAAGCGCCTTCTTCACAAACTGGTCGAGCGTGAGCCCGAGGCTGCGGGCGAACGTCTGTATGAACGCCCCGCAGCCCGAGGAGCAGGCCTCGTTCAGCTTGACCTGCTCGATGATCCCGTGGTGCGTCTTCAGGCACTTCATGTCCTGGCCGCCGATGTCGATCACGTAGGTCGCTTCGGGGTCAAGGAAGGAGGCCGCCTTCAGGTGCGCGATCGTCTCTACTTCGAAAAGCGGGGTCCCCAGCACGGCGGCCGCGAGCTCCGCTCCGTATCCGGTCGTGCAGATCCCGCGGATCCGGGCGCCTTCGGGAATGCCGTGCAGGAGCTCCACGACCTTCGGGACCAGCGTCTTCAGGACATCGCCCGAGTTCGTGCCGTACCAGGAGGCGGCGATGCGGTTATCGGAGTCGAGCACCACGGCCTTCACCGTGGTCGAGCCGAGGTCCAGGCCCATCCAGAGGTCGCCCTTTGCGGAGGCAAGCTCCGAGGTCGGCGTCCTGCGGCTGTTGTGGGCGGCCTTGAAGGCTTCGTATTCCGCCTCATCCTTAAAGAGAGGCTGGAGCATGTTCGAGCCCCGGGCCGTCGGCTGGTAGGCGCGCAGGCGGCGCAGCCACTCGGCAAGCGGCAGCTCCTCCGAGCTCTGCTCTTTCGTGCGGTTCGGTTCAAGGCCGGTGAGCGCCGCGCCTTCGGCAACCACGTACTGCCCCTGCTCGCAGTCGACGACAAATTCGGGCGCGAGCTTGAGCGTCTTGATGAAGCACTTCTTCAATTCCGTGAGGAAGTGCAGCGGTCCGCCGAGGAAGGCGACATGACCGCGGATCGGCCGGCCGCAGGCGAGGCCTCCGATGGTCTGGTCGACCACGGCCTGGAGAATGGAAACGGCGATGTCCTCGCGCTTCGCTCCCGCATTGAGCAGCGGCACGACGTCGGTCTTCGCGAACACGCCGCAGCGCGAGGCAATCGGATAGGTGATGGTCGCGCCGGCCGCGAGGCTGTTCAGGCCGGAGGCGTCGGTGTTGAGCAGCGCCGCCATCTGGTCGATGAACGCGCCGGTGCCGCCGGCGCAGACCTCGTTCATGCGCAGCTCCATGCCGTCGGTGAGATAGAGGATCTTGGCGTCCTCGCCCCCCAGCTCGATCGCCACGTCGGTTTCCGGCGCGAACCGGCGCAGGGCCGTGCTGGTGGAAATCACCTCCTGCACGAAGCCCGCCCCGATGCCCAGGGAAACATCCAGGGCGGCCGACCCGGTCATGGTGAGCCGGAAAACATCCGTGGGGTGCGATTCTAGGATCTTCTCGAGCAGCGCCGCCGCGGTTTCGCGCACTGCGGCGCCGTGGCGCCGGTATTCGCTCCCCACCATCCTGCCCTCGGCGTCAAGGAGCGCGTATTTCGCAGTTGTGGACCCAAGATCGAGGCCCAGGCTATACATCGTCACAACATCGTCTCCGGAAGCTGTTCGGGAAACTCCCCCGAAGTAAGCGGCCTGGATGGCGCACCAGCATCTAAAAGTTCAATTCGTTCATTCTGCTCAAAATGAAGAGCTGTCGGCAGATCCAAAGGATCCTAACTAACCCTTAGACATTTTTTTAACGGGCAGAAAACGCAAGACAGCCCCTGCCGGAGTCCCGCCTTGCTAATTTTTGCAACATGGTATAAAAATGTACTCTTGATTGAAGGAAAGCGGGAAGGTCTGAGCTTCCCCCTTTTCGTCTTTCGCCAGGCCTGTCCGAGTGGTGGAATGGTAGACACTGGGGACTTAAAATCCCCTGCCGCAAGGCGTGAGGGTTCGATCCCCTCCTCGGATACCACCATGGGGTTTCTCCCCGTCTCCAAATCGTTTCAAAATCATTGATTTTTAAGTCATTCTCTCTTTTTCTTTGATTCCCGTTGTGTCAGAACAACCCTTTTTTTCCAAAAATCAGGGGACTCACGCGGGGATTTTCCTGGGGACTCAATCCTCAGGTGCCGCGGCTTTCCCAGCCGGTTCTTCTGTTTAGTCCCGCCTGTATGCCTGCATGCAGCACCCCGCGATCGGGCAGGCTGATTCCGCCAGGCTTCAGCCCTCTCGTCATCTAAAGCACAGCCCGGGACTGCGCCAGGCAGGCCGAACCACTTCAGCGCGTCCGCGCCGGGCTTTTGCCATTTGAAATCCGGGAATAGTCCGCCAGGACAGAGTTTTTGGGAGAAACTGTCCGCCCGCTCATGACAGGCAGCCTGAATCCCGGCGCGCGCTGCCGGCGCTCCGCCGATCTGAGAAAAAAGAAAAAGGAAATCAAGGATAAGAAGTGATGGTGGTGCGGGAAGTCGGACTTGAACCGACACGCCCTCAACGGGCACGGAGACCTAAACCCCGGGCGTCTACCAATTTCGCCATTCCCGCGCGTAGACCGCCCATTGTACTCAATCTTTAATGGAAAGGGAGCGCAGGCGGAGCACCCCGCTCCCTTTTATCGGCGGAAAAATCAGGCTTTTTCGCCGGAATGGCCGCAGCAGCCCTTCTCGTCGTGGTGATGTCCGCCGCAGCAGCATTCGCCCTCTTCGCCCTCACCGTGGTGATGATGACCGCAGCCGCACTCCCCGTCCTCGTCGCGGTGGTGCCCGCCGCAGCAGCATTCGCCCTCTTCGCCCTCGCCGTGGTGATGATGACCGCAGCCGCACTCCCCGTCCTCGTCGTGGTGGTGCCCGCCGCAGCAGCATTCGCCCTCTTCGCCCTCGCCGTGGTGATGATGACCGCAGCCGCACTCCCCGTCCTCGTCGTGGTGGTGCCCGCCGCAGCAGCATTCGTCCTCATCGCCGTCGTGGTGGTGATGGTGACCGCAGCCGCACTCCTCGTCTTCATCGTGGTGATGTCCGCAGCAGCAGCCGTCGTGGTGATGATGACCGCAGCAGGGGATGACCGGCGTGAACGGCTCGGTCACCTCGGCGCAGGCCAAGCCGATCTGCTTGAGGGCGGCGCCAAGCGCCTCATCGGCCGCGACTCCGAAGCCGTCCTCGGTCTGCATCACGCGGAAGCCCCTCATCATGAGGGCGGCTGCGGCCTGCTCGAGCATCGTGTGATCGCCCGTTACGTGATAAACCGCTTCCGGCGCCGCGTCGACCGCGTACATCGCGCCTTTTTCGTCCATGAAGATGTCGCCCACTTCGAGTACGCGCATGTCCGGGGCCATCACTTTGTAGGATTCGCCTGCGGCTTCAAACTCCGCGGGAAGATCGAGGCGCTGCGAGAACGTGAGCGGGATCTTTTTCATGCGGGCGAGAAGCACGGGAGCGGGCGCGGAGCCCGGCGGGAGGAGACGGTTCAGAGTAATCATTTCAGAATCCGAAGTGAGCAGATGGAAAAATAACGCAGTCTTCTAATCTTAAAGGCTTACGACATGCCCTGCACGGCGCTGATCGCCTCCGAGAGCTGCTCGACGGCCGTCACCTCGAGCCCTTCGATCGGAGCGCGGGGGCGGTTGGCCCTCGGGATGATGGCGCGCGAAAATCCGAGCTTGGCCGCCTCGCGCAGCCTGTCCTGGCCCCGCGGAGCCGGGCGGATCTCGCCGGCGAGCCCCACCTCGCCGAAGACGACAAGCCCGCGCGGCAGCGGCTTGTTGCGGATGGAGGAAAGAATCGCAAGCAGCACCGCCAGATCGGCCGCGGACTCGGAGACCTTCATGCCTCCAACCGCGTTGATGAAGACGTCCTGGTCAAAGCAGCTCAGGCCCGCATGCCGGTGCAGCACCGCAAGCAGCATCGACAGGCGCTGGCCGTCGAGCCCCACGGAGAGGCGCCGCGGCGCGGGCGAATGCGTTTCGTCCACAAGCGCCTGCACCTCGACCAGCAGCGGCCTCGTGCCCTCCTGGGTGACGAGAACCACGGAGCCCGGCACGTTGTCGCGGTGCTCGGAGAGGAAAATCGCGGACGGGTTGGAGACGCCCCTGAGGCCCTTGTCGGTCATGCCGAAGACGCCCAGCTCGTTCACCGCACCGAAGCGGTTCTTGAAGGCCCGGATCATGCGGAAATTCGAATGGGTGTCGCCCTCGAAGTAAAGGACGGTGTCCACAATGTGCTCGAGGATGCGCGGGCCGGCAAGCGACCCTTCCTTGGTGACGTGCCCGACGAAAAAGAGGGTGGTGCCTGAGGTCTTCGCAAGCCTGGTGAGCCGCGCGGCGCATTCGCGCACCTGGGCGACCGAGCCGGGGGCGGACTCGAGCTCGTCGGAAAAAATCGTCTGGATGGAGTCGATCACCACGAAGTCCGGTTTTTCCGCAACGATGACCCGCTCGATGGTTTCAAGCTCGATTTCGCTCATGAGCCTGATGCCCTCGGGAGGAAGCTCGAGGCGCTGGGCGCGCATGGCCACCTGTCCCGCGCTCTCCTCGCCCGAGACGTAAAGGGTCTTCAGCCCCTGGGCGACAAGCTTTGCGGTCACCTGCAGCAGCAGCGTCGACTTGCCGATTCCGGGGTCTCCGCCGATCAGGGTGACGGCGCCCTGCACCAGCCCGCCGCCAAGCACGCGGTCGAACTCGCGCAGCCCGGTGGGAATCCTCGGCAGGTTCTCCGCCTTCACGTCGGCGAGGTTTTTCACCTCCGTCGCCTCGATGATGGAGCGGCTCTTGTGGCGGGCCGAGCCGAACCTCGCCCCCGAGCCCTGCTCCACCTTGTATTCGGACAGCGTATTCCAGGCCTTGCAGGACGGGCACTGCCCCATCCATTTCGGGAAGCTCTCCCCACACTGACTGCAGACGTAGACGGTCTTGGTTTTCAAAGGCGCTCCTTGCTTGGTTTACCGCGCCCTCGCGGCGCGGGCAGCCTATTGTGCACCCGCGGCGGCTCCCGCGCGTGCCCCTTTTAAAAGGAAAAAGCACCCTGGGGCGAACCCTCGGCGCCGAAAAACCGGGCGTACTCCTCCCCGGTAAGAGCCGCGGCGCGCCTGCGGCTCCTCTTTGCCGCGGGACGCGGCTTGGCCGCGGCGCGCGGCTTTGAGGCCCTCGGCGGCCCAAAGAGCCCCTCGTCGGGCTCGGCCGTGAAGTCGGAGGCCATCAGGCGGAAGAATTCCCTTTCCAGTCTTTCTTTCTCTCTGGCTTTCATGATCATGCTCCTTTCTGCTGTTCAGGAACATCATCTCCCAGACCGGAGCGAGCGGGCGGGAATTAAATCTCTAATATATAAAAACTTATAAAAAACAAAATGTCTATAAAAAAGGGACGGAGTGGAAAATCCGTCCCTTCATCCCTTCCGGCAAAGGCTGCCGTCAGCCGACCGTGCGCACCGGCACCCGCGGCATCACCGAGCAGATGAGCTCGTAGCCGATCGTGCCCGCGCAGGCCGCCACCTTGTTCACCGGGTTGTGCTTGCCCCAGAGCTCCACCCAGTCGCCTTCGCCCGCCTCGGGGATGTCCGTGAGGTCGATTTCCATCATGTCCATCGAGACGGCGCCGGTGGTCGGGGCAATGCGGCCGGCCACATAGACCGGAGAGCCGTTGGGCATCGCGCGCGGATAGCCGTCGGCGTAGCCGCAGGCGATGACGCCGATCCTCGAGGGCCTGCGGGCGATCCACTTGGAGCCGTAGCCCACGGCCTCGCCGGGCTCGAGGTGCTGGATGGCGATCAGCTTCGCGCGCAGGGTCTGCGCCGGGATGATGCCGAGCTCTTCGCTCGTGAGGGTGCTGTCAGGGCTCACGCCGTACAGGGCAATGCCGGCCCGCACCGCGTCGCCCTTCACTTCCGGGTGGAAAAGAATGCCGGTGGTCGCCGCGAGGCACACGCCCTTTTCCGTTCTGGCCAGGTCGCCCAGGCGCTGCATCTGCCTAGCCACGGTCGCGGGGCCGTCGGCCGTGTACGAGCGCTCGCCGTTCGCGAAATGCGTCACGATGCCCTTGTATTCCACGCAGGGGATCTTCTGCAGGCGCTCTTTCATCGCGGGAATCTCGGCGGGCCTGAAGCCGAGGCGGTTCATGCCGGTGTTCACCTTGAGGTGGCAGGCGATGTGCCGGATGTGCGACTGCTCGAGCAGCTCGATCAGGCGCAGGTCGCGCACCACGACCTCCGCATTCGCCTTTTCGAGGACCGGGAGGTCCTCCGCGTCGAAAAAGCCCTCGATCATGAGGATGCGCTTCTTCCAGCCGAGCTCGCGCGCCTTCACCGCGTCCTCGATGTCGAGGATGGCAATCCCATCGGCGTCCTCGAAGGCCTTGATGCAGTTGGCAAGGCCGTGGCCGTATCCGTTGGCCTTGCAGACGGCCCAAAGCGTACGGCCGGCGGCCGCCTCCCGCATCTTCGCCTCATTGTGGCGCAGCGCGTTCATATCAATCACGAGCTCAATTGGACGGGGCATTTCAGTTCCTTTTTTGTAACAGCGCAGTGGTCTTTCCTCGCGCCGCCCGCGCTTTCTTCGCACCACTCTACCACCACGGCCTCCGGGCGGGGGCAGGAGACCAGCCCCTCCTGCCGATGCCCGCGCCGCGGCATCCCCGCAGTTACACCTGTTACTTAAATTCGTTTATTTCTTTATTTCAAACGTCCCGAGGCTTTACAATTTTCCAGAAAATTCTCGCGGCCCCACGCCGGCGGGTGCTTATAAAAAAGAGACTCCTGAGAGGAAAAGAATTGAATCGCGGCTTTTACACGATTATGGCGGCGCAGTTTTTTTCAAGCCTGGCCGACAACGCCCTGCTTATCGCCGCCATCGCTCTTCTGACCGAAATATCCGCCCCGGACTGGATGACGCCCCTGCTGAGGCTGTGCTTCACCATCAGCTATATCGTCTTTGCGGCCTATGTCGGCATTTTCGCCGACTCCATGCCGAAGGGGCGGGTGATGTTCCTCACCAACAACGTAAAGATGCTGGGCTGCCTGCTCATGCTTTTCGGCGGCCACCCGCTGCTCGCCTACGCGATCGTGGGCCTGGGGGCGGCTGCGTACTCGCCCGCGAAGTACGGCATCCTCACTGAAATGCTGCCGCCCTCGAAGCTCGTCGTGGCCAACGGCTGGATCGAAGGCCTCACGGTGATCGCCATCATCCTGGGCGTGGTGCTGGGCGGCGCGCTCATCCTACCCTCGGTCACCGGGCCGCTCTCGGCGCTGCCCGCGCTCCGGGCGATCGGGATCGACACAACAGCGCGCGCCGCGATCTTCATCATCTTCTTCATCTTCGGCCTGTCCGCGCTCATCAACCTGTTCATTCCGGACACCGGGGCGCGCTACCCGAAGAGCTCCTTCGAGCCGGTGAAGACCTTCTGCGGCTTCATGCGCTCCTGCCTCGTGCTCTGGAAGGACAAGCTCGGGCAGACCTCGCTTTGCGTGACTTCGATGTTCTGGGGGGCGGGCGCCGTGCTGCAGTTCCTCGTGCTCGCCTGGGCGGACACCAATTTCGGCCTGTCGCTTTCGCAGGCCACCGTGCTACAGGCGACCGTTTCGATCGGCATTGCGATCGGCGCAATGAGCGCCGCGCGCTTCATCCCCATCAAGAAATCCCTGTCCGTGCTGCCCATGGGCGTGGTGATGGGCGTGATCGTGATCCTCGCGGCCTTCTTCAAGCGCAGCATGCTGCCCTATGACATTTCTCTTCCCGGCGGCATCACGATCGGCGCCTCCATCATCGCGGCGGGCTTGATCATGATCGCCGTGGGGGCGCTCGCCGGCTTCTTCGTGGTCCCGATGAACGCGCTGCTGCAAAACCGCGGCTACGTCCTCATGAGCGCCGGCCGCTCGATCGCGGTCCAGAACTTCAACGAGAACAGCTCCATGCTGATCATGCTGGGCGTCTACTCGCTCATGATCAAGGGCGGGCTTTCGACCAGCTCCATCATGGCGATCTTCGGCGCTTTCGTCGCGCTCGGGATGGTGCTCGTCATCCGCACCCACCGGCAAAACGCCCTGATGCACGACCTCTCCGGACAGATCGGAGAGGAAAAGAAGTTCTGAAAAAAGCGCCCGCGGAGAACTTCCTTTTCAAGCCGCGCGGGCCCGGGGGCTGAGAGCGCCGCGCTCCCAGTCGAGGACGTTCTGCGCGGCGGCTCTCGCCATCAGCAGGCGGGTCTCCCCGGTGAAGGTGGAGGTGTGCGGCGTAAGAACCGCGTTTTCGCACTCCCGCAGCGGCGAGTCCGTGCAGGGCTCGCTGTCGTAGACATCGATCCCCGCGCCCCCGAGGTGGCCGCTTTTAAGTGCCGCAGCAAGGGCCCGGGCGTCGGCCACCGGTCCGCGCGCGATGTTGATGAAAACGGCCCCCTGCTTCATCGCGGCGAACTCTTTCGCACCGAACATGCCTCGCGTCTCGGGAGTGAGCGGCGTGTTGACCGAAAGGTAATCGCTGCGCGCGATGACTTCTTGCAGCGGCGCGTAGCTCGCCCCGTAGGCCTCGTCCCAGCGGGGGTCCGGATGGCGGCAGAAATAGAGGATCTTCATCCCGAAAGGCTTCGCGCGAAGCGCGATCTCGCGCCCGATCCCGCCGAACCCCACGAGGCCCAGCGTGGAGCCCTTCGCGCCTCTCGAGAGCACCTTTTTCCAGATGCCGCCGTGCATCATCGAGCTCTGCAGGTCGAGTCTGCGGGCGAAAAAGAGAATGTAGGCCATGACCTGCTCGGCCACGGCCCCCTCGACCGAACCCACGCCCCGGCAGACCGTGATCCCGAGCTCCCGGCAGGCCTCCAGGTCGATGGAGTCGCAGCCCACGCCGCAGCGCGAAATGAGCCTGAGCTCCGGCAGCGCCGAGAGCACCCGGCGGCTGTAGGACTCCCGACCCGCTATCACCGAGCGCGCTCCCTGCAGCGCCCCGATGAGTTCGTCCCCGGGACTGTTCGGCTGAAACCTGCCGCTCAGGTTCTGCACCTCGTAGCCCGCCTGCGCGAGCTCCGAGAGCAGCTGCGGATCCGCCTTCGCGAAGCCGCCTGCCGTAATGACCAGCTTTTTCATAAGTGAAAACCTTCCTGTGCCCGGTCAGCCCGGGGTTCAGAAGGCATTATGCCGCCGCGAGGAGCCGCTTGGCGGCAAGCAGGTCGTGCCAGAACTTCTCTTTTTCGGTCAGGCTTCGCAGCAGGTACGAGGGATGGTAGGTCACGATCGCGGGCACGCGCCTGCCGCCGATCTCCACCTCGTGGACCACGCCGCGCAGCCTCGCGATCGACAGGTCCGTGCCAAGCACCGTGCTCGCCGCGGGGCGGCCCATGAGAACGAGCGCCTTCGGGGCGAGAAGCTCGAGCTGGCGGTCGAGGAAGTGCCGGCACAGCGTCACCTCTCCGGGCAGGGGGTCGCGGTTGTGCGGCGGGCGGCACTTGAGCACGTTCACGATCGCGGCGTCGCGCCCCCGCTCGATCCCCACCGCCTCGAGCGCATTGGTGAGAAGCTGCCCGCTTTTGCCTACGAAGGGCTTTCCCTGCATGTCCTCTTCCGCGCCGGGGGCCTCGCCCACCATGACAAGCGGGCAGCCCGGGGCTCCGTCGGCAAAGACCGTCCGGATCCGGGTCTTCGCAAGGCCGCAAGCCTCGCAGAGCGGAACCCGCCGCGCGAGCTCCTCCCAGGTGGCGGACTCGATGCCTTCGAAAATGGCAAGCGCCTTCTCGTGGGCGGAGGGGCCGGAGGCGGCCGGAGCCGGAGCGGGGGCCGCAGCCTGCCGGGCCTGCGGGGCAGCAACGGCGGCCGCCGCCGCGGGCTGCGCCCGCCCGGAAGGCTCAGGCGACCGGAAGGGAGCCGGACGCGGAGGGACTGGCGCAGGGGCGGGGGCGGAGACGGGAGCTGCGCTGGCGCGCGTTCCGGAGGGAAGCAGCGGATCCTCGGCCCCGCGCTCGATCCACTGGGGCCCGATGCCGAGAGCCTCCCAGATTCGCGACCTTTCGGCGTCAAGCGGCATCCGGCTCGCTCCTTTCCATGATAAGGGCGTCCTCGCGGCCGCCGTTGGCGCAGCTGTAGTAGCCGCGGCGCCGGCCGACCTGAACGAAACCCTCGCCCGCGTAAAGCGAGCGAGCCGCTGCGTTGCTTGGCCGCACCTCAAGGAAGATCCTTGACACGCCCCCCGCTTTCGAAAAACTGAAGAAATCCCGCAGTAGTGCGCGGCCGACGCCCCGGCGGCGCGCACGCGGCGAGACTGCGATGGTGTAGACCTCAGCCTCGTCTAGCGCCTGGCCGGTCACGCAGTAGCCGAGAAGCGCGCCGTCCGGATCCACCGCAACGCGGCAGCGGGACCGGCCGGCGAGGGCCGAGCGGTAATCGGCGAGAGTCCAGGGGGATTCAAAGGCTTCGAGCTCGATCGCCATCACGGCCGGGAGGTCTCCGGCCGTCATGTCCCGAAGGGTGAACGCCGCGCTCAAAGCTTCTCTCCGGCTGCGCGCTGCTCGATCGTGAGCGCCACGCGGTTGCGGACGTAAAGGGGGGCGGCCTGCTCGGCGGGAACGGAGCGGCCCTCCAGGAAAAGGATCCGGGCGAGCCGTGCGATGTCAAGCGCCGTCGCCCGCGGCTCGTCCTGCAGGAGACGCAGACCCGCGCCCCGGAGCGCGTCGGGGAAGGCTGCAAGGGCGCTGCCTGCCGCGAGCCCGGCCCCGAGCCGCCCGGCCAGCGGCGCGAGCTCCTCCGGATTAAAGAGCGCAGGGGGTTCGAGCTCCTTCGGAGCCTGCCCGTCCCCGCCCTTTTCGTAAACCGCGGCATAGGCCTGGTGCATCCTCGCATCGATCGCCGCGAGCACCCGGGTGCCGGGGGCTTCGCACTCCAGAACCCTGAAGGCAAGCGCCTGCAGGTTGCCGACCGCGACGACGGGCTTTTCGCGCGCCCAGGCGAGGCCCTGGGCAACGCCACAGGCGACCCGCAGACCCGTGAAGGCCCCCGGGCCGGCTCCGAAGGCGACCGCGTCGAGGCCGCCCAAGTCCTCGCCCGCTTTCTTAAGCACCGAATCCACCATAAGGAGCACTTTCTCGGAGTGCCCGCTGCCCGTGCCCTCGTCCTCGAGAACGGACTGGGACCCGCGAGCAAGCGCGACGGAGCAGAACTGTGTGGCGGTATCAAGGGCGAGAATGAGCGGGTCGGTGTTCGGCATGACGATAGGATCAAAAAAAACGGTGCGCGAAAGGAGCCGCTTCTTTAATCAAAAGCGGCGCGCAGCCTCAGCATTCGGATTTTAACGCGGCCCCGGGCCCTGCAAGGAAGCGGCGCACGGCCTCAGGGGCGCACGGCCGGACCCGGGCCAGAGGCCGGACGGTCGTGCGGGAAGAGCCCGTGGTGCTGGTACTCCATGTGCACTTCCATGATCTGGCGGCGCAGGTACCGGCGCTCCTTGGGCGAAAGCGAGTCAAACTCCGCGGGGCCGCCCGCGGGGACCACCATGCAGTCATAGCGGCGGCGGATCTGGTCGCGGCGGATCGGGCGCAGCTTGTTGCGCAGCTCCTGGCGCTCGCCCTCGGTCATGTAGGACCAGAGGCGCTTTCTCGCCTCGCGGCTCATGGCAGGCCAGATGTCGGCGCGCTCCTGCAGCGAGAGCCCCGACCACTCGGCCGCCGTACAGGAGCGGTTGCAGGCCGGAGCCTCCTGGGCAAGCGTGGCGCAGGAGGCGAGCGTAGCGGCCAGCGCGGCGATGAATAGACTCTTTTTCATGGAGCAGGCAATGGGTTTTAAGGAAGGGGACGGCAGGAAATCAGCCTGCTGCCCCGCGATTCCTATCGTATGTCAAATGCCGCCGGATGTCCCGTGAAATTCTTTTCAACCGCAATTCAATTGTTACAGCTTGTTTTATTGCAAGGCAGAAAATTTGTAACAGAGGAAAATGTAACAGAGTTCCCGCCCGTGGCTGAGGCGGGGAAAATTGCTTTAAAAGGAAACAAGAGATGCCCTCTGAGCGCAAACCCAAGATTCTGGTGGTGGACGACGACCCGAGGCTGCGCGACCTGCTGCGCCGCTATCTCGGCGAAAACGGCTTCACGGTCTTCGTGGCCGAGGACGGCCAGTCGATGAACAGGCTGTGGATGCGCGAGCGCTTCGACGCCCTCATCCTCGACCTGATGCTGCCGGGCGAGGACGGGCTGGCCATCCTCAAGCGGCTGCGTGCCGCGAAGGACAAGACCCCGGTGATCATGCTCACCGCCCGCGGCGAGGACGTGGACCGCATCGTGGGGCTCGAGCTGGGCGCCGACGACTACATTCCGAAGCCCTTCAACCCGCGCGAGCTTCTCGCCCGCATCCACGCGGTGCTGCGCCGCCAGCCCGCCGTCGAGACGCCCGGGGCCCCCGCCGGTGAAAACGAAGTGGTGAAGTTCGGCGACTTCGAGCTCGACCTCGGCACCCGCGTCCTCAGGAAAAACGGCCAGGCCGTGCCGCTCACGACCGGGGAGTTTGCCGTGATGAAGGCCTTTGCGCGCCACCCGCGCATGCCGCTGTCGCGCGACAAGCTCATGGAGATGGCCCGCGGCCGCGAGTACGAGGCCTTCGACCGCTCGCTTGACGTGCAGGTCTCGCGCCTGAGAAAGCTGATCGAGCCCGAGCCGAGCAAGCCGCGCTACCTGCAGACCGTCTGGGGCCTGGGCTACGTCTTCATCCCCGACGGCCATAACTGACCGGCCATGCGGGCGGCGCCTGCCGCCCGCCCTTAGAATCACAGGCTTATGAGCAAGGATCGGGAAGAGCTGACCTACCGGGGCTCCAGCATGTTCTGGCGCACCTTCACCATGCTGATGCTCCTCATCACGCTGTCCGTGCTGGGGGGACTGCAGACGTACTGGACCTTCAATGAGCTGCCGGTCGCCAAGGGCGTTGAAATGCAGATCGTCTCAATGACGAACCTCACGCGCTTCGCCCTGGTGTCGGCGGACCCCCTCTACCGCACCGACCTGCTCACAAGCCTCGCCTCGCTCGAGATCCGGATCCTTCCCAAGGAGCCGGGCGACCGGGTCGAGCCGCTCAAGCAGAATGCGACAGTCGAGCTGATCGAGTCGATGGTGAAGGAGGACCTGGGCGACGACACCGTGCTTGCAGGCCGCGTGAACGGCGAGCCCGGGCTGTGGGTGTCGCTGTCGATCGATGGCGACGAGTACTGGCTCATGACCCGTCAGAACATCTTCGACAAGCCCTCAGGCTCGAACTGGCTGTGGTGGGCGCTGATCGCCTTCCTGCTCTCCACGATCGGCGCGACGATGCTCACGCGCCACATCGTCGAGCCGCTCGCCAACCTCACGCGCGCCGCCCAGGCGCTGGGCCACGGCAAAGTTCCCGACAAGCTCCCGGACGCGGGCCCCAAGGAGATTCGCGAGGTGAACCGCGCCTTCAATACGATGGTGCTCGACCTCGCGCGCATGGAAGAGGACCGCGAGCTACTGCTCGCGGGCGTGAGCCACGACCTGCGCACCCCAATCACGAGGCTGCGGCTCGAGGTCGAGCTCGCCTCGCTGCCCGAGGACTCGAGAAACGCCATGGTGCAGGACCTCGAGCAGATGGAGAACATCGTCAACCAGTTCCTCGCCTATGCGAGGCGCTCGAACACGCCGCTCGAGCTCACGAACCTGGGCGAGACCGTCGCCTCGGCGATCGCCACTTCCCGGATGGACGAGGACCCGAAAGTCTCGCTCGACTGCGTGATCCGCAAGGACGTCTTCATCATGGCCCACCCGGTCGAGATCGGCCGCATCGTACAGAACCTGCTCGTCAATGCGAGCCGCTACGGGCGCTGCGAGGACGGCAGACTCGAGGTTTTCGTGAACGTCGGAATACAAAACGGGCAGGCGCTGCTGTCGATCTGCGACCACGGCAGGGGGCTGCCCGAGTCCGAGATGGAGCGCGTGCTGCGGCCCTTCGAGCGCGGCGAGAAGGCCCGCACGGGCTCGACGGGCTCGGGTCTCGGGCTCGCGATCGTCGACCGGATCGCGAAGCGCTCGGGCGGCGCGGTGAAGCTCTCGAAGAACAACCCGAGCGGGCTCGCGGTCGAAATCCGCTTCCCCGTCGCAGAGCCCCCGAAGAAGACCCGCCGCAAGGACGATAAAAAGAAGGAGTCCCAGGAGCCCGCCGCCGGGGGGAAGGACAAGCCCTGACCCGGCTCTCCTCCGGGCGCAAGGCCTCTTTTGAGGCGGGGCCCTGAGCCCCGCCGCGCCTCAGGCTTTTTTGAGCAGCACGGCGGCCGAGGCCTCGATCGCCAGCCCCTCGCCCACCGCGTCCTGGCCTTCCTTGGTCTTCGCCTTCACGTTCACGAGCGCCTCGGGAACACCCAGCGCCGCGGCCACGCTCGCGCGGATCGCGCTCTTCCAGGGCGTGAGCCTCGGGCGCTCGGCGGTCACCGTGGCATCCAGATTCACGACCTCCCAGCCGGCCCCCCGCACGCGCTCCATCGCGCGGGCGAGCAGCTCGCGGCTGTCCGCGTCCTTCCAGCGCGCCTCCGCGGGCGAAAACATCTCCCCGATGTCGCCCAGTCCCGCGGCCCCGAGCACCGCGTCGGTCACCGCGTGCAGCAGCGCGTCGGCGTCCGAGTGCCCCGCGAGCCCTTTTTCAAAGGGGATCTCAACCCCGCCCAGGATCAGCCTGCGGCCCGCTTCAAGCCTGTGGATGTCCCAGCCCTGTCCCACTCGCAAATCCATCTTCTCCTCTCCTTCGCGGGCGATGAGCCTCGCGATCCGCGCGTCGCCGGGCAGCGTCACCTTGAAATTGCAGAGGCTGCCGGACACGACGCGCACCTCGCCGCCCGAGCGCTCGATCGCCGAAGACTCATCGGTCACGCCCGAAAGGTCTCCTGAGAGCGCGGCCGCGAGCTCCCCGGCCCGGAACACCTGCGGCGTGGCGGCCCGGAAGAGCTCACTGCGGTCGAGCGTCTCCAGCACCCGCCCCGAGCGGTCAACGCGCTTGACGGTGTCGGTCATGGGAAGGGCGAGAATCGCCCCGCTGCCGCCCCCCGAGCGCGCCGCAGCCAGCAGCCGCTCGAGGTCTTCGCGCGGCACGAAGGGCCGCGCCGCGTCGTGCACCATCACCCAGTCGTCAGGCCGCGCCGCGGGACGCGCCTCCCGCAGCAACCACTCGAGCCCCCCGCGGACCGTCTCCGCGCGGCTCGCGCCGCCCCTTCTCACCACCCGGGCGGAGGCGGGCAGCCTGAGGCCGCCGATCCAAGGATCGTCCGGGGAGACCACCACGGCGATGCACGAGAGCTCCTTCAGGGCCGACAGTGCCTCGAGCGTCGCCTCGAGCATCGTGCGCCCCGCGAGATCCATGTACTGCTTGGGCCGTCCGAGCCCCATGCGGGAGCCGACCCCGGCCGCAGGAACAAGGGCGAAAACTCTGGGGGACGCCCCCTCGGCTGGTTTGGTCTGCCTCATCGGCCCTCCGCTTTGAAAAAGTGGTCTTCCTCGGAAAGAAACGCTGGGCCGGACCCGCTGCGGGCCCGGCCGCGCTACTGAATATAATCGGAATGGCGGCGGCCTGGAAAGCGGGCCGCCCTCTTTCTTCCGGCAGGAGCCGCCTTCCCCGGCCAAGGGGCGCAGGGCGGCCGCCATACAGCGCACTGGCAATCATCCATGACCTTCGAAGGCCTGCTCTCTGAAAAGCTCTTTGAACCCCATGCGGGGACGAACCGGCGGCTCACCGCCGCCCCGGGCGTAAGCGACGCCCTGGCGGCCGCGCTCGCGGCGCGCGAGTGCGCGCAGCACGCGGCCCCCCTTATCGTGCTCTGCGCGGACGCCTCGGATCCGGACCGCCTCGCCGAGGAGATCTCCTGGTACGAGCCGCAGCTGTCCGTGCGCGTCTTCCCCGACTGGGAAACGCTGCCCTACGACATGATCTCGCCGCACGAGGACCTCGTCTCCGAACGGCTCGAGACGCTCTTTCGGCTCGCCTCCCGGGTGCCGGGGCGGCGGGCCGCCTCCCGCGGCGGCATCGACGTACTGCTCGTCTCGGCGACCACGGCGAGCCTGAGGCTGCCGCCCCCCGCCTTCGTCTCGGCGACCACTTTTTTCTTCAGCCGCGGCGACGTCATCTCCACCACGGACTTCAAGCGCCGGCTCGTCATGGCCGGATACTCGGCCGTGAGCCAGGTGATGGCTCCGGGCGAGTTCTGCGTGCGCGGGGAAATCATCGACATCTACCCGATGGGCGCCCCCTCGCCCTACCGCATCGGGCTCTTCGACGACGAGATCGAGACGCTGCGGACCTTCGACGAGACCACGCAGCGCACGACCGGCGACGTGCAGACCGTGCGCATCCTGCCCGGCCGCGAGTTCCCGATGGACGAAGCGGGCACGCAGCTCTTCCGCAAGAACTGGCAGAAGACCTTCCCGAAGGCCCCCGCCTCGAGCCCGGTCGTGCGCGACATCGCCTCGCACGTCGCCCCCGCGGGAATCGAGTACTACCTGCCGCTTTTCTTCGAGCAGACCGCCACGATCTTCGACTACGCGGGCGAAGACGCGAAGTTCCTTCTCGCCGGCCCTGTGAGCGACACCCTCGAGCGGTTCATGTCGGAGACCCGGCAGCGCTACGTTTTTCTCTCGCACGACGCCGAGCGGCCGGCGCTGCCGCCCGAGGCGCTCTATCTCACCTCCGAGGAGTTCTTCAAAACGCTCGGGCCCCTGCCGCACTGGAAGCTCGAGACCGGGTCCGAATCGCCCCTGCCGCCGCTTGCCGTCGACCGCCGAGCGAAGGATCCCCTCGCGGGCTTCAGGAAGTGGCTCGGCTCGGCGCGCGCGGAAAAGCTGCGGGTTCTGGTCGCCGCAGCCTCTCCCGGGCGCGAGGAGACGGTGCGGGAGCTCTTCCGCGAGCACGGGCTCGAGCCCGAACCGTGCGGCTCCTTCGAGGCCTTCGTCGAGGGCGGCCAGGGCTTCGCGATCACCCACGCCCCGCTGTCGCGCGGGCTGCTGCTGCGCGAAGAGCACCTCGCGCTCGTGACCGAGACAGAGCTGTACCGCGCGGGGCCCCGCCGCCGCAGCCGCCGCCGCGAGCACCGCACGAACATCGACGCGATGATCCGCGATCTCTCGGAGCTGCGCATCGGAGACCCCGTCGTCCACGTCGAGCACGGCATCGGCCGCTACGAGGGCCTTGTCACGCTCGAGACGCAGGAGGGACTATCCGAGTGCCTGCAGCTCGAGTACGCGCAGGGCGCGAAGCTCTACGTGCCGGTCTCCCAGCTGCACCTCATTTCGCGCTACAGCGGCGCGGACCGCGAGCACGCCCCCCTGCACAGGCTCGGCCGGGGCGACTGGGAGAAGGCGAAGAAAAAGGCCTCCGAGCAGGTCCGCGACACCGCCGCGGAGCTGCTCAACCTCTACGCCCGGCGCGCGAGCCGTCCCGGGCTCGTCTTTTCGTGCCCGCAGGAGGACATGGAGCACTTCGCCGAGGGCTTCCCCTTTGAGGAGACCGCCGACCAGCAGGCCGCGATCGACGCGGTGATCTCCGACATGACGAGCGGCCGCCCCATGGACCGGCTCGTGTGCGGCGACGTGGGCTTCGGCAAGACCGAGGTCGCGCTGCGCGCGGCGTTCCTCGCCGTGATGAGCGGCCGGCAGGTGGCGGTGCTCTGCCCGACCACGCTGCTGGCCGAGCAGCACGCCCAGACCTTCCGGGACCGGTTCGCAAGCTGGCCGGTGACGGTGGTCGAACTGTCGCGCTTCAGGAGCGCGAAGGAGACGGCCGCGGCGCTCAAGGCGCTGGCCGACGGAACCGCCGACATCGTGATCGGCACCCACAAGCTTCTCTCCGAGAGCGTGAAGTTCGCCTCCCTCGGCCTCGTCGTGGTTGACGAGGAGCACCGCTTCGGCGTGCGGCAGAAGGAAAAGCTCAAGGAGCTGCGGGCCGAGGTCGACGTGCTCACCCTCACCGCCACCCCGATCCCGAGGACGCTTTCGATGTCGCTCGAGGGCGTGAGGGACTTCTCGGTGATCGCGACCGCCCCCGAGAAGCGCCTCGCCGTGAAGACCTTCGTGAGGCCCGAGAGCAACGCGCTCATCCGAGAAGCGATCCTGCGCGAGCTCAAGCGCGGCGGCCAGGTCTACTTCCTGCACAACGAGGTGGAGACGATCCAAAGCCGCTTCGAGCGGCTCTCGGAGCTCGTGCCCGAGGCGCGCATCGCGGTCGCCCACGGGCAGATGCCGGAGCGCGAGCTCGAGCACGTGATGCGCGAGTTCTACCAGCAGAAGTACAACGTGCTGCTGTGCACGACCATCATCGAAACCGGCATCGACATCCCGACGGCCAACACGATCATCATCCACCGGGCCGACAAGCTGGGGCTCGCGCAGCTGCACCAGCTGCGCGGGCGCGTCGGGCGCAGCCACCACCAGGCCTACGCCTACCTGCTCGTGCCGCCCGAGGCCTCGATTACGAAAAACGCCGAGAAGCGGCTCGAGGCCCTGCAGAACCTCGAGGAGCTGGGCAGCGGCTTTTACCTCGCCATGCACGACCTGGAGATCCGCGGCGCGGGCGAGGTGCTGGGCGAGCGCCAGTCAGGCGAGATTGCGAACGTCGGATTCGACCTCTACAACCAGATGCTTCAGGACGCGGTGCGGTCGCTCCGCAGGGGCGAGACGCCCGACATCGAGCATCCGTTCGCCTCGGTGGCGGAGATCAACCTGCACGCCCCGGCGCTGCTGCCCTCGGACTACGTGCCCGACGTCGGCCAGAGGCTCTCCTTTTACAAGGCGCTCGCAGCGGCCTCCGACGCGGCAGCCCTCAACGACGTGGTCGAGGACCTCGCCGACCGCTACGGCGAGCCGCCCGACCCCGCCCGGATGCTGGTCGCGACGCACAGGCTGCGGCTCGTCTGCGAGGGGCTCGGCATCAAGAAGATCGACTCCTCGCACGAGGCGACCCTCATCACCGTCTCCGAGCACCCGAAGTTCGAGCCCCTGAAGCTGATCGACCTCATGCAGAGCCGCACCGACGTGCGCATGGCAGGTCCACAGCGCATTAAGATCACGCAGAGCCTGCCCGAAGCGAAGGACCGCGTCGCGATGCTGCGCGGCTTCCTCGCGAAGCTCGCCTGAAAGGGGCCTGGAAAGGAAAAACAAGGAGGACAGCTTATGGACAGAACCTTTGACCTGGTGATTCAGGGCCCGGGCCTTGCGGCCTCGGCCCTGCCGCAGGCCGCTCTGGAGCTTTCCGCAGAGCGGGTCCCCGCAGGCCCGGGCGCGGTGAGGCTGCGCGCGGTCGACCCCGCGCGGGCCCGTGCTCTCCTGCCCGGGCTCGACGCCCTGGGGCTGGACGCGGCGGTCGTGCCCGCGGGGCTGCTTCTCACGGACTTTCGCGTCGCCGCGAGCGACTTCGACAGCACGCTCTGCGCCGAGGAGACGCTCGATCAGGTGGCCCGCCGCGAGGGCTACGGCGAAGAGATCGCGCGCGTCACGGATCGGGCGATGAGGGGCGAGATCCGCAACTATTCGGAAAGCCTCCGCGAGCGCATCCGCCTCATCGCGGGCTGCCCCGAGCGGGCCTTCACGGACTACGCCTCGGGCCTGCGCTACAACCCCGGCGCCGAGACCCTGATGGCCGCCTTCCGGGCCTCGGGGCTGCGCCGCTACATCGTCTCGGCGGGCTTCGACCAGATCATGGAGGCCGGGGCGCGGCATTTCGCAGCCGAGGGCTGGCGCTGCAACCGGCTCGAGGTGAAGGACGGGGTGCTCACCGGGCGGGTCGCCGGGCCGCAGGAGAACGGGGGCGAGATCATCGACGGCGAGGGCAAGCGCCGGATGGTCGAGCAGCTCTGCCGCGACGCGGGCGCGGAGCCTAAGCAGCTGATCACCCTGGGCGACGGCTGGAATGACGTGCCGATGCTGCGCTTCGCGGGCCTGGGCGTCGCCTATCACGCAAAGCCCCGCGTGCGCGCTCTTGTCGCCCTGCAGGTGAACCACCTGGGGCTCGACTCCGTCCTCTCCTGGTTCGAGGACGGCGAGCACTGGCGGCAGGCGGCCCTTGCCGGGGGCTGAAAAAGACCCGCCTGCCTTCAAAGGAGAGGCGGGGGAGGCTTTTTTCAGCGCTCCCTGGCCTTTCCGAGGCCTTCCCAGCCTCCGCCCAGCGCCTCGATCAGCCGCACGCTGTTCACCAGCGCATCGGCCTTAAGCGAAATCAGGCTCTGCTGACTCGACAGCCTCGTCGTCTCGGAGGTGTACACGTCGGTGTAGTCGATCATGCCCTCCGCGTACTGGCTCGACTTCACGCGGGCGGTCTCGGCGGCCGCCTGCAGGCCCCGTTCGCTCTGCTCGATCTCGCGCTCGAGGAGCCTTGCGGCCGCGAGGTAGTCCTCCACGCCCTGGAAGGCCTCGAGCACCGTCTCCCTGTAGGAGGCCACGCTCTTTTCGTAGTCGGCCTTCGCCTGCCTCACGCGCGAAGAGGTCTTCCCCGCGTCAAAGAGCGGCGCGGCGGCCGAGGCGCCGAGAGACCAGAGGAAATGGGGGGCGTTCACAAAGTGCGAGAGCCTCGAGCCCGAGTACCCGGTCTCGCCCGTGAGCGTCAGATCCGGGTAATAGCCCGCGATCGCGATCCCGATCTCCTCGTTGGCGGCGGCCATGCTGCGCTCGGCCGAGGCGATGTCGGGCCGGCGCTCGAGCAGCCTCGAGGGCACCCCAGCGGGGACGGCGGGCACGGCCGGCAGCGCAGAGGCGGAGGCCGGCAGGCTGAACTCCGCCGGGGCCCGGCCGGTCAGTACCGCGATGGCGTGCTCGTACTGAGCGCGCTCGGCCTCGAGCGAGGCCTTCGATGAGCGGGCCGAATACAGGCTCTGCTCGGCCTGCGTGAGGTCGGACTTCACGACGGCGCCGGAGCGGTATTTGTTCTGCAGCACCCGCACGTTCGACTCATAGGCACGGATCGTCTCCTCGTAGAGCGCGATGCGCTCATCCAGCGAGCGGAGCGTGAAGTAGTTGCGCGCGAGGCTCGCCTGCGCAGAAAGCGCGGCGTTGGCCAGATCGGCCTCCGCGGCCTGCGCGAGCGCCTTCTCCTCGGTCACCTGCCGGCGCAGCTTGCCCCACAGGTCGAGCTCCCAGGACAGGGAGGCGGTGAGCGACACGCTGTTGCCCGTGCGGCCGCTCTGGCGGCTTCTCGACCCGGAGGCGCCGGCGTTCACCGCCGGATAAAGCGAGGCCTCGTACTCGGAGACCAGGGCCGCAGCCTTCTCGAAGCTCGCGACGTACTGGGCCACTGTCTGGTTTCCGGAGACCACCCGGGCCTCCAGATCATTGAGCACCGGGTCGCCGTACATCCTCCACCATTCGCCCTTCAGCTCGGAGTCGGCCGGGCTGGCGCTCTTCCAGCCCTCGGGGGCCGCCTCCTTGAAGGAAGCGGGCGCCGAGGAGGCGTCAGGGGCCCTGTAGTCCGGACCCACCGCGCAGCCCGCCAGAAGCGAGGCGAGAACTGCGGCGGCCGACCACACGCAGAGGACTTTCTTGTTGTGTTGCTTCATGTCAGTGACTTTCTCCATCACGAGCCCGCGGGCTCTCGCCATGCAAACAGCTTCGAGGCAATGCGATGGCGGACCGCCTTCACCTTCGAGCCGACCCGGTCGAGGTATACGTAAACGACCGGCGTCGTATAAAGCGTGAGCACCTGGCTCACCACCAGGCCGCCGCAGATCGCGATGCCCAGCGGCCGGTTGAAGGAACCGTTCGCGCCGGTCTGGATGATGAGCGGGACCGCGCCGAAAAAGGCGGCAAGCGAGGTCATCAGGATCGGCCGAAAGCGCTTGTCGCAGGCCGTGATGACGGCCTGCTCGGGCGTCATCCCGGAGCGCTGGGCGGCGATCGCGAAGTCCACCATCAGAATGCCGTTTTTCTTCACGATGCCGATCAGCAGCAGGATGCCCACGAACGCGATCACGGTAAGCGGCGTTCCCGTGGCCATCATGAGCAGCATCGCGCCGATGCCCGCCGAGGGCAGCGTCGAGATGATGGTGAGCGGGTGTATCCAGCTCTCGTAGAGGATGCCGAGCAGGATGTAGATCACCACGATCGCGCCCGCGATCAGCACCGGCATCTGCGCGACCAGCTTGTCGTAGGTCTTGGCGGTGCCCTGCATGCTGCCGTGGATATCATCGGGCAGCCCGATCGAGACCAGCGCGCGGTCAATCGCTTCCTTGGCCTGGCTCAGGGTCACCCCGTCGGCCAGGTTGAAGGCGATCGTCGTGGTCGCCATCTGCGACTGGTGAGCGACCGACAGGGGCGTGGCCGCATAGGTGATCTTCGCGAAAGCCGAGACGGGCACGAGCTCTCCCGAGGAGGTCGTGACCCGCAGCCGGCTGAGCACCTGCGGATCCTTCGTCCAGCTGCGATCGAGTCCGATGATGCTGTAGTACTGGTTGAGCACCTGGTACTGGGTGGCGATCTGGCGCTGCGCGAAGGCGTTGTTCAGGAACGTATCGATGTCCCTCACATCCAGCCCGTAGCGGGCCGCGGCCTCGCGGTCGATCTCGAGCTTCGCCTCGATGCCGCCCGACTCCTCGTCGGTGTCAACGCTCGTGAGCTCCTTGAGCCCGGCCATCACCGCGTAGACCTTCGGGCTCCAGGCCCGCAGCGTCTCCAGGTTGTCGCACTGCAGGCTGTACTGGTAGGTCGCGTTCGCGCTCCTGCCGCCGATGCGGAAGTCCTGCGCGGCCATCATGAACAGCTGCGCGCCGGGAACGCCCGAACCCTGCCGGGTGAGCCGATTGGCGATTTCCGCGGCCGAGGCGTGGCGCTGCGTCCCCCAGGTCTTCAGGCGCACGAAGAACATGCCGGTGTTGCGCGAGCCGAAGCCCCCGCCTCCCGTCGAGGAGATCACGTAGCGCACGTCGGGATCCTTTTCGATCCGCGCGGCCACCTGGCTGAGCACCGGCTCCATCGCGGTGAAGCTCGTCGCCTGGTCGGCGCGCACCGCGCCCATCAGCATGCCGGTGTCCTGGTTGGGGAAGAGCCCCTTGTCGATCACGATGAAGAGGAAGACGTTGCCCGCGACCGTGAGCAGCAGGATGAAGAGCGTGAGGGCCTTGTGCCGCATCACGCCCCCGAGGCTTTTCACGTAGCCCGCGTGCAGCTTCTTTAGAAAGCGGCTGAAGCTGTCGAACAGCCGCACGACGGGATTCCGCCTGCCGCTCGCAGGGGCCCGGGCCTGCGGCCGCCCCAGCAGCCGTCCGCTCAGCATCGGGGTGAGCGTGAGAGAAACGAACATCGAGACCACGAGCGCGGCGGCCAGCGTCACGGCAAATTCCCGGAAGTAGCGCCCGATCACGCCCGAGAGGAAAAAAAGCGGAATGAAGACTGCAATCAGCGACGAGGTCATCGAAAAGACCGTGAAGCTGATCTCGCGGCTGCCCACGAGCGCCCCCTGCATGGGGCTCGCCCCCTCCTCGATGTGCCGGCTGATGTTCTCGAGCACCACGATCGCGTCGTCCACCACGAAGCCCGTGCTCACGATGAGAGCCATCATGGACAGGGTGTCGAGCGTGTAGCCGCACAGGTACATGATCCCGAAGGTGCCGATGAGCGAAATGGGCAGGGCCGCCGCGGGAATGAGCACCGCACGACCGTTCCTGAGAAACAGGTAGACCACGCAGATCACGAGGATCACAGAGAAGATGAGCGTCTTTTCCGTCTCGTAGAGGGAGTCCCGGATGTTGGTCGAGCGGTCGATGGCGAGCGTGAGCTTCGTGCCCCCGGGCAGCATCGCGTTAAGCGACGGCATCAGGTCCTTGATCGCCTGGATCGTTTCGAGCATGTTCGCCCCGGCCTGCCTCGTGACCGAGATCGAAATCGAGGGCACGCCGTTCAGATAGCCCGCCGAATAGATGTCCTGCACCGAGTCGTAGACGTTCGCCACGTCCTGCAGCCTCACCGGTGCGCCGTTCTTGTAGGCGACGATGATGTCGCGGTAGTCCGAGGCCTGCGTGAGCTGGCCGTTTGCCTCGATCCACCAGGTGCTCGCGTCTCCCGCGAGGAGCCCGCGCGGCGAGTCCGTGGTCGCCGCCTCGATGGCCGAGCGGACGGTGTCGAGGGCGATCCCCTGGCTCTCCAGCATCTTCGGCTTGAGGTCGATGCGGATGGCGGGCAGTGCGCCGCCGCGCAGCGACACCTGGCCCACGCCCTTCACCTGCGCGATGCGCTGCTGCAGCTTCGAGCTTGCCAGATCGTAGAGCTGGCCGCGGTTGAGCTTGTCGGAGGTGAGCGCGAGCATCACGATCGGGGCGTCGGACGGATTGGCCTTGTGGTACGTCGGCAGCGTCTTCATGGCCGAGGGCAGCAGCGTGCGGGCCGCGTTGATGGCGGCCTGCACGTCGCGGGCCGCGCCGTCGACGTCGCGCGAAAGGTCGAATTGGATCACGAGACGGGTCGAGCCCTGGCTCGAGCTCGAGGTGAGCTCGGTGATGCCGGCGATCTGTCCCATGGCCCTCTCAAGCGGCATCGCCACCGTGGCGGCCATGGTCTCAGGGCTCGCGCCGGCCAGCGACGCGCTCACCATGATGGTGGGCGTGTCGACCTGGGGAATCGGTGCGACCGGCAGGAACCGGTAGGCCACGGCCCCGAGCACCGTGATCGTGAGCGAGATGAGCAGCGTCGCGATCGGCCTCAGGATGAAAAGCCGGGAGAAGTTCACGACGCCCCCTCCCCGGCCGCCGCCGGC
Source organism: Mesosutterella porci (assembly GCF_022134585.1). Lineage (GTDB taxonomy): Bacteria > Pseudomonadota > Gammaproteobacteria > Burkholderiales > Burkholderiaceae_F > Mesosutterella > Mesosutterella porci. The sequence goes on from NZ_JAKNCT010000005.1 coordinate 122,922, forward strand.
TTTTTCAGCCACGCAAAGGACACCGCCCCGTCATAGCGGCCCGAGAGCCGCTCGAAGAAGAGGTAGATCACAGGCGTGGTAAAGAGGGTGAGCAGCTGGCTGAAGAGCAGCCCCGAGGCGATCACGATGCCCATCGGAACGCGGAACTCCGCCCCCGAGCCCGAGGCGAACGCGAGCGGCAGCGCCCCGAGCAGGGCCGCGCAGGTAGTCATCATGATCGGACGGAAGCGCAGCAGGCAGGCGTTGTAGATTGCCTCGAACGGAGGCTTGCCGGCGCGCTGCTCGGCCAGCGCAAAGTCGATCAGCATGATGGCGTTCTTCTTCACGATGCCGATGAGCAGGATGATGCCGATCAGCGCGATCAGCGTGAACTCCATCCCCGCGATCTTCAGCGCGAGCAGCGCTCCGATCGCGGCCGAGGGCAGCGTGGAGATGACCGTGACCGGGTGGATCCAGCTCTCGTAGAGGACGCCGAGCACCACGTAGACCACGGCGACCGCGGCGAGGATGAGCCAGAGCGTGTTCGCGTTCGAGCTCTCGTAGGAGGAGAGCGCCCCCTGCGGCTTCACGCGGATCGTGGAGGGGATCTTGATCGAGCTCAGAGTCTCGCTCACCGCCTCGCGCGCCTCCTCGATGGAAAAGCCTTCAGCGAGGTTGAACGAGACGGTGGCGGCCGGCGTCTGCGAAATGCGCGAGTAGCTCACCGGGCCGGTCTTCTCGGAGATGGTGACGAGGTTGGAGAGCGGCACCATGAGGTCGGACCCGGTCGCGCTCGAGTCGGCCGTGCCGCTCTTCAGGTAGACCTTCGAGAAAGCCGAAAGGTCCTTTTTGAGGTCGGGCGAAACTTCGAGCACGACCCGGTACTGGTTCGCCTGGGTGTAGATGGTGGAGATCAGCCTCTGGCCGAAGGCGTTGTAGAGCGCCGCGTCGATGTCGCTCGCGCTGATGCCGTAGCGCGCGGCCGCCTCGCGGTTGATGTCGACGTAGGCGACGCGCCCCGAGTTGTCAAGGCTGCTCACCACGCCGCGGAAGCCCTGCCTCTGCGACAGGGTCTTCACAAACTTCGGCACCCACTCGTCGAGCTCCTCGCGGTCGGTTGAGTCAAAGGTGAGCTGGTACTGCGAGGGCGTCACCATGTCGTCCACGTTGAGGTCCTGGCTCTTGATCGCGTAGAGCCTGATGCCGGGCACCTGCCCGGAGGCCTTCCTGAGGCGGTCGATCACGGTGTTCGCGCCGTCCCTGCTGCCGAAGTCCTTGAGGGTGATCTGCAGCCTGCCGTTGTTGAGCGAGGAGTTGTTGGTCGCGTCGACGCCGACGATGGAGGCGACCGAGGCCACCGCGGGATCCTTGAGGATGAGCTCGCTCAAGGCCTGCTGGCGGCGCGACATCTCCTTGAAGGAGACATCGCCCGGGGCCTCGGTGATGCCCTGGATCACGCCCGTGTCCTGCGAGGGGAAGAAGCCCGAGGGCACCCAGAGGTAAAGGACCGCCGTGAGGGCTAGAGTGCCCACCGCGACGGCGAGGGTGGCCTTCTGATGCCCGAGCACGAAGCGCAGGCAGCGCTTGTAGAGGTTGAGCAGCCAGTCAAAGCCCCGCCCGAAGGCCTGCGTGATCCGGCTGTGCTCGGACTCCGGCACATGCCTGAGCAGATAAGCCGACAGCATCGGGGTGAGCGTGAGCGACACGCACATGGAAACCGCGATCGACACCGCGAGCGTGATCGAGAACTCGCGGAAAAGCCTGCCCACGACATCGCCCATGAACAGCAGCGGGATCAGCACCGCGATCAGGGAGATGGTGAGCGACATGATGGTGAAGCCGATCTCCTTCGAGCCCTGCAGCGCCGCGTCAAGCGGCTTCATCCCGTCGTCGATGTGGCGCTGGATGTTCTCCACCACCACGATGGCGTCGTCAATCACGAATCCGGTCGCGATCGTGAGCGCCATGAGCGAGAGGTTGTTGAGCGAGAAGCCGGCCAGGTACATCACGCCGAAGGTGCCGATGATCGAAAGCGGCACCGCGAGGCTCGGAATGAAGGTCGCGGCGATCGTGCGCAGGAAGAGGAACGACACCATGACCACCAGCGAGATGGACAGCATCAGCTCGAACTGCACGTCCTCGATCGAGGCCCTGATGGTCTGGGTGCGGTCCGTGAGCGTGGCGATTTTCACCGATCCGGGCAGCGCGGCCTCAATCTCGGGCAGCTTCGCCTTGATCTTGTCGACGATCGACACGACGTTCGTGCCCGGCTGGCGCTGGATGTTGATGATGATCGCGGGCTTGCCGTTGGCCCAGGCCTCCTGGTATTCGTCCTGCGGTGCGTACTCCACCCGGGCCACGTCGCGCAGGTGCAGCGCCTGCCCGTCCTCGTACTTGAGCACGAGGTTCTCATACTCGGCAGGCGTGCGCAGCTGATCGTTCGCGTCGATCGTGATCGAGCGCTCGTTGCCGTCGAAGCCGCCCTTCGAACCGTTCACGTTCGCATTGCTGATCGCGGTGTTCACGTCCGATAACGCGAGCCCGTGGCTCGCGAGCGCCGTGGGGTTGACGCGGATGCGCACGGCCAGCTGCTGGCCGCCCGCGAGGCTCACGAGCCCCACCCCGGAGATCTGCGACAGCTTCAGAGCGGCCCGCGTGTTGATGAGGTCCTGCACCTGCGTGAGCGGCAGGGTGTCGGAGGTGGCCGCCAGCGTGAGGATCGGGGTGTCGGCCGGGTTCACCTTCTTGTAGGTGGGCTTGTTGGGAAGATCCGACGGCAGCAGCGAGTCCGCGGCGTTGATGGCCGCCTGCACCTCCTGCTCGGCCACGTCAAGTGAGAGCTCGAGGTTGAAGCGCAGCGTGATCACGGAGGTGCCGCCGGAGCTCACCGAGTACATCTGGTTCAGGCCCGACATCTGCCCGAGCTGGCGCTCCAGGGGTGCGGTGACGCTGGTGGCCATGACCTCGGGGCCAGCGCCCGGGAACAGGGTGGTCACCTGGATGACGGGATAGTCGACTTCGGGCAGCGCGGAGATCGACAGGCTGCGGTAGCCGAGGAGGCCTCCGAGGATCACCGCTATCGTCAGCAGCAGGGTCGCGATCGGCCGAAAAATAAATAAGCGTGAAAGATTCATGTTCGCTCGAGCGAGACTGCGGCTTCAATCAGCGGCGTCCCCTGCCGACTCCCTTGGATTTTTTCTCCACGGCGCTCGTGTCCACGGCCTTGGGCTCCACGACGGTCACCTTCGAGCCGTCGCTGGTCGAGTCGGCTCCAGCCGTGACGACCCTGGCCCCCTCGGCGACGCCTTCAAGAATGGCGGTCTTTCCGTCCTCGGTGGCCGGCCCGATCTTCACCGCGGCCTTGTGCGCCACCTGGTCGTCGCCCACCGTGAAGACGTACAGACCGTTCTGACTGGTCTGGATCGCGGAGGTCGGAACGACGACCGCGTTCTTCAGCGTTCCGGTGACGAGCTTCACGTTGACGAACTGGTTCGGGAAGAGCTTCGAGTCGCGGTTGTCAAAAAGGCTCTTCACCTTCACCGTGCCCGTGGCCTGGTCGATCGTGTTGCCCACGGCCGAGACCGTCCCCCGGGCGAGCAGCCCGAGGCCGCTCTGGTCGAAGACGTCGACCTGCAGCTTCTGTCCGCTCCTCACCGGCCCCACAACCTCGGAGAGGTTGCCCTGCGGAATGGAGAACTCGACGGCAATGGGCGTGGTCTGTGTGATCACGGCAATCGGCGTCGAGTCGCTCGGGCCCACGAGGTTGCCGAGATCGCGCTGGCGGATGCCGATGTAGCCGGAGATGGGGGCCGTGATGCGGCCGTAGCCCACCGAGACGCTCGCGTTGGCGATCTGGCCGCGGGCGCTGCGCACGGAGCCCTCGTACTGCTTCACCGCGGCGCGCTGCGCCTCGAGGTCCTGCTTGGAAATGGAGTCCTGGCGGTAGAGCCGCTCATAGCGCTCGAGCACGCTCTTCGCGTTGGCGAGCTGCGCCTGAGCTTCGGCCAGAGTGCCCTGGTACTGCTGGAGGTTCGCCTCGTAGCCCCGGGTGTCGACCTTGGCGAGCAGCGCCCCCTTCTTCACGAAATCGCCTTCCTTAAAGTAAAGGTTCGTGAGGTGTCCCTGAACCTGCGAGATCACGTCGGCGGTCTGGTTCGCGGTCACCGTGCCCAGGGCGGTCACGATGGTGGGAACGTCCTGCCGCACGGCCTGGGCCACCTGGACGGCAACCGTGCGCGGCATCATGCTCATTTTGCTCATCCGGGCCGACTGCCAGCCGCGGAAGCCCGCGTAGCCGGCCGCAGCGAGCGCAACAACGACGCCCGCGGCGATAAGAGCTTTCTTTAAATTCATGTTCTAAAGGGTCTGAGAGACGAAATAAAGATGTAGGAATAAAAAAGGCAGGACAAAACAACATCTTTCGGCAATCGCGCTGTGAGGCCTGTCTGTTCCGGCCCCTGTATGATAAGCACGGTTTGAGTTAAGTTTTGTTATCAGAGAATTAATAATAACAACCAGATACGGCCCGCAAGGGGGCCTCGCGCCCCGTTTCGGGTGCAAAATAGGTGCTTTCCGCCCCGGCCCCCTGCGGCCGGAAAGGCGGGCCCGCCCGCAGACAAAGGAGTCGCTGACACATGAAGACCACGGATGTGAAGGGAGCTTCCCGCGAAGCCGTGAACCATCCCGCGCACTACGCAGCCCACTACCGCCGCGAGGTGATCGAGCTCACCGGACTGTTTGACTTCACAACGGGCAACTCGATGAAGTACGTGCTGCGGTGCCGCTTCAAAGCGCACCCGGCCGAAGACCTGCAGAAGGCGCTCTGGTACCTCAATTACTTCGCGGACCACCCTGAGGTGGGCTTTGAAAACCCCAGAGGCGCCTCGGCCGTCCTCGAGGACTTCCTCGCCGACCTGGGGACCAGCGATCCTTTCGGCCGCGAAGCCGGGCGCTTCCTCAAAAGCCTCGTGCGGGCCGTGGAGACGCCCCCTGAAGAACGAGCCGCCCTGCTGCGCGAGGCCTCGCTCGCGCTGCAGGGGCTCCTGTCGCACGCCGCCCAGAGCCTCTGAGGACCTGTTTTTCCCGTCTCCAATGTTTCTTTCGAATAAAGAAAGGCTTTTTCCTTACGGATTATTCCTTAAAACCTATGCAAAGAAGCCTCATAGCTAAATTAAAGCTATAAAAAATAGCCTCCAGTTGACTTACATCAAGGCAAATACTTCCTCTCCTAGGACGAAGCCGACTGATTTTCATAATTTATTGTTTAAAAACAATAATTTGAACAGTAATTCAAAGCCCCGGCGCAGAAGCCGCCGTCTTTACATTTCAAGTTGGGAGATTTTTTAATCCAATACATTGATTTTTAAATAAATTAATCAGAATTCCCGGCTGAGAGGCATGCCAGCCTGCCGAAGGTCTCAAAGATATTACAAAGTGTAATATTCAAGTGAATGGCCTCCTTTGAGGAAGGTCCGCCCCCGGCCGGGAGCGGCAGCTCTTCAGTCCACCCATTCCCCCTGGTCCGCAGGGCTGTTTCAAAGGAGGCTGAAACTTGGGGAGGGCAGCTGCAGCCGTATGCAGCTGGCTCTAGACAAAGCAAAGGGAGGGTGTTTATGGCTGAGAAGAAAAGAAGCTGGCTGTTTAGCCTGCCGGCTCAAATGATTGTCGGCCTTGTCCTTGGCGTAATCGTCGGCGCGTTCGTTTCCGCTGACGTTGGCGCCACCTGGTTCAAGCCTCTGGGCGATCTCTTCATTCGCCTGATCCGAATGGTGGTCGTGCCCCTGGTGTTCGCCACGCTGGTGGCGGGCGCCGCAAGCATCACCGACATCTCCAAGCTCGGCCGCGTAGCCGTGAAGATCCTGATCACCTACATGGTGACCACCGCCATCGCCGTGGGCTTCGGCCTGGGCTTTGCCGAGCTCATCCAGCCGGGCATCGGCCTCGACCTGTCCACGAGCGGCCTGGCCGCCAAGGTGGTGAAGGCCCCGAGCATCGTGCAGACCTTCCTCAACTTCGTCCCGATCAACCCGATGGAAGCCATGGCGAAGGGCAGCATGCTGCAGATCATTTTCTTCGCCGTGTTCTTCGGTGTGTGCCTTGCCGGACTGGGCGAACGCAACAAGCCCCTGCTTGAGATCTTCCAGCTGATCGGCGACACCATGATCCGTGTGACCAACGCGGTCATGTACTACGCCCCGATCGGCGTGTTCGGCCTGCTCGCCTACACCGTCTCCAAGCACGGCCTGGCCGTGCTGCTGCCGCTGGGCAAGCTCATCCTCGCCTCCTTCATCGCCACCGCTCTCTTCTGCATCGTGGTCTACGGCGCGATCGTCGTCTTCTACCTGCACATGCCGGTCGGCCGCTTCCTGAAGGGCATCTTCGAGCCCTGGCTCGTCGCCTTCACGACCTGCTCGTCCGCCGCGGCCCTGGCCGTGAACCTGCAGGCCTGCCGCAGGCTGGGCGCCACGAAGTCGATCGCCTCGTTCTCCATCCCGCTCGGCAACACGATCAACATGAACGGCACGGCCATTTACATGGGCGTGTGCGCTGTGTTTGCGGCTGAGATCTTCGGCATGGACCTCACGATAACCGACCAGGTTACGATTGTTCTCATGGGCGTGATGGCCGCCATCGGCACCGCGGGCGTCCCGGGCGCCGGCCTCATCATGACGACCGTGGTCTTCACGCAGGTCGGCATTCCGCTCGAGGCGGTCGCCCTGATCGCGGGCATTGACCGTATTCTCGACATGATCCGCACTTCGATCAACGTCGTGGGCGACGTGGCCTCGGCCCTGGTGGTGACAAAGTCCGAAGGCGACCTCGACTCCGAGCCGTACACCGAAGGCTGACCGCCAGAGGAAAAGGGGAGGAGCGGAAGGCGCGCGCCTCCGCCCTTTCCCTTCCCCGCCGGTTTCTCCGCTCCCCGGATGCGCTTTAAAGGCGCGCCCGGGGATATTTTTTCCCCTTCAGCCCTGCTGCCCCCGCCTCTCCCCGTGTTTTTCCTCGGGACAATAAAAACGCCCGGGCCAGGCGCTGGCGCGGGCGTGCTGAGGCTTGAGAGGCTGCTGCAGAGGGCATTTCCCCCTGCCCCGTCAGTCGAGCTTTCTGCCCTTGTTCATCTGGATCACACGGCGGACGTCGGCCTCGCGGTCCTTCATGCCGAGCTTCGCATAGCTGTCGGCGAGCACCTTCAGCGCGTCGTCGGAATAGGGCGTCTGCTGATAGTCGGTCACCACGCGCTGGGCGCGCTGGATCGCCGCCACGTAGCCGTGACGCTCATAGTAGAATTTCGCCACCTTCAGCTCGTGGTTCGCGCGGGCGAGCACGAGCTCGTGCATCCGCCTGCGCGCCTCGGGGGCGTAGCGGGAATCCGGATACTTCTCGACCAGCAGCTTGAAGACGTCGAAGGCGTCGCGCGCGGCGTTCGCGTCGCGGTCGGAGATGTCCTGCTTGGTGAGCCGGGCGAAGAACCCCTCGTCCTCGTTGAGCGTCGCGAGCGCCTTCAGGTAGAGCACGTAGTCGCTGGCCGGATGGTTCGGGTAGGAGCGCAGGAACCGGTCGCAGGCCTGGATGGCGGCCTCCGGGTCCTCGTCCTTCCAGGCGGCGTAGGCCATCTCGATCTGGGCCTGCTGCGCATAGCGGCCGAACGGATAGCGGCTCTCCAGCTTCGTGTAGTACTCTTTGGCAAGAGACCAGTTGCTGTCGTCCAGCGCATCGCGGGCCTCGCTGTAGAGCCGGTCCGCTGACCACTCCGCGGTCGGATCATCGGTCTTCGACGACATCCATGAGCACGACGACGTGACGGCGGCAACGGCGGAAAGGCAGGCGGCTAGCGCAAAGCGGTGAAGGGCTTTCTTCATTTAGAGGACAAACGATCAATTGAAAGGTTCTGTCGATTATAACCGGGACAACCCGGGGGCTGACGCAACCGAGGACAGCCTCTCGGAGTTCGTGGTCGGGCCGGAAATGAACGGCGGGAGGCTCGACAAGGCCCTCGCCGCCCTGATGCCCTCGGTGTCCCGCTCGCGGCTGCAGTGCTGGATCAGGGAGGGCGCGGTGCTCGTGAACGGCCGGCCTGCGCGCCGCGTGAGGGACGCCGTGCTCTCAGGCGACGTGATCTCGGTGAGCGCCCAGCCCACGCCCGAGGAGCTCGCCTTCACCGCCCGCGACGTGCCTTTCGAGACGGTCTATGAGGACGAGGCCCTGCTCGTGGTCAACAAGCGCGCGGGCCTTGTGGTCCATCCCGGCGCCGGGCACTGGGACGACACGCTGCTCAACGGGCTGCTTTTCGCGCGGCCGGCCCTCGCGGCCCTTCCGAGGGCGGGCATCGTGCACCGGCTCGACCGGGACACGAGCGGACTCATGGTGGTCGCAAAGACCCTGAGCGCGCAGACTTCGCTCGTGCGCCAGCTGCAGAGCCGCAGCGTCAAGCGCGAATACTGGGCGCTGCTGCGCGGCCAGGCCCCCGCGAGCACCCTGATCGACCGCCCGATCGGCCGCGACCCGAGGAACCCGCTGAGGTTTGCCGTGGAGGTGCCGGGCTCGATGCGCGAGGCCCGCACCCGTCTCGCCACGGTCAACCGCGCGAGCTGCGGCGGCCGCGTCATTTCCTGGGTCGCCTGCCGGCTCGAAACCGGCCGCACGCACCAGATCCGCGTCCACTGCGAGAGCCTCGGGCTGCCGCTGCTGGGCGACCCCGTCTACCGCGGCGGGCTCGCGCCCTGGCCGCAGGACGGGACGCCCCTGGCCGGCATGAAGCGCCAGTGCCTGCACGCGAGCCGCCTCGGGCTCGTCCATCCGGAGACCGGGCAGCGCATGGAGTGGTTTGCTTCCCCGCCGCAGGACCTCGCCCGGGTCATGGACTTCCTGGGCTTCGGGCCGCTCGACCGTCCGGTTTCGGTGTTTGAGGAAGCGCTCGGCGGAAAGCCTCTTTAAAATGGACGCATCCGGGCGGAGAACTGCTTCGCCCGCCTCTTCATTCCTCACCCGGCAGACCTGATGACCAACCTGCAGAAACCCTCCCTCGGGCTCATACGAGCCAACTGGAACGCCCCGAAGCGCGTCCATGCCCTTTTTACGCTGCGCACCGGGGGCGTCTCCTCGGGGCCTTTTGGCGGCCTCGACGGCCTCAGCGGGATGAACGTGGGCCTGTACTGCGGGGACGTCCCCGCCTGCGTGCGCGCGAACCGCGCGATCCTCGCCGGCCTGGCCGGGGGCGAACCGCACTGGCTGCGCCAGGTGCACGGCACCGCGGTCGTTCAGGCCGACCACGCCGCGCCCGAGCAGGAGGCCGACGGCCTGTGGACCGCAACCCCCGGCGTGGTGCTCGCCATCCAGACCGCGGACTGCCTGCCCGTGGTCCTCGCCGACTCCGAAGGCTGCGCGGTGGCCGCTCTGCACGCGGGCTGGAAGGGGTTGGCAGGAGGCATCCTGCAAAAAGGCGTGAAGACGCTCCGCGGCGCGCTCGGCCCCGGCGCCAGGATTCTCGCCTGGCTCGCCCCGAGGATTGGCCCCGAGTCCTTCGAAGTGGGCGGCGACGTGCTCGAGGCTATGAAAAAAAAACTGCCGCAGGCGGGCCTTGCCTTCGCCCCCGGGCCGAAGTCCGGAAAATGGATGGCGGATCTCGCCTGCCTTGCCCGCGAGGCGCTCGCCCAGGAAGGCGTCGCCGCGGAGGACGTCTCGGACTGCGGGCTGTCCACCGCCGCCGATCCGCAGCGCTTTTTCAGCTACCGGCGCGACAAGGGCAGAACCGGCCGGCACGCCACCCTCGTGTGGATGGAGCCGTGACTGCTCCGGCCGCCCCGTTTCGCCTGGAAAACTCCAAAGACCCCGACAAAGGCAACAAATGACTGCACACATTCCCACCATTGGTTTTGTTTCGCTCGGCTGCGCGAAGGCCCTGGTCGACACCGAGCGGGTGATCACCGAGCTGCGCGCCGAAGGCTATCGGATCGCGGGCGACTACAAGGACTCGGATCTCGTCATCATCAACACCTGCGGGTTCATCAACGAGGCGATCGCCGAGAGCCTTGACGCGGTCGCCGAGGCGCTGCGCGAAAACGGCCGGGTGATCGTCATGGGCTGCCTCGGGGGAAAGAAGAACGCGGACGGCTCCAATTACGTGAAGGAGCTGCACCCCGCGGTGCTGGGCGTGGTGGGGCCCGAGAAAGAAAAGGAAGTCCTTGAGCTCGTGCACCGGCACCTGCCCGCCCCCCACCCCGCCTTCGGGGAGCTGCGCCCGGGCGCGGGCGTGCGCCTCACGCCGCATCACTACGCCTACCTCAAAATCTCCGAGGGCTGCAACAACCACTGCACGTTCTGCATCATCCCGCAGCTGCGCGGCAGGCTCGTCTCCCGCCCGATGAACTCCATCATGATGGAGGCCGAGGCGCTCAAGGAAGACGGCGTGAAGGAGATCATGGTGATCGCCGAGGACACGCCGGCCTACGGCTCGGACCTCGGCTACCGCCTCTCCTTCGCGGGCGGCAGGCCGGTCCATACGAGAATCGAGGACCTGTGCCGGGAGCTCGGCAGACTGGGCCTCTGGATCCGCCTGCACTACGTCTACCCCTACCCCGCGGTCGACAGGATCATCCCCCTCATGGCCGAGGGAAAAATCCTGCCTTATCTCGACATGCCCCTGCAGCACTCCGACCCGGAGGTCCTGCGCGCGATGGCCCGCCCCGCGCACGCCGACCGCACTCTCGAGCGCATCGAGGCCTGGAGGAAACTCTGCCCGGACCTTACCCTGCGCTCGACCTTCATCGTGGGATTCCCCGGGGAGACGGAGCGGCAGTTCGAGAACCTGCTCGAGTTCCTGCGCGAGGCGCAGCTCGACCGCGTGGGCTGCTTCGCCTACTCGCCTGTGGAGGGCGCGAAGGCGAACAGCCTGCCGGGGGCCGTGCCCGAAGAGGTGAAGGAGGAGCGCAGGAAGAGGCTCATGGAGCTGCAGGCGGAAATTTCCGCCGCGAAACTCGCGCGCCGCGTGGGCGGCGTGGAAAAGGTGCTGATCGACGAGCCGGAAAACGAGGACGGGGTGGCCGTCGGCCGCACGGTCCACGAAGCCCCGGAAGTGGACGGCGTGGTCTATGTGACGACAAAAAAGCCCGTGAATCCGGGCGACTTCGTCGAGGCGAAGATTGTCCGCACCGAAGAGCACGACCTCGTCGCACTGCGGGTGGACGGCGGAGCCTGAAAAAAAGCGCTTCAGCGGGCCCCGGGCGAAAGCCGTCCCCCCGAAGCCGGGGGCGGCCTCTGCGGCCTCCTTTTTCAGGAGGCCTTTTTCAGCACACCAGGGATTTCCTCAGCCGCTGCGCCGCGGCCGTCTCACGCCTCAGAACCGCGGGATCCGCCCGGCCTTCAGGCAGCCCAGCGCGAGGGCCTTTGCAGCCTCGGAAACACAGCGCTTTCAATTCGGGACCCGGGCCGGGGCTCTTTGAAGCAGGAGGCGCTTCAGTCGTCCGGCGGCGGGTAGCCCCGGCGCAGCCGCGAGCCGCGGAGCATGGCGGCCGAATAGGCCACCGTCCCCCAGAGCAGGCAAAGCAGCAGAAGCTGCATCACAATCGGCCGCGCGGAGGCGAGCGAAGCCCCGTTCTGGCTCACGGCGAGCATGCCGTTGATGCCAGGCACCGCAGGGATGATCTGCGCAAACGCGCGGGCCCACCAGGAGAAGTTCTCCGAGGGGTAGATGCAGCCCGCGAGAAAGACCGAAGGCGCCGAGGTGATGACGGCGAAGGCCGTGGTGTTGTGGTTGCTGCCGAAGGAAAAGGTGAGGGCCAGCGCGAAAAAGGCGAGCAGCGCCGCGTAGATGACGCCGAGAACCAGGGTTCCCGGCACATCGCCCATGGTCGGGAACTCCGCGATTCCAAAGTAGAAGCCCTCGGCATAAAGCACCCAGAAAAGGGCGACGGCGAACACGGCGGCCCACATTCCGAAAAAGCCCCAGAGCTTTTCCATCGCGGCCCGCACGAACGGCTCGCGACGGCGCCTCGAGATGAAGTCCCCGACGCTCACCGAGATGCCGATCAGCAGCACCGACTGGATGATCAGCACGCCCACCATCGGCACGAGGTAGTTCCGGTAGCCGCCGATCGTGTTGAACATGTCGCCCTGAACCAGCAGAGGCGGGGCGAGCCTCGAGCGGGCGAGCGAGTCGGCCGGCGCCCCGTGGGTGAGCAGGTAATGGGCGGAGGCCGCGGAGGCCCTCGCGTTCACGAGCGACAGCATCATGCCGTAGACGGTGTGGGCCTGGGCCGGGAAGGCGCCGTTGCCGAAAACGGTGACCGAAGTCTGGCGGCCCCCGCCGAGATCCGACTCAAAATCCCGCGGGATCAGAATCGCGGCGTTCACCTTGTCGGCGCGCAGCATTTCCACGGCATCGCGCTCGTCAGAGACCAGGGCGACGGGCTTGACCTTGGAGGTTCCCGAGATGTCACGGATGAGGTCGCGCGACGCGGCCGAGCCGTCCAGGTCCACGATCACGGTGGGCACCTCGGTGATCTGCTGGGCGCTGTAGGGCCAGCCGTAGAAAATGAGGTAAAAGGCGATGCCGGTGACCAGCACCGGAAAGGAATTGGCGTTAAAGATGATCCGCTTCAGCGTGATCCGGAAAACGTCCCAGGAGCTGCCGCAGGGCTCCTCGCGGGGCTGCGAGGGCTGCTTCGCGGGGCTTTCCGCCCGGCGCCTGATGCGCCGCAGCAGCAGCGGCAGGCACAGCGCCTGGGGCACGACGGCAAAGAGCAGGGCGATGCCCAGCGTCGGCAGCCAGGTGGAGGCCGGGGACCCGAGAACCCACTGCTGCTCCTGGCCGTGAATGTACCAGGTGAGCGGCAGCAGGTGCGAGAGCGCCCTCGCCCCGATATCCATGTTGAAGTCCGGGAAGGTGAAGCCCGTGAACGGGATGGTCGGCGCGGTCGTGATCACGCACATCACCATGGCGGAGAACCAGGTGGGGGCGGCCGAGCAGAAGAGGACCGCGAGCGAGACCATGCCCGCCACGAAGGCGAGGCCAAAGAGCAGCCACACCGCCATGCTGCCCGCGGGCAGCGCGCCCTGAACCGCAGAGAACCAGGCGATGTAGGTGAACATGTAGACCGTGTAGACCCCGAACCAGAAAAGCAGCTTGCCCAGAACCGCCGCAAGGGGCGAGCCGGCGGCCCGCAGCAGCACGGCCTCGCGGTTCCGGCGCCATTCACGCACAAGCGAGTTGCTCACCGCCAGCACGCAGGAGAGCCCGATCAGCATCGGGATGAGGCCGCTCAGCAAATAAGAGCGGAAGTTGAAGGCCTGGTTGCCGAGAAGCACTTCGTTCAGCTGGAAAAGCCCCGTGATCCTCGCCGTCCCCTCGGTGCCCCCCATCGGCATGATCTGCAGCCGCGTCTTTTCGACCGACCAGGTACTCAGGGCCTTCTTCACGTCGAGCTCAAGCATCGTGCTCACGGCAAAAAGCGTGCGCGACACATAAAGCTGCAGGGACTTCCCGCCCGGGCGCCGCCAGGTCTCGGACCAGCCCCGGGGAATGAGGAGCATGCCCTTGAGCTCCCCGGACCTCAGCTGCTCCACGGCCTGCTCCTGGGGCAGCTCGACCAGCTTCAGGGAAGGCAGGGCCCGCACCTGCCGGACCACTTCCGAGGAAAGCGGCGTCTGGTCCTCGTTCACAATGCCAAAGGGAATGCCGCGGTAAAGGCCCTGATTGAACAGCCCGGCCAGAAGCACGCACCAGACGACAGGCATCACCAGGCACGAAAGCACCTCCCTCGGGCTCGAGAACACAGTCGAGACCTCAAGAAAGAGAGCCTTGCGCAGGCTTCTGAACCAGCTTCCGGCAGACATGTTCCGGTCCGTCTGACGCTCAGCGCTCGATGAGCGCCGTCATCCCGGGCCGCAGCCCCTCGACTGCGTTCACGGGCCGCGCCCTCACCTCGAAGGTGCGCAGGTCGTAGCCCGAGTTCTGGCGCGTGGCGCGCCAGTTGGCGTAGTCGGCCTTGGGATTGATGAAGTAGATCTTGAAGTCATGCACCCCGCCGCCGATCGCCGGGATCTTCACCCGGATGATGGAGCCCATCCTCAGGTCCTTGAGCTCGTCCTCGCGCAGGTTGAAGGAGGCCCACTGGTCGTTGAGGTTCACCACGGTCACGACTGCAAAGCCCTGGGGAGCCACCTCGCCTTCGCGCAGCAGCACCCGCGAGACCTCGCCCGAGATGGGCGAGACAATCTTCGCCTCCTCGGCGTAGGACTTCGCCTCAGCCACGGTGCCCGCAGCCTGGGCGGCCAGCGCAGCCGCGGCCTGCTTTTCCTGGCGCCGCGCGCCGGTCTGCGCGATGCTCCACTGCTCGCGCGCCGCCTGCGACTGGTTGCGGGCGGCCTTGAGGCTCGCGGTCACCTCGTCCAGGCGCTGCGCGGGCACGAAGCCCTCGCGGTAGAGCCTCGAGATGCGTTCGTAGGTCTTCTGCGCGAGCTCCTCTGCGGCAACGGCCCGCTCATACTGCGCCTTCGCCGCCTGGATTTCCTGCGGCCGGGCGCCTTCCTGCGCGAGGCTTTCCTGAGCCTGGCGGGCCTTCTCGTAGGCCTCGGCCTGACGCACCTTCGCCTCGATCTCCGGCACGTAGAGGGTCGCGATCACCTGCCCCTTGCTCACCTGGTCGCCTTCCTTCACATTCACCGTCTCCAGCCTTCCGGGCACTTTGGCCGCGACGTCGATCGTGGTCGCGTCCATCTGTCCCTGCAGCGGGGGCGCCTTCGGATGGGAGGCGAGCCACACGCCCCAGATGATGAAGCCGATCAGGGCGAGGGCCGCCGCCGCGGCGACCGCGCCCAGGATACGGCTTCTCCTGCGGCGCGCCGTGCGCTCGTCCGGGCGCTCGGGGAGAGTCTGCGACGTTTCTTTTTCCGTAGGCGTAGGCATCCGTACAGTCCTTATTTCTCAATGGTTTTATCGGAGCGCACGAGCGACTCGCTGAAGCGCTCCATCGTGCCCGCGGCGGAGTTGAGCTCCGCCCAGGCGACGACGAATCGATAGGCCGCCACCTTCTGCTCGACCCGCGCTCCGGTGAGCTTGGTGCGGGCGTCCCAGACTTCGTTCGCAGTCGACAGGCCCGTCGCGAAGGCTGACTCGCGCATGCGCAGGTTCTCCGCCGCAAGATCCACGGTGCTGCGCGTGAGCTCGTACTGGCTCTGCATCTGCGTCGTGCGAAGCCACGCCACCTCGACTCCGGTGAGCAGCTGGTTTCTCGCCTCGGCGGTCCCCGCCTCGGCCTTCGCCCGGGTGGCGCGCGCCGAGGCGATCGAGGCGTTGCGGTCGCGGTTGTTCCACAGCGTGTAGGACACTCCCACCCCCGCGATCCAGTCCGGCTCGGTGAGCGTGAGGTAGTGCTTGATCACGTTTTTCGCTCCGAAGGCGTATAGAGTCGGCTTCCAGGCGCCGCGAGCGGCCCGCAGAAGCTGTTCGGCCTGTTCGGTCTTCGCTCCGTAGGCGGCGAGAACCGGGCTGGTGGCGAGGGCCTGGTCCTGCCAGTGCCTGAGCGGCTCAATTGGTCCGCAGAGAACGAAAAGCGGGGTGGACAGGCCCCCGAGGCTGCCCTCTCGCAGCAGACGCCCGAGCTTGGCCTCGGCCACCTTCTGGTCGGACTGAGCGGCAAGCAGCTCGCGCCTTGCCTTGTCGCGGTTCACTTCGACGGAGAGCCGCTCAAGCCGGCTCACCGTTCCGGCGCGCTCAAACCCCCGGGCCCGGCGCACCTCGCGCTCCTGGTCCTCGAGCGCCTCCTCGCGCAGCTTCGTAATCGAGCGGGCGAGCTGGACGGCGAAGTACTTTCGCGCCAGCTCGGTGTCGAGCCTGTCGTTCTCGTTCTGCAGGCTGTCCTTCGCCTCGCGCGCCGCGGCCTCGCTCGCCTTCTGGCGCGCCTCGATGCGGCCGCCGGTGTAAATCGGCCAGTAGCCCTCGAGCGTCACGCGCGGGCCGTCCAGGTCCGTCTTGGCGTGCAGCGGGATGCGAAGCCCCGAAAGCCCTTCACGCAGCCCCTGGGGAAGCCCCTGCAGGGCCTGTCCCAGAGCCGGGCTCGAAGAAAGCGCCCTGGAGGCCGCGCCTCCGACGTCAAGCGTCCCGTAATCAATGGTCTTCGTGCCCCAGTCATACTGGGTGTTCACGACAATCTTCGGCTGCGAGAGGCTGCGATCGGCCTCGGCCGCCTGCTGCCGGGCCTCCAACTCCGCCTCGCTCGCGCGCAGGCGGTCCGAGCGCCCCCGCAGCAGCGCGCGGGCTTCCTGGAAGGCAAGCCCCCGGACGGCGCTGCCGCGGGCGATCGCCGAAAGGGATTCTGCCGGCGCAGCGGCCTCAGAGGCCGAAGCGCAGCCGCAGGCCGATGCGCACAGGAGCGCGGCCAGCAGCGGCTGCAGAGCGAGGCTGTTTTTCATTTTTGTTTTCCGCATCCGCGGCTTGGGTGAAAATTTTCTTATAAAATGCTGCCCACCATCTTACGGCTTTCCGGCCGGCGGATGCGGATTTTAGCTTTTTATTTGCGTCTGTATTGATTAGTCCCTGCTAATATGGGCGTCAAAAGCCCGGCCGGGCCGGGCTAAAAAGCCTAGGTCTCTTCTTAAATAAGTGTTAAATTCTTTTTCAATCAGCCGCACTGCGTAAGGAAGCCCCCCTCTTTAGAGCGGGCGCGCCCCCCGCAGAGCGGCCCTGAAGCACCTTATCCGTTACATGAGTAAAGGACAGAACATGGAGAACATTTTCCAGGAACCCGATTTTGATCCGGACACTCGCAGGAACCTCGGCCCCCTCAAGCACCTTGCCGGAGTCTGGGAGGGCAAGCTCGGCGAAGACACCCATCCGGAGGAAAGCGGCCCGGTGACCGAGCCGTACGTCGAACGCTGGGAGTTTGAGGTGATTGACCCGCAGACCAACGGCCCGCAGCTCTTTTACGGTCTGCGCTACCACCAGCACGTGACCCGTCCGGGCGAGCTCGAGGCCTTCCACGACCAGGTGGGCTACCTGCTCTGGGAGCCGGCGACCAAGCGGCTCTACATGACGGCCTCCATTCCGCGCGGCCAGACGGTGCTCGCCGTCGGCACGACCGAGGAGAACGCCCTGGAGTGGAGCGTTCAGGCCGCCAAAGGCGACGAGGTGAGCGGCATCCTCTCCAACCCCTTCCTCGAGAAGAACTTCAACACCGTGGGCTTCAGCTTCAAGCTGACCTACAACGACGACGGCACCGTGAGTTACGAAGAGACGACGGTTCTCAAGGTGGCGGGCAGCGACCAGGCTTTCCTGCACACCGACCGCGACACGCTCCGGCTGGTCGAGGCCCCCGTCGCGCTCAACCCGTCGGCCATCCAGGCCGGCAAGTGGTCGAAGCGTTGATTCCTAGCCGCCTTTTGATGTCGGAATCCGGCCGCCTCAGGCGCGGCCGGAAACGACAAAGCCCGGCTCCCCCTCTGGCGGGGCGCCGGGCTTTTTCGCTCAAGGGGCCGGAAAACGGACGCCTCAGGCGCTCGCCTTCTCCCTTCTCGGTGCGGTCCCGAGCCTGCACTTCGACTCGACGAAGAACTTCCGCTCGAGGAACTCGCCCTGCTTGCCGATGTTAAAGGACTGAACCGGACGATGGTAGCCCATCACACGGGTCCAGACTTCGCACTTCTGCCGCTCGCTGTCCTTCAGCTCGATTTCACTCATCTTTTTTCCTCCGGGGAACGCACCCGCCCCACGGCGGGCCGCATCCCCTCTATATTCTTAAAGACCCAATTTATTGGGTCAGCTCCAAAAGAATACCACAATCTATTGCCGACCGAACCCTCCGAAAGGGGGATCCGGTGCCCCCGCCCCGCGGCTCAGCTCCCGGGCGACGGGATGAAGCTGAGCGCCACCTCCTCGTTCGAGGTCCGCCCGAAGCCGGGCAGGCTCATGATGACCCTGCGGCCGTAGGAATGCCACTTGTCGAAGGCCCTCGGGTCGCACAGGATCAGCACGCCCCGGTCGGTTTCGCTGCGGATCAGGCGCCCCGCGCCCTGACGCAGCGCCGTCACCATTTCCGGCACCTGGTAGTCGAGGAAGGGGCTGCCGCCGTTTTGCTCGATCCACTCGCGGCGCGCCGCGACCACCGGATCGTCGGGCGGCGCGAAGGGAAACTTGTCGATCACGACGATCGAAAGCGCGTCGCCCTTGATGTCGATGCCTTCCCAGAAGCTCATTGAGCCAACGAGGACCGCGTGCTTTTCCTCGCGGTACTGCTCGAGCAGCCCTTTTCGGGTGCCGCTGCCCTGGCGAAGCACCCGCAGCTGCACCCCGGCCTCGAGCGCGAGGGACTCGAGCCGGTCGGCCACCGCCTCCACCGCCTTCAGGCTCGTGCACAGGAAAAAGGCGCGCCCCCCGGCCTTGCGCACGAACGGCCAGGCGCACTCCGCCACGAACTGCGAGAAGCCTGGCGCGCGTGGATCGGCGGGCAGCCCCTTCGGAATGTAGAGCGCCGCATGCGTGGCAAAGTCAAAGGGGGACTCCCAGGCCGCGGTCTTCGCGTCCTCGAGCCCGAGCTCGGTGAGAAAGTGCGTGAAGTCGCCCGCGGTCGAGAGCGTGGCCGAGGTGAGCACCCAGGCCTCGCCCTTCTCCTCGCGGATCGCGCGGATTTTATCCCCCACGGAGAGCGGCGTGTCGCAGAGCCTCAGCCCCAGCTTGCCCATCTGCAGCCAGCGCACATGCGGGACGCTCCCGTCTTCGCTCCGGGGCTCCCCGTCCCGGATGAAGGCGTTCCACGAGTCGGCCTGCTCCATGTAGCCCGCGCAGCGCGGCAGCAGCAGGTCGAGGTCGGGGTCGCGGCCCGCATTCTCCGAGAGCGCGGCGGCCAGCTGCGAGAGCTTCGAAGAGAGCCTGGCAAGCGGCCCGGAGAGCCCCCCGAGCTCCTTTTCCCCGGCCCTCACCCGGGCGCCCTCCTCAAGCCCGAGGCTGTCGGCCGCCGCGGCCGGAATCTCCTTGGCCGCGAGGCTCACCGCCTGCGTGAGCTCGTCCCAGCGGGCCCCGCCCGGCGCCTTCGTCTTGGCCAGCAGCAGCGCCTCGCGCGCGAAGTCCACCACCGAATAGGTCGAGAAGACCTTGCCGAAGAAGTCCGTTGCGATCGCGGGCAGCTGGTGCGCTTCGTCGATCACGGTGACGGGCATGGCGGGCAGCAGCTCCTCGGCCCCCTCCTCCCCGATCGCAAGCGAGGAAAGAAAGAGGTGGTGGTTCACGACGAGGATGTCAGAGGCCCGGGCGTGCTTTCTCGCCTTGTTGAGAAAGCAGTCCTTGAAGAAAGGGCACTTCTGCCCGGTGCAGTTGTCCCTCGTCGAGGTAACGAGCGGCCAGATCGGGTCGTTTTCAGGAATGTGGACGAGTTCCGAGCGATCCCCCGCGGCATTCGTTTCGGCGAAAATCCGGATGTCGCGCAGGTAGGCCACGTCCTCGCGCGTCGGAAGCCGCTGCACCTCCCGCAGCCGCTTGAGGCAGATGTAGTTCGAGCGACCCTTGAGGATCGCGCAGTCGGCCTGCAGCCGCAGCGCCCGAAGAATCTGCGGCAGGTCCTTGCCGAAAAGCTGGTCCTGCAGGGGCTTGCCCGCGGTGGAGACCAGGATTCGGACTCCGGCCAGAAGAGCCGGCACCAGGTAGGCGAAGGTCTTGCCGGTGCCGGTGCCGGCCTCCGCGACGAGAGTGCCGCGGCTGATGATCGTGCGGGCCACCTCGAGGGCGAAGTCGCGCTGGCTGTCGCGGGGGACGAACCCCGGAAGCGCGCGCTGCAGGGCTCCCCCGGGGCTGAAGGCCTCCTGCACTTCGCGCAGGAGCTCCTCCCCGGCCTTGATTTCGTTCCCAAGCGGCATGATGGCGTGCGAACTCCCTTTCCCGAAGATTACTGGAAGGGATTCAGGGACTTCTGACGCTTTTTCTTTTCCTCGTCGTAGCGCTGCTGGGCCTCGGCGCGCTTTTCGCGCTCGGCCTGGGCGTCGGCGCGGCGGCGCTCGCGCTGCTGCTGCAGGCGGGCTCCCTGCTCGGCGGCCTTTTTCTCGCGCTCGGCGGCCTGCTGCTCGCGGCGCTGCGCGGCCTGCTCATAGCTCGGGTCCTCGGCGCGGCGCTGCGCGGCCTTCTGCCGGTTGGCCGCCACGCGCTCCCTGGTCTTTTCAGCGCTCGCGGCACGCTCGGCCGCCTTCTGGCGGTTTTCCTCGGCCTTCGCGCGGCGCTCCGCGAGAGAAGCCTCGCGTTTGGCGGCGTCGGCCTGCGCCTGCAGCTCCTTGCTCTGCTTCTCCAGCGCATCGGCCCGGGCCTTGGCCACGCGCTCTTCGGCCGCGACCTGGCGGCGCAGCCGCTCGTCGGCGTCGGCCTGGCGCCGGGTGGCCCGCTCGATGCTGCCCGCGGCGAGGGCGCGCTCCTCGGGCGTGAGCTCGACGCCTTCCTCAATCTTCGCGGCGATCTTCTTGTTCTGCTCCTTCTCCGTGTTTTCCGCGCGGATGAAGTTCTTCGCCTCGAGCTCCACGCGGCGGAACTCCTTCTCGCGGTTAAAGCGCGCGGTGCGAACCCGCTCCCAGCAGTTCGAGACGAGGAAATGCCCGATGCAGACATCGTGCGCCTCGTCTGCCGCACGCTCCATGGCGCTTCTCGAGCGGTCCACGTCCTTCAGCGCCGCCTCGGCCTTGTCGTGGCTCGTGATGGAGCCCTCGGGCCAGCGCTTGAGAATCGAGCGGTTATCGATGCCCGCGGGCAGCTTCGCAAAAAGCGCGTCCCATTTGTCCTTCAGCACCGAAGTCTTCGCCGGCGCGGCCGGATCCTTCGCCGGAGTCGTGGACGCGATCACCGTCCGGGCCTCGGCAGCGGCCCGGTCGAGCTCCTTCATGCGGGCGTTCGCGGCCGAGCGCACGCGGCCCCGGCAGTAGTCCATGAAGATCGTCCCGTCCTTGCAGGCGAGGTGCTTCTTCAGGGCCGCGTCATGGACGCGGCCGCGCAGCTCCTCGATGTCCTTCAGCGCCTGGCGGGCCTGCTCGGGCGTCTGAATCGCCCCCTCGGGCCAGCGCTGCGGAATCTGCCTTTCATCGTAGATGTCGAAGTCCGGCACCGCCTCGTCCCCGTCCGAGGCGGCGTTCTGCGGCCTCTGCCGCGAAACAACGGGAGCCGGGCTCCCTTTTCCCGTGACGATCTGCGAGTCTTCAAGCACGGCCCCCAGGGGCTCGGCCAGAGCGGCCGCGCAGCCAAGCATCGACAGGCAGAAGACGGTGAACTTCATGCGTTGTTTCATGAAAAGCAAACCCAAAAAGAAAACCTTCTGGCAACAGGGGAATTTTAAAGGCATTGGCCAAAGAAAAGAGGGCGCCCTTCGAATCCCTCCCGCGCCGGCCCTGAAAAAGAGCCCTGCGGAAGCCTTTCAGGGGACCGCCCCTTTCGTTAAAATGAACCTATTTACCTTGGCCTCCGGCGCACAGACTCCGCCGGGAGCGGCGAAAGGAGAAACAAAGCTTATGACCTGTCCAGCCAATCACCCCAAACTCAATCCTACGGTGCGCGTCACCATCACCGGCGCGGCCGGCAACATCGGCTATGCGCTGCTTTTCAGGATCGCAAGCGGCGCGGTCTTCGGCCCGAACACGCCGGTGCAGCTGCAGCTGCTCGAGCGCGACAACGAGCAGTCCAAGGCCTCGCTGAACGGCGTGTGCATGGAGCTCTTTGACAGCGCCTTCCCGCTGCTCACCCGCGTGATCACGACGACCGATCCGCTCGAAGCCTTCGAAAAGACCCAGGCGGCCTTCCTCGTGGGCTCCATGCCCCGCGGCCCCGGCATGGCCCGCTCGGACCTGCTGCTCGCCAACGGCCCGATCTTCCAGAGCCAGGGCGAGGCCCTCGACCAGACGGCGGACCGCAACGTGAAGGTGCTGGTGGTGGGCAACCCCTGCAACACGAACGCCTACATTGCGATGCACAACGCCCCGTCGCTCTCGCCCAAGTGCTTCAGCGCCATGATGCGCCTGGACCACAACCGCGCAGTCGCGCAGCTCGCGCAGAAGACCGGAAAGCCCGTGTGCTCCATCTCCGGGCTCAAGGTCTGGGGCAACCACTCGAACTCCATGTACCCCGACATCTCCCAGTGCACGATCGCCGGCGTCAAGGCGACGGAGCTCGTTGACGAGGCCTGGTACAACGACTACTTCCTGCCCACCGTCTCGAAGCGCGGCAGCGCCATCATCAAGGCGCGCGGCAAGTCCTCCGCGGCCTCCGCCGCCTCGGCCGCCATCGACCACATGCGCGACTGGTGGAACGGCTCGAACGGCCGCATCGTCACGATGGCCGTTCCCTCCGACGGCTCCTACGGCGTGCCCGAAGGCCTGGTCTGCGGCTTCCCCTGCATCTGCACCGGAGGCGGCGAGTACGAGATCGTGAAGGACCTGCCGATCACCGCCTCGGGACGCGCAAGGCTCGACGCGACGATCGCCGAGCTCGTAAAAGAGCACGACACGGTCGCCCAGCTCTGCGAATAAAGAAGCACGATCCCTTGCGGCGCCCCGTCCGACGGGGCGCCCGTCCTTCGCCTGCCGGGCGATTCTCCGGCAGGCGATGTTTTTTCCCAAGACTCATGCCCAAAAGCTCAGAAATAAAGGCATTCCTCGGCCTCCTGCGCTCAGGCGGCGAGAGCGCGCCATTCCCGAAAGGCCTCCCCGCGGCGGTGATCGACACCAATGTGCTCATGGACTTCTGGCATTTCAGGGATCCGCAGGCCCTGCCCCTGCTCGCACTGCTCGAGGCTGGGGCCTTCACGGCGGTCCGCGACGAGGACACAGAAAACGAATTCGCGGAGGTTCTCGGCCGGCCGCAGTTCGGCGAGCCCCTCGAGCGTCAGAAGGAGATCCTCGGGCGCTGGCACCGGCTCGCGCGGCCCGCGCCGGGGCGCGCCCGCTCGCCCTTCGGCTGCCGCGACCCCCTCGACCAGAAGCTCTTCGACCTCGCGGAGGCCGCGGGCGCGAGCCTGATCATCACCAAGGACCGCCTGGTGCTGAAGGCCGGGCGGAAAACCGCACGGGCAGGGCTGCGGATCCTCACGCCGGCTCAGGCCGTCGAAGCGCTCGGGGAAACCCAGGGGTAAGGGGCCGGACTTTTTTCAGGCCTCTCCGGACTCCCCGGAGGGTTTCTGAGGAGCTTCGGCCGCCGCCTGCCCGCCGTTCTCGAGCGCCCCGGGGCGCTCCGGGGCCTCGATGCCCTCGAGGCTGCGGCTCATCCGGCGCGTGCGGCTCTGCACGCGGTTCACGGCCTCCTCGGCCTGGGAGAGCTTTTTCTGCACTGAGTCCATGGCGCCCGCGAAGACCGCGAACTCCGACTTCACGGCCGCGAGAAGCTTCCAGACCTCGGCGGAGCGCTCCTGCACCGCAAGCGTCCGGAACCCGACCTGAAGGGAGTTGAGAAGAGCGGCGGTCACCGTGGGGCCGGCGGGCATCACGTGCAGCTCGCGCTGCAGCTTCTCAGCGAGCCCGGGCATGCGGAGCAGCTCGGCATAGAGGTTCTCCGTAGGCAGGAACATCACGGCGAAGGCCGTGGTCTCGGGCGCGCGCAGGTACTTCGAGGAAATGTCCTTCGCCTCGGACTCGAAACGGGTCCGAAGCGCCTTCTGTGCAGCCTGCTCCATTTCCCGGTCGCCCGAGGAGCGCGCGTCCTCAAGCCGCTCCCAGTCCTCGCGCGGGAACTTGGAGTCGATCGGCAGCCAGACCGTCTCGCCCGGGGCGGCGCCGGGCATCTTCAGCGCGAACTCCACCCGCCTGCCGGATCCGGGCACCGTCTCGACGTTCTCGGCGTACTGTCCGGGAGCGAGGAACTGGGAAAGGATCGCGCCGAGCTGCACCTCGCCCAGGGTGCCGCGGACCTTGACGTTGGTCATCACGCGCGTGAGCGTGTCGACGCTGCCCGCGAGGGAACGCATTTCGCCGAGCCCCTTTTCCACCTCGCCCAGCTGAGCGGCCAGCAGCCGGAAATGTTCGTTGAGGCGCGACTGCAGAACCGTCTCCATCTTCTCCTCGACCGTCGCGCGCATCGCCTCGAGCTTTTCCTCGTTGGAGGCCCGCAGCGTCGAGAGCTGCGCGTTGACGGCCTGGCTCACGGAGGCGAAGTTCTCGGCAAACGCCCGGGTCATTCCGGCCAGCTGCCGGTTCTGCACGTCGGAGAGCCCCTGGGCCTGCCGCAGCATCGACTCGCGCATCTGGTCGATCGAGCCGCGCAGCAGGCTGTCGGCCTGGGCGAGCCTCATCTGAAGCCGGTTGTCGCGGGCCTCAGCCGCCTCGGCCTCGCGCCCGAGCCCCTCCTGGAGCGCCTCGAGGAGCCCGCGCCGCAGCTCCTCGCGGTCCCGCCGCAGCCGCAGCGCGAAAACGAAGGCAGGCGCCGCCGCGAGCGCCAGAAGGATCAGAACGACATAGAGGGGGATGCTGGGCATGAGGAAGGCCTGATGAAAAAGGATTCAAACGGGAACGCCGCGCTCCAGATCTTAGCCTGCAGCGCAGGCGGGAGCGATGTTTTTTTGAGGATCCGGGGCCTTTTTCACCCCTTTGAAGGAGCG
This sequence comes from Mesosutterella porci, assembly GCF_022134585.1. Lineage (GTDB taxonomy): Bacteria > Pseudomonadota > Gammaproteobacteria > Burkholderiales > Burkholderiaceae_F > Mesosutterella > Mesosutterella porci. Next base: position 147,440 of record NZ_JAKNCT010000005.1, read on the forward strand.
CCCACGGGAAAAGCAGGCAAAACGAAACCCCGGCCTGAAAACACAGACCGGGGTTCTGAATTAATCTTCAGCTACACCGCCTGGGTGCAGTCTTCCAGATTAGTTCTTGGCAGCGGCAGAAGAAGCCGGAGCAGAGGCAGCAGCGGAAGAGGCCGGAGCGGAGGCAGCGGCGGAAGAAGCAGCCATCGAATCAGCGGCGGAAGAAGCCGGAGCGGAAGCGGCCATGGAAGAAGCCGGGGCGGAAGCAGCGGCGGAAGAGGCCGGAGCGGAAGCGGGCTTCGAGCAGGCAACAGCCATCATGGCAACGGCAGCGGCAGCGACGATCTTAAGAGCGGTATTCATCGGTATACACCTCAAAAACGTCCATCTAGGATGGAATTGAAATTTATCATTTGTTCCTCCCAGAAGTGACGGTAGATAAATTACCCGCTTCATTTCTGGTGAACGACGTCATTCTTCCACGTCCGAGGGATGCTTGCAAGTGAAATTAGAACAAACACCAATCGGATAAAACCCTGAAAAAACGGAGCGTTCCGAGGAAACTTCGTTTCCCATCGCCGGACGGTTTTCCGCCGGTTAAAACCCTTTTGGAACAGTTCCAAAAGGGTTGGGATTCGTGGTGCGCCCGGTAGGATTCGAACCCGCGACCCCCTGGTTCGTAGCCAGGTGCTCTATCCAACTGAGCTACGGGCGCGCACGGATGGGGCATATTACTGGTAAAAAGAAAGCTTGTCAATAAAATGGCACAAACGGAGTACCGCCTTTGGGGGATTCTCTTTCCCCAACGCCTGAAAAACCGCGCGGCCGGAGCCTGGCGCCGGCTCTCTGCCCGCCCGGGCGCTGCCGCGCAGGGGGAAAGGAAGCCGTCCGGCCCGGGCCGGAGAGCCGGGTCCAGAGCCCCGCCCTCGACCGACCGGTTTAAGACGATGGCATGAAATACATAAACCGCATGATTATTTATTAAAAATAACAATTAGCTATTTATCGCCCGACTTCTTAAACTCAGGCAAAGGCGCGGATGTCCCGCGCGCTCTGATCAGGGAGACATTCCATCATGACGAGTTTTTCCAGACGCTCTGTCCTCATGGCCGCCGCAGCCGCGGGACTGACCGGCGAGGCCTCGGCCTCCGCCCCGCAGGGGGCCGGCCCGGATCCTGAGCTTGACGCGATCCGGCGGCGGCTCCTTACTTTAAAGAGCCGCGGCCCCAGCCTTTCCACGGATCAGAAATACTGTGTGCTGCTTGCCGTGGTGACCGCCGGAGGCACCCCAGGGGAAGCGGAGCTGCTCACCCGGCTCGCGCTCCGCGACGGGGTCTCCCCCGAGGTCATCCATGAAAGCATCTTCCAGACTTCGCCCTACAGCGGACTCGCCCGGGCCGACGCCGCGCTGCGCGCTGCGGCTCTCGCCCTGCGGGCCTCGGGCAGGAGCTTCCCCCAGGGGCTCTCCACGACCGACGACTCGAACCGCTTCAGCAAGGGGCTTGAAGTCCAGAAGAAGATCTTCGGGGCGGCCATCGACAAGATGCACCAGTCAGCGGCCGACGCCGAGCGGGCGCTCATCGTGGACGACCTGACCGGGTGGTGCTTCGGCGACTACTACACCCGAAAGGGGCTTGCGATCCGCGAGCGGGAACTCGTCACCTTTGCCGCTATCGCGGCGCTGGGCGGCTGCGAGCCGCAGCTTACGGCCCACGCGGGAGCCTGTCTGAGAAGCGGCCTCACCCGGCAGAACCTGATCGACGCCCTCCAGGTCGGGGCCCCCTATCTGGGGTTCCCGAGGACGCTCAACGCCCTGGCCATCGTGAAAAAAGCCTGAAGCGGCTCAGTCTCCGCCGCAAAGCGCTGAGAGCTCGTTCCAGAAAAGCTCGGGCGTACGCGCGAGGCGCCCCTGGCGGCGCCGGATCAGCCGGTGACCGGTTCGGATCTCCGGCTCGATCGGCACAAAGCGGCACTCGGGCGAGGGGCGGATGGCGACGGCGCCCTCGATGCAGACCGCGGCCCCGATGCCCGCCTCAATCAGGGGAAGCGCGTTCGTGACAAGGCTCACCCTGCCCGCCGTGCGCAGCGTCCCGGGCACATTTTCAAACCAGCCGGACACGGCGTCGTCGACAATGCTGCGGTAAGGCAGGATGAGCGGCTGAGCCTTGAGCTCGGCCAGGCTCACGCTGTCGCGCTCCCAAAGCGCGCTGCCCTTCCCGACCAGCGCTCCCCAGCGCTCGGTGACGGGGAACACCTCCGATTCGTACTTCGCCACCTCCACCGGCTCTATCACCACCCCCATGTCCAGAGTGCCGCGGTCGAGCCACGAAGAGATGCTGTCGCTCGTGGCCGACAGGATTTCGAATTCGACCCGCGGGTGCTCCGAGCGCCACCGGGCGATCTCGCGCGCGAGGATTTTCATGGCATTCGATTCGACCACACCGATGCGCACGCGCCCGGCAAGCTCCCCGGAGCGAAGCGCCTGCCGGACCTCTGCCGCGGCGTCTTCGGCCAGCGCCAGAATGGCCGCCGCGCGCTTCTGGAAGAGAAGGCCGCCCTCGGTGAGCGTCACCTGCCGCCTGCTGCGCAGGAACAGCGGCGCTCCGAGCTCCTCCTCGAGCTCCTGGATCTGCCTGGACAGAGCCGGCTGCGACAGGTGAAGGAGTTCAGAGGCGCGCGTGATGTTGCCCGTGCGGCAGACCATTAAAAAAGACTTCAGTACACGCAGGTTCATGAGTGCCTCTCCGCTCTGGCAGGCCGCGGACTTCCGGACCTGCGGGCGCTGTCTTCCGTACCGACCAGGCCGCGGATCCAGGGAATGATCTTGAGCTCCTCGGGAACCACATCCCGCACATAGACGGCCTTGAGCACCCCGGCCACCCTTTCGGCGCAGCGCGGATCCGCCCCCGCCTTCGTGACCACGCTCGCCCGGCGCATCATCTGCGCGCCCGGAACCGGGAAAACCCGCACCTCGCGGGCGAGCTCCGAGTGCTGGGCGAGCGTCGCCGGCTTGGTGACGCCCCAGCCGAGGCCCCTTGCCACAAACTGCAGCAGCAGGGCGTTTTCATTCACCACCAGGCGGCTGGGGAAGACGAAGCCCTGCTCGCTCATGTTCTTCTGCTCCTCGGCGGTCGTGGCGTTCATTTTGGCGCACCTCACATAGGGCAGCCCGCAGGTCTGCAGATCGTGCCAGCCCGGAGCCTCGCCGGAGGCAAGCGGCGCCCCTTTCGGGAAGACAAGCACCATAGGCTCCTCGAACACGAAGTGGAAGGCGAGGTCATTGCGGTTGACGAAGGGGTTCGAGCAGAAAAGCATGTCGAGGTCCCCCGCGTCCATCTGCGCGAGCAGGCTGTAGCTCGCCCCGACCAGAATGGTCATGGAGGAAAAGCCGCTCTTCGCCTCCTGCGCGAGCGCCGAGGAGAAGCTCCAGCTCAGGCTCTCGCAGATGCCGATTCGCAACGGCTGCCGGACGGCGTTCTCGCTCCTGAGGCCCGTGAGCAGATGCGACAGCCTCGCGTGCTCGCCCTTCAGGAATTCCCTCAGGGCCCTGCCCTCCGGGGTGAGCCGCACCGGGCGCACGCTGCGGTCAAGCAGCTCCACGGAGAGATCCGCCTCGAGCGCGGCGACCGAGCGCGAGACCGCGGGCTGGCTTTTTCCCAGCCGGGCCGCGGCTTCCTGGAAGCTCATGGTCTCGCCCAGAACCAGGAAGGCGCGCACGCCCTCCTGCAGGACTCCGGCGGTCACGTCCGGCTGCTTTTCACGGTCCAGCGCTTTCTTTCCCATGTTCAGAACTTATCCGATTTAACGGTACAACATAAAGAATATTCGAAAAATGCATATTTATTTTGTCAGATTATGCGGATTTATATGATTAAAAAAGTCCGCGGCGATTCCAACCACAACTCAACCAGCGCCGCGGCCCGCTAACAAGGAGACTTAAAAATGACAGGCATTGACTTGACCCGCCGCAGCGTCTTCCGCGCCGGCGCCGTTCTGGCCGCCGCCACGACGATCAGCGGCATTCCGATTGTGGCCCAGGCCGCGGAGGAACAGAAAAAGATCCGCCCGCTCACGGGCAAGAACCTGAAGATGAAGGACGTTCTCGACCGGGCCCGTGAAATGATGATGCCGCGCTGCTACGTCTGCGCCGAGTGCAACGGGCGCGGACCGTGCATCGGCCAGGTGCCGGGCTTCGGCGGCATGGGCGCGAGCCGCTCCTTCCAGGCGAACTACGACGCCCTCGCCGCGGTGCGCCTCAATGCCCGCATGGTTCACGACGTCCACAAGCCCGACACCTCGATCGACTTCTTCGGCACGAAGCTCTCCATGCCGGTGATGGCGGCCCCGACCGGCGGCACGACCTACAACATGGGCGGGCGGCTCACGGAAGAGGAGTTCGTGACCGCGATCTGCGGCGGCTGCACGGCCGCCGGCACCCTGGGCGCCGTGGCCGACGGCATCGGAGACCCGCTCGAAGTCTTTGAAAAGAGGCTGCAGACTTTGAAGTCCAAGGGCTTCAAGGCGATCGTGGGCCTCAAGCCCCGCCGCCAGGCCGACATCATTGAGCGCATGAAGATCGCCGCGAACGCCGGCGTGGTCGCCTTCACCATCGACCTGGACTCCGCCGGCCGCGCGGCCCGCGCGACCAAAGGCCAGACCGTTGAGCCGAAGACCCCCGCGCAGCTGCGCGAGCTGGTGAAGGCTTCGCCCCTGCCGCTGCTCTTCAAGGGCATCATGACCGTGGACGAAGCGAAGGCCTGCCTGAACGCCGGAGCCGCCGGCATCGTCGTGTCGAACCACGGCGGCCGCACCCTTGCCGACACCCCGGGGACGGCAGAAGTTCTGCCTGAAATCGCGGATGCCGTGAAGGGACGCTGCATGATCCTGGTTGACGGCTGCGTCAAGCGCGGCACCGATGTTGAAAAGTACATCGCGCTCGGCGCGAACGGCTGCCTCGCCGGGCGGCACTTCGTGCGCGCGGCCCACGGCGCGCTGGCCGACGGCGTGGAGCTGTTCGCCCGCACGATCCGCAACGAGCTCGTCGTCGCAATGACCCTGACCGGCGCGGCCTCCGTGAAGGACATCAGCCGCCGGATGATCCGCATGACCCCTCCGCCGCCGCTCGCCTTCGGCGTTCCGGCCTGACGGGGCACCAGGCGCCTGAGCGGTCTGGCGCGGCGCGTCCTGCTGCCCGCGCCAGGCCTCTTTGAAACGAAGACCGGGAAGGGACTCTCTCCCCCTTCCCGGTTTTTTATTCCTTTTTTGAGCCATTACCTGCCCGGGACCCGCGCCGGCGCCGCAGCCTTGCACCCGGTGAGGCAGAATGGTGCCACAGGATGCCGCCCGGGCAGGGCCTGGTCAGCCCCCTGCGGACCGCCCCCGCCGCCCGGCCGTCCCTTCCTTTCAGAAATTCAGGAGCCCAGAGCCATGTCACAGAGAACCCGCCCGCCATTCAGAGCCGACATCGTCGGCAGCTTCCTGCGCCCGCCCGAGGTAAAGGCCGCCCGCGCCGACTTCGCCGCCGGACGAATCAGCCGCGAAGAGCTTGACGCCGTCACCCGCCGGGCGATCGCGGAGCTGGTCCGGCATGAAAAAGAGTGCGGACTGCAGGCCGTCACCGACGGGGAGTTCCCCCGCGCGCTCTGGCACCTGGACTTCCTCGAGGCCCTCGAGGGGGTGAAGAAGGTGAGCGCCGAGGAATGGTCCGTCCATTTCAAGGGAGCCTCGCCCAAAGGCGCCCAGCTGGTCTTTACGGAGAAAATCGGCTTCGGGAACCATCCGTTCCTTCAGGCCTTCAGGAACATCCGGGACATCGCCGGCCCGCAGCAGCTCGTGAAGTTCACCATCCCGTCGCCGTCCATGCTGCATCTGATCCCGTGCGTGCGGGGGCTGCAGAACTACAGGCCCATCGAACGCTACCGCAGCGAGGACGTGCTGTTTGACGACATCGTCCAGACCTACCGCGACGCACTTCTCGCCTTTTACCGGGAAGGCTGCCGCTACCTGCAGTTCGACGACACCTCCTGGGGCGAGTTCTGCGACCGGGAGAAGCGCGCCGCCTACAGCGCCCAGGGCATCGACCTCGACCGGCTCGAGCGCCGCTACGTTGACACCATCAACCGGATCCTCGAAGTGAAGCCCGAGGACATGACGGTCACGATGCATATCTGCCGCGGCAATTTCCGCTCCACCTGGTTCTCCTCCGGCGGCTACGACCCGGTCGCCCCCATCCTCTTTGCCAACGCCCGCGTCGACGGCTTCTTCCTCGAATACGATTCAGACCGCGCCGGCGGCTTCGAGCCGCTGCGCTTCATCAGGGACCAGATCGTGGTGCTGGGGCTCGTCACCTCGAAGTTCCCGCAGCTCGAGGATCCTGAGGCCGTCAAGGCGAGGATCAGGGAAGCCTCGAAATTCGTGCCGCTCGAGCGGCTGTGCCTGTCCCCGCAGTGCGGCTTCTCGTCCACCGAGGAGGGCAACGTGCTCACCGAGGAGGATCAGTGGAAAAAGCTCCGGCTGATCCGCCGAATCGCCGACGAGGTCTGGGGAAGATAAAGCCTGCTAAACGGCTGCTCCGCCGCGGGGGAAGAGCCCCTGAGGCGGGGCCGTCTCCTCCCTTTCGTCGGGCCACAGCGCCGGGTTAAAATAGCCCCAGATACGCCCTCTTCCGGCGGGGCTTACCCTTTGGGCCTCCCTTCGATGAAACAAAACGTTCCCTCTCTTGGCACCTATGTCTACAACGAACTGCTCAAGAAGATCAGTTCCCCCGCGGCCTTCCCTGCCGGCGCAAGATTGCCTTCCGAGGAGCGGCTCGCCCAGGAGTTCAAGGTCTCACGCCCCATCGTCCGCGAGGCCCTGTCGCAGCTCAGGGAAGACGGCATCATTCAGTCAAGGAGAGGAGCCGGCTCCTTTATCGTGCGCAAGCCCCAGCCGCTGCTGCCCGACAGCGAGACCGTAGACAACTGGAACGACCTGCTCCAGGGCTACGAGTACCGGTCTGTGCTCGAGAGCAATATCGCTTACCTTGCCGCGCTCCGGGCAACGACCGAGGACAAGGAAAGCATCCGGCGCGCCTATCTGCGCGTCATCAACGAGTACCACAGCAACACCGACGGGACGGCCCCGGGAACGGACTCCGACATGGATCGGGACACGGCCTTCCACATGGCGGTGGCCCGGGCCACCCACAACCACTACTACATCGAGGCCCTTCAGGCGCTGCTCGATCAGATGAAGGCCACCATGCTGATGATCGTCAAGATCTTCAGCGGCAACCCCGCGCGCCACATCCAGATCCTCACCGATGAGCACAGCTGGATCGTGAACGCCATCCTCTACGGAAACCCGGAGCAGGCGAAGGCCGCCATGATGCTTCACATCCAGAACGCCCGCGATTCCATTCTGCCCACCGAGCTGACGAACAAAATGCAGGGGCTTCCCCTGGAGTCCCGCCTCACGCGGCGGTAGTCTTCATACTGGAAAATACAACTTCTCTCGAAAATTCTGCTCGAAAAGGAACTGAACTCCCAACTATTTGGGCATTTTCAGCCTATACAAGTAAAAATTAGTAATAATTAGTTGTTTGTCATGCGTCAAAAAAGTAAAAATAATTTACTTCTTTTGGTAAAATTTGTAAAAATAAGTGCTATTCTGGATGCTGAAGTCTCCAGAAAGCTGCTTTTTTCGTGATTTTATTTACAACTTGTTTTCCATTGTCGTGCACAGCCCGAGGGGGAGCCGCCCCGACGGCTGCGGCGCGGCTGTTGGGGAGAAGAAGCCATGACAACTCAAATGATCATCGCTCAGGTGCTGATGGTGATCACGCTGATCATCATGATCACCGGTAAAACGCCTATCTACCTCACCGCCATCGTCGGGGCCGCCGTGGCGGGCATTGCGGCCGGCTTTCCGATATCCGGCAAAGCCCCGATGACCATCGCCAAAATGATCAATGCGGGCCTCAACCCCGTGATCGCGGACATGACCGGCATCCTGCTGTTCATCGGCATCATGCAGGCCACCGGCTTCCTCGACGTCATCGTGCGCGACATCGTCCTGGTGGGCAACAAAATAGGCGGGGGCCCGGGCGTGTGCACCGCGGGCGGCATCGCCGCCGGCCTGATCGGCGCCCTCACCGGATTCACCCAGCCGGTAATCACTGCTGTGATTACCGGCCCGGCGGCTGTCCGTCTGGGCGTTGACCCCAACAAGGTGGCCGGCATCCAGGCCCACGCAGGGCACATCGGCAACCTGGCGGGCTTCACCCATCCGACCCAGGTCGCCATTCTCGCCACGGCCGGCATCGGCTACGGACTGTTCAACGTGCTCGGCCTCATCGCCGCGCTGTCCATCTTCGCCTTGTCCTACTTCCGGGTTATCGCCGACATGCGCCGCAGGGGCGTCAACATTTCGGCTGCAGACCGCGAGAAGGTCATCGAGCAGATCAAGGCGAAGAAGTACACCACGACCTCGCTGCGCGCCTTCACCCCGTTCCTGATCCTGTTCATCGGGTTCGTGATCGGACTGCCGATTTTCCTCGTGGGCGTAGCCGCGGCCATCGTGACCGCCCTGCTTGCTGCGAAGAACTTCAAGGAAGCTGAAAAGGACATGCTCAAGGGCGTGGGCCTGATCGCCACTCCGCTGGTGGCCACGATCGGCTTTCTGTTCATGTCGACCGTGATCAAGCAGATCGGCCTGGTCAGCACCATTTCGCAGTTCGCCGCCCCGGTGCTGTCGCTCTCCCCGATCCTCGTGATGTTTGCCGTCGCTTTCGTCACCGGCTTCATGACGCAGTCCTATGCGGCCTCAGTGGCCGTGCTGGTGCCTTTCCTGCAGGTGGTTCTGGGCACCGGGGCCGACCCGTTCGCCGCTGCCTTCGCGGCCGCCTCGGGCGCGTCCCTCATCCAGTATTTCCTCACCGGCGGCCCCGTGGCTGCCCTGGCGACCGTGATCCCGGTGATCCCGGGCTCCGACCTGAAGACCGCGAACGCCTTCCAGCGTCCCTCCATCCTCTTCGGCTGCCTGGTAGCCTTCATCATCACGGTTATCCTCACGCTGGTCTGACGCGCTGAGGAACCGGCAGGCCGGCGGAGCACTCCGCCGGCCGCCTTCCTTCAGTCCAGCAAATGAATGATTCTGGCTCCCTAAAAAACAAAAGAGACAAAAAAATGAAAAAAGTCATCGTGTTTACAACCGGCGGGACCATCGCCATGAAATACGACGAGGCCCGCGGAGGACTCGTCCCGGCCGTCAGCGGCGAGGATCTTGCCGCCGCCGTCCCCGGCCTGGGCAGCCTCGCCCGGGTGGAGGTCCGGGAGTTTTCCAACGTCGCCTCCTGCAACATGAGCCCGCAGAAGATGTTCGAACTCTCGCAGCAGATCGAATCCGCTCTGGCCGACAGCGAAGTAGCCGGCGCGGTGATCACGCACGGCACGGACACCCTGGAGGAAACCGCCTATTTCCTCGACCTCCTGCACGGTTCGGACAAGCCGGTCTGCGTCGTGGGCGCCATGAGGGGAGCCTCCGACACTTCGCCCGACGGCCCCGCGAACATCTACTGCGCCGTCCAGACCGCCGCTTCCGAAAATGCCCGCGGCAAAGGGGTTCTGGTCGTCCTCAACAACGTCATACACGCGGCCGGCCAGGTTCGGAAAACCCACTCCGCCAACTGCGCCACCTTTGAGTCGCCCTGGTGGGGTCCTCTGGGCTACTGCGACCAGGATCGGGTCATCTTCAGGCGCGCCCCGGTCGGCCGCCAGGTCTTTCACCCCAGGGCCCTCACGGCGCGGGTCGACCTCATTCCCGCCCAGACCGGGCTGGGGCCCGAGTACATTGACTTCGCGCTGTCGCGGGGCTGCCAGGGCATTGTGATCGAGGGCTACGGGCGCGGGAACATTCCGCCGGCACTCGAGGACGGCATCGCAAGGGCCGCCGCTCAGGGCGTCGCTGTCGTCATAGCCACCCGCGCCTTCGCCGGACGCCCCTATGAGACCTACGCTTATCCCGGTTCGGTCGGAGACTCGAAGAAGCACGGCGCGGTCCGCGGCGGGGAGGCCTCGGGCGCCAAAACCAGGCTCAAGCTCATGATCGTGCTCTCCGAGCGCCCCGAGCTCGCTCGAGATCCCGCGGCGCTCGAAAAGGTCATGGACAGCTGACGGACAGGCCTCCTGCCCTCAGGCTGCGGTCGGCCCGGCATCATGCACGCCTGCACGATGCCCACACGGCCGAGGGCATTGTCCTTGCGCGCAGGGCGGCCGCGCACCTTTCGGAGCTGTGCGGGAAGCTGAAGCTCATCTTCCAGCCTGCGGAGGAAGGCACGCGCGGGGCCGCGGCCATAGTGTCCGCAGGAGCGGTCGACGACGCCGACTGGTTCATAGGCTCCCATGTCGAGGCCCCCGCCCGCCTCGGGGAGATTCGCGTCTGCGCCGAAAGGTTCATAGCGACCACAAAATTCGATGTGAACTTCACCGAAATCGCCTCGCATGCGGGCTCCCGCCCGGAGGCGGGCCGAAGCCCCCTTATCGCGGCCGCGACCGCTTCGCTGCTGCTCACCGCCATTCCCCACGCCTCCCAGGGCGACACCCGGGTTTCGGTCGGGCTGCTTAACGCGGGAGAGGGCCGCAGCATCACCCCCGCCCACGCCCACCTCGAGTTCGAAGTGCGCGGCAGCACCCACGAGGCCAACGCCTTCATGGCCTCGCGCGCGATCGAGGCCGTGCGCGGAAGCGCGGCCGCCCAGGGCGTCCGCTCCGACATCCGCAGGGCGGGCTAGGCCGATGCGATCACCTCGACGCAGGCCTCCTGCGTCCTGCTTATGGAGTGCGCCTCCGCGATTCCCGGCGCAAGACCCATGCTCGTGCATGAAGCGGCCGGCAGCGACGACTGCACGCTCTACATGCACCGGGTCGTGGAGCGCGGCGAAAACGCCGGATTTTTCCTCTACGGCTGCAACACCCGGGGGCATCACCGGCCAGACTTCGACATCGGGGACATGGAAAGCATGGGGCCGGGCTTTCTCATGCTGAGCGGCGCCGTGAGCCGGATTCTCGGCCTCAAGGCGGCGGGCGGCTGCCCGCGCCTGAAGTGAAGGCGCAGTCCGTTTTTTTCGCCCTAAAAAAAGCCGCCGGCGGCGCTAGCCCGCCCCCCAGACGGGCAGCGGAAAAAGGAGGCTCCTTCCTAGACTGACCCAAAAAGTGAAGACACTCCGTAATATTCAAAAAGAGTGCCTTCCATGGTCAAACGTATCACCTTCCAAGAACGCATCAATGTCGTCAAATACGCCGCCATGCACGGCAGCTCGGGTGCCGCCCGCCAATTTTGGCATTACCGCAACGCAAGTGGATTCCTGAACGGCATTTGAGAAGGCCGGCCGCCGTGAGCTCTACGAGCCCGATTACAAGCCGCCAAAAATCACTGAGGAGCTGCTTCAGAGCATCTTTTTCGACCTGGACAACGGATTATCGCTTTTGCAAGCCTGCATCAAATACGGCTTCAGGAACACAGGCAACCTCAGCATCGCCTTGGAGAAATCAAGGAGTGAAAAGTCCCTGCCGGCGCAGCCGTCGGCCAAATGATCCCGGGGCCCGGGCTCCTGACCCGCTTAACGAAAAGTTGCCGGAGATAAAGCCGAGGGCCATCAGGCAGGAGCTCGGGGCACTGTGCAGGAAACAGGCAGGCCTGCTCAAGGCATTTAAGGAGGAGCGCGAATGCAGGGCTGACCTGCTAAAAAATTCGAAGCCTTAGTCCGCGACTCACTCAAAAACAGCGGCGGGTGCTGATTGTGAAAGCGGTCGATGAACTAAGGCGAAACTATCCGCTGGCCCTGCTGTGCAGGCTTGCCGGCTTCAGCGTCAAGACGTTTTGCTACCAGAAGAAGCTTGCCGCCGGTCTGGACAAGTACGCCGCCGCCAGACAGGGCATTCTGGAGATCTGGAAGCGCCACAGGAGCTGCTGCAGGTATGACCGCCTTACCCATGCCCTCAAGGCCGAGGCTGGCCTCTCCCTGGACCGCAAGACCGTGTACAGGCTGATGAAGGAGATGGGCATCGCCGGCAGGGCTGCCCGGCGCAAGTACAGCTCCTGCAAGGGCGATGCGCACTAATGCATTCCCAATGAACTCAAGCGGGATTTCAACCCGCCGGCTCCGTTCAGGAGCTTCGTCACCGACATATCGATGTTCAGCGTCAATGGCCAGTGAGTGTACCTTTCGCCGATCATGGACTTGTACAGCCGCGAGATTGTCGGGCTTGCCTGCGGCACCAGCCAGAGCATGCTCTTGATCAAGGCCATGCTCGATGACTTCAAGCAAAACATGGATGCGCGCGGCGTCAGCCTGGCAGGATCGCTGCTGCACAGCGACATGGGATGGCAGTACCAGCACGGCACCTATCGCAGCGCCCTGGCCCGGATGGGGATGCGGCAAAGCATAAGCCGCAAGGGTAACTGCCTTGACAGGGCAATCATCGAGATTTTCTTCGGGAGGCTCAAAATGAAGCTGTTCTACGGGCAGGAGAGGAAATTCAAAACCGCCCAGGAACTGATCGATGCCTTGCCGGCCATGATTCGCTGGTACAACAGGAGCGCATCAGCAAACGCACAGGCTGGAAACCCTTCGCTGAATACTCTGCAGAATATGAAAGCGCCCGCCGGATGGCGGGCGCTTTGGGATAAAAACAGAGTGCCTAAACTTTAAGGGTTAGTCTATTCCGAATCCCCCTCTTTTATCCAGAAGCCATCAGCCGGAGTCTTTCCTGCCGGCCGTTACATGCAGGCCTTGAACTCGCCTTCGAGCTTTTCGAGGGCACTGTCGATCTGAGCGCGCAGTTTCTGCGCCTCGGCCTTCCCGGCCTCAAGCTTCGCGCCGAACTCCTTGATCATCGCGTCCACCTCAGCCGGGGCGCAGCTCCCCTCGGTCTTCCTGCCCTCCACGATCTTCTTCGGATCCAGGGCGTCCAGGAACTCCGCCTCGCTCAGCGGCAGCTCCGGGGAGGCCTCGGGAAACTCCTGCTCGATCTCCTCGCGGTAGATCTTCTTCATCTGCTCGTAAGGGAAGGCCTTCGGCAGCACGTTGTTCGCGCGGGCCCAGGAAACCATGCGGCTGGCCATGTGGTGCCCGATACGGAAGGGCAGTCCGTGGTCGCGCATCAGCCGGTCGGCGATTTCCTGCGAGGCCGTCCAGTCGCTGTTGAGCTCCTCGAGAGCGCGCTCCGGGTTGATCCGCAGCGCGCCCAGCACCTTGAGGAAGCGCTGCAGCATCGCCACCGCGCGGGAGGCCATGCGGCTGTTCTTGGCCGAGCTCTTGCCGTCGACCATGCCGGGCACGAGGTTGTGGGCGCGGATGTAGACCGCGTTCATTTCGGCGAGCACGTCGGAGGCGTCGGCGCGGCAGTTGTTCATGAGCCCGGGGTTCCTCTTCTGGGGCATCGCGGAGGACACGTAGGTGTTCTCGCCGCCTTCCTGCAGGATGATCCAGGGGCGCGGCTGCGCATACTGGACCATGACGTCGCTCACAAAAGAACCCACGTGGATCGCAATCGAGCCGGCGATTGAGGCGACCTCGAGCGGGAAGTCCACGGGCGTCTCGCAAGTGCAGTCGAAGGCGTTGCGGCGCGGACGGTCGAACCCGAGCGCCTCGGCCATGGCCCTGCGGTCCAGCGGCCAGCCGGTGCCGTTGAGAACCGTAGCGCCCATGGAGCACTCGTTGCTGCGCACGAGGCACTGCGCGAGCCGCTCGCGGTCGCGCTGGAACGCGGCGATGAAGCCGAGCAGGTAGTGCGCGTAGCTGTTGGGCTGCGCGGCCACGCCGTTCGTGTAGTTGGGGACGATCGTGCCGCGGTTCGCGCGGGCGAGCTCCAGCATCTTTTCAATCACGGCATCGAGCGCCCCGCAGATGGAAAGCGCGTCGTCGCGGTCGATCGCGACTCTCATCGTCGAGAGGATGTCCTGGCTCGAGCGGCCTGCATGAATCGCGGTCACTTCGGGGCCGGTGGCGGCAATGAGCATCGGCTCATAGGTGATGTACTTGTTCACGCGCTTTGCGGGATCTTCTTCCGCGGCCTTTTCGACCGCGGCGATTCCCCGCGCCGCCTCGGAGGCGAGCTGCCTAGTGAGAAGGCCGTGCTTCAGGTTGACGACGACGGTCGCCTTGTTGATTTCAGAGATCCAGAAAAATTCGTCACGCTTCACTTCGGCCTCCTTTTTGAGCCTAAGCTTGATTTGTTAAGCAAAGTGTCTTAATTTGAAAGAAGCTTCACAACGCTCTCACTGCAAAACTATTTTGCGGCAGGGGCAAACCGCGAAGCCCGGCCGTCCCAGGGCGGCGGAGCTTCCAAAAGTGCATAATCCTATGCATAAGCAGCATCTTATACCCATTAGCCCATGTCAAAAGCCGATGATCTGACCTGCTGGCGCTACTTCGCCGCCTTCGCGAAAGCCGGAACACTCACGGCCGCCGCGAACGCCCTGCAGGTGGAAGTCTCCAGCATCTCGCGCGCCATCTCGGGACTCGAGAAGGCGCTGGGCTGCGCGCTGATCCGCCACAGCTCCCGCCCCCAGACCCTCACCGAGGCGGGACAGACTGCGCTCAAGCGCATCACGCCGATCCTGAGGGCCCACGAGTCTCTCAAGCAGACCCTGATGGACGACAAGAAAACGCTCTCGGGGAACATCCGCCTGTCCTCCGCACCGGGGTTCGCCTCGCGGCAGCTCATCCCGCTGCTGCAGGAGTTCAAGAAACTCTATCCCGCCATCACAGTGGAAATCCTCACCGGATTCAAGGAAAGCGACGTGCAGAAGGGCCTGTGCGACGTGGCGACGCTCACCGGCGTGCCGCAGCTGCCGGGGCTGTGCTTCATGAGCCGCGGGCGCAACGTCTACCTGCCGGTGGCGAGTCCGCTCTACATCGAGCAGCACGGCATGCCGCTCGAGCCGCGGCAGCTCAAGAACCACGCGGGCCTCGTCTACAACGGGCCGGTGAGGCCGGAGACCCGGGCGCTGCAGCGCGGGGAGCGCACCGAGCCGGTCATTTTTTCCACCTGCACCCGCTCGACCGACATTCTCGCGATCCGGACCGCGCTCCTCGACGGCCTGGGGGTAGCCGTGGACATGCCGCTCGTGCAGATCTACCAGGACCTCAACAAGGGCACGCTCGTTCCCATCCTTCCGGGCTGGTTCAGGCCGCCCCTCGAGTGCTTCATCGTGACCAGCCGCTCCACCTGGCACCTGAAGCGCATCCGCATTTTCCTCGAGTGGTACGCGATGATCATGCAGAAGCATTTCGCCTTCTACGAGTCGCAGGTGGAAGGCATCGTCGCGCTGCCGAAGGACTCCGGCCGCTGGGACAAGAAGGAGCTCTACAGAACCTGACCGGCAGGAACCCTCCGTCCCCTCTTTTCCCTTTGCGCAAACTGCAAAACTATTTTGGGCAAAGGGTCTTGGGAAGGGGGCGGCGCCATCCTATGCTCTTCGTATGGCCCATGAAGCCGAGTTTCGCCGCAGCGGCCCCGCGGGCCGCTTGGGCCGGCCGAAACGAAGGCCCCGCGGCCCGTAAAAAGGAGAAGGCAATGAATACGATGTGGAAGAAGTGCATCTGCGCAGCGGCCGTCATGACCCTGATGGGGTCGGCCGCAGCCCTGGAAAACACGGTGAAGCCCCAGGTCACCGAACCGATCGCCAAAGCCCCGAAGGTGGCCCTGCTGATCGGAAACTCATACTCCTTCTACAACTGCGGCGTGCACGGCTACCTGCGCGGCTTCATGAAGGAGTCGAATCCGAAGCTCAGCATGAAGACGCGCATGATCACCATCAGCTCGGGGCCGCTTTCCTTCCACGACATGAAGTTCTACCTGAGCCCGCATGAGCAGGATCCGTACGCCCATGTGGAAAACGGCAGGCTCACGAAGCCGATGTTCGACGTCGTGATCATGCAGGGGCACTCTGAGGCGGCCACCTCGGACAAGCGCCTGCCCTACTTCCGCAAGTACGCGGTGCAGGACGCGAAGCTCGTGCGCGAGGCGGGCAGCACCCCGCTGCTGGTCATGACCTGGCCGCGCCAGAACAAGCCCGCCGACATCAAAAAGATCGCCGACCGCACGATCGAGATCGGCAATGAAGCCGGCGTGCGTGTCGTGCCCGTGGGGCTCGCCTTCGCCGAAGCGCTCAAGGAGAAGCCCGATCTCGTGATGTACCAGCCCGACAAGAGCCACCCGAGCGCCGCGGGCTCATACCTTTACGGCGCGGTGCTCTACTCGGTCCTTTTCCATAAGTCGCCCGAGGCGATCAACTACCTCGGCGAGTGCGAAAAGCCCCTGCCGCCCGAGACCGCCCAGTTCCTGCGCAGAATCGCCTGGAAGACCGTGACGGAATTCTACGGCTGGAAGCAGCCTTAAAAAATTGCTTCCCCGGCCGCTGCGTCCGCCGCCATACCCTCCCAGGCCCGGATGCGGCGGCTTTTTTGCGTCCTGCGGAAAGCGCGGCCGTCCCCGGCCGGACAGCCCCCGGGCATCCTGATCGCCAGAAATTCCTACTCTTATTACAACTGCGGCGTGGACGAAGTCCTGCGCGGGCTCATGCGGGAGACCAGGCCCCGGCTGCGCTCCGAGGTCACGCTTGAGGCGGTGAGCGGCGGCGCCGTCGCCGCGCATCCGCTGCCGCAGCTGCTCCGGTCGCGCGGCGGCCTCCCGGGGCCCGGCATCGTGATCCTGCAGGGCAATTCGGCCGCTGCGGCTGCGGGGCACTCCGGCTTTTACCGCCGCGGAGTCCTCGCCCAGGCCGAGGCCGCGAGGCGCTTCGGGCCGGACGCGAAGCCCGCCTGAAGGTGATCCCGGTCGGGCTCGCCTTTGAACTAGCTGAAAAAACGGGGCGGGCGAAGCTTCGGATGCCCGACGGGCGGCATCCGTCGGCCGCCGGCACCTACCTCTACGGCGCCGTGCTCTACTCATCGCTTTTCGGCCGCTCGCCCGAGGGCCTCGCCTACCGCGGAGGCTGCGAAAAGCCGCTCGAGCCCGCTCTGGCCCGCTTCCTGCAGGGCTGCGCCTGGAAGGCGGTCACGGCTTCAGCGCCGGGCAGGACGGGCAGAAGGAGCGCTGAAGGCTGGGGAAGTGAGGCCGGCACAGCAGCCTCTTTTCCCCTTCCGGCCTCAAAGCGCCCGGGCGCGCACCGCCGCGGGTTCGCGCCTCCTTCAGGACCGTCCCGCAGGGATCCCTTTTACGCGGGAGGCCGCTCCCGCAAAGGCGCATCCCGCACAAGCGTTATGCAGGATCCGAAGCGTCCCGCATAAGAAGAAATTCTTATTTATTAATAACGAGTTACCTAATACATAAAACAAATTTTCGAGCAATCCCATAAATGCGGTATAGGCTTTGTATCTACCGTGTTTTTATCGTTATTCAAGCAAAGAATAGCCGGAACGTGCTCCAGATATAGAAAAAATGCGCTAAGTATAAACACTTACTACTACAAGTTTACGTAAGCCGCATTCAAAAAAGGGAAAGCGTCCGGCTTTTGAAGGCGGCACCCCTCCATGCGGTGAATTCCTCCCGCGGGCAGGCCTGTGGAAGATGGGATCTGAAACAAGAAGCAGGCTTGTTTTGAATCCACTCGGCCGCCTCGCGCTGAACCTGTTCCCCGGGAGACCAGACGGGGAAAAAGAGGCGGCAGGAGCCACTAAAAAAACACTCCACCGTAGGAGATTGACAATGGAAGTTTCCCGCAGAAGTTTCTTTAAGCGCGGTTTTCTTTTGGGAGGACTCGGGACCGGACTGTCCGGCGCCGCAGCTGCCGCCTCCGGCCATAAAAAGGCGCCCTACAAGCTCACCGGAGTCCAGGAATTCACCAACATCTGCTGCTACTGCTCCGGCGGCTGCGGCACGATCTGCTCGACGCGCAACGGCGAGCTCGTGAACCTCGAGGGCGACCCCGACAATCCGGTGAACCTCGGCGGCCTGTGCCCGAAGGGAGCGGCCATGTGGGGGCTGCGCAGCATCGTCACCGCGGACCGCCGCGTCCAGGCGCACCCCGACCGCGTCATCTATCCGATGGTGCGCCGCCCGGGCTCGAAGAAATGGGAAAGGATCAGCTGGGAGCAGGCCGCCAGCGAAATCGCGCGCCACGTGAAAAAGACCCGCGACGCGACCTTCGTTGAGAAGGAGTCCGGAGTCACCGTGAACCGCTGCGACGGCATCGCCACCTTCGGCGCGGCCCAGCTCAACAACGAGGAGGCCTGGCTCGTACAGAAGTTCACGCGCAGCCTCGGCTCGGTCACGATCGACAACCAGACGCGCGTGTGCCACTCCTCGACCGTCTCGGGCCTCGCCCCGAGCTTCGGCCGCGGCTCGATGACAAACCACTGGTGCGATCTCGCCAACTCCGACGTCCTCATGACGATCGGCTCGAACAACGTCGAAAACCACCCGCTGTCCTCGCGCTGGGTCGAGCGCGCCCAGGACAAAGGCGCAACCTGGATCGTGGTCGACCCCCGCTTCTCGCGCTCGGCGGCCCGCGCCGACATCTACGCGCGCATCCGCCCCGGCACCGACATCGCCTTTTTCGGCGGCCTCATCAACTACATCCTGCAAAACGAGCTCTACCAGAAAGAGTACGTCCTGCACTACACGAACGCGGCTTGCCTGATCAGCCCGGACTTCAGCTTCGATCCCGAGACCGGCCTGTTCTCGGGCTGGGATCCGAAGACGAAGCGCTATTCGAACAAGACCTGGGGCTACAACTACGACAAGACCGCGGCCTGGAAGACCGACGCGGGCTCGCAGTTCGCCTGGGTGAAGAAGCCCGGAACCCCGAAGTTCAAGACGCCGGATCTGGAGATCCTCAAGCGCGACATGACGCTCAAGGACCCGAACTGCGTGCTCAACATCATGAAGCGCCACTACGCGCGCTACACCCCCGAGGCTGTCTCGCGCGTGACCGGAATGGACATCGACGTGATGAAGAAGGTCTGGCAGGTCTACGCCTCGACCGGCAAGCCCGAGCGCTCCGGCACCTTCATCTACGCCCTCGGCCTCACGCAGCACACCTACGGCTCGCAGAACTGCCGCGCGATGTGCGTGATCCAGCTGCTGCTCGGCAACGTGGGCGTGGCCGGCGGCGGCATCAACGCGCTGCGCGGCGAGCCCAACGTCCAGGGCTCGACCGACGTCGGCGCAACCTCCCACCAGGCCCCGGGCTACCTCAACTGGCCTGACGCGAACAAGCACCCGACGCTCGCCGACTACCTCTCGCGCGAAACCTACGCAGCCGGCTACTACTCGAACAAACCGAAGTTCTGGGTCTCGGCCCTGAAGGAATGGTTCGGCAAAAACGCGACTTACGACAACGACTACTGCTACGACCTGCTGCCCAAGATCGGCGTGGGCCGCGACGGCGGAGACTACTCCACGATCATGTCGTTCAACGAGATGCGCGACAACAAGATCAAGGGCTACTTCGTCTGGGGCATGAACCCGGCACACTCAGCCGCGAACGCGAAGCACGTGCGCCATGCGATGGCCAACCTCGACTGGATGGTCGTCGCCGACTGGTTCCAGACGGAAACCTCGACCTTCTGGGAAGCCCCGGACATGAAGCCCGAGGACGTGAAGACCGAGGTCTACTTCCTGCCGGCCGCGCTCATCTACGAGAAGGCGGGCTCGATCAACAACTCCGGCCGCTGGATGCAGTGGCGCCAGAAGGCCGTGGAGCCCGCCGGCGAGGCGAAGTCCGACTTCGAGATCATGATGGACCTCTGGGCCCACATCCGCGCGCTTTACGACAAGGAAGGCGGCGCCTGCAAGGACCAGATCCTCAAGGCGAACTTCGACTACACGATCGACGGCAAGCCCGACCTGCGCGCGCTGTGCTGGGCGATCAACGGCTACGAGTGCGACAGCGGCCGGCTTCTCAAGGGCTACAGCGAGCTCGGCGCCGACGGCTCGACCGCCTGCGGCATCTGGATCTTCTCGGGCTACTACAACAACGAGGCCGACAAGATGGACCCGATGAAGCAGCCCACCGCGCGCCGCGGCAAGGAAGACCCCACCGGGCTCGGGCTCTTCCCGCAGTGGTCGTTCGCCTGGCCCGCGAACCGCAGGATCATCTACAACCGCGCTTCGGCCGACCCGCAGGGACGGCCCTGGAACCCGAAAAAGGCGCTCGTCGCCTGGGACGGCCAGAAGTGGATCCAGAACGACGTGGGCGACTTCGTCACCGCGAAGGGCCCCGACGACAACGCGTTCTTCATGACCTGGGAGCAGCGCGCCAGGCTCTTCGCCTATCCGATGGCCGACGGACCGCTGCCCGAGCACTTCGAGCCGCTCGAGGCCCCGGTCAAGAACGGCCTGAACGGGCAGGGCTCGAACCCCTGCATGCGCTTTGCCGACGATCCCTCCGTGCAGCGCGGCACCCCCGAGGAGTTCCCCTACGCGGTCACGACCTACTCGGTGGTCGAGCACTGGCAGTCCGGCACCCAGACCCGCAACATCCCCTGGCTCGACGAGATCATGCCCAGCAACTTCATCGAGATTTCCACCGAGCTTGCCAAGGAAAAGGGCATCAAGAACGGCGACATGGTCCGCGTCTGGAACAAGCGCGGCTCGGTCAAGGTGCCCGCCATGGTCACGATCCGCATGAAGCCGATGCAGGTGGAGGGCAAGACCGTGCACGTCGTCGGCATGCCGCACCACTTCTCCTGGGCCACGAAGTTCGCCACCGGCGACAACGTGAACGACCTGACCCCCAATGTCGGAGATCCGAATTCCTGGATCCCGGAGTACAAGGCGTTCCTCGTCAACCTTGAGAAAGCGGCTTGATGCGCGCAGAGAATTTAGGAGATACAGATGGCTAACAACAAGGAAGTCGCCATACTTTTCGACGCTTCGCACTGCACGGGCTGCAAGGGCTGCCAGGTCGCCTGCAAGCAGTGGAACGTCCTTCCGTCCCCGCTGGGGCTCAACGCCACGCCCTTCACGGGGTCCTACCAGTGCCCGCCGGATTTAAACGGCGACACCCGGCTCATCATGACCTTCAAGGAGACCGAGTCGGGCGACAAGTACCATCCGATCAACCTGGCGATCGGCCGCCGCTCGTGCTTCCACTGCACGGACGCGGGCTGCGTGAAGGCCTGCTCTTCGGGCGCCCTCTACAAGAAGGAAAACGGCATCGTCGCCATTGACCCGGAAAAGTGCAACGGCTGCACCTTCTGCCAGAGCGGCTGCCCCTTCGACGTGCCCCGCTACCGCCCCGGCGACGGGATCGTCGACAAGTGCACGCTGTGCATGGACCGCATCGAGGAGGGCGGCGTCCCCGCCTGCGTGAAGACCTGCCAGCCCGAAGCGCTCAAGTTCGGGCCGCGCGAGAAGATGATCGCCGCCGGGCGCGCCAGGGTCGAATTCCTGAAGAAAAAGGGATTCGAAAAGGCCGAGCTCTACGGCGAGAAGGAATGCGGCGGCCTGCACATCCTCACGGTCTGCCAGTACGGCCACGAGGCCTACGGGCTGCCCACTGACCCGCATCCGAAGGCCGTGCTCGGCGCCATCCGCGGCATGAAGGCCGTCACGGGCGTGGGGACCGCCGCCGTCGTGGCCGGGCTCGCGGTTTCGTTTGCCGCCGCAGCCGGCTACCGCAGGAAGAAGGTCTCGCTCGAGGAGGCCAAGAAGAGCTGGACGCCTGAGCAGCGCGCGAAGGCGGACCGCGAAGTCAAGGAACTTCTTGAAAAAGAAGCGTCTGGAAAATAAGGAGAGCCGATCATGACACGTTACATCCAGCGCCATTCGCTGCTCACCCGGGTCACGCACGGCGTGGTGGCCATCGCCTGCATCGGGCTCGCCGTCACGGGCGTCTTCGTCTTCGTCCCGAGCCTGGGCGGAGACCTGATGGGCGGGCGCTTCACCCACGTGATGAGGGTCCTGCACCGCATCATCGCCATACCCTTCATCCTTTTCCCGATCTACTCGCTGCTCAGGTCCCCTAAGGGAGCCGCCAAGCTCTTCAAGGAGGACATCTTCGGCAAGTGGGACAAGGACGACGTCGCCTGGGCGATGAAGTTCCCGCTTTACCTGTTTGCGCCCGCGAAGGTGCACATGCCCCCGCAGCACCACGTGAAGTCCGCCCAGAGGCTGGCTGACGGCGGACTCGTGTTCTGCTGCCTGTTCATGGCGCTCTCGGGCCTCGTGCTCTGGCTCAACACCGGGCTGCTGCCCGGCGGGGGCGCCAAAGTGGCCTTCGGCGCCGAGACGCTGCTCGCGGCCCGGCTGGTCCACGACGTCTTCTTCTGCCTCACGGTGATCCTGAGCCTCGCGCACATCTACCTCGGCGCGGGCATCTGGCAGCCCTACCGCGGCACCGCCCGGATCATGTGGGGCGACGGCAAGGTGAGCGAGGCCGACGCCGCCTACCACTGGGGCTACTGGGCGAACCAGGAGCTCGCGCTGGGCAAGAACGTCACTGAAGTGAAGGACGAAAAGGAAGGAAAGGCCTGAGCCTGAAACTCAAGGGGCGCCTCCCGCTCCGGTTCTCCGGGCGGGAGGCCCGTCCGGAAAGAAGCCCTGAAGGCCCGCATGAAGCGGCTTCTTTCCAGACGCAGGCCCCCCAAAAGCCTCGCCTTAAAAACAAGAAAAGGAGATTTTCCTGATGCTCAACGCAAAGAAAATTGAAAAAGCCGTCACGCACTACGCCTCGCACAAGGACGAGAGCGTCCGCGCCAATCTGAGGGCCTTCGCCCCGGCGCTCCTCAAGGCCGCGGAGCTTAGGGCGAGGCTCGACCGCCCGGCGCCCGAATGGTCGGATCAGGAGATCAAGTCGGCCGCCCTCGGGCGCGCGAGCCTGCTGTCGGCGAGAGCCCCGGAGATCGACCCCGGGCAGTTCCTCGAGGCCGCCGGGGAAATCGCCGCCGCCCTGCGCGGGGGGCTCGGGCCGCAGGAGTCCGGGGCGCTCGAGGCCGTCGATTTTTCCGCCTATGCGGATGCCTCCGCGCTGCAGCTGGCCGCCCGGGATCCGATGGCGTGGCTCGCCGAGGTGGAGGAAAAAGCCGCCGGGCTGCCCGCGCTGGACTCCTACGTGCTGCCCGTCCTGGGCCTCACGCTGCGGGTGTTCCTCGAAGCCGCGGCTGACGCGGCCTCGAGGCGGATCGATCCGCTCATCCGGGACTACGCCCACCACAACCGGCCGCTTCGCTGCCCGGTCTGCGGCTCGGAGGCCGCCGTGGCCTGCGTGGCCGAGACCCAGAGCAACGGCAGCGTCAAGCGCCTCTACTGCACCTGCTGCGGGGCCGACTGGCTTTTCGAGCGGATCCGCTGCGCGCACTGCGGCACCCAAGTCGTCTCCGACCTCTCCTACGTCCATGACGAGGCCGACGAAGAGCACCGGCTGCACCTGTGCAGGCACTGCGGAAGCGCCTTCCCCACGGTCTTTTCCAAAGACTCCGAACGGTTCACCCCCGAGGTGGAGGAAATCGTGATGTCGGGGCTCGAGGCCTTCTACGCCGGGCAACCCCGGCGCTGAGCCGCGGCTTTTGTGACTGGCAGAAAACACACTGGGGAGATCCGGCCATGAACGTCTGGGAAAACGAAGCAATGGAGGTCTGCGCCGCGGCGGCAGGCTTCGGCGCGGGGACCTTGAGCGACGCGCCCGAGGGCGGCCCGGAGGTCAAGCTGATGGGAGCGCGCACCGTAGGCATGCGCCGCATGAACGCTCCGGCCGATGAAACGGACTGGGTGGCCGAAGAGGCCCCCGTGGCGCTGGTCTACAACGGGATATCGCACGCCGTGATGATGGCCGTTCCGAAGGACCTGGAGGCTTTCGGGCTCGGGTTCTCCCTGTCAGAAGGCATCATCCCCGACGCTTCCTGCCTCTACGACATTGAGGCGAGGCAGGCCTGCGGGGGATACGAAGTGTCGATGCGGATTTCCTCCGAATGCTTCTGGAAGCTGAAGGATCACCGCCGCTCGATGGCCGGCCGCACGGGCTGCGGGATCTGCGGCATCGAGAGCCTGCGCGGCGTCACGCACGCTGCGGGGCCCGTGGGCCGCGAGGAGACCTTCAGCATGAGGCACTACGAAGGCGCCCTCAGGTACCTGAAGAAGGTCGAGCAGCTGGGCAGCCTCACCGGCTGCACCCATGCCGCCGTCTGGATCAGCCCGGACGGGTCGCTTGCCGGAGGGGCCGAGGACGTGGGCCGGCACGTGGCCCTCGACAAGCTGCTCGGCATGCGGGTGCAGAAGGGCTGGCGCCACGGGGCGCTGCTGATCAGCTCCCGGGCGTCCTTTGAGATGGTTCAGAAGGCGGCGCTCTGCGGCGTAGAGATCCTGCTGGCCGTCTCCGCCCCCACGGGGCTTGCGATCGACCTGGCCCGAAAAGCCGGAATGACGCTCGCGGGCTTCTGCCGCAGGGGCAGCGCCAACGTCTACTCGCACCCCGAGCGCCTGATCGGGCTTTGAGCGCCCCGAGGAAGGGGGGGCTGCAAGTAGACTGACCCAAAAAGTTAAGACACCCCCTATTATTCAAAAGGAGTGTCTACCATGGTCAAACGCCTCACCTTCCAAGAACGCATCAATGTCGTCAAATACGCCGCGAGGCGCGCCAACTCAGGCGCCGCCCGCCATTTCGGCATTGCCGCAACGCAGGTGGATTCCTGGGTGGCATTTGAGAAGGCCGGCTGCCGCGAGCTCTACGATCCCGCTTACAAGTCGCCTGAAATCACTGAGGAGCTGCTTCAGAGCATCTTTTCCGACCTGGACAACGGATTATCGCTGTTGCAAGCCTGCATCAAATATGGCTTCAAGAACACAGGCAGCCTCAGTGTCGTCTTGAAGAAAGCAAGAAGCGGAAAGCCCCTGCCGGTGCGGCGCGGCCGTCGGCCAAAGAATCCCAGGTCCCGGGCTCCTGACCCGCTTGACAAAAAGCTGCCGGAGATAAAGCCCGGAGCCACCAGGCAGGAGCTCGAGGAACTGTGCAGGAAGCAGGCAGGCCTGCTCAAGGCATTTAAGGAGGAGCGCGAATGCAGGGTTGACCTGTTAAAAAAATTCGAGGCCTTAGTCCACGACTCACTCAAAAGCAGCGGCGGGCGCTGATTGTGAAAGCGATCGATGAACTAAGGCGAAACTATCCGCTGGCCCGGACAAGTACGCCGCCGCCAAACAGGGCATCCTGGAGACCTGGAAGTGCCACAGGAGCTGCTACGGGTATGACCGCCTGACCCATGCCCTCAAGGCCGAGACTGACCTCTCCCTGGACCGCAAGACCGTGTACAGGCTGATGAAGGAGATGGGCATCGCCGGCAGGACTGCCCGGCGCAAGTACAGCTCCTGCAAGGGCGATGCGCACTGATGCATTCCCAATGAGCTCAAGCGGGATTTCAACCCGCCGACTCCGTTCAGGAGCTTCGTCACCGACATCTCGATGTTCAGCGTCCATGGCCTGTGGGTGTACCTCTCGCCCATCATGGACTTGTACAGCCGCGAGATTGCCGGGCTTTCCTGCGGCACCTGCCAGAGCCTGTCCCTGATCAAAGCCATGCTCGATGACTTCAAGCGAAACATGGATGCGCGCGGCGTCAGCCTGGCAGGATCGCTGCTGCACAGCGACATGGGATGGCAGTACCAGCACAGCACTTACCGCTGTGCCCTGGCCCGGATGGGGATGCGGCAAAGCATGAGCCGCAAGGGTAACTGCCTTGACAATGCAATCATCGAGATTTTCTTCGGGAGGCTCAAAGTGGAGCTGTTCTACGGGCAGGAGCGGAAATTCAAAACCGCTCAGGAACTGATCGATGCCTTGCCGGACATGATCCGCTGGTACAACCAGGAGCGCATCAGCAAGCGCACAGGCTGGAAAACCCCTGCTGAATACTCTGCAGAATATGAAAGCGCCCGACGGATGGCGGGCGCTTTGGGATAAGATTCAACTCAAAAACAGAGTGTCTAAACTTTAAGGGTTAGTCTAAAGCTTCACCCCTTTTCCAAGCGGCCAGCCTGCGATAAAACTGCCGCACGCTCAGTTTCATCACTTTGGCCGCCTCCGGAGGAGAAAGCAGACCGTAGACGACTTGCCCGAAGATCTCCTCTGCACTGACTTTGGATCCCGGGACTTTTTCAGGAAGCGAGTTTTTCATATTGACTCCTAAAAAACAGGCTCTCTGAATTGATTGTGTGACAAAGTCGCTTTGCCGGGAACTGTCATGCCGATTGCCGGCTTGTGACAGAATCGCGTTGCCAGCCTATGTCAAAGTCCCTTGGTTTGGTGTGACATAGTCGCGTTGCTCTAACATTCTTCTGTTTCAGTTCGCTATCGTCCGAAAATTCTGTTATCTTTTCTTCAGGAAGGTTGCTCGCAGAGCGTTTCGGACGTTTGAGCGGGGGATTCCTCTTTTGAGGTCTTGCATCCAGTGCTGTGGGAACTTTCTTATAGGCCGTGAGAAGCATGAGCTTCTTGCGGCCGGTTCGTATCTCTTCCACGAAAATATTAGTTCCGTCTGGGAAGGTCTTCCTGAAGCGCAGAACGTTATTCCCAGAATTCCCAGACCTCCCCGCGTATTCAATCTCGTCAGGGCGATTAACGACCTCTGGCAAACGAAAAAAATCCGAGTCGGTTAGGGGAATTTGATTTTCTCTTTCTTCCATCTGATTGCCATGCCGTCCTAAGGCGTGAGCAACAGAGGCATCGGTCAAGCTGTGAACGTAACCATGAACATCAAATCCGAGTTTACCAATACATTCCGCTGTCTCTTCGCTGACCTGCAGATAATCTTCAAAGGAATCTCTTCCGTGCGCATTGGTTGACAGACCATCTCTGACTCTTTGGACGATTCGAGCAATCCGCTTCTTTGCGTCGGCAAATCTGTCGTTCATCCATCCTTGTCTGAATTCTCCCGCGGGCTCTGTTCTTTTCTCTGTGACAGCGTTCGCCCCCCACGACTTGCGCCCGGTCAGCGCCGAGTCGCTGTACATGTGGGCCAGCGTCTGCTTTGCCGCTCTAGGCAGGACCTCTAGGGGCTCGCCAAACTCGTCCTTAAACATAATGCCAAGGACGCGCTGGACATTTCCGCCGTCCTTGTAGACCTGCTGGACCCACGTCGCGAACCGGTGGAACAGCCGAGTCAGGCGAAGCGTCGGCGCTTTGCCCTGCCCGAGATAGATCTCGCTGTTGTATGCAAACCACTCGTGGATCTTCCGCTTCTGCGCCGTGCTCATGCCAGCCCAGTCGTCGGCCGTGATTCCGAAATGCTCTAGGATCGCTTTGGCGTCCACGGCCAACAGGCGAGGCAGTTTGCCCGCGGCGTACATCTCCATCAGGCGCTCAAGATAAGCGTGGCTCATCTCGTGCACGACGGTGGTGACATCCGCGTCGCGCGTCAGCGTGACGGTGTGGGTGCGCGGGTTGTAGCTCCCGCGATATCCGTCATCGTTGCTTAGCGCGGGCTGTTTGCGAGAATGAAGCTCTTCGTCCGCAGGTCCCTTGGCTGAAGGCGCAGGCGTGGAGGCCGCGTCCACTGTTTCAGTGACAGCCTTGTTCGCTTTAGCTTATTTCTTTACAGCGTCGGAAACGTAGGGCTCACCGTAGTTGGCGCCATCGGTCTCTGGCAGATCCTCCAGCTGGCTCGAGAACCCATTGGAGTCCTTGTCATAGACCATGAAAATAATGTCAGGCTTTCCATCATTGAAATTTTTCGACTTCTTTGTCCCGCCCTTGCCGTCCGATACGTCTGCCTTTCCAGAGAAGAAGCTGTAGTCCCAATCGGCGGGGGCGTATTTGGGATCGAACTTGAGCCGGGCGACATGGCGGAAACCGTGCGCGGCATAGAAGGTCGGCAGTATCGTGTCGTAGCAGTCGAGCCTGCGGCTATGGCGCATTCAATAACGGCGCTGCCCGCCCCGCTGTCATTACTGCTAAAAACGGAGACGAGATCGTCGCCATTCTTGATGATGAAGCCGGCCTTCTTATCGTGGGTCAGGAATATCCGATACTTGCTCCGGTCTACGTCGTCCCTAAAGAGATCAGCAACGGTTGACTCATCGACGCAGGCGCCGACAGGGCCAAGTTCCTTTTTTACATTGAGGATCGCTTTCTGGAAAGCTTGAGCCGCTTCTTTTGTAGGGGAGAATTCCTCAAACTTGGCCGCGTGCTCCTTTGCAACGTGACTCCTTTTTTGCTATGGCATTCAGGACATCTGAAACGCCACGCCCCGGGCTCCATATCGCAATTGGCTTCAGCTGAACAGAAAGTCGTCGTCCATTGCGTCCTCGAGTTCTTCCTTCGTCCAATACGGATACCCGGCCCCCATCGGCTCCACCGGATCCGCGTACTCCGGTCTCTGCCACTTTCCATTCACTTCGATACACAGACGACAGCCGTTTTTGACGCTCCGTACCGTTCTGTAGGGATAGTCCGAATCTCCGTCGTAAATTGCTAAAGACGAGCGCTCTAAAGGCGTTACGCTTATTTGCAGGGTCGAGAGTATCGAATCGAGGCTTGATTGGTCCTGCGCTTTTTCCATTTGTCGTGTCCTTGCTGGTCGCCGTCTGTACACCGGTGCCAACACCTTCTTCGCTTGCTTTGTCCGCGGCCTTGGCTTTCGCCTCTTCCGCTATCTCTTTCGAACTGGTATGGATTTCTTGGACAGATGTAAGACGGAATTATTTTAGGCATCCGGCTTTTCAATTTCTCGAAAAAATTTCTGTCGTAATCAGCAGCATTCAAGACAGCGTTTCCTGTTTCTCCTTCTGGCGCTGCTGCCGGTACTCTGACGGGGGGACGTTGCCGATCACTGAGCAAGGCCGGCGGTTGTTGTAAAAATCGATATAGAAGGCAATGCTGTCATTCTGTTCCTGGAAGCTCGGCTTCTCCCTGCTGAGCAGGGAGTTATACAGGGATTCGACCTTAAAGGTGCCGTTGAAGCTCTCCATGGTGGCATTGTCATAGCAGTTGGCCGTGCGAGAGAAACTTTGCGCCACGCCCATATCAGCAAGCAGCTGCCGGAAGATCTCCGAGGTATAGATGCTCCCGCGGTCACTGTGAAGCATGGCTCCGGGAGCAAATTTGCGGAACGACAGGATCTGCAGAGTGGCGACCGCCAGCGCTGTGTCCTGGGTCCTCGAGAACACCCAGGCAGCAATAGACCGGTCGAACAGGTCCTGGACCAGGGACAGGTATCCCCAGTGCCATTCGCCGTTTTCAAAGTAAGGGATGTACGTAACATCCGTGACCAGCCGAAACATGGGCTTGTCTGCGCAGAACTGGCGATTGAGCATATTATCCGGGAGTTGCTGCTGAGTTGCCTTCCCAGCCTGAGGCTTGGCCTTGCGAGTCCGACGGATCAGAGCTCCCAAGTGATGGCGGTTCATGACCCGCTGCAGGGTGGTCTCGCACACCTCTGTTCCAAAGCGGCGCTTGAGAAGCGATCCCATGCGGCGGCGGCCAAT
>NZ_JAKNCT010000006.1 GCF_022134585.1 Mesosutterella porci
GACAGCATTGCCTTCTATATCGATTTTTACAACAACCGCCGGCCTTGCTCAGTGATCGGCAACATCCCCCCGTCAGAGTACCGGCAGCAGCGCCAGAAGGAGAAACAGGAAACGGTGTCTTGAATGCTGCTGATTACGACAGAAATTTTTTCGAGAAATTGAAAAGCCGGATGCCTAAAATAATTCCGTCTTACATCTGTCCAAGAAATCCATACCAGTTCACGCGCATCTTCATGGCGCACGGGAGCGGCTTTGCAGTATCATGCCTTTTGGCTCGAAATAAGCGTTAATAGCTAATTCACCGCCTGCCGCCGCGGCAACTGGAGAATCGTTCAAATGAAAGAGACAAAAAAGAAACCTCAGCCGATCTACAAGCGAGTCCTGCTCAAGCTCTCCGGTGAGGCTCTGATGGGGCACGACCAGTTCGGCATCAACCGGGATACGCTGCACTACATGGTCTCTGAAATCAAGAAGATTCTGGACATTGGCGTCCAGGTCGGCATCGTGGTGGGAGGCGGCAACATCTTCCGCGGCGTCGCTCTCGGTGCAAGCGGCATGGATCGGGCGACCGGAGACTACATGGGAATGCTCGCCACCGTGATGAACGCCATGGCTCTGCAGGATGCCTTCACCAAGGCGGGCATACCGGTGCGCATTCAGTCGGCCCTTCACCTTGAGCAGGTGGTGCAGCCCTACATCCGCGGCAAGGCTCTGCGTTATCTCGACCAGGGGCGCGTCGTGATTTTCGCCGCCGGCACCGGCAACCCGTTCTTTACCACCGACACCACGGCGGCCCTGCGCGGCGCCGAAATGGGTGCCGAGGTGGTGCTCAAGGCGACGAAGGTCGACGGGATCTATACCGCCGATCCGATGAAGGATCCGACGGCAACCCGCTTCTCCGACATCACGTTCGATGAGGCGATGAAGCGCGACCTCAAGGTGATGGACGGGACGGCTTTCGCCCTGTGCCGTACCAACGGTCTGCCCATTCGAGTCTTCAATATCGGCCGTCCTGATGCTCTGTTGCGCGTTTGCACGGGCCATGAGGAAGGCACGCTGGTTCATCTTTGAACCGTACCCTGTTTTAACTGTCACAAAGGAAAGAGTTTCAAATGGCAACCATTCAGGAAATCCGCACCCAGGCGGAACACAAGATGCAGCGCAGCGTCGAGGGCATCCGCGAGGAATTCCGCAAGATCCGCACCGGCCGCGCCTCCACCGGGCTGCTTGACTCTATTTCAGTGGATTACTACGGAGTGCGCACGCCCCTGAACCAGTGCGCCACGGTGAATGTGGCCGACGCACGCACTCTGACGGTCCAGCCGTTCGACCGCAGCCTGGTCAAGGCCATTGAAAAGGCCATCTTGGAAAGCGACCTGGGGCTCAACCCTGCTACGACCGGCACGATGATCCGCATTCCGCTGCCGCCGCTCACCGAGGAGCGCCGCCGCGAGATCACGAAGGTGGTCCGCCGCATCGCTGAGGAGGGGAAGATCGCCGTTCGTAACGTCCGCCGCGATGCGAACGAGGCGGTCAAGAAGATGCTCAAGGACAAGGAGATTTCGGAGGACGAGGCGCGCGGCTCTGATAACGACATTCAGAAGCTGACCGACAAGTACATCGATCTGGTCGACACGGCCACAGAGGAGAAGGAAAAGGAGGTCATGACCGTCTGACCGGCCTGGAAGGCGGTTTTCCCTTCATGAATTTTTCCAAGATCTCCGAACAAAGCCTGCCCGGGCACGTTGCTGTCATTATGGACGGCAACGGACGATGGGCGAAGCAGCGCCGCCTGCCGCGCGTGGAAGGGCATCGCCGCGGCGTGCGCGCGGTGAACGCCTGCACGGAGGCCGCGCGGCGGGCCGGGATCCGCTCGCTCACGCTCTTTGCCTTCAGCAGCGAGAACTGGAAGCGCCCGGCCGATGAGGTGAGCGCCCTGATGTCTCTTTTCGTGCAGGTTCTGCGCGTTCAGCAGCCGCGGCTGCTCAAGTACGACATCAGGCTCCGCGTGGCGGGTGACACCTCGGTTTTCAATCCGGAGCTTCGAGACCTTATCGCTGAAACCGAACAGGCAACGAGCGGCTGCCGCGGCATGACTCTCACCATCTGCGCGAATTACGGCGGCCGATGGGACATCGCCCAGGCCGTGCGCCGTCTTCTTTGGGAAGAGCCGCTTGCGGCCTCTCACCCGGAGATGATCGATGAGGAGTCCATCGGCCGGCATCTCGCGCTCGACTGGGCGGGCGACGTCGATCTGCTCATCCGCACGGGGGGCGAGTCGAGGCTGTCCAATTTCCTGCTCTGGCAGTCGGCTTATGCCGAGCTTTATTTCACTCCCGAGCTCTGGCCCGACTTCACCGAGAAGAGTTTCCTCGCCGCGCTGCGCTGGTATGCGGGGCGCGAAAGGCGCTTCGGTCTGACCAGTGAGCAGGTGGCGAGCGGAGCTCTTCCCTCCGGCCGCGGCTTTTAATTTCTCTCTTTTATTGCTGAGGCGTGCGGTGACGGAAGACCGCACTGGATCCATATGCTGAAACAACGCGTGCTTACCGCCACCGTCATGCTTGCCGTGCTGGTGGCCTCCATCCTCATTTCCCCGCTCGCCTTCTGCGCCGTCATGACATTCTGCGTTTCCGCGGCTCTTTGGGAGTGGCTGCGGATGCTTCATGTGCGCGCGGCGCTTCCTTTGGCGGCGGTCATTGGCGCGACTCTTTACGTCTCCTGGCTGGCGGGGCTGCGGATTCCCGACGGGGCGCTGCTCGCGTTCACTGCGCTCGACAGTCTGGTCTGGCTCGTGATTGCCGCGGGGCTCTTCCGGCACCGCGTCAGCGGCTACCGTCTGCCCGTTCCTCTGCAGGCCGTCTTTGCGTTCACCATGCTGCCTCTGGCCTGGTGCAGCCTCATGCGGCTGTTTGAGTCGGGCTCCTGGCAGCTCGTCCTTTCCGTGCTCGTGATCGTCTGGACGGCGGACATAGCCGCCTATTTCTGCGGACGGGCTTTTGGCCGGCACCGTATGGCGCCCGCCATTTCCCCGAAGAAGACCTGGGAGGGGGCCGCGGGCGCCTACCTGTTCGGGATTGCTGTGGCGGCTGCTCTTGCCGCAGTGTTTGCCGGCCGCTCCGATGTCTTTCAGGTTCTCATCTTCAGGCGGGTCGGGTTCGTTGCGGCTTTCTTCATCATCGTCTTTCTCACCTTCTTCTCGATGGCCGGCGATCTCCTCGAATCCGCCGCCAAGCGTCAGGCGGGCATCAAAGACTCAAGCAATCTCCTTCCGGGGCATGGCGGATACTTCGACCGGCTCGACGCCTGCATCCCTGTGATGCCTGCGGCGGTGCTGATCCTGCTGCTCACCGCTTGAAGTCTGAACCGGCCGCCTTCGCGAAGCCATGAGGGACGGGTTTCTGTGACGTTTGTGAAGAAGCACTTAACAGAGGCACTCCTATAGGAGTAGGATTAACAGAATCTGCTGACGGCTAATCGAGACGCCAGCCGCCCTTCCTGAGACCCGGCGCCCGCCGGGCGGCGGGGAGAACTCTGCGGGCCACAAGCTGCAGATGCGTTTCCGATCAGGAACGGACTCCGGCCCCGGCGGACCGGTTTAGGCACAAAAAATGGATTGCAGGATTTTTTATTAAATCCTGAGTTTTTGGTTTAAAGGTATGAAGATGGAAAAGAAAAACATAGACTGGAGCAGCCTCGGCTTCGGCTACACTCCTACGGATTATCGCTGGGAGACCCGCTGGCACGACGGGGCGTGGGAAAAGGGCGGCCTGACCACGGACAGCACGATTACGCTGTCGGAAGCGGCCTGCGTTTTCCATTACTCTCAGTCCTGCTTTGAGGGACTCAAGGCTTATACGACCCGCGACGGCCACATCGTGACCTTCCGTCCTGATCAGAACGCGAAGCGCATGCAGGACTCCTGCCGCCGCCTTGAGATGCCTGTGCTGCCTGTCGAGACTTTCCTTGAAGCCCTCGACGCCACCGTGAAGGCCAATGCGGCCTGGGTGCCTCCGTTCGGCACCGGCGCAACCCTCTACATCCGTCCTCTGATGATCGGCTCGGGCCCGCAGATCGGCGTGGCTCCCGCTCACGAATTCCTCTTCCGTCTGTTCTGCATGCCGGTGGGGTCCTACTTCAAGGGCGGCGTGAAGCCGATCAGCCTTCAGGTCTCCAAGTACGACCGCGCCGCCCCGCGCGGCACCGGCCACATCAAGGCCGGGCTCAACTACGCCATGAGCCTGTATCCGACCATGGAAGCTCACCGCGCGGGTTTTGCCGAGAACATGTATCTCGATCCTGCGACCCGCACTTACGTCGAGGAGACGGGCGGTGCGAACATCCTCTTTGTCGATCAGGACAACAATCTCATCGTCCCGAAGAGCGACTCCATCCTGCCGTCCGTCACCCGCCGCTCGCTCGTGTATGTGGGCGAGCATTACCTCGGGCTCAAGGTGATCGAGCGCAAGGTGAAGTTCTCCGAAGTGAAGGACATGAAGGAGTGCGCCCTTTGCGGCACGGCCGCCGTTCTGGCGCCTGTGGGCCGCATCCACAGCGACGAGGGCGACATTTACCTGCCCTCCGGCATGGACAAGATCGGCGAGATCTCCGGCAAGATCCGTGAGACGTTGCTCAAGATCCAGTCCTGCGAAATCGAGGCTCCGGAAGGCTGGATCCGCCGCATCCTCTGATTTTCAGAGCGTGCCTCCCTCCGCATGCGGGAGGCGGACGCCCCGGCGTCCGCTTTCCTCTTGCGGCGCACTGCGAAAGCCGCTGATTCCCCCCTGAAGGGAGCCAGCGGCTGTTTTTATCCAGGAAAAGCCTGGAGGCGGTGAAAGGAAAGAGCACGGGGCCTGCCGGGCCCGTCAGGCGGTCCGCAGCCCCTTCCTCAGGACAGAGGCCGGGGACCGTAGGTGTTGCTCTGCCTGCTGCCGGGAAGCATCGCGGCCACGAAGAGAATCAGGAAGGCTGCCGTCGAAATCCACCGCAGCCAGGCGTACTGCTCGTAAACCGCCAGGGCTGAGGTCGCGAGGCTCAGCAGGAAGACGGCAGCGACCCACCGGCCTGACAGCCCGACATCATGAAGCCTCCGTACGAGGGCTGCGGCGTAAGGGCAGATCGAAACCAGGGCGAAGCCGCCGATTGCGGCGCTGCCCAGCGATGGAACGAGAGCTGCGAAGACGATCAGCAGGGCGTTGCAGGCAAAATACGCAAGAAAAAACCACCAGAACTCGGAGCGGCTCGAGCGGCCCTTGAATCGGGCGTACTTATAGTAGGCGCAGTTTTTAACCGCCTCTGTGAAACGCATGGATAAAGTGTCCTTTCCAAATCGGAGTGCTTAAAAACCCAAAGCGGTCCTTTCGGCCGTGTTTTATTTAGAGGCTTCAGAGCCGGAGGCTGTCCCCTGGCCGGCCGGCCCGTTGCCGTGCTCCGGCTGCTGCGCGGACCCGGGCTTTGCGGCGGCAGCCCCGGAATCGTCCGGCTGTGCGGCCCGGCCCCGCCTCCGAGCGCCGAAGGAGAAACGTCCGGAGCGTCCGGGAGCCTTGCCGCCGGAAGGCGTGAGAAACGGATAAAAGCCGATTGGGAGGTTTTCCCAGAGCACTCCTGGCAGCGCCGCCCAGGCCCAGGAGAGGAGCATGTAGCGCCAATCGATCCAGGCGACGCGCTTTTTGGCCAGGATCGCCTTGACGATTCGGTCGGCCGCGTAAGGCAACGGCATCGTAAGAGGATAGCGGTGCCCGGCGATCAGAGGCGTGTCAATGAAACCTGGCCGGATGTCGGTGACGTAGATGTCCAGCCCCCGGGCCGCGGAGCGCTGCCGCAGGGCTTCCAGGTAGTTTTTCTGCAAGGCCTTGGTAGCCGAGTAGGCCGGCGCGATGCCCAGTCCGCGGGTGGAGGCGACCGAGGAGATCGCGGCGATCTGAGCCCCGTAGGGCTGGCTTCTCATGATGGTGAAGACCGCATCGATGCAGCGCACGAAGCCGTCGGCGTTCGTGGCTAAGGTGTTCAGTTCAATTTCCGGGGTGAGGTCGGGATTTTCGGAGCCCACGCCTGAGGCGTGGATGTAGAGGTCAACGCCCCCCAGCTCTCTGACGAGATGCGACAGCCCGAGGGGCGCCTCGTCTGAGCGGACGTCGATCTTCTCCCAAATGACTTTAGCGCCGGTTTCGGCCTGGAGCTTTTCCGAGATCTGCCGCAGCCGGTCCTCGCGTCTGCCGGCGATCGCAAGGTCGCAGCCCAGGGCCGCGAAACGGCGGGCGAGTTCTTCTCCGATGCCAGATGTGGCGCCCATGATGACGACGTTTTTTGCCATGGCTCTAGTCCCATTAAAAGAGCGGCGGCCGCGTCCGAGGAGCAGACATCTCGGCAGCCCGTTTCGGTTGTTATGTATGATAGACAAAGATTTTAAGGCCTCAGATTCGGATTATGACAAGCTCTGCTCTCGCAAGCGTTCCCTCGCTCCGGCGCTGGAAATTTGTGGACGGCGCAGGCACCCTTGCCGTTCTGTGCGCTGCGCTGGCGGCCGTGCCGGCCGCCCTGGCCGATCCGTCCGAGGATCCCGTCGAGGCCTTCCTGCTGTCCGCAGCCGCGGCAAAGGGCAGGCCCGGCGCCTCCCTGAGGCTTTCAGATCTTCAGGCTCGAAGGGATGAGTCTCTGCATTTCTCGCTGCTTCCTCCGGCCGCAGCCGCCCGAAGCGCCGCTCCGGGCGAGTCTCTGCTCTATACCCGGAGTCGGGCGGGCTTCCTGCAGGACGAGCCCGCCCCGGCTCCAGCCGAGACGCCGGGCATCGCGGTGACTCTGCGCGAGAAGAACTCCTCGATTGTGAGGGAATCCGACGGTGGGCTGCAGCTCGCGGGGCTCGGCCCCCTGAGTCTGGTGGGCTTCTACGGCTTTGGCGGCATCACCCGCGACAACGGCTACCACTTCACCGGTACGGGCTACTCAAGCATCGACGGCACTTCCCGGGTGCTTCCCGCGTCGCTGTCGCTTGCCGGCTTTACGGCTGATCCGAGGCAGAACATTTATTCGGCCGAGATGCGCGCGGAGGCCCCGATGCAGATTTCCGGCCAGACGCAGGTGGTTCCGTTCATTGGCTACAGGGCTGTTCTCACGCAGCAGTCCGATGCGGGGCTTTTCAATGCGTTGGGGGGAGAGGGATCCGCAGACTCGGGCCAGAAGAGCGCCCGGCAGATTCCTCTCGGCGTGGGGCTCGTCCACACGAGGCAGGTCGATGCGAAAACGCGGTATCGCTTCAAGAGCGTTCTCGGGGCGGTGACGAGCGTTCCCGAGGGCTCGGGGGCCTCGGGCGAGGAGGCGGGAAACTCGGTCACCGGCATTGGGTCGCTGGGCATCGAGCTGCAGCGCGGCACATGGAGTCTGGAGGCGGGGGCGGATCTCGGTGTTTCAAGCGAGAGCCGGAGCGAGAAAGGGCTTTCGATTAATTTCAAGCGGGCCTTTTGAAGGCGCATCCCGGGGACGGGGCGGGCCGCGGGGGCAGGGTTTTCCCACACGGGTCGGAGGAACACCATTACAATCACACCACTATGACTAAGACCGTGAATATTCTCGGAGCGACGGGATCCATCGGCCGCTCTGCGCTGGACGTGCTTTCGCGGCACCGCGGCGAGTGGCGCGTGCGCGCGATAGCCTCGGGCAGCCGCGTTCGGGAGCTGGCTGAGGCTGCGGCCGCCTGCGGCGCCGAGGCCGCCGCCGTGGCCGACCCGGCCCTGAAGGATGCGCTGGCCGCGGAGCTGCGGGCGAGGGGACTTGCCACCGAGGCTTTGGCCGGCCCTGAGGCGCTCTGCTCGATCGCCGGCGACCGGGGCGCAGATGCCGTGGTTCTTGCGGCAAGCGGCGCGGCGGGCCTGCCCCAGGCTTTTGCCGCGGCGCGTGCGGGCAGAAGAATGCTTCTCGCGAACAAGGAAAGCGTCGTGTGCGGAGGAGCGCTTCTGCAGTCCGAAATCAGGCGCCATGGCGCGTCCGTTTTCCCGGTGGACTCCGAGCACTCTGCCATTTTCCAGTGCCTCGCGGCGGCTACGCCGGGGCAGCGTGCCTCGGCCGTGATCTGGCTCACATGCTCGGGCGGGCCCTTCCGGACCCGCCGCGACCTCTCGGGCGTCACGATTGAGGAGGCGAGCACGCATCCGCGCTGGAAGATGGGGCGGAAAATCACGGTGGATTCCGCCACGCTTATGAACAAGGGCCTGGAGGTGATCGAGGCCCGGTGGCTTTTCGACATCCCCGCCGAGCGCATCCGCGTCGTGGTGCACCCGGAAAGCGTCATTCATTCGGCCGTGGCTTACTGCGACGGGGCGGTGATGGCCGAACTCGGGGTTCCGGACATGAGAACCCCGGTCGCGGTGGCACTCGCCTGGCCGCAAAGAATTGAATCGGGAGCTCAGCCGCTCGATTTCCTGCACCTGAAGCCGCTGACCTTCGAGGCTCCGGACACGCAGCGTTTCCCGCTGCTTGCCATGGCCTACGAAGCCCTCAGCGAGGGCGGCGGCGCTCCCATCGTGCTCAACGCCGCCAATGAGGTGGCCGTGGAAGCTTTTCTCGGCGGCAGGATCCCCTTTCTGTCCATTGCGGAGGTCTGCCGCAGGACCCTCGACCAGGTGCATTTCGGTTCTCCGGATTCACCCGAGGAGATCCTTGAGGACGACCGCAGGGCCCGCGAGGCTGCCCGCGGCCTGATCGACTCATCCCTGCGATAGGCAGATGGAGCCCCTTCCCGGAGGAAATGCACTCGTGAGCCTGCTCATTACTCTTGTTGCCTTTTCCGTGGCGCTCGAGCTTCTCGTCGTCGTTCACGAAGGCGGGCATTTCGCCGCTGCGCGGCTCTGCGGCGTGCGTGTGCTGCGCTTTTCCGTGGGCTTCGGGCCCGTCCTGTTCAAGCTCACCGGCCGGAGGAGCGGCACGGAGTACGCCCTGTCGCTGCTGCCTCTGGGCGGCTACGTGAAGATGCTCGACAGCCGAGATCCTTCGATGCGCGAGCAGTCGGAGCAGCATCCGCAGGAAGACTTCAACCGCAAGCGGCTCTGGCAGCGCGCCCTGATCGTTTTCGCGGGCCCCTTCATGAACCTTGTGCTTGCCGTGCTGATCTTCTGGGGCATCGGTATGGCGGGAACCTATGAGTTGTCGTCGCGAATCGCCCAGCCCGCAGAGGGCACGCCTGCCGCTGCGGCCGGACTCCGGGGCGGACAGTACGTGACCGAAGTCGGGGGACTTGAAGTGCACAGCTTCGAAGACCTGCAGATGAAGGTGCTGCGCGCCTCGGGCGGGCCTTCGACGATTACGGTGAGGGACAGCGGCGATGAAAAGGGCGAGAACGCTACGCGCTACCCCATCGATCTCAGCTCCATCGGCTTTGAGCAGGATCCGGCCAAGTCCCGGCCCATGGAGAAGGTGGGGCTGCTGCCCTGGCAGGGGCCGCTGACCGTGGTGGAGGTGCTGCCCGGGTCGGCCGCTCAAAGCGCGGGTTTTGCCGCGAAGGACCGCATCCTCGCGGTGAACGGCGAGCCCATGGGCGGCGCCCTCGACTTCATGAAGGCGGTCTCCGCCCTGGGCGGCCGGCAGGCTGACATCAGGATCGAGCGGGCGGGCGCCGAGCAGACGATCCGCCTCGAGGTGCCGGAAGCGACGGACTCGAAGACCGGGCAGAAGGTCGGCCGCATCGGTGTGAGGATCAGCGGCCTGCCCGACGTGGTGAGGGTGCAGCTCGGGCCTCTGGAGGCCTTTACAACGGGAGTCTCCAAGCTCTGGGATACGACGGTGCTCTCCATGCAGGTGATGGGCAGGATGCTGATCGGGCAGGCTTCGGTGAAGAACCTCTCCGGCCCTGTGGCCATTGCGGACTACGCGGGGCAGGCGATGCAGGTGGGGCTGCTGCCTTATCTCACTTTCCTTGCGGTTATGTCGGTGAGCCTAGGCATCCTCAATCTTCTGCCGGTCCCGGTCCTGGACGGAGGGTACCTTGCCATTTATGCGGTCGAGCTGGTGATCCGGCGCAGGCCTTCCGAGCGCGTCATAGGAGCTGCCCAGCGCATCGGGCTCGTCCTCATTCTGCTTCTTACGCTGATCGCGCTCACCAATGACCTCACCAGGCTGATGGGCGGTTAAAATAAAACAACTTTTTGACTTCTTCCAATGCCCGGCACTGGTTCGCGGATCCGAAAGAGCCTTTTCTGGGGAACTGCGATTCATTCTGCGGAATTAACTCATGACATTGAAGACTTTTACCATTAAGGCTGCGGCGGCTGGCGTCATCGCGGCCCTATCGCTTTCTGTTTTTGCCCAGCAGTTCAAGATCAAGGACATCCGGGTCGAGGGTATTTCCAGAACCGAACCGGGCACGGTGTTCTCTCACCTGCCCTTCCGCGTGGGCGATGACTACACGCCTGAAAAAGGCGCGCAGGCGATCCGCTCGCTCTACCAGTCCGGGCTGTTCCGCGATGTGAACCTGACCCAGGACGGCGACGTCATCGTCGTGAACCTGACTGAGCGTCCCGCGGTGGCCACGATCCAGACCAACGGCATCAAGGCCTTCGACAAGGACGAGGTGGAGAAGTCTCTGAAGGGAGCAGGGCTTGCCGAGGGACGCATATTCAACTCGGCCACGCTTGACAAGGCGACGCAGGAGCTGCGCCGCCAGTACCTCGCCAAGGGCTTCTACGGGGTTGAGGTTTCGACCAACGTGACGCCTCTTGAGCGGAATCGCGTGCGGGTGACGATTTCAGTCGACGAAGGCTCTTCCTCCTCCATCAAGCAGATCCGCTTCACGGGCCTGCACGCTGCTGACGAAGATGATCTGCGCGATGTGATGCAGCTGGGCACCCCCAACTGGTTCTCCTGGTACACGAAGCGCGACCAGTACTCGCGCGAGAAGCTCGCAGGAGACCTTGAGGCGATCCGCTCCTGGTACCTGAACCGGGGCTATCTCGACTACAGGCTCGACTCCGTGCAGGTGACGATCGCTCCGAACAAGGAGGACGTGTTCATCACGATCAACATCGAGGAAGGCAAGCCCTACAAAGTCGCCTCGGTTAAGATCGAGGGCGAGGAGCTCGGGCTCGACAAGGAGCTGCAGGGGCTTCTCAAGCCGGTGAAGATCGGCAGCACCTACAGTGCCGAAACCGTGAACGCCGTGGGCGAAAGCCTGAAGGAGAAGTTCTCGACCCTCGGCTACGCCTTCGCCAAGGCGACGCCCAATCCTGTGACCGATCGGCAGAAGGGCACGGTGGACGTGATCTACACCATTGACCCAGGCCGCCGCGCCTACGTGAGGAATGTGATCATCACGGGCAACACCCGCACGCGCGACGAGGTGGTTCGCCGCGAGGTGCGCCAGTACGAAGCCTCCTGGTTCGACTCCGACAAGGTGAAGATTTCGAAGGACCGCATCAACAGGCTCGGCTTCTTCGATGACGTGACGGTGGAGCCCGCTCAGGTCGCGGGCACCCGCGACGAGGTTGACCTGAACGTCCACGTGAAGGAGCGCCCGACCGGCAACATCACGCTTGGCGCGGGCCTGTCCTCCTCCGACGGCATCATCTTGTCGGCTGGCATTTCGCAGACGAATATTTTCGGCACGGGCAATTCCGCGAGCGTCGAGGTGAGCAATTCGGATTCCACCCGCACTTACGCGCTTTCTCTCACCCAGCCGTACGTCACCCCAGAGGGCGTCTCCCGCACGATCGACATCTACGACAGGCGGGTGGACCTCGATGAGCTCGACGTCTCCAACGTCATGTACGAAACGCTCGGCGCGAGTCTGAGCTATGGCGTGCCGGTGACCGAGCTGGACCGCATCTACCTCGGCGCGAAGGTCGAGCAGACCAAGGTGACGCTGCGAGGCTCCCGGGACGCCAACGGCGAACCGATCGGCGACTCCTCGCCGCGGCGCTACTGGGACTACGTCGACAATTTCGGCAAGGATCCGAAGTCGGCGGCGCTCACCTTCGGCTGGTCGAGGGACTCGCGCGACAACGCGCTTGCGCCTAACAAGGGCCGCTACCAGCGCTTGAGCGGCGAGGTGACGCTGCCGGTGCTCGACCTGCGCTACTACAAGGCGAGCTACCAGTTCCAGCAGTACTGGCCGGTGGCGAAGTACGTGACGGCCGCCTTCAATACGGAGATCGGCTACGCCGACTCCTACGGCGACAAGGAGTACCCGTTCTTCAAGAACTTCTACGCGGGCGGCATCGGTTCGGTGCGAGGCTTTGACAGCTCGTCACTTGGGCCGCGCGACAGCAACGGCGACAACCTGGGCGGCCAGAAGATGTTCAACTTCTCGGCCGAGCTCTACGTGCCGCTGCCGGGCGCCGACCGCACGCTGCGCGCCTTCGGCTTCTTCGATGGCGGTTGGGTCTGGGGCAAGGGCGGCTCCAATCGCTATGAGGGCACCGACACGAGCAATGTCAGCCTCTCCGACCTTCGCTACTCCGTGGGCGTGGGCGTGGCCTGGATCTCTCCGCTCGGGCCGCTCAAGTTCTCGATCGCCTTCCCGCTCAACGACAAGAAGGGCGACGACGTGCAGCGCTTCCAGTTCCAGATCGGTACCGGTTTCTAAGGGTCGAAAGGGCGTAGAATCGGGCTGTTTCCTGCGGCGGGCGCGGAGCCTGCCGGAGGCTTTCGTTTAGAAGGTTTTGACAAAATGACAAGAAAGTTAGTTTCTACGGCTGTTCTCGCGGCTGCTGCCTGCGCGGCCATCGCATTGGCGGGTTCGGCGCCGGCCTTCGCCGCAGAGACGGCGCAGAAGATCGGCGTAGTGAGCCTCGACCGCGTCCTGCACGAATCGGCTCCGGCCAAGGCCGCCGCGGACAAGCTCCAGAAGGAGTTCGCCCGCCGCAAGGCTGAGATCGACAAGATGTCAGCGGACTTTAAGGCCAAGGCCCAGGATTTTCAGAAAAACGGTCCGACGCTCACTCAGAGCCAGCGCATTAACGAGCAGCGCGACCTCGCAGAGGCTGAGCGCGCGCTCAGCCGGGCCCAGCGCGAGTTCCGCGAGGAACGCGGCCAGCGCGAAAACGAGGAGATCCAGATCGTGATCGCCCGCGCCAACCAGGTGATCCAGGACCTCGCGCGCCGCGAAAACTACGACCTGATCTTCCAGGACGCCGTCTATGCGAGCCCCCGGGCCGATATTACCGACAAGGTTCTCAAAGCCATGAAGTGAGGGCCGGAAGCCCTTCCGGGCTTCGGAGGTCCTGCGGAAAGCCTGATCCGGCAAGCGCCCGGGCCAGGCTTTCTCCGTGAATGAACGCAGCCGTTTGATTTGAAGAGGTGCCCATGAAAGAAGCTGGCCAGTCGTTTTCGGTGTCCCGCCTGATCGAGGAGGTGAGCCGCCTGTCGGGCGGCCGCCTCGCTTCGGAAGCGAAGGCGGGGGCCGGGTCGTGCGAGGTCGAGGGCTTTGCTCCGCTCGAGGAGGCGCAGCCGCGCCACATCGCCTTCGTGGCCGGCCCGAAGACGATGAAGCCTGCGGCCGCGTCGAAGGCGGGCGTGCTCGTGCTCCGCGAGGAAGAAGCGAGGGCGGGCGGCGAAGCTTTTGCGGCGCGGCCCCTCGTGCTTACCGCCAACCCTTACGCTTGGTTTGCCTGGGCCTCCCAGGCCATGGAGGGAGAAATCCTGCCGCCGCCTGAGGCCGGCATCCGCCCGGGCGCCTTTGTGGCTCCTTCGGCCCAGGTGGATCCGAGTGCAAGGATCGACGCCGGCGCGGTGGTGGAGGCCGGTGCGAGGATCGGTCCGAGGGCCTGGATCGGAGCCGGGGCCTATGTGGGCGAAAATGCCGAGATTGGCGAGTCGGCGAGGCTTTATCCGCGCTCCCTCGTGGGCAGCCGCTGCCGCATCGGAGCGCGAACCATCCTCAACATGGGCTGTGCGATCGGAGGCGACGGCTTCGGCTTTGCGCCTTTTGGCGGGGAATGGGTGAAAATCCCGCAGGTGGGCGCAGTCACGGTCGGCTGCGACGTCGAGATCGGGGCCAACACGACGATAGACCGCGGAGCGCTTGACGACACCGTGATCGGCGACGGCACGAAGATCGACAATCAGGTGCAGATCGGGCACAACTGCCGCATCGGGCGGCACTGCGTGATCTGCGGCTGCGTGGGCATCGCCGGCTCCACGACGGTGGGGGACCACTGCGTGCTGGGCGGCGCGGCGATGATCAACGGCCACATTTCCATTCCCGCGGGCTCGATGGTCGGGCCCGCCACCCCCGTGATGAGTTGGGGCGAAAAACCCGAGGTGATGACGGGGATTTTCCCGTCGCAGCCTCACAAGGACTGGGAGCGCACGGCGGTCATGATTCGCCGCCTGCCGCAGATGCGCCAGTCCCTCAAGACGCTTGCCCGGGACGTTGCGCAGCTCAAGTCCGGGCAGGATCGTTAACCCGCGCCCGGGTTTTCTCCGGGCTTTATGGAGCGGACAACCCCGAAGAGAGGGCCTATTTCCCCCGGGGATCCGATGAAAAAATGATAAAGATCTACGAGATCATGGATCTGCTTCCCCACAGATTCCCTTTCCTGCTTGTTGACCGTGTAGAGGAGGTGAGCGAGGACCTCACGACGATTACGGCCTACAAGAACGTGACCGCGAACGAACCGCAGTTCACAGGGCACTTTCCCGGGGCCCCGGTGATGCCGGGGGTGCTCATTATCGAGGCGTTGGCGCAGACCTGCGGCATCCTCGCCATGATGAGGCTGGGCGAAGAGGCCCGCAAGGACAAAGACTCGCTTTATTATTTCGCCGGCATCGACAAGGCCCGCTTCAAGCGCGTGGTGCTGCCCGGCGACAGGCTCGTGATGAAGGGACGCTATCTGAAGGACCGGCTGGGCATCGGCTGGTTCGAATGCGAAGCCTCGGTCGACGGCAATTCGGTGTGCAAGGCGACGCTCATGTGCGCCCGGCGCAAAATCCACGAGTAAGGCCCGCCAGGGGTTCACACGGCGCGGACGCTTCCTTCCCGCGGAAAACGGCCTTTGAGGAAGAGGCTTTTCCCGCGCCGTCCGCATGAAATCAAGATTAAGAGGTGCTCATGGCAAAAATCCATCCGATGTCGGTGGTCGATCCGGCCGCCGAGATTGACGAAGGTGTGGAGATCGGTCCCTTCTGCGTGGTCGGACCCCATGTGAAAATCGCTTCAGGCACGGTTCTGATGAGCCATGTTTCGGTGCTCAACCGGACCACGATAGGCCGCAACAACAAGATCTTCGCGGGAGCCTGCATCGGTTGCCTGCCGCAGGACAAGAAATACGCGGGCGAGGACACGAGCCTCGTGGTGGGCGATGACAATGTGATCCGAGAGAACTGCACGATGTCGATCGGCACCGTTCAGGACGAGGGCATCACGCGCGTCGGCTCCCGGGGCCTGTACATGGCGAACGTGCATGTCGCCCATGACTGCCGCGTAGGCAATGACGTCATTCTTGCGAATAACGT
Organism: Mesosutterella porci; assembly: GCF_022134585.1. GTDB lineage: Bacteria > Pseudomonadota > Gammaproteobacteria > Burkholderiales > Burkholderiaceae_F > Mesosutterella > Mesosutterella porci. The sequence goes on from NZ_JAKNCT010000006.1 coordinate 15,436, forward strand.
GGGACTTGCGGGTCACGTGCATGTGAAGGACTTCGCGATCATAGGCGGACAGGCGGGCGTGCACCAGTTTGTGCACATCGGCGAGCACGCGATGGTGGGCGGCGGCTCCATGGTGGTGCGCGATGTGCCTCCTTTCGTCATCTGCTCGGGCTATCCGGCCGAGCCTCACGGGCTCAATTCGATCGGGTTGCGCCGGCGCGGCTTTACGACCGACCAGCTCTCCGCCCTCAAGCACTGCTACCGCATCATTTACCGGGAAAACCTCACGGTTGCGGAGGCGAACGTGAAGCTGCAGGCTCTGGAGGCCGAAGAGCCGCAGTTCCGCGAACTGATTGAACTTATTCGAGTCGCAGTGGTCGACAGCCCCCGTGGCATCATCCGCTGAAGCGCCGGCGGGGGGCTCCGGGGCCTCTCTGGCCCTGCGGAGCCGCCGGGACAACACAGAGGAAGCATCAGATATGGAAGGATCGCCTTCGAAGACAAACCCAGAGGAGACGCTCTCGCCCGACCTGGCGCACCGCAGCGGCGTGATGTGGCTTGCCGGGGAGAAAAGCGGCGACGCGCTTGCCGCTCTTGTCCTTCCGGCCGTGAGAGACCGCATGGGCGGGGCGCTTCAGTACGGGATCGGGGGCGAAGCGATGGTGCGCGCGGGGCTCTCGGCCTGGAAGGGAATCGAGGCGCTTTCCGTCCGCGGCTACGTCGAGGTGCTCCGGAAGCTTCCCTCCCTGCTCAAGCTGCGCTCCGAGGTGATCGAGCGCGCCCGTGCGGCTTCGCCGCGCGTCTTCGTGGGGGTCGATGCTCCGGACTTCAACCTCGGGGTCGAGGCGGAGCTGCGCCGCAGCGGCATCCCCACAGTTCACTTCGTAAGCCCCTCGATCTGGGCCTGGAGGCCCGAGCGGATTGAAAAAGTCCGAGCGGCCGCCGACCTTGTGCTTCTCGTCTTCCCGTTCGAGCAGGCTATCTACGACCGGGCCGGCATTCCCGCCGTCTACGTCGGCCATCCGATGGCAGCCCAGATTCCCGAGAAGCCGGATTCCTGGGCCGCCCGCAAGCGCCTCGCGATCGATCCGCAGGGGCCGGTTTTTGCGCTCCTGCCGGGGTCGCGCTTCGACGAGATCCGCTGGAACGGGCCGTGTTTTTTAGAAACTGCCCGGAAGGTGCTCCGCAGCGAGCCCGAGTCTCTTTTCCTTGTCCCTGCCGCAGACGAACCGAGGCGCCTGCAGATTGTGAGCCAGCTCTCCGGGTTTCCGGACGTCGCAGCGAGGGTCCGGATTTTCCTCGGGCGCAGCCATGACGTGCTGGAGGCCTGCGACGCGGCGCTCATCGCCTCCGGCACGGCAACGCTCGAGGCGGCGCTTTACAAAAAACCCATGGTCGTGAGCTACAGGATGCCCGCCCTCTCCTCGATCATCATGCAGAGCAAGGGCACCACCTCGTGCGTGAGCCTGCCCAACATCCTCGCGGGCCGGAACATCGTTCCGGAGTTTCTGCAGTATTACGCGCAGCCCCAGTTCATGGCGGTGAGTCTGCTCGAGCAGCTGCGGCCCGAGCGGCGCGAAGCCCTGCTCCCGGTTTTCGAGCGGATGCATGAGTCGCTGCGGCGCGACACCGCGGCGCTCGCCTCCGAGGCCGTGGCCGGAGCCGCCCGGCGGGCGCCATGAGACGGCGCCCGTCAGCGCCGGATGCGTCCGCCTTCATGGGGGATCTTTTTGGCGCAGAGGACTGGTCGGGGGAGGTTGTTGCCGGGGTCGATGAAGCAGGGCGCGGACCGCTGTGCGGCAATGTCGTTGCTGCCGCGGTGATCCTTGACCCCCGCAGGCCGATCGAGGGCCTGCGGGACTCCAAGAAGCTCACCGAGGCGCGGCGCGAGCAGCTCGCGCCTGAGATCCGCGAGAAGGCGGCGGCCTGGGGCGTGGGAGAGGCGACACCTCAGGAAATTGATGAGCTCAACATCCTGCAGGCGACGATGCTCGCCATGCGGCGTGCGCTCGAGGCGCTGCCGGAGAGCGCGCGGCCGACCCTGGTGCTGGTTGACGGCAACTGCACGCCGAAACTCGACATTCCCTGCCGCGCGATCGTGAAGGGCGATGACCGGGTGAAGGCGATCTCGGCCGCCTCGATCCTCGCAAAGACTTGGCGGGACGCCGAGCTGCGGCGGCTTGATCAGGCTTATCCGCAGTACGGCTTCGCCCGCCACAAGGGCTACGGTACGAGTCAGCACCTCGAGGCGATCCGCCGCTACGGCCTGATCGAGGGCGTGTACCGCAGGAGCTTTGCGCCGATCAGCGCCATCACGGGCTGGAAAAGGGAGAAAAAATGATCAGGGAGTGCTCCATTTCAATTACAAGCGAGGCCAATGAGCGCGTGAAGGGCTGGAAAAAGCTGGCCGCTCAGCCGCGGCAGATCCGCCGCGAAAGAGTCTGCCTCGCCGAAGGGCTGCACATCGCCATGTCGGCGCGCGACGCCTCATTCCCTGTGAATGCATTGATCCTGAGGGACGGGCAGGCTGCGCCGGAGGCCGAAGCGCTCGTCCGCGAGATTACCGGCGCAGCCTGCAGATCCGGCCGCAGACCGCCCCGTATCTACCTCCTTGCGCCCGCAGTCTACGAGTCCATCGCTCCGGTTGAAAAGGGCTGCGGACTCATGATGGAGCTGCCGCTGCCGCCGGAGCCGGCGGCCGGGGACCTGCGCGGCCTTGACGCTCTTTTTCTCGACGGCGTCCAGGATCCGGGCAACGCCGGCACGCTGATTCGGACGGCCGTCGCTTCGGGAGTGCGCGTGATCGCCGCAAGCCCGGGCACGGTCGAGCTCTGGTCTCCCAAGGTGCTTCGAAGCGCCATGGGAGCGCATTTCGGGGCTTGTATTCTGGAAAACGTGAAGGCCTCCGAGCTCGCTCTCCGGTTTGCCGGCCGCAGAATCGCAGCCGACGCCCGCGGCGGACTCGATCTCTACGACACCGAGGGCTGGGAGTCCGGTCCCGTGGTCTGGCTCATGGGCGCCGAGGGCCCGGGGCTCTCCCAGCAGGCGCTTGCAGCGGCTCAGCTGCGGCTTTATATCCCGATCGAACCGGCGACGGAAAGCCTCAACGTGGCCGCGGCAGCCGCCGTTTGCCTTTTCGAGCAGCGGCGCCGCAGGCGCTTTGGAGCAAACGGCGCCCGCCGGGGCTGATTCCCTTTTTTGTCAACTCTTCACATTTTTTCAGGCGACAATCCTATGCATCCCTGGCTGGATTTCAAAAATTACCGCAACCCCCTGCAGTTTTTCATCCGCGAAGCGCTCCTTGCGGCCGCCTTCGTGGTGCTTGTCATTCTGAAACCTTTTCTCAACTCTCTGGTGAATTCGGGGATGTCGGAGGGCTTTGCCTCAATTATCGTGGGCGTGGTGGGCTTCCTGATCCTGCTGCTCATGGAAAGGGTCTGGAAGCAGTTCGGGCCGGCCGGGGACGGCGGAAAGAAGCGCCCCTGAGGCTTCGCAAAAATGCGCAGGCCCCCGCACGCATCAGCGCGGGGGCCTGCGAGGGGCTTTTAAAGCGCTTTCCGGGCTTCTTGCCGGGGCTGCGCCGCCGCCTCTCTCAGTGCGAGAGGATCTTCGAGAGGAAGTGCTTCGCGCGGTCCGACTTCGGGTTGCTGAAGAACTCGTCCTTCGGAGAGTCCTCGAGGATCTCGCCCGCCTCGAGAAAGATGACGCGGTCGGCCACGTTCTTCGCAAAGCCCATCTCGTGGGTGACCACCATCATCGTCATGCCTTCGTGCGCGAGCTCGACCATGACGTCAAGCACCTCGTTGATCATTTCCGGGTCGAGCGCCGATGTCGGCTCGTCAAACAGCATGCATATCGGATCCATGGCGAGGGCCCGGGCGATGGCGACTCGCTGCTGCTGGCCGCCGGAGAGCTGTCCGGGGAACTTGTCCGCCTGCTTGCCGAGCCCGACGCGATCGAGAAGCTTCAGTCCCTTCGCGGTGGCCTCTTCGCGGCTGCGCTTGAGGACCTTCATCTGGGCGAGCACCAGGTTCTCGCGGATCGACAGGTGGGGAAAAAGCTCGAAGTGCTGGAAAACCATTCCCACGTGGCTGCGAAGCTTCGTGAGGTTCGTTTTCGGGTTGGTCACCTCGACGCCGTTGACGAAAATCTTTCCCTCCTGGACGCTTTCAAGTCCGTTCACGGTCTTGATGAGGGTGGACTTTCCGGATCCCGACGGACCGCAGACCACCACAACCTCGCCCTGGCGTACCTGGCAGCTGCAGTGCTTGAGAACCTGAAAGCTGCCGTACCATTTCGAAACGTTCTGGATGTCAATCATCAGGGCGTTTTTGTCTTCAGAGGTCATGTTCAATTTCCTAAGCGGTTAAAGGCTTTTTCAGCGGATGATAGCTAGTTTTTTCTGCATGTGCTTCACGCCCGAGGACAGGGTGAAGGACACGACGAAGTAGCACACGGCGGCAAAGCAGTACATCAGCGTGAGCTGGCTGTCGCGCTGCGCGATTTTCGAGACCGCCCCCATGAAGTCGGTGGCCGAGAGCACGTACACGAGCGAGGTGTCCTGGAAGAGCACGATCGTCTGCGTGAGCAGCACCGGGCCCATGTTGCGGAACGCCTGCGGCAGGATCACGTGCCTCATCGACTGCCAGAAAGTGAGTCCGAGGGCCTGGCAGGCGTAGAGCTGGCCCCTGGAGATGGACTGGATGCCCGCGCGGATGATCTCGGCGTAGTAGGCCGCCTCAAAGAGAATGAAGGTGATGAGAGCCGTTTTTTCCGGTCCCACGGGGACGGGGATCGGAGAACCGGTGAACCAGGCGATGAACACCGGAACGAGGAAGAAGAACCAGAAGAGTATCAGCACGAGCGGCACGGCGCGCATGAGGTTCACGTAAGCCGAGACCGTCAGGGAGAGCAGGCGGTTTTTTGCCATCTTGCCCAGGGCGAGGAACGTGCCGAGGATGATGGCCCCGAGGGCGGCCGAGGCCGTGAGCTCAAGCGTGTAGGCGGCTCCGCGAAGAATGAAGGGAATGGAGCCCGTGATCGAGGTGAAGTCCATGTTCTCTCTCCCCTGCTTCAGCGGTGTATGTATCCGGGAATCGCCACGGCGCGCTCGAGGGCGGCCATGCTGCGGTTGATCGTCATCGAGATCACGATGTAGACGATTGTGGCGAAGCAGAACGCGACGAAGAACTGGAAGGTCATCTCGCCCATTTCATGCGAGCGCAGCGTGAGGTCGGCCAGTCCGATCGTGAGCGAGGTCGCCGTGTTCTTCATGAGGTTCATCGCCTCGGAGTTAAGAGGCGGCAGCGTGATCCGGAAAGCGACCGGCAGCAGCACGTAGCGGTAGGCCTGGGCCGTGGTCATGCCCAGCGCGTAGGCTGCGGAGAGCTGCCCGCGAGGCAGCGACCGGATGCCCGACTTCACGTTTTCCGCCACGCGCACGGAGGTGAAGATTCCGAGGCACATAAAGGCGCAGAAAAACTCCCCGTAGACCGGATCTGTGCTGATCATCCAGTTTTTAAGCGGAGGGACGAACTCTGGCAGCACGAAGTACCAGAGAAAAAGCTGGACGAGCAGCGGGACGTTGCGGAAGACCTCGACCCAGGTTTCTCCGAACCAGTTGAGAAAACGGTTCGGCACCGTGCGGATCACGCCGATCAGGGTTCCAATCGCGAGCGCGAGAGCTCCAGCCGAGAGCGTGAGGGCAATCGTGATCACCGCGCCGCTCAGCATGTACTCCCACCAGGGTTCGTCTGCGAGGTCGCTCATCGCCAGCAGCGTGGACCAGTCCATGTCGAGACCCATAGCGCCTGACTCCTTTATCTGTGTTTTTATCAACTGCCTTTCGCCGGCTTCCGGGGCGGGAGGGTGAAGGCCGTTTCAGGGATTGCAAAAGGGCCTCGCCTCGGACCGTTCAATCCGGGGCGAAGCCTGAGGGCTGCTGCGGCACGCCGGCCGCGCTTAGATGCCCTCCGAGTTCGGGCTGGCGAAAGCGCGCTTCGTCGGCTCGTTCATCGGGAAGTTGAGGTTCACGTTGTGCGGCTTGATCGGTTTGGTGAACCAGGTGTCGTAGAGTTTCTTCATTTCGCCGCTCTTGATCATGCCGGTGATCGTCTTGTCAACGAGTGCCTTGAACTGCGGATCCTTGCGCAGCATCGGCCCGTAGGGCTCCTCGGAAATCGACTCCTTCAGCAGCCTGAAGTCGCCCGGCTTCTTGGAGTTCGCAATCTGCCCGGCAAGCAGGATGTCGTCCATCACGTTGGCCACGACGCGGTCCTGGGCGAGCAGCTGGAAGGCCTCGGCGTGGTCCTTGGCCGGGGTGACGCGCGTGACGATGCCTTTCTTCCTCAGGTCGCGCAGCAGCGTGACGGAAGTGGTGCCGGCCGTGGTCGACACGTTCTTGCCGTTGAGGTCCTTGAAGGAGTTGATGGAGGAGTTCTTCTTTACCGCAGCCGTGACGCCGATGCGGAAGTAAGTCGTGCCGAAGTCGACCTGCTTCTGGCGCTCTTTCGAGTTGGTAGTCGATCCGCATTCGAGGTCGTAGGTGCCGTTGAGCAGCAGCGGGATGCGGTTTCCGGAGGTGATGGGCTGCCACTTGATCGTGAGCTTGCGGCCCACGGCCTTGCCCACTTCGGCGGCGACCCGCTTGCAGATCTCCATGCCGTAGCCGATAGGCTTGCCGTCGGCGTCGAGGTAGGAGAAGGGCACCGAAGAGTCGCGGTAGCCGATCGTGAAGATGCCGGTGTCCTTCGCCTTCTTGAGCGTGCCGGTGAGGGCGGGGGCGGCGGCCGCTGTGCCGGCGACGGCGAGGCTGACGAGGGCAACCATGACAGTGCTGAGCTTCATAACTATCTCCTTCGAATGGAATCGGTTCTGGGTGAATAGAACTGCTTGGTGTCATGCTTTATTCAGCAAGTAGCGTGCCAGATCCGGCCTGAATCCCGGATATTGTATTCAACCTATTGAGTTTTCTTATTAAAATTAAAATATCTAGTTCTTGAGAATAATCGCAAAATTGCGATAACAAGAACAAACAAAATCTTGTAATCACAAGAGTGGTGCAAATTATCACTATTTTTGTGCATAAAGGCCGATTTTGCCCCGCGATGGTGATCGGCCCGACGAATGGCTCGAATCGTGTTAGCCTCACCGCAGGAGCCGTCCCGAATTCGCGGGCGGCCAATGTTGGGTTACAGGCAGGACTCGCTTCAATTGTTCAAACTTCTTCACACATCGGACTGGCATCTCGGCAAGGAGCTGCTGGGGGAAAGCACCATCGAGGTAAGCCGCGCCATGCTTGAGTGGCTTCTCGGGGTGTGTAAGGAGCGTGCAGTGGACGGCCTGGTCGTCGCGGGCGACGTCTTCGATGTCTCCACGCCTTCCAATCAGGCTCAGAAGATCTACTACGGTTTTCTCGCCCGGGTGCAGCGCACGGGCTGCCGCCATGTGGTCATTACGCCGGGCAACCATGACTCTGCCAATTTCCTGCGTGCGCCGGCCGAGATGCTCTCCCAGCGGGGCATCATCGTCTCAGGCCCGGACCCGGAAAGCGAGGCCGTGGTGCTGTGCGACGCCGCAGGCCGTCCGGAGCTGGGCGTGGCCGCGGTGCCGTTTCTGCGCGAGAGCGACATGCGCGCGAGTGTTGAGGAAATCACGGAGGGGGAGCGCTGGGCGCTTTACGGCCGGGGAGTGGCCGCGCATTACAGCAGGGTGCGTGCGGCGCTGGAGCGCAAGATGGGGGAGAGCTCCGCGCCCAGGATTGCGACCGGGCATTTTTTCGCCACCGGCGCAGCCGTCACTCCCGACCCGGACACCGGTGAGGCGCCTGTCACCGTCGGGACCCTCGGGGCTGTTCCGGTTTCCGTGGCGGGCGGGGACTGGGACTATGTGTGCCTGGGGCACATCCATCGCCCGCAGAAAGTCGGGGGCGATGCCGTGCGCTACTGCGGCTCGCCTTACCCGCTGTCCTTCCGCGAGGTGGACAACAGCAGCCAGGTGGTGCTTGTCACGCTGCGCGGGCACGGTGAACCGCCTGAAATCGAGCCGATCCCCGTGCCGCGCTTCCAGCCCATGGTGCGGCTGGAGGGCGATGCGGATGCGCTGCGGGCGGCCTTGGACCGTGTCTCGCGCGAACAGCCCGGAGCCTGGGTGGAGGCCAACTACACGGGGGTGAGCGAGCAGCTCGAGCTCAACGAGGAGCTTGGCAGCCTCGCCGGGCGGCTCGGCGTGAGGCTGCTCGCGGTGCGCAACCAGCTCGCTTTCCGAAAGGCGCTCGAAGCCACCGCGGATGCGGTGTCCCTCCACGATTTCACCCCCGAGCAGGTTTTTCTCCAGTTCCTGAAGGACGCGCACGCCGACGAAGCCTCAACGCGCAGGATGCTTGGAACTTTTCGCGAGGCTGCGGCCCTGGTTGAAGCCGATCGGGCTGCCCGGCGCGCATCCTCCCGAGACGACGGCCCCGCGCAGCCGCAGCCCAAGGAAAGCAAATGAAGCTGCTCTCGATCGCCTTTGAAAACATCAACTCCCTGGCTGGCGCCTGGAAGATCGACTTTACCGACCCGGCCTACCGCGACGGGATTTTTCTCATTACAGGACGCACCGGCTCGGGCAAGACTTCGATTTTCGATGCGGTGACGCTTGCGCTGTTCGGCAAGACCGCGCGGCAGTGCGCCGAGCGGGTGAGCCGCGAGGATCGCCGCACGGACTCCTGCCCCTTCATGACCAAGGGGGCGCTGCACTGTTGGGCCGAGGCCGTGTTCGATTCCTGCGGCAGGAGCTGGAAGTCGCGCTTCAGGATCGATCGCTCCGAGCGGCGCGGAACGCTCACGAAAACCTGCGAGCTCGCCGTGAAGGACGGCGCCGGCCCCTGGCAGCCGGTGGCGACTTCGCTGGAGGAATGGAAGCAGAAGACCGCCGAGGCGGTCGGGCTGCATTTCCAGGAGTTTCTGCGCTGCGTGCTGCTCGCCCAGGGCAGCTTCGCCGAGTTTCTCCACGCCAAGGGCAACGAGCGGGCCGTGATCCTCGAGGGCATTACGGGAACGGATATCTATAAGGATATTTCGCGCCGGATTCATGCCTGCGCGCGCGACAGGCAGCTCACGCTTGAGGCCTGCCGCGCCCATCAGGAGGGCATCCGGCTGCTCGCGCCTGAGCGGCTGCGGGAGCTGAGGGATCGCCGGCAGGCGCTTCGCGACGAAATCGAGGCGCTGCGCCGCAGCAAGGAGGAGCTTGCCGCCAGGCTCGAGGCGCTGCGGCGGCTTGAGGCGCTCCGGGGCGAGCAGGAGCGGGCGAAGGCCGAGCTCGATCGGGCGCAGACCGAGGACCAGAATTTTTCCGCAACGCGCGCCAAGCTTGAGCTGGCGCGTCTGGCGCGGCGCTACGAGCCGAAGTACTTGGAGCTGCAGCGGCTCGAGCAGCAGCTTGCGGGCGAGAAAAGGCTGAGCCAGGATCTTTCGGACGTGGAAAAGGACAAGCAGCGGCTGGTGGAAAAAATGCGGCCGCAGATCGAGGAGGCGGGCCGGGAGCTTGAACGCGAGCGTGATGCTCTGGCTGAGCTCGAGCAGAAGGCGCCGGAAATCCTCCGCCTGGACGAGCAGTGCGCGGTTCTGTCGACGCGCCTCGAAGCGGCTCGTGAGGCGCTGGAGGCTGCCAAAAAGGAGAACGCCGGGCGAAGCGCCTATCTGAAGGAACTCGAAGGGCGTCAGAGCAGGCTCCTGGCCGACCGGGACCGGATCGCGCAGAGTCTGAAGAAAACGCAGAAGAACGATGCTCTGCTTGCGGGCTTTTCCGGCCTCGAGGCCAAGGCCTCGAGGCTCACCGAGGCGAGCTCGCAGCTGGAGAGCCTGAAAGCGCAGGAGCGCTGCGCCGCGGCAGCCTCGGCGGCAGCCGCGGCATCGGCGCGCGAGTCCGAGCGCCGGGTCGCGGCCGCCCGCGACGGACTGGACCGCGCCCGAGAAAAGGCGGAAACTGCCCGGGTGAACCTCCAGGCCGCGCAGGCCGGGCAGACCCAGACCGGACAGATGGCGGCCCTGGTCGAGGTGCAGGAGGAGATGGCGCTCGCCGGCTCGTTCATCACGGCCCGAAAGGAGCTTGAGCGTGCTTCGATTGCCCTTGAAAAAGCCGAGGGCAAATGCCGCGCCGCCGAGCAGGCGAGCCAGGAGAGCGAGCAGCGGGCGCAGCAGGCGAAGCGCTCCGGCATTGAGACCGCCGTGAGCTTTGCGCACGTCGCTGGCGAAAAGGCTGAGCGGCTTCGCACCATCAAAAACGACGAGATCCCCCGCTGCAGAACCGAAAAACTCGCGCGCGAGGCAGCTCTGTCGCGCCTCGCTTCGGGGAACCCTTCTCTTTTCAAGCGCTTTCAGAGCGACGGTGCAGCCTTGGCGCAGCAGCTGGTCCGGCAGCGCGACGCGATCCTCACCTGGACCCGCCAGACGGAGGCCTCGGCGAAGAAGGTCCGCGAGGCCGAGAAGGCTGTGCAGGAGGGCAGCCGCAGGCTCGAGGAGCTTAAGGAGGCGCAGGCCGGATTCCGCTCGGAAGCCTCAAGGCTCGGCCAGGCCGCGCAGACCGCCGCGGACCAGCTCGAGGCCGCCGGCGCGCGCTGCGCCGAAATCCGCAGCGACTGGGAGGCGGCCCTTGAGCCCCTGGGGATCGACGGTTCCTCGCTCTCCCCGGATCTGATCATGCAGCGTCTCTCAGAGCTGCGCGCTTCCAGGCTCGAGGTGCTGCGCGAGCGCGACGAAAACGAGCAGGCTCTTTCCTCTGGCCAGTCGCTCATCGCCCGGGCGCAGTCCGAGCTGCAGGACGCCGCCTCGGCTCTTGACTCGGCCCTCAAGTCCGAGGCCGAGTCGCGCGCACGCCAGCAGTCGGCGCAGGCTGAGCGGCGCGCGCTTTTCGGGACGGCTAGCCTGCAGGACGAGCGCAGGGAGCTTTCCGGACGCCGGGACCGCGCGGCCGCCGCTCTTGAGAGCGCCCGCGCATTGAGCCGGAGTGCGGAGGATGCGCTGCGGGACGCCCGCACGCGGTCTGCTCAGCTTGCCGGGCAGATCGCTGCGCGCGAGCAGGAGCTGCGGGCCCTCGATGCCGGTTTCGAAAACGCCGTGAGCGAGTCCTTCGAGAGCCGGCAGGCTTTTCTTGCCGCCCGGCGCGACCCCGAGATCATCACGCGGTGGGAAAACGAGGACGCGGTGCTGCGCAGCAGCGTCAAGAGCATTCAGGAGAGGCTCTCGGCCCTCAGCCGCAGGCTCTCCGAGCAGACGGCCGCCATCGCCCGCCCCGCGGGGGTGAAGGACGTGCAAAAGGAGATCGAGCAGACGGACGATCGGCTGCTTGCCGCAGCGGGCGAGGCCTCTTCCGTTGAGACCGAGCTCTCGGCTGACGAGGCCCGGCGCCGGGAGGCCGAGGAGGCGCGCCGGCTCACGGCCGAGGCCGAGGCCGACTACGAGCGCTGGCAGGAGCTCAATGCAAGAATCGGCAGCGAGGACGGCTCGCGCTTTGCCCGGTACGCCCAGTCGCTTACTTTCAGGCGGCTGCTACATTTCGCCAATGAGGAGCTCGGGCGGCTTTCGCGCCGCTTTGTGCTGGAGCCTGCCGAAGGAGACCCCCTTGACATTCAGGTCGTGGACAACGCGCTGAACTGCATGAGGCGTTCGGCGACCAACCTCTCGGGCGGAGAGTCTTTTCTAGTGAGCCTCGCTCTGGCCCTCGGCCTTTCCCGCATGAGCAGCGAGAGCTCCGAAGGATGCCTACGGGTGGACACCGTGTTCCTCGACGAGGGCTTCGGCACGCTCGACCCCGAAATGCTCGAGAATGCGCTTTATGCGCTCTCGCAGCTGCGTGAGCAGGGAAAGCTGGTGGGCCTCATCTCCCACATTGAGGAAGTGCGCCAGAAAATCCCGGTCCAGATCGAGGTGTCGGCCAATTCCACGGACGGGCACAACACGATTTCGGGGCCTGGGGTGAAGAGGCTGGGGAGCGCCTGAGGGTTCAGGCCGCCCGGCCTGCGGCCGGAGGGGCGGGCACAGTCCAGTCCGCTCGGTCATTCTGTGACGGCGGAAGCCGCCGCAGAAAAGTCCCGGGCTTCAGCGCAGCGGTCTTTTCAGCGCCTGCCCGGTCCCCTCGGCGGAGGCGGTGGCGGGGGACGGTGGCCGCGCGGCGGCGGCCACCAGAACATCGGCCCACCGAACCATCCGCCCCAACCCCAGCCGTCCATCATCTCGAGGTCTCTTTCTGCCGCTTCAGCCCGCGCTCGTTCGAGATCGGCCCGGCGCTGCGCGTTGCGAAGCGCGGTCCTCAGGTCGTTTTCCAGCCCGGGCGCATCCTTTGGTCTGTCAAAGCGGATCTGAAAGGTGACGTCCCGCGAGCCGCCCGGATCGCAGAGCTCAAGCGGGGAGGCGCTCGCGGCCTTCGCGCCCGACCCCCAGACCGCCTCGTAGCCTGAAGGCAGCCGGTAGCAGCCGGGCCTTGTCATCAGGTTTGCGATCTTGTCGCGCTCCATCGTCACCGTAAAGGGGGTGGTGCCTACGACTGAGCCGCTGTCGAGCGCCTTTACAACCGCGCCTTCCGGGTCCGAAACGAACTGGAACGAGGCGGTCGCGCAGCCTGTAAGCGCAACGGCTGCGGCTCCCAACGAAACAAGGGGTCTGGCAATGCGATGATTCATGGCGATCGCCCTGAAAACGTGATATCTGAAGTGAGGCGGCGGCAGCCTGCCGCCGCCTCCTCCTTAATGTAGCTCGAGGAACCGCCCGCGGATTTTATTTTTTGTAAGAAATTTCTGAAAGGGCCGTTCCCATCCTCAGCCGATGCGCTCGTGCTTTTCAAGATGCAGCGTCGCGATGATCGTGGCGGCGATTTCCTCGATCGACTTCGTGGTCGAGGAAAGGTAGGAGATGCCGTTGCGGTTCATCATCGCCTCGCAGGCCGCAATCTCGGCGCGGCAGTTCTCGAGCGAAGCGTAGTGCGAGTTCGGACGCCTTTCGTTGCGGATGTCGTGCAGCCTCTCCGGGGCGATCGTAAGCCCGAAGAGCTTGTCCTTCACCGACTGGAGCGCCTCGGGCAGGGTCCCGCGCTCGAAGTCCTCGGGAATGAGGGGGTAGTTGGCGGTCTTGATCCCGAACTGCATCGCGAGGTAAAGCGAGGTGGGGGTTTTGCCCGAGCGCGACACGCCCACGAGGATCACCTCGGCTTCCTCCAGCCCGTAGTCGGTCTGGCCGTCGTCGTGAGTGAGCGTGTAGTCGATGGCGGCAATCCGCCGGTCGTAGTTCTCCTCGTTGCGGATGCGGTGGGTTTCGCCCACCTGATGGGAGCTTTCCATGCCGAGCTCTTCCTCGAGGGGATTGACGAAGCTGCGGAAGAGCTCGGTTACATAGCCCGTGCATTCCTCGCAGAAGGCCTCGCTGATCGTCTTGCGCGAAAAGGTTGAGAAGACGAGCGGGCGCATTCCGGTGCGCTCCTGCACCTGGTTGATCCGGTCTGCCGTCGCGGTGGCTTTTTCCACCGAGTCGATGAACGGAATGCGGCGCTGTTCATAATTGAGGTTCGGAAACTGCGTGAGCACAGCCTGGGCGAGAGTCTCCGCTGTGATGGCCGTTCCGTCCGAGACAATGAAGACGGGGCGCGGCGCGGTCTGATTGGGGCTGTTAGAGATGGTCATAGGATTCCGGAGGGGCGGGATCGCACGTTTTGGGGCGTGGATTTGCGCCTGCTAGTAAAATTAACGATTACAATCCCGTTCGATTCTAAACAATCCCCGGTTCGGGGGCAGTTAAAGAGGACAAGGTATGCAGGGTACGTACGTTATTCCGTTCAGCGAACTGAGATACAAAGACGTCGACCGCGTAGGCGGCAAGAACGCTTCTCTCGGAGAGCTGCTTTCTCAGCTGACGAGCGCGGGAATTCGCGTGCCCGACGGATTCGCTACAACCGCGGATGCTTTCCGCCTGTTCCTGAAGGAAGGCGGGCTTGACAAGCGCATTGAGGAGCGCCTGAAGGACCTGAACGTCGAGGACGTGAAGGAGCTGGCGAAGGCCGGTGCCGAAATCCGCTCCTGGGTTGAGCAGGCCCCGTTCCCCGCCGCCCTCGAAAAAGAGATCCGCGAGTACTATGACTGGCTTTGCGCCGGCGAGAAGATCTCCGTGGCCGTGCGTTCCTCGGCCACTGCGGAGGACCTGCCTGACGCGTCCTTCGCCGGTCAGCAGGAAACCTACCTCAATGTGAACGGCATCGATCAGGTGCTCGCCCGCATGCGCGAGGTGTTTGCCTCGCTCTACAACGACCGCGCCATCTCCTACCGGGTGCTCAAGGGATTCGATCACTCCAATGTGGCGCTGTCCGCGGGCGTGCAGCGCATGTGCCGCTCCGACAAGGGCGCGGCCGGCGTGATGTTCACGCTCGACACCGAGTCGGGGTTCGATCAGGTGGTGTTCATCACCGCTTCCTACGGCCTGGGCGAGACGGTGGTGCAGGGCGCCGTGAACCCCGATGAGTTCTATGTACACAAGCCCATCCTCGAGCAGGGCAAGTACCCGATCATCCGCAAGAGCCTCGGCTCCAAGCTGATCAAGATGGAGTTCAACCCCGAGCCTGGCGCGAAGGAGTCTGTCCGCACGGTGGACACCACCGCCGAAGAGCGCCGTCACTTCGCGATTACCGACGAGAACGTGATCGAGCTCGCCCGCTTCGCGCGGCTGATTGAGAAGCACTACGGCTGCCCGATGGACATCGAGTGGGGCAAGGACGGCATCGACGGCAAGATCTACATTCTGCAGGCGCGTCCCGAGACCGTGAAGAGCCGCCAGAACAAGGCTGAAGTTCAGGAGCGCTTCGCCATCAACACCAAGGGCCTCAAGGCTCTGGTCACCGGCCGCGCGATCGGGCAGAAGATTGGTGCGGGTCCGGTTCGCGTGGTGCTCTCCGCCAAGGAGATGGACCGCGTGCAGACCGGCGACGTGCTCGTTACCGACATGACCGATCCCAACTGGGAGCCGGTGATGCGCCGCGCCTCCGCGATCGTGACCAACCGCGGCGGACGCACCTGCCATGCGGCCATCATCGCCCGCGAGCTCGGCATTCCGGCGGTCGTCGGCTGCGGCAACGCCACCGAGACGCTCAAGGAGGGCGAGGAGGTGACGGTCTCCTGCGCCGAGGGCGATACGGGTCACGTTTACGCGGGCATCGTGGATTACCAGAAGTCCGAGGTGAAGCAGGGCGCGCTGCCCGAGATCCCCGTGAAGATCATGATGAACGTGGGCAATCCTCAGCTCGCCTTCGAGTTCCAGAAGATCCCCGCGAAGGGCGTGGGTCTCGCGAGACTTGAGTTCATCATCAACAACAACATCGGAGTGCACCCGAAGGCCTGCCTCGAGTACCCGAACATCCCCGGAGAGATCCGTGATGCGGTCGAGCGGCTTTCTGCGGGCTACGCTAATCCCCGCGAGTTCTACATCAGCAAGATCGCCGAGGGCGTCGCCACCATCGCCGCCGCCTTCTATCCGCGCAAGGTGATCGTGCGCATGTCCGACTTCAAGAGCAACGAGTACCGCAAGCTGATCGGCGGCAAGCTCTTCGAGCCGCTCGAAGAGAACCCGATGCTCGGCTTCCGCGGCGCCTCGCGCTACATTTCGAACTCGTTTGCCGAGTGCTTCGAGCTCGAGTGCCTCGCCATGAAGCGCGTCCGCGACGACATGGGCCTCACGAACGTCGAGCTGATGATCCCGTTCTGCCGCACGCTCGATGAGGGCCGCCGCACGGTCGAGATCATGAAGCAGCACGGCCTCGTCCAGGGCGTGAACGGACTCAAGATCAACATGATGTGCGAGATTCCGAGCAATGCGCTTCTGGCCGACGAATTCCTCGACATCTTCGACGGCTTCTCCATTGGCTCGAACGACATGACGCAGCTCACCCTCGGTCTTGACCGTGACTCGGGACTCGTTGCCGCTTCGTTCGATGAAAGAAACGAGGCCGTGAAGAAGATGCTTTCCATGGCTATCAGCGCCTGCCGCCGCCGCGGCAAGTACTGCGGCATCTGCGGTCAGGGCCCCTCGGACCATGAGGATCTTGCCCGCTGGCTGATGGAGCAGGGCATCGAATCGATGTCGCTTAATCCCGATACGGTCGTCTCTACCTGGAGGCGGCTGGCCGAGCCGAAGGCCTGACGGGAAAAAGCCTGCCGTCTGCCGGATAACCCGGTAGACTAAGGGAAAGGGGCTGCAGCGCGTGTGAAAGCCGCTGCAGCTTTTTTTCTCGAAGGAGTAAACGACAATGCCGATCTGGATCTGGCTGGTGGCGGCCGGCGTGCTCGGGGCGGCCGAACTGCTCACGGGAACCTTCTACATGTTGGTGCTCGCAGCGGCCTCGCTGTTCGGCGCGGCCGCCGGCGCCCTGGGCTGCGGGCCCGAGCTGCAGGTGCTTGCGGCCGCAGCGGCTGCCGTGCTCGGCTGTGCCCTCGTGTGGAAATTCCACCGTTCAGCAGGCGCAGCGGAACCTGCGCAGTCCTCGCTCGACGAGGGCCAGAGCGTGGAGGTGCGTTCCTGGCGCGAGGACGGTACCGCCGAGGTGAAGTACCGCGGCGCCGTCTGGACGGCGGTGGCGGCCCCCGGCAGCAAGCTCGTCCCCGGGATCTGGGTGATCGTGCGCACCGAAGGCCCGCGGCTGCTTATTTCACCCGGCCCGCGCAGCGGCACCGGTCCCGCCTGACCCTTTCTCTTTTTTGTCAA
The DNA here is from genome assembly GCF_022134585.1 of Mesosutterella porci. Classification (GTDB taxonomy): domain Bacteria; phylum Pseudomonadota; class Gammaproteobacteria; order Burkholderiales; family Burkholderiaceae_F; genus Mesosutterella; species Mesosutterella porci. The sequence continues at coordinate 32,130 of NZ_JAKNCT010000006.1, forward strand.
CTTTAGGAACAGCAGCTATGTCATCTGGTTTGATTTTCACGCTGGTGCTCGCGCTGATTGCAGTCATCATCGCCTACAAGGGCATCTGCGTGGTGCCTCAGCAGACGGCCTGGGTCGTGGAGCGGCTCGGGCGCTTTCATGTCGTGCTCAACCCCGGTCTCAATTTCATTGTCCCGTTCGTCGACCGGGTCGCGTACAAGCATTCACTGAAGGAGGTCCCGCTGGACACCCCGCAGCAGGTCTGCATCACCAAGGACAACACCCAGCTGTCTGTCGACGGGGTGCTCTTCTTCCAGGTGACCGATCCCCAGCGCGCCTCCTACGGAACCAGCAACTACGTGATTGCCATCACTCAGCTCGCACAGACGACCCTGCGCTCGGTGGTCGGCCGCATGGAGCTCGACCGGACCTTTGAAGAGCGCGACGCAATCAACCATTCGGTGGTCTCCGCCATCGATGAGGCCGCCCTCAACTGGGGCGTGAAAGTGCTGCGCTATGAGATCAAGGACCTCACGCCTCCTTCGGTGATCCTGCAGGCGATGCAGCGCCAGATCACGGCCGAGCGTGAGAAGCGCGCCGTAGTGGCCGCCTCCGAGGGCAAGAAGCAGGAGGAAATCAATATCGCCGAGGGCGAGAAGGCGGCAGCGGTCGCCCGTTCCGAGGGCGAGAAGCAGGCGAAGATCAACGTGGCAGAAGGACAGGCCGCGGCCACCGTGGCGCTCGCGCGCGCCACGGCCGAAGCACTGCGTCAGGTCGCGGCGGCCACGCAGGAACCGGGCGGCATGAACGCGGTGAACCTGGATGTGGCCAAGAAGTACGTCGAGGCGTTCAGTAAAGTGGCCGGCTCGAGCAACACGCTGGTCGTTCCCGCCAACATGGGCGACCTCGCGAGCCTGGTCACTTCGACCCTGGCCATTGTGAAGGGCGGGGATGCGAAGAGCTCCGCCGGCGGCTCGCCCAGGGCCTGAGTGAGCGCGGCTTGTCCGGCAGGGGGCGAAGGCCCCCTTTTTTCTGACTCGCCCGGGCTGCGTGAAGGCCCAGGCGGTTTTTCGAAAATAAACAGAAAGGCTCAGGGAAAAAAAAGTGGAAAACGACAGCAATGATGAAGCCCGCAGCGCCGGGCAACCCGAAGCGCAGGCGGTCCGGCTCTCACTGGGTGACCGCGATGACGTTTACCAGATCTGCTTCGCATTTATCGAGAACGTGAGCGAAATCCTCGTTTCGGCCTCGGCCGGCGAAATCACAAGCGAGGAGGCTGAAGAGCGCATGGCCTCCGTGAATCAGTGGCTCACCGCTGCGCTGCTGGGAAAGATTCCCGGAATCAAGGCCGAGCCCGGCTGGACGGGCGCACCGCTTGCCCGTAGCCTCGCCTCGCAGCTCGCCTCGGAGCTCTCGCGGTTGCCGCGCGAGGCCCAGGAGGAGCTCTCTTCTGTCGAGGGCGTGCTGATGTTTACCTCGATGGTCTTCATGCACGAGGTTCAGGAGATGGTGAGCGGCATCAACCACGTGCCCGAGTCCGAAGCCGAGAAGGCCGTGGAACGCCAGGGACGAGCCATGCACGAACTCTGCTCGAAGTGGGCGGAACGCTTCACGGGCGGTGGCCGCCCTGATATCATCATTGCTTCGTCATAATCCGAACCTGGCCCGGGGCCCTGGCTCCGGGGTGCGGTTCCCGTACATCTAGAAGGAGGCTGAAAGAAATGGCAGAAGAAAAGAAGGCCGAACAAGAAACCGTTGAAAAGAAAGAAGAGGTCGCGAAGGTTCCTGCCGGCAAGCCCCGGTTTGTGCACCTGCTGGTTCTCGGCGTGGGCGGAACGACGCGCAACGTGCAGCTCGTCACGGACTCCGCCCAGATTCCGAAGCCCTTTGCCGAGTTCATCAACGGATTCCGTTCCGGCAAACTCGATCTGATCTGGACGCCCACGCCCTCCAACCCGGTGTTTGCGATCCGCATGAATTCGATCGACTTCTATGAATACCGGTCAGGCCAGGCTCAGGAAAACCCTAAGGGCTCGCTTTCCTGAAAGCGCGCCGACAGCGGGCTTTCTGTGAAAAAGCCGAACGCCGCCGGCCTGAGGCTCTGTGCGAAAAAAGGAGGCTGCCGCCATGAGACCCAAGCCCATTCGGGCGGGCTACAGCCCGTGCTGTCCGGCCCGCTGCCGCCTCGATCTGTCCTCGCACCGCGATCTGGGACCGCACCTGACCGATCCGCAGGTCATTGAGGAGATTGTGCGCGCCGTCGTCTTGAAGACTTCCATGCGGCTGCAGGCTTGTCAGGAGGGGCGCATGAGCCCGCAGGAGCTCAGCGAGGCCGACCGGAAGCTCAGGGAGTGGCTCACCGTCACTCTGATGGGCGAAAACGGCAGCTTCAGAACCACGGAAGACTGGAATCCCTCGGGGCTCGCGCGCTACCTGCGGGAGACCATCCCTGAGGCCCTCCGGCAGGCCTTGGGGCGGTCTCCGGAAAATGATCTGGAAACCATCAGCGCTGCGGTTGAACTGCTCGTCGCGGAGGTTTGGTCGGCCGTTCGGCGGGGCGGTGCGGAGGCCGAAAGCGTGCCGCTGTGGTGGTCCTCGCTCCTCACCGGGGAGCCCGATCCCTTGCCTTGAAGGAGGCAGCAAAAAAACGGCGCCGAAAAAACGGTGCCGTTTTTTTGTAGCGGGCCCGGCAGGGCCGGTGTCCTGAAGTGCGCAGGCTCAGAGGGGATCGCCGCAGCGCATCAGCAGCCTCGCGATTTCGGCGGCGTTGTGAATCTCGAGCTTGCGGTAAGCCGAACCGCGGTGCACCTGAACCGTCTTCTCGGAAATCCCGAGACCTTCTGCGACCGCCTTGTTGGAGGCTCCCTGCGCGACCATGCGAATCACCTCGCGCTCGCGCTGCGTGAGCGACTCAAGCTTGGCGCGGAAGCTGGCTACTTCCGCATCTGCGCGGCGCTCGTTCAGATTCTTCAGAACTGCGTTGTTGATCGCCTCGAGAAGCTTTCGGTCGTCAACGGGCTTCTGTAGGAAGTCCATGGCGCCGCTCTTGAGTCCCCGGACCGCCATGTCGATGTCGCCGTGTCCGGAAATAAAGATGATCGGCAGGTCCACACCCTTTTCCTTCAGGGCGTCCTGAAGTTCCAGTCCGCTCATTCTCGGCATTCTCACGTCCAGCAGCAGGCAGCCCGGGCGCGCGAAGTCATTGGCCGCGAGGAAGGCGAGCGCATTTGAATAGGTCACGACTTCCCAACCTTCGCCCTCGATCAGAAAGGCCCAGGAACGGCGCATGGCGTCATCGTCATCAATGACGCGGATGAGTGGTTTTAAGGTTTCCACAGTTGGTCTCCATGTCGTTTTCGGGATGACCGGCCTTACAGCCGCGTCCCGTCGTGCGGCAGCTTCGGGCTGCATGTGCGTCCGAGCCTCCGGCTCGGGCGTTTTCCGAAGTTCAGCTCCGCCGCCGCATGATATAAGCCGATTTTAATCAAACCGGCCTTTAATGTAAGAAAACGCCCGGTAAAGCGCGGGATGGTCCCGCCAGGGGCCGCGCCGGACCGGATTCGGAACAATTCCTTCAGTTATATTGGTCTATTCAAGAGCAACCTTATTTTTTGCATAACACCCATAAAACCCTGTCATATCTAGGTGTTTCATAATGTAACAGCCTTGTCTAAAGGAAATAACGGAACTTATTTAACGAAAAAATAAGCTTTTTAGTTTCATAATATCCTTACTTAAAAGACAGGGAACAGGTTTCCCGCGATTCGAGGAGTCAACCAATGCTGATGCATGATATCAACCTGCTTCTTCCCTCTGCGATTCGGACGATGCGTTCTGCTCTGAGGGATATTTCCCGTCAGCAGATTCCCTTCACCATTGAGGGGCTGGTCAAGCAGGGGCTGCCGCAAAAATTCGCAGAAATGCTGAGGGCTTCCGTGAAGCAAAGCGGCGGCGAGCGTCTGGTGGTCGCGCGCTTTATCGCTGACCTTTTCGCCATGAACCATGAGGACTACAGGGCCAGAGAATCTCTGAAGCGCTGGCTCGACAGCCATGAGGGAGAGCACCGCGAGGCGGTGAGAGCTCTGACCCGTTCGGTTTTGAAAAACTGGTATCGGGACGAGTTCGGGCCGGGGCAGCCCGAGAGCATCGAAATTTCGGACAACGAGGCTCCGGCCTCCCGCTCGAAAGCCCGCTCCGTGGTTTTTCGCCTGTTTTAATTATTCCTTCAAGCGACTCTGAAGCCGAAGGCCGGCCCGTTCACGGGCCGGCCTTTTTTTATGGGCGGTTTTCGCCAGCAGCAGCCTTTTTCTTTTGCGCCGGATGGGGAAATGAGTCCGCACGTTTTTTAAGCGCCGGGCCGGCCCGTCGGGCTTCCCGCCAGGGCGCGTCTGAAAGGGGGAAGGCGCGTAAAGAAAAATAAATGGAAGTAGAAATAATTCTCAATATGGATTAATATGCAGGCATCTCTCGGCGCCGGCAGCTGCCGGTTTGTCTTTTCAACAGGGGGTGGGGAAATTGGTTAAGCCGCTGTCCAAACAGGAACTGAACGTTCCTGGAACCGTTGCCTTTCTGCGCGGTTCCGACAAGGACCTGAAGTCGCTCAAGGACCTTGGACTACGCACGGGCTCCCAGATCACGGTGCTTCATCGCGGAGAGGGCGATTCGCTGCTCGTGGCGATCGGGGACACGCGCATCGGCATCAATTTTGAGCTGGCAAAAAACATCCTCGTTAACTGAATTCTTTCGACACAAAAAGAGCATGAGATGAAACTCAATGATTTAAAAGTGGGAGAAAAAGGGAAGATTCTCGCCTTTAACTCCGGGGCTCCTGATTACCGCCGTCATCTCCTGATGATGGGGGCGACTCCGGGCTCGAACTTTGAGGTCGTGCGCGTCGCCCCCATGGGAGACCCGATCGAAATTCGCGTCCGAGGCTCCATGGTTTCCGTGCGCAAGCATGAGGCTGCCATTGTGGAAGTCGAAAAACAGTAAGGGGGTGAAAAGTGGCTCAGCACAGAATCTGCATTGTAGGTAATCCGAACTGCGGCAAGACCACGCTTTTTAATGCTATGACGGGCTCGCGCCAGGAAGTGGGCAACTGGCCCGGCGTGACGGTTGAGAAGAAAAGCGGTTTTTACCGTTCCGGAAACCGGGAAATCGAGCTCGTCGATCTGCCCGGCATCTATTCCGTCACTCCTTCCCGCGCGACCGGCGAGGACGAACGAATCGCCCGTAACTATCTCGTGTCGGGAGAGGCCGAGGCGGTGGTGAACATTGTCGATGCGAGCAACCTTGAGCGTAACCTCTATCTCACCACTCAGCTCACCGAGATGAGGATCCCGATGATCGTGGTCCTCAACATGATGGACATTGCGCGGCAGCACAAGCTCTCCATTGACCTGGAGGCGCTGTCCGCCTCTCTCGGCTGCCCGGTGCTCAGCGTTGTGGCCAGCCGCGGCACGGGCGTCGAGGCCCTCAAGCACAGCATTGACGAAATGCTGGAAAAGAAGACTGTTCCGCCGCTCAGGCTTCATTATCCGACGGACATCGAAGGGGTGATTTCTCTGTTGGGCGGGCGTCTTGAAAGAGCCGGTCAGAAGCATGGCCGCTGGAATGCCACCCAGATTCTGGAAGGGGCGGAGCCGGTCGAGCCCATGCCAGCCGAAATTGAGGCTGACCTCGCGGAAATCCGCAAGCCGCTTGATCACTACGGAGAGGATCTCGACATCGAGATCGCCAACGCCCGCTATCAGTTGGTATCCGACATCATCGCGAGGGTCGTCCACCGCAAGGGCGAGATCGGCGCCACGATCACCGATAAAATCGACCGCGTCGTGCTCAACCGCTGGCTCGGCATCCCGATCTTCCTGTTCATGATGTACCTGATGTTCGTCTTCGCCATTAACGTGGGAAGCGCGTTCATCGATTTCTTTGACATTCTGGTGGGCGGAGTGCTGGTCGATGGCTTTGGCGGCCTGCTGGAGAGCCTCGGAACTCCGGGTTGGCTCAAGACCCTGCTGGCCGACGGCGTGGGCGGCGGCATTCAGACCGTCTCGACCTTCATTCCGCCGGTGACCTGCCTGTTCCTCTTCCTGTCCATACTGGAAGATTCGGGCTACATGGCCCGTGCGGCTTTCGTGATGGACCGCTTTCTGCGGGCCGTCGGCCTGCCCGGACGCGCCTTCATTCCGATGATCGTGGGCTTCGGCTGCGGGGTTCCTGCCATCATGTCGACCCGCACGATGAACCGCGAGTCCGACCGCATCATGACGGCCATGATGGTGCCGTTCATGTCCTGCGGCGCGAGACTTCCGGTGTATGTGCTTTTTGGCGCAGCCTTCTTTGCAGGCTCCGGTTCGCTGCTGATCTTCACGCTTTACCTGATCGGCATCATCGTTGCCATCATCACCGGGTGGCTGCTCAAGAAGAACACGTTCCCGGGCGACAACGCTTCCTTCATTATGGAGATTCCTCCCTATCACATTCCGACCCTCAAGGGGGTGCTCACGAACACCTGGGAGCGCCTGCGTGCCTTCATTAAGCGCGCCGGCATTGTGATCACGGGCGTTGTGGTGGCCATTTCGTTCCTCAACTCCTGGGGCACGGACGGGACGTTCGGCCATGAAGACAGCGACTCGAGCGTCCTGTCGGCCATCGGCAAGACGATCATTCCGGCTTTCGCTCCGATGGGGCTGCAGCCTGACAACTGGCCGGCGTCTGTGGGCATCTTCACGGGCGTGCTCGCCAAGGAATCGGTCATCGGAACGCTCAACTCCCTCTATGGAGCCGCTGCTGAGCGCGAAAACGCCCACGCCGGCAAGGCCGAGGAGGAGAAGCCCGATGAACCCTGGAGCTTCACCGACACGCTGCAAAAGGCTGTCGGCTCGATCGGCGAGAATCTCTCCGGTCTGGGCGACCAGCTTGCCAATCCGTTCCTCCAGGGCACCAGCATCGGCGATCTTTCAGACACCGAGGCTGCTGTTGAGGAGGCCGAGGGCACGATGACGACGGTCACGATGATGCAGAAGCTCTTCGTAACCAAGACCGCCGCGTTCGCCTACCTTCTGATGGTGCTACTGTACATGCCCTGCTGCGCTGCGATCGGCACGATCTGGCGTGAAGTCGGAACCCGCTGGACGATTTTCGCCTGCGTGTGGACCACCGGCGTCGGCTACAGCGCGGCCACCATCTTCTACCAGCTTTCGACCTTCGCCTCGCACCCGGCTTATTCCGTCGAGTGCCTTGCCGGAGTGCTGGTGTTCCTCGCGGTCATGATTTTCTGGATGCGCTCCATGAAAAAGAAGGCTGACGAGAAAGGCCCGAGAATCATTCCGATCCGTCTGGCCTGAGGTCCGCGATGGCTTTATCCCGGCGGCCTGCGCCGCCGGTTTCTTGAAAAAAAGGAGACTCCGCGGGGCCTCCTTTTAACTCTGGAGAATCTAAGGATGGTTTCGCTTATGGAACTGCGCGACTTCGTTCGCAGCAGAGGCTCAAAAGTGAGCCTGATTGAACTGGCCAACGAATTTCGCGCGAGAAAGGAAGCGATTGAGCCTATGATGCATAGCCTCGTGGACAAGGGACAGGTGGAAACCTGGGAAAGCACCCCGGTGACCTGCGGCTGCAAAAGTTCCTGCGGCTGCCAGGAAGCACCGGCCGAAGGCCCCATTCGGTTTTACCGCTGGAAAGTTCAGTCCTGAAGCCCGGGGCCAGCCATTCGGAAAACATCGGCCTGAAGGGGAGGGCGCAGGCCATTCACCTGCTCTGAAGCGAGGATTCCAGCAGGGGAATTCCGCTTCGGAAGCCGCACCTCAGGCCTGCGGCGCGGTTTCAGAACCGGCGGGCCCGGATCCTGCGGCCCTCCTTCCGTTTTTACGCTCGCGCTTCGCACGAAGGTTTAGTCTGCACGGGCAGAGCCTCGTCGCTTTTCTTCTTTTTTCATCTCCTGCTCGTCCGTTTCAGGACGAGTTTCAAACTTTTTAGATCTAATCCTGAAGGACAGCAGCGGAGCTCTTTTCTGTACCACCGCTCCTGCATTTCCTTACGCTGAAAAAACTACCTCTCCTGGGAGAAAGGGAAAAGTGTGCCCATTAAATGTGTATTTTAAATACATTTTTTAAGTGAAAGAAAAAAAACACGACCAGCTGAAGCCGCAGCCAGGTCTGAGCCGCTCCCCGCCCTTAGTCGTTTGGAATATGGCGCTTTTTTCAGCCCTCACCTAGACTGCGCACCGCTGTAACAGAGAAGCGCACCCGCTTGCCGGACGCGTTGATTTCATTGGTACTTTCCAAGGTGCTGTCGGACCGAGGAACACAGCCTTAACCAGAAGACCCCGCAGCCGCGGCCGCTTGCAGCTTTCCGCGCCGTCGAGCCGGGCAGAGCGAATGAACAAAACTGACTTCAGATTGAACGGCACGCCGTCACAGGCGCTGGCCGCGGCGACCCTGGGCTTTTTCTTCGGCGCCATGGCGATTTCCCTTTTCGGCCCTACGGCCCGGGCCCTCAGTACTTCCATGGGGCTGTCTCCGCTGCAGGTGGGGCTGCTTGTGGCCGCCCCGTCGCTCACCGGGTCGCTTTTACGCATTCCCTTCGGCGCCTCGGTTGACGTCAACGGCGGGCGGCGCTCCTTCAACTTCCTGATGGCGGTCTCTGTGATCGGGCTGATCGGCCTGTCCGCGCTCTTTTCGACCCGCTACCCGGACCGCATGGACGGGCTCTACGGGCTCGTGCTGCTGCTCGGCTGCCTTGCCGGCTGCGGCATCGCCACCTTCTCGGTAGGGGTCTCTCAGGTGTCCTACTGGTTTCGCAGGAAGGAGCAGGGCTTCGCGCTCGGCTTCTTCGGAGGTCTCGGCACGGCTTCGGCCGGTGTGCTCGCGCTGGGTCTGCCGCTCCTGCTGGCCGGTTTCGGGTTCGTGTGGGCCTATGACATCCTCACCGGCATCATGCTCGCCGGAGCGCTGATCTATTTCTTCCTCTCCTGCAACGCTCCGTATTTCCAGCTCAGGCAGGCAGGGTTCAGCGAGACGGAAAGCAGGCAGCGGGCCGCGGACCTGGGCCAGGAGCTTTTCCCCGCCGGCAACATCAGGGATTCGCTCAGGATCTCGGCGGGCATCCCCCAGACGTGGCTGCTGGTCGGCACCTATTTCACGACCTTCGGAGGCTTTATCGCACTCACCGCGTGGTTCCCCACGTACTGGCAGCAGGCTCAGGGGCTCTCCGCGATTCACGCGGGTGTGCTCACCATGGTGTTCTCGGTTCTGGCCGCGCTCATGCGGGTGCCGGGCGGCGCGATCGCCGACAGGCTGGGCGGCGTGAAGGTTTGTTTCGGCGCGCTTGCTGCGGCCGCTGTCTCCTGCGTGCTCATGAGCCTTGATCTCGGCTGGCCGGGGCTCTTCGCTGTGTCCGTCGTGATGGCTGTGGCCTTTGGGTTCAACAATGCGGCCGTGATGAAGCTTATCCCGGTTTACGTTCAGAAGTCGGTAGGCGGAGCCTCCGGCTGGATCGGCGGACTGGGTGCATTCGGCGGCTTCGTGTTTCCGCCGCTTCTCGGACAGCTTGTGGCGATGTCGCCCGAACGCGGCTTCGGCTGGGGCTTCCTGATGTTTGCAGCGCTGGCCGTCCTCAACATGCTGCTGAACTATTTCGGCATGGTGCGCAGGGCCTGAGCGTACCCGAAGCGAAACCCAAAAACAGAAAAAAGAACTGCAAGTGCCGGAGACCGCTCCGGCTTCAGGAGAAGCAATGACAGATCCATTTTCCAGCTACCGATATTTTTCCCGCAGGGACACGGACAGCCGGACCTGGGAGAAGTTCTACCGCAACCGCTGGCAGCACGACAAGGTTGTGCGGTCAACGCACGGCGTGAACTGCACCGGCTCCTGCTCCTGGCGTATTTTCGTGAAGAAGGGCATCGTGACCTGGGAGCTGCAGGAAACCGATTATCCCCACACGGCCGACGGCCTTCCGAACCATGAGCCCCGCGGCTGCCCGAGGGGAGCGTCCTATTCCTGGTACCTGTACAGCTCCGGGCGGGTGAAGCACCCCATGATCCGCCGCGAGCTGCTTGAGCTCTGGGAGAAGGCGAAGCGCGAAAAGAAGGATCCTGTGGAGGCCTGGGGTTCCATCGTCTCGGATCCCGCGAAGAAGCTCGCCTACAAGAAGGTGAGGGGTCTGGGCGGATTTGTGCGGCTCGACTGGGACAGCGCCCTCGAAATCATGGCGGCGGCCAACATCTGGACCACCAAGGTCTACGGTCCGGACCGCAATGCGGGTTTCACCCCGATTCCGGCCTTCTCCCAGGTTTCCTATGCGGCCGGCATCCGCTACCTCTCACTCATCGGCGGCACGAGCCTTTCCTTCTACGACTGGTACTGCGATCTGCCGCCCTCGTCTCCCCAGACCTGGGGGGAGCAGACGGACGTGCCCGAATCGGCCGACTGGTACAACAGCGCCTTCCTGATGCTCTGGGGCTCCAACGTTCCGGTGACCCGCACGCCTGACTCGCCCTTTCTTACGCAGGTCCGCTACAAGGGCACGCAGGTCGTCGTCATTTCCCCGGACTACAGCGATGCTTCCAAGTTCGCCGACGTGTGGCTCGCGCCCAAGCAGGGCACGGACTCCGCGCTCGGTATGGCCATGGGCCACGTGGTGCTCCGGGAGTTTTTTGTGGAGCGCAGGACGCCGTACTTCGAGGACTACGTGAAGAAGTTCACCGACCTGCCGTTCATGGTGAAGCTGGAGAAGCGCAAGGACGGCTTCGTGCCGGGACGCTTCCTGCGTGCGTCCGACTTCGAGGGCGACCTCGGCATTGAAAGCCGGGCGGATTTCTACCCCGTGCTCACCGATGAGAAGACCGGGGAGTGGGTCGTTCCGAACGGCACGATTGGCAGCCGCTGGTCGGGCAAGGGACGCTGGAACCTGAAAAACGAGGACTACCGCACGGGGCGGCCCTTTACGCCTCTGTTGTCGCGAAAGGGCTGCGAGGACGCCCGTCTGACGGTTCTTTTCCCCTATTTCGGCGGAGAGACTTACAGCAACCCCAACTTTGCCTTCACCCGCCACCAGGACATCCTGAAGCGCGTTGTTCCCGCCAAAAGAATCGTCGGCAAGGACGGCCGCGAGATCTGGGCTGCCAACGTCTATGACCTGATGCTCGCGCAGTACGGCGTCGACAACGGTTTGGACGATCCCGGCACAGCCAGGAGCTACGAGGACGACATTCCCTATACGCCGAAGTGGCAGGAGGCGATCACGGGCGTGCCGGCTGAGCGCGTCATTCGCGTGGCGCGCCAGTTCGCAAGCACCGCCGAGAAAACCCGCGGCCGGGCGATGATCATCATCGGAGCCGGGGTCAACCAGTGGTACAACACGGACATGACCTACCGGGCCGCCATCAACCTGCTGATGCTCTGCGGCACCTGCGGCGTGAACGGCGGGGGCTGGTCCCATTACGTGGGCCAGGAAAAGGTCCGAGCCGCTGCCGGCTGGGCGCAGCTTACCTTCGGGCTGGACTGGATCCGTCCGGCTCGTCAGATGAACACGACGAGCTTCATCTACATGCACTCCGACCAGTGGCGCTATGAAAAGGTCCAGGTGGCGAACCAGCTCTCCCCGCTGGCCGACAACCGGGATGAGTGGAGCCGCATGACGCTGGTTGACTGCAACATCCGCAGCCAGAGAATGGGGTGGCTGCCGGCCGAGCCCGAGCTGTCGCGCAACCCGCTGCAGCTCGCACGGGAAGCGCAGGCCGCCGGCAAGCCGGCCGCGAAGTACATCGCCGAGGAGCTGGGCGCCGGTCGTCTGCAGCTCGCCTCCGAAGACATCGACGCCGAGGGCAACTCGCCCAAGACGCTGTTCATCTGGCGCGCCAACCTGATCGGCTGCTCGGCCAAGGGCATGGAATACTTCATGAAGCACCTGCTCGGCTCTGAAAATGCCGTTCTCGGCCAGAACATCGAGCAGTGCGGACTGCCGCTGCCGGAGTTCACGAAGTGGCGCAGCGAGGACGTGACCGGCAAGCTCGATCTGGTCACGACGATCGACTTCCGCATGACGACCTCCGCGCTGTACTCCGACATCGTGCTGCCGGCCGCGACCTGGTACGAGAAGGAGGACATGAGCTCCACCGACATGCACTGCTTCCTGCACCCCTTCAGCAAGGCGGTGGAGCCGGCCTGGGAGGCCCGCTCCGACTGGGACATCTTCAAGGCTCTCGCCCGGCGCTTCAGCGAGTTCTGCAGAGGGCATCTCGGCGTCGAGAAGGATGTCGTGATGACGCCCCTGCAGCACGACTCACCGCAGGAGACGGCCGCCCCGATGGTGGAGGACGACTGGCGCGTGACCTGCCGCGAGCCAGTTCCCGGCGTCACGATGGGCAACCTCGTCACGGTCGAGCGCGACTATCCGCACACCTACGAGCGCTTCACCTCCGTGGGCCCGAACCTGCGCGACAAGGGCATTGGCGTGAAGGGCTTTGCCTGGGACAGCCGCCCCGAGTACGAGCTGCTCAAGGGGCTCAACGGCGTGGTCCAGGAAGGCCCGGCCAGGGGAGCCCCGAGGCTGGACGACGCCGTCGACGGCGTCAACATGATTCTCACGCTCGACCCGACCTCCAACGGCCGGGTGAGCCGCCGCTCCTGGAAGGCTCTGGAAAAGGAGGTGGGGGTGGAATTCGCCGACAGGCTCTGCGAGGAGCTGGGCGACACGAGGTATACCTACCACGAGCTTCAGGTCCAGCCGCGCAGGGCGCTGAACACGCCCGTCTGGAGCGGCGTGAACAGCGGCGGAAGCACCTACACCGCGAACTGGACCAACGTGAACTGCCTGATTCCGTGGCGCACCCTCACCGGCCGCCAGAGCTTTTACGTGGACCATCCTTGGCTGCTTGCCTTCGGGGAGGGGCTCGCGGGCTACAAGCCGCCGCTGTGCAAGCAGGAAATCAACAACCTGAAGGAGCGGCTTGGCATCACGGGGCCCACTCTGGCGCTCAACCTGCTCACGCCGCACAACAAGTGGACGACGCATTCGACCTGGTCGGACAACCTCATCATGCTCACGCTCGGACGCGGCGGCCCCGTGATCTGGATGAGCGAGAAGGACGCTGCCAAGCTCGGCATCGCCGACAACGACTGGGTGGAGGCGCTCAACGACAATGGCTCCACCGTCGCCCGGGCCTGTGTCTCACAGCGGATCCCGGAGGGTGCGCTCTTCATGTACCACAACCAGGGCCGCACGGTGAATGTTCCGCTTTCCCCGACCACCGGCCGGCGCGCCGGCGTGCATAACTCCATTTCCCGCGTCTGTCCGAAGCCCACCCACATGGCGGGCGGCTATGCGCAGTTCAGCTTCGGGCTGAATTACTACGGCACGATTGGAGCCAACCGCGACGAGTTCGTGCTGCTGCGGCGCCTCGATCGCGTCGAGTGGTGAACGGGAAATCGAAAAGGAATCGAGGAAACGATGGAAATGAAAGTTCAAGCTCAGATCTGCATGGTCCTCAATCTGGACAAATGCATTGGCTGCCACACCTGTTCGGTGACCTGCAAAAACGTCTGGACGAGCCGCAGGGGCATGGAGTACGCATGGTTCAACAACGTTGAGACCAAGCCCGGAGTCGGCTATCCCAAGTCCTGGGAGGACCAGGAGAAGTACCGCGGCGGCTGGGTCGTGAAAAACGGCAGGGCGGTGCTGCGCCACGGCGGGCGGGCGGCCGTCATGTCCAAACTTTTCAGCAATCCCAGCCAGCCGCAGGTGAACGACTATTACGAACCTTTTACCTTCGACTACGAGAGGCTGAAGGAGTCTCTGCGGACCCGGACCGCACCGAGCGCCAGACCCTATTCGCTCGTGACCGGCAGGCTGATGGACACGGTGAAGGACGGCCCGAACTGGGAGGACAACCTAGCCGGACCGTTTGCGAAGCGGCGCGCGGATCCGGATCTCAGGGGCATGGATACCGCGGGCTTCGAGGCCTTCGAGGCTTCCTTCATGTACTACCTGCCCCGGCTCTGCGAGCACTGCCTTCATCCGGCCTGCGCGGCCTCCTGTCCCTCCGGAGCAATTTACAAGCGGGCCGAGGACGGCATCGTGCTCATCAACCAGGACAAATGCCGCGGCTGGCGCCAGTGCATCAGCGCCTGCCCTTACAAGAAGATCTACTTCAATCCGGCCCGCAGCAAGTCCGAGAAGTGCGTCTTCTGCTATCCGAGGCTTGAAAGCGGCGAGCCCACGCTTTGCGCCGAGTCGTGCGTGGGCCGCATTCGCTACATGGGCGTGGTGCTCTTTGACGCTTCCCGGATTGACGAGTACGCCTGCGCGGATGAAAAGGAGCTTTACGAGAAGCAGCTTTCGCTCATCCTCGACCCGAACGACGCCGAGGTGATCCGGGCCGCGCGGGAGCAGGGCGTCGCGGACAGCTTCCTTGAAGCTGCGAAAAAGTCCCCGGTCTACAAGATGATGAAGGACTGGAAGATCGCCTTTCCGCTGCACCCGGAATACCGCACCATGCCCATGGTCTGGTACGTCCCGCCGCTTTCACCGCTAGGCGGCCAGGATATTCCCGGGGATTTCTTCGCGAAGCTCGACCAGATGCGCATTCCGGTCCGGTACATGGCGAGGCTGCTCACCGCGGGAGATGAAAAGCCGATCCGCAGGGCCCTGATGAAGCTGATGGCGCTTCGCGCCTACATGCGCTCAAAGACGGTGGAGGGCTGCGAGGCCCCGGCCGTGCCTCCTGAACTGGGGCTGAGCACCAGGCAGTACGAGGACATGTACCGCTATCTCGCCATCGCCGATTATGAAGACCGCTTCGTGATTCCGACCGCCCCGGCGGTGCACGAGCAGACGGATCTGTTCTCGCTGCGGGCGGGACTGGGCTTTGAAGACGAAGAGGGCTGCCGCACCCTCTTTGGCGGCCGTTGAAGTGGAGAGGGCGAAAATGCTGAAAACCTACCGTATTCTTTCGGCCCTGCTCGACTACCCGTCCGAGGAAACGTGGAAAGCGGGCGGACTTGTTGGACCGCTGCTGGCCGAAGAGGGCGTGCTGAATGCCGGGCAGCAGGGCTGCATCGGGCAGTTCCTCGCCTGGAGCGGGTCCTTTCCGGATCTCCGGTCCTGGCAGCAGGCCTACTGCTCGCTTTTTGATTCGGCCGCCCGGGAGAGCCTCTATCTCTTTGACCTCGTCTACGGGGAAAACCGAGAAAGAGGCCAGGCCATGGTGGATCTGCGCGAGACCTATGAAAAGTCCGGAATGATTGCTGCCGACAGCGAGCTGCCCGATTACCTGCCGCTTTTTCTCGAATATGCGGCGAGTCAGCCTTCGAACGCCGACGCGCTTCGAATGATGGGAGAGGTCGGCGGCGTGCTGCGCGTCATGGAGCGAAGGTTTCTTGAGAGCGGGAACCCCTATCTGCCTCTGGTCACCGTGCTTCGCGAGCTCTCCGGCGCGCAGCCCATGAAGACTCCCGCGCGGATCATTCCAATCGAGCCGGCGCAGCGCCGTCCGGCTCCCTTCGGGCGTCCCGACGCCGATTTCTGAAAAGGTGACTGACATGGAACAGACTCTCAGCCCGGCCGCAGTCTGGGCGTATACGTTTTTCTTTGCGTACTATCCCTATCTGGCTGCGGGCATCTTTTTCAGCGGCCTTGCCTGGAGGCTGACGCACGAAAACAAAACCGTGCAGGCGCTCTCCACGCAGTTTCTGTCCAACGACAGGGCGCTGCGCTGGGGCAGTAGCCTTTTTCACTTCGCCGTGATCGGCGTCTTTTTCGGTCATATCTTCGGCCTGCTCGCTCCCGAGCCGCTCTACATCTGGCTCATCAGCAACGAGACCAAGCGCGCTCTCGCGGTGGCGATGGGCGGAGCGGCCGGACTCGTCGCCTTTGCCGGCATCGTGCTGCTCTTCGTCCGCCGCTTCCGCAATGAGCGCGTGGCGGCCTTCAGCACGGCCGCCGACCGGGCGGTCGTGACGCTCATTCTGCTGCAGATCGCCACGGGGCTCGGCGGCACGATGGTGACCGCGGTCTCGCCGCTCGAGTCCTATCTCGCGATTGATCACTGGGCGCAGGGGCTTGTCGTCTTTCAGCCCGAGGCCTGGAAGTGGCTTCTGGACGCAAGCGCGGTCCACAAGGTTCACATCCTGCTCGGCTTCCTGATCGTCTGCATCTTCCCGTTTACGAAGCTGATGCACATGGTGGCGGCGCCGATCCTCTACTTCGTGAGGCCCAACCGGGTGGTCAACGGCGGGGGCATGTGACGCCGGCCCCCGGGGCAGACTTTTCCGGCTCCGGTAGAATGCTGGAGTCGATCCCCGCCGGGGCCGCCCCGCGGCAACTTCGGCCCTGGGCCCCCGGCCCGGGGTGCGTCCGGAGAGGACCGTTGTTTTTCTCTTTCCCGCATCCGGCCGGAGAGTGAAGCAATTGAAGAAGCCCGAATACAAACGTTCCAGAGCTGAGACAGCCGCCCTTTTGCGCAGGGCGGCCGGACTCGCGGCGGCGCGATTCCGCGAGACCAATATCGTCGAGGTGGCCAGTTCGATGACGCTCGCCACGTTGCTTTCGATCGTTCCGCTGCTGGCCGTCGCGCTGGCCATGTTCTCCGTGGTGCCCGCCTTTGCGCCTTACAGAGCGAGCCTCGAGGAGTTCTTAAGCGGGGTCATTCCAGGCCAGTACAGCGTTCAGATTTTCCACTACCTGCGCTCCTTTTCCCAGCACGCGAGCGGGCTGTCCGTCTTCGGCGTGGCAGGCCTTGCGGTTTCGGCCTATTTCCTGATAGACAAGCTGTTCGTGACTCTCAACCGGATTTTCCGCGTCCGTCACCGCCGCACAGTGATTCAGAACGCCATCCTCTACTGGGCGATTCTCACGCTCGGCCCGCTTGTGGCCGTAGCGAGCATCTCGGTCACCACGTACCTGGCGAAAATGGCCCTGTCTGGGCTGTCGAGCGGAGCGGCCGCCTGGGGGCTCACGTTCTTCACGGTTGCGCTGCAGGGGCTGTTCTACACCGCGCTCTACACGCTCGTCCCCAACTGCTACGTCGAGTGGCGGCACGCCCTTGCGGCGGGCCTGTTCACCGCGCTCGCCGGACTTGTCGTGAAGCGCTGCTTTTCGATCTACATCAGCAGCGGCACGCTCACAAACCTCTACGGGGCCTTTGTCGCGCTGCCCGTCTTCATTCTGTGGATCTACGTGACTTGGATTCTGGTTTTCGGCGGCGCGGCGCTCGCGGCCACGCTGCCCATGGTCCGCTCGGGGCGCTTTGCGGACGCCTTCAGACCTGGCAACGATCTCGCCACTGGAATCGCACTGCTTTCGGTTCTTCTGAGCCGCAAGGATGCGGGCTGCCCCGTGGTTCCGCTCGTGCAGCTGGCCCGCGAGGCGGGCAGCTGGCCGGAAGCGGCGGAGACGGTGCTCGAAAAACTCGCCTCCTCCGGCTATGTCGCGGAAGTAAAGGGAGCGGGGCGGCCCAGAAGCGGCGCCTGGGTGCTGATCGCAGATCCGGACCGGACGACGCTTCGGGCGGCTTTCGATTCGATGGCGATAGATCCGCGGATCAGGTTCTTTCATCCGCAGGGCGGGAAGGCTCCCGCCTGGTACAGCGGGCTCGCTTCGAGCCCGGCGCTTTCAACGCCGCTGCGCAAGCTGCTTGAGCCGGGCGCCGGGGTCGGCCGTCCTGAAAAAGCCCCGCCTTCGGCTGCTCCGCAGAGGTAAAAGAGGGCGGCGCGGGGCCGCGGGGGCGTCCCTCGGAAGCCTTCCGCGCCTTCTAACGGGGGAGAAACGTGCTGCCCAGCCGGATCAGCACCTGGCCTACGATGTGGATGAGCTTTTCAAACTGTCCGGGGCGGCAGCGCCTTGAGCGGTAGGCCGAGTTGTCAAATTGCAGCAGCACCGAGCCGTCGGGCTCGGCCGCGATGCGGGCCAGCGCCCCTTGGTTCTGCCAGTAGACCAGATAGACGGCCCCGAAGTGCAGCTGCGGCTGCTCGGTGATGTCGACCACGATCTGGTCGCCGGGGCAGATGGATGGCGACATGGCGTCGCTGCTCACCGTAAAGAGCCTGCAGGCTTTCGGGTCGTGCCCGAGAAAACCGCTTTTGGGAATCACGGCGTCGATCAGGCTCTCGTCGGGGACGATTTTCGGGACGAGCGGCGAGCGCCCCCGCACGAGCCGGCAGGCCGGAACCGAGGCGTAAAGCCGGCAGCGGTCCTCGCATTCGCTCTTCGTCCTCGGGGCAGCCGGCGCCTCGGCCTCCTCCGGGCACGCGGTCTGCGCCGCTTTCTGCGCTTCGCCTGACTCAGGAGGCAGGTCAAGCTCAAGGGTGTAGCTTTCAGCCCGGGGCCGGGAGTGGCCGCGCTTGGCAGGAGCCGGCTGGGCGCCGGCTGCGGGCTGCGGCGCCGGGTCCTGCTCTGTTTCGTGGATCCAGTCGTCTGCTGCGCTCACCCAGGGCTGGCCCTGGCCATCCGAAAGCCACCGGGGGTTGACGTTAAAGAGGTCGGCCAGCCTGAAAAGAACGTCGGCCTGGACTTTTCTCGTGTCGCCGGCCAGCCACTTCGCCACGGCGGGCTGCGACACCCCGACCTGCTCGGCCACGAATTTCTGCTTGAAATTCATCCGCGCCATGCAGTAGCGCAGCCTGTCGGCGAAATTGTTCTGCCTGTTTGCCATCATGCGCTCCAGCGGTTCAGGAAAAAACGAAGCGCTCGATCCAGCGCAGCGCCGCGGTCAGGGCGCAGAAAATCACTGCGAAGACGGCGGCCATCGCCGCGATCTGCAGCGCGTGGTTCTCGGTCAGCCTGAGCACCGCCGGGCCAATGCGCTTCCAGGCGGCAAGGAAAAGCGGACAGGAGAGCGCAAGAGCGATAACTATAGTGATGATTTCAGCCATCAGGAAGCCACATTGCTATAACTGCGGGAATTTTAAAGCACATGCGGGAAGGTATGCGAGGCCGCGGTCTTCGGGCCGGGGCCCAAACTATTGCCTTTAGACAATAGTTAAGCAAAAAGTCTACCGTTTTAGTCTATATGCAAGATAATAGGGGAGCGGTTATTCAAACCGTTTCAGCACTAATGGAGAGAATATAAGATGCAATTCACTTTCAAGCCTGTACTGATTGCGGCAGCGCTGGCCCTGGCCGGAACTTCCGCACTGGCTGCTCCGATGAAGGCGGGCACCTACACCGCCAAAGTCACGGGACACAACGCCCCGATGACGGTGAAGGTGACGGTTGACCAGAACAAAATCGTCTCCATCGACACTTCCGATAACTTGGAAACCATCGGCGTGGGCAAGGTTGCCCTGAAGAAGGTTTCCGACAAGATTCTGAAGTATCAGTCCGCCGGGGTTGACTCCGTCACCGGCGCGACGATTTCCTCCATGGCCCTCAAGCAGGGCGTCGAGGACTGCCTCAAGCAGGCTGGCGCCGACATGAAGCAGTTCACGAAGAAAGTAGAGAAGCATCCGATCAAGAATCAGACGCTTGAAGCCGACGTGGTCATCGTGGGCGGCGGCGGGTCAGGCCTCGCCTCGGCCATTTCCGCCATGCAGGCCGGCGCCAACAAAGTGATCGTCCTTGAAAAGCTGGGCTATCTCGGCGGCTCCACGAACGTGTCCGAAGGCGCGCTGAACGCCGTCGACCCGAAGCGCCAGAAGGCTCAGGGCATTGAGGACAGCGTCGATAAATTCTTCGCGCAGACGCTGCGCGGCGGCCATGATCTGGGCGACCCGGCCCTGGTCGATTATCTCACGAGCCATTCCATGGACGCTGTGAACTGGCTGGAGAGCCTGGGTGTGAAGTTCAGTGACCACATCGGCGCGGCCACTGGCTCGCTCTGGCAGCGCTCCCACTACACGACCACGCCTTCGGGCAACTCCTACATTCGTGTCTTTGAGAAGGTGATCGCAGACTCCAACGGCCGAATCCAGGTTCTGCTTGATACGCCGGCCAAGGGCTTGATCCAGGATAAGACCGGCCGTGTGACGGGCGTCATCGGCAACAACTTCGGCTCCAAGATCACCGTGAAGGCGAAGAAGGGCGTGATTCTCGCCACCGGCGGGTTCGGCGCCAACGTGAAGCTGCGCCAGCAGGTGAACACCGGCGTCTGGAAGCATGTGAAGCTGGACAACTCGATCGGCTGCACGAACATCCAGAAGGCCGCCCAGGGCGACGGCCTTGTGCTGGGCCGCAAGGCCGGAGCCCAGGAGATCGGGCTCTCGGACATTCAGATTCATCCCTGCGGCACTCCGGGCACCGGGCTGATGGAGAACATCCGCACGTCCGGCCGCAACCGCATCTTCGTGAACTCTGACGGCGACCGCTTCGTGAACGAAGGCGCTCCGCGCGATGTGCTCGCCAACGCCATCTTCCGCCAGAAGGGCGGCACCTACTGGGTGGTGGTGAACAAGCTTCGTTACCCGAGCCGCGACTTCGTGGACCGCAACGGCGCCTCCATCAAGAACATGGTGGCCTTGGGCTCCGTGGTTGAGGCCAACACCCTCGATGAGCTCGCCGCGAAGACCAAGATGAATCCGGCGAAGCTGAAGGCCTCCATTGCCGACTACAACAACATCGTCGCCGGCAAGGAGAAGGACAAGCTCGGCTTTGTCGCCAACAACAAGGACGACAAGCAGATGACCGAAGGCCCCTGGTACGCCTGCAGGAAGGTCCCGACCGTTCACCACACGATGGGCGGCCTGAAGATCACTCCGAAGTCTGAGGTCGTGAGCACCAAGGGCAAGGTGATTCCGGGTCTGTACGCTGTGGGCGAAGTGACCGGCGGTATTCACGGCTCCAACCGCCTGGGCGGCAACGCCATCGCCGACGTGATGACCTTTGGCCATGCGGTCGGCCCGCACATCGTCCAGGGGAAGTAAAAAGTCCTGAAGGACGCTGTGAAAGGCTTCGCCTGCCTTTACTCCGCGCAGCGCGGCAGTGAAGGCCGGGAAGACTGAAAGCACATGGCCCGGCCGGGGCTCATCTCCGGCCGGGCATTATTCTGCAGGCTGATAAACATATACATATATACACACATTATAATATGTATGCTTATATCAGCCGAATGCATGCTTTTTTCCGCCTTCTTTCCCTTGCTGCCCAGAGCTCAAAACCGCCTAGAATGAAGCACTGCAGCAAATAAGGAAGGGATCGCGATGGAGGATTTGCGCCGCACAAGGCTTCTAGGTGCGCTTGCGGTGGCGGGCGCCTCGGTGCTCTGGGGAACAACGGGGGTGTCCGCCTCTTTTGCTCCCGAAATGCCGGCGATGGCGATTGGGGCGGCTGCGATGGGCGGCGGGGGGCTGCTTCAGGCGCTCGCGGCGTTTCCGCAGATTGTCCGCTCGGCCTCCAGGCTCTGGAGCAGGCGCCTGTTTGTTTTCTGCTCGGCCCTGATGGTGGCGCTCTATCCCCTTGCTTTCTACAGTTCAATGCGGCTTGCGGGCATCACGGCTGGCACGGTGATCTCGATAGGCTCGGCCCCGATTTTCGCCGCCCTGATCGAGTGGGCGGCCGAGGGCGTGAGGCCGTCCCCGCGGCTGTCCGCGGCTTCGGCTCTGGGTGCAGCGGGCATTGCGGTGCTGTCCTTCGCAAGGTCCAGCGGCTCTGCCGGTCCGTCAGTGAGCGCCGGCATTGCGCTTGGGCTTGCGGCGGGCTTCACGTACGCCGGCTACAGCTGGGCCGCAAGGCGCCTGATGCGCGCGGGCATTCCCTCGCGCGCTGCGATGGGGGCGCTCTTCGGGACGGCCTCCGTCATGCTGCTGCCGGTGCTTCTGGCTGTCGGCGCGCCTTTCCTTCATTCGGCCGTGAATCTGTCGGTAGGACTTTACATGGCTTTCGTGCCCATGTTCCTCGGCTACTTGCTCTTCGGGGCAGGGCTGGCGAGAATCAGCGCTTCGGAAGCAACGGCGATTTCTCTGCTTGAGCCCACGGTGGCGGCGTTTCTTGCCGCGCTCATTGCGGGCGAGAGGCTGAGCGTCCCCGCCTGGGGCGGCATCGCGCTCATCTTCGCCTGCCTTGCGCTCGTTGTTTCTCCCCGCGGCAGGCGCCCGCCCCGGGGATGACGGCTGCCCGGCTTCAGGAACCGGCCTGCTCGAGTTTTTCCGAGACTTCGAGCCATTCCTCCTCAAGCGAGTCTTTTTCCTCGCCTTCGGCCGCGCGCTGCTTCAATACGGCCTGCACTTCTTCGGGGTTGCCCTGATAGAAGGCGGGATCGGCGATTCTGCTGTCGAGCTCCGAGAGGGACTCCTCAAGCTCGGCCACTCGGGATTCGATTTCGGAAAGCCTTTTCCTGAACGGCTTTTTGAGTTCGGCGATGCGAGCCCGCTCGCGGGCCGCCGCCTTCCTCGCCTCGCGGGGCGTCTGCTGGGCGTCGGAGGAAGCGGCCTTTGCGGCCCGGGCGGCGCTTTTTTCATCCCGCCTCGAGGCGAGCACCAGCTCGGCGTAGTCGTCCAGGTCCCCCTCGAACTCAGTGACGCGCCCTTCGTGCACGAGCCAGAGCCGCTCGGTTGCTGCCCGCAGAAGGTGCCGGTCGTGAGAGACGATGAGCACGGAGCCGCCGAAGGTGGACAGCGCCATCGTAAGCGCCTCGCGGGTTTCCATGTCGAGGTGATTGGTCGGTTCGTCAAGAACCAGCAGATTGGGCTTTTTCCAGGCAATGAGGGCAAGAGCGAGCCGCGCCTTCTCCCCGCCGGACATGGAACCCGCCTGTTCGTTCACTTGATCGCCGGAGAAGCGGAATCCGCCGAGGAAATCCCGAAGATCCTGCTCGCGCGTGTCGGGAGAAAGCCTTCGCAGATGCTCAAGCGGCGTCTCGTCCAGCCTCAGCGCGTCGAGCTGGTGCTGGGCAAAGTACCCGATCGAGAGGCCCTGCCCGCGCCACAGCTTGCCGGCCATCAGCGGGAGCTCGCCGCACAGCCCCTTCACAAGCGTGGATTTACCTGCGCCGTTGACGCCGAGTACGCCGATGCGCTCGCCCGAGCGGATGGAAAAAGAAACGCCGCTGAGCACCTCGCGGCCCTCGTAGCCGAGCGACATCCCTTCGGCATCGAGCAGGTGCTCGGGCAGCCGCTCGGGGGCAGGGAACTCGAACCGCCATTCGGAGCGGGCGCGTACGGGCTCGACCGCTTCGAGCTTTTCAAGCATTTTGATGCGCGACTGGGCCTGGCGGGCCTTGCTCGCCTTATAGCGGAAGCGCTCGATGTAGGCGCGAAGGTGCTCCGCGGTGCGCTCGTAAGCTTTCGCGCCGGCCGCCTGCTGGCGCAGCCGCTCGACCCGCAGCTGCTCGAACGCAGAATAATTGCCGGCGTAGCGCCGGATTGTTCCGTCTTCAACCGACCAGATGGTGCTCACGCACCGGTCGAGGAACTCGCGATCGTGCGAGATGACGACCACTGTGGCCCGCACGTGCTTGAGCCAGGCCTCGAGCCAGATCACGGAATCGAGGTCGAGGTGGTTGGTCGGCTCGTCAAGCAGCAGGAGGTCAGCCGGCCGCATGAGGGCTCGGGCAAGGGCGAGACGGTTGCGCCAGCCGCCTGAGAACTCGCGCACCGGAAGCGCGGCCTGCGCGTCGGTGAAGCCCAGGCCGTGCAGAATCGTATGTGCTTCGGCGGAAATCGCCCCTTCGTTGAGTTCGGCCAAGGCTGCGGCGGCTGCAGCGAGCTGCATGTCGTCGCCGCCAGCCTTGGCCTCTGCATAATCGCTTTTCGCGCGCATGAGCGGAGCGTGGCCGCTCATGACAAACTGCAGCGCGGTCTCGTCCACCGCCTCGATGTCCTGGGCCACGTGGGCGATCCGGTCAGGTTCGGGCGCCTCGATCTCTCCCGATTCTGGCGCGAGCTCTCCCAGAACCGCGGCAAACAGCGTCGATTTGCCGCAGCCGTTCGGCCCGACCAGCCCGATGCGCTCGCCGTCGGAGGCGATGAGGCTCGCTTTTGAATACAGAACCCGGACCCCCCGGGCGAGGCTGATGTCTAGCAGTCGCAACACTTCAGAAAAGTCCTTCTTTTGCTTTGTGTCTTGCGGGGCGGCGGGGGCGCCGGGCGAAAGCGCTTCCCCGGTGTGTCCGGCCGCCTTTTTCAGGCCGTCGCCTCGTGCGGGCCGAAATACTCGCGCAGATCCCGGGCGGTGGCGAGGAAGACGAGGTTGTCGCCCGCGCTCACCGTGAGCCACGTGAGCGGCAGGTCAGGCCAGATCGCCTCGAGCGCTTCGCGCCCGTCGCCCACCTCGACCACGAGAAGGCCGTTGTTGGTCAGGTGCCGAGAGGCTTCCGGAAGGAGCCTTCTCACGACATCCATGCCGTCGCCGCCCGCTTCAAGGGCTAGCGTGGGCTCATGGCGGTATTCGTCCGGGAGGCTCTCCATCGAGGCGGTCGTGACATAAGGAGGATTCGAAATGATGAGATCCCAGCGCCTCGATTTGAGCTCCGGCATGTCGAAAAGATCGGACAGCACGAGCTCCATGCGGTCTTCGAGTCCGTAGTCGCTGCGGTTCACCCGCGCGACCTCCAGGGCGCTCGGGCTGATGTCGACGCCGGTCACGCGGGCGTTGGAAAACGCCTCAGCCAGCAGCACCGCCAGGCAGCCGCTGCCCGTGCACATGTCCAGGGCGCTGCCGATTTCCAGAGGATCCTGCACCCAGGGCTGCAGATGCTCTTCAAGCAGCTCGGCGATGAACGACCGGGGAATGAGCACATTCTCATCGCAGTAGAAGCGGTGGCCGACCAGCCAGGCCTCGTGCAGCAGGTAGGGCACGGGGACGTGCTCGGTCACCCGCTCTTCGATCAGGCAGGCGATCCTGCGCACTTCCTCTTCCGTGAGGTTTGCGTCGAAGAACGCGTCGAGCTTGTCAAAGGGCAGCTTCAGGGCTCTCAGCACAAGAAAGGTCGCTTCCTCCCAGGTGTCGTTCGTGCCGTGTCCGAGCGAGATCCGGGAGTCCTCCATGCGGGTCATGGCCCAGCGCACCAGGTCCCGTATCGTGTGCAGGCTCGAGGCCGCTTCAATCGAATTCTGTGGCATTTTGCGCTTTGTTCCTTGCGTTTGTTGTTGTCTCGCTGCCGGAGGCAGCCCTTCCCCCGCAGCCTTCAGGCGAGCAGCCGCTCGAGCAGGCCCCGGTAGATCCGCTTGAGAGCCTCGGGCTCTTCGGCGCCGATGTTTTCGTTGGGGGAGTGAATGGTTGAGTTTGTGGGCCCGAACTCAAGAGTCTCCTCTGAAATCGGCGCGATGAATCTCGCGTCAGAGGTGCCGCCCGTGGTCGAGAGCTCCGGGCGTAGCCCCGTTTCGCTTTCAATCGCCGCCGCGAGCGCCTCGGCGAGCGATCCGGGGCCGCGCCGCAGTGTGATAAAGGGCAGGGCGTCAATCCTCCAGGTGAAGTCCGCTCGGACCCCGGTCCCTTTGAGCACCCTGTCAGCCGTCGACTCGATCTCGCGGATCAGGTCCTGCGGCTTCCAGGCCGCGCTGTAGCGGAGGTTGAATTTGACCTCGGCGTGCCCCGGCACCACGTTGACGGCTCCCACTCCCGAGCGGAAGTTGGAGACTTGGAAAGAGGTCGGAGGGAAGTCGGCGCTGCCTTTGTCCCAGACCCGGGCGGAGAGCTCGGCAATCAGCCTGGCGGCCGCATGGATCGGATTGGCGCATTTGGCGGGATAGGCCACGTGCCCCTGGCGCCCGTTGAAGACCACAGCGGCGTTGAGCGAGCCGCGCCGGCCTACCTTCACCGTGTCGCCGAGCTTTTCGCTTGACGAGGGCTCGCCGATCAGGCTCCAGCGCGGACGCACGCCCGCCTCGCGCAGCTGCCCGACGACGCGTTTGGTGCCTTCCTCCCCGTCGCCTTCCTCATCGGAGGTGAGCAGCAGCGCGATGGAGCCACGGTGCTCAGGATGAGCCGAGACGAATTCAGCGGCGGCTGCGGCGAAAGCTGCGTCCGAGCTCTTCATGTCGGAGGCTCCCCTGCCGTACAGGCGGTCGTCCCGCAGCTGCGGCTCGAATGGCGGCGAAGTCCACAGTGAGGCCTCTCCGGGGGGCACGACATCGACGTGGCCTGCAAAGACGAAGAGGGGATCGGCCTGGCCGCGCCGCAGCCACAGGTTGGTGGTTCCGTTGGGCGTGAGCTCCTGCCGGGCGGAAAAGCCCAGGGGCTCGAGGAGCGCCCTGATCGGGCCGTAGGCCCCGGCTTCGCGCGGAGTCACAGACTCGCAGGCGATCAGCTGTTTGGCGAGCTCCAGGGCGTTGAAATTTTTCTGCATAGGTGCTTGCTGCTTGGGTTGGGATGGGCAGAAAACGCAGGACTGCGCAGGGGGAGCGCAGCGCGCGCCTTCCGCCCCTTTTCCCTTGGGGGCGGGAAGGGCGCCGGGCGGCTTTTAGTCCCTCAGGAGCTCGTTGATCGAAGTCTTCGAGCGCGTGCGTTCGTCAACGTGCTTGACGATGATGCAGGCGTAGAGGCTGTACTTGCCGTCGCGCGGCACGTTGCCCGACACGACGACCGAGCCCGCCGGGATCCGGCCCTTGAAGGTCTCGCCCGTGGTGCGGTCGTAGATCGTGGTGGACTTGCCGATGTAGCAGCCCATCGAGATCACGCTGTTGGCGCCCACAATCACGCCCTCGGCGATTTCAGAGCGCGCACCGATAAAGCAGTTGTCCTCGATGATGGTGGGGCCGGCCTGCACAGGCTCGAGCACGCCGCCGATGCCGACGCCGCCCGAGAGGTGGCAGTTGCGGCCGACCTGAGCGCAGGAGCCCACGGTGGCCCATGTGTCGATCATGGTGCCGGTGTCCACATGGGCGCCGACGTTGACGAAGGAAGGCATGGCCACCACGCCCGGGGCGAGATAAGCGCCGTGGCGCAGCACGCAGCCCGGAATCATGCGCACGCCCGAGGCGAGAACGGCCTCGTCGGTGAGCGCTCCGAATTTGGGCGAGAGCTTGTCGCACCAGGCGAAGGGGCCCGCCCTGAAGACCTTCTGCTCGGTGAGTCTGAAGGAAAGCAGCACGGCTTTCTTGATCCACTGGTGGGTGACCCACTCGCCGTCGATTTTCTCGGCGACGCGCACTTCGCCCTTGTTGAGGCGCTCGAGCACCTCGTCAACGGCTTCGCGAAGCCCCGCCGGAGCGCTCTCGGAGGTCCACTCAGCCCGGTTGTCCCAGGCAGAATCTATGATGGTTTCAAGTTCGGTCATTTTCTTTTCTTCCTGCTGTTTGGAGTAGTGAAAGGATAGTTGTTCAATAGGCGCGCTCAATCGGGCGGATCAGAGACGCGTCGAACTGTTCGAGCCGCTTCGTCCCCTCCAGGATTTCCTTTTCCGTTGCGACCAGCGCGATGCGGACGTAGCCTCGCCCCGGCACCGTCCCGTCGGCCGTCTCACGGCTCAGGAACGTGCCGGGCAGCACCTTGATGCCCACCTGCTCGTACAAAGAGCGGGTGAAAGCGAGGTCGTCCTCGACGGGACTCTTCGCCCAGAGGTAGAAGGAGGCGTCAGGCATCGGGGCCTTGAAGTACCGGTTGAAGGCGGGTTGCCCGACCGCAAAGGCCCGGCGGTAGAGCTCCCGGTTCTCGCGGACGTGCTCTTCATCCGACCAGGCCGCGGCGGAGGCGGCCTGAGTGGCCGTGGGCATGGCCGAGCCATGGTAGGTGCGGTAAAGCAGGAACGACTTCATGAAGCGGGCGTCCCCTGCGCAGAAGCCGCTTCTCATGCCCGGCACGTTGGTGCGCTTGGACAGGGACTGGCAGATCACGATGTTCTCAAACCGGTCGTTGCCCCGGCGGGCCGCGGCCGTCAGCGCGCCGAGCGGCGGGCGCGACTCATCAAAATAGATTTCGGAGTAGCACTCGTCGGAGATCAGCGTGAAGCCCCAGCGCTCGGACAGTGCAAGAACCTCGTCCCAGTGCTGCTGGGTCATCACCGAGCCGCAGGGATTGTTCGGGCTGCAGACGATGAGCGCCTGAACCCGCTTCCACTGCTCGTCCGTGATGGAAGAGTAGTCGGCCTGGAAGTGGTTTTCAGCGCTGAGCGGAACGTAAAGCGGCTCGGCGCCCGCAAGCAGCGCCGAGCCCTCGTAAATCTGGTAGAAGGGATCGGGTATCACCACGATCGGCCTGCCGCCCGCAGCGTGCCGGTCGACAAGCGTCTGGATGATGGAAAACAGCGCCTCGCGCGAGCCGTTTGTGGGCACGATCTGTGTTTCCGGGTCGGCCTTGACGCCGTAGCGGCGCTCAATCCACTGAGCGATCGAGCCGCGCAGCTCCGGTGTGCCCTTGGCGGCCGGATATCGGGCAAAGAGTGGGAAGGCCCGCTCGTAGGCATCGAGCACGAACCGCGGGGTCGGGTGGCGCGGCTCTCCGATCCCGAAGGAAATTTCCTCCATCGCGGGCTGGATCCCCTTGAGCAGTTCGCGCAGCCTCGCGAAGGGATAGGGGCGTGTAAGGGCCAGTTCGGAATTCATGACGTTGAACCTCCGCAGGAATGTTTCGGCTTCTCAGCCCCGCATCGGGGAGTTGGTTTCAAAGTCAGGGAGATGGACCACGGGGGCCGGCGTCCAGCCGGGCTTGCGGTGCTCTGCAATCACCGTGGTGTAGATGCCCCCGCGGACCCACCAGCGGGCGCGGATTCTCATGAAGCGCGGGCTGATCGCGGCCACGAAGTCGCTGAGAATGCGGTTCGTCACGTCTTCGTGGAAGGCCCCGAGCGAGCGGTAGGTCCAGGTGTAGAGCTTGATGGATTTCAGCTCAAGGCACTTCCGGTCCGCGATGTAATCGACAATGAGTGTGGCGAAATCGGGCTGGCCTGTGAGCGGGCACAGGCAGGTGAACTCCGGAATTTCCATGTGGATCACGTAATCGCGTTCTGGAGCCGGGTTGTCGAAGGTTTCCAGTTTTTTTTCTGGTGACGAGGGCATAATGTCACTCCATTCAATAAGGCGGTTCTCTGCAGGCCTGCCTTGAGGATCTCCTACGCCTGCGCTCCGCAGGCGGGACGCAGGCAGGTGCGGACGGCCTGCAGAATCGAACTATTATAGTGGTCTGCGCGCTCCGTTCACCGTCCCCATGCCGGGAAAAGCGCCCCAAAGGCGCAGATCCGGGCGGCAGGGCTTTCTTTTCATCCATATGCATCTTCGCCAGGTCAAAATTTCAGGCTTCAAAAGCTTCGCCGATCCGACCGTGATTGAATTTCCGAGCGGCTTTGTGGGCATCGTGGGTCCGAACGGATGCGGCAAGAGCAATGTGATTGACGCCGTGCGCTGGGTGATGGGGGAGGGACGTGCCGGGGAGCTGCGGGCGACCAGCTCGATGACGGAGCTCATTTTCGCAGGGTCGGCAGGCCGTGCGCCCGCGGGCAGGGCATCGGTGGAGATGGTGCTCGACAACTCCGACGGAACGCTTTCCGGCCCCTGGGGCGCATACTCCGAGGTCTCGATCCGAAGGACCCTCACGCGGGATGCGGCAAGCGCCTACTTCATCAACGGGCAGGCGGTCCGCCGGCGCGACGTGCAGGACATCTTCATGGGCACCGGGCTCGGGCCCCGCTCCTATGCGATCATCAGCCAGGGCATGGTGAGCAGCTTTGTGAAGGCGCGGCCCGAGGAGCTGCGGGTTTATTTTGAGGAAGCGGCGGGAGTTTCCCGCTACAAGGAGCGGCGGCGCGAAGCCGAGGGGAGGCTCTCCCTCACCAGGACGAATCTCGAGCGCGTCTCCGATCTGCAGCAGGTCCGGCGCGCTGACATCGAGCGGCTCTCGGCCGAGGCGCAGACCGCGCAGAAATGGCGCAGCCTCACGCAGCGCCGGGAACGCTTTGCCGGGATGTGGCTCGTGCTGCAGGAACGCGACATCCGGGATGCCCGGGACCGGACGGCAGCGGACATTGCAGAGGCCATGGCCGAGATCGAGTCGGGCCGCACGGCGATGGCTTCGCTTGAGAAACAGGCGGCCCAGGCCCAGGCCGGTCTCGAAGAGGCCAGGTCGCAGGAAGCCTTGAAGCGCGAGGCGCTCAAAGCAAACGAGCTCGAGCTGGCGCGCAGGCAGAGCGCGCTGGCCGCACTGGTTGAAAAAAAGAAGATGCTCGAGGAGCGCGTTCGCAGCGACGGCGAAAAGCTCGAGCGCGCGAGCCGCGGCGCTTCCGATTCCTCGGCGAAGGCCCAGGGTTTTGAAGAGGAGTCCCGGCGCCTCACCTCCGGGATCGCTGAATGTGAGGCGGAGAAGGAAGAGCGGGCGCAGGCGCTGGAAGAAGAGCGCGATGCCTTCGAGCAGGCAAAAGCAAGGGAACGGGCGCTCGCCCAGTCGGAGAAGGAAGCGCAGTCCAGGCTCACGGAGCTCAATTTCACGCAGCAGGCCCTCGGGCGGGAAAAGGCCATGCTTGAAGACCGGCTGGGGAGGCTGGGACAGGAGAAATCGGACTCGGCCGCACCGAAAGAGTCCGAGCTTGAGCAGGCCCGCGAGTACGCCGAAGAGTGCTCTGCCTCGTTAGAGGAATGCGGGCAGCGCAGCGAGCAGGCCCGCGAGGAACTTACCGCAGCCGAGGAGGACTGCCGCGGCAGGCTCGAGCAGAAGAACC
Organism: Mesosutterella porci; assembly: GCF_022134585.1. GTDB lineage: Bacteria > Pseudomonadota > Gammaproteobacteria > Burkholderiales > Burkholderiaceae_F > Mesosutterella > Mesosutterella porci. The sequence goes on from NZ_JAKNCT010000006.1 coordinate 62,629, forward strand.
GTTCCTCGGAGGCCTTGGCCCGGCTGCAGGCCCGTTCGAGCGCACTGCGCGAGGTGCAGCAGAAGGCCCTTGCCGAAGGCCGCCTTCCCGACTGGATCCGCAGTCACGGCCTCGAGGGGCTTCCGACGCTTGTTTCCGGCATCCGGGTCGAGGAGGGCTGGGAGCGGGCAGTGGAAGCGGCGCTCTCGGCGAGAATGACCTCACTCGAAGCGGGCTCGCTCGCAAGGGCGGTTTCGCTTGCGGCGGATCCTCCGCCGGCCAGGTTTGCGCTGGTCGACGTGCGGCAGGGCGAAGCCCTGCGGCAGTCCTTGGACGAGCAGGGTAGCCTCGCCCAGAAGGTGCTCTCCGTGAGGCCTCAGAGCGCCGCTCTTGTGCGCGTCTGGCTCGCCAGATTCCGCATCGCCCCCTCCCTTGGGGAGGCGCTGCGCCTTTCTCAGTCTGAACCTCAGGCCTCCTTCATCACGAAGGAAGGGCACACGGTGTCGGCCGGCTGTGTCCTCTTTTGGGCCTCCGAGAGCCCCGCCTCCGGGTTTCTGGAGCGCGCGGGCGAACTCTCAAGGCTCGAGCAGCAGCGCGACAGCGAGTCGAAGGCCTATCAGGCTCTGCTCGAGGGCGTCGTGCAGGCCGAGAGCCGCCGGGAGGCCGCCCTCGCTCGGTCCCGCGACGCGGCCGCCGCGCTTGAGTCTTCGCGGCGCGAACAGCAGGCCGCAGCCCTGAGGCTGAGTGAAATGCAGGCTTCCTTCGAGGCATGGTCCAGGCGCGCTTCCTCCATCGAGGCGGAGAGCTCCCGGGCCAGGGAGCGGCTCGAGGAGATAGAGGCTCAGTCCGAGGCTTCGGAGGCGCAGTTCGAGGAGCTTGACCAGGCGCTCTCGAAGGTGTCTCAGGAGCATCAGGACGCAGAGATGGCCGCCGAGGCTGCTCAGTCGAGGCTGCAGGGTGAGGAGGGTGCGCTGCGCGACTGCGAGACCCGCTTGAAGTTGCTCCAGACCGATGCGCGCCACGCTGCGGAGCGGGCCCGCGACGCCCGCACGGCTGCTTTGAGGGCGCAGTCTGAAGAGGCTGAGTTCACGGCGGCAATCGAGGAATCGCGGGCTCTGCTCGAGGAGCTCGACGAAACGGCGGGCAGCGAGGGCGTGCGCGAACAACTTCAGGCCCATGACGCGGCCGAGGCCTCGCTGCGCGAAGCCGAACGGATTGTCTCCGCGGCGGCCGAAAAGGTCGCGGGGCTGGATGCCGAGCGAAGCAGGCTGTCGCTGGCCGAGCGTCCGAAGCTCGAGAGGGTGGGCGAGATGAAGGTTCGGCAGGGGAGCCTTGAAAACGAGCTCTCGGTCCTGGCTACCCAGATCGAGCAGCGCAGGGCGGACCGCGCGGAGCTGCTCGCAGCCGCCCAGGAAGGCGGCTGGAAGCCCGCTGCGGCCCGCCGCGAGGCAACAAAGCTTGAGCATGAGATTGAGCAGCTCGGCCCCGTCAACCACGCGGCTCTTGAAAACCTTGAGGCGGCCCGCCGCGCTCTTTCTGAAACCGATGCCCAGGCTGCCGACCTGCAGAGCGCAGTGGAGACTCTTGAGGGGGCCATTCGAAAGATCGATGCAGAGACCCGGGGCGTTCTGAAAAGCACCTTCGACGCGGTCAATTCCAATTTTTCCGACATTTTCCGCCGCATCTTCAGCGGCGGCGAGGCCTCGCTTGAAATGGTGGGCGAAGAGGTGCTCGAATGCGGCATCGAGATCAGGGCGCAGCCACCCGGAAAGCGCAATGCCTCGGTCAAGCTCTTGTCCGGAGGCGAGCAGGCGCTCACGGCCACGGCGCTCATCTTTGCGATGTTTCGGCTCAATCCGGCTCCCTTCTGCCTTCTCGATGAGGTCGATGCGCCTCTTGACGAGGCCAATCAGGCGCGGCTCGCGAAACTCGTGGAGTCCATGAGCGAGGCGACCCAGTTCGTCGCGATCACCCATCACCGGATTACGATGGAGTACGCCCGGCAGCTGATCGGCGTCACCATGCGCGAGCCCGGGGTGTCCCGGGTTGTGTCTGTTGACATCAGCGAGGCGGTCCGTTACTCTTCGCAGCCTCTTCCTGTCTGAGTAAGCGGGCGCCGGGGCGGCAGGGCCGTCAAAAGTCCTTAGAATTCACACGCCGGTGTTGTTCAGCGCGAAAACTGTCAATACAATGGGGCCATGTCAATTCACGCGCCCGGCAGGCGAGGGCGCTGTCGCCGGCACCGCTTGTGAGGACCGGTACAGGAAATGCTGGAAATATGAGTACAGAAATGCTGCTGGCGGTCGTGCTGATCATTCTTGCCGTCGCCGCTGTCACTTATTATTGCATTGGGCGCAAAAGCCGCACGGACGGCAGCCGCCAGGGCACTCCTTTCGAACATGTTGATCCGAAAGTGGAATTGTCAAGCCTTAAGCCTGACGCCGGACAGCAGGATGCGGGGGCCCGGCAGACTGAGCCCGGGGTGAAGCGCGACGAGCCCAAGGCGGGAGCCGACTCTCCGGCCGAGCTCCGCCAGCCGGAGCCTGCGGCCTTGGGCGAAGAGAGCCTGACCGAGCAGCCTGACATCGACCAGATGACAGAGGTCGTCGTGCGGCTCAGCTGCAAGGTCCCGTTCAGCTCCAATCAGGCGCTTCTTGCAAGTCAGCCGCTTAGGAGTCAGGACTTCGGCGTGCCGCTCCGCATCCAGGTGAAGAACCAGTTCACCAAGCTCTGGGGGCCCATCCAGCGCGGCAGCAACACCTACACGGACATGATCATCGCACTGCAGCTCGCGACCCGCCGCGGCCGGGTCGATGAGCTTGCCGCCGGGAACTTCGCGGCGGCCGTGAACCAGGCGGTGGGGACGCTGGACGCCGACGCTGATGTGGTCGACGTCCCGAGCATTGTGGCGCAGGCGAAGTCAGTGAAGGCGCTGATTGACCGCTACAGCATGAGACTGTCGATTGGCGTGAAGGGGCCGTTGCCCGTCTCGCAGCAGATGGCGATGGATATCGCGCGCGGCTGCGGATTCGACATCCGCGGCAAAAGCGTTGAAAAGCGCGACCGCGACAGCGGCGCGCCATGGCTGCGGATGCTGCCTCATCCGCAGGTGCCCAATATGGTTGTGTTTGAGCTCATGCCTGCGCTGTGCACGCCTTCCTGCAATCCGCTCGGGGCCCTGTTCGGCGTAGCTAACGATGCGGCGGCCCGGCTAAGCGGCCAGATTACCGATGCATCGGGCCGGACTCTGTCGGTTCCTCAGATTGTGGAGATCTCCCGGCAGCTGCAGTTCTTTTATGCCGCGATGGCGAAGCAGGGGCTTGACGCCGGCACGCGCCGAGCAAAGCGCCTCTTTTCCTAAAAGGGGCGGCCCCGCGCTGCGGGGCACCCCAAATTCTGTCTTAGCTCCTGCCGGGCTCCCGTTGCCCCTGCGGCCTGGACGCCCGGAGCGCCGTCCCTGCGCCTAGAGCCGGTGCGGGAAGAAGGTTTTCATTACGGCCAGGTCCACCTTCGGGCCCGTCACAGCCCCCAGGATTGAAAACACGAGTCCCGCGAGCACCCCGAAGACAATGTTGTGAAACCCCCAGAGATTCACGCCGCAGATCATCAGGACCGTGTAGAGTCCCAGCCCTGCCAGTGAACCGGCTAGGGCGCCCCGGGCATTCATGCGCGGCCAGAAAAGCCCCAGAACCACGGGCCAGAGAAAAGCGCTTTCAAGTCCGCCGAAGGCAAAAAGGTTGACCCACACGACGATGGTTTGAGGGTAAAGAGCGAGGAGGACGGAGACTGCACCCAGCGCCAGCGTGACCGTGATGCTCACGACCCGGTGAGACTTTCTGCTGTTTTCTGCGCTGTCTGGCCTTGCAGGGAAGACCTGACGCCAGAGGTCGCGCGCAACCGCTGAAGACGCGGCGATCAGTAGCGAGCTCACGGTGCTCATGGTGGCGGCGAGCGGCCCTATGATCGTTATTCCGGCGAGCAGCGGGTCCATGTGGTTCACAATGAGGAGCGGGATCACTGCATCCGTGCCGGCGGCCGGCTTTTCAAGGATGGTGCCGCGTGAGAGCACCCCAAGAAGCGTCATGCCGATCATGAGCGCGCCGCAAATCACGGTGGCGACGACCATCGCCCGCGACAGATCTGCGGTGGTCCGGTAGCTCAGGCATCTGACCAGCGACTGAGGCAGCCCCACGGTGCAGAACCCCACAAGAAGCCATGAGGAGAAGAGCAGGGTGTAGGGCAGCGCTCCACCCGCATCGGGGGTGAGGAAGCTGCTTCGGCCGGATTCGCCGATGCCGGCAGAAGACAGAGTCGACATGATCCCCTCCATTCCTCCGCCGCTTGTGATGATCGTCCAGCCCAGCGTGGCCATGCCGGTGAGCATCAGCACTGCGCAAACCGCATCGGTGAGCACGACGGCGCGAAAGCCCGAGGAGGTGTAGATCACGGTGACGGCCGCAAAAAGCAGCAGTCCCAGCTTGTAGTCGAGTCCGGTAATGGCGGCGAAAATCTGCGCTCCGCCCATGAACTGACCGACAACCATGGCGGTGAAGAAGACGATCATGACCAGGGCAAGGAGCACGGAAAGCGCCCTGCTGCCGTAACGGGCCTGGAGGATGTCAATGACGGTGAGCGACCCGGTCCGACGGGCGATCACCGCCAGCTTCTTGCCTACGGTCCCGAGCAGCAGGAATCCGGTGATGATCTGCGGGGCAGCGAAAACGACCCATCCAAACCCCAGTTTCCAGGCTAGCCCCGGGCCGGAGACAAAGGAGCTCACGGACCCGTAGGTCGCAACGAGCGTCATGGCGAGGACCACGCCCCCCAGGCTTCGGTTGGCAATGAAGTAATCCCGGTCGAAGTCTCCCGAACGCCCGAGGCTCCGTCCTGCATAAAGCCCGATGACGAGAAGGAGCGCCAGAAAGACCATGACCGGTACGAGCACTTCGTCGTGCGGCGTCATGATCGGGGCTCCTTCTGGGTCTCCAGCTCCTCTCCCAGGTCAAAATCCTTGAAGAAGCGCCTGACCAAGAAAATGACTCCCGCGATGGAAAGAAGGTATCCGCCGATGCATGAGACCGTGAACCACAGCGGCATGGCCAGAAGCGTCTCAGCGCTGTCCTTAAGCAGAAAAACGGCGAGCCAGAAGAAGGCCATGATGATCACTGCCAGGGCGAGCGTTGCGGCAGCCTCCCGATCCATGATCCGGAATTTTTCCCGATAGTCGAGCTTTTGGAACATCTTTTGCATGCTTTTGATTGAAGTTCGTTCCATTGTAGGCGGGCTGCGGCGGCTGCCTGCCAAGAAAAGACTAGCAGGTCTTCATTAATCCCGTCAGTAATGAGACAATGAACGGTGAGCGGCCGTCCCGGCACAGGGCGCGGCTGTATTTTTTTTCTAACGGGACAGGGACAGGTATGCCTGAAGATAACAGTCCGAACAGGGCGGAGAGCGGTGTTGTTCTGGGGCCTCTTTCCGAGGCGGCTGCACAGGAGATGCGCTCGCTCGAGGCTGACATTGAGCGCTGGAACCGGGAGTACTACGTCGATGACAACCCAAGCGTGTCGGACGCAATTTACGACCAAGCCTTCCGGAGGCTCCAGCAGCTTGAAGCCCAGTATCCGCAACTCGCAAGCCCTGCTTCGCCGACCCTCCGGGTGGGCGGAGCCGCTCGCTCTGACATGGCGAAGGTGGTTCACCGCGTCCCCATGCTCTCGATCAGGACGGAAACGGATTTTTCCGCCGCAGGCGCAAAAGCTTTCGATGACCGGGTGAGAAGCGCTCTCGGGCTTACGGATAAGGATCCGCCGGTCGAGTATGTGGCGGAACTCAAGTTTGACGGACTCGCGATCAATCTGCGTTATGAGAATGGCCTGCTCGTGTCGGCCGCTACGCGCGGCGACGGAATCACCGGCGAGGATGTGACGGCCAACGCGAGGACCATACGAACCATTCCGCTTCGCATCAGCGGCCCCTGTCCGAAAATTCTTGAGGTCCGCGGCGAGGCGATCATGCATACGGCGGATTTCGAAGCGCTCAATCGCAGGCAGAAGCAGGAGGGGGGCAAAGTTTTCGTCAATGCGCGAAACGCTGCCGCTGGCTGCCTGAGGCAGCTCGATCCCTCAATCACGGCGAAACGCCGGCTGCATTTTTACGCTTACAGCCTGGGAGAGGTTTCTGAGGAGCAGGGGCCGTTTGCCGAAACTCAGGACGGGCTGCTGCGCCGTCTGGAGTCCATGGGCTTTCCGGTGGCTCACGAAAGGCGCATCTGCCGCTCGCCCGAGCAGCTCGAGGCGTTTCATCAGCACGTGCTTGAGATTCGCAAGACGCTGCCTTTCGGGATCGACGGCGTCGTCTATAAGGTCAACAGCCTGCGGTTGCAGAAGCTGCTGGGGTTCATCGCGCGGGAGCCTCGCTGGGCCTGTGCGCACAAGTACCCGCCCGAGGAGGCTCTCACGCGGGTGACGGCGATCGACGTTCAGGTGGGGCGCACCGGGCGGCTCACCCCGGTCGCCCGGCTCGAGCCGGTATTTGTGGGCGGAGCGACGGTGTCGAACGCAACGCTGCACAACGAAGATTTCATCCGCGATCTCGGACTGATGATCGGCGACACCGTGGCCGTTAGAAGAGCAGGGGATGTGATTCCGGAAATTGTGCGGGTGCTTCCCGAAAAGCGCCCGCAGGACGCCCGCCCCTTCCAGATGCCGCGCTTCTGTCCGGTCTGCGGCTCGGCAGTCATCAGGGATGAGGAGGAAAAGGATACCCGTTGCACGGGCGGTCTGTTCTGTCCGGCTCAGGTGAGGCTTTCGATACTGCACTTCGCGAGCCGCAGGGCGATGGGAATCGACGGCATGGGCGAAAAGCTCGTCGATGCGCTGACGGATCTGGGACGGGTCAAAACGCCGGCAGATCTTTACGCGCTGACTGAAAAGGACCTTCTTGCCGTTCCTCGGATGGGGGAGAAGTCAGCAGCCAACATTCTCGCTTCAATTGAAAAATCGAAGACGACAACGCTCGGGCGGTTTATATTCGCGCTGGGCATCCGGCACGTGGGCGAGGCGACGGCCCGTGATCTTGCCTCTCATTTTGGGACTCTGGGCAGGCTGGAGAACGCCACGGTTGATGACTGCCTCGAGGTCAGCGATGTGGGCGAGGTGATAGCCGAGTCGATCACCGGGTTTTTCGCCGAGCCTCGCAATCGGGAGGTGCTTGAAAAGCTTCTGGCCGCCGGAGTGCACTGGCCGACAGTTTCGGAGACCGCCCCGACTGCGGCCTCCGAAGTCGCAGGCAGGACTTTTGTTCTTACAGGAACCCTGCCGACGCTGTCGCGTGATGAAGCTTCGGATCTCATCCTCGCTGCAGGCGGCAGGGTTTCCGGCTCCGTATCCAAAAAGACGAGTTATGTGGTGGCCGGCGAGGCGGCCGGATCCAAGCTTGAAAAGGCAAGGGCTCTGGGAATACCGGTGATAGACGAGGCAGAGCTTCGCCGGATGCTTTCCGGCAGCGCCCCTTCGGCGGCGGGGGAAGCCTCCGGCGGTCCCGGCTCTCAGCAGGAGCTCTTTTAGGTGGGGGGAGAAGAAATATGGCGGCAGACAGTCGGGCAGCTGTAGGGATTATCGGAGGTTCCAGCTTTTCCGACGGTTGGCTGGAAAAAGCGAGTTCGGAGGCCTTTTTCGGCGAGACGCCTTACGGCCTCCCCTCATCGCCCGTTCGTGAGGCCGAAATCTCGGGCCGGAGGGTTCTTCTGCTGCTGAGGCACGGGCTTGGACACCGCTTTCCGCCGCATGCCGTTCCATATGCAGCCAACCTTTGGGCTTTGAAGAAGGCAGGAGCGGAGGCAGTTATTGGCCTTGCTACGGTAGGTGGAATCAATGAGGCCCTTCCCCCAGGGGCCCTTTGCGTGCCTGATGACCTGGTCGACCGCACATGGGGGCGGGAATCGACTATCTACAGCAGTGCGAAGACCGGAGTCCGTCATGTCGATTTCACCAGGCCTTTTGACGAGGAACTGCGCCGCAGGCTCATTCTGGCCTGCCGCCGCGCCCGCGTTTCTCGTCTTCTGGAGGGCGGAGTCTATTGGTGCAGCCAGGGTCCGAGGCTCGAGACCGCTGCCGAGATTCGGGTGATCAGAGCGCTCGGAGGGGCCATGGTCGGCATGACGGCGGCGACCGAGGCCGCAGTCGCCCGGGAGCTGGACGTCCCTTATGCACTCCTTGCCCTTTGCGTCAACTGGGCGGCGGGCCTGCACAGTTCGTCGGATAAAGTTTCGTTGGAAGTCTGCGGTGGAGAAAACGGCTGCTCCTCAGAAGACATCCGCTGCGTATTAGAGCAGTTTCTGGCCCTCTGAGTTCTTCCCGGAGAACGACTCCGGCGCCCTGCTCTCAAACAGGATTCTTTCCTGGGCTTCTTTCACTGCCCGGTCTACGGAAAGATAGGACAGGCGGTCCGGCGAAAGAATCGGATTGGCCGCGCCTACAAGAACCTCCCTGGCTCTTCGGTGCATGCGGCACAGCGTGAGCGTGCAGCCCGCTTTTTTTACGAACTGAGCGAATTTAAGCACTTCCTCCACGCAGGTTCCGTCCAAGTCTGCGGCTTCCTCCATGCTTACGACGATCTCTTTGACCGGCTGTCTGCGGAGCTGCTCGGTAAGGAGGACTCTTGCTTTTTTGAAGCTTTCCTCGGCATTGGCAAAGACGAGCGGCTGGTCCATCCGCAGGACAAGCACCCCGGGGATGGGGACTGTGTCAGGAAACAGCTTCGTATTCACAAAGCTGTGGGAGCCTGGAAGTTTTTGCATCACCGACACATGCGGTTGCGATACCCGTATGAGGATCAGGGCGACGGAGAGGACGACCGAAATGAGAAGTCCGTTCAAAACGCCGAGAATCGTTACCGAGCAGAAGGAGGCGATTACAAGCAGGCGGTCCCTTTTCCATTCAAAGTACGGCCGTATGGGCTCGGGTGATAATCCGCCGCTCACTGCCTTGATGACGACAGCAGCCAGGACAGGCTCAGGGATTCTGCTGATCTGCGGCATCAGAAAGGCGAGGGCGAGGAAAAGCACCGCAAGGGCGAAAAAATTCGATACCCGACTCCGGGCGCCGGAGTCAATGTTGAGGCTGGTGGCTGAAAAACCGGCGCCCACTGCGAGACCGCCGAAAAATCCTGAGGCCATGTTGGACAGGCCGATCGCAACGATGTCCCTGTTGGGCACCGTCTGCTGCCCGCTTCGTTCTGCTGCGGCATGGATGCTTGAGTAGGATTCGGCGTAGACCATCAGGCACAGAGCGGCGCTCATTTGAATTGTGCCGATCCAGTCGGCCCCTGCCAGTGTTTGAAAGGAGATCGCGGTTCTTTCAAGGCTGAAGGGGCCCACGAGCTCGATGCCCAGCGTTTCAAGCGGGACGAAATAGGACAGGAGCACGGCAGCGGCTACGACGATGAGGCTGCCGGGCAGACGCTGCCATCTCCACAGCAGGAGGACTGCAAGAGAACCAAGGCCAAGGGCGGCGGCTGATGGTGAAACCTCATGAATGTGAGAAATAGTGTCAAGAAGCCTGCCCCAGAGGCCGGATCCTGTCGCGTGCAGGCCGAACAGTTTCGGCAGCTGCATCAGCGTGATAGTGAAGGCAAGCCCCATCGTCACGCCGCGCAGGACGGGCTTGGCAATGAAGCTGCTTGCCCGTCCGAAGCCCAGGAGCCGGGCGAGGATGAACCAGAACCCCGTCATCATGACCAGTACGGCAGCAAGGGTTTCGGGATGGGCCTGTTGGTGGGTGGCGAGCAGGCTTGACACCGTTGCGGCGAGCACCATCGCGGAGGATGACGTGGCCGAAACGACCGCCGTTCGGCACGAGCCCACCGCTGTGTAGATGAGGAGCCCGCAGATGAGAGCAATGAGGCCAGCAGACGGAGGCAGGCCTGCGATGCCCGCGTAGGCCACGGCTTCCGGAATCAAAAGGCCTATAAGCGAAAGTCCGGCTGAAAAGTCGCAGGCGTGGCTGCGACAGAACTTCACCCACTCAGAGGGGTTGAGCAGATTTGTTGCACGGTGTCCCATCAAGGTCATTGTTGCTTCCTTATGCGGCACGGCCTGCTCTTTTGGCTATACCCTCCGCTGTGGAATCTGGACGATTACGATGGCTATTCCCATCAGTACACAGCCTATGATTTCCCGGGCTGACAGGGTTTGGCCGAGAATGATCCATCCCGAGAGGGCGCCAATGACGGACTCAAGGCTCATGGTCAGAGAGGCGATGGCAGGATTGGCGCCTTTTTGGCCGATCACCTGACAGGTGTAAGCGAGTCCGTTGGAGAAAATGCCGACGTACAGCATAGCGGGCAGTGCAAGCATGACGGCCTGAAGCGTAGTGCCTTGCTCGAAGATAGAGGTGAAGATCAGGCCAAGCACGCCGCCCGTTAAGAACATCACCCATGACATTTCGACTGCGTCCGCCTTGGGCACGTAATAGTCGATCGCCATGATCTGAGCAGAATAAAGGAAAGCGCAGATAAAGCACAGCAGCTCGCCCAGACCGATGGTGAAATCCTCCTTAATGGACAGGCAGTAGAGCGCGGTGACGGCAATGGCGACGGCGATCCAGAGCAGGCCCGAGCTCCTGATGCCGCGGATTCTGGCCAGAACGGGGACGATGATGATGTACAAGGCTGTGAGAAAGCTGGCTTTCCCGACGGTTGTGTAGACAAGTCCGAACTGCTGAAAGCTCTCTGCCGCAAAAAGCGCACAGCCCGAGACAATTCCGCCGATAAGGGTATTGCGGCGCACTTCGGGCTGGCGTTTTCTGGCTCTTTTTACCGGTGACTCGAATCGATCCAGGAAAAAAATGACGGGTATTAAAAAAAGGCAGCCAATTAATGACCGGCCAGCCGTGAAGGTAAAGGGAGCGACATAGCCCACGCCGATTGCCTGACCGACAAAAGCGGTGCCCCAGAAAAAAGCGGCAAGCAGCAGGAAAACGAAATTGCGTGTGGGCATGATGGAGTTAATTTCCGTAATTTGAAGTGTCTTCATCAGATTCTAGACATTAAGATCAAATCTGTAGTAGAAAGGCTACTTCTGCGGCTTCTGCGCTTGAGGAAGCGCGCTTCCTCTTTCACTGTGCGGCCGCAGCGCAAAGCGCCGCATCATAAAAAGGCGGCGGAACATATATTTTCTGCAGGCATCTCACAGGTGACTACATCGCAAAAAGATTTGAGAAGGGACGGCAGCCCTTTTCTTTATGGGTTTCCTCCGGTGGCGGGGACCAATCCTGCCTGTCTGATTCTCGGATCGATGCCCAGCGCACGCTCACTGGCAGAGAATCACTACTATGCGCATCCCAGAAACCGTTTCTGGCCTTTGATGAGAAGTCTTCTGGCCGCGCGGTGCGGCGCCATGTCCTATGACGAAGAGCTCGAGATGCTTAAAGTCTCAGGCATTGCTCTCTGGGACAGCATTGGCTCCTGCCGCAGGGAGGGCAGCCTCGACTCTTCCATTCAGGATCTTTCACCCAACCCGATCGCAGATTTCCTGCAGATTCACTCAAGCATTCGCAGCATTCTTTTTAACGGCCGAAAGGCTCAGTCTGTGTTTGAGAGGGCTTTCGGCGCCGCCTTTATTGATCGGCATCAGCTCCAGGCCTTTGCGCTTCCGTCGACGTCTCCCGCCAACGCTTCCTGGGGATTTGAAAGGCTCAGAGATGAATGGGGGCGTGTGCTCGCAATTTGCGGAATAAAAATCATTGAGTTGTGAATTTTTTTCTTGGTTCTTCAAGGAATAGCGGGAAGAACTACCTCAAATCGAATATCGCTCTCGCTCGCAAGCAGCCTGCAGCGAGCCATTTGAAGCGTTTTCCGGATCAGGGAATTCGGGACTAGAAAAAGGACAAAAACGAAAGGCGGTGAACGCCGTTAAGATCATTGAAGTCACCACACTGTCAATGTAACGACGCCACCGCTCTTGTCCAGTTTAACAAATTCATCCCTGCCGCCTAAACTCGATTTTCTCTCCCAGCTCCGCTACCCCGGTTCTTTCATCAAAGACATGAAACGAGAAGCGGACGGAAGCATTCACATCTACTTGGAACCTGTGTGCGAAGCAGTCTGCCCCGCTTGCGGTAAACGGTGTTTCTCAATTCACGAAAGCACGCGACGGATTGTGAGAGACGCGCCTCTGATCTACAAAAAGCATCTCTGATTGAGACAGCCCAGCTCCCTTCCGGCCGGAAGGGAGCTTTTTTGTTCGTTTTCTCCCGAACTCCGCTCCTGTAAGTGCGGAAAGTCAGCAAGAGACAGCGGTCTGCAGGGACTGCCGCCGGGCATCCGCACTTCAAAGACTGCCGGCCGCGACGGCAAGAACAAACAGCGGGCTGACAATGCCGATCATGATTCGGACGAACAAAAGCATGCCCCTGCCCATCGGGCGGGCGCTCTGCAGCTCCTGCTTCATGGATTTCCAGCCGGCCCATGCCGCCGCTATGGCAATGCCAAAGCTCGAAAGAGGCATGCCGATATTGCTGGTCACGTAATCCAAGATATCGAAGATATTCTTTCCAAAAAACTTGACCTCACTCCAAGGACCGAAAGAAAGCGTAGCGCACAGCCCGACGACGGCACACCCCACCAGGGTGATCAAAATGGACTTCCGGCGGGAAAGCTCAAAGCGCCGTGTCATCAGTGCCGTACACGCTTCAAGCATGGACACTGAAGACGTCAGCGCTGCTACAAACAGGCAGATATAAAAGAACACCGCAAAAAACTGACCCAACGGCATCTGGGCGAAAATGGCCGGCATAGTTACAAACGTCAGCCCTGGGCCGGCCGTCGGGTCCAGATGAAAAGCAAAAACAGCAGGCAAAATCATCAGGCCGCCCAATATGGCCGAAGCGATCGCCAGCGTGGCAACCCAGGCTACGGAATTAGGCAGGTCGGCTTTGGGATCCAGATATGAGCCGTAGGTGATCATCGTGCCTGCTCCGAGCGAGAGGGAAAAGAAGCAGAAGCCCATGGCATTGAAAAGCGCCGAGGCATTGAAGTCTGACCATCGGGGAGCAAACAAATATTTGACGCCTTCAATCCCGCCTGGAAGCGTGACGCCACGAACAATAAGAATAAGCATGAGGATAAACAGCGCCGGCATCAGGATTTTCGCGACGCGCTCTATCCCTGACTGAATGCCCCGAAGGACCACCAGGGCCGTGGCCCCGAGAAAGGCCAGCAGATACAGATAGCTCTCAGGTGCGTTGGAAACAAAATCTCCGAAATACGATCCCAGCAACGACGCATCGCTGATCAGCCCGCGTCCCGACAAAGCGTCAATCAAATACTTCAGGCACCACCCGCCAACGCAGGAATAGAAGGACAGAATTAAAAATACGGTGAAAACGCCTATGCCGCCGAAAATACCCCAGCCCCGCCCGCAGACCCGGTTCAGGCTTTCCATTGGTCCTGCCCGCCCCGCCCTTCCCATGGCAAATTCCGCCAGCAGCAGCGAAACGCCGATCGTCAGCGTGAAAAAAATATAAGGGAGCATAAAAACCGAACCACCGTTGGTCCCCGCCATATAGGGGAACTTCCAAATGGCTCCAAGCCCCACCGCGGAACCGGCGCTGGCCAGAATAAAACCAAGCCTCGATCCCCAGACTGTCTGTTTTTCCGCCATGTGTTTTCCTAGACTCTCAAAAATTGAACCACCCCGGATTGACGAACAGGGCAAAACGACAAATGAACTCCAGCAGAAATATAGACGTTTTTGCAGCAGTTCTGAGAGAGCGCCTCTTCACCATCTGTCCTGCGAAGAGGAGAAGCACGCTGTTTACTGGACCCGGAAAATACGGACCTGTCTTGTCCTGAAAAAAGTTGACTCGCAAACAGACGAGTCACTATGTTTAAATACCAAACTGAGAAGCAACTCCTGTATTACAACAAGATCACCCAACTCCGCACAGAGAAAGGCCTGAGTATCCGGCAGCTCTGCAGGCTGTTCCCTGTCTCAGACAGCACTATGAAGCGCTGGCTGCGCAATCATGATGAAGAGAATCTTCGGAAAGGACCCAAGGCAATGCCCAAATCTCCAGGAAACCGCAGCAGCAGTGCTCCGAAGACAGCTGAGTCCGAACTGATCAGAACCCTTCGGGAGGAAAACGGCCCCAGAATTCGCCAGCTGCTGCTTTACATGCTGATTTTGCTTTTGGGCGGGACGCTGTACGCCTGGAGCGTCTTCTGCGAGCCCCTTGCAGCCAACCTGAGCGCTCTGACCGGTAGACCGGTGACCTCCTCCAGCCTCTCGCTCGCCTTCAGCCTGTCCTTTGTCGGCTCTCCCGCGGGGATGATGCTGGCGGGCGCAGTGCATCGCAGGGCGGGGCTTCGGGCCGGGATCGCCGCAGGCTCCGCGATGTTTATTATCGGAATGGCCGGTACGGCGTTCAGCCCCTGGCCCTGGCTGCTGATTCTGTTTTACGGCATTTTCTTCGGCATAGGCTCAGGCATGATTTTCTGCAGCGCGCTGTCCGGAGCCGTGGCCTTGTTCCCCGGGCACCACGGGGTCGCAGGCGGCCTTGCCTCGATGTCCTGGGGGCTCAGTTCAATGCTTTATGCGCCGCTCGCCTCGGCGCTGGTGCAGGCGGTCGGCATCACGACAACGATGGCGGGCATTGCGGTCTGCTCCGGGGGTCTGATTTGGCTTTTGACTTTTCTTCTCCGGGCGGATCTGTGCGGCGGCCCTGCTGCACGAACGGAAAGCATCGCTTCGGGGCACGAGGTCGTTTGGAAGGACATGATCCGCACGTCGGAGTTCAGGCTGATGTGGATTTTCATGATGCTGAGCTGCACGGCGAGCCTTATGCTTTTCTCCAGCTGCGTTCCGATTGCCACCAGACAGCTGGGCATTTCGGAGATGCAGGCCTCCTTCGTGGTGGCGCTGCTGGCCCTGGCCAGCACCTGCGGGAGATTCTGCGGTGGTCTCCTTTCTGATTTCCTGGGACGCATCAATACGCTGCTGCTGGCAGTGGTCATTTTGGTCTTCGGGCTGACGGCCATGCTTTTCTCTTCGCAGGGGCAGGTCGCGCTTTTTGCTCTGGGTTGCATCGGTCTGGGCGTTACCTACGGCTCCGTCAATGCGATCTATCCCAGCTTTGTGGCGGATGTATTCGGGGTCCGGGAGCTGTCCAGAAACTATGGATTCATGAATCTGGCCTGCTGCGCCGCGAGTTTCGCAGGGCCGGCGCTGCTATACCTGACGTCGCGGGAGGGCGGTTACGCCCTGACGTATGCCTCAGCCATCGCCGTCAGCGCTCTGGGTCTTTGCACAGGCTGGCTGCTTAAAAGGCAGTTAAGGCCGCGGAGGAACCCCTGAAGCCGTTTCTCACTGCATATAGAATTTGGACGGTCCGCGTCCCCGTCATTGCTTTGTCATTAAAGCTTTACGAGGCTGTAACACCCTCTCTCTAACATGTGGCTCAAGTGAAAAGCCGCTGGTTTGGAAGGCCTTCCAGAACCGGCTCAGCGAAAACCAGGGAAGGCCGTTAGAGAGAAAAATGAAACGTCGTCTGTTTATCCAGTCTGCTCTGGGCGCCCTGATCGCGCCCGCCGCAGGGCCCCTTTTTGCCAAAACGGTCACTTCTGGGGCGATTCAGCTTCCCCCGAGAACCGAAATCGTCTCGCGTTTCGGGTTCGTGACGGATATCCATTACTGCGTCGCTCCCGTGCGCAGGATCCCGAGCGAGGACTCCATTCGTGTTTACCGCGATTCTCTGGTCAAGCTGCGCCAGGCCACGGATCTCTTTAACGTAAGCGATCTGGACTTCGCGATCGAGCTGGGGGACTTCAAGGACTGCAACGACGATGGCGACCGGGAAGGGACCCTGCGCTATCTGCAGACGGTCGAGTCGGCCTTCAGCCGGTTTAACGGCCCCCGCTACCATGTCTGCGGCAACCATGACTTTGACAAGATCAGCTACCAGGACTTTTTAAGCAATGTGGTTAACCACGGTCCCGCCAACGGGAAGTCCTACTACAGCTTCATCTCCGGCGGAGTGAAGTACATCGTTCTTGACGCCTGCTACAACAACGCCCGCGGCGAGCATTACTCTAGTGGGAACCTGAACTGGAAGGTTGCCGTCATCCCGGATGCGGAAAGAGCATGGCTGAGCAAAGAGCTTTCCAGTGGAAAGGAGCCGGTGATCGTCTTCACCCATCAGCTGCTGAATTATTGGGATGTGAATCCGAATCTGCCGGATGATTTCATCATCCGGGATGCCAAGTCAGTGGTTGAAATGCTCGAAAAGAGCGGACGCGTGCTGGCGGTCATTTCCGGTCACTACCACCGCGGGTATTATTCCGCCCGCAACGGCATTCACTACGTTGTGAATCAGGGCATGGTGGAGCGGCCGCTTCCCCGCAACGTGCTGGGCATTGTGAGCGTTGACAAAAACCAGAACGTTTATGTAGAAGGAATCTACAACGAACGCTCGCATGTCTGCCGCAGGGCCTGACAGTTGTACGCTGCCTCCGGGGTAGGGCATGCTCCTGGAGGTGCCTGCAGCATCCAGGAGCATGCCCATTTTGTAATCTGTTTTCTCCTCCGGTTCATCGGTTTTGCCGTGCAGGGATCCTCCCGCACGGTTTTTTTCTGCCTCAGGCTGCGGCGGTTGAACCGAAGGCCGCGGCTGCGCTTAGCCCTTTGAGCTCAGCAGTGCGTCCACTTTTCCCTTGAGAACCTCAGGGGCGATGGCTCCCAGCACGCTGTCGACCATTTTCCCGTCCTTGATAAGCGCGAAGAAAGGGATGCTTCTCACGTTGAACTGGCTTGCAAGCTCCGGCTGTTCGTCTACGTTGACTTTGCCGACTTTAATCCGTCCCTCGTACTGATCGGCCAGATCCTTAACGGTCGGCATCATGAACTGGCAGGGACCGCACCAGTCCGCATAGAAGTCCACCAGAACAGGAATGCTGCTGTCCAGAGCTTCAGACTGGAAGTTGTCTTTATCAAATTTATATTCCATGTTTTTTCCCTAGTGAAAGATCACTTTTGATATTTTTATTGTATATGGTTTAAAATTTATATCAAGTATTAAGAATATATTTACTTGGTCAGAAAAATTAAACTGGAGACGAAATGGGCAGACACATATCACCATGCGAGAACATGGCGGGAGAAGGCTGCGGCCTCAAGAGGGTTCTGGATCTAATCGGCGGAAAATGGAAAATCCTGATCCTATGCGTCATTTACGCCGAGGGGACTGTCCGTTACGGAGAGCTTCGCCGCCGCGTTTACGGCATTACGAATACGATGCTCGCCCACAGCCTGCGCGAGATGGAGCGCGACGGTCTGGTTGAACGGCATCAGTTTGATGAAATGCCGGTTAGGGTTGAATACAGTCTTACTGCGAGCGCCGGCAGCATGATTCCCATTCTTCTGGAGCTCAAGCGGTGGGGTGAAGAGCACCTGGAGCATGAGGGGCTGCCGTCCTGAGGTACGGCTTCGCCCTGCGTTAGTATATGATTAGCGGTATCTGGATGACACCTTTTACGGTCGCAGAAAGGGCCCTCGAATGACTCTCAATAACAAGACGCTACGTTTGATTTTCCCGGACTGGCAGAACGGCGCCAGCTCCAGCTCCGGCTTTGTCCCCAGGCTGCTTGCCACGATCGCGCCTCAGTGCGATCAGTCGGAATCAGTCGAAGTGCCTTTGCCGGAGTCGATGCTTGGTCATCACAGCACGGACCTGATGTCCGCGCAGGCCTCGAACCTGCTTACGGAGATGGATTTCCGCGGATTCTATACGGCCACCCGGCGGATCCTGGATGAGAAGAAGCCGGCCCGCGTCATTACCTTCTCAACGGACGGAACGGTCACCCTGTGTTCGACCGACTATCTGCACGAGCAGTATCAGGATCTTGGCCTGCTCTGGCTGGACCTCCATCAGGAGCACATTACGCCCGAGCGCTTCTGGCGCAAACGGGTCATCGTGACGAACGCCTTAACGGGCGGCTGCGAGGAGCTTTCGGGGCTGATTCACAAGCCCATGGATCGCGAGCGGATTCTTTACGTCTGCCGGCAGGCCGATGAAATTCCGCCGGGAGATCGCCGCGAGTTCCAGCACCAGGGCATCTCCATGGCCGGTTCTGAAGCCCTGGAGGCTGACAGCAGGAAGATTGCCGACTGGATCCGCAGCCTTGGCCTGCGCCACCTGTCGGTGCATGTTGACCTGGATTCGGTCGGCGCCGCAGACCTTCGCTCCGGTATTCTGAGGGAGGAGAATCTGCGCAATATCTCCGAGGAAGTTCAGAGCGACGTGGACAAGCTGAAGGTCCTGTTCAAGGAGATTCTGAAAGAAACGGACATAGTCGGTTTCGATTTGATGGAGTACGAGCTCTTCCAGTCCGAGAAGTTCACGGAGCTCATGAAGGAACTGCCGATCTTCAAAGAATGAAAACATTCTGAGCGCCCCGTTCCCGCAAAGCGGCGAGGGCCGGGCGTTCGGAAAACGAAACGCCTTTTGTGCCCGGACCCTGCGTTTTCCGGCTTCCTTGCGGCTGTGAGCAGGGGCTTATGTAGAATTTATTTTTTGTGGTCCGGCGGCGTCTTTGCATTGCCGCAGACTCGCTTTGGGCCGCTTCGCATATCCGGTGGAGAAAATAGAGAATGGATCATAGCAAGCTTGCCTCGACGCGCTGGCTCGAGTCTCAGAATGCGCTCACCAAGGGTGTGGCTGTTTTGTTTGGATCCCTGCTTTTGACTGCGGGCTCCTACATTACGGTGCCCATGGTTCCGGTGCCGATGACCATGCAGACTTTTGCCGTGATGGTGATTGGCGCGCTCTTTGGATGGAGGCTTGGAGGGCTGACCGTGGTTTGCTGGCTGCTGCAGGGTGCGCTGGGTTTGCCGGTGTTCGCTCCCGGAGCGGCGGGCGGAATCGCTCGCTTTTTCGGCCCGACGGGCGGGTACCTGCTGTCTTTCCCGCTGGCTGCCATGCTGACCGGCTGGCTGGTTTCCCGCGGTTGGGACGGCAGCCGCTTTATTAAAGGCTTTGCAGCGATGCTGGCGGGCAATCTTTTCGTCCTTGCTTTTGGCGGCCTCTGGCTGGCAGCGCTTGTCGGTCTGGAAAAAGGGATGGCTCTTGGAGTGACTCCCTTTATTGTCGGCGCTGTGACAAAGTCCGTGCTTGGTGCGGCTGTCCTTCTCGCGGTTTCAGCCAGGCGCTTTGACCGGCGCTGACGGTCAGCCTGCAGCGTCGCTGCAGGGGCGCTTTTAAGCTACCTTGTTCTGTAATCCCCGATTTTGGAAACATAGTCGGGGATTTTTCATGGCTATGCCGGGAACGAGAGGCTGCCGGGCTGTGTTTAAAGCCGTCCCTGGGTGAATGGAACCGCAGGCGCAGGCGGGCCTGCTGGCGGGCCATGGGAGGTGAGACCGCCTGTTTAAGCGGTGGCTTTGCCAGACTGGCATCCTTTTTGGGCAAAAAAGCAACCGCTCCCGCTGTGGGCAGGATCGGCAGGCCTTTGACAGCGAAGCGGGAGGCCTGCGCGGCTCTTCCTCTCGTTGAAAGCCTGCCAGGGGCAGAAAAAATCCCGCAGAAACCTTTTTGACGGGGTTTCTGCGGGAGGAGCGTTCAGTCTGTTATGACTCAGCCGCTCAGTAGTTCTCTTTTCTCACTTCGAAGAAACTGCGGGGGTGCGTGCAGACGGGGCAGACTTCCGGAGCCTTCGTCCCGATCACAATGTGGCCGCAGTTGCGGCACTCCCAGACGGTGACGCCGCTTTTTTCAAAAACTTTTTTCTCTTCAACGTTTTTGAGCAGCTTGCGGTAACGCTCTTCGTGGTTTTTCTCGATGGCTGCGACGCCGCGGAAGCGGGCGGCCAGTTCCGGGAACCCTTCTTCATCAGCGTCGCGCGCCATCCGCTCGTACATATCAGTCCACTCGTAGTTTTCGCCTTCGGCCGCGGATTTCAGGTTCTCGGCCGTGTCGCCGAGGCCGCCGAGCTCCCTGAACCAGAGCTTGGCGTGAGCCATTTCGTTATCCGCGGTTTTTTGGAAAAGCGCGGCAATCTGCTCATAGCCGGCCTTTTTGGCCACGGAAGCAAAATAGGTGTATTTGTTCCGAGCTTGAGATTCACCCGCAAAAGCCTCTAGAAGGTTTTTTTCAGTCTTGGTGCCTGCATACTTGCTGTTTGTCATGCTGGGATCCTTATTAAAGTTAGCGTTGGTGAAAGCAGCTACTACAACCACAACCTCGATAGTCTATCCGAAGGCGTCAAGGCTCATGAGGCCCTGAAGGCTTCCGAGAGTGCAGTTCGAATGACCTGTTCGCTCGCCCGGTAGGAGCCCTGAACGAAACCGCCGCTGCCGCCGCCGCGGCCGTTGAGCCGCTGGTTGAGAGTTTTGCTCACGTCCCGCAGCTTCGGGTCATCGCTGTGGATCACGTAGTTGAAGGCGGGGCCTTCGGACTGGGGACCGGAGGGGGAAAGCACCGCGACGGCGCCTGCCTTGAAGCTTTCGGCAAGAAGGCCGCAGAATTTCCTGCACTCAAGCGGGGACAGCCCTTCCTCCACATCCACAAGCAGAGGGCCCTCTGCCCGCAGTGTGTCAGCCTTGAGGCGGAAATAGCGCTCATTGAGGGCCGCAATCCTCTCATCGCGTTCCTGCACTTCCTTCAGCACCTTGGCAACGCCCGCAGCCGTGGCGTTGGGTTTCACGGAAAGAAGCTGGGAGACCTGGCGGGCCTGCTCGACTTTGAGCGTATAGTCGTGCAGGGCTCTGGCCCCGCAGACAAATTCGACCCGGGTGCCGCCGCGATGCTTCATGGCTCCGAGGATCTTGAAGATTCCGACTTCGCTGGTGTTCCTGACATGCGTGCCGCAGCAGGCGCAGCGGTCAACTCCCGGAATGTCCACGATGCGGACCCGGCCCTTCAGCTCCTTTTTGCTCCTGTAGTCCATTTGCGAAAGCGCTTCCGGACCGGGAAAGAGCGTTTGAACGCTGATTCCGGCCGCTATGGCCTCGTTGGTTTCCTTTTCAAGCTGCCGCAGATCCTCTTCGCCGATGGGGCCGTTGAAATCCACTGTGATGACGTCCTGGTCCATATGGAATCCGACGTTGTCGTATTTGAAGCGGCGGTGAACCAGTCCAGAGAACATATGCTCCCCCGTGTGGTTCTGCATGTTGTCAAAGCGGCGCGGCCAGTCCAGTTCAGCCTTGACGGTCATTCCGGGCGTGAGCGGGCGGTCTGAAAAGTGAATGATGACATCGCCGTTGCGGCGGACGTCATTGATCACGGCATCGCCGATTTTTCCATGGTCGGCAGGCTGGCCGCCTCCCTCGGGATAAAAGGCGGTGTCGTTCAGGACGATCTCATAGCCCTTGCTGCCCTCGGTGCAGCTCACGACGACAGCTGAAAAGGAGCGGCAGTAGGGGTCCCGGTAAAACAGCTCATTCATGCTTTCCATGTTGCTCAGACTTCCCTGGTAAGAAAAAACATCCGCCGGCGAAGCCGGTTCGGTGCGGAAAGTTTACTGCGCCTGCCAAAGCCCGACGCGGGACTCAGGCTTTCGGGAGAAGTGCGAGGAATTTTTTGAGAGAAGGGTCGGGGCAGCGCTCGTTCCATGCGGCGCAGATGATGAGCTCGAACCCGCTTTCCAACAGATGAACGGCGCGGACGGGCGCGGGCAGAGTTCTCGCGCAGCTTTCGGGCACGAGCGCCGAGCCCAGCCTGCAGCTCACAAATGCGATCTGGCGCGCGATGGAATCCACGGTGAACCGGATTCGGGGAGAAAAGCCGGCGGCTCGGAAGAACCCAGTGATTCGGTCCCCGTAGTCGGGGCTCTTGTCTCTGCCGGTCACAATCCAGTCCCGATCGGCCAGATCGCTCAGGCGGACGGAGGAGGCCGCGCAGACGGCGTCGGAGGACGGCACGATGAGCACGGGCTTTTCGCGCTGCAGCACCCGAAGCTTCAAGTTCTTGTTTTTGAATCTCTCGAAACGCCCGATAGCGAGGTGAAGCTCATTCTGGGCGAGCTTGTATTCAGCCTCGCAGGAGTCAATTTCCTCGGTGAAAACGGAGATATCAGGCAAAGCGTACGCCGCTTTCTCTAGGATGCGAGGAACCATGTCCGTCATGGCTTCATAGACGGCGCCGATTCGGATCACGCCGCGGGTCTTCTCCGAGATGGTTCTGGCGGAATAGTCCAGCGCCTCGGCCTGGGAGATAAGCGCTTCAATTTCCGGCATGAGCGCTTCGCCCGCCGGGGTGAGTCTGACCCCGGTGCGGCCGCGGATGAGAAAGCGGACCCGCAGCCGGGACTCAAGCTCGTTGATCTGGGCAATGAGCGGCGGCTGCGAAATGGCAAGAAGCCGGGAGACGCGGCTGAAGCTGCCGCTGTCGGCAACTGCGGCAAGGATCAGCATCTGGCGGATCAGCCTGTAGTCGAATCGATGCATGAGTGGTTTTCAGCTGAGAAAGCAGGTCAGCTCATTTTCAGGCCCGGCCGTCGCCTTGGCAAGGGCTTCCCCGCTGGGCCTGCGTTCGGTTGAAAATGAAAGTAATTTTCATTAATATTTGTTTCGCTGCAATTTTCGTTTAATAAAAAAGGCAGAAACATGAAGAAGACTTTGCTAGCCGCAGCGATGCTTGCGGCTTTTTCGGGCGCCGCATCAGCCGCTTCGGTGACGCTCTACGGCACGATCGACACCGGGCTGCTGTATCAGCACCAGAAGGCCGACGGCATGGACTCGACTAATACCGTTAGCATGGAAACAGGGCAGAAAGACACTTCCGTCTGGGGATTGACGGGCAGTGAGAAGATTGGGGATGCAGAGGTGTCCTTCAAGCTCGAGAATTCCTTCAACTCGGATGACGGCACCCGCACGGACGACCGGCTCTTTGACCGCGAGGCTCAGGTTTCGGTCTCCGGACGCTACGGCACTTTGTCGGCGGGCCGCCTGGGCGCGCTTTCGGCCGCGGTGGGAACCTATGACATGGTATATCTCGTGGGCGACGCCTACGACGGCGGCGACGGGGACGCCTTCGGCCTGGCCGCGGCGCCCACTCTGGACAACGCCCTTGCTTACCAGACTCCTTCGTTCGCCGGTTTCAAGGCGACACTCATGTATTCCTTTAACGCCGACCAGGTGTCCAACAGCAGCCGCGAGAATACCTCGATGGTGGACCGCTACTTCGGCGGTGCCATCAATTACGAGAAGGGCAATTTTCAGGCTGTCCTCGCTTACGAATATCTGAACCGCGCGAGTGCGGGCGACGCCGCCTCTCCTCTTTCGAAGAATGGCCAGCTCGTCAATCTAGGTTTCAACTACAACTTTGAAAACGTGGCCCAGGTCTTCCTGCTCGGGCAGTACTTCAAGGGCTGGGATCTGTCTGCGGCAGGAGGCGAATCCCTCACCGACAGCTACGGCGTCGATGCGGATGACGTGCTGGGCGCCTATGACAAGGGGCTTGAGGGCTGGGGAGCGCATCTCGGTGCGATTTTCCCGGTGGCAGGCGGCGATCTTACGGGCGCCCTCTACTACGTGGACTCCAAGGCGAAGTCCTCCCAGGGGCTGAAAGACGCGGATCTCACCTACTTCGGCGCTTCGGTCCGCTATTCCTACCCGCTGTCGAAGCGGACCTCGATCTACGCCGGCGCCCGCTACAGCCAGGCCAAGGCGAAGGACTTCGATGCCAAGCTGCAGACGACTTCCGTCTACACCGGGCTGTCGCACTCCTTCTGAGGCAGCCTGAAGTCTGATCAACGGACTTTTTGAGCCCCCTGCGAAGTTTTTTCGCAGGGGGCGTTTAAATATGGGAAAATACAGCCGCCCGGCAGTCCGCCGGGATTTTTTTGGCGTTTGAGGACTGGTCGCAGGGGGCGGCATGGCAGAAGGTGCGTTGGAGAGTCTTAAGCAGCGCGATTTTGAGGAGCCGCTGCCGCCCGGCATGCAGATGCCGGTGCCGGAGGCGGACTCGCCCGAGCGCCGCGCGGTCGTTCAGTCTGTGGCCGCGGGGCCTTCCTACGCCGCCCTCAGCTTCTCGCGGCTTCTTGGTACGGGCGCTCCGCTTGCTTCCTGCGGCAGGGTCTTGCCCAGCCTCACGGGCATCGAGGATTTTCTTGTGACGCCTGGCGGCGAGCGCATCCCTGTGCGCTACGCCGTGGTCGAGTCCGAGAGGCTCATATCAAGGCCGGTGTCCGAGGATCTCTTCTCCCCGGGCCGGAGCCTTTACTCTGCGGAGCTGCCGCTTCTCGTGGTTTCCGGATTCCTCAGAGCCGTGGGGCTTGATGAGGCTTACCGCGGTGGCAGGGCGGAGGACTACCGCAGGCGGCTTCTTGAGGATGCGGGGTTCCTGGGCGTTTCAGCCCGCAGGACAAGGACGCTGCACCGCCCCGTGCTCGTCAGGCTGATGCCTGCGGAGCGGGTTTCACCTGCGCTTTCCCTTCTGGGCAACGAACCCGCGTTCCAGCTCGAGCCGCTGCCGGAGGAGCAGGCCGCTCCGATTTCCGCCCAGCCGGAGTTTCCGACGCAGAGCGCGCCGGCCCGTCCCATTCCCACGCTCTGGCTGGAGGACGACGGACGGCCCTCGCTCGCATCTTATCTGGAATTTATACGCCGGCGCGCAGTCGGCGATCAGGCCGGCTGCTGGGACGCGGTGGGACTGCCGCGGACCTGGGTCTGCGAGTCTTTCAGGAGAACTGAGCTTCTGTCGGCCTTCGGAGAATCGGTGGAGCCGCTGCTCAACGCGGCAGTTAAAAGCGGGGAGCTTTCAAGGGTGGCGGACGCCATGCTCGCGGCCGTTCCGCTGGCTCAGGGGCTTGAAAGGGCCGGCGTTACGGCGCTGACGAGCCTGTTTTCAGAGGCAGCCTCCTATGCGGTCTGCGCCACGGGCCGCGGTGTGCCTTTGCTTGAAAAGCTCCGGCAGGGCGAGCTCACGGTTTCGCTGCCGGCCCAGTACTGGCTGTTTCATGCCGCCTCTTCGGGGCGGGAGGAAAAAAAGGACTACAGAGCCTGTCTGAGGCGGCTCGAGGAAACCCTCTCCCGGCGTTCAACGAGACGTGCGAGGCACCTGCTCGCTCAGAAGGTGGCAGAAAATTTTGCCTTCTGGCTGATCAGCGCGGTTCCGGCCCGGATGCAGGCGTTTTATCGGGGATGAAAGCCTTGGAGTTCCGTGTCAAGGTCCGGGGGCCGTGAATTCCTGTTTTTGCATTACTATGTACTTAAAGCCTGCAAAGGGCGGAGAGGAAAAAATGGCAAATTACATGAAGCACATTAAGCCGGTCGATTTGAATGAAGGCACTCTGAGGCTGCTCAACCTGGGCGAGACTATCGTGATTTCAGCCTCCGACGGGAAGGAGACGGACGCCATGACTGCGGCCTGGTGCTGCAATCTGGACATGAATCCTACGAAGCTCACGGTTGTTCTTGACAAGTCGCACAAAACGCGCGAGATACTAGAGCGGCAGCCCAAGGGGGAGTTCATCATTCAGATCCCGAATGTGAAGACGGCTCCCGTCGCCTTTGCCCTGGGTTCTGTGTCCGCTCACGATGATCCGGACAAGCTTGAGCACTGCGGCGCGAAGTTCTTTGATCCGGAAGGACTCGGGCGCCCGTTCCTCAAGGGCTGCAACGCCTGGATCGTTTGCCGTCTGATTCCCGAGCCTCAGAATCAGAAAAAATATGATCTGTTCATTGGCGAAGCGGTGGCGGCCTGGGCAGACGACCGGGTGTTTGACGGCCGGCACTGGCATTTCCGGCAGGCCGGCCGCGCCTGGCGCACGATTCATTATGTGCAGGGCGGGCGCTTCTACATGATCGGCAAGGGCTTTGATCTCTGAGTGATCTCAGAGCTTCAGCCAGGATCCGTGCGATCCTGGCTGAGGTCTCAGTGATTCAGTCTAAGCAATATTATTTTTATCAGATTTTTCACCGGAGAAGTCCGTTTCAGAGGGTGGATTCTCATGCTGCGCCGTTTTGCGTTTCGAAATTTCCGTTCCTACAGCAAGGATGCGAAATTGGTTCTGACCGCGTCCTCCCGGCTGCCGGAGGCCAGGGAAGGTCATGCGCTCAGCCGCTCGGGCGTGCTGCCTGTTGCGGCCCTGTTCGGAGGCAACGGCAGCGGGAAGTCCAACCTGATTCGGGCGCTAGCCGTGGCAGTTGAGGGAGCGCGCGGCGAAGGGCGCTTCCAGTACCCGGTGGCCGAGCCCAGCCTTTTGTGCGAGGGGGATGAAGCCGGGGAATCGGGCTTTGATCTCGAGCTGGACGCCCCTGCCGGGAGCCGCTACCGCTACGGGCTCAGTCTGGATGCGAAGGGCGTCTGCGCTGAAAGCCTGGAGGTGAAGGAGCGCGGCGGCTGGGAGCTTGTTTTCTCCAGGTCCGACGATGCGCTTGAGCTCAGCGGGCTCACGCCGGCTGCGGCTCAGGCGGCGCTTTCCGGCGTGATCCGCCGCGAGACGATGGTGTCCGCTCTCTCCTCCGTCCGGGATCCCAGAATTCGAGGCTTCCGCGAACTGCTGGGAGGCTTCCGTTTTGTGAATTCGGAGGAAGGTGTGGAGCTGCCGACGGATTTTGGGAGGCGCCTGCGCACGCTGCAGGCCCGCTCGAATCTCGCGAAGTTCCTCGCTTCGTTTGACGCTTCCGTCACCGGCTGCGGCCTTGAGCCGGCTCAGGTCGGACAGAAGGCCGCCCGTCTCCTGATCAGGCACGGCACTGGCGCGGCCGGGCGGGATCTGCAGCTGCCGGTGACCGAGGAGTCGGCCGGCACCCGGCGCATGGTGTCGCTTTACTTTGTGCTCAGCGATGTCCTGCAGCGCGGAGGCGTCCTGGTGGCCGACGGGCTGAACGTCGGCCTTCATCCGCTGCTCACCCGCGAGATCGCGCGGCTGTTTGCAAGCGCGCAGGACAATCCCCGGGGGGCGCAGCTTTTGTTTTCGACCCAGGACTCCTCGCTTCTGGGCTTCAAGGAGCTCCGCCGCGATGAAATCTGGCTTGTTGAGAAGTCGCCGAAAGGAGTCTCTTCATTGAAGCGACTTGTGCGCAGCAGGAGCGGGCGCAAGCCCCGGGCCTCCAAGCTTGAGAAGGCCTATCTTACGGGCAGGCTCGGAGGAACACAGGCTGTAAAGGAGCTGCCTCTGCCGAATCTGCCGGGCAGCCGGCCCGCCCGGCCGAATCCCTCCCCGGAGCTCAAGGACTCGGTCATTCTGGTGGATGAGGACACCTTCCGAAAAATCACCGGACGCAAATAAGCCCTGCGGGGCGGACCGCTGCCCGGGATCCGCGGGCCGGGGCGGCAGCTAAGACCCGAAGCGGGGGCTTGGCTGCCTTTTTTCTGGCTTCGCCGCGGTCCGAGGATCAATGCTTCTCAGGGGCGGCCTGTATCAGAGCGAGGGCGTGGCGCGATAGCGGGGTCTGCCGGTCTTCGCACCAGGCGAGCGATAGCTCTATCACCGGACCGGCGTCGGACAGGTGCACGGCTTTGACCGAAGGGGGCACCATGCGAGTGAAAAAGGCGGGAACCAGCCCGATGCCCTGGCCGCAGCCCACATAGGCTATCTCCCGCATGGTCGTACTGACCTCGTGGCGAATCCGGGGGGCGAATCCAGCAGTTCTGCAGGCGCCGATGAGCGAGTCCACGAAAAAAGGCGAAATGCTGCGCGCCGGCAGTACGAACTCCTCGCCGGAAAGGTCCGCCAGCCGAATGCGGCCCCGGCCTGCCAGACGGTGGTCCAGGGGAAGCAGGGCGACGGGCTTTTCCCTGAACAGTAGCGCCCTTTGGATGAAAGGGCTGCGGGGGCGCCCGAAATAACCGGACGCAAAGGCAATCCTGCCCGACAGCAGCTCGGACTCCGCGTCCCCCGAGTCGATTTCCTTGGTGTAAAGAGCAAGGTCCGGCATGGCCTTCTTCAGCCGGTAGCGGAACTGAGGCACCCACCCCAGCATGGCTTCCAGAACGGCGCCCACATTGAGCACGCCGCACTGGCCCTCGCGGATCTGCCGTACGGAATAATCGAGCTTCTCCGCCTCGCCGATCAGGCGCAGCACGTCAGGCATCATCGCTTCCCCGGCCTGGGTCGGGGTGACGCCCCGCGCATTTCTCTGCAGCAGCTTCATGCCGAGCCTCGCCTCGAGTTCGTCGAGCTGGGCCGACAGCGGAGGCTGGGACATGGCAAGCCTTTTGGCGGCCCGACGAATGCTTTTTTCCTCGACGACGACGGCAAAAAGCAACAGCTGCCTGATCAGGCGGTAGTCGAAGCGTTTGACGATCATGACGGTATTGAGCGAAGAGTGATTCGGTTCCTTTGCTTCTATGCGATAAATTTTGAATCACTGCTGATTTTAATAGTTAATAAAATATTGCGTATATCTAATAAAAACGAATCATCCGCATGTCAAACAGTCTTCTGATGTATGCCTTTGTGGCGCTGGTCACGAGCCTCACCCCCGGGGCGGGCGTGCTCTATACCGTGAGCAACGCCTTTCGATTCGGAAAGAGCAACGCCTGGCGCTCCCCCGTGGGCAATGCGCTCGGCGTGGCCTTCATGTCTGCCGTGTCGGCCACCGGGCTCGGGGCGGTCATAGTGGCCAACGCCCTTGCCTTCACGGCGATGCAGGCAGGCGGAGCTCTGGTGCTGGTCTGGCTGGGATGGAAAAACTGGAAGGCGCCCGCAGTGGATCTCGCGCGGATCGGGCAGGCCGGCAGCCTTTCGGCGGCTTCCCGGCAGCTGCCTGTGCGGCGGGTGATTCCGAGCGCCGCCGTGCTGCAGGTGTCAAACCCGATGCTGATCGTTTTTCTTCTTTCGCTGATGCCCCCCTTCATCAGCCGCAGCGCGCCCTATGGGCCGCAGGCAGCGCTGCTGTCAGCGATTTTTGTGCTGATCTGCCTTCTGGTTCATCTCGTCTACAGCTATACCGCCTGCTTTGCGGGCCGCTATCTCGGGGGGCCGCGCTTCAGCTGGTGGCTCAACCGCATCAGCGCTGTTTTATTCTGGCTTTGTGCGGTCGGCGTGCTGTGGCACCTGGCTCGACCTTGACCGCGGAGAGTCCTGAAGCCCTTCCTGCGCACAGAAAGGAGAGCCCCCTGGAGGCAAGGGGGTTTTATCGCGGCCCGCGCGCATGGCCTCAGGCGTTAGCGGGGGCGGGCAGAAAGCCGCAGCCCTGCAGGAGCGTCTGCCCTTCAGGAGAAAGCAGCAGGGCCTCCAGCTCTTTTTTGAGAGATCCGGGCGCCTTGCCCGTTCTGGGGAAGCAGCCCCAGCAGACGATCTTCGGGCATACGCCGTCCGGAATGGGATGAAGCAGCAGGCCTTCCGCCTTCATGCGCTCCGCGGCGCTTTCAAACACCACCGCTGCGTCGATGCCTTCATGGCTGAGCATGAAGTGGGCGCCTGTCTCCCGATCCAGCTGCTCGTCCGTATGATTGCCCCCGATCAGGGCCACGGCATGCTGGCCGACAATGCGTGAGCCCAGCCGCCCGGGGAGCGCCTTGGCGATGTTTTTGAAAAGCAGGGCGGACCAGTCGCCTTCGGGCGAAACGCGCGGAGTGCTCATGCCGATCGTTGTGGAAGGATCGCAGAGGATATCCGCCCAGTCCTGGTTCTGGAAGCGGCGTTCGCTGCGTGTGGCGACAACCAGCCGGTTGCCTGCGAAGGCAAAGAGTTCGTGCGCTTTCACGGCTTTCTGAAGCGCGGCCGGGGAGGCCTCGTCTGCGGAGCAGAAGACATCGCAGGGCATGAGTCCCTCGATGTCAGTCCGCAGGGCTCCGGACTGACCGAAGGTGAGCTGAAGCGAACAGCCGCTTTTTTCCTTGAACAGCGGCGCGATTTTTGCAAAAGCGTCCTCGAAGCTGGCGTCGGCGAAAACCGCGAGAATTTCTGGCTGAGTCATGAATGTTGTTCCTCTGGCTGGGGAAAAGGATCAGGCTTTTTCCCCTCCTGCGAGAGCGGCGCCGCGTCGGGCGCAATGCTCTCTACAATTTCTCTGCTTATCTTAAGGCATTCGGCTGGATCCTTAAGTGGCGCGCCGTCAATTTGGAAGATGTCCTCGGCTCTCTCGCCAAGCGTGGAGATCCGGGCAGTCTGCAGATTGACGCCGGAGCGGGAGAGCACGCTCGAGATGGTGTAGAGCAGTCCGGGCCGGTCATTGCAGACGATGGAGAGCAGCCAGCTGTTGCCCAGGGCGTCAGGCTCGATGAGAACGACCGGACGGATGGGGAAGTGCCGTGAATGTCTCGAAAGGGGGCCGAGCTTCACCGGCGGCAGAGGCTTGTCCGAGGAAAGCGCGCGGCTCACGGTCTCGGCGATGGCCTGCGCGGCCTCCTGCGGATCCGGACGCCTGCCGAGATCCATGACCAGGAATGTATCTAGAGCCCGCCCGTCGCGGGTGGTGTGTATCCGGGCGTCGAGCACCGAGGTGCGGCACCGCTGCAGGCAGCCCACCAGCGTGGTGAAAAGGCCTGCGCGGTCCGGAGCGCAGACGAGAACCTCGAGGCCTGAGAGCCTGGGGGCGGGGCGCGCCCGCACCAGGGCCCCGCTGCCCGGCCAGGACGATAGCGCCGATGCGTGCCAGGCAATATCCTCGGCCGAGTGGCGCAGGAAATAGGCCACGTCGAGAGAGGCCCATATTTTTTCGCACTCCTCGGTCGTGACTCCTGCGCTGCGGGCGAGATCCAGAGCCGCGGCCTTGCGCAGCTCGAGCAGCGAGCTGCGCGTCGGAAGGTTTCCGCCGAGCTGGGCGAGCGTGGCCCGGTAGAGCTGCTCCAGCAGCGCTCCCTTCCAGTCGTTCCAGACCTTGGGGCCAGTTGCCCGGATGTCGCAGACCGTGAGCAGGTAAAGAGCCTTGAGCCGCTCCGAATTCTTGACGACCGAGGCGAAGGCTTTGATAACTTCGGGATCGGCGATGTCCTGCTTCTGCGCGACGTGGCTCATTGTGAGGTGCTCGCGCACGAGAAACGCGATGAATTCCGTGTCCTCACGGCTGATTCCGCACGCCTCGCAGAAGGCGCGGGCATCGGTTTCCCCGAGCAGCGAATGGTTCCCTCCCCGGCCCTTTCCGATGTCGTGAAAGAGTGCGGCGACAATGATCCGCCAGGTCTCGGGCAGCTCACCCATGATTTCCGACAGGAGGGGGAACTCGTGGGCGTGCTCGGCGTAGACAAGGTGCCGCAGACCGCGGATCACCTGTATGGTGTGCTGGTCGACGGTGTAGACATGGAAGAGGTCATGCTGCATCTGGCCTTCGACCCGGCTCCAGGCAGGCAGGATGAGCGAGAGCACTCCCCAGGTGTTCATGGCGTGCAGCGTCCGGTAAACCCCAGTGGGCAGTTTCAGAATGCTGAGGAAGACCGAGCGGCTCTGCGCGTCGGCCGCAAACCGGGCGTGAGGGTTGTGGACGGCGTGCCAGAGCTCGCGCACCAGGCCGATGGACGGACGCTGCACAAGAGGGTTCGTCGCGCGCAGATAAAAGCCTCGAAGGATGTTAACGAGGCTGTCATCGAGCGCGCCGCGGCGGCGCAGGTCGAGCTCCTCGCCCCGGGCCTGGAAGACCTCGTCGATGGGCACCGCTGGAGCCGAGGAGCGCCCGGCGAACCGGTCCGAGAGCGCCTGCAGCTGGATCAGGCAGAGCTGGATCACGGACTTGGCGTTCCGATAGTAATCCTTCATCAGCATTTCAGAGGGGCGCAGGTCGCCTGAGCCTTCGATTCCCATGGAGCGCGCGACAGCGTTCTGAAGGTCAAAAAGGAGACGGTCCTCGTGCCGTCCGGCCGCAAGGTGCATCTCTATGCGCAGACGCTGCAGGAACATCAGGCAGCGGCGCATGGCCTCAGCCTCCCGGGTCGTGATGAGGCCGTTGACTGAAAAATCGTAGAGTGAATCCCCGAAGCCCGAGGCGCGGGCGATCCAAGCGAAGACCTGCAGGTCCCGCAGTCCGCCTGGATTCTCCTTGACATTGGGCTCGAGCGCATACGGGGAGTCGCCTGTGCGCGCGTGCCGCTGGTGCATCTCCAGCATCTTGTCCCGGAAAAAGTCCCGGGGGACGAGCCGCTCGAGGAACTCGCTTTTCATCAGCGAGTAGAGTTCGCTGCTGCCTCCGATCAGGCGTGATTCAAGCAGAGCGGTTGCCACTGTGATGTCGCTGCTCGCCTCGAGGCACTCCCGAACCGTTCTTTCCGTGGCGCCTACCGTGAGTCCGAGGTCCCAGAGCGAAGTGAGGAAGGAGCCGACCGGCGCGCGCTGCTCTTCGCTCCAGTGCTCGGGCACCAGCACGAGGATGTCGAGGTCGGAGTAAGGGAACATTTCTGAGCGGCCGTAGCCTCCTACCGCCACCAGGGCCAGAGTCTGGGGCAGCCCCTGGGCGGCGGCCTGGCGCATGACGGCCTGGTCGGTGATGGCCGAGAGCCTGTTCAGCAGGGAAGGCGCGTCCCCGCTGTCTTTGAAAACACTGAACGCGTGGGCTCTTTCCTGATCAAAACGCCTGCGGTTTTCGGAGAGAATTCTCATGGCCGGCTTCCTTGCTGAGGCTTTGGACGATGCCGCGCCTCAGCCCCATGGCGCTTTCCGGTCGCGGGGTCGGCCCTTTGCAGAAAATAATTTCTAAGGGCGGCAGGCGGGCCGGTTCGGCGCAAATCTGACATAGCCCGCCGGAGGGCGGGCAAAGAATGCTTCACAACGTGATCAAGTGTACTCAAGCCGGCTTCCCGCGGGGGCTTGAGCAGCGTTCCGGCGCCCTTCGGGGCGGACCCAGAGCGCAGGGGCCGGAGCGGCCTGAGCCGGCATTTTCTCCCGCGCCGGATCCTGGGCGGTCGGCCAGGTCCTACAATAAGAGCTTTTATTTAGTGCTTAGCTTTAGCTTCGGGAGCAGGCTCTGCGGCTTCCGGACTCTTTCAGACCTATCATGACTACCCATCTCGCCGGCCCTCTCTACATTCTTGTCAGCGCTTTGTTCTTTTCCGTCACGGGCACCCTCCAGGCGCTTGCTCCCTCCGGGGCGACACCCTGGGTCGTGGCCGAGGTGCGCATGCTGGGTTCGGCTGTGGTCCTTTTTCTCTGGTGCCTTGCGGCCGGGAGGCTGCCGCGGCTGACGAAGAACCTGCCCTGGAAGGCCATCCTTGTCTGTTCTTTCTGCACCTGCTGCTACCAGATTTTCTTTTTCTACGGGGCTTTGAAGCTCGGGGTCGCGGTGGGCACCGTGGTCTGCGTCGGCGCAACTCCGGTGATGTCGGCCGTGATTGCACGGATTTTCTTCGGCCAGAAGCCCCGGCCGGTCTGGTATCTGGCCACGCTCATTGCCGTGGCGGGCATCGCGCTGCTTAATGTGAAGAGCTTTCAGGCCGGCAGCCTCGGGTGGGTGATTTTCCCGCTTCTCGGCGCTTTCGTTTACGGCATTTACATGAACGAGAGTCCGCAGGTCTCAGCCGGAATGGAGCCCGAGGCCGGCATCATGATCTCGCTTTTCATCATTTCGATCGCGCTTCTGCCGGCGCTTTTTGTTTTCCCCGCGGACTGGATCTGGGGCAGCGCCCGCGGACTGGGCGTCTGCGCGGCTTTCGCGCTTGCGGGCGGCATAGGCTTCGGGCTGTTTTTCATGGGCATGAAGACGACGACGCCCGTTGTTTCCGCGACGCTCTCGCTGGCCGAGCCGATGGGGGCCGCCTGCTGGGGGATTTTTCTGCTGGGCGAGGACTGCAGCCTGCCCACGCTGGCGGGCATTGCGCTCATCCTTGCTTCGATCGTGCTGCTTATCAGGGACGGAGCGAAGGCGCAGAAGCAGGCCTCGTCCTGAGGCCGGGCCGCTGTCGGCAAAGGACAGCGGCGCCGTGCGCGCCGGGCTTCAGTAGGCGATTTTGAGCGAATTGCCGTCCACGGCGCGCCCCGGGCCGTCCGTGATCGGGAAGCTTTCGCCCTCTTTCTGGCCGATCGTATCGCCCGCCTTGAGCCTGACGTGATAGTCGAGCATGTAGGTCGCAGCCGTCACCATCAGGTTGAAAATGTCCTGCGGCTCGTGCAGCGAGCGGATTACCTCCACCTCCCGCGCTCCGAGCCTGGCCAGGCCGAAGGTGTAGCCGTTCATGCATTCCCCGTCCTCGTGGGGATAGAGCCCGAAGTAGACGAGGTTCATCACGGGCACCCGGCCCCGGCGGCAGTCCGCTTCTGCGTTCGTTTTATAAAAGAGGGGTGACATGAAGGTTCCGGCTGTGAGGACGCCGCAGGCGGCCGCCTGCTTGAGAGCGCTCGCCGTGAGCTTCACGGCGAGGCAGCCGGCGTCAAGCGGTTCGTGCCCGTTGTGCTGGACGCTCACCGTCACATAGGCCTGATGGGCTTTCGCCGTCTCCTGGGCCTCGGGCCACAGGTAGTTGGTCTGCGCCTGGCGCTGCGCTCTGCCGTCGGGAACGGGCACGGGCGTCATGGCGACGCAAACCATCATGCCGTCGATCAGCGTCACGAGCGAGCCGTTTTCTTCTCCTACGTCCGAATCCTCGGTTTCAAAGCCCCAGTCAGCCTTCAGGTTCTGGGCGTATTGTTTTGCGGAAAACTCGGGTCTTGCAAGCAGGACCACCGTCTGGGTGGCGGGGTTGTCTTTCGGCGCCTTTTTGTCTTCAGCCATCAGCTCTCTCGAATACAGGAATGAGGTCAGGAGGGCATTTTGACATTTTCCGCCGCCGCAGGGAAGGGCGCGCTCCGGCCCCGGGGCAGCTCGCCGGCAAAAAAAGCCGGCCCGCACAGAGGCGGGCCGGCTGAAGATCGTGTTCGCGTGATCAGTCGAGCACGAGCATCACGCCGCCAATCACCAGAATGGCAACGATATTGATGATTAAGCCCGCCCGCAACATGTCAATGATGCGGATCTTGCCGGTGCCGAACACAATGGCGTTCGGAGGCGTGGAGATCGGCAGGATGAAGGCTGCGGAGGCGGCCAGCGCCGTGCCCATAAGGATCGGCTGAGGCGGCAGCCCCAGGGCCTGGGCCACGGCCGCGAGCAGCGGCATCATCATTGCGGCCAGCGCGGTGTTGGAGGTGACGCCGGTTGCGAATGTGACGATGGTGATGACGCCAAAGAGCACCGCCGGGAACGGCGAGCCCGCCAGAACGGACACCTGGGCTCCGATCAGCTGCGCCACGCCGGTGTGCTGGATGGCGGAGGCGAGGGACAGGCCGCCGCCGAAGAGCAGGAGCACGTCCCAGGACACGGCCTCATTGGCGGTCTTCCAGTCCATGGCCATGGTGCCCTTGCGGTCGACCGGAATCATGAAGGTGAGAACGCCCATGCCCATCGCGATGACCGCGTCGGTAAGGTACCTGAAGGGGCGGAACCCGTCAATGTCGATCGCACGCAGGGTGCTGCCGGAGAACCACAGAATGGCGGCAACGAGGAAGCACGCCCCGACGGCGATCTCGCCGTGGGAGAGGCGGCCCATGCTGCGCAGCTCGTTTTTCACCCAGGCCTTTCCGCCGGGAATCTCACCGCCGATGTCGCGGAACATGACGCTGGTGAGAATGAAGAACGCTGCGAAGAACATGATCAGTGTGACTGGAACGCCC
Source organism: Mesosutterella porci (assembly GCF_022134585.1). Taxonomy (GTDB): domain Bacteria; phylum Pseudomonadota; class Gammaproteobacteria; order Burkholderiales; family Burkholderiaceae_F; genus Mesosutterella; species Mesosutterella porci. The sequence continues at coordinate 98,119 of NZ_JAKNCT010000006.1, forward strand.
ACCTTCATCCAGTCCATGATGCTCACGGTCTGGCCGTACGTCTGCTCCATGAAGCGCATGTAGATGCCGTTAGGGGGAGAGCCGATCAGGGTGGCCATGCCGCCGATGGAGGCGCCGTAGGCGAGGCTGAGCAGGATGCACAGCGAAAAGTTATGCTCCTGGCGGGCGCTGTCAGGGTCATTGCCGCTTCTTGTGGAATGAACGAGCGCGATCAGGGCCATCGCCACAGGAACCATCATGGCCGCCGTCGCCGTGTTGCTCATGAAGGCTGACAGGAAGGTCGTTGTGAACATGAGCCCGAAAGTCATCTTTCTGGGAGTGGTCCCGATGATGCTCATGACGAACAGGGCAATCCGGCGATCGAGCCCCCAGCGCATGACGCCGCCGGCGAGCAGGAATGCCCCCATGAATAGAAACACCGTATCGGATGCGTAGGGGGCCATGGCGGCCGATACTTTGGAAATCTGGAAGAGCGGGAAAAGCACCATCGGGAGCATCGAGGTGACTGCGATAGGCACCGTTTCAAAGCACCACCAGATGGCCATCCAGACCAGAACGCCGAGACAGGCGCGGCCGGCTGAGGAAAAAGTTGCGATGCTGCCGTCAGCCATCGTGTAGGTCGACGGCATCGAGAAGTAGATCAAGGCGCACAGCAGAGGCCCGGCGATCATCGACCCATATCGCATCAACAGATATCGCTGCTGGGCGGTTGTGTCAGACATTTTTGTAGTCCTGTAAATATTGAGGGGCAGGAATGATTTCCCGTTGAGGGCCGGCTGATCGGCCGTGAATCGGGGGAAACTCAGATACATCTTCCCTCATCGTCAGGCTTTTATTCTTTGATTTGGATCAAAACAAAAAGAAAGTCTTTACATAATTTTATAGATAACCTGAAAAGGCTAGGCGGTGCTGCTCAGAAAGATTGATCAAAATAAAAGGACTTCCAGGGCATTGCTTTGGAACTGAATGAATAATATATTGATACAGCCATGAAATCATTCACCATTTTCCTGATCGGCGCCGCCGTGCTCGTGCTCGGAGTCTTTGTACTGGCCGGGCGGAACCGCGACAGCGGTCCTTCCATTGAGAAGGCGCAGGTTCTGCTCGAAAAGGCGAATCAGGGCGACGCCGAGGATGCGCTTGAGCTCGCCCGCCGCTACGGGTTCGGCAACCGGGACCTCAACCAGGACTGGAAGGAGGCGAGACAGTGGGCGGAGCGGGCCGCGGGGCTCGGCAGCGCCTCGGCGAAGACCGCGGTGGCCGCCATGCAGATCCGTGGGCTCGGGGGGCTCGCGGATCCCTCCGCCGGAGAGCGAGAGCTTCGCGCAGAGATTCAGGGCGGCAGCATTGAGGCGGCCTATGTTCTGGGGCGGCTCATGCTCACGCCGGCCTCGGCGCCTGACAAGCGGCTCGAAGGCCTTGCGCTCGTCCGCCGGGCGGCCCGCGGCGGCTTCCACCGAGCCCAGTACACTCTGGGATGCCTGTATCTGTCCGGAGCGGCCGCCCTGTCGATTGAAAAGGACCCTGCGAGAGCCATGAGCTGGTTTGAAAAGGCGGCCCGCCAGGCAGATTCGGACGCCTGCGGGGAACTCGGCCGCGGCTATCTGTACGGGACCGGAGTGGACATGAACTATCGGGAGGCCTACGCGTGGCTGTGCGCCGCCACGGACGCCGATTCGGGCTGGGAGGTGCTCCGGGTGGAGGCCCGGCGCAAGCTGAGCTCCTTTGACGAGCAGGACTACCGGGAGGCTGTTACCTTCACTCGACGGGAATATGGCCCCAGGCGCTATCACCCGAGTCTTGCCGCCCGCGTGGCGGAAGCCGAGACCGTCTTCTGACGGTTCTGCCCAGGAATGGGCGGACTGATCCCCGCGCAGGAAGCGGGGAACGCAGCCGGCGGTTCTGAATCAGGCCGCTTTTTCCAGCGGCCGGAGCCCGCGCCAAAAGAATTTTTATTTTATTGTTCGGCAGCTTTTTCTGAAGCGTTCCTTTTCTTTGGCCTCTGGTGGCAGGCCTTTGTTATTTTTCTGACGAATCATGGGTTTGCCAGCCATCGCATCCCGCGCCGCCGGTTGAATGCGGTCTGCATCTTCCGGCTATTGTGAGGGGATGCGGGCTTTTATCTCAAATTCAGTGAACAGGCGGCATGAAGTCTTATCTTTACGATTCTTTTCCAAAAATATGGAGAGATTTCTCCTTCGGTCACTTTTGCGGCAGAAAATCTTTCGCAGCGCGAATTATAAAGAGTGGTCTAATGAGTTTTTCGTACAACGTCTAGATTAGCCTGATTAAAAGGAATAATAAAAATAGATGTTTTTGAAATTAGCAATGAAGTAAGAAAGTTATTATGTATATGTTTTAGTGATGTAAATTACGGCGCAGCTCAGGCAAAGGCGGCCTGATGGCGGTTATTTCCTGTTTTCGTAAGTGGTGTTGGCCTGTTTGGACACTCGAATTTACTTATTATCAGCAGGCCGATTTTCCACAATCGGCAGGAAAGATAATGAAAAAGAGGGACTTTAATTTGCAATTTTTGTCTTCCAGCTATTAAAATCCGTTTCAAAGATCGAATAAACCCATTTGATAAATTATTTATTCATTGGAAAAAGAGGAATAAATTAATGCTTGCTGAAAACAAGAAGCTTGATGCGAAAATCCAGGAAGCCCGCGAATTGAAGCGGCAGACGGAATCGATCATGAAGCAGATTCGCAAGTCTGCCATCCGCGAAATCCGTCAGTACATGCAGCGCTATGAAATTACTCTTGAGGATCTGAGCGCCGCGCAGACGCCGAGGGAGAGAGCCGCTTCAGCAGCCTCTGAAACGAAGAAAGCCAAGAAAAGCTCCATTAAGGCGAAGTACAGAAGCGATGACGGAAAGCTCACCTGGACCGGCCGCGGGCTGAAGCCGAAGTGGCTCACCGAAGAGCTGAAGAAGGGACGGAAAATTGACGAGTTCCTGATCGACAAGAACTGAGACTCATCGCAGCTCCGCTGATTTGAAGGGCTTCGGCATCCCTGCTGGGATCCGAAGCTTTTTTTCTCTCTGCACGGCGCGGCAGCGTCCCTGCGGGAGGAGTTTCAGGCAGGATTCCGCGCCCGGCTGCCCGGCTCTCAGCGGGGAGCCGGGCGGCGGCACCTTGGAAAGAGCCGGGGACGGTCTAAAAAACGGCTTCAAGGCCGTCTCGCTGCGTCCGCCTGCCTCAGGGCAGCGCTTTTTCAACCTTGGCGATGCGGGCCTTGGAGGAGAGAAACGCCATCATCAGAGTGGGGTGTTTGGCCGCGAAAAGGCGCAGACCCTTCGACCATTCGTCGATGGCCTCCCGGTCTGCCCAGTAAAGGATGGTGATCCATTCCTTCTGCCCCATCGCCTCTTCTAGCCCGAGAAAGCCCCGGGCCTTTGGAGCGGATTCCTTGACAAACTCGATGAGCTTGGTAAAGACCTCGAAAGTTCCCGGCGAGACAATCGTCGTGAATGCGAGGCTGTAATAGGGGGGATTGGGAGTAGTTGCGGGCATGGCCTTTTTCCTTGAAATGGAGTCGTGGAACCGCCATCATAACCCTGCGGATTTCCCTGCGGATTTGCGTAAGGGGCGCGGGGGAGTTCTCTCCTACAATAGAACACTCATTTCAAGTCAGGGACCGGCACATGACGCCAGAGAAGAGAAAACTGGATTCCGTGCGCGCGAGGCGCGCGTTTTTCATCGATATGGACGGCGTAATCTACCACGGGCGCTTTCTTCTACCCGGTGTGAAGGAGTTCATCACCTGGCTCAGGCGCAGCGGAAAGCTCTACCGCTTTGTCACCAATAATTCGCTTTTCACGCCCGAGGAACTCTCCGAACGGCTTAACCGGATGGGAATCGCCACTGAGCCGCGTGAGTTTTATACGAGCGCGATGGCTGCGGCCGAATTCTGCATTTCCCAGCGCGAATCGCCCAGCGCGTGGGTGATCGGGGCCAACGGACTGTACGAGGCGCTTGAGAAGGCGGGCGTGAGGATCACGGATGACCATCCGGATTACGTCATTGTGGGCGAGTCGCTCAGCGAGTACAGCTTTGAGTCGGTGGGCAGGGCCCTCACCCTGGTGCTGGGCGGTTCGCGGCTGATCGCAACCAATGCGGACATCACCGGTCCCGGCTCATACGGCCTGATTCCGGCCACAGGGGCGATGGTCTCCCCCATTGAAATCGCTTCGGGCCAGAAGGCGTATTTCGTTGGGAAACCCAATCCGCTGATGCTGCGCCGGGTGATGGACGGCTTCGGGGTACATGCCTCGCAGTCCGCCATGATCGGCGACTCCATGGGAACCGACATCCGCGGCGGTCTCGAGACGGGCATGTGCACGGTCCTTGTACTCTCCGGGCTTACGAAGCGCGAAAGCCTCGCCGCATACGCCTATCGCCCGGACATTGTGATTGACGGTGTGGGGGACCTGGTGCCCTGAGGCCTGGCCGGCCGGGATGAAGCCGGCACGCTGATAACAGTATGTGTATATCTCAATGCGCTTACCGGTATCTTTTTAAGTGCAGGCTTTTGCTTTAAGATCAGCTGCGCGGCCGGGGGCCGGCTCTTATGCATTTCCAGGGTGGAGAAAATGGCAAAAATCCTCGCAGTGGCCAACCAAAAGGGCGGCGTCGGAAAGACCGCAACAACGCATGCACTGGCCGCCGGGCTGGCGGCCCGCGGCGAGCGGGTGCTGGCCGTCGATCTGGATCCCCAGGGCAACCTGTCCTATTCGCTGGGCCTGTCCGCGGGCCCGGGCGCCATGGCGCTGCTGCAAAAGAGCGCGGCGGCCTCAGAGGTGATCCAGTCCTCGGCCCTCGGGCTGGATGCGATCGGTTCCTCTCCCGACCTTTCGAGCGCGGACATCGCCATTGCTGAAACGGGCAAGGAATACAGGCTGAAGGAAGCTCTCGCGCCGCTTGCAAGAAAATACAGCTGGATCCTGATCGACACGCCTCCGGCCCTCGGAGTGCTGTCGGTCAACGCCCTGACGGCAGCCTCGAAGGTGCTGATTGTGGCGCAGCCTGATATATACAGCCTGCACGGCATAGAACGTCTGGCCGATACCGTGGCTACGGTCCGCCGCTACTGCAATCCGAAGCTGCGCATTGCGGGGATCGCGCTCACGCGGTTCAACCGCCGGCTGATTCTCGCGCAGCAGGCCTCCCAGGCGATCGATGCGCAGGCCCGGGAGCTGGGTACTCGCCTGCTGTCGGCCCGCATTCGCGAATGCTCTGCGGTGAAGGAGGCCCAGGCCATGAAGCGCGACATTTTCTCCTACGCTCCCCGCAGCAATGCGGCGAAGGATTATCAGGCTCTGCTCGATGAGCTTTTCCCGCCGAAGAGGGGTTGAGCCATGACAAAAAAAAATTTTCTGGGCGCGCTCGAAAGCCCGGCCGCTTCCTTTATTACGACTCCTGCGGGCGGAGCTCCCGCGCGCAGACGGCTCCCGCAGGAAGATCCCGCCGTCCCTGCGGAGCCTCAGAGCGAGGCTTCAAGATATGTCGAGCGCCGTGAGCTCAAGACCCGGCGCGTGCAGCTTCTGCTGCAGCCTTCGGTTTACAACCGGCTCAAGGCCATAGCCCGGCAGCGGGGCGTGAGCGTCAATGAACTGTGCAACGAGTTCCTGTCCCAGGCCTCGCTCAGGGCGCTCAAGGAGCATTAAGATCATCTGCGGTTCGGGTGGCCGCAGGCAACCGGAGGATGGAAAATGGCCGAAAACGATAAAGACGAGCAGCATCGCAGCGTCCTGGAGGAAGTCCAGTCGCAGGAGACGCCCGGTGAAGGGGCCTCGCCGGATGCCGGCGCCTCTTCCTTAAGCGGATCGAAGGGGCCTTCGGGCTCTGATGCGGCGCGAAAGGACGCGGGCAGGCCTTTCGAGGCTGCTGTCGAAGAGGCCTCGAGCCTCAGCGGCGAGGCGCAGCCGCCCCGCAGGATTGAAGGCAGTGGCGGCGCCCTGTTTACTCCGTCCACCGTGTCGGATTCGAAGGACGCAGGCGCGTCGGGCTCTGGAAGCGGAGCCGAAGGAGATACGCTCCAGGCGATCTGGCAGCTCTTTTGCGATACCTTCAGCCACCGTTACGCCCAGTTCGACGGCCGCGCGAATCGCACGGAATTCTGGGTCTTCTTTGTGGGCTCGATGCTGATCGAGTGGGTTCTCAATCTACTTGCTGCGCTGCCTCTGATCGGCTGGATCGCGGGCTTTGGCTCGATAGCCTGGTGGATTGCCTCGCTGGTGCCCAACTGCGCCGTGGCCGTCAGGCGCCTGCACGACACGGGCCGCTCCGGCGCCTGGATCGCTGCTCCGCTTGCGGCGGTGATGATCCTGATGCTGATGATCCCGCTCTCGGTGGCCTTTGCGCTTTTCTCACTCATGGCGCTCGGCCCCGTGCTCTTCATCTGCGGGATCCTTTTCGTGGTGGGACTTTTCTTCTGTGCCCTTGCGGGTCAGAAGGGCCCCAATGAATGGGGTCCGCAGCCCCGTGATCTGAAGATCTTTTAAGCAGCAGGCCGTGCGGGCTGCAAGGGCGGGGGAAGACCCGCAGGCAGCGGTCTAAAATGAGGCCTCCCGTTTTATGTTTTCTCCCGCGCGGCTGCGCAGATTTTTCCTATGCCCTTTACTCGTCCCAAGGCTGTATTCTTCGACTTCGACGGCACGCTCATCGACAGCGAGGGCCCGGACGGGCAGCTGCTCGCGGCGATGATGAGCGAGCTCGGCCTGCACTTCACGGCGCTTGACGTGATCAGAATGCTGCAGGGCATAACGCGCGACCTCGTGCCCCAGGTGCTTCACGAACGCTTCGGAGTGACGGTTCCGGAGGAGTGGATGACGCGCTACCGGGCGGGGCGCAGAGTGCTTGAAGACAAGGCCTCGGTTCCTGCCGAGACGCTGCAGAGCCTTCGCAGGCTGAAATGCGCCGGCGTTCCCCTCAGCCTCGTTTCAAACAGCCGTGCCTCGCGGCTCGAGCGCATGGTGAAGAGCTCCGGAGCGCAGGGCCTTTTCGAAGACCGGCTTTTTCACCTCGCGCAGGGTGTTCGCCCGAAGCCGGAGCCGGACCTGTACCTGGCGGCGCTTCGTTCCGCGGGACTGAGCCCCACGGAGGCGCTGGCGGTCGAGGACTCGGTGGTTGGAGTGCGGGCCGCGCGGGCCGCAGGCATTCCCTGCGTGGGATTTACCGGTTTCAACCGTCTGGGGCTTGAGGAGGAATCGGCGCTTAAGGCGGCCGGGGCCTTTCTTCTTGTCTCCCGGATGAGCGATGTTGCGGCCCTGGCTTTGGGCGTCCCCCCGGCAAAGGAGGAGCGGTCATGAAAAGAAAAGGTAAACAGCTGCTCACGGCGGCCTCCCTCATGGATGCGATTTATCGCGCAAACATAGAGATTAAAAGCCGGGCCGCCGCCTTTTTTGATGATTTCACGCGCCACGGCCCCGAGAGGCTGGCCAAGTTTGGCCCGCTCGAGCCGATCGAAGGTGCGGCAGGCTACAGCTGTCTCACGCTCTGGAAAGGCTGGTACGCAGTGCTTTGCAACCCTCTTTCTTCGATCTGGGTTTTCGCATGGGTGGCGAAGAGCCGCGAGGAAGCCTGCCGGTGGGCCCGCACGCACCGCATAGAGGCGAACCCCCGAATTCGGGCGATCCAGATGTTCGAAGAACCCGAGGACGCTGTCCCGGCGAGCGCTTCAGGAAAAGGCTCTCCGCTTTTCAGCAAGGTCTCCGACGGCCTGCTGCTCGATCTCGGAGTGCCTGTGAACCGGCTCGAGCTCGTCCGTTCTCTCTGCTCCGCAGACGAACTGGAGCAGAAGGGCCGCTTCCTGCCTTCCGCGGTCGAAAAGCGGCTTTGGAAAATCGTCCAGGGCACTCCGGCCTCGGCACTCGTCTCCCACGGCGTGCGGCCGACGGCAACCGAGGCGGGGTATCTGGGAAGCGCCGCCACGCGCAGCGCCTTTTACGCTCCCGCCGACAAGGAGGATTTCTCCGAGATCCTGAGGATGCCGCTCGACAAGTGGCGCTGCTACCTTTCCGAGGAGCAGAGACAGCTTGTGGAGGCCGACCGCAACGGGCCTTTCATGGTGGTGGGCAGTGCCGGAACCGGCAAAACGGTTGTCGCGCTGCACCGTGCGAAGCGTCTGGTCGAGCTCCCCGACTGGGGTCCGAAGGATCGCCTGCTGTTCACCACTTTCACGCGCAACCTGGCTCTCGACCTGCGCCTGCAGATGGAGAAGCTCCTGCCTGCCAAGGTCATTGAGAGGACCATGGATATCGTGAACCTGGACGAGTGGGTGCGGAATTTTCTCGTTGAGAACCACATGGGCCGGGAGTACCTGCTGCCCGGACCCGAGCTCGACGCGATCTGGACCGGCGCAAGGAGGCTTTTCCCCGCCCGCATCGGCAACAAGCCCCCGATGCCGGAGTCCTTTTACCGTAACGAGTTTGAGCAGGTGGTTCTGCCCGACAACATCCGTTCCGAGGCGGCCTATCTCCTCGCTGACCGCAGAGGCCGGGGCGTGACGCTAGGAAAGCGGGAGCGCTCCGCGGTCTGGCCGGTGCTTGCCTACGTGCGCCGGGCGATCGATGACACCGGCAAGCTTACGCCATCGGACGCGTACAACACGGCCTCGGCTCTGCTGATGTCCGGGCGTTCGACCAAGCAGTACCGGGCGGTGATTCTTGACGAGGCTCAGGACTTCGGGCGCGAGGCCTTCCGGCTTCTGCGGCAGCTCACCCCTGACCTGTCGCTCTCGAACAGCCCGGGCCACCCCAGGCAGGGCGACATCTTCATCGTGGGCGATGAAAACCAGCGCATCTACAGCCGCGGCAGCGGCTACGACCTCAAGCGTTGCGGCATCAACGTGCGCTCAAAGCGCACGAGAAAGCTCACGATCAACTACCGGACCACCGCCGACATTCGCAGCGCCGCTCTTGTCGTGCTGGAGCACAACCGCGCAAAGGTGCTCGAGTCGAAACTGAGCCGGCGGCCTTACCGCGATGAAGAGTGCGTTTCCACCCGCCGCGGGCCCGAGCCTGTGCTTTACGTCGCGCACGGGCTTGAGGACGAGGCCGGATGGATCGCGGATCGGATTTTTGAGCTTCAGAATCAGGACCGGTCCTACGTTCTCTCTGATTTTGTTGTGGCCGCGCATTCCCGCGAGAGGCGCGACGAATACGCCCGGTGCCTGGCCGCGCGGGGCCTCGCCACAGCCGCCATTGAAGCGGCCGAGACGCCGGCGCGGGACGCGGTGAGGGTGTCGACCCTGCACCGGCTGAAAGGGCTTGAGTTCAAGGTGGTTTTCATTGCGGGCGCCGATGCGGGCAAGATCCCATCGGACTCGGCTGTCGGCCAAGGCTCCGACAAGATGGAAAAAGCCGGCCTATACAAGCGTCAGCGCTCGCTTTTTTATGTGGCGGTGACCCGGGCGCGCGACAGGCTGTTCATTTCATGCCGCGAGCGGCCCGGCGCTTTCATGGCCGCCGTGGCGGATTACCTCAGCCGCTGAGGCCTCCTTCGCGCAGCCCGCTTCCTTCCAGCGCCGGCCTTCTTCCCGCAGCCAGTCGGTCATGTACCGGCCGATGAACTCTGCGGCTTCCTCCGGAGTGTCCTTCTGCAGGGAGTAGAGGTTGTTGGGAAGGCTTTTGCCGAAGGCAAGCAGCGTAAAGACCGGCGAAATGACGCAGAACATGCAGCGCCTCAGCGCCGGGTCATTTTCCGGAATGCCGGAGACTTCGGAGGCGAGGCGCCGGACCAGAGCGAATTTAGGCAGGACCTCAGTGTCAAAAAGCGGGCGCAGGCTCGCCTCTTCATCGAGCAGCCCCCTGAACAGCAGCTTCATTTTCCAGCCGTTTTCACCTGAGGCCTGCTGCAGGATCATCCGGAGCATGCCCTTCACTTTCTGGTCTGCCGGCTGCGGACTATCGACAATTTTCCGCATCTCTTCGATTTGGAAAAGGTCGTGGTGGGCAGCAATGAGCGCGGCGGCGAAAAGGCCGCGGCGGCTGCCGAAATGGTAGTTGATGGAGGCGAGGTCGACATGAGCGCGGGCAGCGATGTCGCGGCATGTCACGTTGGCAAAGCCCCTGCGGCTGAGCAGCCGCGAGGCGGCCTGAAGAATTTTCTCTCTGGTGGCGGCGCCGTCAGCGCGCTGCCGGCGCGTGGTCTCTTGTTGCATTGAATTCCCCTTTTGCCGGGGTTATTATAGAGAAAATTAAATTTAAATTTAATTTAAACTAAGCGTCAGGGCATTAAGCAACCTGTTGTTTTATATAGGCGCAAATGAATAAAAAGATCCTCATTGCGGCGACTGTCCTTGCCGCGGCGGCGGCTGCGGCCGGGTACGGCGTTCATGAAAAGTTCTTCCAAAAAGCCTCCGATGAAATCGTGCTCTACGGCAACGTAGACATCAGGCAGGTGTCGCTCGCATTCGAGGAGGTCGGGCGCATCAGCGAGCTTCGGGCCGAGGAGGGCGACCAGGTGAAGAAAGGGCAGGTGCTTGCGGTTCTCGACACCCGCACGCTGGAGCTTGAGGCCGAGCAGGCCTCCGCCCAGGTCCGTGCGGGAGAGCAGGCGCATTTGAGTCTTCGCAATGGCAGCCGTCCCCAGGAAATCGCCCAGGCGCGGGCTCAGTACCGGGCGGCTCAGGCCGAGGCCGAGCGGGCCTCGCTCGACCTCAAGCGGGCCGAAGCGCTCTGGAACACGCCCCAGGGGCACGCAGTGAGCCGCCAGAGCTATGACCAGGCGGTCAGCGCCGAGCGCGTGGCAAGGCAAAACGAACTGCAGGCGAAGGAGGCGCTGCAGCTCAAGGTGATCGGCCCGCGGGTGGAGGACATCCGGGAGTCCGAGGCGTCGCTTGAGGCATCGAAGGCGAACCTGGCCGTGCTGCGGCACCGCATCGAGCTCGGGACGCTGCGCGCGCCCCAGAATGCCGTGGTCCGCAGCCGCCTGCTTGAGAAGGGCGACATGGCTTCGGCTTCAAGCCCTGTGTTCACGCTTGCGCTCACGGACCCCAAGTGGGTCCGGGCGTATCTGAGCGAAAAGGACCTGGGGCGAGTGAAGCCCGGGGACCCGGCCGAGATCACCACGGATTCGAACCCCGGGGAAAAGGTCCCCGGGCGGGTGGGGTTCATTTCCTCAGTGGCTGAATTCACGCCTAAGAACGTGCAGACCGAGGAGCTGCGCACGAGCCTCGTCTATGAGGTGCGCATACTCTTTGACGATCCCGACTCGAAACTGCGGCTCGGGCAGCCTGCGACCGTCAGGCTTCACCCGGCCGCCGGCGCCGCCTCCGGGGCCACAGCCGGCGGGGTGTGAGGCGATGGCAGAGCAGGCCGTGGCTATCCGGGCCGAGGGCCTCGGGTTGACTTTCAGGGGCACCGGCGGCACCCTGGTTCAGGCTCTTTCTGAGCTGAATTTCGAAGTGCCTGCCGGCCGCCTCGTCACCCTGGTGGGGGCTGACGGAGCGGGCAAGACGACGCTGATGCGGCTCGTCTGCGGGCTGCTTGCGCCCTCGTCGGGCAGGATCGAGGTTCTTGGCAGGGACGTGGCCGCGCAGGCTCAGTGGGTGCAGGACCAGATCAGCTATATGCCCCAGAAGTTCGCGCTCTACGAGGATCTTTCCGTTCAGGAGAACCTCGACCTCTATGCCGATCTTCACGGAGTGCCCCTCGCCGTGCGCGCGAAGCGCTACGAGCGGCTTCTCGCGATGTCGGATTTGGACCGTTTCACCGGGCGGCTGGCCGGGAAGCTCTCCGGCGGCATGAAGCAGAAGCTTGGGCTGATCTGCACGCTCGTGCGCACGCCGAAACTGCTTCTGCTCGACGAGCCTTCCATCGGGGTCGACCCGCTGTCGCGCCGGGATCTTTGGGAAATTGTGCGGCAGCAGGTGCAGCTTGAGCATATCTCGGTGGTCTGGAGCACTTCCTACATGGACGAGGCCGAGCGTTCGGACTATGTTTTTGCACTGCACAAAGGCCGGCTGGTGGCCCAGGGGCGTCCCGCCGAGATCGTAAAGCGCGCCGAGGGTTTCACCGGCACCGCCTGGCCGCGCGGGGGCGAGCCCGCGCGGGACCTTCAGGCCGCCTTGTACGACCGGGGCGATCTCGTGCTGGATGCAGTGCCCTCGGGGGGCGCCGTGCGCTTCATCGGCCGGCCGGGGTCGGACGCCGCGGCGCTCGCTTCCCTTCTGGCCGGGCGGCGCATGGAAAGCCGCCGCCCGGACTTTGAGGACGCCTTCATGCTGATGATTTCGGACAGCGGGGAGGGCTGCAGGACTCCCCGCGCCGGGCAGCAGCCCTTTCCAACCCGGAAGGCGGCTTCTTCCGTGCCTGTCATCCATGTCCGGGACCTTGTGCGGCGGTTCGGCGACTTCACGGCGGTCGCCAGCACGAGCTTTGATGTGAAGGAAGGCGAGATATTCGGCCTTCTCGGCCCCAACGGGGCGGGAAAGACCACCACATTCCGCTTGCTCTGCGGGTTGCTGCCCGCCAGCAGCGGCGTGATCGAGGTGGCGGGCTTCAATCTCCGCAAAGCCCGGGCGGAAGCCCGCGGGCGCATCGGCTATGTGGCCCAGAAATTTGCGCTTTACGGCCTGCTCACGAACAAGGAAAATCTGGAGTTCTTTGCCGGCGCTTACGGACTTTACGGCGGAAGGCTTCGCGAGCGGGTGCAGGCGATGCTGCAACAGTTCGACCTCCAGCCCGGGGATATCTCCGGCCGGCTGCCCATGGGCCCCAAGCGCAGGCTGGCGATGGCGGCCGCGCTTCTGCACGAGCCGAGAATCCTGTTTCTCGACGAGCCCACGAGCGGCATTGACCCGACCACAAGGCGCAGCTTCTGGCGCACCATCACGGAGCTTTCCCGCACCGGCGTCACGGTCATCGTGACCACCCACTTCATGGAGGAGGCCGAGTACTGCGACCGAATCGCGATTCAGGACGCGGGGCGGTTTCTCGCCCTGGGCACTCCGGGCGAGGTCCGCCGTCTTGCTGGTGAGGACTGCGCCGACATGAACAGCGCCTTCATCAGGATCGTGGAAAAGGGCCGGGCCGGGGGAGGAAGGAAAAAATGAAGCATTTCCGCGCATTTTCTGACTCCCGCGGCGCAGCGACCCGGCTGCGGGCTCTTGCCATGAAGGAGCTCCGGCAGATGCTGCGCGACCGCAGCACGCTCCTGCTCGGACTCATGCTGCCAGTCATCCTCATCCTTCTGCTCGGCTACGGCCTGTCGTTCGACGTGGAGCATGCGCCGCTCGCCGTCGTCGACGAATCCTCTTCCGTGCAGGGCGAGCACCTGATCCGGGCGCTCTCCGGCAACCGGTATCTGAAGGTCAGCCGCAAGGCCGGCATGGACGAGGCCGTGGAAGCGATGCGGCTGGGAACGGCGATGGGCATTGTGCGCATCCCCTCGGATTACGCGCGGCGCTCGGAGTCGGGAAGCGCTCCGGTGCAGCTTATTTTGAACGGGGTCGACTCCCAGACCGTGAGGACGGTGGAGGCGTATGTGTCCGCGGCCGTGGGCACCGCGCTCCAGAAACAGTCCGACCGCAGCTCCGTCCGAAGCTCCGGCCTGGAGATTGTGCAGCGGACCTGGTACAACGAGGCGGGGCAGAGCACCTGGTTTCTGGTGCCCGGCATCATCGTGATTGTCCTCACGCTGGTCGGTGCGTTTCTCGCCTCGCTGCTGATTGCCCGCGAGTGGGAGAGGGGGACCTTCGAGTCGCTTTTCGTGACCCCGGTGCGTCCTTTCGAGATCGTGATCACGAAGACGGCTCCCTACCTGCTGATCGGCATCGTGGATATCGCCATCTGCCTTCTTTCCGCGCGCTATCTTTTTGATGTCCCGATCCGCGGGTCCCTCGCTGCCATAGCAGGCGTGTCTTTTCTTTACCTTTTTGTGTCCCTGCAGATGGGGCTGATGATCTCGGGGCTTGCGCGCAGCCAGTTTCTGGCCAGCGAGGTCGCGCTCATTCTCAGTTTCCTGCCCGCCGCTATGCTCTCCGGCTTTGTCTTTGACCTGCGCAATATGCCCGGGTGGCTCACTCCCATCTGCAACATCCTGCCCGCGACGCATTTTGTGAAAATTGTGCGCGAGCTCTTTCTCGTGGGCACGAGGCCGTGGGACCTCGCGGCTTCGATCCTGATTCTCTGCGCCTACGCCGTCCTGTTTGTATCGGTGACGACCAGGACCGTGCGCAAGAGGCTGAGGTAAACGACATGGTGATTAGCCCTGAGGTGCGCCGCTGGCTGCTGCGGGTGCGGTGTCTGATCCGCAAGGAGCTCCAGGTCCTTCTGAAGGACCCGAAGAGCCGGGCGATTCTCATTATTCCGGTTTTCCTGCAGGCGCTGCTGTTCGGCTACGCCGCCAACTACGAGCTTTCTTACGCTCCCTACGTCCTGCTCGACGAATGCCACAGCAAGGCCTCGGACGACCTGCTCGCCCGCATCGACAGCTCCGGCATTTTCGTTCGCAAGCTGACCGTGCGTTCGCAGCGCGAGATGGGCGAGGCGGTTGAAAGCGGGGCGGTTGCGCTTGCAATCAGGGTCCCTTCGGACTTCGCCTCGCGCCTTTCCAGCGGCAGGACCGCCCCGCTGCAGATCGTGCTCGATGGGCGCAACTCCATCACCTCGGGGCTGGCGGGGGCGTACCTCGGCAGCATCGTGTCCTCCTACGCGGCAGAGCTCTCCGGCAGGACCGGCAGCGTCGAGCTCGTACGGCGCGCCTGGTACAACACGAACCTGGATTCCCGCTGGAATATTCTGGTCGCCTTGATCGCGACTCTCGCGCTCATCCAGACTCAGCTCACCGCGGCCTTCACCGTGGCGCGCGAGCGCGAGCAGGGGACCTTTGACCAGCTGCTCGTCACGCCGCTCACGCCCGTGGAGATTCTGGCAGGAAAGGCGCTGCCTCCCATTCTGGTCGGCCTCGTGCAGTCGACCCTCATTCTGCTTGTGATCCGCTTCTGGTTTGAGATTCCCTTCTCGGGCAGCCTGATCACCTTGTATCTGGGACTTCTGGCGTTTAACCTCGCGACAGTAGGCTTTGGTCTGTCCATTTCCGCACTGTCGCTGTCGATGCAGCAGGCGATGCTCTACAACTTCCTCTGCCTTGTGCCCACGGTCATGCTCTCCGGCTTTTTCACCCCGGTGAGCAATATGGCGCCGGCGCTGCAGTACCTCACCTATGTGAATCCCCTGCGCTTTGGCATCGACATTGTGAAGCGGGTTTATCTCGAGGGGGCGGGCCTCGCGCAGGTCTGGCCTGATTTCATTCCGCTCGCGCTGATCGCCGCGTTCTGTCTGCCGGCGGCCGGCTGGTTGTTCAGAAACAAGCTGTCATGACAGCCCGGAGCCGGGTCCCAGGCCTTTCAGCGCGAGGAGGCCCGGCCGAAACGGCCGGACAGGGCCTCGCCCGGGTTATCGAGGTTGTCCGAGCCGAAGGTGTTGCAGGCCTGAGGCCGCCCGGTGTCGTAGCCTCGCTTGAACCACCGGTAGCGTTGCTCTGAAGTCCCGTGCGTAAAGCTGTCAGGAACGACGCGGCCGGTGCTTTCTCGCTGCAGGCGGTCGTCGCCGATGGCCGACGCGGTGCGCAGCGCTTTCTCAAGGTCTCCCTTTTCCAGCACGCCGTCGCGTTTCATGAAGTTTCCCCAGACGCCGGCGAAGCAGTCGGCCTGCAGCTCCAGCCGGACCGAAAGGCGGTTGGCGCCGGCCTGGTCTGTGCGGCTCTGCGCCTCGCGCACCTTGTCGCTGATGCCCAGCAGGTTCTGAACGTGATGTCCGACCTCATGAGCGAGGACGTAGCCCAGGGCGAAGTCGCCTCCGCCGCCCAGGCGGGTTTTCATGTCCTCATAAAAGGAGAGGTCGATGTAGACGCGGCGGTCGGGAGGGCAGTAAAAAGGGCCCATGGCGGACTGGCCGTAGCCGCAGGCTGTCCGGGTGCTGCCCCTGTAGAGCACGAGGGTCGGGGGCGTATAGGTGGAGCCGGCCTTTTTGAAGATCTCCGACCAGGTCTCTTCGGTGGTCTTCAAGGCCACGCCCGTGAACTGCGCCAGCTCCTGCTCTTCGGCCGAAGGCTTGTAGGCGCTCGTTGAAGCCTGCGTCTGGACGGCCTCGCCGCCGGTCAGAAGCGGCGTGAGATCGATGCCGTAGTAGCCCGCCACGAGCACGATGATGAGAATCAGCACTCCACCCTTGCCGCGGATCGGGATCATGCCGCCCGGGCCGCCTCCCGGGGACTCGCCGCGTCGGTCTTCAATGTTCGAGCTCGATTGTCGGTTTCTCCACAGCATGGGGGCCTCTGTTGGACGTGCGGCGGGCGGGCGCTCCGCCGCGCAAAGAAAAAAGCTGCGCCGCCTCATTTTAGCGGCCGCGCCGGGCAGAGGCCTGCTATCTTTGAATTGCTGTAGTGCATTGCGTAAAATACAGGCAATCAACTTTGCTGATCCCTACGGAACCTTGCAATGAACTTCCTTTCGATGAAGTACTTCACGACGGTGGCCCGGATGCGCAGCTTCACGCGTGCCGCGGCTGAGCTGCACATCACCCAGCAGACGCTGTCGGCGCACATCGCAGGAGTGGAAAAGGAACTGGGCTGCGCGCTGCTGATCAGGCACGTGCCGCTTGAGCTGACCTATGCGGGCGAGGTGTTCCTGCGGTACGCCTCCGACTTTGAGAAAAACTACAAGCGGATGATGGTCGAGCTGGGCGACATCAGCGACAATCACAGGGGCGTGCTCAAGATCGGCGTGGCCTTTACCCGCGGGCGGGCCATCATGCCGCTGCTGATCGAGGAATTTCAGAAGGACTGGCCCCGCTATGAGATACAGTTGGTCGAGGACACGAACGACAGGCTCCGCAAGTTTCTGGCCGACGGGGACATTGATCTGGCGATAGCTTCGTTTCCGAACAATGCGCCCGATATTGAGCTCAAGCCCTTTTACCGCGAGAACATTGTGCTTGCCGTCTCCCGCACTCTGCTTAAGCGGCTTTTCCCGGACAGCCTCGAGGCTTCGGTGGAAAAAATCCGCGGCGGCGACCTTTCTCCGCTTGCTCAGTGCCCATTCGTTATGGGCAAGCCCGAAGACATCTCCGGAAGGGTCGCGCAGGAGTTCATCCGGCGCTTTGACCTGCATCCGTTCGTGAGCGCGCGCTCGGACAACATCGGCACGCTTCTGTCGCTGTGCCTGAGGGGCGTCGGGGCCTGCTTCTGCCAGGAAAACTTCGTGCGCATGACGCTCCCCGACGAGGCCCTGAAGCAGCTGGAGATTTTCCGCCTCCCCAAGGGCTCAAGCTACGAGATCCTTTTCGGCACGCCGCGCCAGGCCTATCAGAGAAAGGCGGTTTCAGCCTTCATGCAGACAGCTCTTCGGGTGATCCCCGCCTCCGAGGAGAAGGCCGAGGAGGAGCTCAAGCGGGTCGTGAAATTCAAATAAAGGGGGCGTGCGATGTGGAAGGCGCTGCTTTACCAGACCGTTTGCGTGGTAACCTGCTTCCTGCTGGGATATGTGGCCGTGCGAGCGCTTGACGCTTTGGGCGCCGCAGCGTGGATCGAAAGGCTGCTCCGATAGGTGCGCCCGCGGGCTTTTTCCGTTTTTCCAAATGAAGTCCGCCTCGGGCTCCCCGGCGGCCGCAGCAGGAGTCACCAAGCCTTGAACAGTGAGAAAAAATCCGCGGGGCCCCGCATTGTCGCTCTTGGCCGCGGTAGCACGCGCCTGCCGCTCGCGAAGCGCTATTTCGATTCGATCGAGGTGCTGGACGGCTTTGACAGCGTCCCGCTGTCCGATATTCTTCTGAGGCGCATCCGGCTGATCGCGGTGCCGTCGCGCCGGGAGACCCGCGGGCGGTCCGCCCGGGCGAAGCGCAGTCTTGCAAAGGCGATGGGGCTCTCGCTCAGCTCCGAGATCGCCCGCAGGAACCTGGCGGACTGTTTTTTTGGCGACCACGGCCCGAAAGTGCTCTTTGCTCCTTCTGAAACCGCTGCACGCTTTTACCGGACGCATCTGAGTCCGCTCGGCTTCCAGGTGCTCGAGCTCAAGGATGAAACGAGCCCGATTCGCCTCGGGGCCTTTTTCCGGCGTGCGGCAAAGCTGCTCGCCTCCTGCGGCCCCGATCGCTCCGAAGGGCTCACGGTCTTTACGGATATGCATGAGGCACCGCTTCTGCGCCTCTACCGGAAGCTGCACCCGGCGCGCAGGATCGTGCTGCGCTTCCACGACCGGATCGAAGGAGGGCTGGGCGGCCGGGCTCCCAGCGCGCAGAGGGTGATCCTCAGCGCGAGGGCGCTGCGCTCCAAGGGGGTGGTCGACGAGCTGGAGTCCTACAGCCGCTCCGATGCCGCCGCCCTGGGCGGCCTTTATCGTCCCAACGGCGTGAACCCGGATGTGATGAGCGGATACGACCGGCCGAGCAGGGACTGCCTGTGGTTTTTCATGGGCAGCCCGGGCCAAGGCGTGGAAAGGACAAAAGTCCTCGGGGCTCTGCGCGCGGCGCTGCTGTCCGCCTGCCCCGGGCTTGACCGCTGGCTGGTCGAGAAAACAGCCGGGGAGTCCTCGCAGTGGCTGCCTTACGCGGATTACCTGCGTCTCTGCGCGGGAGCCGAAGTGATGGTCGACCTGGTCCGGATCGGACAGGATGAAGGATATTCCTTCCGGATGGCGGAGGCGCTTTTCCTGAACCGAAAGATCATCACCAATCGCAGCACGGCCGCCGGCGAGCCCTTCGACAGGCCCGGTCGGCTCTTTCTGATCGGCCGCGACAGCCCCGAAACGCTCTGGTCATTTCTTCAGACAGAGCCGCAGCCCCTTGAGCCTGAGGCACTCAGGCCCATCGACGCCCGGCTCTGGTGGACGCCGGAAGACCCGGCGGAGGCAGTCAGGCAATGAAAGGCATTCTTCTTGCCGGCGGCAGCGGCAGCCGGCTCTATCCCATGACCCGGACCACCTCTAAGCAGCTGCTCCCGGTCTATGACAAGCCGCTGATCTACTATCCGCTCTCCACATTAATGGATCTTGGAATCACCGAAATGGTCGTCATTTCCACGCCGCGGGACCTTCCGGGCATCAGGTCGCTGCTGGGCGACGGCGCGGAATTTGGGCTGCGGCTTTCCTACCGGGTGCAGAACAGGCCCGAAGGCATCGCGCAGAGCCTCCTGATCGCTTCGGACTTCATCGACGAGGACATCTGCCTCATCCTGGGGGACAATCTTTTCTTGCTGAACGGGGAGCTCGCCCGGCTGCGCTCCCTCGCCTCCGGACAGGCTCTGGAAACGGCCGTGGTGGTGCTCTGCCCCGTAAAGGACCCGGAGCGCTTCGGCGTGGCGGACTGCGATGCCGGCGGGCGGGTGCTCAGGCTGGTTGAAAAGCCGAAGCTGCCTACTTCAAATCTGGCGGTGACAGGGCTTTACTTCTACCCGTCCGACGTGGCGGGCCTCGCAGCCACGCTTCGGCCTTCGGCGCGGGGGGAGCTGGAAATCACGGACCTGAACAACCTTTATCTGGCGCAGGGGCGATTGCGCGCGCTCCGGCTCGAAAGGGAGTCGAGATGGCTTGACGCCGGCACTCCCGATGCCCTGCTTGAGGCTTCGGAGCTGGCGGCCAGGGCCTGGCGCAATGAAAGGAAGCCTGCGGGCTATCCGGAGGAAATGGCAAGGCGCCGCGGGCTGATCAGTCAGGAGGACTACGAGGCGCTGCTGCGCTCGATGAAGCCGGGCACGCCGTACCTTGAGCATCTCAGGGCTCTTTCGGCCAGCCTCTGGCGCAGTTAGGCGGGGAGGGTGACGGAAATGGAAAAGCTTGAAACCGCTCTGCCCGGGGTGTTTGTTCTGGAGCCCCGGATTTCCGGCGACGGACGCGGGTATTTCTGCGAGACCTGGAATGAAAGGACCATGGCTGAGGCAGGGCTCGACGTGCGGTTCGTTCAGGACAACGAGTCCCTGTCGCACTACGGCGTCATCCGAGGCCTCCACTATCAGAAGGGCGGGGCCTCGCAGGCCAAGCTGGTGAGGGTGATTGAGGGAGAAGTGCTCGATGTGGCGCTTGACCTCCGCGCGGGGTCGCCCACCTTCGGCCGTTTCGCAGCGGTGAAGCTCTCGGGCGAAAACCACCGCCAGGTGTTCATTCCGAAGGGATTCGCCCACGGCTTTGCGGTCCTTTCGAAACGGGCGGTCTTCGCCTACAAGTGCGATGCCTTTTACGAGCCTGCAGCCGAAGGCTCGGTGAGCGCCCTCGACCCGGAGCTCGGGATTGACTGGGGGGTGCCCGCCTCGCAGGCCTCTTTTTCGGAAAAGGACCGGAACGCGCAGAGTTTCGCGCGCTATCGCTCGAATCCGGATTTCTTTTTCGGGAGGCGGCCGTGATCGCGGTGACGGGGGCGGACGGCCAGCTCGGACAGGCCCTTGTCCGGAGGGCCTCGGGGCTCGGGATTGGGGTGCTCGCGCTCGGGCGCGCTCAGCTTGATGTGACGGATTCCGCCCGCATTTCGCAGCTGCTGGGCGCAGGCCGCTTCGAGGCCGTCGTTAACTGCGCAGCCTACAACGCGGTGGACAGGGCCGAGGACTGCCCGGGAGAGGCCTTTGCGGTGAACGCCTATGCGCCCTGGCTGCTTGCGCAGCAGGGCATTCCCTTGGTGCACGTCTCAACCGACTACGTCTTCGACGGCGTATCAGAAAGGCTCTGCGAGGTCACTGACGCACCGAGCCCGCTTTCGGCCTACGGGCTGAGCAAACGCGCGGGCGAGGCCGCGCTCCTTGAAAGCGGGGCGCGGGGCCTGATCGTCCGCACAGCCTGGCTCTATTCCAAGCGGGAAGGAACGCGGAATTTTTTTCAAACGATCCGCAGGCTTGCCCGCGAGCGGCCGGAAATTTCCGTCGTGGACGACCAGGTGGGCTCGCCCACGCTCGCCGAGGATCTGGCCGAGGCCATTCTCCTTCTCATTCGCGCCGGGGCGCACTGCCGCCCGATGAGTCTTTTCCATTTCGCAGGGAAGGGCAGCTGCTCGCGCTTCGAATTCGCCCGGGCGATCGTGCGGGCCGAGGGGCTCGACTGCCGCGTTCGCCCGGTGCACACCGGAGCCTTTCCGTCGCGGGCGCGAAGGCCCGCGCATGCCGTTTTGTCCTGCTCGCGCTTTGAGCACGCCTGCGGAGTTGCCCCCAGGGGGTGGCTTGAGGCGCTCGAGAGCCGCGAGGCCTGGGAGGTGCTGTGACCGCTTTTGAAAGAACGATACTTGTGACCGGAGGTGCGGGCTTCATCGGCTCGAACTTCATATTCGGGCTCGAGCGGCGCAGGCCTGAGATCCGCGTGATTGATCTCGACCTGCTCACCTACGCCGCGCACCCGCAGATCTGGGAAGCGCAGAAGGCGATGCCCGGCGTCGTGCCGGTCCGCGGGGACATCTGCGATACGGCCCTGGTCGCCCCGCTGCTCGAGCGCTTTGACGTGACCGGCATCATCCATTTCGCGGCAGAGAGCCACGTCGACAACTCGATCTCAAACCCCCAGGGCTTCGTCCGCACGAACGTCCTGGGCACGGCCTCGCTGCTCACGGCGGCCGTCCGGGTCTGGAAGAAAAAAGGGGTTCTCGGCTCCGCTCGCTTTCACCATGTTTCTACGGACGAGGTCTATGGAGCGCTCGGGCCCGAGGGCTTCTTCGTCGAGTCGACGCCCTATGCCCCGAGCAGCCCCTATTCAGCCAGCAAGGCTTCGTCGGATCTGCTCGTGCGGGCATTCGGGCGAACCTACGGCCTCAACTACACCATTTCCAACTGCTCGAATAATTTCGGCCCCTGGCAGCACGCCGAAAAGCTCATTCCCACGGTGATTCGCAAAGCCCTTGCGGGCGAGCCTGTGCCGATCTACGGCACCGGGGCCAACGTCCGCGACTGGCTGTGGGTCGGAGACCATTGCCGCGCGATTGAAAGCATTTTCTTCGACGCAGCTCCCGGCGAGACCTTCAACGTGGGCGGACACGGAGAGCGCGGCAACCTTGAGATGGCGCGCAGCATCTGCGCGCTGCTTGACCGCCTCAGTCCCCGCCCGGACGGCAGGCCCTACGCTGCACAGATCGCTTTTGTGTCAGACCGTCCCGGACACGATTTCCGCTACGCCATTGATCCGTCAAAAATCGAGCGCGAGCTCGGCTGGCGGCCAGGCCTCACCTTTGAGCAGGCGCTGGAGCGGACCGTGCGCTGGTACCTGGGGGAAGGCCGCGCACTGCTCTCGCCTTAGGACGCCGCGCCCTCTGCGGATCAGCCTCGCGCCGTCCGTCCGGCGGATTATGATGTCCGGAGCCTTTTCGGGGGAGGATGGATCCCATGCAATCTTTCAGCTTTCAGAACAAGGGCCGGCTGCTGTTCGGCGAGGACATGAAGGGCGCTTTCGCGCGGCTTGCGGCCGCGCTTTCAAACCGCGCCTTGGTCGTCTGCGGGGCGCACTTCTCCCGCAGCGGCGAGCTGGCCGGCTTCGAGCAGGCGCTTGAGGCCGCCGGAGTGCGCGTCTGGGTGGAGCCCGACCTCGGCAGCCCCAGCATCGAGCAGGCCCGCGCCATGATGGAGCTCTGCCGCCGGCAGTCCATCGGTCTTGTGATCGGCGTGGGCGGCGCCACTGCCATGGATTTTGCGAAAATCGTGGCCTACGGGGCGGCGCAGAAGCGCGACGTCTGGCCCGAGATTGAGCAGCGCGGCGAGCCCCGGGGCGGCAGCAGGCTCGCCCTTGCCACGGTTCCCACCTATCCCTCGTCAGGCTCTGACATGGACGGGGCGGCCGAGATGGTCGAAAAGGAAACCGGGCGCGCGGGCGGGCTCTACGGCGAGCTTCTTCAGACTGACCTCTGCTGGCTCAATCCCGGCTATGCGACCGGCATTCCCTCGCCGATCCTCGCCTATGGCGCGATGACCGCCGTGATTCAGGCCGGCGTCGCCTTCCTGAGCGGGGGGCGCTGCAGCTTTGCGGAAAACGCGAGCCTTGCCGCCTCCCGCACGATTCTTTCCAACCTGGCCGCGGCCCTCAGGGGCGACCGGGAGGCGATTGGCGAGCTGCAGCTTGCGGCCTGCATGAACGGCTTCGGGACGACCTCATTCGGAAAGAAAGAGGTTGATTTCAGCCTGTACTTCATTGAGGGCATCATTGAAAACTACTGGGAGATTCCGTACGTGCCCGCGATCACGATACTGTTTCCTCACTGGCTGCGAAGCGTCTGGAGCGACGGAGAAGCCTTCCGTGATTACTTCAGGCTCGCCTGGGGCGTGGATACCCGGGGGCTGTCGGGGGGTGAGGCCCTGCAAAAGGGGCTTGATGCCATTCATCAGGCCTATGATGGCTTTGGCATCGCCTGGACGCTCCAAGGCCTCAAGCCGATGAATCCCGGACGCGAGAAGCTTCTTCAGTTCGTGCGTGAGCCCGGCCCCTGCGAAAGCTCGTTCAGGGCTTTCACAGAAGACGACATCGCGGCTCTTATCCTTGAAGCCCAGGGCCGCGGCCCGATTAATCCGCGTTTCAATTGAAAGGAAAAGCGCCATGACAACTCTTCTGAAGCTCTCACGTCGCCGCCTGCTGGCCGGAAGTGCGGCCGCGGCGGCTCTTTCCGCCTCCGGATGCGCAGCGTCGCGCGGCCCGCAGGAGGTCGATCCCACGCCGCCCCCAGTCTGGCCGCGGCTTACCGTGGGAGGGGACTGCGCCCGCTCGGTCACGGTCCAGTGGAAACGGCAGGGACCGGGCGAGCTTGTCCTGAGGCGCTCGGACCATCAGGGCGCTGAACGGCGGTTTGACGCCCCGCAGTGCGACGCGGAAGCCGAGGGCGTGATCTTTCCCCTCCACACGGTGAGGATTGACGGACTGGAGCCCGGCCAGGACTACGAGTACCGCGTGGAGCCGAACGGCTCCTGGTTCCGGTTCAGGACTGCGCAGAGCGGCCGCTGCCGGGCTCTGGTATTCGCCGACAGCCAGTCCAACGACCGTTTCAGGACCTGGGCGCGGGTCTACCGCGGGGCGCTCAGACACTTTCCGAGGCCGGATTTCGCCGCGAACCTCGGCGACCTTGTAGACATGGGCAGCCGCTTGTCCTACTGGGCCGACTGGTTCGAGGCCGTGACGCCTGCCATCGCGAGCGTTCCCGAGGCCCCGGTGATGGGAAACCACGAGTGCTACCGAAAGAATCCCGGCGACCGGCAGTTTCGCCCGATCATGCCGAGGGCCTATCTCGAGGCCTTCCCGGTGCCGGAAAACGGCGAGGGCGACCTCGAGCGCTGGTACTACGCCTTTGACTGCGGCCCCGTGCACTTCATCGTGCTCAACACGCAGTGGCTCGAGGCTGCGGCCTTCAGGCCCCGCCTCTACGAGCGGATGAAGCTGTGGTTTCTTGAAAAAGGCTCCAAAACGGAACTGCCCTGGCGGGTCGTGATGATGCACAAGGACATCCTGCACTATCAGAGGCCGGGCAAACCCTGGAAAACCCGCTTTTCACAGACCGGCAGGCGGCTGATGCCGCTGTTTGAGCAGACCGGCATCGATCTCGTCCTCACCGGACACCTACACACGTACCGCAGGCGCGGCTTCGTGAGAAACTTCAGGCACTCAAAGGACGGCCCCTATTATTTTGTCTGCGGCGTGTCGGGCAACATCAGGCACAATGTCGAGGCGTTGCATGAGCTTGACCTTTATGCCGCGCCAAGGCCCGAGACAGACAACTTCATGACCCTTGAGGCTGATGCGGGGACGCTTTCGGTGCGCTGCTTCCTGCCGGACGGCCGGGAGCTGGACCACGCACTGCTCGAGCGCTCCCCAGCCAGGGCGGCCGGTTGACCGGGCCGGGAGTCCCGCCGGGCTCGCAGAAGGTGAAAAGACGGAAAAGGTCTGAAAAGGGATGGAAAAGACGGCGCCCCCGGCAGTCCCCGCCTGAGGGAGCGGCAGGGGGCTGCCTCTGGAATCAGGGCTGCTTCTGGGGCTGCTCGGGCTTTCCGCTCTGGACCACGAGCAGCGGGATGGAGCTGTGCGCGGCGAGCGTCTGCGCGGTGGACCCCATCACGGCGGATTTGAGCCGCGTGTAGCCGTGAGTGCCGGTGACTAGCAGGTCGATGCCGTTGGCCTCCGCATAGGCGGTGATTTCCGAGGCGGGGTTGCCCACGAGGCAGACCCCGTGCGTTTCAAGCTTCGCCCGCTCGAAAAGCGGCTGCACCTTCGACATGGCGTCCTTGAAGTCGTTTTGCTCGAGTTCGGTGATTTCCTGGTCCGAGAGCGTCGGCATGGCGATGCCCGTGACGTTCGTGAGAGCCGCGCCGCGGTAATCATTCACGACGTTGATGAGGTCGAACCGCGCGTTGCGCCCGAACAGCTTCGGGTGCTTCAGAATGTACTGCGCGGCGGCAGCCCCGTAGGAGGATCCGTCAACGCAGACGCCCACGTGCAGGTCGTCGCCAAGCGGTCCCTGCTTTTCCTTGACAAGGAGTACCGGGCAGCAGGCCATCGAGATCACGCCAGTGGACACCGAGGTCATGAAAAGGCCGCGCAGCGCCCCGAGCCCCCGGGTGCCCATCACGATCAGGTCGGCCCCGTAGCGCTTTGCTTCCTCGGCGATTTTCTGGTCGGGCACGCCCACCTGTATCGACTCGCGTACGAACAGCCCCTCGCTGTTCAGAACCTGGCGGCAGCGGGTGAAGACCCGCTCGGCGTGCTCTTCGTAATAGCGGTCGATCGCCCCCTGGCCGAACAGGATCGAGGAGCGGTGCTTAAGGGGCGTCTGAACGTTGAGAAGCTCAATGCTTGCACTCGCGCCGAGCAGGGTTTTCCTCGAGGCGAGGAATTCGACGGCGTGGCGGCTGCCCGAGCTCAGGTCGACGGGAACCAGTATTTTCATTTTTCTGCAGCTCCTCACAGGAAAGTTAGTGCTGAACACCCCCTGAAGAACCGAGGTTCTTCAGGGACTGCGCTTTGATTATGCCGAGTATAGGCTGAGCCGGGGCTTGCGGTGGATGGAAATAAGACCTTTTCCGATTTTTTTTCGGAACCGGGCCGCCGGGCGCGCGCGGCGGGGACTACCGAAAGGCATCCATAGGCGAGGCGCAATTCTCCTCGATCCATTCCCAAAGCAGGGCGGGGAGGACTTCGCCCCGGCTTTTTTCGCCGCAGCGCAGTTTCACGTGGAGATTGTCCTCCGCAGGCGCGATGATGAGCCGCTGCCCCGAGGGCAGAGAAAGCTCAGCCCGGCGCCCGGCGGGAAAAAGGCTCACCGAGGAGACCTGCAGCCGGGCGCCGCCCGGACCGGGGCAGGGCATTCCGCACAGACTGAGCGTGCACCGCAGCATCTCCCGCGTTTCGGAGGAGAACCCGGTGGCAGCGGCGGCCCCGGGGAAAAGCGAGGAGGCCGAAACAGGCCGCGGGGGTTCCCCCTCCCGAAAGAGCTGAAAGCGGCTGGGACCGCTTTCCTCCCCGCCGCGTCCGATGGACAGATTCGGCCGTCCGCTGCAGATCACGGTGAAGGTACGGCCGTCGTAGACGATGTGCGCCGAGGCCTCGTCCCTGAACTCGAGGCAGAGTGCCGCGGCAGTGGCCGCAGTGATTCCGAAACGGCGGACGGCCTCGGAAAAACGCGCTTCGAAGCCAGACTGGCCGGCTCGCCAGGGCGCCTCCTCGAAGGCAGGAACCGTCCGGCCTATGAAGCCGAATTCAGGCTGCGGGGCCTTGACCCAGGCCTTTATCGGGTCGTCGACCCCGGGATCGCGAAGCAGGCGCAGGAATCGGCTGCCGGTGACGCGTCCGCCCTGGGGCTTGCAGGGCATGGACCAGTCGGCCCAGCCGGAAGCCTGCCCGCTGTCCTCTGGCAGCTGCGCAACCCGGCCCTGCCCGCAGTGAAGCCGCAGCGCCGCGACCAGCAGTCTGAACTCCATCGGATCGAGTGCATCGCGGGGCGGCATGAAGAGAAAGGAGGGGCCCGGGGCCTCGCGCCACGGCACTCCTGCGCTCTCAAAGAGGGCCCGATAGAGAGCGCGCCGCTCAGCCCCGGCGCAGCCCTCCAGGTCGAGCTTCCATACTCCGCCCTGGGGGGCGCGGGCGCAGGCGAGCCTTTCGCGCTGCCAGGCCCGAAGCGCTTCTTCAAGCCGCTCGCCCAGGGCGGCCGGTTCCGGCGCGATCGCCCGGGGCGCGCGCGCGACCTCGAACAGGTAGTCGTCGAGCTCCGCGTAGGCGCCGATTCCGAGCAGCGCCCGGGGAATCCCCCCGCGGTGCGTGCCTTCGGAGAGGACAGAAAGCGCGGCGAGGTGCTCGGAGAGCGTGACGGTCCAGACCTCGTCCGGAATCGGCCTGTGCGTCAGGGTCTCGAGAGCGCGGTGCGCCCGCTCGCGCCAGGGCTCCGAGGGGGTCGACGGGACGATGAGCGCGTCTGGCACCAGAAGGGCTGTGTCAACGGCCCTGCCGCCCGCTTCCCGCGCGAGCCCCCGGGCGTCAATTCTGCGGCCCGCCTTGATCAGCGGCGAGAGAAGGGCGGCGGTGAAGGCCGACGGGGGCGAACCAGTGTGCGAGACCAGAGCCGCGCTTCTCATTGCTATGTCAGAGAGCCGCTGCTCCGGATGCCGGCGGTCAAACGAGAGCAGGCGCTGCAGTGCGAATTCGGCGGATGCCGGTGCTGTGCTTTTCATGTAGGCGTCCCTGTGGGGCCGCAGGCGGGGGAGCAGCCCGCCGCGGCTAACGGCCATGAGGTATTTTTCTGTAATATTCAAACATCATATCGTGCATTTCGGGACGAGGCTCCCCTTTCTTCTGTGGCGCGCATCCGCGATAATTTCCTGATCAGGCTTCTGCTTAAGCTGATCGTGCTTCTGCTCACGCTCAAGCCTGACGGCAGCCACTTGTAGGAGGAGAGCCCGCCGCTGTGCGGCGGAAAATGGGCGGCCTCAGGGGATCCGCGCCGTAGAGGTGGGGTCCGGCGGGCAGGGCAGAGCCTGCGGCGGCGTGCGCGGGCAGGGCCCGCTGCTCCGGGCTCTTTTTTCAGAGGTCGTAATTTTCAATCAGCAGCAGGAGCAGCTTCACGCCCTGCATGAAGTCCTCGATTTTCATGTCTTCGTTCGGATTGTGCGACCCTTTCTGGTTCGCCACAAAGATCATGGCCGAGGGAACGCCCGCGTTTGCCATGACGGCGGCGTCATGGCCGGCTCCGGATGGCATCACGAGGAAGGGGATGCCGTGGGCGGCCGCCGTGTTGGCGATTTTCGCAACGAGGCGGGGATTGAGCCGCGCGCATTCGGTCCTCAGCATTTTGTCGAACTCGAACCGTACGCCGCGCTTTTTGGCGATTCGGTCGGTGTCCCGCACGAGCATCTCGTGGAAGCGCTCGAGCGTGCCCATGGACTGGCTTCTCATGTCGATGCAGAACGTGACGAGCCCCGGAACCTTCGTGATCGAGGCGGACGGGTCGGTCTTGACGACTCCGGAGGTGAAGACCAGGTCCTCCTGCCGGTCGAGCCGGTGTATCCAGTGCTTTTCCATGCTCATCAGCAGCTCGGCCGTGGCAAGGACTGCATCGTGGCGGAATTCGTAATCCACGGCGCCCGAGTGGGCGGTCTCTCCGACGCAGCGGATTGCCTTGTGCCGGAGGTTGCCCCTGATGCCGGTCACGACGCCGATGCGCTTCACGGGCTTTGAATCAAGCCGCGGCCCCTGCTCGATGTGCAGCTCGACGAAGGCGGCGATGCCCCCGAGGTCTGAAAGCGGCCGCCCGGTCACCATTTCTTCGGGGCGGAAGCCTGCTCGCGTGATCGCCTCGCCCAGCGTTTCGTTTCTCGTGCGGTGCCGCAGCTGCAGGTCCTCAGGCCTGAGCTTCCCGGTGAGCGCCATCGTCCCGACGTAGGGCTTCCCGAAATAGGAGCTTTCCTCCATGCGCGTGACAAGCACCGTCACGTCGCGCTGGGGGCGGAAGCCCGTTTTTTCCATCCACCACAGGCAGGTGAGCGGCGCCACGATCCCGGCGAGCCCGTCGTAGTTTCCGCCCTGGGGCACCGAGTCTGCGTGCGACCCGCTCATGAAGGCGGACAGTTCCCGGTGCCGGCCCGGCAGCGTGAGGTAGAGATTGCCGGCAGGGTCCGTTTTTTCTTCGAGCTTCAGGCTCCGGCCGAGCTTTTTGAAGTAGTCGTGGATTTCGTTTTCCTTCGCGCTGTAGCCCTCGCGGGTGTACCCACCCGCCGGGTCCTTCGTGAGGGAAGCGATGTCCTCGAATATTTGCCGTGCGAAGGAAAGCCCTTCGATCGCGATGTCCTGTTCTGCCATGCCGGTTCTTCCTTGGTCTGCCGCAGGGGCCGGGCGGTGCGCCCGGCGAAAAAGACGGTCCTGCCACACAATCATAATCGGTGGCTCCCCCGGCGGTCGAGCGTGTCCGGGCCTCTTTTTGAGAAGGCCCGCGGCGGTCTGCGGACTTTCCATTTCGAAAACATAAATAAAAACTTTAACTTATAGTTAATAATACATTGAAAATTAAATTGATATTTATAATCCATAGAGAACTTTTCCTGCTCTTTCAGAGCTCTCCTGCCCGCGCAGCCGGCCCTTTCTCCCGGGCGCCGCGCCGGGCCCGGATACAGCAGGAAACAATTTTTCTGCGTTTCCTGTTTTCCGCAGTCCTCGCCAGAGAGGAAAATGACGGCGGAAGCGTTTTTGCCGGATCTCCGGCTTTGTCTTGTCATGAATAAATTACGACCGGCCGCAGCCGCGGCGCTGGCCACGGTCCTCCTTGGCGCCTGCTCGTCGCTTAATCCCGACATCCGGGCAGTCAAAGACACCGTGATCGAGGAAAACCACTCCTTTTTCACCGTGGGCCGGGTGCTCGACTTCTACCCGGATTGTCTCGACACCAGCTGGGACGCCTATAAGGATCCCAGAGGGCATCGGTGGGTCTTTTATTCCTGCCGCTCGAAGTCGATCAGGGAGTTTCGCGAGCAGGCTCTCGCGGACCTGAAAAAAGAGGGCGCGAACAGCTCTCACCACGACCGGGTCGAGAAGGCGCTCTCGTTTTCAGAGGCCCAGCTGGTGCTCTCCTTCAGGCTTCTGGGCGAGAGCGACAAATGGAAGGTTTCCGCAGCGCATGTGAACCTGGGCTGGCCGGACGGGCGGACGGCGTCGTTGCCCGTGCCCGTCTACGTGGTCATCGCGGCCATGAAAAAGGGCGAGCCGCTCAAGCCCGAGGAGATCAACGAAGAGCCCGGGTTTGCCACGCGGCTTTTCGGGCGCGTAACGCGCCGCATTGAGCTTTATTTCCTCCTCCGGGCGTACGAGAATGCCAGCGTGAAGCCGCAGGGTAAGCCTCTCTAGCGCCCGCGGCCGCTTTGAGCGGAAAATAAAGGCTGTCAGAGATTTCCCTTTTTTGGGGGCGGCGCAATTGAAAACGAAGGGGCTCGCTGCGGCCTCGATTTTGAGCTGGGCCTGTGCGGCTGCGCTGGCCGCATCGCCGGCGCCCGGGCCGCCAGGCCGTGCGCTTCGGGCTTTTCAACACCTTCAGCCCGCAGTTCTACGCCGAGACCGTGGAGCCGACGCTGAGCTACCTCGCACAGAAGCTTCCCGGGTACAGCTTCGAGATCAAGTACCTTGAGGCGGCTGACGCCGAAAGGTCGCTTTCCGACGGCTCCGTCGATTTCTTCATCGCGCCCTCCGGCATTTACGGGATTCTGATCCATTCGGTCGGGATCCGTCACATTGCGACACGCCGCCGTTTACCGGGCCAGGATCCCTCGCGAAGCGTCGCTTCGGCCTTCATCGTCCGCAGCGCCCGGATCTGCGCACGATCGCCGACCTGAGGGGGCGCACCGTGGCTGCGAGCCAGCCGCTCGATTTTGAGGGCTGGCAGATCGCTATGGGCGAGCTCGCGCAGTCCGGCTACAACTGGCGCCGGTTTTTCAAGTCCGTGAATTTCACTCACTATCAGATGCCCGATGTGGTGGCCGAAGTCCTGGCCGGCGGCTCCGGCGCCGGCGTTATTCGCGCCTGCGGGCTCGAGCAGCTCGAGAGCGAGGGCTGGGTGGAAAAAGGGACGCTGCGGGTGGCGGACGACAAGGCCGGCCCAGGCGCTTCCTGCCGTCGCAGCACCGGCCTGTATCCGGACGCCGTGATCGGCTAGCTCGAGCGCGCGAACCCTGACGTGGTGCGGGACGTGGCCGTGGCGCTGCTCACGATGCCCGCGGCCAGCGGGGGCTGGGACTGGAGCGTCTCCTCGGACTTCCTCGCACTCGACCGCCTATTCGGGAAGACCCTCTTCACGCAGAAAATCGACACCCCGCCCTTTTACTTCGGCCGCGAGACTCTCGAGACCCACTACACGATTGGAGGGATACGGATCAATCCCCAGGCCGCTGTGCTGCGGCGAACGGCTCGGTGCTCCCGGGCCTTTGGGCCGCGGGCGAGACCACGGGGGCATCCACGGCACGAGCCGACAAGGCGGGGCGGCCTTCACCGACTGCCTGGTCTTCGGGAGAATCGCGGGGCGGGAGGCCGCCCGTGCGGCCCGGCGAATGCCCTGGAAACAGAGGGGAAAAAAACCGGGCGCGCCTGCGCCCGGAAGAAATGAGAAATCAAGGACTGACTTCATTTCTCATCGCAACTGCCAGAGAAGATCCTGCGGGAGAACAGGATCTTCGAAGACGAGGCCGCCGGCGTAGCAGCGGAGAAGCAAGAGGCGGCTTCGATATTCCAAGAAGGAATAACGATATTATGCGCCTTGTTTCGCAAAAAGGAAAGGGCGGGGCCGGCCGCAGGACCCGTCAGTAAAAAATCCGGCCCCAGTCCACGATCCGTACTCTGCCGCCGCACACCTCGAGGACGGACAGGGCGCAGTTTTTCATGGAGAGCTCCTGGAAGCGCGAGGCCGGCCGCCCCATGAGCAGGGTGAGAAGGATGCGGGTGACGGAGCCGTGCGCGGCGACGAAAACCCGCCCGGCGCTGCCTTCAAGGGGGAGGATGGAGCGTTCAAGAACGCCCCTGATGCGCTTCGCGGCCTGCTCGAGCGACTCGCCCCCCGGCGAGGGGCGGAATGAGGCGGGCTGGTGAAACCAGAGATAGAGCGGGTCGGCGGGGTCGCTGCGCGCTCGGCGCATGTCCCGTCCGTCGTAAGAGCCGAAGTTCACCTCGTGCAGATCATCGAGCACCTGCAGTTCGGGACCGCGCCCCTGTAGCACGATGTGGGCGGTTTCGCGGGCGCGTGAGA
Source organism: Mesosutterella porci (assembly GCF_022134585.1). Lineage (GTDB taxonomy): Bacteria > Pseudomonadota > Gammaproteobacteria > Burkholderiales > Burkholderiaceae_F > Mesosutterella > Mesosutterella porci. The sequence goes on from NZ_JAKNCT010000006.1 coordinate 130,272, forward strand.
GCGGCGAGCTGAAGGCCCGGTCAAACGCCACGCCCGAGATCGCGGCCGCGGTCTCGCGAGCCTGCCTGCGGCCCTCGTCGTCGAGCGGAATGTCCGCGCAGCCCTGGATCTTTCCGAGGCGGTTCCAGGCTGTCTCCCCGTGTCTGAGCCAGTAAACGAGCATGGGCCCCTCCCTGCGCCTTCAGATCAGCCAGTGGCCTACTTTTTCGTCCATTTCGGCGATGGTGAGCTTTCCGCCCTCAAGCTTCAGGCGGGCGATCGAGCAGTTTCCGACCGGCAGCTTCCAGAAATCCTCGTACTGGAACCCTCCCGCGAGCGTGAGGATTTCCCTCACGATGATGCCGTGGGCCACAATGAGGACGGTGCGCACCGAGGGGTCGCTCTCAAGAGGCTCCAGCGTGGATTTTTTGAAGGAGTCGAAGCGCGCGGCCACAAAAGAGAGCTCTTCGCCCCCGAACGGGGGTTTGTAGAGATCCGGGCGCACGAACATCCCGTGCAGGGGATTCTCGGGATTGGTCCGTGCGTCGCCGTAGGGTTCGCCTTCAAGCGGCCCGAAGCCCATTTCGCGCAGCCTCGGATCGGGCTCGACTGCGGGACCGCGGCCGCCGAGGACGATCTCGGCGGTTTCTGCCGCGCGGTCGAGGTCCGAGCAGAAGGCCCGGTCGAAGCGCACGCCCGCGAGCCTCGCGGCCAGCCTGCGGGCCTGCTCGCGGCCCTGTTCGTTCAGCGAGATGTCGGCCCAGCCCTGCAGTTTCATCTCCCGGTTCCAGTCGGTTTCGCCGTGGCGTGTGAGATAAATGTCCATTGAAAAAGCCCTTTGCGGTTTGAGAACGCGCCCTGCGGGCACGGGCGCCGCCTGCGTCCCGTCCCTGGGCCGCTTATTTTAAATCCGGGGCCGCTGCGCGGCCTGAGTTCAGCCGTGGACCGCCATGAGCCCGAGACCGATCGCGATGAAAATACTGCCGAAGATGCGGTTGGCAACGAGGATGTTGCGGCTGCTGCGCAGCTTCTTCGACAGCAGTTCGGCCACCAGCGTCACCCCGGTCATCACGCACAGGTCGGTGAAGCCGCAGGTGAGCCCCATCTGCGCATACTGCAGCAGGATCGGGGCGTCGGTGTTGAGGAAAGGCGTGAGAAGAGACAGAAAGAAGACCAGCCCCTTCGGATTGGTGAGGTTGACGAGAAGCCCCCGGCGCCAGAGCTGGAAGGCAGTCACGGTTCCGTCGGCGCCGCCTTTGATCACGACGGTCTGAGGCTTCGCCCTCCAGAGCGAAATGCCCAGCCAGACCAGATAGGCGCATCCGGCGAAGCGAATGATCTGGAAAAGCAGGGGGGACGCGGCCAGCACCGCTCCGATGCCCACCCCGACGATCATGATGAGGAGGAACACCCCACAGGACAGTCCGAGGGTTTGCGCGATGCAGCGCCGCCAGCCGTAGCTTACCGCGGCAGAAAGAGAGGCGATCTGCGCGGGCCCGGGCGACAGGCTCATGCCCCAGCAGAGCGCGAAGAAAGACAGCCAGGTCTCAAAATGCATCGGAAAGCACGAGGAAGAAAAGACGAAGACTCTGAATTGAGCGACACTATAGCACCGGCGCGGATCCTGGCCCTGTCTCCGCGCCGCGGTTTTCGGACAGGGCCGGGCCTGAAGAAAAGGGGGCAGGGCATGAAGCCGCAGAGGAAGGAAAAAAGCGCTTTTGAGGCGAAGGTCGACGCGCAGCGCCTCGCCTGCGCACCGTTTGAGTTCCAGGCGGCGGTTGCCATGAGGGATCTCGGACTGCTTGAGGCGCTTGACTCGTGCGGCGACAAAGGAGCGGCTGAGGAAGACCTGAGGGCTGCCGCGGGGCTTTCGGAGTACGGCGCCCGGGTGCTTCTCGAGGCGGCGCGGTCCGCGGGCCTCATCGAGCAGGAGGACGGCCGCTGGAGGCTCACCAAGACCGGCTGGTTCCTTCAAAACGACGAGCTCACGCGCGCTAATTTTGATTTTGCGGCCGATGTCTGCTACACGGGACTTTCGCGCCTTGGCGATTCGCTGAGGAGCGGGCGCCCTGAGGGGCTTGCGGCGCTCGGCCTGCACTCGAAGACGGTCTACCCGGGGCTTGGCGCGCTGCCCGAGCCGGCCCGCTCGAGCTGGTTCCGCTATGACCATTTCTTCTCCGACGCAGCCTTTCAGGATGCGCTTCCTCACGTTTTGAAGCGCCATCCCGGCCTGCTCTACGACGTGGGCGGAAACACCGGCATCTGGTCCATTCTCTGCTGCCGCAGCGACCCGCAGCTGCGCTGCGTTGTGATTGACCTGCCGCAGCAGTGCCGGATGGTGCGCGAGAATGCGGCACGGGCGGGGCTTTCCGGGCGCATCGGCACTTTCGAGGCGGATCTTCTGGCCTCCCCCGGGCTGCCGGGAGAGGCGGACCTCTGGTGGATGAGCCAGTTTCTTGACTGCTTTTCCGCGGAGGAAGCATGCCGGATTCTGCGCAGCATCGCCCGCTCCATGAAAAAAGAGGCGAGGATTCTCGTGCTGGAGCCTTTGCTGGACCATCAGCCCTTCGAAGCCGGTCGGCGCTGCCTTGCCGACTATTCGCTTTATTTCACGGCGATCGCAAACGGGACGAGCCGCTTTTATTCCCAGGAGGAGCTCCAGGCGATTGCCTCCGGGGCCGGGCTTGAGCTTGAGTCCGTCGTCCAGGGACTGGGGCTCGGGCACACCCTGCTCACGTTCAGGAAATCGGGAGGCCGTTCATGAAGCCTCTGACTTTTGCACTTCGCAGCTGGAGCGCCGCAGCTCCCGGCGCCATGACGGGCCAGGACGGCCCGGGTCCCTTCGCCTCCCGCTTCAGGCCGGCCTGCCGCCTCCGACCCCTTGCGGCGCGAAGGCTCTCGGCCGGCGCGCGGCTTGCCGTCGAGTGCGCCCTTGCGGCCGCAGGGGGCTCTGCCCCGGGCTTTGCGGTTTTCGCCAGCCGCAGCGCGGAGCTGCCGCGCTGCGAGAAAATTCTCTCCTGTCTTGCGGGGGACGAGGATCCCTCGCCTACCGACTTCATGATGTCGGTACACAATGCGGCGGCGGGTTTTTTCTCCATCGAGGCTCACTGCCGGGTCCCTCATTCTTCGGTGGCGGCCGGGGAGGAGACTTTCTCCGCGGCGCTCTTTGAGGCTGCCGCGGCGCTTGGGACGGGGGCGGGCAGCGTTCTCGCGGTTTTTTATGAGAACGATCCGCCGCCGGTTATCGGCCGCTGTTTTTTAATCGCGCCTCCGCCCGGCCCCTGGGCCGTGGCTCTGATGCTCTCCCCGGGCGGGGAGCTGTGCGCGGAGCCCTCGGCCGCTGCCTGGGCGGCGGCTGCGCAGGAGCCCGCTCTGCAGCTTCTTTCCGGGTTTGCCTCGGGCGTGCAGGGCTTCGAAGTCCGCGAGCCGCGACGGCTCTGGCGCTGGAGCAGAACATGACTTCGGCGCGGCTTAAGCTTCCCCGCAGGCCCCGGGACTCCTTCGCGGCGCTTCAGCTGCGAAGGATCGCGACCGGTTTCGGGTGGGCGGTCTTCGGCCTGGGAGGACTGCTGCTTTCTCTCACCTGGTTTCGGTGGCTGTGCTGGTCGGAGCCCGACGCGCAGAGGCGGATGATGCGGGCGAGGCGCACGATCGGCGCCTCCTTCAGGCTCTACCTTCGGCTGCTGCGGAGGCTTCGCGTGCTCGATCTCGACACTTCGGAGTTGCGCGCACTGCCGCGCAGCAGGGGCGCGGTGATTGTCTCCAATCACCCGACGCTGCTCGACTACGTCTTCATAGCTTCCGAGATGCCCGAGACGGACTGCATCGTGAAGGAAGCGCTTGCACATAATTTCTTCCTCAAGGGCGTCGTGTGCGCCGCGGGTTATCTCTACAATTCCGAGGACCCGGAGCGGCTGCTGCAGGAATGCGAGGAAAGGCTTCGCGCGGGCGGCACGGTCCTTGTTTTTCCGGAGGGGACCCGCACCAGGCCCGGCGCTGTCATGAAGTTCCGGCGCGGAGCCGCGCAGATCGCGCTTCGAAGCGGAGGGCTGATCCAGGCGATTAATATACAATGCTCGGAAAGCTGGCTCGCCAAGGGGGAGCCCTGGTACCGAATTCCCTCCTCAAGGCCGGTCATCAGGCTCGTGCCCGCGGGCACAATCGATCCCCGGCGCTGCTGGGACGGCAGCCCCGACTCGATCCCGGCTGCGGCCCGTGCGCTCACCCTGGAGATTGCGAGGCGGCTGTCCTGATCTATATCCCAAGGCAACGGCACATGACGGATAACGTTGAAAATCAGCTGAAATCGCTCATCGTTGAATCGCTTAATCTTGAAGGCGTCCAGCCCGAGGACATCGAAGACGAGGCCCCGCTTTTTTCCGAAGAGGGACTGGGGCTGGATTCAATCGATGCGCTGGAGCTCGGCATGGCGATCAAGAAAAAATTCGGGGTCGCCATCGGGGGCGAAACCGAGGAGAACCGGAGCCGCTTCCGTTCGGTCTCGACGCTGGCCGACTACATCCGCTCCCAGCAGAGCTTGAAGAGGTGAAAGACATATCATGGAAAAGTTGAGCCGGGACGAACTCTACCGCGAGCTGCTCGAGGTCCTCGAGAAATTTTTCGAAGTGGATCCCTCGACGGTCAAGCCTGAAACGAAGCTCTTCGAAGACCTTGACCTCGATTCCATCGACGCTGTGGACATGGTCGTGCAGATGCAGAAGAAAACCGGGCGCCGCTTCCAGCCTGATGACTTCCGTCAGGTGAAGACGGTCTCAGACGTGCTCGACGTGCTGGAGCGGCTGCAGAAGGACGCGCCGGCTGAGGATGCCCGCTGAATCCCGCGCCCGGGTCCTGCGGGCTGCCTCGGCGGCTTTGTCTGCGCTGTGGCCCCTTGCGGTGCTGGCCGGGCTCGCCCTCGGGGCTCTTTTCTGGGTGTTTGCCCTGGGGCTCGTGCTTTTTGGCGTCCGGGCCGCGCTGGAGCTTCGCTCCGGCCGCAGAGGCGTCTCTGCGGCCGCTGTCTCCGGTGCGGGCGCCGCGGTCTGCGCGGCCGGGCTTTTTTTTGCGAGGGACGCTGCGGCGCTCTGGTACCCGGTTGTCGTGAACGCGGTTCTTTTCTTGGTCTTCAGCTCTTCGCTTATCCGCGGCATGCCGGTGGCGGAGCGGTTCGCGCGGATCGCCTCCGGAAAACCGCTTCCCGCCGCGGCGGTCCGCTACTGCCGCAGGGTGACGCTCGTCTGGTGCTTTTTTTTCATCCTGAACGGAGCGGTGGCGCTCCTTACGGTTCTCTCGGGCAGCCTGCGCTGGTGGGGGCTCTGGAATGGCTGCCTCAGCTACCTCTTCATGGGCACGCTCATGGCTTCAGAGTACCTGGTGCGAAGGAGGCTGCAGCATGCCGCTGCCGTTCAATGACTGGCTGAGGGCGGGGGATCCTTCGCGTCCGCTGTTTCTCAAAAAGGGCGGGGCGGTCACGGTCCGGATGCTCGCCGCGGAGGCGGCCCGCAGGCTCGCGCTTGTGGAGAGGACGGGCTGGGAGCGCATTGCCGTTCAAAGCCAGGGGGCAGCGGATTTTCTCGCCTCCTTCGCCGCGATTCTCTGCGCGGGCCGCACGCCGGTCCTGCCCGGCAGCAGACGGCCGGACGACGCGGCGCTTGGCGGCTCGGCCGACGCTGTTCTGGGCCGCGGCCCCCGCGGGAGCCTTCCCCGGATCGATCCGGCCGACTCCCTTGCCGCAGGTCTGTCCGTGCTTCCGCCAGTGCCTCCCGAGGCCGGTTTCGTCCTTTACACTTCAGGTTCGAGCGGCACCCCCAAGGAGGTCCGAAAAAGCGTTGGGCAGATGGACCGCGAGGCGGAAATCACCTCCGCGCTTTTCGCTTCGAGGCTGGAGGGGCTGGTCTTCGCCGGCACCGTGGATCCGCTCCACATGTACGGGCTTTCTTTTCTGATATGGCTGCCGATGGCGCTCGGACTGCCCGTGCTGGCGCGCAGGCTTGAGGTGCCTGAAGACCTTGCGGGCCTCACCTTTCCCTCCGCCCTCGTCACGACTCCTACTTTCCTTCACTATCTGGAGCCCGCGCCCGAAGGCCCTGACATCCGCTTTCTGCTCACCGCCGGCGGCCCGCTTTCCGCCGGGGATGCGGGCAGGGCCCGCAGCAGCCTCGGCCTCTGGGCCGATGAAATCTACGGCAGTACGGAGCTCGGCGCCATTGCCTCAAGGCGCTCCTGCGATTCGCCGGGGCTGGCGCGCCTTCTGCCGGGCATCGCCTTTGCCGACGCGGCGCGGGCGATCATTTCGACCCCGCTTGTCCCCGAAGGCCGGGCGCAGCTCGACGATCTGATTGAACCCCTCGGGGGTTCTTCCTTCAGGCTTCTCGGGCGGCGCGATCAGATCGTCAAGGTGGCCGAGCACAGGGTGAGCCTCGGAGAGGTTGAAAGGGCAGTGCAGCTCGACGGGCGGGAAGTCCGGGCTCTGCTGGTCGTTCGAAACGGCAGGGCCGCCATCGGACTTGTGGTCTCGGGCTATCCCGCAGGGCCCCTGCCTGGCGCGACAGCGGCTGCGCTGCGGCGCAGGCTTCTAGCCCGGCTGCCGCTTCCTGCCGTCCCCAGGTTCTTCCGGGGCTGTCCGAGGCTGCCCCGCAACGCGCAGGGCAAGGTGGAAAGGGAGCGTTTACTGGAGCTTTTCAAATGACAGAAGCAGAGCGTTGGCCCGAGGTGATCGAGCCGCCCCGCAGCGGCCCTTCCGGCGAGCTGGCCGTCGTGCTGAGGCTGCAGCCCGGGCTTTTATGGTTCCAGGGGCATTTCCCGGTTCAGCCGATCGCGCCCGGCTTTGCCCAGATTGAATGGGTGCTTTACTACGCCGGCGCCCAGGCCCGGGGGCTGAGGCTGTCCGAAGTGGGAATGATCAAGTTCACCCGCCCCCTTTATCCCGGCGAGCGGGTGTGCCTGAGGCTGCGCCGCGAGCCTGCCGGCCGGGGCGAGCTCGTGAAATTTTCCTTTGCTGCTCTGACGGCCCGGGGCGAAGTGCCCTGCAGCCGCGGCAGGCTTGCGCTGTGCGGGGCTTCATGATGAAGGAGGCTTCGGAGTTCAGGCCTGCCGTGCTGATCCCCTGCTACAACCATGGCGCGACGCTGGGGCGGGTGCTGGAGAAGGTCTCGCGGCTGGAGCTGCCCTGCCTTGTCGTCGATGACGGCAGCGACGGGGAGAACCGCCGCCTGATTGACGAGGCGGTCGCAGCCAGGCCTTTTTGCTCGCTTGAGCGACGCGCCGCCAACGGCGGCAAGGGGGCGGCCGTCATGCAGGGGGTGGAGGCGCTCGCTGTGCGGGGCTACACCCACGTGCTGCAGGTTGACGCCGACCTTCAGCACAATCTGGCCGACGCGCCGCTGCTTCTCGAGCGCGCCAGGCGCCGTCCCGAGGCACTCGTCTCGGGACTGCCCGTCTACGACGAGAGTGCTCCGCTCGGACGGCGCATCGGCCGGGCGATCACGCAGTTCTGGGTGAGGCTCGAGACGCTGTCCACAGACATTCGCGACAGCATGTGCGGCTTTCGCGTTTACCCGGTCTCCGCCTTCATGCGGGTGATCCGTGCGGGCCGCCCGGGCGGCCGCATGGACTTCGATATTGAAATCCTCGTGCGGCTGCACTGGGCCGGCGTCCCGATGGAGTTCGTGCCGACGCGGGTCGTCTACCCTGAAGGCGGCGTCTCGCACTTCGATTACCTCAGGGACAACCTTCGCATTTCCGCCATGCACACGAAGCTCATGCTGGAGGCCCCGGCTCACTGGCTGTCCAGGCTGAGGGGCAGCCGCAGGGCCTCAGGCGGCTGGGAGGTCCAGCCGGAGCGGCACGGGGCGCCGGGGATCCGGATACTGCTTTGGATTTACCGGCGCTTCGGCCGGGGCGTTTTTCGCGCAGTGCTGCGCCCGGTCGTTTTCTTTTACTGGGCCACCGGGACGGAGGGCCGGCGGGAAAGCGGCCGCTATCTGCGGCTTGTCCGCGGCTTTGCGGCTGCCCGCGGCGTCATGAGCTCCCCGTGCGAGCCGCTCACGAGTTACAGGCATTTCCTGCATTTCGGCGAGGCGCTTCTAGACCGGATCCTCGCCTGGAACGGCGAATTCAGCCTGAGCCGCGACATCGTGCTCGATCAAGGCGCGGACCGTGCGCTTGCCGTCCGCGGGGGCGCGAGGGGAAAGCTTCTCCTCACTTCCCACTACGGGGTTCCGGAAGTCTGCCGGGCGCTTGCGTGGCGCGACGCGGGCACGCCGGTCACCGTCGTGCTCTTCGAGGGAAACGCGCAGGCGTTTCGAAAAGAGCTTGAAAAGGAGGCCGGGCTCTCGAGGCTCACGGTCATTTCGGCCGCGGACTTCGGCCTGGGAACGGCCGCCGAGCTCGAAAGCCGGATCCGCCGCGGCGAGTGGGTGGCCATGGCGGCCGACCGACTCCCGGCCGGGGCCGCCCGCGCAAGGAAGGAGCGCTTCATCCGCGTGCCGTTTCTCGGCCGTCCCGCCTGCTTCCCGGCCGGGCCCTACATTCTCGCCTCGCTCCTCGACTGCGAGGTGGACACGCTCTTTGCCTGCCGGGAGGGAAATCGGTTCCGGGTTTCCTGTGCTAAATTGGCCGACAGGGTTTCGCTGCCCAGGCTGGAGCGCGAACAGGCCCTGAAGCGGTTCGCCGAAGCTTTTGCCTCAAGGCTTGAAGAGCAGGTGCTCAGGCAGCCGCTCGAGTGGTTCAACTTTTACGATTTCTGGGCGGAACCGCGCCGGAAGTCCCCGGAGCCGATGAGAGATCTTGGACGACCACTTCAAAAATGATCACAAGAAGGCTGTTTTTATTATCTTTTCTGATGTGCAACCCGCTCCTCTGCCGCGCAGAGGAGCTCACGCTGGAAAGTCTTTCAAGGCGGCTTTCGGGCGTGCGCACCCTTACGGCTGACTTCACCCAGAACCGGCGCCTGCGGGCGGCGGCCCGGCCCCTTGTTTCGAGGGGCCGGGTGGCCGTGGTGCAGGGTGCGGGCGTGCTCTGGGATCAGGCCTCGCCCTTCGTGACGCGCACGACGGTCACCAGGCAGAAAATCACGATCGAGCTCGAGGGCGGCCGCACCGAAGTGGTCACCTCGAAGTCCAACCCCCGGGCCTTTGCCTTTGCAAGCCTCATGCAGTCCGTCCTTTCCGGGGATGCTTCGGCCTTCAAAAGCCAGTTTGACGTGAAGAACCTCAAAGAGCGTCCGGGCGGCCGCTGGGAGCTCTCGCTCGCGGCGCGGGCCGAGCCCCTGTCGAGAATGTTCTCCCTGGTCAGGATCTCGGGCCGCGAGGCCGTCGAGTCGCTGGAGCTCAGGTCGGCTGCGAAGGAAGTGACGCGCATTGACTTCAGGTCCCTGGTTCTCAACGAGGCACCCGATGAAACGGTCCGACGTCGTCTCGGTCTTTAAGGCGGCCGCGGCAAAGCTGCGGACGAACTCGGGCGCGGCCTGGGGCTGGGCGGGCGTTGTTTTCGTTCTCTTTGCCTTTCTTCTGATCGCGCTTCCCCGGGTTCCGGTCTCCTCAGACGTGATGGAGCTGATCCCGGAGCCCGCCGCGGGGCAGGTCTCGCGCGCGGAAATCCGATCTCTGGCCTCTAAAATGGGCCGGCAGGTCATTTTCGCCGTATCCGGCCCGGAAGCCGCGGCCGAAGATTTTTCAAACCGGCTCTCGAAGCTGCCCGGCTTTTCATCTTTCAGCGGGCGGCTTGATCCGGTGCGCACCCGCGACTCTGCGCGCTTCCTTTTTGAGCATAGGGCCGCGTTCCTGTCGCAGCAGACCCGTTCGAGGCTCGAGGAGGGGGGCGGCGCGCAGGCCGCATGGGTGCTTTCGCAGCTCTATGCGCCGCTGGCGGGCGTGTCCTCCTCGGAGCTCACCCGCGATCCGCTTCTTCTCATGCGCACTTCGAACCTGATCGACCGGGGCGAAGGGGGGGTGCGCAACAGCGGCGGGTGGCTCACCGGAAACGATTCCGAAGGGCGGAGCTGGAGAATCCTGCACGCCGAAGTGGATCCTGCGTTTACCGGGGCCTCGGAGCTGAGCAGCCTCGTCGGCTCGATCAAGGAGGCCGAGCGGCAGACCCGGGCGCTTTTCCCCGGGGCTCGCTTTGCCGCTTCGGGGGCCGTCTTTTATTCGGATTACGCGGGCAGCAGCGCGCGGCACGATGTCTCCAAGCTCGGGCTGATTTCGCTCGCGCTGCTTCTGGTGCTTCTCATCGCGGCCTTCCGCTCAGTCCTGCCGCTCGCGCTGTGCCTGGCTTCCATCGCGGTCGGCGCTGCGGCCGGCGCTGCAGCGACCATCCTGGTCTTCGGGAAGATCCATCTTCTCACGCTCGTGATGAGCCTCTCGCTCATCGGCATTTCCGCGGACTACACGACGCACTACTTCACCGCCCGCATGAAGGCCGGGGCCGGCGTTTCGATCTATGAGACGGCCCGCGGACTGAGGCCCCTCCTGCTGCAGGCTCTGGCGACCACTTGCGCGGCCTATGCGGCGTTTCTGTTCTCGCCTTTCCCCGGCCTGCGCCAGCTCGGCATTTTCAGCGTGGCCGGGCTCTGCGCCTCCTTTGTCACCGTCATGGTCTGGTACCCGGGGCTCACGAGGCGCTTCAGGAGCCGGAGCCTCCCCTTCACAGGGGCGCTCCAGCGCTACATCGGGCTCTGGCGTGGCGGCCGCCTGTTCCCCTGGGCGGTTCTCGCGCTGCTCGCGCTTTTCTCGGTCTCGGGGATCATTCTGGCCGGAACCGATGACGACATCGGCGCCCTGCAGAGTTCGCCCCCCGGCCTTCGGGCCCAGGAGCAGGTGATCGCCTCGATCACGGGCCGGGACACGAGCCAGCGCTGGTTCATCGTACAGGGCAGTACGCCCGACGAGGCGCTCGACCGCAAGGATCTCCTGCAGGCCGGGCTCGTTCAGCTGCGCGCCAAGGGGCTGATCGAGGGGGCCACGGTGGTGCCGCTGCACTCGCTTCGCGCGCAGCGCGAGGATGCGGCGCTCATTGAACGGGCGATGCCAGAGGTGAAGCGCCGCCTCGCGCAAGCCGGGATTTCGGTCCGGACAGGCGAGCGGCTGCATCCGCTGGAGCTGCGGACCTGGCTGCGCGACTACCTGAGCCGCAGCTGGTCGGGCCTCATCGAGGGAGGCGTGGGCCGCACCGCCATTCTGGTGCCTGTGCAGGCGGGAAGAAACGCGAAAGCCGATGAGGCGCTCGCTGCACTTGCCGGTTCGGTGCCGGGATGCGCCTGGGTGGACCGAAGGAGCGATTTTTCGCAGCTTTTCGGCGAGGTCCGCAAGAGCGTGACCGTGACGCTTGCGGCCGCAGGCACCGCGATCATCCTCGCCTACGGCTTTGCCTGCGGCCCGCTGCGGGCCCTGGGGCTGCTGATTCCCTGCGCGCTGTCGATCGCTTCGGGAATCGCGGCCCTCGGCTGGGCAGGCCTACCGGTGAACATCTTCTCGCTCTTCGCGCTCATCCTGATCCTGGGCATCGGAATCGACTACTCGCTTTTCTTCGGCTCGAGGCAGCGCGATTCGGAAGCGACGCTTTTCGCCGTTGTGACCGCGATGCTCACGACGGTAGCCTCACTGGGGATTCTTGTCTTCAGCAGGACCGCGGCCGTCGCGAACTTCGGGCTCGCGCTTACGACCGGGGTATTTGCGGCATTTCTCGCCTCGCCTGTGACGCTGGCCCTTGAGGCGGTGCTCCAAAGGCGCAGGCGGCAGGGGAGGCGGCCTTGATCTATGTGAACGCCGTGTCCGCCCTGAGCAGCCTCGGCTGCGGACCGGACGAAACTCTGGCAAACCTCGCTCTCGGGCGCGCTCCCGGCATGCGCCTGACGGAGGGGTTCCTCACCCGGGGGCGCGCCGTCTGGCTCGGGCACTTCACGAAGCCGCTGCCGCCGATGCCCGAGGGATTTCCCCGCGAGGAAAGCCGCAACAACAGGGCTCTCCGGGCCGCCTGGGAGGGCTGCCCGGACTTCGCCCGGTTGCTTCGCTCCACGCCGCGCGACGGCGTTGCGGTGGTGCTGGGCACGAGTACGTCGGGGTCGGATGAAGCCGACCGCTACGTGAGTTCGGTCGTCAGGGCGAGGCCCGGAGAGCAGCGCCGCCCGTTTGCCGCGGAATGCCAGGAGCTTGGCGACCCCTCGAGGTTTCTCTCGGCGTGGCTCGGCACCGAGGGACCGGCCTATACGGTTTCAACGGCCTGCACGAGCAGCATCCGCGCCGTGATCAGCGGCGCGAAGCTGATCGAGTCCGGGCTTGTGCAGGCGGCGATCGTGGGCGGAGCCGACACCCTGGCGAGGCTGCCGGTCAACGGCTTTTCTTCGCTCGGGGCGCTCTCGCCCAGGCTCTGTGCCCCGTTTTCTGCCGGACGGGACGGCATCACGATCGGCGAGGGCGCGGCGCTGCTGTGGCTCTCTCGCGAGCCGTCCCCCGTGGCGCTTCTGGGGTTCGGAGAGAGTTCCGACGCCCACCACATGACGGCGCCGGACCCGGCCGGCTCGGGCGCCTGCGAAGCGATGCACAGCGCGCTGGAGAGCGCGGGTCTGAGCGGGCGGGACCTCTCCTACGTGAACCTTCACGGCACCGGAACGCCGCTCAATGACGCCATGGAGGCCGCGGCGACATTCAAAGCGGTGGGAGATGCGCCGCTGTGCAGCTCGACCAAGCCCCTGACGGGACACACGCTGGGTGCCGCGGGAGCGCTCGAAGCGGTGCTTGCGGTGCTTTTGTCATCCCGGGGCGGCCTCATTCCCGGACAGTTCGCGCCGGGGCGGGTGCGCGATCCGGAGCTGGCCGGAATCAGGCTTCCTCTTCGTCCCCAGAGGGTGGAGCCCGGCCCCGTGCTCACTTCCAATTTCGCCTTCGGAGGCAGCAACGCCTCCCTTCTTTTCGGAGCGGCTGATGGCTGAAACAGAAAAAGGCCTTCCCTTCGGTGCGCTGTCCCTGTACCTTCCGCAGCGGCCGCCGATGCTCGTTCTCGACCGTGTTGAAAGCATCACGGAAGACTCGGCCCGCTGCAGTGCGGAGGCCGGCGCCTCCGGGCCGCTTGAAATTTTTGCGGACGAGGCGGGGCGGCTGCCCCTCACTCTTTTCATCGAGCTCATGGCCCAGACGGCCGGCGTCTGGGCGGGCTATTGGCGGCGGCAGGAGAACGAGCGCCTGCCCGAGCAGCAGCGCGACGCGCCCCTGGGGCTGTTGCTGAGCGTGCGCGGACTCGAAGTGCGCGCGGCTGAAATCCCTCGCCGCGGCCGCCTCGAGGTTAAAATGAGCAAACTTTTCTACGAGGGGCCGCTGGGCTCCTTCGAGGGTTCGGTCCTCTGCGGCGGCAGGCTCCTCGCCTGCGGGCGCGTGAGTGTCTGCCAGCCCCGGAACTTCGAGCTTACTGAGCTACTGGATAAGGCAGCATGATTCATTCTTCCCGCACTTTTCTTGTGACCGGCGCAAGCGGCGGCATCGGGCGCGCCTGTGCACTCGAACTTGCCGCCCGGGGCTTTCCCGTCGTGCTTCACTGCCGCAGCGGAAGGGACCGCGCTGAGGAGGCGGCCGATCAGATCCGCTGCTCCGGCGGCTCGGCCCGGGTCCTCTCGTTTGACGTCGCCGATGGACCCGCATCCCGCCGTGCCCTCGAAGCCGACATCGCCTCGCACGGCGCCTACTGGGGTATTGCGGCCTGCGCGGGCATCGCCCGCGACGCGGCCTTTCCGGCTTTGAGCCCCGAGGACTGGAAAAGCGTCATCGACACCGACCTCAATTCCTTCTACAACGTGATCCAGCCCTGCGTCATGCCGATGCTCGGGCTTCGCGACGGCGGCCGGATCATTGCCATCACCTCGGTCTCAGGCCTGATGGGCAACCGCGGCCAGGTGAACTACAGCGCCGCGAAGGCTGGTCTCATCGGCGCGGTGAAGGCGCTTGCCGTGGAGCTCGGAAAGCGCCGGGTCACGGTCAATGCCGTTGCCCCGGGGCTCATCGACACCGGGATGGTCCGCATGGAGCCTGCAGCGCTCGAGGCGGCGAAGTCGATGATTCCGCTTCGCCGGATGGGCCGGCCCGAGGAAGTGGCCTCATTGGTCGCATTTCTGGCGGGCGAGGGCGCGGCCTACATCACCCGGCAGGTGATTTCGGTGAACGGAGGCCTGCTGTGACGCCGCGCCGTGTTGTGGTGACGGGGGGTTCGGCGATCACCGCCTTCGGCAGCGCCTGGGCGGAGATCAAGCCGCGGCTTCAGGCCGGGCGCAACGCCGTCCGTGTGATGGAGGACTGGGGGCAGTTCAAGGGACTCAACTGCCGGCTGGGGGCCCCGGTTGAGAATTTCACTCTGCCCGAGTACTACACGAGGAAGAAAACCCGCTCGATGGGGCGGGTGGCGCAGCTGGCGACCCGCTCGGCCGAACTCGCTCTGGCCGAGGCCGGACTTTCCGGCGATCCCGTGCTCGGCAGCGGCCGCACGGGCGTCGCCTACGGCTCCTGCGTAGGCTGCACCAAAAGCATCATGGAGTTCGGCACGATGCTCTCCGAGCACAGCACCGCCTCCATCACGGGCACGAGCTACGTGCGGCTTATGCCGCACACCACGGCGGTGAACATCAGCCTCTTTTTCGGCCTGCGCGGAAGGGTCATCCCCACCTCGAGCGCGTGCACCTCGGGCAGCCAGGCGATCGGCTACGCCTGGGAGGCGGTCCGCTACGGGCTGCAGGACGTCATGGTGGCCGGCGGCTCCGAGGAGCTCACGCCGGCCCACGCGGCGGCCTTTGACACGCTGTTTGCGGCCAGCGTTAAAAATGACACGCCGGAGCTTACTCCGGCGCCTTTTGACAAACACCGCGACGGGCTTGTGATTGGGGAGGGCGCGGGGACTCTGATCCTCGAGTCGCTCGATCATGCGAAGGCGCACGGCGCCCGGATCTGGGGCGAGATCACGGGCTTTGCGACCAACTGCGACGCAAGCCACGTGACCAACCCCAACTCGGAGACGATGCGGATCTGCATGCAGCAGGCGCTCGAGTCCGCGGGCATCGCCCCTTCAGCGGTGGGCTACATCAACGGCCACGGCACCGGCACAGTGCAGGGCGACCGCTCCGAGAGCCTCGCCACAGCCGCCTTGTTCGGTAGCCGAGTCCCGTTTTCAACCCTGAAGGGGTATTTCGGCCACACGCTGGGCGCCTGCGGCGGGATCGAGGCCTGGCTCACGCTGCGCATGATGAACGACCGGTGGTTCGCCCCCACAGTCAACCTGCGCGAGCCGGATCCGGAGTGCGGCGAGCTCGATTACATCATCGGGCAGGGGCGTGAGATCGACCCCGAATACGCCGTCTCGAACAACTTCGCCTTCGGAGGGGTGAACACTTCCCTCGTCTTCAGGCGCTGGGCCTGAAGAGGCTGTCCGTTCACCCGAAAAGCTTCGCGAAGAACCCTTTTTTCGGTTTTTCCTCTTCTTGGGCGAAGGTGGTCATCTCGTAACCGGTTCCGTCCAGAGCCTTTCTGAAGTCGCTTTCCGGAATCGGCTTTTCGGTGAGGACTTCGCAGCACTCTTTTTTCCGGTTCGCCCGAACTTTGCTGCAGTCCTCGCCCAGATTTTCCCTGATCGCCCCGGCCACGTGCGCCTCGCACATCGGGCAGACCATGCCCTTCACTCCAAGGATCGTTTTGTACATGAGGATTATTCTCCAGGAACATCACAAAGATGTGAGGATGATAATCGTTTTTATTAACAGCGGGGAGAAAGGCGGCTCCCGGCGGGCGCCTCAGGGGGCGGGGGTGAGGCGAAAGAGCCTGTAGGGCCTGCGGCGGGCGACAGGGATGTCTTTCTGCGATTCGGTGAACCAGATGCGGCCCCGGGCGTCGAGCGCGAAGTCGTCCGCCCAGTGGAAGCGCGTGGGGTACTCCAGCGTGCGGGCCCGGCGCGAGGCGAGGCTGTAGGCGAGCAGCTTCGAGTTCTGGAGGTCTCCCATGTAGATCATGCCCCTGCGCACGACCATGCCGGCGGAAGGATGGATGTTGTCCGCGATCGTGCGGATCTTGCGGCGCCGCTGCTCGGAGGTGAGCCGCCCGTCGGCGAGGCACTCGGTCGGGATGCCGAAGATTCGCGTTTCGATCAGGGGCGTGAAATAGAGCGATCGGCCGTCTTCCGACAGGGTGACGCCGTCGATGTGGGGCGAGGCCGGCACCACGTTGCCGGCGGGCATGGCCACAAAGCGGGCGTTGGCCCGGGTCTCAGGCGTCCTGCGGTCGAGCGCGAGCCAGCCGCGGTCCGTCTTCAGGTCGATCACGATCAGCCCGCCGGCGCCCGCGTCGGAAATGTAGGCGCAGTGCCGCGCGGTATCAATCCTGAAGTCCGAAAGGTCGCTTTCGTCAACCAGTAGCGAGGGCGGGATCGGATGAACGCTTTTCACCTGATTGCGCCGCAGGTCGATGCAGACGAGTCTCGCTCCGGCCCTGCGCGCTCTCATGCCCTCGAGTTTGCCCGAGTCGAGCGCCCAGAGCCGGTCCTCGG
The DNA here is from genome assembly GCF_022134585.1 of Mesosutterella porci. Classification (GTDB taxonomy): domain Bacteria; phylum Pseudomonadota; class Gammaproteobacteria; order Burkholderiales; family Burkholderiaceae_F; genus Mesosutterella; species Mesosutterella porci. Next base: position 146,760 of record NZ_JAKNCT010000006.1, read on the forward strand.
AGTCGACGACAATGCCCGTGACGCTTTTGAAGCTGCTGTTTGCCTCGCGGTCGAGGAAGCGCACCGGCACCCCGCCCTTCAATTCGGCCACGTGGTAGGACGGGAATTCGGAAATCGTCGGAAATCGTCGGAAAGCTTACGAAAACACGATTCGCCTTAGAAACAGCAACCCCGGTCCACTGATAGTCGGAGGTCGTGATGAGCTCGAGCCGGGGCAGGGGCGAGTGCCTGGCCGCACGAACCTCCCGCAGAATGGGGGCGAGTGCTGAAGCAAAAAGGAACTGGCGGCGATTCATGAGGCGGAGCGTGAGCTGTAAATAGTTTTACCTAATAGGATTAACTTAGTTTGAGGTCATTATAAATAGTTGACGGCCGCGGCAGGCGTTCAGCCGTTGCTCTCCCTGAGCCGGCGCAGAGGGGGAAATTTCTGCCAGAGCTTCGCAAAAAGTCCGGTGGTGATCGCCGACAAGACGGTGCCCTCCCGGATTCCCTCCGGGTGTCCCAGAAAGATGAGGCCGATCGCGGCGGCGATGAGCACAAGCGTCCAGTCGTAGACGAACTTCACCCGGGGAAACGGCTTGTGGAAGGCCATTGAGGCCGCGATGACGACGCCGTCGCCCGGCAGGCTCGTCGTGTAGGAGGCCACTTCGAGAACGATTCCGAGAGCGAGCAGGGCGCTCCCGGCTGTATTCTGCACAAGTCGTGCTCCGTAGGCCTCAGGCGTCACAAATGAAAGAACCCACATCGCCGCGTCGATGAAAAAGCCGAAGACCAGGACGAGCGGCACCTGCAGGAGATTCAGCCGCAGCTTGAAGCGGCTGCCAAGCAGCGCCCACTGGACGAAGAAAAAGATGACGTTCATTGCGATCGTGAGCTCGCCGAAGCTGTAGGGCGTGACGAAGGTGAGCGAATACGGCACGGAGGAAAGCGGCGTGGTTCCAATGCCGGCCTGGGTCGCCATGGCTATTCCGGAGGCTACGCAGGCCATGCCGCAGAAAAGCGCCACCCATCTCGAAAGGGCTTTATTCCCCATCATATTTTTTAAATTCACCGGAAAGAGATTTTTTAATCAGCAAAGCGTCCATTTTACAAACATTTAGGTATTACTTACGGTTTTTCGGCCCTTTGACTGCTGTCAATAGGCCTATAAGTTACTTACTTTTAAGTAGAGACTTTCTCTATAATCATGGTGATTCTTACGAATCTTTACATATCATTGCACCCGTTAACTCCTCTTCGGAGCTTGCTTGAGAATGGTAGAAACAGCGTCTGCACAAGGGGAGTCGCCTTTGCAAATCAACAGGACCGCTCAAATACTGGGGCTGCGGATCCGCAGCAACAGGCAGTCGATGCACCTTACTTTTGCAAGGATGTCCCTGAAAGCCGGAATTTCAAAGGCAGCTCTGGAAAAAGTGGAGCGCGGGGACACGGACGCACCGCTCAGCTTTTACCTGAAGGCTGTCTGGAGAATCGACGGGTTTGCCACCTGCAGCGGATTTCTGAGCCCCGAAGGCCTCAAGGAGCGCGGCCGCTCTCCGGTGGACCAGTTGATGAGGCTGTGCGGGCAAAGGGTTGCGCAGAAGCGCACGAGCCTGGGCCTGACCCTTCAGGAGCTTTCTGCAAAATGCGGCGTGCCGCAGGAAGAGCTCATGAAAATCGAGTGGGGAAGCAGCTGGGGCACTTTTGCCGATTACAGCCGCCTGTTTGAAGCCCTGGGCGAGCCCGGGCTGCTGCCAGGACTGCTCCGCTAGGCTTCATCCTTCCCCTGGTTACCGCCATTTAAGCGCCTTAACGCGGCCAGCGCCAGAGGCGAGGCAAAGCAAACCTCGCGCCTGTCATGGCGCCTCCGGTTCGCAATCCTCAGCGTGAGGGTTCCCGGCCCTTCGGGAATCTTCCGGTCGAGCTGTCCCGCTGCATCGGCCGCGAGTTCCGCGACGTTTCGAAACCGGCCCCAGAGCCTGCGCGGCAGCAGCGCCGATTCATCGACCTGCTCGTCCGCGGCCAGTCCGTACTGTGCGCTGATGAAGCGCGAGAACTCTGGGCGGATCCGCTCGATCGAATCGAGCTCAGTTGCAAAAAGGCGGTGTTCGCATCCCTCACGTTCCGGTTTTCCGCAAAACGGGCAGTAGACCCGCAGGAGCTGGTAGGCGTCTTCGCCGAGCGTCACCGTCCCCGGGCGCGTTTCCGCTGGATTTTCTCTGTTGTCCATGAATTGAATTCCTGACAGGAGCCCCGGGCATTGTAGCCCCCGGGCCTTCGGTTCGTGAGCGGAGGCCCGGCCCGCGTGAGAAAGAAAGAGCGCTGTTTCCCGCGCGCACCTCCGTCTGGCGTCTTCGGCGCCGGGCCGCATGATTAGAATCCCAGTATTCTGCAAAAGGAGGAGACTAAGCATGTCCATACTGGTTAAACCCGCGGAGCTTCAGGAAGACGCCCGCGTCTGTGCGGAAATCCGCCATCAGATCCACCGTGAGCCGGAAGTGGGTCTGAATCTGCCGCATACGGCGGAGAAAATTGTCGAAGCGCTGAAGGCTTTCGGCGTGGACGAGATTGCAACCCATGTCGGCGGCCCGGATGTGACGGGCATCGTGGCGCTCGTGCGTGGAAACTGCCCGGGTCGAACGATCGGTCTCAGGGCTGACTATGACGGGCTGGGGCTCGACGAGATGACCGGCAAGCCCTGGGCGAGCGGCCTGAGAAAGCGTATGCACGCCTGCGGGCACGACGGCCATGTGGCCACGCTGCTGGCCGCGGTGCGCTGGCTGTGCCGCCACAGGGATTTCAAGGGAACGCTTGCCGCCATTTTCCAGCCTGGCGAGGAAGGCTTTGCCGGCGGGCGCCGGATGCTCGAGGACGGTCTTGTCGACCGCTTTGGCATTGAGGAGTTCTACGCCCTGCATTCCGAGCCGCGAGTCGAGCTGGGCAAGGTCGCGCTCATCGAGGGCTACGCCACCGCCAACGCCGACGTCTTTGAAATCACGTTCGAGGGCAGGGGCGGGCACGGTTCCCGGCCTCATCTCGCCCGCGACCCGATCGTGGCGGCCTCCGAAGCCGTGCTCGCCTTCCAGAGCATTGTTTCGCGCAATGTGAACCCGGACGACACGGCCGTGGTGTCGGTCTGCAGCATCCTCTCGGGCACGCCCGAGGCCACGAGCGTTATTCCGCAGACCGCGGTGCTTCGCGGAACCTGCCGCTGCTACAAGCCGGATGTGCAGGACATCATCGAGACGCGCATGAAGACCATCGCCGCGGGCATTGCCGCCGCCTACGAGATGAAGGCCGAGGTGAAATACACCAGGCTTTATCCGGCCATGTACAACAACCCCGAGCGGGTGAGGGAGGCGAAGGCGCTGCTGCAGGGCTCGCTGGGCGAGGAAAATGTGCAGCCCTGGCAGCGCAACGCTGGCGGAGAGGACTTTGCGTTCATGCTCGCGGCGAAGCCCGGCTGCCTTTTCAGGCTCGGCATGAAGGACGAAGACTCTGCGCACGGCGCCGCGCTGCACAGCCAGTGCTTTGACTTCAACGACAAGGCGATTTCCACCGGAGCGAGCGCGCTGCTTACGATCGCCCTGAACCGGATGGCCGCGCAGGGCTGAGACGCCCTTGCTCCGCCTCTCCGGGCCGAGCGGTCCCTTCCGGGGAATGGACTCGCTGGATTTTTAGGCAAAAGAGCCGGCCTGCCGGGCAATTTCTGGCTGTTCCTTTTTCATATGAATTTCCCGTCAAGGTAGTTCACCTCGGCCTGGAACCGCTACGGCAGGGGCACCCGGGTTGTCCTCCTGCCGGAATCGGCATCCGCGCCAGCCCCGCGTCCTGACGGCCGAACAAACAACAGGCTGATTGCCGGACTGATCCAGGATTGGCTTCACGCCAAGGGGCTGGACAGCTGAAGTCTGCCTCCGGCGCGAACCGCCGAGTCAACAGCTGGGCTCCGGGCGCAAAGAGCGCCCGGATGCCGTTCAGGCGATGTCGTAGCGCTTCGCTTCCTGCAGCTACTGTTCTTTTGTAATGCGCCCACGATCTCGTGGGGGCAGTAGGGCTTCTCCAGGTGTCGCTTTCCCAGCTGGGTTGGATATAAGGTGCCCGCCCTCGAGCTGGCGGGCAGGGAATGCGGCTCACGACTTCCTGCTGCCCTATCGGGATCAGCTCCCTGTCGTCTTCGCGGTAGAGCAGGCTGAAGTGGTTCTGAACAGTTGAGAAACTGGTCTAGCCATGCTGCTTGGTGCAGATCTGCATGTTGTGGAACCGGCAGCCGCACATGGCCGAATCGATGATCGCCCGAATCTTTCCGGACTTTACGAGCGTGTCGAGCGCTACCATCGCCTTTTCGATCGGGCGGAGGCAGTCGAAGCGGTGGATCTGGTAGAGATCCAGGCACTCGGTGCTGAGGCGCTTGAGCGTTAGGTTGATTTCGCGGTGTGCGTCTCTTTCGACAGGAAGCCGGGATTGAAGTAGACCTTGGAGGAGATCACCATGTCGTGGCTGCTGACCCCGAGGATTTCAGGCTCCGGCCCGGAAAGGACTCGCTGGTGTCGCTTGAAAAAATGCGGGCGGTATCCAAGAAATTCACGTCGAGACCGAGCGCGCATTTGGCCATTTTTTTCGGTCTGAGGCTGGTCCAACTCCGGAGATGGAACTCGGAGCTCGGACAGCCGCAGCTCATGCACTCTGCGCAGAAGCAGCTCACCCGGATGCCGGTCTGACCCAGATTGATGTATTTCATCGGCTTTTATCCTCAAGAGCGGTCCGGTTCCCGTTTGTCTGCGGGGGCTTGGCCGCAGAGTTGAGGAAAGCTTTGCCGTTCAGGAATGAGTTGATGGGCTTTTGAGCGACCTTCCTCTGCCCGAAAGGACGATTGTTGCCCTTTTTTCTCTTTTTCTGCTGCGAACGGGGAAAAGGCTGCACGGGACCGGAGGGCGTTTCAGAGTGCGAGGCGCCTGACTCCGGTCCCGGGACTGCGCTAGAACTTCCAGCGCACGCCTGCGTTTACCTGCCAGGCGCTACCGTAGCCGCCGCCAAATACTCCTTCGGCATCCGCCCAGAGGAAGGTGCGCCGGCCGAGGTTCACGTTCGCGCCCAAGCCTGCATCGTACCAGGTGGTACTGCCGTCAGAGGAGCGCCGGATAGTTTCCCGACCGTCCAGGCTGGTCGCGCGCATGGCACGGTCGCCCGCGAATTCATGCAGCACATCGCCCTTCAAGTAGAGTGCGCCTGTGCCTAGGCTGCGGCCCGCGCGGAATCCTGCGCGCCCCGCGGCGCTTACCACGCTGCCTTCATCGCCGCGCACGCCGCTGCTGGTTGTGAAGGAGGCTCCGTCAATGACGGAGATCTGGAACTGGGCCTGCGGCTCAATGAAGAAGCCGCCTTTCAGTTCAGCCTTCCGCCCTACCTCAAGGCTTGCGCTGCCGTAGGAATTGTGGAAGCGCGTGTTCAGGGCCTGGCCGCCGGAACTGGCACCCTGCAGCCGGTTGGAGATCACGCCGGCCCGCAGCACCGCGTCGGCATACCATCCGGAAGTGTTCCGCCACGTATCGTAGAAAGATACTCCGTAGCGATAGGCGTCGCCGTCGCCGCGCCTGAAGGTGAGACTGTCGTCCGTGTAGTCGAACGCAAAGCCCAGCGTAACACGGCCGCTTTCAGTGACGCGGTTCACATCGGCCCCGAGCTGAAGCAGCGCGTATTTGTTTTGGACATGCGAGACCGCAGCCTGTCCGTAGCGGGTCCGAACCCACAGTCCGGCCTGAGAGCCCGGAGCGTGAACTGCTTCTCCTTCGCGCTTGTTGAGCCGGTCCATTTCGGTGCCGAGCAGGTATCCGGGCATGCCGTATTCGGAGAGGATTTCGGCGCTGCCGTTGTCCCTGCGGCCGGTCATCCTGAAGAACCAGTCGTTGCCTTGGGCGGAGCTTTCCCGGTCGATGGCGTAGCTGTAGTCGTACAGAGCGCCTTCAAAGGACAGGTTGGTCAGGTTTCGGGCCGAGGTGAAGCTCAGGCCGCTGTCGGCCGCCGTGGCGAAATAAAGCTTGTCACCCTCGGAGAGATCCCTGAAGCTCGATGCGTCGAAGTCGATTTTCTGGCTGCCTTCGGCGCTTCCGCTGAAGTACAGGTAGTCGCTCCGGGCCGAGGGCGAGCGGTTGTTCTTGTTGGAGGCGTCGAGGTCCAGATCGAAAAGGGCGCCGGAACCCCTCAGGGTCTGGTCGACTGTAAGGCTGGAGGCTGCACCCCTGAGGCTGATGGCGGCGGTGCCATCCACGGTGAGCGAGGTCACGTTGCTGTCTGCCGTTACGTTCCAGTAGCTGCCGGTGATGAAGGACAGGTTCGTGGCGGTGTTGCTGTTCGTGGTGAACGCTCTGCCGGAAAAACCAGCGTCCTCGGCAAAGGAGGCCTGCACGGTGCCATTTCTGTGCGCCTCGATCGAGCCCTCGAGCTGAGCGCCCGCTCCGGTAAACTCCAGGTTTACCGCCCCGGAATCCTGTGCGAGCACTTCGCCCGAGAACCGGCCGCCGTGGAACTGGGCCGTCACTTCGGAACCTTCGCCCTGAGAGAGGACGGAGCCGGAAAGAAGAGAGCCAGCGGTGTTGAAGCGGGCCCGGATGACGCCGCCCGATTCGGCTTCAAGGTTGCCACTCACATTGGCGCCGGAGCTTTCCCCGCCGATTTCCACGCCCCCGCCCTTCCGGGCGGCGGCTGTTCCTGAAATCGAAACCAGACCGGCTTTCTCACCGCCGAGGCTGAGAAGGCCGCCGTTTTCAGCCAGCCCTGCGGGTTCTTCGCCCGAGCCCGCGAGGAACACGCTGGCCGCAGTGATCGTAATGTCAGAGCCAAGGGCATGGGCCTGTCCCGTCAGTGAGACGGAGGCTGTCTGTTTCGAACCGACGTGAATGTCGCCATTTTCCGCGAGTACTGTGCCTGTGGCCGCGATCTGATCAGACCCGTCGGTCCCGACGTCAATGACCGAACCGTTCGAGTGCGCCGCATAGGCCTCGCCGTGGTCCGAGAGGACAATGCGACGGCCCTGCACCGAAATGGCGCCGCCGTTCGCGTCAAGCTCACCCGAGACCGAGGCGAGGTCGCGCTGCGCTGATCCCAGATGGATGGGGGCGCCCAGAGCGAGCACGTTGCCGACGATGCTGAGACTGCTGCCTGCGCCATCGGTGCCCGCATCAATGGCGCCGCCGCGTGCGAGAAGGGCCTGATGCGCTCCGTTGGCGTTCAGCTCTAGGGTGCTGCCCTGAACTTGGAGATAGCCGCCGTAGGTCTGGAGGCTTCCCGAAACGGTCGCGCTCTGAGTCTTTTGATCTCCGATCGTGAGACTCGAGCCGTTGGTCTGGCCCGCGGTTTCGCCCGAAACGGTCTCGATGTGAATCGCCCGGCCCAGAGCGTTCAGCGTGCTGCCGTCGGCCAGAAGGCCTCCCGTCACCTTAAGTGATTCGGTCGCGTCAGATCCCAAGCTCACCGCGGCGCCGCCCGCGTGAGCAGCCCACTGTTGTTTTTCCGTAGAAAGCGAAATGTTTCCGCCTCGTATGTCCAGGACTGCGCCCCGGGCGATGACCGCTTGGTCGATTGTCACGCTGCCCGTTTCATCGGTTCCGATGTAGGCGGCTCCTGAGAGGCTTTCTACCGCATAGTCGGTGTCGGAACTGATGCTGAGGGATCCGCCGGAGCGAAGCGTCACGGGACGGCTCGCGGAGACGATCTTGCCTTCGATCTGAATCAATCGGGTGTCCTCGGCTGTTCCAACTGTGATGTCACCGGCGAAAGGCTTGTTTCCGCCGCCCGCTATCAGCGCGATCTCGTTTTTTTGGCCGGCGAGGATGTGGATCGACTCGCCGTAGACATCGACCGTGCCAGCCGAGCCGATGACCGAGCCGTTAAGCGTGACGGAAGATGTCCGGCTGTCTCCGGCCGTTATTTTTCCATCCGGCGATAAAAGGCTGATCCTCGAGTACTCACGCATCGTCCGCTCGGTTCCGCCGTCCACCGTGATCTTGTCTCCGTACAGTTCGATGGAACCACCGTTGGCAGCTGCTACGCCTTTAACTTGCAGCGACTGAGTTTCAGTTTTGGAAGGCAGGTTGCCCAGCCTTAAAGTGTCGGTCCCCGTGGTCGCCAGGGTGGCTTCGTCGTAGGGACTCTGGAGGCTTGTCCTGTTGACTTTGATGTCCAGACCGTTGACTTCGAGCGAAGACTGACCGTCAGAAGTGAGGAGCCGTCCGGTGAGTTCCACCGTCCCGGTCGTGTCGTGTCCGATCGCCACATGGCCGCCCTGTGCGGTGCGCACGGCCTCAGGGGGATACGAGGTGCCTGTCGAGCCGTGCCCGGAAGTGACGGAGCTGCCGTCGATGACAACGGTGCCAGAATCAGCAAAAACGCGTCCTGTGATATTCACAAGGGAATCCTGCCCTCCGATTTCAAGAGTGCTGCCTGAACCGTGAACCTCAACAGAGAGTGCGTTCGACCCGGCAGTGGGGTCGATATCGATTGATGCCCCCTTAATCTTGACGGACGAAGTGGCGTCCGTGGCGGCGTGGACGGCGATGCCTCCATTAATGTTGATTTGCGCGGAGCCACCACCGAGCGTGAGGTCGGTGTCCAGGGCATAAACCGTCGCTTTGTCTCCGGTCAGTCCGGTCAGTGTCACGGAATCGGCGGCATTGATGGCAATCGTGGCACCGATGCCGGAGATCGACTTCGCGCTGAGGCTGCCGCCCTCGAAGGTGAACTTCGTTTTTTTATCCGGTTTGGCCTGAGACCAGTCCGGACCCAGCGGGGCGCTGACTTGGACGGAGCCTTGATAGATATTGAGAGACCGGGCTTCGACCGTAACCGAAGAGCTCTGTCCGTAGGTGTTTTCGACCAGATCGATGCTGCCGCTCGTGAGCTCTACCTTTCCGTTGCGGGCGAAGAGCTTCACTGTGGCGTCGTTGCTGGCGAGAATGCCGAGGTTCGTGACAATGCTGCCATTTTCCGAAACGGCTTCGAAGGAGGAGTGCTCAATGGCGGAGAAGCCTTTCCTGGTAGTTTGCGCTCCCAGAGTCTGGACGATGTCATCCTGAGTCTTGAGCGTAAGGCTGGCGGGCTTCTCCTTTGAGTTTCCGTTCTGGGCGCTGAACTCGATATAGGAGACGAGGCTGCCGCCGGAGGCGAGAGTGATGCTTGAGCCGGCGCCTCCGGCGATAAGCGGCTGGCCTTTTGAGTCTGCGCTGCTGCCCAGCGTCATCGAGGTGCCGGCCCGCGCGTCGAGAGAGGAGCCCCAGCTGCCCGTGATTTGGTTGATCGATATGACAGAGCCCGTGATGTCAGCGCGGCTGTTAGAAAGCCCCAGTTTAGCAATAGAGACGGACTGAGTGGTGCCCGTTCCTATGTGAAACAGACCATTGTTCCAGGCGTTGGCCTCCCCGATCGCGATATCATCTCCCTGGACTGTGACCTCGTGGATCTGAGAAGCCCAGTCATATGAGTCTCCCGTGGAATATATATTCTGGAGGCCAAGGGCCGGCTGGATCGCGGACAAAGATAGTGCGGCGCAGATTACAGCCTGGGTCAGGGGTTGAAACTTGAATAGAGGTGTCTGCATAACGGATTTGTGGATTGACTGATTTAGAAAGCACAACAACACAACCGGCTGCAGCTCGGAGAGCTACGGGAAAAACAGTGCAGTCGCGTTTAGGCGGTTATTTAAAATAACACGATTTAACAAAAGATAACACTTTTTAGAGTTATCTTTGCATTTTTACTTATTTGTGCCGATTTCGTCGCCTCTCTTAGCCTCTCTTAAGAAGCGAGTCCCGGAGTCCAGGAAGCCGGGTTTGTCTCTGCCAAATCCCGAGCGCGAGAATTGCAGCTTTCAATTGTTTCGCAGCGTGCGGGAGAAAAAATCAAATCTAATGCCGCCCTGAAATCCGAAGTCTGGAATTGGGCTAAGAAAGGTGGATTACGGGACCGGCTATTCGAGGGGATTCGTGTTTGGCCTAGCGCTCTGGAGGTCGAGCCGGAGGCGATCGTGCATGAGCAGCATGAATAGGCGGCTGAAGCCCCTGACTGAAACGCGCTGGGCGGCAGAATAGATTGACGGGAATGGGGAGGCCATTTGCCGGAGCTGATCTGCCGCGCTCTTGTCAAGAGCCTGCCTGACTTCCAGTCCGGGCTTCCATCAGGATCTTCATCGCGTTGAAAGCCCAGTTCTCATCGATAACAGCCTGGCCATTGTCGCCAAACCCGGGGTAGTGCGCCTTGAGATCTTCAAGGATCCTTCGATAAGTTCCGTCATCGAATGGCGCTTTTCCTATGGTCTCGCTCTCGCCGAGAACTTCAAGGTAATCGTCTCCGCTTTGGGGATGAACAAAACAGATCCGCTTCATGCCCTAGATTCGTTCGTGCAGGTTGAGAAATGCGACGCACTTAACAATTTCGACCACGCGGTCGTCCAGCCCCGCCTGAGGATCATCATTTTTTCTAGGAGAGAACAAGGCCTAACGCCTAAAACAACCGGGGTCAATGCCTTGTCGTTTGAGGGGTTAAGGTCTCGTACGTTTGACATTGGATTTGGTGTTCTTGTTCTGAACGACGACGGTACATGTCAGAAGTCATAGAACTCGAAGTTAGACAGGGCAAGTCTGGTTGCAAGAATTTATACAACTATGATTATGCCTGATGGAAAGTCTCGTAATTCTCAAAAGAAGCCCGAAAATAAGTGTTCTTTGAGAAATTATTCTCGGAATGTACCTACCTATTGGTCAACATAAGATTAGTTATGTTGAATTTCGCGGCAGGTGAGCGCCTCTTCCCGCCCCGGTGCTTTTAAAGCCTGTGAGTGATGAACTATTCGCTGCCGGAGTTTTTGAAACCCTTTATTTCGATGCTGATGATATATTCAAATTCCAATTGAGGATTTAGATTTGCTTAAATGGAATTGTTTCTTCGTGATCTCAGGAAGCTGATGAATGCAGATGCGATTTTTTTTGTCAAAATTACTCGTGCAAAGCACGAGTAATCTGTCGGCATTGTTTTTTTTATTTGATGAGATTCGGATTGATCCCGAGGCTGTACTAAGTTCGATATAGTCCGGCCATGTTTTCTTGTTTTATTCACCTTGTTCGTTCAGGAAAAAAGATTTCGATGAAAATGCAAAATTAAAATTGCGAATTAAAAATAAATAAAATGAACCCTCCGCTTTTCTTTGCGTTTTCGAAGTCGTGGATTCGCGATTAAGTTTTGGGCGTACGGAAAAGAATTTCAAGTGGAAGTAGTAGTTTAAATAAATCGTACAACATATTATTTATATTTAATTTTAATAAAATAAGCATAAAGTCTTTTTTAACTCACAGAAGTCGGAGGACCAGTATGACAATTGGTGACAGTTTTAACGGCACCCGGCTCTTCCCTTTTCAAGTTTCAACGGCTTACAATCCACTGAATCTTTTGGTTCTGACCGCCTGCGTGCGGCTCTTTAAGGACGAACAATGAAAGTGAAGACTTTTGCCGTTGCGGTTGCTGCTGTTTTAGCCGCAGCTTCTGCTCAGGCTGCTGTCAAGGATTTTACGGTCAATGGCGTTGCGGTGAAGGCCGCTCAGCAGGAAGCCATCCTCCAGCGGCTCGTACAGCAGGGGGCAAAACGTGATGCGAAGCTCGAGGATACTGTAAAGCGTGATCTTGTTACGCAGATCGCTCTGCAGCAGGCTGCGATTAAATCCGGAGTGGACAAGGAGCAGCAGGTTCAGGCTGCCATCAACAACGCCCGCACCAATATCATTACGGACGCTTTTATCTCGAAGTATCTCCAGGCGAATCCGCCGTCAGAGGCTGATGCTCGAAAAATCTACGACCACGACAAGGCCGCCTACGGTCCGACGGAGTACCACCTTCGCCATTTCACGACGCGCACCCAGGCCGAAGCTCAGAAAGCTCTTGACCGCGTCAAAACCGGCGAGGCTTTTGACAAGGTGGCTTCCGAAGTCACCCTGGATCAGGGCTCCAAGGCCCGCGGCGGCGACATCGGCTGGCATTCTCCAGTGACCGTGTTTCCTTCCGTCGGTAGCCAGATCGCTTCGGTCAAGGCCGGCCAGACTGTGAGCGCCCCGATCGCGATCCCCGGCGGCTTTGATGTGTTCCAGGTTGTTGCGACCCGCCCTGCCCATTTCCCGGAATTTGACAAGGTGAAGAATCAGTACATGCGCTCGGCCGCCCGCTTGAAGGCCAATGAGTACATTAAGAGCATCGCTGACAAGGCTGTCGTGAAGTAACGCCTGGCTTTAAATAAAGTCAGCGAAAAGCCGATGACCGGTGCAGTCCCCGGAAAGTGCCAGAACTTCCGGGGACAGTTTTGTTTTTGGACACAACACCGGCGCTTATTTCAGTCTTCAAAGAGTTAGAATCCTCACTCCTTCGAGCTACTTTGATTTGTAAAGGGTCTCTGATGAATTTCAACCTGCTTGTGCCAGCGATCATCGCTGTTGCGACTGCCTGCGGAACCGCCAGCGCCGCGGTCAAGGATTTCACTGTGAACGGCGTCCGCGTTACGGCAGCCGAACAGGAACAGCTGATTAAAAATGCGGTTGCTCATGGACAGAAGCGCAGTTCTCAGCTTGAGGATGCGGTCAGGCGCAATCTCATCGCCCGGCGTGTTCTCAGCTCCGAAGCTAAAAAGACCGGGGTCGATAAACAGCCTCAGGTCACAGCAGCGCTTGAAAGCGCCAGGGAACAGATTCTGTCTGACGCTTACATCGCTTCCTACCTGAAGAAAAATCCTGTCACAAACGAAGAAATTAAGGCGGCCTACGACCGGCAGAAGTCCCAGTACGGCTCAACGGAGTACCGGCTCAACCACATCGCTGTCAAGACCCAGAACGATGCGAACAAGGCGGCCGAGCGCATCAGCAAGGGCGAGGCTTTCGCCAAGGTGGCCCGTTCGGTTTCCCTTGATCCCACCGTCTCGAGAAACGGCGGCGACATGGGATGGATCAATTCAGGCAGCCTTCCGGCCCAGATGCTCGAAAAGCTGGGCCAGATAAAGGGGAGCCAGACCCTTGTCGTAACGGGCCCGGCGGGCTTCGAGGTGATTCAGAACAAAGGCACCCGAAAGGCAAAGCCCTTCCCCAGCCTTGAAAAGGCCAGGCCCGAAATCCGCACTGCGCTGGAAGGCCAGAAGGCCAGCCGCCATATTGCGGACCTGGTGAAGAAAGCCGAAATCAAATGACATAGATTCCGCGCTTTGGCCGACGCCCCGCGTCTTTCGCAGATGCGGGGTTTTCTTTTGTTTGTTTTTAGAAAGTCACTCGCATCTGATGCCATTTGAAGCCGCCGTGGGTCGACTCCGACACTCCTTCGTCCTTGAAGCCGAACTTGGCGTAATACGGCACACGGAAATCACGGCACGTGAGAACAACGCCCTTCCGTCCCTCTTTCTTCGCTTCCTCAATGCAGCGGCGGATCAGCGTGCCGGCGTAGCCGCGCCTACGGTATTCAGGCCGGGTCGCAACTCCGAAAATCATCTGCCAGGCGCCATTGGGATTGTGCAGGCTAGCGTCGTGGTACATTCGGTCCTCAAGGTCCGGGGTGTCTGTTACCATGCCGTCGACGAAACTCACCAGGACGCTGTTTTCAAACAGCAGCCAGAAGTGGTCTGCGTAGTGCCTGAGCCTTTCTTCGAATTCCTGCCTGCTTGCAGCCTCCGAAGGCAGAAAGCAGGCCGATTCCGTATCGGCGATAATGGCAGCGTCCTTAACCGATGCCTTGCGAATTAACATCAGAATTGCTCTCCTCGATGTTCAAAAACGACTGGGGAGAATATCACAGGTGCGCTGGGATCAGCGCGGAGCTGCAGAGAATGGATCAGTCATTGATGGCCCGCTACTGGACGGAAGACTCCAGCAACTACGAGAAAGTGGTTCGTGCTGAGCTGGAAGGCTGGCAGAGCCTTGTCTGGAAGAGGCTTTTGTGTGAACTTCTGCCGAAATCCGCCCGTACGGCTCTGGACTTTGGTTGCGGCCCGGGGTTCTTTTCCTTCCTTCTGTGCGAACTGGGGCTCGAGGTCACAGCGATTGACTGTTCTGCCGGGATGCTCGAAAAGGCCAGGCAGCTTTCCAGCAGACTGAAGCGCCCTGCGACGTTTATCCAGACGGATATAGAAACGGCTTCCTTTCCGAACTCGGCTTTTGATGTCATCGTAAGCCGCAATGTGACCTGGACCCTGCCCAGGCCCGAATCGGTATACAGAAAATGCCTGGAATTTCTGAAACCCGGCGGAAGGCTTCTTGTCTTCGACGCCAACTGGAATCTTCCGCTTTTCGATCCGGGCCTCGCTGCGCGGTGCAAGGCGAGGGAAGAAGCCTGCATCAGGCAGTACGGAAGCACCTTTGACGGGGGGGCGATGACCCTCTCACTTGACCTTAGCTCTCTTCCTCTTTCCTCCAAAGTCCGGCCGGCCTGGGATCTCGAAACGCTGCCGCGCCTCGGGTTCACCCGTGTTCGCGCGCTGCCCGGCCTGATCGATCGGCTGTGGTCGGATAAAGAAAAGCTGCTCTACGGTGAAACGCCGCTGTTCGGAGTCGTGGCGGAAAAGCCCGCCGAATGAACGCCCGCCGCGGCTGGGAAAAGAGGCCTGTTCTAACCGCCCGTTCGATCCGGCCGCTTACCGGGGCTGGGAGTATCCGACTTTCTCGATGATCACTCCTATGACCGGGTCTATACGGCCTTCGGCAATGAGTTCAGAGATAACGGTTTTTAAAACCGCACCTCCCGTCATGCCTTCCGTCGCGGCAAGCTCTGCGACCTCCCGCCGGAGCGCATCCAGTTTCAAAAGGAGAACAGGGTCGGTGATTTCCGCCGGAGGGTTCGCGCCGGGAGCCTGCGCGCCAGGTTCCGGAGGCACTTCCTCGTATTGGCCGGGCTTGTGTGCTGCCGGCGCAGCCGGGGCCGGCGGCGGGCCCTGGACGAAGTTGTGAAAGTCAACCACACCGCGGAATTCGGGAATAGGCTGCATATCCATGTCGATTAATTCAGCCAGCGCCGGATTTGGAGCCTGGGAATCCCAGTAAAAAAGGCGCATGCCTTCGTACTTGCCGAGGAGCTCTTCGGCGGCAAGCCAGGCGCTGTCCTCTTCACTGTCGGCGTTGACAAGCAGCGCGCAGTCCCCCAAAGCCATAGCCGTCCGCTCGATGTCCTGCTCTGATATATCTTCATCCGGTGTCTCCGGCGGATAGGGAGAGACGATGGCAAGCCGCCCCGAATCGAGCAGCTTTTTCCAAGACGGGTTCGAGTCGTAATTGTCGAGAGCTTTCGCCGGCACCTGGCAGGCGAGTCCCCTGTTCTTCAGGGCGCTTCTCATGGCAGCCGCTTCGGCTCCGACCTTTCCGGTTGAGATCACGGTGATGTCCGAGCAGGCAGCAAGCTCCCCATGCTTAAGTCCCTGCTTTTCCCCGGAAGGATCCTTAGAGGCTTTTCCCGCCACCGCAAAACCGCCGCCCCGGACGATGTCGATGCTGCCGCCTCCCCAGATCACGGGCGGCGCATCCTCTTTCAGGTGAACCTTCAGCAGCCTGGGGTAGGCTTTGTCAGAGCGCGTAAGCACCCAAATGCCTTTGCTGCTCCAGACCCGCAGCGCCGCTTCAACCCTGGACGCACGCATTGAAAGAGCCTTCAGTCGCTCCTCGGAAAACAAATCCGAGCTGTCCCTGAAGAGCTGCGCGGCCCGGCGGCCGAGGAAATCGGCAGGGCTTGCCTCCATGACCTGAAGTCTGCCAGCGAGCAGCCCGTACTCTTCCGCCGAAAGCGGCTCCGCCTCCGAGGGGGAATCTCGGTCATCGGGGAACGCCGCCGTTAAGGCAAGAATGGCCTGGGAGTTCGGGGTAAGACTTCCGTTCAAGGATGACATGGTTTCGGAACAATTGATAGCGGTGAAATTAGGAGTTAGTTTAAGGCATGGCCGAATGATCAGTTTTGCTTCATCCCGTTAGAATTCACAAGACCGCATTTGTTGTTCACTGGAGATTCTTTATGGCGCTCATTATCCGCAATGCTCATGTTTATGCCCCGGCTGATCTCGGAACGGCCGATGTGCTGATGGCCGGGGGCCGGATCCTTGCAGTTGGCCGGGATCTGTCCGTGTCGCTGCCGAACCTTGAAGAGATCGACGCTTCCGGAAAGATCCTCACTCCTGGCTTCTTCGATCAGCATATCCACGTGAACGGCGGAGGCGGTGAAGGCGGCTTTGTCTCCCGCTGCCCCGAGCTCAACCTCTCGGAGCTGATCGCCGTGGGTACGACCTCGATTGTCGGCGTGTGCGGCACGGACTTCATCTCGCGCTCCATCGAAAATCTGCTCGCCAAGGTCCGCGCGCTCGCCATCGAAGGAGTGAGCGCCTGGATGTACACGAGCAACTACCGCTTCCCCGGCACCTCCATGTCCCAGAGCGTCGCGAAGGACATGTTCCTCGTGCCGGAATGCCTGGGCGTCAAGATCGCGCTGGGCGACCACCGCTCCTCTTTCCCGCGGCCCGATGAAGTGCTGCACCTGCTCTCCGACATTCGCCTCACCGGCATGATCACCGGCAAGGGCGGCGTGCTTCACGTCCACATGGGCGACATTCCCGGCATCTTTGAAATGTTCATCAAATTCCAGGAGGGTGGCTTCCCGATCCAGCACATCCGCCCCACCCACTGCTCGAGAAAGCGCGACATCTATGAGAGCTCGCTCAAGTTCGCGAAAAAAGGCGGCTATGTCGACTACACGGCCGGTTTCTCCTGCAATGGCAGCACGGCCAATGACATCCTCGAAGCCATTGACTCGGGAGTCGATCCCACGCATATCACCATGTCGACTGACGGCCATGGCTCAATGCCGCGCTTCAACGACAAAGGTGAAATGGTGGGGCTCACCACGGGCGGCGTCGGCGGACTGCTCGACACGATCCGCGATCTGATCGCCAACCACAGCGTGCCGGTAGAAAAGGCCCTCATTTTCAATACGACCAATGTCGCGGACGCCCTGAGCCTCAAGGATCAAGGTAGGATTGAAGAAGGCGCCTGCGCCAACGCCTGCCTCTTCAATGACTCCTGGGAGCTGCAGGAAGTGGTGTCCAAGGGCCGCGTCATGATGCGCGGAGGCAAAGTCGTTGTAAAAGGCACTTTTGAGGAATGAGACATGGCCGAAAAACTTCCCTTCACCGTCAACATTGACAAAGACCTCAAGGAAAAAGCTGAAGCCTTACTGTCTCAATTCGGCCTGACGCTCGACGCCGCAGTGAACTCCTTTCTGGCCAAAATGGTTTCCAAGAACTCTCTGCCGCTGGACATCGGCGCCCTGACTTCGGTGAGGGAAGATGAGGCGAAATTGTCTGATTCGGATCCTGAAAACTCTACAACGCTCACCCGGTCCGCCACCTCCATCCTTTCCTCCCTCAGGAAGAAGGATTGAGTGATCTAGCGGCATGCATGTACGCGAAACCCCGCCGCCTTCTCCCGAAAGCGGCGGGGCTGGATGCTTTCTGACAGGCTTCAAAAAGGTTCAGCCGTTAGTCGACGGCGACCATCACGGAGGAAGCCTTGATGACGGCGTAAGCGGTCTTGCCTTCCTTCAGGCCAAGGTTCTTGGCGGAAGTCGTGGTGATGGAGGAAACGATTTTCTCACCGGCCTCGGTCTCGAGGGTGACTTCGGTGGAAACCGGGCCTTCCTTCATGGAAATAATCCTGCCCTTGATGCAGTTGCGAGCGGAAAGTTGGTTCTTCAAGGAATCCTGAAAGTCGTCTAAAGAAACCACGAAAACTCAGTGAGTGATTCCCAGCATTTCAAGCAGCAGCTCGTCCCGCCGAATGGATTCCGTGCTCCAGCGCTGAGCGCCTCTGGGTGTCTGGACGGTCGTCGTTTCAACACAATCAAACCACTCCAGAATTTGAACCAGGGAGTGCGCCTCAAGCCAGCGCTTGAGGCTGCGCTCCAGCTCGAGTTGCGACTGTGTCTTTGATGCGGCTTCTCTGCCGAGTTTTTCCTTCGCGGCATCAATGGCCTTCGTCAGGAAGCAGTGATAGCCGAGCGCTACGAACTGGCAGAAGAGCCTGCCTTTGAGGCTGTCCGGGAACCACACGCGAGGTCGCCTGCCGTCAAGCGAGTTCTTCTGCACATCAAACATCTCCTCGATTTTCTCCCTCTCCCGGTACATTCTCAGAGCTTCGTCGGCATTTTTGACCTCGTTCGAAACGAGCACGAAGAAGCCGAAGTACTTCCTGGCCTGCCTGAAGGCGTCTTCGTTAAACGAGACCTTGAGCGCGCCTCCCCGGCCGACACGGCTGCAGATGAGAAATTTTTCGGCTTTTCTCCTGCCTGCTTCGCTCAAAGGGTCTCCCGCCTCAACCGTGCGCTTAAGTTCGAGCAGATCATCAATTAAATTCTGTTCGTCCCTGCCGATGTTGTCCCGATTGTAGAAGACATGAACATACAGACGGCGCTCAAACTCTTCCGTTTCACCGGCGGCAAAGCCGCCGCGTGTGCGCTGCCGGACCACAGAAAGCCGGTGCATGCGGCGGCGGGTGACGCCGCTCACCTTTTGATCGAAGGAGCACACGGCTTCAAGTCTGCCCACCTCTTCCCGGGCGGCGTCGATTTCTTCTCGCACCCAGGAGACACTTGAGCGGATGAGCGTCAGGAACTTCATGTTGCTGCGGGCGAATTCGGCCATATTGCTCTGGCTGCAGAAGCCGTTGTCCGTCACTACGACGGGCCTGGCCAGCGGAAGGCAGTTGATCTGCCTGAGGGTGTTTTGGATCGAAATGACATCGGGAATGTTACCGGGCTGTTTTGCAAAAGCGATCGGCTGCCTGTCCGACGTCGAGTACAGAGTCAGCAGCTTGATGGTGTTGAGTCCGTCCCGGTCTTTGTTGAAGCCTTGTCTTGCTTTGGTCTGGTTGTGGCTGTAGGTCGAAATCGTGGTCGAGTCGAAGGCAATGCAGGGGTTGGTGCTGAGGCATGCCGCCCGCTGCGAGAAATACTTCTGCTGACCGTCCTCATGGACTCCCACGTCGTGGAAGAGTTTTCCGTAAACGTCTTCGCTCAACCCGGGAGCATAAGGAGTCGGGTGGTTGATCTGCCAGGACTCGATGCGGGGCATCGGAGCTCCGTCGGTGGCGACCAGGTAGCGCGCGACCGTGTCAATTTTTTGAGCGGCGGGCTCTCCGAAACTCATCCGCAGCTGATCGGAAATTCCGGTCTGCCGCGAGACCCACTCCAGAAGATCCGTCGTGCCGGTGCACTGCCTTGAAGTCTTAGACGAGGCCTTTTTAATCGATTTTTTCCTTGTCGACCTGATTTTCCCCGTTTCTGGATCAAGAATTCCCAGCAAAGTTGTTTTAATCGTCCTGGTCTTGCGGGTTTGTGGATCGTACTGCGTCTGGCGTTCGTAAACGTAGACGTCCCCATTGGGGCGGGTAATGCGGCGGGTGCCGATGTGGATTTTTCCCGTAAAAGGACGCGGCATGGCGATCTCCTATAATGTGTTCATATTGTATTATAGAAACACTAAATAAGTCAAGAAAAAACCGGCGAGATTTCAATTATTTCGACGGTTCCCCAGACTGATATCTGGCGATTTTATGCGGGCATTACACGACTTTCAGGATCGCAACAAAGTTCACAAAGACAAGCACATCCCAAGTTTTCAGAATTTTTTAAAAGGAAAGAAAAATGACATCAACACTGGAGCAAGTCAAGGAATCCCTCGGCGCCAAAGTGCCTGCCGCGAGCGTCACAAAGGTCATGCACTCAAAAAACCCTGTGGTCGACATGCTCGTCTCGCCGAAGTTCAAGGCACAGATGCAGCTGGCCCTACCGAAGACGCTCACGGCAGAGCGCCTCACCCGCATCTTTCTGACTGAGTTTCGCAAGACGCCCGCACTGCTCAACTGCGACCAAAAATCGCTGTTCGGCGCAATCCTCCAGTGCACCTCACTCGGCCTCGAGTCGGGCGGCGCCCTCGGGCACTGCTATCTGCTGCCCTACGGACGCACCTGCCAGTTGATCATCGGCTACCGCGGCATGATCGACCTGGCTCGTCGATCCGGGCAGATCATCTCGCTCTACGCATATGTTGTTCATGAGAAAGACGAGTTCAGCTACAAGCTGGGGCTCTACCCGGACATCGAACACGTGCCGTCCAGCGAAGCAGACCCCGGTCCTGTCACGCACGTCTATGCAGTTGCGAAGCTCAAGGATGGTGGCGTTCAGTTCGAGGTCATGAGCCGCGCCGAGATCGAGGCCGTTCGCGCTCGCTCAAAGGCCGGTCGTAGCGGCCCGCGGGTGACCGACTGAGACGCGATGGCGAAGAAAACAGTGATCAGGAGATTGTTCAAATACCTGCCGGTCAGCATCGAGGCCGCCAGGGCGACAGAGATTGACGAGCGCTCTGAGCGCGGCTAACCGGTGACCGAGCAGGGCTGGATCGATGCGGCATTTGAAGAGACTGGAAGCGCTCCGGCACCGGTCGTTGAGCAAGCCGCCTCAGAAACTGCTGCCAAAGCCTTGCCATGAGCAACGTGAATCATCCCGATCATTACGCCTGCTACCCGATCGAGCCGATCGTCATCTGCCGGTGGCTTGGCTTCGATCTCGGGAATGTAGTGAAGTACCTCGCGCGAGCGCACTACAAAGGCCGCGAGCTCGAGGATTGCCAAAAGGCCCTATGGTATCTCGAGGACGCGATGCAATCAGGGGCAGCTCCGCGAGAGATCCCCCGGCAAGCCGCGGAAGGGCTGAGGCTCCTCGCGAGCCTCTGCGAGACGACGGGCGCGGGAGATGCTCTGAGGCTGATCGCCGCAAACGATCTGCCGGGCTCCCGTGCGGCCGTGTAGCATGTCATTGAACAGCTGGAGTCACACGATGAAAGTCCTCTATAAAAGAAACGATGTGTATGTCGCCCAGGGCATCACCTTCGAGCGCATGTTCTCTCCGCAGCAGGTCTGTCTCATTTTGGGCGTCTGCCGCAACACGCTGTACAACTGGACAAAGGATCTGCCGGGCTTTCCACAGCCGGTGAGAGTCACGTCCAGGACGCTTCGATACAGAGCTTCGGATATTGAGAGTTTTTTGGGCCGAAACAAAGAAGAAGGAGGAGGAGCCTGAAGCCTGAGCTATTCCAGTATTTATTGGTAAACTGATCCTGTGTTGAAATTAGAGGCTAAAAGCATGGGGAACATTGTTGCCACTTTTAGGTGTCTTTTGTTGAGATCCCGCTGGCGATCGTTTCGTCAGTTTTTGGCATCAGGTTCTTGGCGATCAGCGTCATGAATATGAACAAGCAACACTACGGAGAAACGACATGAGCGATGTCATTGCCACAGTCTGGGATTTTGACAAGACCTTGATCCCTGGCTACATGCAGGCCCCGATATTTGAACGTTTTAAATTTGACGGGAAACAGTTTTGGTCTGAAAACAATGCAGAAATAAAAAATTATGAAAAACAAGGTCTTACCATCAATCACGACACTTATTACCTCAACAAATTCATTCGCATGAGCCAGCCTGGGCAGCCCTTTGATGGGCTCAACAACGCTCTCCTTAAAGAACTCGGCAAACAGTTGCAGTTTTATGAAGGCACTCTAGATCTTTTCAAGAAGGTATGCAGCTACAACGACAAAGAACGCTACAAAGAATTCGGCATCCGCTTTGAAAACTACATCGTCAGCACAGGCTTCAAGCGCATGATCGAAGGCTCCGAGATTGCCTGCTTCGTCAAGAAAATTTGGGGCGCAGAACTGATCGACAGCAAAGGCGCTGACGGGAAAACCCGGCTAGCCGAAGTCGCTTACAGCTTGGACAACACCACGAAGACACGGGCTCTTTTTGAAATCAACAAAGGTGTCGGCATTATTGAAGGAGCCAATATCGACGTCAACTCTAAAATTCCCTTGGAAAAGCGCCGCGTCCAGTTCTGCAACATGATCTACGTTGCTGACGGTCCAAGCGACGTCCCAGCTTTTTCCGTCATCAATCAAAAGCGCGGCTCGACACTCGCCGTTTATCCAAAGGGCGATATGAAAGCTTTTCGGCAGGTAGATCGGCTTCGGAAGGATGGACGGGTTCAGATGATTGCAGAAGCTGACTACCAAGAAGGCTCCGGCGCAAATCTCTGGCTGACGACGCAGCTCGAAGAACAAGCTGATGCCATCATCAAGCAGAAACGATCTCCCTATGAGCAGGGCCCTGGAACCCCGGGGCATCTCATCTGATGCCGTAAAGCAAAGCCTCGGAGTGGGATTCCCTCTGGGCTAGGCAATGCTGTGCAGGTTCGGAGCTTCGCCGTAAAATGTCTCTGGCGGTGAGAGCTGTGGCGGGTGCGCTCTCAATGAACGGGCCAATCGCCCTGCGGATGTCTTGATCCGTCAGCTTGGAGATGTGCAGCGCCGCGAGGACCGGAAGGATGACGCGATTCACGACATACCTGCGGGCCTTCCTGGTGGATTCCGCCATGGGTGCAGCATCCATCCACTCATTGATCTCGTCAGCAATGGAGTGCTCAGCCTTCTTTCGGAGAGCGGCCGCCTTCTTCTCACGAGCCGGAGACTTGCCCTCCTGCAGACAGCGCTTGGCATCCAGAAGCTTCTCTCTCGCTTGAGCGTGAGTCACGACCGGGTAGAGCCCGAGAGTCACCGTCTCCTGGCGTCCCGCGAACAGATAGTTGTATCGAAACGACCGTGCGCCGGTCTTCGACACGTAGACATAGAGGCCGACTCGATCTGAAACCCGGTAGGGCTTTTCTTTCGCTTCAAGCTTTTCAGCTTGTTATCAGTCAGCATGTGAACTCCCTCATCATGGCATGGTGCCATGACCAGGGACTTCAGTTCCATGACACCATTTCAGCTCAATCCCATGACAAGATTTTATTCCACGCTTGATGCCACTAAAAATTGGTTGTTTGGGCTTCTTTCCCAGTCTCTCTCGTTGTGGGATCTTGGGGTAAAAAAATAGAGGAAGCTTTCTAAAAATCAGCGATTTAGCCTCGAAAGCCTCCTCTTACCTAGCTATAAATGTAGGATTTTTCCGTCATTCCCACTCATTGGTAAATACGGATAAATATACGTGTTTATTCATATGTTTGCGCAAGAACGGTAACGCAGAGCCATCCTGAAAACCATACAACACCATAAATACTTCTAAAGAGGTATCCACCCTGTTAAAACAGGTTCAGCCCTGAACCTGTTCCTTTGCAAATTGTTTTTCAGTTCATCTCTATTGAATTCATCAAATTGACGGGCGCGTCAAATTGAATTATTCATAATAATTCAATTGATCAGTTGAGTTGAATTGATTTCTATACAAGGCCAGTTAAGAGCAACTCATTTTTTTTGAAAATGGCAAAAAGCTGCAACAAATAGAACTATAAGAAAAGCAAGTCCGGCTATTCCAGAAATGGTATAAGTTGAATCTACTTTATTTCCACTAAAGCCAAAATAGATTAAAGCACCATTTGAGTATATTTGCGGAACTAATAACGTGAAATCCGCAAAATTTATACTGTGTAGGTCAGATTGATGGCCTTGGCACACCCACGCGGTCAAATATCTGCAGCTGCTTCTGCGTGATTTCGGAGAGCCGGGGAGTGATGCCTTCCCCGGAG
>NZ_JAKNCT010000007.1 GCF_022134585.1 Mesosutterella porci
CGTTCCGATACATTACTCACCCGTTCGCCACTCGCCGGCAGGAGCAAGCTCCCCCGCTGCCGTTCGACTTGCATGTGTAAGGCATGCCGCCAGCGTTCAATCTGAGCCAGGATCAAACTCTTGAGTTTAATCACTGCTGTTACTGCTGCCCTGTTTCCAGGGCGTCGCGCTCAAAATCATCGACTGGTGATGCGAAAGCTTCTTGCGAAGCCTTCTATCTTCCATTCGTTTTTTTTCGAGCACCTGATTTCTTTTGAGCGGAACTCCCGAAGGAATCCCTGAGGCTCTCAAAAACCAGATGCCCACGCTTATCGGTTCGTTGTTCAGTTTTTAAAGATCGCTGCGCTTTAAGCGGCGCAGATCATTATTATGCATCATCAATTCCGAAATGTCAAATATTTTTCCTGCTTCTTTTCTCGGCCGCTCCGCCTGATGTCATGAGGCTGCCTGCGTCATGGAAAAATCCTCTAGGAAATCTCGGAGCTATAAGGTGCCTCTATCCAGTTGACCGGCAAGCGGCCGTGCCGGGTCAGCCACTCATTTGCCTTGCGGAAATGCCCGCAACCAATGAAAGGCACCGGAGGCCTGTTAGCTGAAAGCGGGGAGGGATGGTTGCATTTAAGAATCAAATGATCATGGCCCGACGCCATAATCAGCTTCTCTTTTTTTTGGGCGGCGGCGCCCCACAGCAAGAAAACCTTTGGTGCACTGTTTCGTGCCAACGCATCGATGACCTGATCAGTCAGAATTTCCCAACCTCTGCCGGCATGACTCCCTGCCCTCCCCTCCTCTACGGTCAAAACCGCATTCTGAAGGAAAACTCCTTGCAAAGCCCAAAATGACAGGTCTCCGGAAACCGGGCACTGATCAGAGTACTCGCGGCGAAGTTCCTTAAAAATATTTCTAAGGGAAGGCGGAACAGGGCACTTGGCAGACACGGAAAAAGCCAACCCCTGAGCCTGGTCCCTCTCATGATAGGGATCCTGTCCCATGATGACGACCTTCACGCCATCACGCGGCGTCAGTTCGAAAGCCCTAAACGGGGTCGGAGGGTAGATGACAGCTCCCTGCTCTGATCTTTCTTTTAAGAACCTCTCCAGCCTTAGTCCCGGCTCTGAAAGGAAAAATTTTTTTAAAAGTGGCTCCCACCCGTTGGCTGCGCACCCTTCAGGCCACAGCATAAAAAAGCTCCCTCAGCCCGGCCCCGGGGTCAGCTTTCCGCATACAGGCTTCCCCAACCAAAAAAGATCGGATTCCAATCTGCTTGAGCCTTGAAACATCGGCCCTGTCGTGGATTCCGCTTTCACTGACAAGCCATCGGTCCGAAGGCACCAGCTGCTTGAGACGCACCGTCGTCTCGAGACTCACCTCGAAAGTATCCAAATTCCTGTTGTTGATGCCAATCAGAGCACGTGGAATCTCCAGTGCCCTTTCCAGTTCCTCCTCGTCGTGAGACTCAACGAGGACGTCAAGACCCTGTTCTTCCGCGGCCTGCGCCATCTCGCCGAGCTGCGAGGAAGACAAGGCGGCGATCAAAAGAACGGCATCCGCCCCCCAGGCTCGGGCCTCGAGGATCTGATAAGGATCTGACAGAAAATCCTTTCGCAGTATCGGCAGTGATGAGCACGCCCGCACCTGCATCAGAATTTCACTTGATCCAAGGAAATACCCCTCTTCGGTGAGCACCGACAAACAGGCCGCACCGTTCCTTTCATAGGACTTGGCAATTTCCTGCGGATTGAACTTTGGACGAATCAGTCCTTTGGACGGACTCGCTTTTTTAATCTCTGCGATGACAGAGCAACCGCTCAAGGACGCCTTCTCTGCCAGAGCTTTAGAAAAAACATGCCGGGGCCTGGCAGGCAGTTCCTCAATCTGCCGCAGCAGCTGAGCTTCGGGTACAGCACTTTTGCGTTCCTTCAGCCGAAGTTCCTTTTCTTTCCAGATCGTTTTCAATATTCCCTGCATGCCAGCCCCTTAGTTCAATGCCGCTAAAAATTAATACCTAACCGGAGGTTCTGTCCCGGCAAGTTCGTTTGTTTTCGCGACATATGCGCGCATTTTTTCCAAAGCAGCCCCGCTGTCGACAGCTTCCCGGGCCTTTTGAATTCCTGCGGCAATGGAAGGAACAAGGCCTGCCGTGTAAAGCCCGACGCCCGAGTTGAAAATCACCACTGTCTTTGCCGGGGTGTTTTCGCCATGAAGGACGTCCAGCATCATTTTTACAGACTCTTCGGGGCTGTTGACCTGGAGATGGCGGACAGAGCTCATCGGCAGATTGAAGTCTTCCGGATGAATGTCGTATTCACGAATCTTCCCGTCAATTAATTCGCCAATCATGGTTTTGGCACCAAGGCTGACCTCATCCATCCCATCACAGCCGTAGACAACCAAAGCCCGCCGCAGTCCCAGGTCTTTCAAAACCCGTACGCAGATGCCAACTAGATCCTGATGGAACACGCCCAGCATTTCGCAACCGGCATTTGCAGGGTTGGTCAGGGGCCCCAGAATATTGAAAATCGTCCTGACCCCCAGCTCCTTACGGACGGGAGCCGCATACTTCATGGCCGCGTGATGCAGCGGAGCAAACATAAATCCTGTGCCCGTCTCCTCGATGCACTGCGCGATCTGCTCGGGGTTGAGCATGATGTTGCCGCCGATAGCCTTCAGCGCATCCGCAGCCCCAGACTTTGAGGAAACAGACCCGCCGCCGTGTTTGGCAACCCGCCCGCCAGCTGCGGCGATGACAAACATCGAAGTCGTGGAAATATTGAACGTTTTCGCCCCGTCTCCGCCTGTCCCCACAATGTCCAAAAGCGTTTCCGGGTTCTTGACTACCACTTTCTTGGAGAGCTGGCGCATTACTTTTGCCGCCGCCGTAATTTCACCGATCGTCTCTTTTTTTACCCTCAGACCGATTGTTAGGCCTGCAATCTGCGCCTGAGTCAGCTTCCCGGTCATGAGCTCCATCCAGATCTGCGTCATTTCATCCGGGAATATTTCCCTGTGCTCAACCGTTCTCTGAATGGCCTCTGAGATAGTAATAGTCATTTTTACCTCGCAGTTAAGAGTTTAAAGATCACTGATTATTACCCGAAGAACCGGGGGAGAACCGCAGAAAACTGCTCAGGGCCCCGATCCGCGTGTGCAAAAGATTAATCCGGCAGGCAATCATCTGATTCCCCGCTCCGGTTCCGCTGCCCATCATCGCACTTTCGAACCCGCACTCCTTCTTGGCGTAGAGTTCGAATGCGCTGTTCGCTGAGCTGAGCATCGATGTCAAGCCGCCCGCACGCTTGTGCTTTTTCTGCCCGGCTCCATAGGGCTGGCCCTCGCGGTCAGACAGCTGCGCAGACAGCTTCTCAAGGATTTCCTCGTATTCGCGCTGGGTTTGGTCCAACTCCTTTTGAAGGCACTGACGGACCTGAACCCGATTTTCCGCATTTTTGTAACACTCAGACAATGCCTCTGCCTGAACAGATGCGGACACCAGCATTAAAAATGATGCACTCGCGCAAAATGCACATTTTCCAAACGCCATTTTCTAAATCCTTACATCAAGGAAATTCTTGAGCATCTCCATCCCGTGTTCCGTTGCGATGGACTCCGGATGAAACTGAACGCCCTGGATATCGTATTTCTTGTGGCGAACCCCCATGATCTCTCCGTCCGAAGATGTCGCCGTCACCTGGAGGCAGGAAGGAAGCGCATGAGGATCAATCACCAGAGAATGGTATCTTGCAACTGAAATGCCTTGCGGCAGCCCCTTGAAAACGCCCTCGTTGGTATGTTGGATGACATCAGTCTTGCCGTGCATCACGCGACCGGCAAGCGAAATTCTTCCCCCGAAGACCTCGCCGATCGCCTGGTGCCCGAGGCACACCCCCAGAATGGGCATCTTGCCTGCGAAATATTTGATCGCCGATTCTGAGATGCCTGCATTTTTAGGGACGCTGGGCCCCGGAGAAATGCACAGATAATCCGGCCTGAGACGTTCAATTTCCTCAAGCGATGTCTCATCGTTTCTAAATACCCTGACGTCCTGCCCCAGCTTTCCAAAATACTGGACGAGGTTATAGGTAAAACTGTCGTAATTGTCGATCATGACCAGCATGGCGTTCTCCTAAATTGCCTGTTCCAGCCCGTCTTCAACCATCTCTGCCGCCCTCAAAACGGCCCTGGCCTTGGTTTCAGTTTCCATGTACTCATTTTCCGGAATGGAATCTGCGACTATGCCTGCTGCCGCCTGCGCATACAGCATCTTGTTTTTGATAATGGCCGTGCGAATAGCGATGCACATATCCATGTCCCCGGCATAGGAAAAGTAACCGACGGCTCCGCCGTAAATGCCGCGGCGAACGGGTTCGAGCTCATCGATAATTTCCATGGCCCGGATCTTGGGGGCACCGGTGAGCGTACCGGCGGGAAATGAAGCCTTAAAGACATCAAAATTCGACAGCCCCGGGCGAAGACGCCCTTCAACCTCGCTGACAAGGTGCTGGATGTGACTGTATTTTTCTACGACAAACTTATCCGGGACATTAACCGAACCAATTTCCGCGATACGTCCGATGTCGTTGCGGGCCAAGTCGATGAGCATCAGATGCTCGGCTTTTTCCTTGGGATCAGTCTTCAGATCATTTTCAAATTTCTGATCCTGCTGCGGCGTCAGCCCCCTCCTGCGCGAACCCGCTATGGGGCGAATGTACACTTTCCGAGTTCCATCCGGCTCTCCTTCGCTTCGGACCAGAATTTCAGGAGAAGCGCCAACAATATGGAAATCGCCAAAATCGTAATAGTACATATAAGGCGAAGGATTCAGAGAACGCAGCGACCTGTAGAGGGATATTGGCTCATTGGCAAATTTTCTGGCGATCCTTTGCCCGATCTGGACCTGCATCACCTCCCCCTGAGCGATATAGTCCTTAGCCTTCTGAACCGCGGCTAGATAATCCTTTTTCGCAAACTCGCGGATTTCCGCCTGGCGCACGCCAGGCCCCACATACGGATTTTCAGTCGCCCTATGCAGCTTCTGCCGAAGTTCACGCAGACGGTTTACGCCCCTGGAATAGGCTTCAGGATGATTGGGATCGACATGGATGATCATGTAAATACGGCCGGAGATATTGTCAACCACCGCTATTTCTTCCGTCAGAAGAAGCACGATATCCGGAACACCCAGGTCATCCTTCTTGGGCGCCCCCAGCTTCTTTTCAATCAGACGAACCGTGTCGTAGCCCAGATACCCCACGAGTCCGCCGCTGAATCTAGGAAGACCGGGGCGCGGAGCTACCTTAAAGCGATGGAAGTACTTCTCAATGGCTTCCAGAGGGTTGCCCTCCAGCACTTCGATGACTTTCCCATCCTCAACGACGCGGGCCCGCGAATCCTCTCCGTTGATCCTTACTTCAATTCTCCGGCGGGCCGGCAGACCTATGAATGAGTAGCGCGCAAACCGCTCGCCTCCTGCTACTGATTCCAGCAGAAAGCTGTTGGGCCGGTCAGCCAGTTTTCTGTAAATAGACAAAGGGGTGTCCAGGTCAGCTAGGCACTCCGCAACCAAGGGAATGCGGTTGTAGCCTTCTGAGGCCAGGGCTTTGAATTCGGATTCGAGCATAGGGTACTCCTGCTAAATCGTCTGCCCCTGTCCCGGCGAGCTCTGAGCCCGCCTTGGTAAAAAATTCAATAAGGAGCAGACAAAAGAAATACGGAAAACAAGGGAATTCCCCGGAAAACGCGCAGGGAATTAATACGGCAGAAGCTTAGAGACGCCAAGACCATGCCCCCCGGGTGTGCAGACGGATCGACGCTGCCACCCGGCTGATGCTTCCAAATGAAACCGCAAACATCAACATGATCTAGCCAAAGAAAAGGGATAAGAGAGGATCAGCGCCGCATCTGTTTCAGCGCTTCACCAATATTGTCAAATATAGCACTAAAACCATTTTCGGAGGCCCACCTGTCTATGGGCACGCCTTCGTTATAGCCGGTTCTGACTAAAACGGACTGCATTCCCGCAGCTCGGGCAGCCAGAGCGTCATTTCGGGAATCGCCGAACATGGCGCATTGCCCCGCAGCAACGCCCAGCCTGCGGGAGGCCAGCAGAAGCATGTCCGGTGCGGGCTTCGGGGAGAGCCCGCCATCAGGAGAGATCCTCAAATTTTCCGGGAAAAACTCTTCCAATTCTGTTTTTTTTAGAACGTCTCCAATCAGAGCTCCAGCCTTGTTTGTCACCAGAGCAAGCGGAATGCCGTCTGCCCGTAAGGCAGCCAGCGACTCTTTTACCGTAGGCATCAGCCGGGTATGCGTGTTTCCGGAAACTGAAAGAGCGTTCACATAGTCCCTTGTGAATTTCTGTATCTCCTCTTCCCCGGCCTCCGGCAGCCTCGCCTGAAGAACCCGCTGAGCCAGGTTGACCACTCCTTTCCCGATATAGCGGCCGACCTCCTCCTCGCTCATCGAGGCCAGATGCCATTTCCTGAGAACCTGCTCGATTCCGAAATGCAGATCCGGCAGCGAGTCCACCAGAGTTCCATCCAGATCAAACAAAATGGCTTCGATTTTTCCTAAATACTGTACGCTCACGAACAGCACCTTTTAAATTCCCGATTTACCAATTTCGTCGCGCATGCTCCGCATAGCCTGCCGATAGCCGTCCTTGCCCTTCTGCCCGAATATGGCCGACCCGGCGACAAAAGTATCCGCACCGGCAGCGGCGATGCTGGCAATGTTTGCGGTTTTGACGCCTCCGTCGACCTCCAGCCGAATCATGTGTCCTGTCTCACTTTCATGCTGGTTCAGGACTTTCCTTGCTGCCTTTATTTTCGGAAGGCAGGAAGAGATGAACTTCTGCCCACCAAATCCCGGGTTGACGCTCATAAGAAGAACCATATCCACTTTATCCAGCACATAGTCCAGACAGGAAAGAGGGGTCGCAGGGTTAAGGGCGAGCCCTGCATGAATCCCAAAGGAGCGGATCAGCTGAAGCGTGCGGTCTATATGCCTGCACGCCTCAGCATGAAAAGTAATCCAATTGGCGCCCGCCTCAGCAAAAGGACCAACCAGCGCATCGACTGGCTCGACCATGAGATGCACATCGATGTCAACCGCAGTGTAGGGGCGGATTGCCTTTAAGACGCAGGGACCGATGGTCAAATTAGGAACAAAATGGTTGTCCATCACATCAAAATGAATCCAGTCAGCTCCTGCTTCCACGACGTCTTTGACTTCCTCCCCCAGCCGGGCGAAATCTGCCGACAAAAGAGAAGGGGCTATGAAAATTTTTTTCATCCGCTTTTCCTTGCGTTAAAGGGTAGTGTTATTTTAAAAGACCCCTGAGGTTTTCTTTTGCACCCTTTTCCTGCTTTGTTTATATAAAAGAGACTATCGTGAACTTTCAGCCGCTTCGCTGGATTCCGTCCCTCGTTCTGGCCGGCATCGCCAGCCTCGCCCTTTTCGGCTGCCAGAGCGTTCAGCCCCCCTCAGCCCAGATCAACCGCGTCAGCCACATGCCCCGGTTTGAACCCGCTTCCTTCTCTGATTTCCAGCATGTTTCGGCAAAAGACTGGGAAAATGCAAAGCAATCTTTCCAGTCTTCCTGTGCGCTGCCAGGATTCAGACAGTCTTCGCTCTGGGGACGGAGCTGCGCTTCTTTAGAAAATCAGAGCTCTGCGCGGAACTTCTTTTCCAACGGCTTCACAGTCTGGAAAATCCTGGATGAAAAACTCACGGACGGCGCCTCTTCCTTTTCAGCTACAGGTTTGCTCACCGGCTATTACGAACCTGTCCTGAAAGCCTCGCTGAAACGAACGGCTCAGTACTCCTGGCCTGTCCTATCTACTCCTCCGGATCTGATAGACGTTGACCTAGTCACTTTGTACCCCGAATTGAAGGGAAAAAGAGTCCGGGGCAAACTTTCTGGCCGCAGGCTCATCCCCTATGACGACCGGCACTCCATTGACGAACGAAGAGATCTTTACCCATATGCGATTGCCTGGCTGTCAGATCCGATTGACCAGCTTTTTCTGCAGATTCAGGGATCCGGCCAGCTTCAGATCCCTGGGAGGGGGGTTATCAGGGTCACTTACGCCAACCAAAACGGCCATCCATACAAAGCCGTGGCGCAATGGCTCATCAGGAAGGGATACATCACTCCCAAAGAGGCATCCATGCAGGCCATCAGGGCCTGGGCCAAGGACAATCCGGGAGAGATCCGCAGCCTGCTTGATTACAACCCCAGCTACGTGTTTTTCAGGCAGGACTTAACCGCCCGGCCTGGCCAAGGGCCCCGCGGAGCGCAGGGAGTCCCGCTGACCCCTCTGGCCTCCGTTGCGGTTGACCGCAGCATATGGAAGTTCGGCAGTCCGTTCATTCTTCAAGTGAGGCAGAGTTCTCCGGACATTCACTTTGTAAGGCCGGTCATAGCCCAGGATACAGGAGGAGCCATCAGGGGCATTCTCCGCTTCGATTATTTCTGGGGCTCAGGCGACGAGGCGGGGGACATGGCCGGAAGGCAAAAAAGCCAAGTCTCTGCTTGGATTCTGGTTCCCCGCGGCCACCGGCCGGAAGAACTTCTCCGGCCCTGAGCCAGGGCGGCACAAATATAAGCTCCAGAGCTGGACGTCCCTTGGCGGCTAGAAAATCGACACTCATGCTCTGCGGAACTGGCCGCCTGTCCGTCTTTGAAGCTGTCAACCTACTTAGTTTTTTGAGGGATCAAGGCTTGCATTCAAGAAATCGCACCAGAGGCTCAAATAGAATTGGATTTTTATGAAAAACTGTGCTAGGATATTATCCTCTCGCGTGGTCAGGTAGCTCAGTCGGTAGAGCAACGGACTGAAAATCCGTGTGTCGACGGTTCGATTCCGCCCCTGACCACCACTCATACAAAAAAGCGTCTTGCGATTGAATCGCTTGACGCTTTTTTCTTGACCACAATATTTATAGCAAATTGATTTTATTAATTTTATCTATTGCACGCTTTGAGTGACGCAACTCTTTTCCGCCGGGTATTGCTCGAAATGGGCATAAATGAACCATTCCCAAGGTCCCATAAAACGGGCAGTAAATTTATGCTAAAGAATAACCTGAAAGTTATACAACAGGCACACGTTCGGTTGATTTCGGCTGAGTAGACCGCAGAAAGGGTATGTTTTCTGCGGTTTTTTCTTGACCTATTTAGTGTTACTATATATAATATAGATAACATTATTGGAGCCAGCCATGTCCCGCCCCTATACCGGAAAAATCCATGTCGGCCAGCGCCGCGTAACCCGCGCCAATGGGGATGTCTACGTCTACGAGCGCCACACGCAGTACGACCGGGAGACGCAGAAGACCGTCACGTTGAAAAACAAGCTTTTGGGCAAACTAGACCCTGAGACGGGCGAAATTGTTCCGACAAGGCCTAAAAGCAAGTCTAAGAAGGAGGCTTCCGCCTCCATCGAGCACGCCTGCCTGGCTGACATCCTGGACCTTGTCGCAAGGGAAACCGGGATCGACAAGGGGCTTGAAAGCGCCTTCGGGACGGCCGCGGCTCAGAAGATCGCCACCATCGCCCGTTACCTGATCGCCACGGACGGCGCGGCGATCCCCCGCATGGAGGCCTGGCAGGTCGGCCACCCGACGCCCTACGAGGAAGGCCTGGGCGAAAGCGCCTGCAGCGAGCTCTTCGACAAGGTCGGCAAGGATGGCGACGGGCAGCAGAAGTTCTTTGCCTCCCGGGCGGCAAGGCTCGAGACGTCCCCGAGCATCGCCTTCGACTCGACCACGGTTTCGACCTGCAGCTCGGGGCAGGCCGAGGCCCGCCAAGGATTCAACAAGGACGGCGACGGGCTGGACACCGTCAAGCTGCTCACGCTCTACTCGATGAATGACCGCCAGCCCGTCGCCTTCGCGAAGCAGCCGGGGAACGTGCCGGACGTCATCTCCATCCAGAACGCCATCCGCCAGCTCCAGTGCTTCGACATCGACAAGCCCGTCGTGGTTACGGACAACGGCTTCTACAGCCAGGCGAACATGGCGGAGTTCGCACGGAACAGCATGAAGTTCCTGACGCTCGCCTCGCCCTCCACCCTCTGGATTCGGGAGATCGTCGACGAGCTGCGCGACAGGCTCGACTCGGTGTCCTCCGTCTGCTCGTTCGACACTTCGGTCCATTGCGCCTCGAAAATGGTCATGAAGGAGCTGTCCGTCGTCAGACAGAGGAGCCGCGGCGGCATTGCCGCCGGCGAGGCGGAGACCTTCAGCCGCAGGCTCTATGTCCACGTCTGCTATTCCAGGGACCGCGCCACAAAGGACGAGCAGAGGCTGGTGAACGACCTGTTCGAGCTCAAGAGGCTCGTCGAGGCTGGCGAGCAGCTCTCCCCCGCGGGCGAAAAGAAGGCGGAGAAGTTCCTCCACTGTTCGACCGTGGGCCGCGGCGGGAAGCTGAAGGTGGCCTTCATAGACGAGTCCTTCCGCGAGGCCAGGAAGTATTTCGGCTTCTTCGCGCTTGTCTCCAATGAGGTCAAGGGCGCCGAGGAGGCGCTGAAGTCCTACAGGCTGAGGGAGAATATTGAGGAGCTCTTCAATGTCCAAAAGAATGGCATGGACGGGCGCCGCCCACGCGTCTGGCACCCTGACAGCCTTCAGGGCAGGCTCTTCGTGCAGTTTGTCGCGCTCGGCTACCACTGCTACCTCACCAAGCGGATTGGCGAGATCAAGGAGCGGCTCGGCACGGAAAAGGATGGGAAAACGAAGACCGAGCTCGATCTGGAAGTCAGTCTCAAGAAATGGCTTGAGGCCAGGTCCCTGATTCAAGTCCTCGAGTGGTTTGACTGCGTGAAGACGACCTCCGTGATGACGCCGCGGGGAATGAGGCGCTGGAGCACCGAGTCCGTGAAGCGCGACCAACTGTTCCTGAAGCTGCTCGGCATTTGATGAGCCAGAGCCACGAAGGCTTTCGTGGCTCTATTGCAGAACTTTTGGGAGAATAAGGAGAATGCCAATACGGCGGCCATCATTCTTCCAAGAACCAAGAGCGAAGTCATGGCTTAGGGGGGAAAGGCGGACACAAAGGCACATTAACCTTCGGAGGCGTGTCCGGCCTGCCCACAACCTATTCACAGAAAAGCGCCAAGTGATTCAAAAACTTGGCGCTTTTCTTAGCTTAATTAACCGAGCTTGATGAATTTAATTGTTTTCAAACCTATTTCTCACTCATGCCGCCCTTCCTGTCTGGCATCCCTCGAAAGCAACTTCGGGACCTTTCGCAGTTCTCCTAAAGTAACCCGATCGTGACCTCCGAGATCCTTTAAAGTTCTTACGTCCGAGAACCCCGCCTCGGAGAACTGCCTCCGACAGGGATCGCCCTGATCAAAGCCATGCTCAACGGCAAGCCAGCCGCATGGGGAAAGAAATTTCGGAGCCTTGAGAATGATCTCCGTCAGATCATCCATCCCCTCCGGCCCGCTTACAAGCGCACCCTTCGGTTCATAGCTGAGATCTGCCAAGTAAGGGCTTGCTTCCGCAACATACGGCGGGTTTGAAACAATAAGCTCGAAGCGGCTCCCGTCAGGGACTTGGTCAAACCACCGGCTCTTGAAAAAAATAACGTTTGTTCCTGCGGCGTTGCCTGCGGCCACCCGCAGGGCAGGCTCAGAAATGTCGCAACCCGTCACCCGGGCCGAAGGATTCTCTCTCGCGATGGTCACGGCTATGCAGCCGCTCCCGGTCCCCAAATCCAGCACTCGTGGCGATTTGAACTGCCCCAGGATATGAAGCGCTGTTTCCACCAGCAGCTCAGTATCGGGCCGGGGAATCAGAACATCGGGCGTGACTTTAAAAGCCCTGCCAAAAAACTCCTGCTCGCCTGCGATATAGGCGTAAGGCTCGCCTTTAAGCCTTCGTTGAACTACCAGCCGGTAGGCCTGCTCCTGCGAAGCGGAAAGTTCCATCTCCGGGTGAGCAATTAATTTTTCAACGGGCACGCCCATGACATAGGCGAGAAGCAGCCGGGCCTCAAAGCGCCCTAGCCTGGTGCCTGCTTCCTGAAGAATGCGGCCTGCCTGCATAGTGACCGACCCTTAGCTCTGGCGCCCGGCCATCTCGGAGAGCTGCTTGGCCTGATGTTCCGTAATCAGAGCCGAAATAATCTCATCCAAATCGCCGTCCATGATCTGATCGAGTTTATACAGCGTCAAGTTAATCCGATGATCCGTAACTCTTCCCTGCGGGAAGTTATAAGTTCTGATTCTTTCGGAACGATCCCCGGACCCTATCAGGCTCTTGCGCTCCGAGGCTTCGGCCTCCTGTTGTTCTGCAACTTTTTTAGCGTAAAGCCGGGCGGCGAGCACCTGCATCGCCCGCTCCTTGTTCTGCCTCTGGCTTCGCTCGTCCTGACATTCCACGACCAGGCCGGTGGGAAGGTGGGTTATGCGGACTGCAGAGTCAGTTTTCTGCACATGCTGGCCACCCGCCCCCGAAGCCCGGTACACATCGATTCTCAGTTCCGATGGATCTATTTTTACAGCCTCCACCTCGTCGAGCTCCGGCAGCACGGCTACCGTGCACGCAGAGGTGTGAATCCGTCCCTGTGACTCCGTCACAGGGACTCGCTGCACCCGGTGGCCGCCGGATTCAAATTTGAGCTTCGAATAGGCTCCCCTGCCAATAACGCGGACAATGACTTCCTTGTAGCCTCCCAGATCGCTTTCATTCTTAGAGACTATTTCAGTTTTCCAGCCCTGCCGCTCCGCGTAACGCAGATACATGCGAAGAAGATCACCTGCAAAAAGAGCCGACTCATCCCCGCCGGTGCCTGCCCGGATTTCCAAGAAAATATTCCGATGGTCGTTGGGATCGGTCGGAAGAAGCAGCACTTTCAACTCGCTTTCCAATTCCGCCAGCCGCTTCTTGCCTGCGAGAAGCTCTTCCTGAGCCAGAGCCTTCATATCCGGGTCGGACAGCATCTCCTCGCAGTCGGAAACCTGCTGCTCCACTTTCTGGTATTCGCGCGCTTTCTGCGCCACAGGCTCGATTTCCGCCCTTTCCTGGGAGAGCGCACGATACTTGTCTATGTCGCTGCAGACTTCGGGAGACGACAGCATCGCGTCTATCTCTTCCAGCCTCCTGTCCAGAGCCCTAAGCCTAGCTCGCATTGATTCGTTCATCATGAGGAGTCTTACCGTCAAAAAAGAGGTTGGGATTTAAATCCCCAAAACTCAGGAAGCGCCGTTTTCGGACCTGGGCAGATAGAACTCCCGGAGAATTCCTGCCGCCTTGGCTCGCTCCGCCGGCGGCAGCCCGCCTCCATCGCGCAAAAGCACGGTAGGGGAATGCAGGAACTTTCGCGTCAGCGCCCTGGAGAGCTCCTCCAGCACGGTTTCAGCCTCCACCCCGGCGGCCAGCCTTTGACGAGCCTTCTGCAGTGCTTCCTGTCGAAGCTGCTCTCCCCTGCCGCGCAGAGCGCGGATTTCCGGGACGGCCTCACGCGTGGCAAGCCAGGCCTCAAAATCCCTGACACGCATTTCAATAATGGCCTCCGCCTGCGAAACCGCCACACGGCGGCTCTCTTTGCCGTAGGCCACGACTTTCCCCAGATCATCGACCGTATAGAGGTAGACATCCTCCAGCTTCGAGACTTCCGGCTCCACATCACGGGGAACGGCCAGATCAATGATCAGAATCGGACGGTGCCTGCGCTGAGCGACAGCCCGCTGGATCATGCCCAGGCCAATAATCGGCAGAGCCGATGCGGTGCAGGTGACGATGATGTCAAAATCCGAGATGATGTCAGGCAGGGACTTGAGCTCCGCCGCCTCGGCCTGAAAGCGCCGCGCAAGCGCTGCGCCGCGGTCAAGGGTGCGGTTGGCAATCACAACTCTGGCTGGATGCTGCGCACAGAAATGAGCGGCGCACAGCTCAATCATTTCTCCGGCACCGACGAACAGAATCTTTTCCTTGGAAAGGTCGCCAAACAGCTGGGAGGCCATCCGGACGCCGGCCGCGGCGAGTGAAACCGAGTTTGACCCAATGGCGGTCGCAGTGCGCACTTCCTTGGCAGCTGCAAAGGTGCAGTCAAACAAGTGTCCCAGCATCAGGCCGATCGCCTTCGCCTGCCTTGCCTCCCTCCAGGCTTTTTTGATCTGGCCGACAATCTGAGTCTCGCCAAGCACCATGGAGTCAAGCCCGCTCGCGACCCTGAAGGCGTGTCTTGCCACATCAGCCTGCCGAAACTGATAAGTGTGGGGGAGCAGTTCCCGAAGGCTGAGTCCCTTCGTGTCCGCAACAAAGGGAACCAGCTTTTGGGCAGCCAGGGATGCGTCCTCAGCCGAAAAGAAAAATTCCGTTCGGTTGCAGGTCGAAAGAATCATCGCCTCCTTTACGGCGCCTTCAGTCTTCGGAGCAAACGCATCCAGCACGGCCGGAAGCGCCTGCGCTATTTCCTCCGATGTAAAGGAGACGGACTCCCGAACAGCGAGCGGGGCTGTTTTATGGTTTAAACCTATGGCTAAGAGTTGCATTGCAGAATTTTTCCCAGGCTCTTGCAAAAGAGCCCGGGGAGGGTCATATGTCTTCTTTATTCAGGACCAAGCGGCTTTTTCTTCTGTTAAGAAAAGCAGACCACGATTATATGATCCTTTCCAAATGCCTCCGTGCCCATGCGAGCTAGTGGCTTTTATACACCTCTTTTCTGATTTTACTATTATAAATGAGAAACTCTTAAAATCTAAATCAAAACAATAGATTATCTATTATCAATCTTCCAGGAAGGACTCTCCCATCAAATACTTGTCCACGGCCTTCGCAGCATGGCGGCCATCCGCAATCGCCCTGACCACCAGGCTTTGCCCCCTTCGCATGTCTCCGGCCACGAAGACCTTGGGCACATTCGTCTGATAGGCCGAGGCTCCGGCAGCGGCAGCGCGCGCGTTTCCCCTGAGATCCTTCTCCACTCCGAAAGCGTCCAGCACTTCTGCGCTCGGATGCACGAATCCCATGGCTAGAAACGCTGCCTGGACAGGGATCTCCATTTCGGTGCCAGGCTTTTCCTTGAACACCCGGCGCCCCGTCACCGCATCATGCGACCACTCGAGCTGAACCGCCTTGACCGCGCGGAGATGGCCTTTATTATCGCCCAGGAACTCCTTGGTGCCGAAACACCAGCGGCGCTCGCATCCCTCCTCATGGAAAGCAGAGGTCCGAAGAATCCTCGGCCAGTCCGGCCAGACCGCAAACCGATCCGCTTTTTCAGGCGGCTCGGGATTGATTTCAACCTGCATGACGGAACGGGCGCCCTGCCTGTGCGCTGTGCCCACCACATCGGCCCCGGTGTCACCGCCGCCGATGACGATGACGTCCTGATCCTTGACGCAGATTTTTGACTTTCCTTCTCCCGATACCTCCCGATTGCAGACCTGCAGAAGCTCCAGAGCAAAATGCACCCCCTGAAGCTTGCGGCCCGGAACATCGAGATCGCGTGGCACCTCGGACCCGCCGCAAAGCACGACCGCGTCATAGGCATTAATAAGATCAGATGCCGCTATTTTCTTCTTGGCCTTGGAGCCCACGCCCGGAGAAAAACGGTCGGATCCCACCGCAGTGGAGACCACAAACTTCACGCCTTCTGCCTTCATCTGTTCGAGTCTGCGGTCCAGCACCGACTTGGAAAGCTTGAAATCCGGAATTCCAAACCTGAGGAGCCCGCCCGGGCGTTCGTTTTTTTCGTAAACGGTCACATCGTGCCCGGCTCTCGCAAGCTGTTGGGCGCAGGCGAGACCGGAAGGCCCTGAACCGACGACAGCCACCTTTTTGCCGCTTTTCTCCTTGGGAATCAGGGGCACAACCCAACCCTCTTTCCATGCGCGCTCCACAATGGCATTCTCAATGGCCTGGATGGTCACGCTGGAATCTTTTGCGAACCCCAGGGAGCAGGACCCCTCGCACAAAGCCGGACAGACCCGGCTGGTGAATTCAGGGAAATTATTGGTGCTCGCCAGACAGAGCCAGGCCTGTTTCCACTCGCCGCGCCTGACATCGTCATTGAACTCGGGAGCCAGGTTATGAACAGGGCAGGCCTGCGCACAGAAAGGCGTGCCGCACTCCATGCAGCGCTCGGCCTGCTCGATGGCTTTTTGCGGGGACAGCGTATGCCGGAACTCGCTCCAGCGCACAATCCGCTTCTCGACAGGATCCTCGGCCCGCTCTTCTCTCTCTATTTCCATAAAGCCGCGATTATTTATCATTTTTAAGGCTCCTTTCAGTGGATGAGGCCAGCTTGCAGCACTTTGCGGTACTCAAGGGGGAATATCTTGACGAACCTCGCCCTAGAGACCTGCCAGTTGTCCAGAAGCTCCTTGGCCCTTGCGCTACCCGTATATCTGTAGTGGCTGGCGATCAGCTCGTGGAGAAGCTCCTCGTCCGTGCGGCCCTGGTGCCACAGGGCGCGGCTTTCATTTCTCTCCTGCTCGGCCGAGGAGGGCACGCGCTCGAGCATGACCGAGGCCGAATTGCAGCGTCTTTCGAAATCCCCCTTGTCGTCGTAGACGTATGCGATTCCTCCGCTCATACCCGCAGCGAAATTCCTACCCGTTTCCCCGAGCACAACTACCGTCCCGCCGGTCATGTACTCGCAGCCGTGGTCCCCGCAGCCCTCGACCACCGCCGAGGCACCGGAAAGCCTGACGGCAAAACGCTCGCCAACTACGCCGTTGAAGTACGCTTCGCCGGAGGTTGCGCCATAAAGCGTCGTGTTACCCGCAATGACGTTTTCCGCGCCGCGGCCGTGAAATTCGTCTGTACACTCCACGATGATTCTTCCGCCGCACAGTCCCTTACCCACGTAGTCGTTGGCCTCGCCCTTCAGATCGAGAGTAATGCCGGGAACAAGGAAAGCCCCCAGGCTCTGTCCCGCGCTGCCGTGCAGTTCAACATGGATAGTGTCATCGGGCAGTCCCTCCTTCCCGTACCTGAGGGCGACCTGGCTTGACAGCAGGGTGCCGCAGGTGCGGTTGACATTGTGGACATCGAGGGACATGCGCACCTTCTCGCCTTTTTCCAAGGCCGGCTTCGCAAGTCGTATCAGCTCCCAGTCGAGGCTCTTCTCCAGCCCGTGGTCCTGGACGGTGCTGTTGCGCCGCTCCTCAGGGCTGGAAACCTCAGGCTCATAGAGCACTCTCGAGCAGTCTATCTTCGAGGCCTTGCCACCCGCATCTGCGCGCTGCACTAGGCAGTCTGCGCGTCCGATCATATCGTCGAAACGGCGGAAGCCGAGCGAGGCCATCAGCTCACGCACCTCTTCGGCCACAAAGTGGAAATAATTCACCAGATGCTCGGGCTTGCCG
Organism: Mesosutterella porci; assembly: GCF_022134585.1. Lineage (GTDB taxonomy): Bacteria > Pseudomonadota > Gammaproteobacteria > Burkholderiales > Burkholderiaceae_F > Mesosutterella > Mesosutterella porci. The sequence goes on from NZ_JAKNCT010000007.1 coordinate 17,325, forward strand.
TGAAACAGCGCGCGCAATTCCGGATCCTGAGTCGCTATGCCGGCCGGGCAGGTGTTCAGATGGCATTTGCGCATCATCATGCAGCCCAGAACCACCAGTGGGGCCGTGGCAAACCCGAATTCATCGGCGCCGAGCAGCGCTCCTATAACAACATCGCGGCCAGTCTTGATCTGCCCGTCAACCTGAATGCGAACGCGGCTGCGCAGGCGATTCACCACCAACGTCTGCTGCGTCTCGGACAGGCCGATCTCCCAGGGAGTCCCGGCGTGCTTGACTGAAGACAAGGGGCTGGCGCCTGTGCCTCCGTCATGTCCGGAAATCACGATATGGTCCGCTTTGGCCTTGGCTACACCGGCGGCGATGGTCCCCACGCCAGATTCGCTGACCAGCTTCACGGAGATGGAGGCCTTCGGATTGGCGTTCTTCAGGTCGTGGATAAGCTGGGCCAGATCCTCGATGGAGTAAATGTCATGGTGTGGAGGCGGCGAAATAAGGCCGACGCCAGGCACCGAGTAGCGTAGCTTTGCAATATAGGGGCTCACTTTTTTGCCGGGGAGATGTCCGCCTTCGCCCGGCTTGGCCCCCTGGGCCATCTTGATCTGGATCTGGTCTGCTGACAGCAGATACGTTTCCGTCACGCCGAACCGGGCCGAAGCCACCTGCTTGATCCGGGAGCACAGGGAGTCTCCCTTTTTCAGATCAAGCCGCCCGGCAACGACGTCCTTGCCCAGGATGTCGGCCAGCGTCATGCCATCTTCGATGCCAGAGCTGCCCGTACGCAGTTCCCTCTCGTAGCGCTTTTCATCCTCGCCGCCTTCGCCTGTGTTGCTTTTCCCGCCGATGCGGTTCATGGCAACGGCAAGAGCCGCGTGCGCCTCCGCGGAGATAGAGCCCAGCGACATGGCCCCGGTTGCGAAGCGCTTGACGATTTCATCCGCGCTTTCCACCTCCGAGAGCGGCACCGCCGCCTCCGGGTTCAGCTTAAAGTCAAAAAGCCCGCGAATCGTCATGTGCCTTTTGCTCTGATCGTTGATGATCTGGGCGTATTCACGGTATCGGCCGTAATCGTTGAAGCGGGCGGCTCTCTGCAGGGCGCCGATGGCCTGGGGCGTCCACATGTGCTCCTCGCCCCTCGGCCTCCAGGCGTACTCTCCCCCGTCATCGAGCTGGAGGCTCATCGAAGGCGCCCGATGGAACGCCTCGTGATGCATGTTTACGGCCTCCTGCATGACATCGAAAAGGCCCAGGCCGCCGATCGAGGAGCGGGTTCCCTTGAAATACCGGTCCATCAGCTCCTGGGACAGCCCGATCGCCTCAAAGATCTGCGCGCCTCGATAACTCATGTAAGTGGAGATGCCCATTTTGGCCATGATTTTCGTCAGTCCCTGGTCAAGGGCGTAAATGTAGTTCTCCACCGCTTTTTCACTGGTCAGGCCACCATGCGCAGAGCCGTCTCCGTAATAGTCACGGAGCGTTTCAATGGCCAGGTACGGATGAACGGCTTCGGCCCCGAAACCGGCCAGGAGAGCGAAATGGTGCGTTTCTCTGGCGCTTCCGGTTTCGACCACAATGCCCGTCTGAGTACGCAGTCCCGCCTTGATCAGGTGCTGGTGCAACGCGCTGGTGGCCAGCAGTGCCGGCACCGCCACCATCTTCTCATCAACGCCGCGGTCCGAGACGATGAGAATGTTGAAGCCGCTGCGGACGGCGTCCACGGCCTTCGCGCACAAACTGGCAAGATGGGCCTCCACCCCGGCCGCGCCCCACTCCACCGGATAGCACAGCGACAGGCGGCAGGAACGGAACTTTCCGGCCGTGTATCTGGAAATTTGATTGATCTTCTCCATCTCACCGTCGTTGAGAATCGGCTGGTTCACCACCAAGCGACGCGGCGGATTCACGTTATTAATATCGAGAAGATCGGGCTTAGGGCCGATGAAGCTGATCAGGGAAGTCACCATCTCTTCCCGAATCGGGTCGATCGGCGGATTGGTCACCTGAGCGAAAAGCTGCTTGAAGTACTGGTAAAAGGACTGGCTTCGCGATGAAAGCACCGGCAGTGAAGTATCGTCGCCCATCGATCCCAGGGGCTCCTTTCGCTCCTCGGCCATGGGACACATCAGGACCTTCAGGTCTTCGGCAGTGTAGCCGAACGCCTGCTGCTCGCGGACAAGGGGAATCTTGCGCAGGTGCGGCAGCTTTTTCGGCTCCTCAATGGCCGACAGCTTAATGTTGATTTTCTGGGTCCACTCCTCATAGGGATGCGCGCCCGCGAGCTGTTTTTTGACTTCTTCGTCGCTGATGATCCTTCCGAGCCCAGTGTCAATCAGGAGCATCTTGCCCGGGTGCAACTTCTGCTTTCTCCGAATCCTTGAGTCCGGCACAGGGATGACTCCCGCCTCGGAGGCGAGGATGACGTAGTCGTCGTCGGTCTCCACGTAACGGGCCGGCCTCAGGCCATTGCGGTCGAGAGTCGCGCCAATTCTCACTCCGTCGGTGAAGGCGATGACGGCCGGTCCGTCCCAGGGCTCCATGATGGCGGCGTTGTACTCGTAGAGGGCCCGTTTTTCGGGCTCCATGTCCTTTTCCGCTCTTTCCCAAGCCTCTGGGATCAGCATCATCACGGCGTGCGGCAGTGAGTAGCCGCACATCACCAGCAGCTCCAGCGCGTTGTCGAGGCAGGCCGTGTCGCTCTGTCCCTCATAGATCAGCGGCGAGAGTTTTTTCAAGTCCTCGTCCGAGAGAACAGCGCTCTTCATCCCTTCGCGGGCCCTGATCCAGTTGAAGTTGCCTTTGACCGTGTTGATTTCGCCGTTGTGAGCGATGTAACGGTAGGGATGGGCGAGCTCCCAGCTCGGGAAAGTGTTGGTCGAAAACCTCTGGTGAACCAGCGCGATGGCGCTCTTGCATAGAGGATTGGCGAGATCCCGGTAGTAAACCCTCACCTGATCGGCCAGCAACAGCCCCTTGTAAACCACGGTTCTAGTGCTCATGGACGGCACAAAATACTCGTGCCCGTGCGTAAGCTTGAGCGCCTGGATTTTGTGGCTCGCGCTCTTGCGGATGACATAAAGGCGCCGCTCGAGAGCCTCCTGCACCATCACGTCCGGGCCTCGGCCGATGAAAATCTGACGGATGACAGGCTCGCTCGCTTTCACCGTCGGGGAGGTCGGCATCTCGTGGTCGACCGGCACCTCGCGCCACCCAATGACCACCTGGCCCTCGGCCCGCACGGCCCGCTCAAGCTCTTCTTCGCAGGCGCGGCGGCTGGCCGGCTCCCTGGGCAGGAAAATCATGCCGACCCCGTACTCTCCCGGCGGGGGCAGAGTGATGCCCAGCTGTCCGAACTCCGCCCTGAAAAGTTCATCGGGGATCTGAATCATGATGCCGGCGCCGTCCCCGCACAGGGGGTCGGCCCCGACGGCCCCGCGGTGATCCAGGTTGTGCAGGATCTTCAACCCCTGTTCGATCGTGCGGTGCGTCGCAACTCCCTTGATGCTTGCGACAAAGCCCACGCCGCAGGAGTCATGTTCATATGCCGGGGAATAAAGCCCCTTTTCTGCAGCCTCGCGGGCCGCCTCTGCCTTTTTCATCGTTGTCTCCCTGCGCTGTTTTCGAACACCAAGGGCGTTCCGCGCTGATGGGATTCATTTTTGCCGCAGAGGCCGAGGATTCGCAACGATGTCGCCCCCTTGATATGTCCCTAATTTCCAATAAATGCGATGTAGCTTGCTCTATAATAAGGGACATATCATATTTATCGTAGAGACACAACCTTACCGCCGAGGCCTTCGCGGCCGGCCCGGCTTCCTGCCGGTTGGAACCCTGTCGCGAGGAACGCCGCTCGAATCCATCCATCCCTTCGCACCAAAGGGGCGGCCCAGGCGGGTGGCGCAGCGCAGCTCGTCCAGCCATCGGCCGGACTCCGCCTTCATAAGAAAGTCCTGATACCTAGCCTGACGGTCGAACGGCGTGTTGCCCAAATCCCACCAGGATCTCGGAGTTTCGACATCAATCGCGCCGGGAGTCCCCATCACACGGGCCGAGCAGCTCGACCAGCGGTATTCCCACGGCCGTTCGCATACGCCCTGAAAGCAGGCCAGAGCGTCTACAAACCTCATCGCCCTCAGCTCCCAAGACGAGTCAACGGGACAGCTGTAATACCTGCCGGTCCACGGGGACCCGGTCAGGTGATGCCGCTGGTTGTACTGGGGAACCCAGCGGCGGCCAAGGCCCTGCATCAGCAGGGCGAGAGCGCCTTTCTCGCGGGGCCGGACCAGCAGGTGCACGGAATCCGGCAGCAGGGACCATGCGAGAAGACTGGCTTCCCTCTCCCTTGCTTCTTCCGAGAGCGCATGGAGCAGCATCACGCAGTCGGCCTCGTCGAAAAAAACCGTCTGCCGCCCCCTGAGAGCTACATGATGGATTTCGCCCACCAGCTCTAAACGCGCCATTCTTGCCATGGAGGCCTCTTTGATGGGAAATAAAAAAAACACCGAGGCGCCGCCCCGCAGCGATGCCTCAGTGCCTTCGTCCCAGCCTGCACAGCCGCACCGGCCTGTTTCAGAGTTGGGACCCCGTCAATAACCTGGTGCCCGTTGTCTGACTCGAACAGACGACCTTTCGCTTACAAGGCGAGTGCACTACCAACTGTGCTAAACGGGCAGGTATGGAACTATACCCGATTATTTGATTTTTTGTATGTTCAGCCGCTTCCCGCTCCCCGTCTGAGCGGGCTGGGCGTCAGCCGCGGGCTTGTAGTCCAGACAGAAGCCCGCCTCGGGGCATTCGGCGGGATAAGCCGCTATCACGGCGCGAACCGGAATCCTGATTTCACTTGCCTGCATGCCGAAGCGCGCCGCAAAAGTGATCTCTTCATTGCCAAAGTCGGCGTTGTGGGCAGCCTCGGCGGAGACGTTCAGCACGATCTGTCCATCCCGAACGTACTCGCGCGGAACCTGCACCCCGTCGTCGACCTGGATGACAAGATAAGGGCGCAGGCCATTGTCCTCACACCACTGGACCATGGCCCGGATCAGGTAGGGCTTCAACGGGACTGCAGGGTGGAAATCGCTTGTATCGTTCATATCAGCGGCGCATCACTTTTTCTGAAGGGGTCATGGACTCCATGAAAGCGGGCCGGGAGAACACTCTCTCCGCATAAATCTGGATCGCCTTCGCCGTCTTGGGCAGCTCGATCTTGTAGTAGTCAAGCCTCCAGAGAAGAGGGGCTATGCAGATGTCGAGCATGGAGAAATCTTCTCCGAGGAAATACTTGTTCTTGGAGAGGTGGCCGGAAAACTGCTGCAGCTGGTTGGCGATGCTCCTTCTGGCGATCGCCTTGTCTTTCTCGGCCGAGGCATGATTCTCCAGAACGCGCACAGGCTGATAGAGCTCGCGCTCAAACCCGTAGAGGAACATGCGGGTGCGGGCGCGCGTGATGGGATCCGGCGGCATGAGCTGAGGATGAGGAAACCGCTCATCAATGTATTCGTCAATGACGTTGGCTTCATAAAGGATAAGGTCCCTCTCACTGAGGACAGGCACCGTCCCGTACGGAGTCATGGCCTTGACTTCGGGCGGGATGTTGAACATGTCCACATCGCGAATCTCGAAGTCCATGCCCTTCTCGAAGAGAACAAAGCGGCAGCGATGAGAAAAAGGATCCGTTGTGCCAGAATACAATACCATCATATGATGCTGTTTCCCCGATTGAAGAAAAGCCTCGTTCCTTTTAGCCAAGGAGAAAGACTTTTGGTTCAGAAAACGGCTTTACGCCGTTTTTGATTTTAAAATAGTTATTTTAGAACTTTCAGCAAAGTGCCGCCAAAGCCAGCCTTTAGCGCAGCTCCGGCGCCTGTTCTCATCAACCTAAAGGTACCACGATGAGTTTTTTAAAAGAATTCCAAGCCTTCATCTCCAAAGGCAACGTCATGGATCTGGCTGTCGGCGTCATCATCGGCGGCGCTTTCAACCAGATTGTCTCGAGCCTTGTAAAGGACATCATCAACCCGGTGGTGGGCTTCATCATCGGCAAGCCGGATTTCCACAACCTGTTCTGGGTCATGAAGTTGCCCGACGGCTACACCGGACCGCAGACCTACGAGGCCCTCACCAAGGCCGGCGCCACCGTGTTCGGCTACGGCGCCTTTCTGACGGCGGTGATCCAGTTCCTCCTCCTGTCTCTGGTCATCTTCTTCATCATCAAATCGATGAACACGATGCGCGAGCGGCTGGAGCGCAAGCAGCCCCCCGCTCCGTCCGCTCCGGCGCCGGTCCCTGAAGACATCCAACTGCTACGGGAAATCCGCGACCTGATGAAGAAAAACGGCTGATTTTTCATCTCTCCCGGCTGTGCCGGGAGAGCCCGCCTCACTTGCCTTTCAGGGGAGGCCGCTCCTGCAGCGTCACCTGAGTCCTCCATTTCTTCCCGCCCCGATAGAACATCACCTCGACGGTCCGTCCGGGCTTGATGGCCGACACCTGCCGCATCATGGCCGCCACATCCGTGACCGGCTGCCCGTCCACCGATGTGATCAGATCCCCTTCGCGTATCCCGGAGGCCCACGCCGCTGCATCCTTCTTCACTACGGCGACCAACACCCCCTGGCGTCCGCCCAGCTTCAGCTTGTCCGCAATTTCAGGCGTTAGGGCCTGCGGCACCAGCCCCAAGTACCCGCGCCGGACCCTGCCGCTCTTCATGAGGGCCGGCAGCACCTCGTTCACCAGCCGAGTGGGAATCGCAAAGCCAATGCCGACAGAAGTCCCCGCATTCATGTCGGGGGAAAAAATCGCTGTGTTTATTCCGATGAGCTGACCGGAAGAATTGATGAGGGCACCTCCCGAGTTGCCGCGGTTGATGGCAGCGTCTGTCTGAATGAAGTCCTCGAAGCTATTCAGACCGAGACTGTGCCGTCCGAGTGCGGAAACAATGCCCATGGTGACCGTCTGACCGACGTTGAAGGGGTTGCCGATGGCCAGCACAACGTCCCCCACCTCCAGGGTGTCGCTCGAGCCGAACTCAATGGGCGAGAGATCCTGCGCGTCGACCTTGAGGAGCGCCAGGTCCGTCTCAGGGTCTATGCCCATCCTCCGGGCTTGGAATTCCCTGCCGTCATGCAGTGCAACAGAGATATCCGTCAGGTCTTCTATAACATGATTGTTGGTGAGGATGAAGCCGTTTCTGCTCACGACGACCCCGGAGCCCAGGGGAGTAGCGCCGGAGGAGCGGGGAATGCCAGCCGGGTTCGTTCCGGCTGTATCCTCGTCTTCCTCGACGGCCTGCGTCGTATAGATGTTGACGACAGCTGGAGCAGCTTTTTTAACCGCTTCCGAGTAGGAGAGCACGGTTCCGCTCTCCCGCATGACCGGCAGGCTGGCCGCGTCCGGGCTGCCGTGGAAATGCTCCCACAAAACAACCGCCAGGCCGACCCCCGCGCAGACGGTGACCGTTTGGGCGAAAATAAGCCACAGGCGCTTCAACATAGAGGACTCTTTCCATGCAGACCCAAATGCTGGTTGAAAAGCTCAACTCGCTGCTTGAAATCGAACGCTTCCATGATTATGCCCCCAACGGGCTGCAGGTCGAAGGCAGGAAGGAGACCGTCCGAATTATAACCGGCGTCACGGCCTGTCAGGCCCTGCTTGACGCCGCTGTCAGCCGGCAGGCCGACGCTGTGCTCGTTCACCACGGCTGGTTCTGGAAAAATGAAAGCCCCTGCATCACCGGCATCAGACGCAGACGCATCCAAACTGCCCTGCAAAACGGGCTGAACCTGATCGCCTACCACCTTCCGCTCGACGCCCACCCCGTCCTCGGAAACAACGCAAGGCTGGCGGGAGTTTTGGGCATTCAGCCCACCGGCCAGTGGGGGGAGATGAGCCTCGGCTGGAAAGGTATTTTAAAGAGCGGCCCGATGACGGCCTCCGGCTTTGCCGCCCTGGCAGCCGAAAAGCTTGCCAAGAAGCCCCTTCTCGTAGGTGATCCAGACCGAATGGTTCAAACGGTCTGCTGGTGCACGGGCGCCGCGCAAGGCTTCTTTGAGGAGGCTGCAGCTCAGGGCGCCGATCTGTACCTGTCCGGAGAAATCTCAGAGCAGACATTCCACCAGGCGAGGGAATCCGGCGTCCCGTATCTCGCCTGCGGACACCATGCGACGGAGCGCTTCGGCATCCTGGCTTTAGGCGGATGGATTCGGGAAAACCTCGGGCTCGAGGTGGAATTCATCGACATCAACAACCCCGTTTAAGGGGGCTGCGGCCGAACCCAGCGGCCCCGGGCGGAATGCGCCGCGCGGCCTCACTTCCCGTCCCCGGCTTCCTTTTCGCGCTTCTCGAGCTCTGCGATTTCCTCGCGCTCCTGCTCCATGAACGGCTTAGGGTTCTTTTTCCCAAAGAGCTGGACAAGCCAGATGCCCGCCTGGTAAAGGATCACAAGCGGCAGTGCCAGCAGGATCTGGGAGAGGACATCCGGAGGGGTGAAGATCGCCGCAAGAACAAAAGCGCCGACGATGACATAAGGACGGGCCTTTTTCAGGGCCTGCAGAGAAGCGATGCCCACATGGTTGAGCACCATGACGATAATCGGCACCTCAAACGTCACCCCGAAGGCGAAAAAGAGCGTCAGCACAAAGCTGAAGTACGAATCAATGTCCGGAGCGAAATTGACTGACTCCGGGGAGAACTGGGCAATAAAGCGGAAAACAAATCTGAAGACGACGAAATAGCAGTAGACGATACCTGCTGCGAACATCGCAACGGAAGAAACCAGAACCGGCAGGACCAGACGTTTTTCCTGACGGTAGAGCGCGGGCGCCACATAGGCCCAGGCCTGATAAAGCACATAAGGCAGAGCGATCAGGAAGGCGACGAACAGCGTCACCTTCAGCGGCACCAGAAACGGCGCGACGACGCCCGTTGACAGCAGTTTCGTTCCCTGCGGCAGTGCGACCATCAGCGGCATGGACAGAGCGTCAAACAGCTGCTTCATGAAGGGGGAAAGGATGAAAAAGACGATGATGATAGCCAGCATCGACTTGACCAGCCTGTTCCGCAGCTCGATCAGATGCTCGACGAGAGGCTGCTCGTTCCTCGGATCGTCTGGGGCTTCAATCGGAAGGTTTTCTTTCTTTTCGCTCATGGCATCTTTTTAGCGATAAATGCGGGGGCGGTTCGAACGGGCTCGCGGGGCATACCTGCGGTTGTTGCCCACGAACTGATGCCGGCTCATTTTCAGTTTTTCCCGAAGGTTTTCCACCTCCGCTGCCAGCTCGTCGACCGAGGGGCCAGAAATGTAGCGCTTTTCGAAGACATGCGTCTCCTGAGTCTTGTAGGAATCCGAATCATCGTTCCAAGAGAAATCGCTGCTGTCATAGGACTCGCCGCCACCAGACCCGGAAGAGCTCTCCGCATCCGAAGAACCACCTGCCGCATCATCGGAAAAAGAGTCGATGCTCGTCGCCACCTTGCCGGAGGTGTCTTCCAGCGCCTTCTCCGCCTCCGTCATGTTTTTCTGGGCTTCTCCCGCAACAGAGTCGACATTTTTTTCAATGTCCTTGGCCGCGTTCTGAACCGTGGAATTCAGATCGGAAGCCACTTTCTGAGCGTCATCCTTTATTTTCTTTAGCTCAGAGAGCTCTGTTTCGCGATCTATGTCTTCCTTCATCTGCTGAACAAAACGCTGAGCCTTGCCAATCCACTGCCCGGCCGTTTTGGCGACCTCTGGCAGCTTCTCCGGCCCAAGCACGACCAATCCCACGACGCCGCAGACAACAAGTTCGCTAAAGCCAAAATCAAACATAGATGCCTAAAAATAAAAGAAGACGCCCCGTGCGGCCCCATGGAAAGGGTGTACGGGGGGCAACGTCCGTCCGGTCAGACCGACGAAATCAGGCCTGCTTGTCTTTCGCTGCGGCTTCGGCTTTCACCACCTCAGGCTTCGCCGCCTCAGGCTTTGCCGCAGCTTCGCTCTTGGCAGCGGTCTTTTTGTCGTCTTCGGTGGCTTCGCTCATGCCTTCCTTAAAGCCCTTGATGGCGCCGCCCAGATCCTTGCCCATGTTCTTGAGCTTGCCGGTGCCGAACACCAGAACAACGATGGCAAGAACAATCAGCCAATGCCAGATGGAAAGAGAACCCATGATATTTAGCTCCTATGCCTGCTTCCAAGGACGGGGCCCGCCCAGAACATGGACATGCAGATGAGGTACTTCCTGACCGCCGTCGCGGCCTGTATTAATGACCACCCTGAAGCCGTTCCTGCACCCAAGGTCCAGGGCAAGCTTTCGGGCGAGATTTAGCATTTTACCCAAAAGCGCACTGTCTTCGGAAGTGGTTTCCGCCAAAGAGGTGATATGGCGCTTGGGAATGATCAGAAAATGAACGGGGGCATGAGGATTAATGTCATAGAAAGCAAACAGTTCCTCATCCTCATAAATCTTTTTGCTCGGGATTTCGCCGCGGGCTATTTTGCAGAACAGACAGTCCCCATTAGACATAAGCAGTCTCCCTTTGAAGTTCTATCGGGCCTTGCGGCTGGCCTTTTCGACCAGACCAGAAACGCCCTCCCTCCGGGCCAGCTCCGCAACAACATCCTCGGGGCGCAGCCCATAGCAGGACAGCGCCACCATGGAGTGGAACCACAGATCAGCCACTTCATACACCAGGTGGCTTTTGTCGCCGGAGCCATTGGCCACGTCCTTGGCGGCCATGATGACCTCCGAAGCTTCCTCGCCGATTTTCTTCAGCATGCCGTCTGGCGCCTTGGAAAACAGCTGCGCCACATAGCTTTTCGACGGATCCGCGCCATGCCGCGAGTCAATTGTATCCGCGATTTCTTCCAGTACGCCCGAACAGTCCCTGTTCATCGTTACTCTCCCTTCGGCCTGTGATGGTACATCTCTTCCGGGTCCTTGAGCACCGGCGAGTCTTCAACCCACCGCAGGCCCCCGTCCTGCTCGGCCAGCCTGCGGAAAAAGCAGCTTGCATGCCCGGTGTGGCAGGCCACGCCTCCAACCTGCTCAATCTCATACACCAGGGCGTCGCCGTCGCAGTCCAGATAAATGCCGAACACGTTCTGGACATTGCCACTTTCCTCGCCCTTGCGCCACAGCCGCGAGCGGGAGCGGGAATAATACACGCCCCGGTGGGTTCTCGCGGTTTCCTCAACTGCCTGCCGGTCAGCCCAGGCGAGCATCATGACGCGGCCGCTTGCGCGCTCCTGAGCAATGACCGGCACCAGGCCGCGGGAATCAAAACGAATGTCGTCAAGCCAGCTCATTCCCGGGCCTCCCCTGCAGGCAGGCGCATGCAGATGCCGCGGGATGCCATGTAGCGCTTCGCCTCTTCGATGGTGTATTCGCCGAAATGGAATATGGACGCCGCAAGCACGGCGTCAGCGCCGCCCTTCAGCACGGCATCAGCAAGATGGCTGAGATTACCCGCACCACCCGAGGCGATCACGGGGATGTCAACGGCCTCGCTCACCGCCCGCGTCAGGGGCAGGTCAAATCCCGCCTTCGTTCCGTCGGCGTCCATGCTGGTCAGAAGGATTTCTCCGGCCCCGAGGCTCTGCACGCGCTGCGCCCACTGCACGGCGTCCAGCCCCGTCGGCTTTCTTCCGCCGTGAGTGTAGACCTCCCAGTGCCCGTCGGCCGTCTTCTTCGCGTCGATGGCGCAGACAATGCACTGGCTACCGTACAGAGCCGCGGACTCGCCGATCAAATCCGGATTTAGGACGCCTGCCGTGTTAATGGAAATTTTGTCGGCGCCGGCGTTCAACAGCCGCCTGATGTCCTCCACGCGGCGCACGCCTCCTCCCACCGTCAGGGGGATGAAGACCTGAGAGGCCACCCCCTCAATGACCGAGAGGATGATATCCCTCGCATCAGAACTGGCCGTGATGTCCAGAAAGGTCAGTTCGTCTGCCCCTTCCCTGTCATACCGGCGCGCAATTTCAACTGGATCGCCGGCATCCCGGAGATCCACAAAATTGGTGCCTTTCACCACCCTTCCGGCGGTGACGTCCAAGCAGGGAATTATTCGTTTTGCCAGCATGGCACACTCCCCGGCGGGCTGTCGATCAAAGCTTGTCGTCGTCTGACACGGGGCCGCCGCCCGTGACGTAATTCAGCGCTTCCCTGAAGTCAAGCGTCCCCTCGTACAGCGCCTTGCCGAGGATGACCCCGGAAACACCGTCGGCCTCCGCCTCCATCAGCGACACCACGTCGCCGATGTCTCTCACGCCGCCCGAGGCGATGACGGGCACTGAGGTCGCTGCGGCGAGCCTTCTCGTAGCCTCCACGTTGACACCGCACAGCATCCCGTCTCTTGAGATGTCGGTGTACAGGAAGAAGGCCGGCCCAAGGTCCGCAAATTTCCGGGCGATCTCAAGAACGTCCACGCGGGATGTCTTCTTCCACCCGTCGGTCGCCACCCTCCCATCGCGGGCGTCCAGCGAGACGATGATGGCGTCCTGAAAAGCGCTGCAGGCATTGGCGAGAAAACCCGGCTGCTTGATGGCGGCGGTTCCGATCACTGCGTAGCGCAGCCCCTCGTCCAGATAGTCCTCGATCGTATCGAGGTCCCGCAACCCGCCCCCCAGGTCAATTTCCATGAGGCCGCCGTAGGAGCGGAGGATCTCGTTGATCACGTCGCGATTGGCAGAGCGGCCGCTGCGGGCGCCATCCAGATCCACAAGGTGCAGTCTTTTTGCCCCCATCTCAGCCCAGCGATAAGCCATTTCAACCGGGTTTTGGGAATAAACCGTGATGTCTTTGTCCAAATTGCCCTGTTTCAGGCGGACGCAGGCGCCGTCCTTGATATCGATGGCAGGGATGAGGTCAAGCACTTTTTTCACCTTCAAAGGTAAGAGTCAGAGGAAGGAAAGATTAAGGATTCCATTGGAGGAAATTCGAATAAAGCCGCAGGCCGTTCCCTGCGCTTTTTTCCGGATGGAACTGGGTTGCAAAGACATTATCCTTCGCCACCGCGCTGGCGTAAGGCAGGCCGTAGACCGTCATGCCGGTGATGAGGCGAATGTCCTCCGGACTGACGAAGTAGCTGTGTACGAGATAAAACCAAGCTCCGTCCTCGATGCCGGCCCACAGGGGATGGGCTGCGGCCTGGTAAACCCGGTTCCAGCCCATTTCGGGGACCTTCAGCCTCTCGCCCGTCGACAGCCGCATGGCGGAAGCCGGAAAGCGGATCACCCGCCCGGGCAGAATGCCCAGCCCCTGGGCATGATCTTCCTCGCTTTCCCTGAACAGCATCTGCATTCCGATGCAGACCGCAAACACCGGCTTGGTGGCCAGAGCCGAGCGGACGGCCTCCTCCAGACCTGAGGCCTTAAGGTGCCTCATGCAGTCGCCCATGGCACCCTGACCCGGCAGCACGATGCGGTCCGCGCTTCCCACTTCCTTCGGGTCTGAAGAGACCTTCACTTCATCCCCGGACTGCGCGACGGCCTCCAGAGCCTTGGAGACCGATCTCAGATTGCCGCTGCCGTAGTCGACGACGATGATTTTTCTCATAGCAGACCTTTTGTGGACGGAATGATCCCCTTCATGCGCGGATCGGGCTCCACTGCCATCCGAAGCGCCCGGCCGAAGGCCTTGAAGATGCTCTCAGCCTGATGATGAGCGTTTTCGCCGCGCAGGTTGTCGACATGCAGCGTCACCATGGCGTGGTTGGCAAAGCCCCGGAAGAACTCGCGCACAAGCTGGGTATCAAGTCCACCGATGCTCGGAGCGGTGAAGGCGGCTTCGAAGACAAGGCCGGGCCTGCCCGAGAGATCCAGAACCACTCGTGAGAGCGATTCGTCCAGCGGCACATAAGCGAACCCATAGCGCCTGACCCCTTTTTTGTCGCCCAGGGCGGAGGCCAGGACGTCTCCCAGAGCAATGCCCACGTCTTCGACCGTGTGGTGGCCATCCACGTAAAGGTCGCCCTTTGCATGAACCTTCAGATCGACCAGCCCGTGGCGGGCGACCTGCTCCAGCATGTGATCAAAAAAGCCGATGCCCGTCTGGATGTCCGATTTCCCGGTTCCATCCAGGTCAAGGCTCACGCAGACTTCGGTTTCCCGCGTTTTCCGGGTCAGTTCCCCTGATCTGGTCGGATTCATGTAGAGTCTCCCCCTCTCTTCGCCGTTTCGCGTTCCGCCCGCCGCAGGGCCGGGACGGAACGCTGCCGCTGCCGGCCCTTACTTTTTCAGACGATAGCAGGCGCTGGTCGCGTGAGCAATCAGGTGCTCGCCGCGCGCCAGTACGTCAGCGATCGGAGCAAGAACCTGCGCGCCCTGCTCCGAAACGCGGATGATGCTCGTGCGCTTCAGGAAGTCATAAACCCCGAGCGGCGAGGAAAAACGAGCCGTTCTGGAGGTCGGGAGCACATGGTTGGGACCGGCGCAGTAATCCCCGAGCGCCTCGACGGACCAGCGGCCCAGAAAGATGGCGCCGGCGTGCCGGAGATGGTCAACCCACTTCTCCGGGTTTTCAGTGGAGATCTCAAGGTGTTCCGGAGAAATGGTGTCCGCCACCCGGCAGGCCTCTTCAAGATCGCGGGTCACGATGATGGCGCCGCGATTGGCAAGGCTCTTCTCGATGATCGCCTTGCGGGGCATGGTCGGCAGAAGACGATCAATGGACTTGGAAACCTCCTCGGCGAAGGCCGTGTCCGGCGTGAGCAGAATCGCCTGGGCCAACTCGTCGTGCTCGGCCTGGGAAAACAGGTCCATGGCGATCCAGTCGGCCGGAGTCTTTCCATCGCAGATCACCAGAATTTCAGAGGGGCCGGCGATCATGTCAATGCCGACGCGGCCGAACACATACCGCTTGGCGGCGGCCACGTAGGCGTTGCCCGGCCCGACGATCTTGTCAACGGCCTCGAGCGTCTTCGTGCCATAGGCGAGGGCGGCGATAGCCTGCGCCCCGCCAATCGTGAAGGCCCGGGAAACGCCTGCAAGATAAGCGGCGGCCAGGACCAGCTGGTTGCGCTCGCCGCCCGGGGTCGGGAACACCATCTCAATGCGGGGAACGCCCGCCACGTGGGCCGGCATGGCATTCATCAGCACGGAGGAAGGATACGCAGCCTTGCCGCCGGGAACATAAAGGCCCACGGAGTCAACGGCACGGATCCTCTGGCCAAGCACGTCGCCCGCCTCGTCGGTGATGGTCCAGCCTTTTTCCAGCTGGTGCTCATGGAACACGCGAATCCTGCGGGCGGCCGTTTCAATCGCGTTCTTCTGGTCCGGCGGAAGGCTGTCGAAGGCCGCCTTCATTTCCTCGCGGCTGACAATAGCCTCGCTCATGTCCTTCAGATTCAGGCGGTCAAAGCGGTTCGTGTACTCAAGAACGGCCTCGTCGCCCCGCCGAGCAACGTCCTGCACAATCGCCTCGGCCCTGCGCGTGATCTCCGGGTCCACCGAAGCGTCCCGGGCCACCAGCGTCGAAAATCTGGCCTCAAAGTCTTTGTCTGTTGTCGAAAGTTTCCTAATCATTCTTTTTTGCCTTACGGATATTTTCAATAATCGGTGACAGTTCGGCCTTCTTCAGGCCCATGGAAATCTGATTCACGATCAGTCTAGAACTGATCGGGGCGATCACCCTCACCTCGCGCATGTTGTTGGCCCGCAGAGTCGCCCCCGTAGCCACAATGTCCACGATGGCGTCGGCCAATCCGGCGATGGGGGCAAGTTCCATGGAGCCGTAGAGCTTGATCAGATCCACATGAACGCCCTGGCGCGCGAAGTAATCGCGAGCCCACTTCATGAATTTGGTCGCGATGCGGATCCTCCCGCCGGAGCGCACCAGCCTTTCATAGTCAAAGCCGTTCGGGGCGGCCACGCTCATCCTGCACTTGGCGATCTGCAGGTCGACCGGAATAAACAGGCCGTTGCCGCCGTGCTCGTAGAGCGTATCCCATCCGCACACGCCCAGGTCCGCAGCCCCGTACTGAACGTAGGTGGGCACATCCGTCGCACGGATCACCACAATTCTCAGGTCGGGACGGTTCGTCGCGATCATGAGCTTGCGGCTTTTTTCTGGATCCTCGGCCGGGAAAATGCCGGCAGCCGCAAGGAAAGGCAGCGCCTCCTGATAAATGCGGCCCTTGGCCAGCGCCATCGTGATCATTCAGACAGTCTCCTGATATTCGCCCCAAGGGCGCTCAACTTCACCTCCATCCGATCATAACCGCGATCAAGATGATAAATGCGGTGGACGTCAGACTCCCCCTCGGCCGCCAACGCAGCGATGACCAGTGAAGCCGAAGCCCTGAGGTCCGTCGCCATGAGCTCCGCCCCCTCAAGCCTGCGCACGCCGTTCACAACTGCCGTATGCCCTTCGACCTGAATGTCCGCCCCCAGGCGCTGAAGCTCAGGAACGTGCATGAAGCGGTTTTCGAAAATAGTCTCCGTGATGTGCGAAGTGCCCTCGGCGATGCAGTCCATCGCCATGAACTGCGCCTGCATGTCCGTCGGGAAGCCAGGATGCGGCTCGGTTCTGACCGAGACGGCCAGGGGGCGCCTGTCCATCCGGATCCTGATCCAGTCCTCGCCTGTGGTGACTTCCGCTCCGGCCGCCCGCAGCTTATCGAGCACAACGGTCATGTCCGCGGGGCGGGCCGCAGAGAGGAGGACATCACCTCTGGTCGCCACAGCCGCCACGGCGAATGTGCCCGCCTCGATCCGGTCCGAAACGACAGTGTGCTCCGCGCCGTGAAGCGCCGGCTGACCTTCGATCACGATTCGCGAGGTACCGTCCCCCGTGATTCTGGCCCCCATCGCCCGCAGGCAGTTAGCCAGATCGACCACTTCCGGCTCCCTGGCAGCGTTCTCAATGATGGTATCGCCCTCGGCGAGCACTGCCGCCATCATGATGTTTTCTGTTCCGGTGACGGTCACCATGTCGGTCACTATCTTGCAGCCCTTCAGCCTCTTGCTCTGCAGGTCCACAAAACCGTGGTCTATCTCAACCTCCGCCCCCATGCGACGGAGGGCCTGGATGTGCTGATCGACGGGGCGCGCCCCGATGGCGCAGCCGCCCGGCAGGGACACTCTCGCCGAACCGAACCGGGTGGCCAGCGGACAGAGCACCAGAATGGAGGCGCGCATGGTCTTTACCAACTCATAGGGCGCGACCGTGCTGCGGATGTCCGAAGCCTGAAGTATGACGTCCTCGCCCTCGCGCCGGCACCGGACCCCCATACCGGCCAGAAGCCGAAGCATGGTCCTCACATCGGCCAGATCGGGCACGTTGTGCAGGATCAGATCTTCCGGAGTAAGAAGGCAGGCCGCCAGAATCGGCAGGGCCGCGTTCTTGGCCCCCGAAATCTTCACCGTCCCGCAGAGACGGCTGCCGCCAATGATCTTCAGCTTTTCCATAACCAACCCAAGTTGTGTTTCCGCAGCCCGGTCCGGACCGCCTTAAGTTTATGCGCGTCTTGCCCGCGGGAAGGACGCGCGCCGCTACTCCCGAGCTTCTCAGGCCGCTTCAGTCCCGCTCGCCTGCGGCTGAGGATTCAGCAGCCCTTCAACCTCATAGAGCCTGCACAGATCCAGTATTCCGGCCGGAAGCGTCTTCACGCGAAACGGCACGCCGGCCTTCTGGCAGCTCCGCTTCCAGTGCAGCAGACAGGCGACCGCCGAAGAATCCCCGCGCTGAACGCCGGAAAAGTCGAACTCCCCGTCTCCGGCTGCAATGGCGGCGTCACCGGCGGCAATCACCGGCTGAACATTCTTCAGCGTAACGAACGATTCCTTAATTTTCATACGCCATATTACTGTTTGTGGTTAAGCGCGGAATTCTTGTCGTTCATGGAGGCGATCAGGGCAGGAATGCCGCCGTTGGCAAGGATACTGCCGAACTGAGAATGATAATTCTGCACCAGCCAGATGCCGCTCACATTGACATCGATGATCTGCCAGCCGTTCGCACCCTTGGCCAGCCTGTAGCCTACATCGACCGGCTTTTCCGTCTTGGAGACCAGCCGCGTGCGCACGATCGGGGTGGCGCCGGCGGCGCCCCTGCTGGGCACGAGTTCAGCCCGGTAGTCCTTCACGCCGCTGAAGGCTCCGGAATAAACTCTTGTGAGCAGATTCCTGAACCCATCTTCGAGCTGCCTGCGCTGATCGGCGGAGGCCTGGCGCCACCGGGGTCCGACTGCCGTACGCGTCATGCGCGGAAAGTCGACGACCGGGAGAATCCTGTTGGACACGAAGGTCCTGATGCGCGCAGGATCCTCTTTCTTCAGGGCCGGGTCCTTGCGGATGTCCGCAAGCACCTGGTTCATCATTCCGACGACCCAAGCCGATGGGTCAGCGTCAGAAGGCGACGCGGCCTGAACCCTCAGGGAGACGAGGCCGAGTAAGGAAACGGGCAGAATCTCCGCCACAAATCTGCGTCTTGAAATCATAGTTCCTGCATCCTTTCTTCAAAACTCTTACTTCGCGGCCGGGGCGGAAGCCTCCGGCTGAGCTGGAGCCGGGGAGTCGCCCGGGTCTTCAGCAAAAGTGTCTTCCGGCGGCTCGCCGTCGTAGACCAAGTTGCGGCGATACTGCAGGTAGCCGTCGCGCGTCTGGGTGTACGGATCGACGGCCGTGTCGAGGACCTCGTCCATATCCAGAAGCCTCGCGCGAGTGTCAATGACGTCCACGCCCCAGACCGCCCAGCCCGCCCAGTCGGGATCCACCCATGTCTGTATGGAGGAGGCCCAGTTGACGCCCTTGCCCACGGTGTCGCGAACCGTCGAGGGCCCGAGGAACGGAATGACGAAATAGGGGCCATTGCCGATGCCCCAGTAGCCAAGCGTCTGTCCGAAATCCTCGGGCTTCGGGGTGAGGTCGCCCATGCTGGCCACATCAAAGCAGCCCAACAGCCCGAATGTCGAATTCACCACAAAGCGCATGAAGGACACGAACGCATTGTTGCCCTTGCCCTGCAGCGCGTTATTGAGCACGTTGCGCGGCTCAGTCAGGTTGTCCATCATATTGCTGATGCAGCTGCGCACAGGCTTCGGTGTCACCGTTTCATAGCCCTTGGCCACCGGGCGCATGAAGTACTTGTCAAAGCCCTGGTTGAACGCAAAGGTCTGGCGGTTCATGGTTTCCCACGGATCCACCGGATTTTCCCCGGAATTTGCGGGCACGCTGACGCACCCGCCCGCCATCAGGGCTGCGGCCAGCGCACCGACGACAGTCAAACGTTTAAGCGATCTCATTTCGCAGCCTCCTGATCAGGGGAGCCCCCCTTCTTTTCAGCCGTGTTGAACAGAAACTGACTGATCAGGTTCTCCAGGACAATGGAGGACTGCGTCTGCTGGATCCGGTCGTTGTTTTTCAGGTTGCTCTCCTCCGAACCGGCCTCCAGGCCAATGTACTTCTCACCGAGAAGACCTGCCGTAAGGATTTTGGCCGAGGTATCGGAAGGGAATTTGTAGTTGCTGTCGATGTCCAGCTTTACAACGGCCTGAAACGTCTGCGGATCCAGCGAAATCGATTTCACCCGCCCAACGTTGACCCCCGCGCTGCTTACGGAAGCACGCGGCTTGAGCCCTCCGGCATTGTCAAAAACCGCTGTCACTTCATAGGTTTTCTGCCCGAAGTTGAGAGAAAGCATATTGCCGGCCTTCAGGGCCAAAAACAACAGAGCCGCTATGCCCAGCAATACAAAAACGCCCACTAGCAAATCCGTTTTCCTGCTTTGTTCCATTTTTTCATCCGCTATATTCTTCAGGCGAACATGAGCGCCGTCATGATAAAGTCAAATCCAAGAATCATCAGCGACGAGACAATCACCGTTCTCGTTGTCGCAAGCGATACTCCGGCAGGCGTCGCGCGCGAAGTGAACCCCTGGAAAAGAGCCACCAGCCCGACAATCACCCCGAACACGACGCTCTTGATGAAACCGTTGCCAATGTCCTCAAAGAGGTCGACCGAGGACTGCATGTGCGACCAGTAGGCACCCGCGTCAGAGCCTATGAGGACGACCCCTACCAGCCAGCCTCCCAGAATGCCTACCGCGTTGAAAATCAGGGTGAGGATCGGCACGGAGATCGTCGTAGCGAGAAAGCGCGGCGCCAACACCCGCTGGACGGGGTCCACGCCCATCATTTCCATGGCCGAGAGCTGCTCGCCGGACCTCATGAGCCCTATCTCGGCCGTGAGCGACGTGCCGGCCCGGCCGGCAAACAGAAGCGCAGTCACGACTGGGCCAAGCTCCCTGATCAGCGCGAGCGCGACAAGCACGCCCAGGGCCTCCTCACTGCCGTAGGTGACCAGGATGTCATAGCCCTGAAGCCCCAGGACGGCCCCGATGAACAACCCGGAAATGGCAATAATCAGCAGGGAACGATTTCCCACAAAGAAAATCTGCTGAGCAAGCAGCGGCAGCCGCCGCAACGAAGCCGGGCAGCTCCTGAGCACGAGCCAGGTGAGCCTGCCGAAGCGGCCTGCGTAGAGAACTTGATTCACGACCCAGGCGCCCAGAGACGCGATTTTTTCGGCCAGAGCGTTCATGCCTGCACCCCGAAATCTTCAGCAATCGAACGGGTCGTGGGATAGTGAAAAGCCACGGGGCCGTCGGGCAGACCGTTGAGGAACTGCCGCACAAAAGGATCCTTCGAATGGGAAAGCTCTTCGGGAGACCCCTGTGCTGCCACCTTACGGTTGGAAATCATGTAAATGTAGTCTGCAATATCGAAAGTCGTCTTCACATCATGAGTGACCACGACGCTGGTGGCGTGCAGCGCTGTATTGAGCCGCTTAATCAGGCGCGCCGTCACGCCCATGGAGATCGGATCCAGTCCGGTAAAGGGCTCGTCGTACAAAATCAGCTCCGGGTCGAGCGCGATCGTGCGGGCGAGCGCCACGCGCCGGGCCATGCCGCCGGATATCTCAGAGGGCATCAGCCGGGCGGCTCCGCGTAGCCCGACCGCGTTGAGCTTCATCAGCACAAGGTCATGGATGGTCTCCTCATCGAGCTCCGT
Source organism: Mesosutterella porci (assembly GCF_022134585.1). Classification (GTDB taxonomy): domain Bacteria; phylum Pseudomonadota; class Gammaproteobacteria; order Burkholderiales; family Burkholderiaceae_F; genus Mesosutterella; species Mesosutterella porci. Next base: position 38,304 of record NZ_JAKNCT010000007.1, read on the forward strand.
GTCCTCACGCATGGGAAACGCCACGTTATCGAAAACCGAAAGATCGGTGAAAAGGGCGCCAAACTGGAAAAGCATGCCCATTCTTTTGCGCAGGGCGAAAAGGCCGTCCCTGCTCTGAGCGTGAATATCGACGCCTCCCAGATACACGTGCCCCTTCTGCGGACGCAGCAGGCCGCCGATCAGCTTGAGGAGAGTGGTCTTTCCCATCCCCGAGCCGCCCATCACCGCAACGACCTTCCCCTTCCCAAAGGAAAGGGAAACGTCATCCAATATGACTCTGGCCCCGAAGCCGAAAGTCATATGGTCTACTTTTAAGAATTCTTCCATCTGGCAAAAATTAAACCCGAACAGCCCTTTGCCGGCGCTCTTTCGAAAAACCGAGACACTGAACGAGCGTTCATTTGGGGATAAAAAGCATTATCGCACAAGAGCAGCCGCCAACAGGCCCCTTCAGGGCGGCTTTTCAAGCCTCCGGGCCCTGCTCGCAGGCCGGCAGGCCCAGCTCCCTCGGGATCCACTTGACAGGTCTGGAGATGCCCAGTTCTTTTAGCCGGGGGTCATCGGGTGCAACCACATCGAAGGCATTCAGCAGGCTTTCGGGAACGGTGCATACTTTTTTTGTAACAAAGTCAATATGGGCCCACTCCGTTGCCGCGAGCGTGACCAGCTTGCCGTGGCGGACGAATGCATACCTTCTGAGTGACACAGGTCCCGCAACAGCCGAGATCCAGGTGTACAGGGCCAGCTCATCGCCCAGCAGCGCCGGCCTCAGGTACTCAATCCAGTGCTCCCGGGCCACCCAGACGTGCTTCTCGCGCAGATAGCGCTCCTGGGGCCAGCCCAGAGCCGCGGAGTGCTCTATGGCGAGGTCCTCCATCCAGCGCAGGTACTCTTTGTTGTTGACATGCCCCAGCACGTCAATCGATGCCTCGGTCACTTTCAATGTCTTGGAAAAAATGCTGCTGCACATATGTCAGGGGTTCCTTCTCATTGCTTCTTGCGGCGGGGACGTCCCTGCCGCCTCGCGGGACGGCGCCTGCCGTCCTCCACCGGGAGGCTTCGCACAAACGGCTCCTCTCCGGCCGGCCAGCCGCGCCTGGCCTGCTTCTCCAGATACCTTCCGAACCACTCCCTCTGAGGCGTGGCGCACATCTGCCTGTAGCGCCGGGCGCGCTCCTGGGGCGAGTCGCCCAGAGCCCACAGCACGGGCGAGTCGCTCAGAAATTCGTCTACCCGTGTGCCCGTATGGTGGGCATAGCTCGACCAGACATACTGCCCGGGCTGCAGAACAAAGCCGAGCCTGACGGGAAGCTCCTCCAGATACCTGCAGGCCTCAAGCTCCCAGGCCGGGTCCAGAACGCAGGACCTGAAGCGCCCGCCCCAGATGGTGCCCGAATGCAGGTAACGCGCGTTAAACCATCGGACATAGCGCCTGGAAAGCTCCTGCATGAAATGACTCAGCGCCAAAGAGGTCTCCGGACAGAGCAGCAGGTGCGCCCCTGCGGGCAGAAGGACGTAGCCGCGCACGGCGACGCCGGAACTTTCCGAACACCGGCGGACAGATTCCAAATAATACAGGTAATCCTCGTCGCTCCTGAAGACATCGAGCCTGCCCGCCCCCTTCTGAACCACCAGGTGGGGCAGGCCGGCAATTGTGCAGCGCGTCAGCCTTGCCATGAATCTCCCCGCCCTATGGCCGGTAGCCGCCCCAGAGCAGCGTCTGCCGCAGCAGTTCCATGGGCACTTCCTCGACAGTCGTGCGCCCGATGCCGTGAAGGACGACAAACCGGATGTGCCCGCCTGCGCTCTTCTTGTCTCCTTTCATGCAGGCAATGGCTGCCTCAAGTGGCAGTCCCTCGATCCTTACCGGAAGTCCCGCTGAGCGCACGGCCTCCGTCACTCTCCCGAGTTCTTCCTGCGTAAGATACCCGAGCCGCCTGGACAGATCGGCAGCGAGCACGAGTCCGCAGCCGACGGCCTCACCGTGCAGCCACGTGCCGAACCCGGCCAGCTTCTCGATGGCGTGGCCGAAAGTGTGCCCAAGGTTGAGCGTGGCTCGTATTCCCGACTCCTTCTCATCGCGCGAGACAATGCCGGCCTTCAGTTCGCACGACCCGGCGATGACCTTCGCGAGGACCTCGTGGTCGAGCCTGCGGATCGCCGCCATATTCCGGAACACCATGTCGAAATAGGCGGCGTCGCCCAAAAGCCCGTGCTTGATGATCTCTCCCAGCCCCGCTGAGACCTCGCGCGCGGGCAGTGTCTCCAGCGTCTGCGTATCGGCCACCACGAGCGAGGGCTGGTGAAAGCAACCGATAAGATTCTTTCCCGCGGGGAGGTTGACTCCGGTCTTTCCTCCTACGGAACTGTCCACCTGAGCGAGCAGCGTCGTCGGGAACTGGACGAAGCGGATGCCACGCATCCAAATGGCCGCCGCGAACCCGGCGATGTCTCCGACTACGCCGCCGCCCAGGGCGCATATCACAGAGTGCCGGTCAGCCCCCGCGGCCGTCAGTCCGTCAAGGACTTTCTGCACCGAGCTGAAATTCTTAAAACGCTCGCCATCCGGAAGGATGACCGAAGAGACCGGGGCGATGCCCCGGCAGGAGGTGGTCAGCCGCTCCAGATAAAGCGGCTGCACTGTCTCGTTGGTGACTATCACGATCCGGGTGGGGTTGAGCTTTTCCACCCAGGCCCCGGCCTGCTCAAGAAGCCCCGGTCCCGTCAGAATGGGGTAGCTGCGCCCCCCCAGATTGACCTCTGTTGTCTTAACCATGAATGTCCTCGCTCAGTAGTCTGCCCACACGGGGGTGCGCCAGGATCCGCGCCGCCAAGGCGGCGGGCGATCCCTCTGCACTCTGAAAGCTGATGTCCGAAGTGGCGCAGTACAAGGGATGCCTCGCCTCAAGCAGGCTTCTCACCCTTTCCTCCTTATTATCTCCCGCCAGTTTCGGGCGTCCGGTGCATCCCCGGGTGCGGGCGAGCACCGTCTCTGCGGACACCCTGAGATAAACGACTAGGCCCGTCTCCGAGAGGATCCGCCTGTTTTCCTCGGACAGTATCACGCCACCGCCGGTTGAAACCACAAGCCGGTCCCTCACCGACAGACGCCGGAGGAGATCGGTCTCCATTCTGCGGAATCCCGCCTCGCCAAGAAGCTCGAAAATCCTGGGAATACTGAGACCTCTTTCCTGCTCGATCTGGCGGTCCATGTCAACCCATGGCCAGCCGGTTTTCCCGGCCAAGATCCTGCCCACGGTAGATTTCCCTGTCCCCATCATCCCCACCAAATAAATAATCTTTCCCATTTCTGATCCGGCGTTGCACCCTATGCGCATTAGAGCATAACTCACCGAAAGGCCTCTCCCCGCCGTCGCAAATCTGCCACGGGAGGCGATCCGCGTTTCAAAACCGCTAAAATGAAGAAACTTCAACAACCCCGTCTGAAGCTGACGCCGCCCAGGCATTCGCTGTGCCGCCAGAAGCGGCCGGGCGGTTTTCATCATCCGGAACCGCAGGCATCAGCCGTACCGGGAGAACAGGTTTCTATGCTTCCTTCGAAGATCCAGGGTCAATCTCCTGTCAAAAAACGCAGCATCGGCAGGATTCTGGGCTGGGTGTGCGCCATCGGCGCCGCCTGCGCCGCAAGCGGCATGCTGCTGTTTACCTTTCTGTTCGCCATTGTCTACGCCCAACTGCCGGACATGACGGAAATGCGCTCCTATTCTCCAAAGCTGCCGCTCAAGATATGGTCCTCCGACAACCAGCTGCTGGCCGAATACGGTGAAGAACGCCGGGACTATGTTCCGATCGACGAACTGCCCAAGCATGTCAAGCTGGCTATTCTGGCCGCCGAAGACTCGGATTTTTACGAACACTCGGGCGTGGATCTCTCCGGCATTGGTCGGGCCCTCATCAGCAACATTCTTTCGGGACACAAGGGGCAGGGCGGATCCACCATCACCATGCAGGTCGCGCGCAACTGCTTTCTCTCTTCCGAGAAAAGCTACATGAGGAAGCTCTATGAAATCGCCATCGCGACCAAACTTGAGCACGAACTCACCAAGGACCAGATTCTGGAAATCTACGTGAACCAGATTTATCTCGGCCAGCGGGCCTACGGTTTTGGATCGGCCGCGAGGACGTATTTCGGCCGGCCGCTGAAGGAGCTGAGCATCGGGGAAGCTGCGACGCTGGCCGGACTGCCGGTGGCACCCTCGGCATACAACCCCGTTGTCAACAACCGGCGGGCCACCATGCGCCGCAACTACGTGCTCGGGCGGATGGCGGCCCTCGGGTTCATTTCCGAGCAGAAGCGGCAGGAAGAGCAAGCCAAGCCGGTCTATGTGCAGGATGCCGTGGCTGACGCCGTGGCCGGCAAACGCTCCCTCAAGATTCATGCTGAATATGCGACAGAGCTCGCCCGGCAGCTGGTTTACGACATTTTCAAGGACGATGCCTACACAAGGGGCCTCAACGTCTATCTCACCATCAACAGCAAGGACCAGCAGGCCGCCTATTCAGCCGTGCGCTCGAACATCGCCTCCTTTGACAAGGTCCGCGGCTACAGGGGCGCCGAAGGCCAGATTCGCCTCCCGGCCAGCCTCGACGAACAGGCTAAAACCATCAAGCAGGCCCTGCACGCCGCCGCCTCCAGCCCCAACCTTCTTCCTGCCATTGTTCTGAGCACATCGCCCTCTATCAGGGCGGCCATCTCCAATGGCGAAACCGTTACGCTGGACCGGGCCTCAAACGCATTTGCCGGAAAATTCCTCAAGGCGAAACCCGATGATCCGACTGGGCTGCGTCCCGGAGCCCTCATTAGGGTCACACGCACCTCCGGCGGCTGGACGCTCTCGCAGATTCCTCAGGTTCAGACCGGCTTCATGGCCGCAGACTTCCGCACTGGTGCTATCCGGGCGCTGGTCGGAGGGTTTGACTACGACCTCAACATGTTCAATCACGTGACGCAGGCCTGGAGGCAACCCGGCTCATCGTTCAAGCCGTTCATTTACTCCGCCTCGTTGGAGAAGGGATTTACGCCCAACACCATCCTTCAGGACTCGCCTTTCTATCTGGACGCCAAGAAAAACGGCGGCCAAGCCTGGTCCCCCAAAAATTACTCGGGGAAATTCGAGGGACCGATGCCTCTGCACAGGGCGCTGGAAAAATCCCAGAACATTCCTGTGATCCGCGTCATGAACGCCATAGGCCCCAAGTACGCCCAAGAGTTCCTGGCCCGCTTCGGCTTTCCAGCCTCACGGCACTCACCAACCCTCTCCACTGCGCTCGGTTCGGGCACCGTCACCATCTGGCAGATGGTGGAGGCATACTCGATTTTCGCCAACGGCGGCTACCGCGTGCAGCCCTACTTGATTGACAAGATTGTGGACGAAAGCGGCCGCACCATCATGACGGAGGAAAACCGCGAGGCCGGCGACGAATCCATCCGCGCCATTCCCGCCCGCAACGCCTTCGTGATGTCAACGCTTCTCAATGACGTCGCCCGCAGGGGAACCGCCGCGCGGGCCGGCGCTGCGCTGGGCCGGCCCGACGTGGGCGCCAAGACCGGAACTTCCAACGACTCCAACGACGCCTGGTTCGCGGGCTTCGCCGGCAATCAGGTCGCCGTGGGCTGGATGGGCTACGATCAGCTGCGCTCTCTCGGCAGCAAGGCAACTGGAGGCGTGCTCATGCAGCCTATCTGGATCAGCTATATGCAGACCGCGGTGCGCGGGCAGCCGATATACAATCGGATGCCGCCCGGCGGCGTTGAGCAGCGGGCGGGCGAATGGTGCTACTCGGAGGTGAGCGACGGCACGCATGCCGAGAGCTCTACCCCAGTCTCTTCGGGAGACGATCCCGTCAGCTCCCTGCTGAAGCTTTTTTAGGAGGCCTGGAGAAGCGAACCTCCTCGCCGGCGAGCAGGCTGGCCGCCGAGGCAAGAACCTCCCAGAACTCCCGTCCCTCGGAGTCTTCCCACCGCTCGCCGTGAAGCGAGAAGTGGAAGCCCCCGGAGCGGCGGGAAGCGAGCCAGACCTGCTGCGTAGGCGTCTGGAGGTTTATGACGATCTGCTCCCCGCTGTCGAATTCGATGGTCAGGACATTGCCGTTGCGGTCGCAGTCCGCCATTGACAGTTCAGGAGCGTCTTCAATTTCGGAGAGCAGCGATTCCGCTTTTTCTATAAAAAGAGTCTGATTCATGATGAAAAACAGGTTCCTACGTGCCTCGATCATTGTAAGTCTTTCCTGCTGCGCGCTTCTGACCGGCTGCGGGCTGAAGTCCGGGCTTTACATGCCGGCTCCCGCACACCGTCCGTCTGCCGCCGGTTCTGCCCAGAACCCGCAGGCCCGGCAGACGCCCGGCTCCGCCGCTCGGGATCAGACCTCTTCGGACGAACACGCCGCCTCCGGCGCTGCCGCTGAAAACAAATAACCGATAACCTGTCAAAAACATGACTGATACCTTGCAGACACAGATCCCTTCTCTACCAGATGGCGTGTCCTTCGCCTACAGAGGGGATGCCCTTTACTGCGAAGACCTTCCCGTTTCAGAGCTTGCGTCCCGCTACGGGACGCCGCTGTACGTCTATGGGCAAAAAGCCATCCAGACGGCCTACCAGGAATACGACCAGGCCTTCGGAGAGCATCCGCACAGCATCATGTACTCCGTGAAGGCCAATTCCAATCTGGCCATCGTAAATCTGCTTGCGCGGCTCGGCGCAGGCTTCGATGTTGTCTCGGGCGGGGAGCTGTTGCGCGTGATCGCTGCCGGCGCCGAGCCCTCCCGGGTCGTCTTCTCCGGCGTCGGAAAAACGGACGCTGAAATCACCCTCGCCCTGCAGAAAGGCATTCGCTGTTTCAACATAGAAAGCATCCCAGAGCTTGAGCAGATCGCGTCTATCGCGAGGAAGCTGGGCCGGAGGGCCCCGGTGTCCGTCCGCGTCAACCCGAACGTCGATGCCAAAACCCACCCCTACATTTCCACGGGCCTCCGGAACAATAAATTCGGAGTGGCCTACGAGCAGACCCTGTCCCTATACCGGCACGCGGCAGCCCTGCCTGAGATTGAAGTCACGGGCATCGACTGCCACATCGGCAGCCAGATCACCGAGCTCTCGCCTTTCGAGGACGCCGGAGAAAAAATCCTGGACCTGATCGCGAAGCTGGCCGAGGAGGGCATCGCCCTGAGGCACATCGACTTCGGAGGCGGCCTGGGAGTCCGGTACAAAGATGAGACGCCCCCCAGCAGAAAAGCCTTCATAGAGACTCTCCTTGGCATGCTGGAACGCCGGGGCATGAGCCGCCTCGACTGTCTCATCGAGCCGGGAAGATCGATCGTGGCCAACGCCGGCATACTGGTCTGCTCAGTCATCAGGGACAAAACGGGAGAAACCAAAAATTTCGCTGTAGTGGACGCTGCAATGAACGATATGGGCCGGCCCATGTTCTATCAGGCCTGGATGGGAGTCGTGCCCGTAAAAATCCGCAGGGGCGACTCCCGCTGCTATGACGTCGTAGGCCCCATCTGCGAGTCCGGAGACTGGCTGGCCAGGCAGAGGATGCTGTGCATCAGGCAAGGTGACCTTCTCGCCGTTACCTCGGCCGGAGCTTACGGCATGTCGATGAGCTCAAACTACAACACCCGGCCCAGGGCGGCCGAAGTGCTGGTCAGCGGAGAGCAGGCTTTCTGCATCCGGGAGCGGGAAAAGCCGGAAGACCTATGGAGGCTGGAGCATATCCCCCAGCCCTGAGGATTTTTCTCCTTCCTTCTTTTTTGGCAGGACGACAAAGTGAGCATCTACGAATCAGCCCGGTTTCTAACCTCTTCGAGCAGCATCAGCGGCCTTCCGGCGGCTGCACTGCCCGAGATAGCCTTTGCGGGCCGTTCCAACGCCGGCAAGTCCACCACCATCAACGTTCTTACCCGCCAGGGTAAGCTCGCCTACGCCTCCAAGACGCCTGGACGCACGCAACTGATCAATTTTTTTGAATTGGCACGCAAGGATCCTGCGAGCCATGAGCGCATTCCCCTGGGCTACCTTGTCGACCTCCCTGGCTACGGATTTGCCAAAACTACGGAACAGATCCGCTCGTCATGGTCTGATCTGGTCGGCGGCTATATGGATTCCCGAAGCTCGCTGATCGGTGTCGTCCTCGTGATGGATGCGCGCCGCCCGTTCATGCCGTCCGATGAATGGGTGATCAGCTTTCTTGCCAAGCGTCCTACCATGCGCATGGCGTGGCTTCTCAACAAGGCTGACCAATTAAGAACGGTTTCAGAACGCTGTGCTTTAATTCGCAGAGTCAGGGAACGCGCGGCGGAATTCGCCAACCCGGTTTCCGTCCAGCTGTTTTCGGGTCTGAAAAAAACAGGGACCGAAGAGCTTCGCTCGACATTGGACTCCTGGCTGGGCATTGGCTGAATCAATTTTCATCCCCGCCGCGGCCGGCTTGGGGAAGTTCTCCCCCCCCCTCCGCTGCCCTGAGTTTTTTTATTAGAGGCTTTATCCATGCAAACGCTTGGTCAGTTTCCGATGGTGCGCATGCGCCGCAATCGTCATGACGACTTTTCCAGAAGGCTGGTAAGGGAGACGACACTGTCCCCGAGCGATCTGATCCTTCCTGTCTTCGTAGAAGAAGGCCAGAACCGCCGCGACCCCGTCCCGTCCATGCCCGGCGTGTGCCGGCTCTCCATTGATCAGTTGCTTGAGGTCTGCGAGGAGATGGTCTCCCTGGGCATTCCCATGGTCGCCCTGTTCCCGCATATCGAGCAGAATTTGAAGGCCCCGGACGGACGCGAAGCCCACAACCCCGATGGCCTCATTCCTCGCGCCGTCAAGGCGATCAAAGCCAAATTCCCTCAGCTCGGCGTCATGACGGACGTCGCCCTCGACCCCTACACCACGCACGGCCAGGACGGGCTGATCGATAGCACAGGCTTTATCCTCAACGACGAGACGGTCGAGCAGCTGATTCTCCAGGCCCTCTGCCAGGCCCGGGCCGGCGCCGACGTCATCGCCCCGTCCGACATGATGGACGGGCGCATTGGCGCCATTCGCAAGGCACTGGAGGATGACGGAAGGATTTACACCCGCATCATGGCCTATTCCGCGAAATACGCGTCTTCCTATTACGGCCCCTTCCGCGACGCCGTCGGCTCGTCCTCCAACCTGGGACGTTCAAACAAGGACGTCTACCAGCAGGATCCTGCCAACGGCAACGAAGCGCTGTGGGAAGTCGGCTATGACCTGGCGGAGGGCGCCGACATGGTGATGGTGAAACCCGGCATCCCCTATCTGGACGTGCTTTGGAGAGTGAAGGAAGAGTTCAAGGCCCCGACTTTCCTCTATCACGTCTCCGGCGAATACGCCATGCTGAAATTCGCCGCGGCAGCCGGCGCCATCGATGAAAAGAAGATCACTATGGAAACCATGATCTGCGCCAAGCGTGCTGGAGCTGATGGCATCCTCACGTACTGCTCGCTTGACGTGGCACGCTGGCTCAAGGAGGGCTACGAGTACTAATTCCGCGCCTTGAAACCCCCGCCCTGCCGCTGCAGGGCGGCCCCGTGCCGGTCTTCTCTCACCGACCGGCCTTAAAGGCCCGCAGTCGCCTGCCCTCGCGCTTTGTTGGACGGCCACCCCTGATGGAGCGGGCCGGCTCCGCCGCCAGCTTAAGTATTTCCTTCCTGTGCTTTCTTAATTCACGGCTGGACTCGGTCTCCTCGTAAAGCTTCGAGGCTTCTGAGGCCGAACCCCGTTTGTCGCTCAGTCCGGTGACACGCACCTCCATCAGCTCCTCGCCCCGGCGGATCGACAGCAACATGCCGGGCCTGACCTCCCTGGAGGACTTCAGCCTCTCGCCCTCGCAGGTCACGCGCCCGGTGGCTATGGCATCCTGCGCAAGAGACCTTGTCTTGAAAAAACGCGCGGCCCAAAGCCATTTATCGAGCCGTACATCTTCTGCTTCTTTTTGCATTTTCGACCCTAAGAAAAAGCGGATCCTGCCGTTTAAACAGAATCCGCTTCGTCAGCTGCCGGCGCCGGGCGCAGCTGAAGGCCGCACCCGACGGGAAACCCTTGCTTACTCAGCCTTCTTGGCCTCAGCCTTTTCCTCAACAGGCTCGGCCTTCGGGGCGGCCTTTTCGGTGAGCTCCATATAAGCGAGGGGAGCGTTGTCGCCCACGCGGAAGCCCATCTTGAGGATACGGGTGTAGCCGCCGTTGCGCTTGGCAAAGCGCGGCCCGATTTCGTCAAACAACTTGGTGACGGTCGCACGGTCGCGCAGGCGGTTGAAAGCGAGGCGGCGGTTGGCAACGGAGGGATTCTTGCCGAGAGTGATCAGGGGCTCGACAATGCGGCGAAGCTCCTTGGCCTTCGGAAGAGTCGTCTTGATGGCTTCGTGCTGAAGCAGAGAGACGGCCATGTTGCGGAACATGGCAAGGCGGTGGGAGCTGGTGCGGTTAAGCTTGCGAAGACCTAAACGATGACGCATTTTAATTCCTATATTTTCTTTGAAAGTCGAAAAACGACGCTGTACCCGACTCTTCTATCCCCCGAAGGGGCGGACGGGTTATGAACGCCTGTGCTGCACGCACAAAGCAAGGGCGGAGATTACTCTCTTTTCCTGCTTTGTGCAAATAAAACAAAAGTTAACGCTCAAGTCCCTGCGGCGGCCAGTTTTCCAGCTTCATGCCGAGGGTAAGACCGTGAGCTGCAAGAACCTCCTTGATTTCGTTGAGGGACTTGCGGCCGAGGTTCGGGGTCTTGAGCAGCTCATTTTCCGTGCGCTGAATCAGATCGCCGATGTAGTAGATGTTCTCGGCCTTCAGGCAGTTGGCGGAGCGCACGGTCAGCTCGAGGTCATCGACCGGACGCATGAGGATCGGGTCAAGCGGCGGCGGATTGCTGGCGCCAGCTTCTTCCACAACAGCCTCATTCTTGTCGGCGGCTTCAGTCGTGATGGAACCGAAGACAGTGAGCTGGTCCTGCAGGATCCTAACGGCTTCGCGGAGTGCGTCCTCGGGCGTAATCACACCGTTGGTCACGATCTCGAGCGCGAGCTTGTCGAGGTCGGTCCTCTGACCGACGCGGGCGGAGCTCACCTGATAGGCGACGCGCAGAATCGGGCTGAAGGAAGCGTCCATGATCAGGCGGCCGATCTGCTGGCGCGAGTGGTCGTCCTCAAAAGCACGAACATTGCCGGGCTGATAGCCGCGTCCCTTTTCAACCTTCACCTGCATTTCCAGGCGGCCGCCCGAGAGATGGGCGATGACATGGTCAGGATTCTGGATCGTCACGTCATGCGGCAGCTCGAAATCCGCCGCGGTTACCACCGTATTGCCTTCCTTGCGGAGCATCAGGGAGACTTCATCGCGGCCCTCGAGCTTGAAGATGACGCCCTTCAGGTTCAGCAGGATGTCGACGACGTCTTCCATGACGCCTTCAATCTGGGAGTACTCGTGAACGATGCCCGTGATCTGGGCTTCAGTAGGAGCGTACCCGACCATGGAGGCGAGGAGAATGCGGCGCAGGGCATTGCCCAGCGTGTGGCCATAGCCGCGTTCAAACGGCTCCAGTGTGATGACGGCCCTGTTAGGGTTTTTCTCATCAACCGCAACGTCAATTGTGTTGGGCTTGAGAAGTTCAGCGTTGAACATTGGTTGACTATCCTATTCAATACCCTCGGCTCGTTACACCGATAAGGCTGATGGAGGTCAGGGGCTGAGGAAAAAACGCGGACAGCGCCCCAGTTGGTCCATCCGCGTCTGAAAATTGTAACTGGCCGATTCCCCGCTGGGGAACCGGTCAGATGCAGCCTGATTAACGAGAATAAAGTTCAACGATCAGGGCTTCGTTGACCTCAGGGTTGAACTCTTCGCGCTCAGGCAGGTTCTTGAAGGTGCCTTCAAACTTCTTGGCATCGACGGAGACCCAGCCGGGGAAACCGTTCTGGGTAGCCAGTTCAAGAGCCTCGGCGATGCGGGCCTGCTTGCGGGCCTTCTCGCGGACGGAGACGACATCCCCGGCTTTCACCAGGGCGGAAGGAATATCGACGCGCTGTCCGTTGACAGCGATCGCGCCGTGGTTCACCAGCTGGCGGGCTTCTGCACGGGTGGATGCAAAGCCCATACGGTAAACCACATTGTCAAGGCGGCTCTCAAGGAGCAGCATAAGGTTTGTACCAGTGTTGCCGCGCCGGGCTTCAGCGGTCTTGAAAATGCGGCGGAACTGGCGCTCAAGGATGCCGTACATGCGCTTGACCTTCTGCTTTTCGCGAAGCTGGGTGCCGTAGTCGGACATCCTGGCGCCGGAAATCTTGCCGTGCTGGCCCGGTTTGGTTTCGGCGTCCTTAACTTTCGAGTCGAAGGAACGGCGAGCGCTCTTCAGGTTGAGATCACAACCCTCACGACGCGCGAGCTTGAGCTTGGGACCGAGATAACGTGCCATTTAAATTAGCCTCTCTTATCCTGCGGAATCACTCCGCATTCAGTCTTTTCTCTCGGTTGATGGAGAAAGGACACGGAAATGTTGTTGATGTTAAACGCGGCGGCGCTTCGAAGGACGCACACCGTTGTGCGGGATCGGGGTCACGTCCTGGATGGAGGTGACGCGAATACCCACGGAGTTCAGGGCGCGGATGGAGCTCTCGCGGCCGGGGCCGGGCCCGGTGACCTGAACGTCGACGCTCTTAAGGCCGAATTCAAGGGCAGCGCGGGCAGCCTGTTCGCTGGCCACCTGAGCGGCGAACGAAGTGGACTTGCGCGAGCCTTTGAAACCCTGAGCGCCGGAAGAAGACGCCGAAATGACGTTCCCCTGGCGATCGGTGATGGAAATAATCGTGTTGTTGAAGGACGCGTGGATGTGCGCGACGCCTTCCGTCACGACCTTGCGGACCTTCTTGCGGCCGCGGGCGGCAGAAGCGGATCCTGCGGCTTTCTTATTGGTAGTTGTGCCAGCCATTCTTTACCTCGAAATTACTTCTTGAGCGTGACACCAACCTTGCGCGGTCCCTTGCGGGTGCGGGCGTTGGTGCGAGTACGCTGACCACGGACCGGAAGCCCACGGCGATGACGCATGCCGCGATAGGTCCCCAGGTCGATCAGACGCTTGATCGAAAGCTGAATTTCACGACGGAGGTCACCCTCAACGGTGAACTTGGAAACCGCATCGCGGATCTTCTCAAGCTCTTCATCATTGAGGTCTTTGACCAACTTGTCCTGCGGAACACCGCAGGCATCACAGATGTCGCCAGCGCGGGTGCGGCCGATGCCATAAATGGCGGTCAACCCGATGACGGCATGCTGATTCGGCGGAATATTAATACCGGCGATACGAGCCATTTTTTTTTCCTTACCTCTTTAGCCTTGACGCTGCTTGTGACGCGGATCGCTGCAGATCACGCGCAAAACACCCTTGCGCTTGACGATCTTGCAGTTGCGGCACATCTTTTTAACCGAAGCTGCTACCTTCATTTTCATCTCCAGCCATGCCGCTCAGCGGCATGGGTTCTGATGCTCTTGACAAGAAGGAGGGAGCATATACCATTTTCGGGATTTGCACAACCGGATTGAACAAAAAATGATCTCACCGGCTGCGCAATCCCGAGCCATGGAGCCCGGTCCCCTTGTCGCGGCTTTTGCAGAAAGCCGCCGGCACCGTATTATGCCGGGGTCAAAGTCCCCGACCAAAGCCTTGGAAGTTTGTCTTCCTCAGCAAACTTTCATACTGCTGTGACATCAGGTAAGCCTGGACCTGAGTCATGAAGTCCATCGCCACCACCACAACGATGAGCAACGATGTACCGCCAAAATAGAACGGAACGTTGAACTTCAGGTTCAGGAATTCAGGAACCAGACACACAAACACCAGGTAAATCGCACCACTCAGCGTGAGCCTCTGGAGGATCCGATCGACATACTTCGCCGTCTGATCCCCAGGACGGATGCCGGGGATAAACGCCCCGCCCTTCTTCAGATTTTCCGCCGTCTCCTTCGGATTAAAGACAAGAGCCGTGTAGAAGTAGGCGAAAAACACGATCAGCGCAGCATACAGCAGCGTGTAGATCGGCTGTCCCGGCGAGAGCGAAGAGGCAAGATCGCGCAACCAGCGGTTGGAGTCGCTGGCCGTCATCCAGCCTGCCACCGTCGCAGGAAACAGAATCAGGGAAGAGGCGAAAATCGGCGGAATCACGTTGGCCATGTTTATCTTCAGGGGAAGATAGGTCGACTGCCCCCCGACGATATTCCGGCCAATCTGGCGCCGCGCGTAATTCACCGTAATACGACGCTGCGCCCTCTCCATGAACACCACGAAGGCGGTCACGAGAAGGACCACGGCGATCACGAAGATAGCCGCGAGCGGGCTGATGGCTCCAGTGCTCACCAGCGACATCAGGCCGGACGCCGCATTGGGAAGCCCCGCGACGATACCGGCGAAGATGATGATGGAGATACCGTTGCCAAGCCCTCTTTCCGTAATCTGCTCGCCCAGCCACATCAGGAACATAGTCCCGGTCACCAGCGAGACCACGCAGGTGAACTGGAAGACCGGACCCGGATTGACGACCAGGCCCGGCTGGGTCTGCAGTGCCACGGAAATGCCCAGGGCCTGAAACAGGCCCAGGAACAGAGTCGTATAGCGAGTGTACTGAGTGATTTTTCTGCGGCCGGACTCTCCCTCTTTTCTCAGAGCTTCAAGGGAGGGCATCACATAGGACAGCATCTGCAGAATAATGGCTGCAGAAATATACGGCATGATGCCCAGGGCAAAAAGCGAAAAACGAGAGAGCGCCCCGCCGGAGAACATGTTGAACAGCCCGAGAATGCCGCCCTGCTGCTGATTGAACAGCTGCTGGAGCATATCAGGGTCAATGCCCGGAACCGGAATGTGAGCTCCGATCCGGTAGACGATCAGAGCAAAGGCAAGGAACAGCAGACGGCGCTTGAGGTCGCCGTACTTGCTTCCGCTCTGCTCTTTTTTGTTTCGGCTGTACGCCACGTTCTACCTCACTGAAGAAAGATTACTCTGCAGCGACAACCGTGCCGCCGGCGGCCTCGATGGCCGCCTTGGCGCCTTTGGTCACGCTCAGCCCCCGGACCGTCACCTTGCGGGTGATCTTGCCGGACAGGATGACGCGGGCTTCAGCGGTGAGCGGCGACACGACATTCGCCTTCTTCAGAACAAGCAGATCGATCTCGTCAACCGGGAGCTTCTCAAGGTCGCTCAGGCGGACTTCCTCCACATACTTGTGGGTAAGGGAGGTGAAGCCGCGCTTCGGCAGACGGCGGTAGATCGGCATCTGGCCGCCTTCGAAACCCACCTTGTGGAAGCCGCCAGCACGGGACTTCTGGCCCTTGTGACCACGAGTAGCGGTCTTGCCCATGCCGGAGCCAACGCCGCGGCCGACACGGCGGACCGCGGACTTGGAACCCTCAGCGGGCTTAATCGTATTCAAACGCATTTTTTATCCTCAGATCATTCAGCACGCACAAGGTAGGAAACCTTGTTGATCATGCCGCGCACGGCAGGCGTGTCTTCGAGCTCGCGGGTCTGGCGGATCTTCTTCAGGCCCAGGCCGAGAACCGTCTTGCGGTGGTCAGCCTTGCAGCCGATCGGGCTGCGAACCAGGGTGACTTTAACAGTCTTCTTGTCAGCCATTTAATCTTCTCCAAACTTAGCCAACAAGATCCTCGACCTTCTTGCCGCGCTTGGCTGCAATCTCGGCCGGAGAACGCATGTTGCTCAGAGCATCAAAAGTCGCGCGAACCATGTTGTAGGGATTCGCAGAGCCATAGGACTTGGCAAACACATCGGTGATGCCAATGGCGTTGCAGATGGCGCGCATCGGGCCGCCGGCGATAATGCCGGTACCTTCAGGAGCCGGGCGCAGCATCACGGTGGAAGCGCCGTGGTGGCCGGTGACGACGTGGTAGACGGTCCCGTGATTGAGCGGGAACTTCTTCATGTCGTGGCGGGCTCGGTCCATAGCCTTCTGAACGGCAGCCGGAACTTCGCGGGACTTGCCCTTGCCCATGCCGACGCGGCCCTCGCCGTCGCCGACAACCGTCAGGGCGGCGAATGCAAGAATTCGGCCGCCCTTAACGACCTTGGTCACGCGGTTGACCGCAATCATTTTCTCGCGGTAGTTGTCCTCAGCCGCCGCGTTTTTTCCTTGAAACTTAGCCATAGTTGCCCATGTCCTTAGAACTTGAGACCGGCTTCACGAGCGGCCTCGGCCAGCGCAGCAACGCGGCCGTGATAACGGTAACCGGAACGATCGAAGGCGCAGCTTTCAATTCCGGCCTTCTTCGCCTTCTCGGCAATGCGGGTGCCCACGATCTTAGCGGCGTTCACATTGCCGCCGTGGCCCTTCACGCTCGCGAGCTGAGCGCGAACCTCGGGCTCCACCGTAGAGGCAGACACGAGCACACGGCTTCCGTCAGCGCTGATGATGCTCGCGTAAATGTGCAGATTCGAACGATAGACCGTCAGGCGGTTCACCTTCTGCAGCTTGATGCGGGCACGCGTGGCACGCGCGCGACGCAGACGGCTTTCTTTTTTATTGATCATATCCGTCTCTCTTACTTCTTCTTGGTTTCTTTAATGATGACAACTTCATTCTCGTACCGAATGCCCTTGCCCTTGTAGGGTTCCGGCTTGCGGTAGGAGCGAACATCAGCAGCGACCTGTCCGATCAGCTGCTTGTCAGCACCAGAAATAACAATGGAGGTCGGGGTCGGGGTCTTCACGACCACGCCGGCCGGCATTTCATGCACCACAGGATGGGAGAAGCCGAGCGACAGATTGAGCTTGTTGCCCTGGGCCTGCGCACGGTAGCCCACGCCAACCAGCGTGAGGGTCTTCGTGTAGCCTTCGGAAACTCCCTTGTTCATGGAACGCACGATGGCGGTCATGGTGCCGGAGTTCTGATTGGCTTCGCGAGAATCGTCCTTGGCAGAGAACTTCAGGCTACTGCCTTCCTGAACAATGTTCACGCGGGGAAGGATGTGGGTGGAAACTTCACCGACCTTGCCCTTGAGGGTGATGCTATCGGCAGTGACCTTGCACTCGACGCCGGAGGAAAGGACGACCGGAACTTTTGCAATTCGCGACATTCTCTTCCTCCAATTAAGCAACGTAGCACAGGACTTCACCGCCGACGCCGGCAGCGCGGGCCGCACGGTCCGTCATCACGCCCTTCGGGGTGGAGACGCTCGCAACGCCCAGGCCGTTCATGACCTGCGGGATATCCTGATGATTCTTGTAGACACGGAGTCCGGGACGGGAAACTCGTTCAATGCGTTCAATCACAGGGCGGCCGGAATAATACTTCAGGCCGATGCGGAGTTCGGACTTGCCATCCTTGGTGCTAACAGTAAAACCGTCGATATAGCCTTCGTCTTTCAAGACCTTGGCAATGGCCACCTTCAGCTTGGAGGAGGGCATCACCACTTCCGTCTTGTCGACAATCTGCCCGTTACGGATGCGGGTCAGCATATCGGCGATCGGATCACTCATGCTCATTGTGTAATCTCCTCGCTTACCAGCTGGCCTTGACCAGGCCAGGAATATCGCCGCGCATCGCGGCATCACGGATCATGGAACGGGACAGGCCGAATTTGCGGAACGTTCCGCGGGGACGGCCGGTCAGAGCGCAGCGGTTGCGCAGACGAACCGGGCTTGCATTGCGGGGCAGAGCCTGCAACTGCGCGCGGGCTTCCATCCGCTCTTCCATCGTGCGAGTGGAGTCGTTGATAATCGCCTTGAGAGCAGCGCGCTTGGCCGCGAACTTAGCGACAGTCGCTTCACGCTTCTTTTCGCGATTGATAACTGCGAGTTTAGCCATTTGACACCTGCCTCAATTGCGGAACGGGAAATTAAAGCCGGCGAGAAGAGCCTTGCCTTCTTCGTCCGTCTTAGCCGTCGTAGTAATACTGATGTTCATACCGCGGATCGCATCGATCTTGTCGTATTCGATTTCCGGGAAGATGATCTGCTCGCGCAGGCCGATGTTGTAGTTGCCGCGGCCGTCGAACGCCCTGCCGGAAACGCCGCGGAAGTCGCGCACGCGCGGGAAAGCGATGGTAACGAGGCGATCAAGGAAGTCGTACATGCGGTCGCCGCGCAGCGTCACCATGCAACCAATCGGCATGCCTTCACGAATCTTGAAGTTAGCGATGGCCTTGCGGGTATACGTCACGATCGGCTTCTGACCGGCAATCTTGGTCATGTCGCCGACGGCGTTTTCAATGATCTTCTTGTCATTAACAGCTTCACCAACACCCATGTTCAGGGTGATCTTGGTGATGCGGGGCACTTCCATAATGGACTTGTAGCCGAACTTCTTGGTGAGCTCGGGAACAATCTTTTCGGAGTACAGAGTATGGAAACGAGACATCACGACTCCTTAAGCCTTGGCGCCGACAACAGAACCGTCCTTGAACACACGGACTTTCTTGCCGTCAACGATCTTGAAAGACACGCGTTCACCCTTCTTGGTGGCGGGGTTGAACAGCATGACATTGCTCTGGTCGATCGGCATCGTCTTCTCAACAATGCCGCCAGGCTGGTTGATCATGGGGTTCGGGCGGACGTGCTTCTTGACGACGTTGACGCCCTCGACGACCACATGGCGGTCATCAACGCGAGCAACCACAGTACCCTTGGTGCCCTTGAACTTGCCGGTGGTAACGATGACTTCGTCACCTTTACGGATACGCTGCATCGTTATCTCCTTAGATCACTTCAGGAGCCAGGGACACGATCTTCATGAACTGCTCGGTGCGCAGCTCGCGCGTAACCGGCCCGAAGATACGAGTGCCAATCGGCTCTTTCTTGTTGTCGAGAAGAACGGCGGCATTCTTATCAAAGCGAATGCAGGAGCCGTCCGGACGACGAATGGCGGCGGCAGTGCGAACCACAACGGCGTCGTACACCTCGCCCTTCTTGACGCGGCCGCGCGGAGCCGCTTCCTTGACCGTGACTTTGATAATGTCACCAACGGTGGCATAGCGGCGCTTAGAGCCGCCGAGCACCTTGATACACATTACTGAACGGGCGCCGGTGTTGTCGGCGACGTCCAGTCGAGTTTGCATCTGAATCATGGCTACTTATTTATCCAACTTATGCCGCAAAAGCGGACAGTATTGGTCCCGTACGGGAGAAAGCTGAAGCGTTCCGAGCCAGCTGGCTCGTGCGTTTTCAGCTGCTGAGCTGTCTTTCCCTGACAGGCTTGATCACCAGCCCGGAAAAGCAGAGTTCAGGATTATGCCTCAAAATTAAAAGCTTTGCAACCCAAACTGCTCATGATTTTTCAACCAGGGACCGCGTTAACAAGGAGGAGCCTCCTCTCCGGAATTTCCTCCTCATCTCGGGTCTGCGGGTACCCTTTTCCGGCTTATTCGTAGAATCCGGAAATGAGCAAGGCGCAGGGTGCCGCAGTATATCCGAAGTTGCTGTGAATTTCAACCGCCCGGCGCAAGGCACATGGCGCGCTTGAGCGCTCAAAACCTGTCGGCCGGGTCTGGCCGCTGCTGTCTCAAATCGAGTAGGAGGCGGGCGGTTCGCCCGCCGTCCTCTCACACCACCGCCCGTACCGGTCTGGTAGGCAGGCCTCGCGGTCTGTTTAATGGGATGGTCAGCCCCTGCAGCGGAGCATTATTCAGCGACCATCCATCATGAAACCTTCATTAGAAAAAAAAGGAGCGCCCTTATTTCTCAGAAGATAACCCCGCCCGGGGTTATAACTGAGTTATCCCAAAAAGAGGAGCGCTCCACCATGAATTCTACCTTCTCAGGCAACCCCGCTGTTGTCATCGGCATTGATCTTGCCAAAAGCCATTGCGATGTCGTCGGCTACGACAAGGACCGGAAGATGGTGCTGAGACGCCCCGGTTCGGCCTGAAGCCGCAGTTCGAGTCCGAGAACGTCAGGTCGTAGCGCATCCCGAGTACCTGCGCACGGCCTGCTGGACAAGCCGGTCGAGGACTGTCGGGATTCCAAGATCTCTGTATTTCCCTTTCTCTGGTTTAGGAATGGTCACCCACTTCACGGGGGAGGGGCGGTAACGCCCCTCGCGCACCGCGCTCGTGAGATCGCCCGGGTGGCTGACGATGTAGTCCCGAACCTCTTCGGTCCTCATCCCGTCCACGCCGGGAGCCCCTTTGTTCGACTCGACCTGCTTCAGGGCGAGCAGAAGGTTGGAGGGGCTCAGTATCCTCTCGCGCGTGATGCCCGAAAAGTCGGGCTCAGCATGTGTCGTCTCTTCCTTCGCTATGACGGTCTTTGCGCCCTCCCGGCACTCTTTCCCCGTTCCGCGGGTAATCCGGTGCCGGGCAGGTTCTGGTTTTCTGCGCCGTGAGGCTTTGCATCTCCTGGATGACACTCCGCTGGATTCGGGCCTTCGCCAACTGCTGCTCCGGTTACTATGCCCTCTGCTGACTTCTCGCGGCAGGCTTTACTCCATGAGCCGGGAGGCTTCATGTCCGCGAGATCTCCTCGGGTTAGAACACGTTCTTTCCCGCCATGCATCCGCCGCATTGACACCTCGGAATCCGGACAGCTGGGGACTTCGCCTTGTCTAGCAGGCTCATCCTTCCTCGTATGCCTTATGCGGTTCCTGTTCGTCGGATCGGCGGTTTGCCTCGGGCTTCCTTCAGATTCCGTCTCGCGGCGGACGCCCTTGCCTCCGGCTATGTGCTTGGTGCTGTCTCCTGCACTCGGGACTTTCACCCGTTAGAACGCGCTCATGCCGAGCGCACTAGCAAAAGCCCCCGTCCTTTCGGGCGGGGGCTGCAGATTTAATCTTTTTGTAAAAATTAAATCTTCTGAGCCTTGGTCACGACGCGGTCGAGCTTCCAGTGAACCGTCTTGGAAATAGGACGGGTCTCGGAAATCTGAACGGTATCGCCCTCAGCGGCCTCGTTGGCTTCGTCATGGACATGAACCTTGCGGCTCTTGATGACATACTTGCCGTAGATCGGATGCTTGACGCGGCGCTCAACAAGCACCGTAATCGTCTTGTCCATCTTGTCGCTGAGCACCACACCAGTCAGCGAGTGGCCCTCGGACTTCTCAACTTTTTCTTCAGTCATTATTTAGCGGCCTTCTGAGCGAGAATCGTCTTGATACGGGCAATGTCGTGCCGCGTATTGCGAATCTGGTTGGTGTTATGAAGCTGCTGAGTGGCCTTCTGCAGGCGGAGCTTGAAAAGCGCCTGATGGAGGTCATTCAGTTCCTTCTTAAGAGCGGCCTCGTCGAGGCCCTTGAGTTCTTTAACGTCCATTGCCGTCTCCTTACATGCCGATCTGGCGAACAACGAACGTGGTCTTCACGGGCAGCTTAGCAGCTGCCAGAGCGAAGGCCTCACGAGCCACGGACTCGTCCACGCCGTCCATTTCATAAAGAACGCGACCCGGCTGAACCTGGGCCACCCAGTACTCGGGATCACCCTTGCCATTGCCCATACGGACTTCCGCAGGCTTGGAAGAAATGGGCTTATCCGGGAAAATGCGGATCCAAACGCGACCACCGCGCTTGATGTGGCGGCTGATCGCACGACGGGCTGCCTCAATCTGGCGAGCCGTAATGCGACCGCGCTCGAGCGTCTTCAGGCCGAAGTCGCCGAAGGCAACATTGGCGCCGCGCTGGGCCAGGCCGTTGTTGCGGCCCTTCTGGTCCTTGCGGTACTTTGTACGCTTAGGTTGCAGCATTGTTTATTCTCCGTCTTTGGCTGAAGCCGTAGCCTCAGCCTCGTTGTTGCGATGGCCGGCGCCGCGGCGGGCACCCGGACGAGCGGGGCGATCGCCGTTGCGGCGGGCGCGATGCTCGCGCTCAGGAGCCGGCTCCATAGCCGTATCAACGCTGAGGTCGTCACCCTTGTAGATCCAGACCTTGACGCCGATCACGCCATACGTGGTGTGAGCCTCAGAGAAGCCGTAGTCGATGTTGGCGCGAAGGGTATGAAGTGGAACGCGGCCTTCGCGGTACCACTCGGTACGGGCGATCTCGGCGCCGTTCAGGCGGCCGGACGACATGATCTTGATGCCCTTGGCGCCAAGACGCATGGCATTCTGCATGGCGCGCTTCATGGCGCGGCGGAACATGATGCGCTTCTCGAGCTGCTGGGTGATCGACTCGGCGACGAGCACCGCGCAAAGCTCCGGACGGCGGATTTCTTCGATGTCGATGTGGACAGGAACGCCCATCATCTTCTGGACCTCAGCCTTCAGCACCTCAATGTCAGCGCCCTGCTTGCCGATCACGATGCCGGGACGGGCCGTGTAGATCGTAATGCGGGCGTTGTTGGCCGGACGCTCGATGAGGATGCGGCCGACGGAGGCGTTCTTCAGCTTCTTCTGAAGGAAGCTGCGAACCTTCAGGTCCTCAGCCAGAGTACGAGAAAAGTTGCGGCCAACCGCATACCAGCGGGACGTCCAGTTGCGCGTCACGGGCAGACGGAAGCCGGTGGGATTGATTTTCTGACCCATAATTCACCTTTACTTAGCTTTCGCGTCGCTGACAGTCACAAAAACGTGAGCCGTCTGCTTGCCAATACGGCAACCGCGGCCCTTCGCGCGAGCCTGGAAACGGCGCAGCGTGGAGGCCTTCTCGACGTAGATCTTGGACACATAAAGTTCATCAATATCCGCACCGAAATTGTGCTCGGCGTTCGCAATCGCAGACTCCAGAGCCTTGCGGATAATGACGGCGGCCTTCTTCTGGGTGAAAGCCAGAATATTAAGGGCCTTGTCAACAGGCTTGCCGCGGACGAGGTCGGCAACGAGGCGGCCACGCTGGGCCGACAGGCGCACACCGCGAACAATAGCAGTAGTTTCCATCTTTTACCCCTTAGGCGCCTGCCTTTTTATCGGCAGAAAGCGCGTGACCATGGAAGGTCCTCGTCATGGCGAACTCGCCCAGCTTGTGGCCAACCATATTCTCATTGATATAAACCGGAACATGCTGACGGCCGTTGTGCACGGCGATCGTCAGGCCAATCATTTCCGGAACGATGGTAGAACGACGGGACCAGGTCTTCAGCGGCCGCTTATCGCGGGTTTCCTGGGCCTTTTCAACCTTTTTCATCAGGGAAGCGTCAACAAACGGTCCCTTTTTGAGTGAACGAGACATTCACGCCCCCTTATTTGCGATAGCGACGCTGAACGATCATGCTGTCAGTGCGCTTGTTGTTGCGAGTACGGTAGCCACGGGTGAGCTGGCCCCACGGAGTAACCGGGGCGCGGCCCGTACCAGTCTTGCCTTCGCCACCGCCGTGCGGGTGATCCACCGGGTTCATCACAACGCCGCGGACCGTCGGGCGGATACCGCGCCAACGGTTGGCGCCGGCCTTGCCGAGCTCGCGCAGGTTGTGGTCGTCGTTGGAGACCACGCCAATGGTGGCACGGCAGTTGATGCCGATGCGGCGCACTTCGCCGGAACGCAGGCGAACCTGAGCGTACTCGCCTTCACGAGCGATCAGCTGAGCGTTGGAGCCGGCAGCGCGGGCGAGCTGAGCGCCTTTGCCCGGGAAGAGCTCAACGCAACAGATAGTGGTGCCGACCGGGATGTTGCGAAGGGGCAGGCAGTTGCCGACCTTGATGGCGGCCTCGGAGCCGTTCACGATCTCGGAGCCGGCAGTCAGGCCCTTCGGGGCGATGATGTAGCGGCGTTCGCCGTCGGCGTACAGCACCAGAGCGATGTGCGCGGAACGGTTCGGATCGTACTCAATCCTCTCCACACGGGCGGGGATGCCGTCCTTGTTGCGGAGGAAATCAATCAGGCGATAGGCGCGCTTGTGGCCGCCGCCCTTATGACGGGTCGTAATGTGACCGAAATTGTCGCGGCCGTTGATGCGGTTCTTCTTTTCGGTAAGCGCAGCGAAAGGCTTGCCCTTGTGAAGTTCCGGATGAACAACCTTGACCATGTGACGGCGTCCGGCGGACGTCGGCTTCATGCTGACGAGAGCCATTACTTCACCTCCTGCGCGAAGTTAATGTCCTGACCAGGCTTGAGGCACACGTAAGCCTTGCGGACATCCGAACGACGCCCCTCAAAGCGGCCAAAGCGTTTCTGCTTGCCCTTCAGGTTAGTAACCTGGACGGAGTCAACCTGCACCTTGAACAGCAGCTCGACTGCATCCTTCACTTCTTTCTTGGTCGCGTCCTTGGCAACGCGGAAGGCAACCTGGTTGTTTTTGTCGGCGATCATGGTGCTCTTTTCAGAGACGATCGGGCCAACCAGCACCTTGTAAAGACGTTCCTGGCTCATCCCAGCATCTCCTCGATCTTGGCGATCGCAGCTTTCTCAACCACCACGTTCTTGTAGTGAATAAGGGAAAGCGGATCAGCGTAGCGCGGCGTAACAACAGAGACATTCTTCAGGTTGCGGGAAGCAAGATAAAGATTGTCGCTGACTTCGTTGGCAATAAACAGAGCCGAATCGGCAACGCCCAGAGCCTTGGCCTTGGCGGCAAAAGTCTTGGTCTTGGGAGACTCGACATCGAGCGACTCGACCACGACCAGACGGCCGTCCGCAACCAGCTTCGAGAAGATCGAAGACAGCGCGGCGCGATACATCTTCTTGTTGACCTTCTGACTGAAATTCTCATCCGGAAGGTTCGGGAAGGCGCGGCCGCCCTTGCGCCACAGAGGAGAAGAGCTCATGCCGGCGCGAGCGCGGCCGGTGCCCTTCTGCTTAAACGGCTTCTTGGTGCTGTGGTGAACTTCGGCGCGGGTTTTCTGCGCGCGAGTTCCCTGGCGTGCGTTCGCCATGAAAGCGACAACGATCTGATGAATCAGAGCTTCGTTGTATTCGCAGCCAAACACGGCATCGGCAGCCGCCAGCTTGGCGGTTTCCTTACCCTGTTCGTTAATAACATTCAGTTCCATGGGTCACTCCTTACGCCTTAACTGCAGGACGGACGACAACCTGACCGTTCGCAGCGCCGGGAACAGCGCCACGGACTAACAGCAGACCGCGGGCAGCGTCCACACGGGCAACAACCAGATTCTGGGTGGTGCGCTGGACATCGCCGAGATGACCGGCCATGCGCTTGCCGGGGAACACGCGGCCCGGGTCCTGGCGGTTGCCGGTCGAACCGGGGGAATTCGTCGTCACGGAGTTGCCGTGGCTCGCACGCCCGGAACTGAAGTGGTGACGCTTGATCACGCCCGCGTAGCCTTTGCCGATCGTACGGGCGGTCACATCGACCTTCTGCCCGACGGTGAACATTTCTACGCTAAGGACCTGACCGGGCTTGTAGGAATCAAGCTTATCAGCGTCAACGTGAAATTCTTTAAGGGTAGAGCCGGCTTCAACACCGGCTTTGGCGAACTGGCCGGCAAGGGCTTTCGTCACGCGGCTAGGACGGCGGGTGCCAAAGGCAACCTGAATGGCGTTGTAGCCGTCGGTTGCTTCAGTCTTAACTGCCGTGACACGGTTGTTCGACACATCGAGCACAGTCACGGGAACAGACTTGCCGTCATCCGTGAAAATGCGCGTCATGCCGACCTTGCGACCAACAAGGCCAAGCTTATCACTCATTGTTTTCTCCACCCCGGCTACGATTGGCCGGGACCGTTACTTAAAAGCGCCGCCAAAAAGAGTACTGGCGGCAAAAATAGGTGCGATTTTAACCCAAAGGCTGAATTGCTGCAACCCGGGCAAAATCAAATCCGTTACTCCACCTTAATCTTCACATCCACGCCGGCCGGAAGATCCAGCTTCATCAGGGCGTCAACCGTCTTGTCCGTCGGATCAATGATGTCCATCAGGCGCTGATGCGTGCGGATTTCAAACTGATCGCGGCTGGTCTTGTTGATGTGAGGGGAGCGCAGGATGTCGAACCGCTGGAAGCGGGTGGGAAGGGGAACCGGGCCGCGGACAACGGCGCCAGTGCGTTTGGCCGTATCGACGATTTCCTGAGCGGACTGGTCGATCAGTTTGTAGTCATAGGCCTTGAGGCGGATGCGGATGCGCTGAGACTGCATTTCAAATTTCCTAAAAGAACTTAGAAAGAACAAACAACAAAACAGGGTCGAGATTTTATCTCGACCCTGTTTGTTTTGTCAACCGCCGAAGCCCGGCAGTTGGTAATCCTTGAGTTTACTCAAGAATCTTGGCCACAACGCCGGCGCCAACCGTGTGACCGCCTTCGCGAATAGCGAAGCGCAGGCCCTCTTCCATGGCGATCGGGGCGATCAGCGTGACGGTCATCGTCGTGTTGTCGCCAGGCATCACCATCTCAACGCCCTCTTCGAGCTCGATCGTGCCGGTCACGTCCGTCGTGCGGAAGTAGAACTGCGGACGATACCCCTTGAAGAACGGGGTGTGACGGCCGCCTTCTTCCTTCTTCAGCACGTACACCTGAGCTGTGAACTTCGTGTGCGGGGTGATCGTGCCGGGCTTGGCAACCACCTGGCCGCGCTCGACTTCCTCGCGCTTCGTGCCACGCAGCAGGCAGCCGATGTTGTCACCGGCCTCGCCCTCGTCGAGCAGCTTACGGAACATCTCAACGCCCGTGCAGGTCGTCTTCTGAGTCGGCTTGATGCCCACGATTTCAATTTCGTCGCCCACGCGGATCGTGCCACGCTCAACGCGGCCCGTCACCACCGTGCCGCGGCCGGAAATCGAGAACACGTCCTCGATTGGCATCAGGAACGGCTTGTCAAGCTCGCGCACGGGCTCCGGGAAGTACGTGTCCATCGTCTCAGCCAGCTTCAGGATGGAGGGAACGCCGTACTCGGACTGATCGCCTTCCAGGGCCAGCTTCGCAGATCCCTTGATGATCGGGATTTCGTCGCCGGGGAACTTGTACTCGGTCAGCAGGTCGCGGACTTCCATCTCGACCAGTTCAAGCAACTCCGGATCGTCAACCAGGTCGCACTTGTTCAGGTAGACGATGATGTTCGGAACGCCGACCTGACGGGCAAGCAGAATGTGCTCGCGGGTCTGGGGCATCGGGCCGTCGGAGGCGGCCACCACCAGGATGGCGCCGTCCATCTGGGCCGCGCCCGTGATCATGTTCTTCACATAGTCGGCGTGCCCCGGGCAGTCCACGTGAGCGTAGTGGCGCTTCTCGGTCTCGTACTCCACGTGAGCGGAGTTGATCGTGATGCCGCGGGCCTTCTCCTCAGGAGCCGCGTCAATCTGATCATAAGCCATGGCATGCCCGCCGAACTTCTGGGCGAGGACGGTCGTGAGCGCAGCCGTCAGGGTGGTCTTGCCGTGGTCAACGTGACCGATCGTGCCCACGTTCACGTGGGGCTTGGAACGTACATACTTCTCTTTTGCCATTTTTCTTCCTTATTGGGAATTGCTGTGAAGATCTGGTTATTTTATCTCAGATCATCAAATTACTTTGCTTTTTCTGCGATGACGGCTTCGGTCACGTTGCGCGGGGTTTCCTCGTAGTGATCGAATTCCATCACGTACGTAGCGCGTCCCTTGGTGAGCGAACGCAGACGGGTCGCGTACCCGAACATTTCAGCCAGCGGCACCATGGCGCGAATGGCCTTTCCGCCATTTTCCATGTCGTCCATGCCGTCAACCTTGCCGCGGCGGGAAGACAGATCGCCGACCACGTCGCCCATGCTCTCTTCCGGAGTCTCGACCTCGACCTTCATGATCGGTTCGAGCAGAACGGGTTTGCCCTGGCGCAGACCGTCCTTGAAAGCCATAGAAGCGGCCACCTTGAACGCGTTTTCGTTCGAGTCCACCTCGTGGTAGGAGCCGAAGTACAGGGTCGCCCTCACGTCAACCACCGGATAGCCGGCGAGCACGCCGGACTTCAGAGAGTCCTCAATGCCCTTCTGGACGGCCGGGATGTACTCACGCGGCACCACGCCGCCCTTAATGGCGTCGACGAACTCGAAGCCCTTGCCCGCAGGGAGCGGCTCAAGCTTGAGCACAACGTGACCGTACTGGCCACGGCCGCCGGTCTGCTTGACGAACTTGCATTCCGCCTTCTCAACCGTGGCGCGGATCGTCTCGCGGTACGCCACCTGGGGCTTGCCGACCGTCGCTTCGACATTGAACTCGCGGCGCATACGGTCAACCAGCACGTCGAGGTGCAGCTCGCCCATGCCGGAAATAATGGTCTGGCCGGACTCTTCATCGGTGTGGACGCGGAAGGACGGATCCTCCTGAGCCAGACGCTGAAGGGCGAGAGCCATCTTCTCCTGGTCGGCCTTGGTCTTGGGCTCGACAGCCTCAGAAATCACGGGCTCCGGGAATTCCATCTTTTCCAGAATGACCGGGTGATCGATGTCGCAGAGCGTATCGCCGGTGGTGACCGTCTTCAGTCCCACGGCAGCGGCAATATCGCCGGCCTCGACTTCCTTGATTTCCTTGCGGTGATTCGCATGCATCTGCAGCAGGCGGCCCAGACGCTCCTTCTTGTCCTTCGTGGCATTGAGCACGGTTTCACCGGAAATCATGACGCCGGAGTAGACGCGCAGGAACGAGATCTGGCCAACGAAGGGGTCGGTCATGATCTTGAAGACCAGGCAACTCGCGTATTCCTTGTCGTCGGCGCGGCGCTCGACAGGCTGATCGTTCAGGTCAAAGCCCTGAACCGGGGGAATGTCGACAGGAGAGGGCAGGAACTCGATCACGCCGTCAAGCATGCGCTGCACGCCCTTGTTCTTGAAGGCCGAGCCGCAGAACATCGGCTGAGCCTTGTTGGCAATGGTGAGCTGGCGAAGGCCCTTGATGATGTCCTCGTTGGAAAGCTCTCCGTTCTCGAGATACTTTTCCATGAGCTCGTCGTTTGCCTCGGCAGCAGACTCAATCATCTTCTCGCGCCATTCCTTGGCCTGGTCCACCAGCTCCGCGGGGATCTCCTCGTAGTCGAACTTGGTGCCCTGGGAGGCTTCGTCCCAGATGATGGCCTTCATTTCTAGCAGGTCGATCACGCCTTTGAAGGAATCCTCAGCGCCCAGCGGAATGACAACGGGAACGGGGTGGCCCTTCAGGCGGGTCTTCATCTGATCATAGACGCGGAAGAAATTCGCGCCGACGCGGTCCATCTTGTTCACGAAAGCGATGCGGGGCACGTGATAGCGCTCCGCCTGGCGCCAGACCGTCTCGGACTGGGGCTGCACGCCGCCAACGGAGTCATAGACCATCACAGCGCCGTCGAGTACGCGCATGGAGCGCTCAACTTCCACCGTGAAATCCACGTGCCCCGGGGTATCGATGATGTTCAGACGATAGGCATCCGGATACTGCATCTTCATGCCGTGCCAGAAGCAGGTCGTGCAGGCGGAGGTAATCGTGATGCCGCGCTCCTGTTCCTGCTCCATCCAGTCCATCGTGGCCGCGCCGTCATGGACTTCGCCGATCTTGTGGTTCACGCCGGTGTAGAACAGAATGCGCTCGGTCGTGGTCGTTTTGCCCGCGTCAATATGGGCAGAAATACCAATGTTGCGATAGCGCTCAATCGGAGTGGTACGCATAGTAAATTTGTCCCTTTAAAGGGAGGCGTTTTCAGCAAACGCCCTCCCTTGTTTGAAAAATTAGAAGCGGAAGTGGGAGAACGCCTTGTTGGCTTCAGCCATGCGATGGACCTCATCGCGCTTCTTAACCGCACCGCCGCGGCCCTCAGCGGCATCCATCAGCTCACCGGCGAGGCGCTGGGGCATGGATTTTTCGGAACGGCTCTTCGCGGATTCACGCAACCAGCGCATAGCCAGCGCCATGCGGCGAATCGGGCGGATTTCGACAGGGACCTGGTAGTTCGCACCGCCGACGCGGCGGCTCTTCACTTCAACCAACGGACGGACGTTATTCAGAGCTGTAGTGAAAACTTCCAGCGGGTCCTTGCCGGATTTTTCCTGAATCTGCTGGAGAGCGCCATAGACGATGCGCTCGGCGACGGCCTTCTTGCCGTCCAGCATGATCACATTAATGAACTTGGTGATTTCAACGCTGCCGAACTTAGGATCCGGCAGGACTTCACGTTTGGGTACTTCACGACGACGGGGCATTCTTTCCTCTCGTTAAATCTTCAGTCATTTTGACCCATTATGGCGGGCCATATATCCAGCAGCCACTTACTGCAGGCTGCGACTTACTCGGCATTCGGATAAACCGACTCTGCCGTTCTGTCCTTGCAGCTGCTCTGCGATGATCAGGCAGCCTTCGGGCGCTTCGCGCCGTACTTCGAACGGGACTGCTTGCGGTCCTTGACGCCCTGGGTATCCAGAGAACCGCGGACGATATGGTAACGCACGCCCGGCAGATCCTTCACACGGCCGCCGCGGATAAGCACCACGGAGTGCTCCTGCAGGTTGTGCCCTTCGCCGCCGATGTAGGAAATGACTTCGAAGCCATTGGTGAGGCGAACCTTCGCAACCTTACGAAGAGCGGAGTTCGGCTTCTTCGGGGTGGTGGTGTAGACACGGGTGCAGACACCGCGCTTCTGCGGGCTGTTCTTCAGCGCAGGGCTCTTGCTCTTCTCATGAGTGAGAGTGCGAGGCTTGCGCACAAGCTGATTGATAGTTGGCATTAAAAACGTCCGTTAAATAAAAAACTTTTAAATTAAAAGTTTCCGTTGGCTAATACATACTTAGTCTTTCCCCGCCGAGGCGCGGCAAAGCCTAAACCTTCCGCACACCTGCCGAGAAAAGACATGTGAGTATGGACTTTAAAGGCCGAATTGTCAAGTCACCTTCTGATTTTTTAAGATTTTTAGCTTCCGGGTACTTTAATCTGCGCCCCAAGCAAAAAGGCGGGCCATCATTCCTGATGGTCCGCCCTGTTGCGCGAGAACTTACCGCTTATTGCGCAGAAGGATCAGCCTTGGGAGCTGAGGCGCTCTGCGCGGCAAGCTCCGAGGCCGCCGCCACCTGTTCGGCGGCGGTAGCTTCGGCCAGAGCCCTGGCCTCAGCCGCCTCTGCGGCTTCCTTCGCCTTGACGGCCTTGTGATAGGCAAGCCCGGTTCCAGCCGGAATCAGGCGGCCGACGATCACGTTCTCCTTGAGTCCGCGAAGGTGATCAACCTTGCCCATGATAGCGGCTTCGGTGAGCACCCGGGTCGTTTCCTGGAAGGAAGCGGCGGAGATGAAGGAGTCCGTCGACAGCGAGGCCTTCGTGATGCCAAGCAACAGATTCTGGTAAGTGGCAGGCTGCTTGCCTTCCTTGACGGCAGCGTCATTGGCGTCGAGAAGCTCGGCGCGTTCAACCTGCTCGCCCTGGATAAACCCGGTGTCTCCCGGATTTTCCACGATGACGCGGCGCAGCATCTGGCGAACAATGACCTCAATGTGCTTGTCATTGATCTTCACGCCCTGCAGCCTGTACACGTCCTGCACCTCATCGACAACGTACCGAGCAAGGGCCTCGATGCCGAGCAGCCTCAGAATGTCGTGCGGATCCGTCGGCCCATCCACAATCTCCTCGCCCTTCTGGACAACCTGGCCGTCATGAACCAGCACGGTCTTGTCCTTCGGGATGAGGAACTCATGGTCGTTGCCTTCACCATCGGTGATGATGAGGCGCTGCTTGCCCTTGGTCTCCTTGCCGAACGTCACGGTGCCGGTCACCTCGGCGAGCATGCCGGCATCCTTCGGGGAACGGGCCTCGAATAGCTCGGCCACGCGCGGCAGACCGCCAGTAATGTCGCGGGTCTTCTGAGACTCGACAGGAATGCGGGCGAGGACTTCGCCCCGGCCGATGCTCTGGCCGTCGCGAACCAACACCAGAGCTCCCACAGGCAGCTGAATTGTCACCGCGTGGTCCGTGCCGGGAACCTTGACCTCGTTGCCGTTCACATCGAGCAGATGAACCAAAGGACGCAGGGTCGACACCGACCCGCCCTTGCGGGACCCGTGGCCGGAGGCGCCGGAACGCTTCGGATCGATCACAACCTGAGTGGACAGTCCGGTCACCTCGTCGGTCTGGCTCATCACCGTGACGTTTTCAATCACGTTTTCAAAGCGGACCTGACCAGCGTGCTCGGAAATGATCGGACGGGTCATCGGATCCCAGGTCGCGATCTGAGCACCGGCCTTCACCAGCTGGTCGGGATGCACGAGCAGCGTCGCGCCGTACGGGATCTTATGCCGTTCACGCTCGCGGCCGGTGGTGGCGTCAGAAACGACGACCTCGCCCGAACGGGAGATGACGACAAGCTCACCCTTGTCGGACGTAACGTAGCGCATCGCCGAGGTGTAGGACACCTTGCCCGCAGCCTTGGCCTCAACACTGGAGGCGACCGCCGCGCGGGAAGCCGCGCCGCCGATATGGAACGTACGCATCGTCAGCTGCGTGCCCGGTTCGCCGATGGACTGAGCGGCGATGACTCCCACCGCCTCTCCAACATTCACCAGCGAGCCGCGCCCGAGGTCGCGTCCGTAGCACTTCGCGCAAAGCCCGTGACGGGTTTCGCAGGTCAGCGGTGTGCGGACGGAGACCTCGTCAATTCCAGCTGCGTCGATCTTGTCGCAGATATCCTCGTCAATCAGCGTCCCGCGGGCCGCAATCAGCTCGTCGGTCTCGGGATTATGGATGTCCTCGGCGGCCACGCGTCCGAGAATTCTGTCGCGCAGAGCCTGGACAATATCTCCGGACTCCACGAGAGCGCGCATCTTGACGCCGCGGGTCGTGCCGCAGTCCTCTTCGGTCACCACGAGGTCCTGAGTCACATCGACCAGACGGCGGGTCAGATAGCCGGAGTTCGCGGTCTTCAGAGCCGTATCCGCCAAGCCCTTGCGAGCGCCGTGAGTCGAAACGAAGTACTGCAACACGTTCAGGCCTTCACGGAAATTCGCGGTAATAGGCGTTTCAATGATGGAGCCGTCCGGCTTGGCCATCAGGCCGCGCATGCCGGCCAGCTGGCGAATCTGGGCAGGAGAGCCGCGGGCGCCGGAATCGGCGGCCATGTACACGGAATTGAAAGACTCCTGCATCGTCTTCTTGCCGTGGCGGTCCACAACGGGCTCGACGGACAGGTTCTGCATCATAACTTTGCCGACCTTATCGGCCGTGCGGCCCCAGATGTCCACCACCTTGTTGTAGCGCTCGCCCTGCGTGACGAGGCCGGAAGTGTACTGGGACTGAATTTCCTTCACTTCTTTTTCAGCCGCAGCCACAAGCTCGTCCTTCTGTGCTGGGACCTTCATATCCGACACGCAGATCGAGATGCCCGCCTGTGTGGACAGGTAATAGCCGCGGTTCTTCAGAG
Source organism: Mesosutterella porci (assembly GCF_022134585.1). Taxonomy (GTDB): domain Bacteria; phylum Pseudomonadota; class Gammaproteobacteria; order Burkholderiales; family Burkholderiaceae_F; genus Mesosutterella; species Mesosutterella porci. Next base: position 71,493 of record NZ_JAKNCT010000007.1, read on the forward strand.
CATCCACAAAATCCACCGTGGCTCTCAGGCCGCAGGTGCGGAAAGATGTTGCGATCAGACGGCCGATTTCCTTCTTCTTCAGCGTCTTGTTGATTTCTGCGAACTTCATGCCCTTCGGCAAGATTTCGGACAGCAGCGCCCGGCCCGCCGTGGTCTCGACGCGGATCACATGATCCTTGAGCTCGCCAGTCTCGCGATTGAGCTCGTACTCCTTGATGCGGACCGTGCACCTGGTCTGAAGCGTAACCACCTTGGCAGCGAGAGCCCGGCGCACTTCGTCCACGTCCTCGAAGAACATGCCCTCGCCCGGTGCGTTCACGCGGGCGCGGGTGCTCCAGTAGAGGCCGAGCACCATGTCCTGAGAAGGCACGTTGGCCGGATCGCCGTTGGCCGGGAACAGGATGTTGTTCGTCGACAGCATAAGCGTGCGGGCCTCGAGCTGAGCTTCCAGCGACAGGGGCACGTGAATAGCCATCTGGTCGCCGTCGAAGTCGGCGTTGAACGGGGCGCACACGAGCGGCGGCAGCTGCAGGGCCTTGCCGCTGATCAGCTTCGGTTCAAAGGCCTGAATACCCAGCCTGTGCAGCGTCGGGGCGCGGTTGAGCAGCACCGGATGCTCGTAAATCACCTCTTCCAGGATGTCCCAAATGACCGGATCCTGTGTTTCAACCATCTTTTTGGCGGCCTTGATGGTGTTGGCCAGGCCGCGCATCTCGAGCTTGTTGTAGATGAACGGCTTGAACAGCTCGAGAGCCATAGGCTTCGGCACGCCGCACTGATGCATCTTGAGCTCCGGCCCCACGCAAATCACAGAGCGGCCGGAATAGTCGACGCGCTTGCCGAGCAGGTTCTGGCGGAAGCGTCCCGACTTGCCCTTGATCATGTCAGCCAGGGACTTGAGCGGACGCTTATTCGGGCCGGTCATGGCCTTGCCGCGGCGGCCGTTGTCGATCAGGGAGTCCACGGCTTCCTGCAGCATCCGCTTCTCATTCCTGACGATAATGTCGGGAGCCTTCAGCTCAAGCAGCCTCTTGAGACGGTTGTTGCGATTGATGACTCTGCGGTACAGGTCGTTCAGATCCGAAGTGGCGAAACGCCCGCCGTCGAGCGGAACCAGCGGACGAAGATCCGGCGGCAGCACCGGGAGCACCTCGAGGATCATCCACTCGGGATGGATGCCGGAGCGGTTGAAGCCCTCGAGCACCTTAAGACGCTTCGCGTACTTCTTGATCTTGGCGTCGGAGTTGGTCTCCTTCAGCTCAGCGCGGAGCTGCTCGATCTCCTTCGGGATATTAATGGACTTCAGAAGCTCGCGGATAGCCTCCGCGCCCATCATGGCCTTGAATTCGTCTCCGAACTCCTCGGTCTTCGCGACATAGTCGTCTTCCGTCAGCAGCTGGCCGCGCTTGAGCGGGGTCATGCCGGGATCCACGACGACATAGGCTTCAAAGTAGAGCACGCGCTCGATGTCGCGCAGCGGGATGTCGAGCACCATGCCCATGCGGGACGGCAGGCTCTTCAGAAACCAGATGTGAGCCACGGGACTCGCGAGTTCAATGTGTCCCATGCGCTCGCGGCGAACCTTGGACAGCGTCACTTCCACGCCGCATTTCTCGCAGATGACGCCGCGGTGCTTCATCCGCTTGTATTTGCCGCAAAGGCATTCGTAGTCCTTGATCGGCCCGAAAATGCGGCAGCAAAAGAGTCCGTCACGCTCTGGTTTGAAAGTGCGGTAGTTGATCGTCTCCGGCTTTTTTACTTCGCCGTAAGACCACTCTCTGATTTTCTCCGGAGAAGCAATCGAAATGCGCAGGGCATCAAAATGATTATCCTGCTGCACCTGCTGAAACAGATTGAGAAAGGCGTTATTCATTCCGATAACCGTCCTTAATTTTTCACATAGTCGAGATCAATGCCAAGCGAGCGGATTTCACGAACCAGCACATTGAACGATTCCGGAGTTCCGGCGTCAATGGACAGATCGCCCTTGACAATGTTTTCGTACATCTTGGTGCGGCCGTTCACGTCGTCAGACTTGACCGTGAGCATTTCCTGCAGGGTGTATGCAGCGCCGTAAGCCTCGAGCGCCCAGACTTCCATCTCGCCGAAACGCTGACCGCCAAACTGGGCCTTTCCGCCCAGCGGCTGCTGGGTGACCAGAGAGTACGGACCGGTAGAGCGGGCGTGCATCTTGTCATCCACCAGATGATGCAGCTTGAGGTAGTGCATGTACCCGACCGTTACAGGGCAGGAGAACGCTTCACCGGTGCGGCCGTCGTAGAGCGTCGCTTGAGTCCTGTTCTTTGTGAGCTGCAGCCTCTTGACCTCCTCGTCCGGGAAAGCCATCTCGAGCATCTGGTTAATCTGCTTTTCGCTCGCGCCGTCAAACACAGGCGTTGCAAACGGAATACCGTCGCGGAGCCGGCGGGCCATGGCGATCACTTCATCATCGGTAAGGCTGTCGATGTCTTCCTTCTTGCCGGTCGTGTTGTAGACCTTGTTCAGGAAGGCGCGGACCTCCTTCACCTGCTTGCCGCGCTCGCTGTCGAGCAGTTCCTGGAGCCTCCAGCCCAGTCCCTTGGCCGCCCACCCGAGATGAACTTCCAGCACCTGGCCGATGTTCATTCGCGAAGGCACGCCCAGAGGATTAAGGACAATGTCCGCGGGGCGCCCGTCGGCCATATAAGGCATGTCTTCCACCGGATTGACCTTCGAGACCACGCCCTTGTTGCCGTGGCGGCCTGCCATCTTGTCGCCAGGCTGCAGGCGGCGGCGCTCCGCAATGTAGACCTTCACCATCTTAAGGACGCCGGGGGGCAGCTCGTCGCCGCGCGTGAGCTTGTCTTCCTTGAGTTTGTAGGCATCGGCAAACTCCTTCACCTTGTCCTCGAGGGCCTTGCGCGTGAGGTCGATCAGCTTCTGATCGTCCTCGGTTTCCATCACAATCGAGAACAGGCTGCGGGAATCAAGGCTGTTGAGGTACTCGGCCGTCAGAGCAGAGCCTGAGGCAAGCCCGTTCGGCGCAGACAGGGCCTTTTTACCGGCGAGCTGGCGGCGCAGACGGGCGCAGGCGTCGGTTTCGACAATTCTGCGCTCGTCGTCCAGGTCGCGCTGGTAACGCTTGAGTTCACTCTCGATGATCGACTTGGCGCGAGAATCGCGTTCGACGCCTTCACGGGTGAAGACCTGAACATCAATCACTGTGCCGGACATGCCCGAGGGCACGCGCAGCGAAGTGTCCTTCACGTCGGATGCCTTTTCGCCGAAGATCACGCGAAGCAGCTTCTCCTCGGGCGTGAGCTGAGTCTCACCCTTAGGCGTCACTTTGCCCACCAGCACGTCGCCCGCCTGGACCTCCGCGCCGATGAACACAATGCCGGCGTCGTCGAGGCGGTTGAGCTGCTGCTCGGGCAGATTCGAAATATCGCGGGTGATTTCCTCAGCGCCCAGCTTGGTGTCGCGAGCGACGACGGACAGCTCTTCAATGTGGATGGACGTGTACCGGTCGTCTGCAACCACCTTTTCAGAGACCAGAACCGCGTCTTCGTAGTTATAGCCGTTCCACGGCATGAAGGCGATCAGCATGTTCTGGCCCAAGGCGAGCTCGCCCTGGTCCGTTGAAGCCCCGTCGGCCAGCACGTCGCCCTTCGCAACATGATCACCGATCATGACGATAGGACGCTGGTTGATCGTGGTGGACTGGTTGGAGCGGGTGAACTTCTGCAGATTGTAGATGTCGACGCCCACTTCACCGGCAACGCTTTCGTTGTCGTTGACGCGGATCACGACGCGATTGGCGTCCACATAGTCGACAATGCCGCCGCGGCGGGCCTGAACCGTCGTCTTGGAGTCCACGGCAACCGTGCGCTCCATCCCGGTTCCCACCAGCGGATACTGCGGCCGCAGGCAGGGCACAGCCTGGCGCTGCATGTTCGCACCCATCAGGGCGCGGTTGGCGTCGTCATGCTCGAGGAACGGAATCATGGAGGCCGCAACAGAGACGATCTGCGACGGGGCGACGTCCATGTACTGGATGTCAGCAGGTCGTGCAAGAACGAACTCGCCCTTCTCATGGCACGAGACCAGTTCCTGGGTAAGCCGGTTGTTCTCATCGAGATCCGCATTGGCCTGGGCGATGATGTACTTGCCCTCTTCGATGGCGGACAGGTAGTCAATGGTGTCCGTTGCCACGCCGTCCACAACGCGCCTGTAGGGCGTCTCGAGGAAGCCGTAGGAATTGAGCCGGGCGTAAATGGCCAGGGAGTTGATCAGGCCGATGTTCGGTCCTTCAGGAGTCTCGATCGGGCAGACGCGTCCATAATGGGTCGGATGAACGTCGCGGACTTCGAAACCAGCGCGCTCGCGGGTGAGGCCGCCCGGCCCAAGGGCGGAAATGCGCCGCTTGTGGGTGATTTCCGAAAGCGGGTTCGTCTGATCCATGAACTGCGACAGCTGGCTGGAGCCGAAAAATTCGCGGATGGACGCCGAAATGGGCTTGCTGTTGATCAGATCCTGCGGGGTGAGTCCGTCGCTATCGGCCTGGCCGAGGCGCTCGCGGACCGCCCTTTCCACACGGACGAGCCCCGCGCGGAACTGGTTTTCGGCCAGCTCGCCCACGCAACGGACTCGACGGTTGCCGAGATGGTCGATATCGTCGACGCCGTTGACAGGAACAGTCCTTGACACGCCGTTGTCATCGGTCATGACAACATCGTCCTGACCGTTGCGCAGCGCAACGAGCAGCTGCATGGTGTCGACGATATCCTCAGCGGTCAGAGTGGAAGGTCCCTTGGGATCGGACTTGCCGAAGCGCGCGTTGATCTTCATGCGCCCGACGCGGGAGAGATCGTACGTATCCTCCGAGAAGAACAGACGCTCGAAGAGCCCTTCCACAGCCTCTTCCGTCGGCGGCTCGCCGGGGCGCATCATGCGGTAGATGGCGATGCGCGCCGAAAGCTTGTCGGCCGTTTCGTCAAGCTGCAGGGTATCGGAAATGTAAGCGCCGTGGTCGAGCTCGTTCGTGTAAAGGACGTCAATGTCCTTCACACCGGCTCCCCGCAGACTCTCAAGCAGCTTGTCCGTAATTTCAGCGTTGGCGGAAGCGAGGACCTCGCCGTCCTCCGAGACGATGTCCTTGGCCAGAACACGGCCGATCAGGTACTCGTCGGGGACGGGGATCTCCTTGATGCCGGCCTGGTTGATCAACCGGACATGGCGGGCGTTCACGCGCTTGTCGCCTGAGACAAGCACCTTGCCATCCTTGTCAAGGATGTCAAAGCCCATCGCATCGCCCTTCAGGCGCTCCGGAACCAGCGCGAGCTGCGCGCCCTCAGACTTGAGCGTGAAGTGGTCGAACTCGAAGAACCGGGCGAGGATCTGCTCCGAGGTCATGCCAAGGGCCTTCAGCAGAATCGTACCAGGCATCTTCCGGCGGCGGTCGATGCGGAAGTACAGAATGTCCTTTGCATCGAACTCAAAATCGAGCCAGGAGCCGCGGTAGGGAATCACGCGCGCAGAAAACAGCAGCTTGCCGGAGGAATGGGTCTTGCCTTTGTCGTTCTCAAAGAAAATGCCGGGGGAACGATGCAGCTGGGAAACGATGACTCGCTCGGATCCGTTGATGATGAAGGATCCCTTTTCCGTCATGAGCGGAATTTCGCCCATGTAGACTTCATTCTCGCGAACTTCCTTGACTGTCGTTGGAGATTCGCGGTCGTAAATTTCAAGCCGAATCTTCGCGCGCAGGCGGCTGCAGAAGCTCAGTCCGCGGAGCTGGCACTCGGCGACGTCAAACTCCGGCTTGGCAAGGTCGTAGCTGACAAAGCTGAGGCGGGCCAGCCCGTTGTGGCTGGAAACCGGGAAGATCGAATTGAAGGCTGCCTGCAGACCGATATCCTTGCGGGCATTGGGCTTCACATCAGCCTGAAGGAAATCCGCGTAAGACCGCAGTTGGATATCCAGAAGAGGAGGCACTGCAAGGACGCTCGGACGATTGGCGAAACTTTTCCGAATGCGCTTCTTTTCAGTGAACGAGTACGACATGGACACTCCGTTCGACGCGAGCGAGGAAATATCCTGGCTCAGGAGAAGAAAAAGCAAGGGACGGCAAAAGCCGCTTGGATAAGCACTGCTATCCTAGCGGCATAAACCTGCACGTCTGCAAGGCGACGTCTCTCACTCATTTGGGAAGATTTTGAAAGAAGCTCGACTGTGCAAGCCTCTTTCAAAAACTTCTGCGCTCTAGCGCTATTTTATCCGGTCCGGGGATACCAGACCGGATAAAACCTCAAGCAAAATTACTTGAGTTCGACCTTGGCGCCGACGTCTTCGAGCTTCTTCTTCAGCTCTTCGGCCTCAGCCTTGGGCAGAGCGGTCTTGATCGCCTTCGGGGCGGCTTCGACCAGATCCTTGGCTTCCTTCAGGCCCAGGCCGGTGGCTTCGCGGACGACCTTGATGACCTTGATCTTGTTCGCGCCGATGTCAGCCAGGACAACGTCAAACTCGGTCTTGGCTTCAGCAGCGGCGGCAGCGCCGGCGGCAGGGGCAGCAGCGACAGCGACAGCGGCGGAAGCGGAAACGCCGAACTTCTCTTCCATCATCTTGATGAGTTCAGAGATTTCGAGAACGGACTTGGAGGCAATAGCCTCGAGGATTTCTTCGTTGGAAAGCGCCATTTTGAATGACTCCCAAATTACGTTGTATGAAAATAAAAAAGCTTACTGGGATCAGGCCGCAGCCTTCTCCTTGGAATCGCGAACTGCAGCGACGGTGCGCACGAAGCGCGCCGGAACTTCGTTGAGCGTGCGAACGAACTTCGCAATCGGTTCGTTCATCGTTGCCATCAACTTGGCAAGCAGCTCGTCGCGGCTCGGCAGCTTGGACAAGGCTTCGATGGCAGCAAGGTCGAGTTCCTTGCCATCCATCACGCCGCCCTTGATGACGAACGCTTCGTTCTTCTTTGCGAAGTTGAACAGAACCTTGGCAACGGCAACCGGATCAGCGGAAAAACCGTAGACCAGCGGGCCGACAAATTTGTCAGCCGCGCAGGCAAACGGCGTTTCTGCCGCGGCGCGCGCAACCAGGGTGTTCTTGGCAACACGCAGTTTCACACCATTCTTGCGGGCCTCTGCCCTGAGAGCGGTGATCGCTTCAACGCTCAGTCCACGGTATTCAGCGAAAATCAGGGAAGAGCTTTCGGCGAAAATCGCCTTCACTTCTTCAATGACAGCCGCTTTGTCTTGACGATTAAGACCCATGGTCTGGCTCCACTCAGAGGTGCTAAAACTTCTAGCACCGGTTCCTTTATGACCGGCTCACCCCGAGAGAGGAAGATCTCTGCCGCTCCGCCGGAATATTCCAGCGGTACAACGTAATCCATTCTCTTCGGTATTTGCCGTCTGCGCTGGATATCTTTCTCTGCGCTGCCTTTCGGGTCGGCGCAGGAAAGATTTTTGAAACTATCTGTCTCCAGCGGTCTTTGACTCTGGCCCAGTCCCTTAAGGGCTGAGCCACCAAAGCCCTTGAGGCCTCACAGCCTCTCCCGCCCTTCTTCTTTCGAACAAAGGCGGGGTGAATCTTGAAAAATCAGAGGGTGCTCATATCCACGCGGACACCAACGCCCATCGTGGAAGAAACAGCCACCTTCTTCATGTAGACGCCCTTGGCGGCGGCAGGCCTGGCCTTGTTGAGGGCGTCAATCAGCGCCTTCAGGTTCGTCTGCAGCTTGGCGGTGTCAAAGGAAGCACGGCCGATAGCGGCGTGCACAATGCCAGCCTTGTCGGCGCGGAACTGCACCTGACCGGCCTTGGCGTTCTTGACAGCCTGAGCGACATTCGGGGTGACAGTACCAACCTTCGGGTTCGGCATCAGGCCGCGCGGGCCGAGGATCTGGCCGAGACGGCCGACAACACGCATGGCGTCCGGAGAGGCGATCACGACGTCAAAGTCCATGAAACCGCCCCTGATCTTTTCAGCGAGGTCATCGAAGCCGACAATGTCAGCACCCGCCGCCTTCGCGGCTTCGGCGTTGGCACCCTGGGTAAACACCGCCACGCGAACCACCTTGCCCGTGCCTTCCGGCAGGACACAGGCTCCGCGGACAACCTGATCCGACTTCTTCGGATCAATGCCCAGCTGGACCGCAACGTCAAACGATTCATCAAACTTGGCGGTGGCGCAGCTCTTCACCAGATCAATGGCGGACTTGACGTCGTAGAGCTTGCCGGCTTCAACCTTCGCCCGGTTTGCAGCGACACGCTTAGAGAACTTCTTAGCCATTACAGACCCTCCACCGTAACACCCATCGAGCGGGCAGAACCAGCAATGGTGCGGACCGCAGCATCAAGATCGGCAGCCGTAAGATCCGGCTCCTTCGCCTTGGCGATTTCCTCGGCCTGAGCGCGGGTGATCTTGCCAACCTTGTTCGTGTGGGGACGGGCAGAACCCTTGTCGATCTTAGCGGCCTTCTTGATCAGGACGGTCGCCGGCGGGGTCTTCATGATAAACGTGAAGGACTTGTCGGAGAAAGCCGTGATCACAACCGGGATCGGGAGTCCCTTTTCCATGGACTGCGTCTTGGCGTTGAAAGCCTTGCAGAACTCCATGATGTTCAGACCGCGCTGACCAAGAGCCGGTCCGATCGGGGGCGCAGGATTAGCCTTACCCGCAGGCACCTGCAGCTTGATGAAACCAATAATCTTCTTTGCCATTTGTTTACCTCTTGGGTTTTTGCGCCCTAAATCAGGCTCCCCAATGCAAGATTAAACGAGCCTTTGATTCTAACAGATCAAAGGCTCATTACTCAATACAAAAATTATCTCGCTTTGATTTAAATTAAATTTTTTCGACTTCGTCGAAGGCAAGATCCACCGGTGTCTGGCGCCCAAAAATTGAAACCAGAACCTTCAGGCGATTCTTGTCATAGTTGACCTCATCAACCCGCCCGTTGAAGTCTGCAAAAGCGCCTTCCTTGACCCGAACCGTTTCACCAAGCTCGAAGAGCACCTTGGGCTTCGGCTTTTCAACCCCCTCGGCCACCGTACCCTTGACTCGAGCGATGTCGGATTCCGGAATTCTTGTGGGCCGGTTGCCGCCGAGGAACTCCATCACGCGCGGCGTATTGCGGACCAGGTGCCACGTGTCGTCGTTCATTACCATCTGGATGAAGATGTACCCGGGATACAGGCGCCGCTCCGATGTCACCTTGCGGCCGTTGCGGATTTCCTCGACCTTTTCGGTCGGCAGGAGGACTTCGCCAAAACAGTCCTTGAAATCAGAATGAGCGATCCGGTCGGTAAGGGCGTTGTAGGCGCTCTTTTCCATGCTGGAATAAACATGCAGGGTGTACCAGTGCATCTCCCCGGCTGCGTTCTTTGACTGCGCAGGCTCCTGCTTCGATTCTTCAGCGGTCATCTCTTTCTCCGTCAACCGGCCAGGCAATTAAATAAGCTTGAGCAGGACATCATAAATGCCCCACTCAATGATTTTATCCATAATAAACAGGAAAAAAGCGATAATGAGCACAAAGCCCATGACCAGCCCCGTGCTCGTCAGCGTTTCCCTGCGGGTGGGCCACACGACAAGGCGAAGTTCGTCAAGCGAATCTCGGCCGTAGGCTATGAAGCGCTTGCCCGAAGGGCTGAACCAGGCCAGAGCCAGGCCAACGATCAGTCCGGCCGCCAGGCAGGCAAGCCTCACGCCGAGATGCTGCTCAGATAGGAAGGTAAAGGCAAGAACGCCGGCCAGGGCTGCAATAATCGCAAGAGTGACCAGGACAAGATCCAACCCCTTCCCGGATTCCTCCTCCTGCTGCTGAATTTTCGCTTTGTTGCTCATTGTCCACAATCCTGTCGGAACTACGCCCCGACAAACAGCTAAGCCGCGGTCACACTACTGATCGCGGCTTTGCCATTAATTTGGCAGGGGCAGAAGGAATCGAACCCTCAACCTACGGTTTTGGAGACCGTCGCTCTGCCGATTGAGCTATACCCCTGCAGAACGAGCCGCAATACGGCCCGTTGTCAGATTACTCAAGAATCTTGGCCACAACGCCGGCGCCAACCGTGTGACCGCCTTCGCGAATAGCGAAGCGCAGGCCCTCTTCCATGGCGATCGGGGCGATCAGCGTGACGGTCATCGTCGTGTTGTCGCCAGGCATCACCATCTCAACGCCCTCTTCGAGCTCGATCGTGCCGGTCACGTCCGTCGTGCGGAAGTAGAACTGCGGACGATACCCCTTGAAGAACGGGGTGTGACGGCCGCCTTCTTCCTTCTTCAGCACGTACACCTGAGCCGTGAACTTCGTGTGCGGGGTGATCGTGCCGGGCTTGGCAACCACCTGGCCGCGCTCGACTTCCTCGCGCTTCGTGCCACGCAGCAGGCAGCCGATGTTGTCACCGGCCTCGCCCTCGTCGAGCAGCTTACGGAACATCTCAACGCCCGTGCAGGTCGTCTTCTGAGTCGGCTTGATGCCCACGATTTCAATTTCGTCGCCCACGCGGATCGTGCCGCGCTCAACGCGGCCCGTCACCACCGTGCCGCGGCCGGAAATCGAGAACACGTCCTCGATTGGCATCAGGAACGGCTTGTCAAGCTCGCGCACGGGCTCCGGGAAGTACGTGTCCATCGTCTCAGCCAGCTTCAGGATGGAGGGAACGCCGTACTCGGACTGATCGCCTTCCAGGGCCAGCTTCGCAGATCCCTTGATGATCGGGATTTCGTCGCCGGGGAACTTGTACTCGGTCAGCAGGTCGCGGACCTCCATCTCGACCAGTTCAAGCAGCTCCGGATCGTCAACCAGGTCGCACTTGTTCAGGTAGACGATGATGTTCGGAACGCCGACCTGACGGGCAAGCAGAATGTGCTCGCGGGTCTGGGGCATCGGGCCGTCGGAGGCGGCCACCACCAGGATGGCGCCGTCCATCTGGGCCGCGCCCGTGATCATGTTCTTCACATAGTCGGCGTGCCCCGGGCAGTCCACGTGAGCGTAGTGGCGCTTCTCGGTCTCGTACTCCACGTGAGCGGAGTTGATCGTGATGCCGCGGGCCTTCTCCTCAGGAGCCGCGTCAATCTGGTCATAAGCCATGGCATGCCCGCCGAACTTCTGGGCGAGGACGGTCGTGAGCGCAGCCGTCAGGGTGGTCTTGCCGTGGTCAACGTGACCGATCGTGCCCACGTTCACGTGGGGCTTGGAACGTACATACTTCTCTTTTGCCATGGTGAACAGCTCCTGGAAGCCAGAGCCGGAAAATCATCTTTCCCGACTCTGCAGAAAAATGGTGCCCGTGATGCGGATCGGACGCATGACCTCTCCCTTACCAAGGGAGTGCTCTACCACTGAGCCACACGGGCATGTTTGGAGCGGGTGAAGGGAATCGAACCCTCGTCGTAAGCTTGGAAGGCTTCTGCTCTGCCATTGAGCTACACCCGCCTACCTAGACGAGATCCCTCCCGCCCTACAACTAGATTCTTCCCTCATCCGTAAATTTGGTGGAGGGGGATGGATTCGAACCATCGTAGGCGTAAGCCAACAGATTTACAGTCTGCCCCTTTTAGCCACTCAGGCACCCCTCCAGGGAAGCGAGATCAGGATTATGCTGACAGAAGCGGAAAAAGTCAAGCCTCTGCGATTATGATTTTTTATTTTTAGGTGTTTTCCCCAATGCGCGAGACCTGCTTTCTGTCCTCACCGCTCCTTTCGGCATCCCTGCGCGTCTTCCGCTCGACCTCTGAAACAACGACGGCATCCTGGATTTCAAGGTGACGGGCTCCCGCACTCGCAGGAGTTCCATCGTCCTGGGCCCGGGCCCTTTCGGCCATCTCCTCGCCTTTCTCTATTTCGTGCTCCACCTTCTTCTGGGCGAAATACTGCATCAGAGTCGCGCCAATGAACAGGGCAACGCCCAGGCCGAACAGTACAAGGACAAACACGCCGAGCACCGGCAGCAGCAAGACGGCAAGAGCGGCAAGAATCACGAGGCTTATCACAATGGACAGCCAGCTTTTAGGGGAGCCTCCCCCGCCAAGGTTGTAATAGAACATCCGCATGCTTTGAAGATTCACCCGATGTTTTTTGATTGAACCAGCCTCTATTTTCCACCAAACAAACTTAATTGTTGCAACAAAGCTGAATCTCTTTTCTTTATTTGGTTAAAATGTCTAATCTTTTTTATTTCTGAACAGCACCTTTTTTGTTTGGCAGCATCAGCGGCCTGCTTATGCAGCTCTCTGCCGACTACTGTCGGCTGGCTTTCAGCCCCGCGTCGTCTAAACCCGAGGGCCATATCGCCGCGGCTGCCATCATTGCTGCGCAATTCTATGATTCAAGAACAAAATTCCCGTACCGGAAGCGCTCTTCCGGACGTCCAGTCCAGCTCTGATGTCAGGCACATTCCGATTCAGCGTGTCGGGGTCAAATCCGTCTCCTACCCCGTCACCGTGAAGACCGCGGATGGCTTCATGCATACGGTGGCCAGCGTCAACATGTACGTTTCGCTGCCCGCCAGCCAGAAAGGGACCCACATGTCCCGCTTCTTCCGCCTTCTGGACGAAACGACACAACCCCTTTGCAAGGAGGTTGTCGAAGATCTGATGCAGCGCATGCTCACGGCGCTGCACGCCTCTGCCGGCACAATCGAGTTCGAGTTCCCCTTCTTCGTGAAGAAACCGGCCCCGATCTCGAAGATCCCGAGCCTCATGAGCTACAGGGGAGGTTTTACCGTGACCACCGAGGACGGACGCACTGCCGTAACCGAGCACGTCCTCGCCCCCGTCACCAGCCTTTGCCCCTGCAGCAAGGAAATTTCCCGCTATGGGGCGCACAACCAGCGCTCCCACATCACGATCGACGCCGAGTGCGCGGAGAGCGTGCCGCTGGAGGACCTGATCCACATCGCGGAGAACAGCGCCTCCTGCCCGCTGTGGTCGCTGCTCAAGCGGGAAGACGAAAAATTTGTGACGGAATTCGCCTACGATCATCCGAAATTCGTTGAGGACATCTCGCGGGACGCCGCAAAGGCGCTCAAGGACGACCCGCGGATCATTTCCTTCCGGCTTCAGGTTGAGAACTTCGAATCCATCCACAATCATTCCGCATACGCCCAGATCACTTTCGATCGGCGCGCACCCCTGTGCGACTGACCACCCCGGAGAGGCTGCCCCACGGCAGCCTTTCTTGACTGAGGGCGGCCTCTTTCCCCTGCTCCCCCGGTCTGGGACAATAAGCGGGTACCTTCCGATACTTTTTCTTTTTACCCAAAATGCTTGATCAACAGAAACAGGAACTCACAGAACTTTTCCAACGCGCCCTGGCATCTATCGGGGCCGGCGCCCTTCCCGTCGTACTGGAGCGGCCGAAAGTTGCATCTCACGGCGATGTCGCCTGCACCGTTGCCCTGCAGTCAGCAAAAATCCTCCACAAAGCCCCCCGCCAGATCGCGGAAATGATCGTCTCCGCTCTGCGCTCGGATCCCGAGTTCCCCAGGCTGCTCTCTTCCGTTGAAATCGCCGGCCCCGGCTTCATCAACATGAGGCTCGCCAATTCCGCTCAGCAGGAAATCATCAAGACCATTCTGGCCCAAAAGGAAAAGTTTGGAACAAACAGCTCGAAGGCCGGCCAGTCCGTTATAGTCGAATACGTCTCCGCAAACCCAACCGGCCCCCTGCACCTCGGACATGCCAGGCAGGGCGCCTTGGGCGACGTTCTTTCGAACATCCTGAAGACGCAGGGCTGGAAGGTAACCCGCGAGTACTACTACAACGACGCCGGCGCCCAGATCAACAACCTGACGGTCTCCGTCCAGCTGCGCGGCAGGGAGCTGCTCGGCGAAAAAATTGATTTCCCCGAAAAGGGATATCACGGCGAGTACATCATCGACATCGCTAGGGACTATCTTGCCCGCAGGCCCGTGACCTCCTCGGGTGTGACCATCACTCCGGACGGAAACCTCGAAAACGAGCAACTCGTCCGCAAATATGCAGTGGCCTATCTGCGCAACGAGCAGGACGCCGACCTTAAGAAACTGGGCGTCGAATTCGACAACTATTACCTTGAGAGCTCACTCTACAGCGACGGTCTAGTGAAGGAGGCAGTCGACGCCATCATCGCCTCGGGTCACACTTACGAAAAAGACAATGCGCTGTGGCTGAGAACCACCGACTTCTCCAAGGAAGACCTGGGCGGCCTGGTGGACGACAAAGACCGCGTTATGAAGAAGCAGGACGGCTTCTATACCTACTTCGTTCCCGATGTCGCCTACCACCTCACCAAATTCCGGCGCGGATTCTCAAGGGCCATCAACATCCAGGGCTCCGATCACCACGGCACCCGCGCGCGCCTGCGCGCCGGCATTCAGGCGGCGAGCCGCCAGCTTGGGCTCAACGTGCCAAAGGTGTTCCCCGAGTGGCTCCTGCACAAAATGCTCCTGGTGATGAAAGACGGCAAGGAGGTCAAGATGAGCAAGCGCTCGGGATCCTATGTAACCCTGAGCGATCTCGTGAACTGGGTCGGCAAGGACGCGGCCCGGTATTTCCTCGTCTCCCGCAAGGCCGACGCAGAATTCACTTTTGACATCAACCTCGCGGTCTCGAAGAGCGACGAGAACCCGGTTTACTACCTGCAGTACGCCTATGCCCGCATATGCTCCATCTTCAGGCAGGCCGAAGAAAAAGGCTTTTCAGTTCCCTCCACGGAAGAGATGGGCCGGCTGGATCTGTCCTGCCTGACGGCCAAGGATGAAATCGATCTGATCAACCGGCTCTCGGATTACTCCAACACCCTCACTTCCATCGCCGAATCCCTCTCGCCGCACCTACTGTGCTTCTATCTAAGGGACCTCGCCGCAAGCTTCCACGCCTTTTACAATGCGGAAAGGGTGCTGACGGAGGATGCCGTCACCCGCAACGGCAGACTCGCCCTGCTCGCCGCCGTCAGGCAGGTTCTGGGCAACGGTCTTTCGCTGCTTGGCATAAGCGCTCCCGAAAAAATGTAAGCCCGCCTGGTCGGCTCTGCCGATGACACAAGGAGTGGTTAAATATGAAACAATTTATTACCGGCTTCCTCTGCGGCGCAGTCGCCGCTTTGCTAGTCGCGGCAGGAGGCGCACTGTTCGTCACCGAGTCCCCGGTCCCCTTCATGAGCAAGGTTCAGTCGTCCTCCCAAGCCTACATCGAGGAAGCTTTGAAGGGGCGCTCGCCGGACCCCAATGAAAAGCTCTACGCCCCGGGCACCACTCCTCGCCCGGCAGCCTCGGCCGCGTCATCCTCGCCGGTAGCCGCCTCCTCAACCGCTCCTGCCGCAGCCTCGAGCCCGGCCGCCGGTATCAGTGACGCGGCGGTTCCCGCCCCTGCCCCGGCACCCGTTCAGCCGCAGAACCCGGCCTTCTTCATTCAGGTCGGCTCTTATAAGACGGCCGACGAGGCTGAAACAATTAGAGCCAAAATCGCCTTTTCAGGACTTGATTCCAGCGTTTCTCACGGGAAAGATGGGTACTACCGGGTGAGAGTCGGCCCCTTTGAGTCCGAGAGCGCCGCCCAGAATGCACTGGGCACGCTGAAATCAAACGATCTTCCGGGACAAATTATTCACTAAGAACAGGATTTCTTTAGCAATGATTTCGCGTAGAGATTTTTTAGGAATTTCATCGGCCGCACTGCTGTCCGCCCCTTTTTCAACCTTTGCCTCGCCACAGTCTCCAGTGGAAAAGAAGGAATACACGCTGGTTCGTCCGACTATCCCGGTGAAGGGCAAAAAGGTTGAGATCGTCAACTTTTTCGCCTACACCTGCCCGCACTGCCTGAAATTCGCCCCGGTGATCGAGCCCTGGAGTGAAAAGCTGCCCGCCTGGATCAGCTACAGGCAGGTTCCCGTCGCCTGGGACGCCAGGACTGAGCCTTTTTCACGGGCCTTCTATGTGTTGCAGAGCCTTCGGCTGCTGCCCAAGCTGCACATGAAGTTCTTCGAGTCCGTTATTTACCAGACCCACAAATACGAATCCGCCAGCCTCGCAAAGGATATCCGCGACTTCATGCTTGCCAACGGAGTTCAGGCTCAGGCTTGGGATTCCGCTTACAACTCCTTCGGCATAGCCAACAAGGCCCGAGCCGCCTCCCAGACCTGGCAGTCTTACGGACTTGACGCGACCCCGATGGTGGGCATCGACGGGAAATACCTGACCGGCCCTCACATGACCACTTCGCGCCAGGCCTGCCTCACCGTGATCGAGGCTCTGGCTCAGAAGGCGAGGAAGGCAAAAGCCTGAACCACTTTTTTCAGCGAGGCCTCGAAGCCATGTCTTTCAACGTTTTCATCACTGGGGCGACAGGCGGCATCGGAGCCGGCTTTGCACGCGCCTATGCCGCGAAGGGAGCTACCCTAGGGCTTGTCGCCCATCATCGGGACGCTCTCGATCACCTCATCAGCGAACTGCCGGGCAACGGCCACAGGGGATATGTCGCGGACGTCACGGATCGCGACGGAATCATCCAGACCGCTCACCAATTCGAAAAGGAAGTCGGGCCCGCCGACGTCGTCATTGCCAACGCGGGCATCTCCATCGGCGTCAAGACCCAGTACTACGAAGATCTCGCCGTCATGGACCGCGTCTTCCGCATCAACGTTATTGGCATGGCTAATACATTCCATGGCTTCCTGCCCTCCATGATCTCCCGCCGGGCGGGCACTCTGGTCGGCATCGGATCCGTGGCCGGCATACGCGGGCTTCCTGGCTCGGAGGCGTACTGCGCGAGTAAATCCGCGGTCATCACGTACTGCGAAAGCCTCAGAATCGAGATGAAGAAATCCAACGTTGAAGTCATCACGATCTGCCCGGGCTTCGTCCGCACACCTCTGACTGCAATGAACCCGTACCCTATGCCCTTCATTCTCGAACCCGATGAATTTGCCAGAAGGGCCGTCGCAGCCATCGAGGCTCATAAAACCTATGCCGTGATCCCCTGGCAGATGGCGCTGCTCGCCAAGATCATGAGGCTGGCGCCAAATGCGCTCTTCGACCGGATCCTGATGGGAAGAAAGCAAAAACCGCGGGCTAAGGACATGGGGAAATAACCTCACCTCACCGGAAGCGCCTCCTGCCGGCTTCCGTGGCGCGCCGCGCAGGAGACGCGGCGGCCTTCTCTCATGGATTATGAAGAGGCGCGCACTCGCAGGGTTTCACCGCCCTTCAGGAGCGATGCCGCCCGCCAGGGCTGCAGTACCCCGCCCTGCTCAAGATTAATGAACAGAATCCTTCTCGCGATGGCAGCGCGCGCGACCGTCCTCCATTCTGCTTCCGACAGATTCGCGCCGATCGCCCATGTCGTCAGCTCGTTGTGCCTTTCGGCCAGCACCTCTTCGGTCGCGTTGCCGCGAAGGACGTCGATAATGTGGCTCATCCGAAAATAGCGGCCCGATTTCCTGTAGCAGCGGATGACACAGCTCACGAATTTCCGGGCCTCCTCGGTCCTGTCGATCATTCGGGGAGGGGTGACGCAGTTGTCGCAGCGCCCGCAGAAATCCGCGGCACTTTCCCCGAAATAGCCCAGCAGGGCCTGACGGCGGCAGCTCCCTGCCTCCGCATAGCCGACCATGGAATCAAGCTTCTGCAGGCAAAGCTGGCGATATTCGTCGCTGCCCGTACTCTGAGCAATAAAGCTCTGCTGTACCACGACATCCCGCCAGCTCCAGATCAACCAGGCCTCGGCGGGCTTCCCGTCACGACCCGCCCTCCCCGTCTCCTGGAAGTAAGACTCGATGCTTCTTGGCAGCCCGATATGCACCACGAAACGGACGTCTTTTTTGTCAATGCCCATTCCAAAGGCAATGGTCGCCACCATGACCAGGCCGTCAGAGGCAAGAAAGCGGGCGCTGTTTTGCTCCCTGAGCTCCGGAGCCAGCCCTGCATGATAGGCCAGGGCCGGAATGCCCTGTCCACGCAAAAATTTCGCCATTTCCTCCGTTCTTTTGCGCGACAGGCAGTAGACGATCCCCGTCTGCGACGGATGGCGTTTCACGATGAAGTCAAGCAGCCGGGATTTCATTTCCGCCGTCCCGTAGCTGACCCGGTAAAAGATGTTGGGTCTGTTCAGGGAAGAAGAGAAAATAAGCGGATTGATGAGCAGGCGCTCCGAAATCTCCCTCTGGGTTCTTTCGTCCGCAGTGGCAGTCAGTGCAATTCTCGGCACGGCGGGAAACAGCTTCTTGATCACTCCGAGGGCGCTGTACTCCGGCCGGAAATCATGACCCCAGGTCGATATGCAGTGAGCCTCGTCGACCGCAAAAAGCGACAGCCTGATGCGCCTGAGCATCGACAGGATTTTTTCACTTACAAGACGTTCAGGCGTGATGTACAGCAAATCGAGACTGCCCCCCAGAAGCGCTTTTTCTGTCTCCCGGTTTTCTTCCACTGAATTGACTGAACAGAGGCTTGCGGCCTGCACCCCGGCCTTGCGCAACCTCGACACCTGATCCTCCATCAGCGCGATGAGCGGAGATACAACCACCGCGGTCCCCTGCCTGACCAGCGCGGGGATCTGATAGCAGAGGCTTTTCCCGCTCCCTGTAGGCATCAGGACGAGGACGTCGCGCCCCTGAATCAGGGCGCTGACGATTTTTTCCTGATAGGGCCTGAAATCGGAAAAGCCAAAGACTTGTTTGAGAGCCTCCGAGGCGGAGGGAAAACGTTGCATAGGCACTGTTGGAGGAAAGCTGCGGCCGGGAGCAGATGAACGGCACCGAGCTTAAACCAAAATAGCAGCCCTTTTCCGATGAGCCTAGGCCATCGCAAAAGGGCTGCTAAAGAGGTCAAACCAATAAATTTTCAGTTCTTGGTCGCTTTTTCAGCGTCCAGGCGCTGCCGCCTCAGGCAGGCCGCAGCCGTAAACATTACGTCGCTTGCAGAGTTAAGCGCAGTCTCGCAGGAGTCCTGAATCACGCCGATGATGAACCCCACAGCAACAACCTGCATGGCGGTGGAATTGTCGATGCCGAAAAGACCGCAGGCCAGAGGAATGAGCATCAGGGAGCCGCCGGGAACGCCGGAGGCCCCGCCGGCGCAGATAGAGGCCACGAAGCAGAGCAGCACTGCGGTCCAGAAGTCTACATGCACGCCGAGCGAATAAGCAGCTGAAAGTGTCAGGATCGTGATGGTGATCGCGGCACCGGCCATGTTGATGGTCGCGCCGAGAGGAATGGAGATCGAGTACGTCCCCTCGTCAAGCTTGAGACGCCGGCACAGATCGAGGTTGACCGGAATGTTGGCCGCTGAGGATCTGGTGAAGAATGCGCAGATGCCGGAGACGCGCAGGCACTCTAACGTCAGGGGGTACGGATTCCTGCGGATGCAGGCAAAAACCAGCAGCGGGTTCACCACAAACGCAATGAAGAACATGCTGCCCACCAGCAGAAGGATGAGCTTGCCGTAGCCTGCGAAAGCGCTCAGGCCAACCTCCGCCACCGTTCCCGACACCAGTCCGAGGATGCCGAGAGGAGCGAAGCGGACGACGATCCGCACGACGGACGTCACGGCTTCCGACAGATCCTGGATGACTTCACGGGTGGAGTCTGATGCGCGACGCAGAATGACGCCGAGAGCGGCCGACCAGGCCAGAATGCCGATGTAG
The DNA here is from genome assembly GCF_022134585.1 of Mesosutterella porci. Classification (GTDB taxonomy): domain Bacteria; phylum Pseudomonadota; class Gammaproteobacteria; order Burkholderiales; family Burkholderiaceae_F; genus Mesosutterella; species Mesosutterella porci. Next base: position 91,107 of record NZ_JAKNCT010000007.1, read on the forward strand.
TTCGCGTTCGCCAGCGCCTTGACGGGGTTGTCCACAATATTGAGGATGAGGTTCTTCAGAACCTCGGCGATGCCGCCCGGCGCCGTTGCCTTGGCGGCGTCAGCCGCCAAATGTATGGAGGTCGGCCAGATAAAGGAAACGATGACTGCCACCGCGGCTGCGCTGAATGTGCCAATGGCATACAGCACGATGATGGGCTTCATAGAAGTCCTGGTATCGACGCTCTGGGTGGCGATGGAGGCCGCCACCAGAAAGAAAACCAGCACCGGGGCGACGGCCTTCAAGGCGGAAATGAAGACTGTGCCAAGGAAACCAAGGGGCTTAGCGACGCCGGGAGCCAACAGGGCTATCGCAACGCCAATGACAAGAGCCAGCAAAATCTGTTTAACCAGAGACCATTCCAGGAATGGCATGAGGACACGAGAGATTTTTCGCATTTTTTTTGTTTATTTAAGGTGATGAGGGATTGCAGCGGCAACCCTGAAGTCCTTCCCTTCGGGCGCGCCTGTTTTCAAGAATAGCCTCTTTTGTATTTTTTTTCTTTCAACATCACGCAAATTTCCAACAACTACCGCCATTCGGCGGATAATGTCGGGAATTCAGAATTTCTAGAGCGCCGCGCAGCTAAGATATGCAGCAACTCAAACCCGCCGTCAGATTTGTATTAACCTGCGTTTTTCTGGACGCTCTGGGGTTTGGACTGATCATTCCCGTCCTGCCGCGCCTCATCGGAGAGCTGGCCGGAGCGCGGGATCTCCAGACTTACTGGTACGGCATCATTATGGCCGGCTACGGCCTGATGCAGTTTCTGTCCTCTCCGGTGCTGGGAGCGCTTTCCGACAGGTATGGCCGCAAGCCCGTGCTGCTGACAGGCATCTTCGGCCTCGGAATTATGCAACTGGTGCCGGCGCTCTCCTCGTCTCTGCCGCTTATTCTCGCCTCTAGGCTGGCTGGCGGCATGCTATCGGCCAACACTGTGGTGGCCCAGGCCTACATTGCCGACATCACGCCGGCAACGAAACGGTCTTCCTCGTTCGGGAAAATAGGCGCGGTCTTCGGAGTCGCTTTCGTGATCGGGCCCGCCATCGGAGGGATCCTCGGCCAGATCAATCCCAGAATTCCCTTCGCCTTCGCCGCGAGCATCTGCTGTCTGAACTTCCTGTACGGGATCTTCGTGCTTCCGGAAAGCCTCAGGACTCCGGACCCCCGGCCCTGGTGCTTTTCGCGGTTCAATCCCTTCGGCGGACTTTTCCGGCTGCTTGCAGTCAAACGCATCACGCCCATGGTGCTCGTGATCGGGCTCATTTACCTCGCTCAGTCCCTGATGCAGTGCACATGGGCCCTGTACACGGAATTCCGCTACGGGTGGGCTCCGTTAAACATCGGACTGTCCATGTTTCTCATAGGCGCCTGCATTGCCGGGGCTCAGGGCTTCGTCCTGCCGCGGCTGCTCCACTGGACGAGCGAGCCGCGCATTGTGACAAGCGCCCTGTGTATCGGATTTGCGACTCTGGCCGGCATCGGTCTCTCTCCGTGGGGATATCTAGCCGCGATACTTTCATGGCTGTTTGCCTTCACCGGAATGGCCCCCGCCGTCATTCAGGGAGCCGTATCGCGCCTTGTACCGGAAACATCCCAGGGAGAGGCTATGGGAGCCGTGAGTTCGCTTAACTCATTTTCCGGAGTGATCGCCCCCCTGATGTCCACTCCGATGCTGGTGTACACCGCATCGGGCGCCGCGTCCTCCTTCATGTCCGGCGTGCCCTACTTTCTTTCTTCGTCCATTCTGCTTCTGGCCCTGGTCATTGCCATGACGGCCATCAGATCTTACCGCTGAGACCGGGCGGAGCGGCAGCAACCGCCAGGCTCTCAAAAAACACTGCGGGCGGCGCCGCAGCCGCGGGAGATCCCGGACTGCGGCGGGGTTGTCAGATGTCCTCCTTTTTCATGTCAATGGCCCCGCAAGGGCACTCGTTGGCGCAAATGCCGCATCCCTTGCAGAAGTCGTAATTGATCTGATAACCCAGTCCCGGGCCAAGCTTCACGATCGCATTGTCCGGGCAGACGCCATAGCAGTTGTCGCACTCAAAGCAGTTGCCGCAGCTCATGCAGCGTCTAGCCTCGTAAAGCGCGTTGTCGGCCGTCAGGCCCTTGAGCACCTCCTCGAAGGTCGTCTGGCGGCGGACTATGTCGAGAAGCGGCCTTTCCGTCTTAGGCGCATCGGCGAAATACCAAGTGTTCAGGCTCTCAAACGCCGCCGGGCGACCGCGGACAGGCTCCTGGTACTCCGTTCCCCGCAGCCAGCAGTCGATCGCGCGAGCCGCGCGCTTTCCGTGCCCGATAGCCACCGTCACATTGCGGACATCCTTAACCGCGTCGCCACCGGCGAAAATGCCCGCGCGGGTCGTCATCATCTTTTGATCAACGACAATAGCCCCGGAGTCCGTCTTCAGGCCTTTCACGCCGTCCAAGAAGCCGAGATCCGTTTCCTGGCCCAGTGCCAGAACCACGGAATCAGCCGTTATCGTTTCGTATTCTCCGGTAGGCTTCGGGTTCCCCTCCTCATCAAGAACCATCTTCTCAATGCGGACCTTGCCCTCCTCTGCGTCAGCAATGGTAGAAAGCCACTTCATGGAAACGCCCTCTTCCGCGGCTTCCTCAATCTCGAAGCTGTGGGCCGGCGCCTTCTGCCGGGTTCTTCTGTAAACGATGAGCGGCTCGGCCCCCATTCTCCGCACGGAGCGGGCCACGTCCACCGCGGTGTTTCCCCCTCCGTACACGACGACCCGCCGGCCCAGCTGGGGCTTTTCCTCGCCCTCCATGGAGCGCAGAACCGAAACCGCGTCAAGGATATGGGCGGAATCGCCCGCTGGGATATAAGTCCTGCGCGCGAGCTGAGCTCCAACGCCAAGAAAGACGGCGTCATAGCTTCCATCCTCCATCTCTTTTTCCAGATCCTGAACCGCGTGATTGAGAACGATTCGAACACCTAGATCAGCAATTCTCTGGATCTCAGCATCCAAAACAGCTCGGGGCAGACGATACTTGGGAATTCCGTAACGCATCATTCCGCCGGGAGCCGCAGAAGACTCCAGCACCGTCACCTCATGCCCGAGCAACGCGAGATGATAAGCGGCGCTCAGCCCTGCAGGGCCGGAGCCGACAATCAGCACTTTCCGGCCGCTGCGCTCTTTCGCAGCGGGAACCTTCCACTTTTGCTTAAGCGCCTCGTCCCCCAAGAACCTCTCCACGGAATTGATTCCGACCGGCTCGTCTAGCTGCCCCCTGTTGCACGCCCCCTCGCAGGTGTGGTAGCACACCCTGCCCATGGTTGCCGGGAATGGATTGTCCTGCATGACCTTCGCCCAGGCCGCCAGATAATCGCCGTTTTCAGCAAGAAACAACCAGTCCCTGCACCTTTCGCCTGCGGGGCAGGTGGCGCTGCAGGGAGGCTCATGGAAGGCATAGGCGGGCTTAAGCGTTCGCCAAGCCCCCGTGTGATTCTCCAAGGAGGTTTTCGGCTTCAGGGTAATGGCAAACGGCGTTTTTTCACTCAGCTCAGACATGTTCCTGCTCTCCCTTAGGTTCAACCAGGCTGCGGAAGAGCCCCTCCGGCTCTTCATCCGACAGCGCGGTCAGACCGAATTTTTCAATGTTGCGATCGGCTATCCGCTGCAGATGCTCAACGGTTGCCGGGTCTCCTCTCTTGCCAAACAGGTGGGCGAAGCGCTTCTGGCCTTTCAGGTAGACCTCCACAGGAAGCTGGCGGCGGATTTTATAAGAGCCGGTGATCTCGCCGTTTTCCGCCTCGAACACGGGGAAAAGCCCCGTCTCGGCAGCAAGACGGGCCATTTCCACTGTTTTGGAGGAGGGGAAACCCCATCCCAGGGGGCAAGGAACGAGGATGTGAATATAGCGGGCGCCGTGGATCTGCATGGCTCTGGTCACCTTGCGCTCAAGGTCGTGCAGATCGGCTACCGTGGCCGTGGCCACATAGGGGATACCGTGAGCCATCGCGATCAGAGGAACGTTTTTGCCCTGACCGAACTCGTTGCCTTCGTAGCCGGGGATCGGCATCGTGGTGGCGGTTCGGGCCGTGGGGGGAGTCGCCGAGCTTCTCTGGACGCCGGTGTTCATATAGGCTTCGTTGTCGTAACAGATGTAAAGAACGTCATCGTTGCGCTCGAACATTCCAGACAGGCATCCCATGCCGATGTCGGTCGTTCCGCCGTCTCCGCCCTGGGCCACCACCCGGACCGGGCTCTTGCCCTCTTTCGCGGCCCGGATCCTGAAGGCGGCCGCCATGCCGGCGGCTACAGCGGCCGTGTTGCCAAAAAGCGAATGCAGCCAGGGCATGCGCCAGGCGCTTTCCGGATAGGGCGTCGAGAAAACCTCCAGGCATCCCGTGGCGTTGGCCACCGCCAGACGGCCGCCGGTCGCGGCAAGGGCGGCATCGAGCGCATAGCGCGCTCCCAGAGCCTCCCCGCAGCCCTGGCAGGCCCGGTGCCCAGAATTAAGGGAGTTATACCTGTGATCTGAACTCTGCAGTGTTTTCTGCTGTTCCGCCAGCAGGCGATTCCCGACCGTAAAAGTCCCGGTCTGGTAAAAGTGGACCGTGTTCTCTTCCTGCATGACTGTCTCCTATTTTCCTGCCTGGCGGGCAGCGTCGCGAACCATCTCTTCGTTGGCAGGCCCGACGCGCCAGCTCTTCTTCTCGCGCTCCAGCTGCCGATCCACCAAAGCCTTGTTCAGGTCCATGAAGTACAAGGCGGGCAGCCTTCCCTCGATAGCCGCGAGGAAAGTCTCCTTGAGACTCCTTTTGGTGATGGCGCGGCCTCCTAAGCCTGCGATTACGGTTGTGACCAGGGCGCCGGTTCCTCCCAGGGCGGATGCCACCTCCATGCCCAGAACTCCCCTGCTGCCGGGCGTGACTGTGCGGTCGATGACAATCACCCGCTTCGCGCCCCTCAAAGCCTCAGCCACCGCCTCATAGGGGAACGGCCGGAAGCTCTTCAGGCTCACCACGCCGATGGCAGTGCCGTCCTCCCTCATTTCGTCCACGGCGTCCTTAATGGTTCCCAGGCAAGACCCCATGGCGATCACCCGCGTCTCGGTTCCTTCGCAGCGATAGCAGGACAGCAGGCCGCCGGACTTGCGACCGAACACAGCCTCGAACTCACCGGCCACCTTCGGAATGACATCCAGGGCCTGCCTGAAGCGGCAGGCCTGCAGGCAGCGAACCTCCGTGAAAGCCTCCGGACCAACCATGGCTCCGATGGACACCGGATCGTCGGGGTCAAGGATCTGACGGGGCTCAAAGGGGGGCAGGAACTGATCCACCTGAGACTGCTCCGGAATATCCATCCTCTCGAGCGCGTGCGTCAACACAAAGCCGTCCATGCACACCATGACCGGAAGCGACAGGGTTTCCGCAATTTTGAAGGCCTGGATATGCAGATCGACCGCTTCCTGGTTGTCCTCGGCAAACAGCTGAAGCCACCCGCTGTCACGCTGGGAAAGGGAATCGGACTGATCATTCCAAATATTGATGGGAGCGCCGATGGCGCGGTTGGCAACCGTCATGACGATGGGAAGCCCCAGACCCGATGCGTTGTAGATGGCCTCCGTCATGAACAGAAGGCCCTGCGAGGCGGTGGCGGTATAGGACCTAGCCCCCGCTGCGCTCGCACCGATGACTGCGCTCATGGCACCGAACTCGCTTTCCACATTCATGAATTCGCAGTCCTTGATGGAGCCGCTCCGCACATAGCGGCCGAGCGCCTCAACGATGTGCGTCTGAGGGGAAATCGGGTAAGCGCAGATAACGTTTGGGCGGCAGAGAGCCACCGCTTGGGCAACGCCCTGTGAACCTTCCAGCTGCTTGAGCATATTTAATCTCCGTCCTTAAGCGAGAGCATGTGGCTCCAGGCCCCGGCGGCAACGTTCGCATTAGCCTGGGCTACCTTTCCGGAATATTTCTGTCCATAAGCCGCATTGATGCTCTCCAGCTTGAGAAGCCCCGTCATGGCGGCAAATCCGGCCAGCATGGCCGCACCGGGCAGCGGCCTGCCGATGTATTTAAGCGCCAGATCCGTGGCGGGAACCGTCCTGACATGGCCCTTGGGCAGCTTCGAGACAAGTTCGCCCAGGCCGATCTCCTCAGGAGCGGCGGCGCTGTTGACCAGCACGAAGCCGCTGCGGCTCAGGCCTCCGAAAACATCCACCGTCTCGATCAGCGTCCTGTCCTGAATGAGAACCGCATCGGGCTCCTCGATGGGCTCGTGGAGCCGGATGGAGTGATCGCTGATGCGGGCGAACGCCACCACAGGGGCCCCTGTCCTCTCGGAACCGAAGCTGGGGAACGCCTGCGCAAAGTGCCCTTCCATGAAAGCAGCCAAGGACAGCATTTCCGCCGCCGTGACCACTCCTTGGCCGCCGCGGCCATGTAGACGTACCTGAAACATAAGTCTCCTTCTTCGCTGTTTGAGCTTTGTTGTTGTGTTTGCGGGGTACTGCAGTAAGAGTCACGTTGATATATTAAATAGAAACCCTGCCCCCTTCTAGGCTTTTCTTTGCATTGGACGCAACCCGCGTTTTTCTCGGAAAGCCGGGGCCGGAGCTCGGCCGGACCGAGCGCTGCTGAAGCACTCCCGACCCGCCCGCTCCGTTCAAAATGCGAGGGCCGGCCTGCGGCCCGGGTAAAACTTTCCTCCTATTTTTGGTAGAATTATCAGTTGCAATTGGTTTTCTCCTGGAGTTCGAAGTATGGTTCCAACAGCAACGACGGTGGGGGGCTATCTGCAGACTTTGCCGCCCGACAGGCGCGTCGCGATGGCGCGTGTCTGCAGCCTGATTCGCCGCAATGCCCGCGGCGTTCATGAAAGCATGCGCTATGGCCTTGCGTTTTATGAATACGACACCAACCCGCTGTTTGCCTTGGAACCCGGCGAAAAGAGCATGACCCTTTTTGTCGCGGAACCCAAGGTGGTGGAACATTTCTCCGGGAAGCTGAAGGGCATTAACACCGAGACCAGCTCCATTTATTTCGACAACCTGAACCGCCTTCCCCTCGATATCGTTGAGAAGGTGATCAGAGAGTCCGTTGTTTCCAGGCAGGAACGCATCCGCAGCAACGAGCCCGTGCCCGGCCAGGAAGAGCTCCTCAAGCTCTGGCGGATCCAGGCGGAGGCCGCAGCGGTTCCTCCGCCCATCATTCACATTCCGGTCAATCCTCCCGAACCGGAAAACAAGGCCGAGTAAGCGCCGGCCCAAGACAGAGTCCTCAGCCGGGGGCTCTGTTTTTTGCATTCCAGGGGCCTTTTCCGCGCCTCCTCTCTGAAGGCCCTGCCTGTCCGCACGTTGCAAAGACCCGCCCGTTTTTCTTGGAAAGGCACCGTTGGATCTAAGTCTTTCTTCCCGCCTCTGAATGCCGGACATCCCCATTACGAGGGAGAAGCTACCTTAAAAGCCGGCCGCAGGATATGATGAAGAGAATTCTTACTCTGCGAAGAGCCTCTCTTATGAAAAGTGCCGACTCACACGGCAGAGAAATCAAACTGGCGCGCCCTCTTTGGCTTCTGATCGCCGTCAAGGCCGCCTGCATTTTCCTGCTGTGGCTTGCATTTTTTTCTCCCTCGCATCGTCCTGACACTTCCGTCGATGCGGTCGGACAGACTTTATTTCCTTCCACCCATCTCAATATCGATAACTCTAGAGACAAATCATGATTACGCCAGAATTAGTTGACCTGTCTCGTCTGCAGTTTGCCGTTACCGCCCTTTACCATTACCTCTTTGTCCCGCTGACGCTCGGTCTGTCCATGCTGTTGGTGGCCATGGAGGGATGCTATGTCATTACAAAGCGGGAAATCTACAGGGATATGACCCGCTTCTGGGGCAAACTGTTTGCCATCAATTTCGCCATGGGCGTTGCCACAGGCATCACCATGGAGTTCCAGTTCGGGACGAACTGGGCTTACTACTCGCACTACGTGGGCGACATTTTCGGACCGCCCCTCGCCTTCGAGGCCCTCATGGCCTTCTTTTTGGAGTCCACGTTCGCCGGTCTGTTCTTCTTCGGCTGGAAAAAGCTCAGGCCGGGCGTGCACTGGCTGTGCACGTTTTTGATGGCCTTCGGAACGAATATTTCCGCTCTGTGGATCCTGGTGGCCAACTCCTGGATGCAGCATCCCGTCGGCTCCGAGTTCAATCCGGTGACGCTGCGCATGGAAATGTCCAATTTCTGGGAGGTCATCTCGAGCGAGTGGGCCCAGGCAACCCTCGTCCATGACATTTCCGGCGGATACATGACCGGCGCCGTTTTCGTTGCCGCCATTTCAGCCTGGTACCTGCTCAAGAAACGCGACGTCGAATTCGCCAAGCGATCCCTGGCCGTGGCCTGTGCCTTCGGTCTGGTCACCTCGATCGTGACGGTGCACATGGGGGATGAATCCGGCTATCTGGTCACCCGCGACCAGCCCGAAAAAATAGCCGCCATGGAGGCGATCTGGGACACCGCTGAGGCGCCTGCCGGACTGACGCTCTTTGCCCTTCCGGACACTGAGCGGCGGTCCAACGCGCTTCAGGTCGAGTTCCCGTGGGTGCTCGGCCTCATCGGCACGCGGTCCCTTTCCACGCCTGTGCCCGGCATCAACCAGCTCGAGGAGCGCAACGCCGCCCGCATAGCGAGCGGCGCCAAGGCCGTGACGCTGCTTGAGCAGCTGCGCAAGGATCCCAGCAACGCAACCCTTCTGGAATCCTTCAATGTCGTCAAGAAGGACCTCGGCTACGGGCTGTTGCTGCGCAAATACACTTCCGACGTCTCTACTGCCACCCCCGAGATGATCAGGAAGGCGGCCGCGGATACGATCCCCCCTGTGTCGCTGGTGTTCTGGAGCTTCAGGGGCATGGTGACCTGCGGCGTCATCATGCTGCTGCTGTTCGTCCTCGGCTTTTACTATTCGGTCAAAGGCTGCCCGGAGACAAAAGGGCTCTACCTCAAGCTGGCAGCCCTGGCGCTGCCCCTGCCTTGGATCGCCAACGAACTGGGCTGGATCGTGACTGAAGTCGGGCGCCAGCCTTGGACCATCTACGGAGTGCTCCCGGTTCACATCTCGGTTTCCTCGCTCACGGCGGGCGAAGTTTTAGGCTCGCTGGCTGGATTCGCCCTTCTTTACAGCGCGCTGCTTATTGTGGAAGTCTGGCTGATGAAGCGCTTCGCAAGCCTTGGCCCCTCCACTCTGGGCACCGGCCGCTATTTCCATGAGAAACACTAACCGCTCACCGGAGACGCCAAAATGATTGACTACGAGATTTTGAAACTCATCTGGTGGCTTTTCATCGGAGTGCTTCTGGCCGGCTTTGCCGTCATGGACGGCCAGGACATGGGGGTAGGAGCCCTCCTGCCCTTCCTAGGCAAAACAAATGAAGAGCGCCGGATCATGATCAACTCCGTCGCCCCGCACTGGGACGGCAACCAGGTCTGGCTCATAACCGGAGGCGGCGCCATGTTCGCCGCCTGGCCCATTGCTTACGCCGCAGCCTTTTCCGGCTTTTACTGGGCGATGCTCCTGGTGCTGGCCATGCTTATCTTCCGCCCGGTTTCCTTCGACTACCGCAGCAAGTTCGACAGCTCGCGCTGGCGCAGCTGCTGGGACACGCTCCTGTTTCTCGGCTCTGCCGTGCCTCCCATTATCTGCGGCGTAGCCTTCGGAAATCTGCTGCAGGGCGTGCCGCTGGTCTTCGATGAGTCCATGAGGGTGAGCTACCAGGGCAACTTCTTCGGCCTTCTCAATCCCTTCGGCATTCTGTGCGGCCTTGTAGGCATCGTCATGGTGATCATGCACGGGGCCAATTTCCTCGGACTCAAGAGCGTCGGAGAGCTCAACGCAAGGGCAAAGAAAGCGGCAGCCGGGGCCTCTCTGGGTACCCTCGTGCTTTTCGTCCTGGCCGGTATCTGGATGGCGGCGGCCCTTCCCGCCTACAACGCGTCAGGAATCGACCCGGCGGGGCTTCCCAACCCGCTGGCAAAGACGGTCACGGTGGGCGGCAGCTGGCTCGACCACCTGTCCGCAACGCCTGCGCTGTTCATCTTCCCGCTGCTAGGCATTATCGGCGCAGCCATGAGCTTCGTGCTGTCCAGGGCGGAGAAGTGGGGCGCTGCCATCGTGAGCTCTGGAGCATCGCTGCTGGGGATCGTGTTCACGCCGCTTGTCACCATGTTCCCGTTCATCATGCCCTCGTCCATTGACCCGCGCTCGAGCCTGACGCTCTGGGACTGCACGAGCTCGCAACTCACGCTTGAAATCATGCTGTTCGTCACGCTGATCTTCCTGCCCATCCTTCTCTTTTACACCGGCTGGGCCTATCGAGTCATGCGCGGCAAGGTGACTCCGGAATATATCTCGGAAAACAGCCACCATCTCTACTAAAAGGAACTGAAATGGCCTACTTCTACTGGATTGCTAGCGTCACTCTGGGCTTGGTGCTGGGGGTCCTGCTGTGCATCAAGCAGGACATCTCGGACAAGGAAGAGTAGCCGGCCGGGCATAACGGCATCCGGCTCTTTGGGATGCTGCCCCGTCCGGGCCGCCCGCCTTCCGTCCCGAAAAAACGGGCCGCCTTTTAGGCGGCCCGTTTTTTCTCTTTTTCCTGCAGGGCTCAGTTGAACTTCTGGCCCATCTCGCGAGTGGTCAGGAACTTCACATTCTCCCAGTGCTTCTGGGTGGTCTGCAGGTTGTAGACCGAAGTGGCGAGATACACGAGGTTGCCGTCCGCATCAACGGCGAGGCGGGCCGCCTGCTCGTTGCAAAACTCCTCCTTCGTTTTTCCCTTGTCGTCAGGGAAAAGCAGCCATCTGGCCGTAGAAACCTCCGTGGGCTCATAGATCGCGTCCACGCGGTACTCGTTGGCCAGGCGCTGGGCCACGATTTCGAACTGCAGAACGCCGACTGCTCCCAGGTAGATGTGTCCGATGTCATCGGTGAAGACTTGGATGGCGCCTTCTTCTCCCAGCTCCTGAAGTCCTTGCCTGAGCTGCTTTTCCTTGAACGGATCCTTGCAGCGCACCGACCGGAACAGCTCCGGGGCAAAAAACGGGATGCCGACGAATCCGAGCTTTTCCCCTTCGGTAAGGGTGTCGCCGATGTGCAGCTGACCGTGGTTGTAAATGCCAATGATGTCGCCTGCGACGGCATCATCCATCCGCTTCCTTTCCTGAGCCATGAAGGTCAAGGCATTGGGGATCTTCATCTCCTTGCCCTCGCGGACATGGAAAACCTTCATGCCGGGCGTATAGCGTCCCGAGCAGACGCGGAAAAATGCGATGCGGTCGCGGTGCCGGGGATCCATATTGGCCTGGATTTTGAACACAAAGCCGGTGAACGGGGACTCGGTCGGCTGAACCATGCGGGTCCCGGCGTCCCGCGGCCGCGGCGACGGCGCCCAGTTGACCAGGGCTTCGAGCACATCCTCCACGCCGAAATTGTTGATGCCCGAACCGAAAAATACGGGGCTCTGGTCGCCGGCCAGATAGCGCTCCAGCGAGAAAGGCTCGCCCGCACCCTTCACCAGGCTGATGGCATCGCGGACATCCTTCATTTCCATCGGAAACAGCTCGTCGAGTTTGGGATTGTCCAGACCTCTGATGACCTCCGTCTCATGCGTCAGGTGATCTTCCCCAGGACGGAAGCGGACCAGCTCGTCATTGAGCAGCGAGAAGACTCCGCGAAAGTTTTTCCCCATTCCAATGGGCCAGGTGATAGGCACGCAGCTCAGCTGCAGCACGTCCTCAATTTCATCGAGTACGTCAAGGGGATCCCTCACCTCACGGTCCATTTTGTTGATGAAGGTGATGATCGGCGTATTGCGCAGCCTGCAGATCTCCAGCAACTTGATGGTCTGCGCCTCAACGCCCTTTGCCGCATCAATCACCATGACCGCGGCGTCTACAGCCGTAAGAACGCGGTACGTGTCCTCTGAAAAATCCTGGTGCCCCGGGGTGTCCAGAAGATTGATGACTTTGCCCTTGTAGTTGAACTGCATGACCGAGCTGGTCACCGAAATGCCACGCTGTTTTTCAACCTCCATCCAGTCGGACGTCGCGTGCCGAGCGGCTTTCCGGCCCTTCACCGCGCCGGCGAGCTGGATCGCCCCTCCGAAAAGGAGCAGTTTTTCCGTCAGCGTGGTTTTCCCCGCGTCAGGATGGGAAATAATAGCGAAAGTCCGCCGGTCAGCTACATCGCGGACCAGGGCTGGATTAGGAGAAGTCATAGGTGATTGAACAGAGCCTGAGGGCGGCAGGGCATGCTGCCGCGCCTTTTTCAGAAAGGTTTTGAATTTTAGCAAGCTTTCCGGGAGGCCGAGCCAAAAACCTTTACCATAACGTTAAAATTCCGGCCGTATGCAGATTTTCCTCTCCCCTTTCATGGCGGCCAGATCCTATGAGCTACTTTCCCAAATGGCAGACTAAAACCTCGGGCGTGATCGCCCCTGACGAGGCGCTGCCAGCCTCCCAGACCATTGCACTGGGCATACAGCACGTCGTGGCGATGTTCGGATCCACGATTCTCGCCCCGATCCTCATGGGCTTCGACCCCAATGTCGCCGTACTCATGAGCGGCATTGGGACCCTCATCTTTTTCCTTGTTGTCGGCGGCCGGATCCCCAGCTACCTGGGATCTTCCTTCGCTTTCATCGGCGTGGTTATCGCCGCCACAGGCTATGTGGCTGGCTCCGGGCTCAATCCAAACATCAGCGTGGCGCTGGGCGGCATACTGACCTGCGGCCTGGTCTATTTCCTCATCGGGCTCGTTGTTCAGGCTGTGGGGGTCAACTGGATCGAAAAGCTCATGCCCCCGGTGGTCACCGGCGCCGTGGTCGCAGTGATCGGCCTGAATCTGGCCCCGACTGCCTGCAAAAGCATCGGGCAGACGAATTTCGACGCCTGGATCGCCATTTTGTCCGTGCTATGCGTCGGAGGCGTCGCGGTCTATACGCGGGGGTTCGCGCAGAAGCTGCTCATTCTGATCGGCCTTTCCATCGCTTACGTCATATACGCCGTCCTAGCCAACGGCTTCGGCCTGGGAAAACCCATTGATTTTTCCATCATCTCCGACGCGGCCTGGTTCGGCGTACCCAATTTCCAGCATCCCGTGTTCAGGTCGGACGCCATCCTGCTCATCGTGCCCGTGGTGATTATTCTGGTGGCCGAAAACCTTGGACATGTGAAGGCCGTCACAGCGATGACCGGCCGGAATCTCGATCCCTACATGGGGCGCGCGTTCATGGGCGACGGACTTGCGACAATGATTTCCGCCAGCGTGGGCGGCACCGGCGTAACGACCTACGGGGAGAACATTGGGGTCATGGCTGCCACAAGGGTGTACTCCACGCTGCTGTTTCCCGTGGCGGCTGCGATTGCCATTCTGCTGGGCTTTTCGCCCAAGTTCGGTGCGCTCATCCACACCATTCCCCAGCCTATCCTTGCCGGCATGTCCATCGTTGTGTTCGGCCTCATCGCCATTGCCGGCGCCAGGATCTGGGTTGAAAATCACGTGGATTTCAGCAACAACCGCAACCTGATCGTGGCTGCAGTGACTCTCATTCTGGGGGGAGGCGACTTTACGCTCTCCCTGGGTGGGTTCACCATGGGAGGCATCGGAACGGCCACGTTCGGAGCCATCATCCTCAACGCCATCATGAGCCTCGGCGAAAAGAAGTCTCGCCGGTAACCCCTGCGCGCGCCTTGAGCCCAGGCGGCAAGGCGCGCGTCCTCCACTTTTTACGGAGCTCCATCAGCCCCTTTTCTGAAGCACTTTCCTGAAGGCTTCCGCCATGGAGCCTTCAGGCCGCCCGCGCTGTGGGGAGCTCGGTCTCCTGCCGCGCGCAGCCCCTGTTGCAGACGAAGAGCCGGCGGGGCGCTGCTTCATGGAAAGAGCGATCCTGCGGCGCTCCGCATTCACGTCCAGCACCCGCACCTTCACGATCTGCCCGACCCGGACCACCGCCGCCGGATCCTTGACGAAGGAGTCTGAAAGCTCGGAGATGTGCACCAGACCGTCCTGATGGACCCCGATATCGACAAAAGCGCCGAAAGCCGTGACATTGCTCACGACGCCCTCGAGCGTCATGCCCGGCCGAAGATCCGAGATCTCCTCGACTCCTTCTGCGAATCTGGCCGTGACGAAGTCCGGTCGGGGATCCCGCCCCGGCTTCTCCAGCTCGCTGAAAATGTCCTTGATCGTGGGCAGGCCGAAGCGCTCTGTTACGAAATCAGCGGCCCGTAGCCTGCGCAGCGCGTCATGATTGCCGATGAGCGACTCGAGGCTGAGGCCCGACCGCGAAGCGATCAGCCGAGCCAGCGGATAGGCCTCCGGATGCACCGCCGAGGCATCCAGCGGATTGGCTGCTCCGGGAATGCGCAGGAAACCCGCCGCGAGCTCGAACGTCTTCTGTCCAAGCCCTGGGACCTGCAGCAGCTGCTCCCTGCTCTGAAAGGCTCCGTGGCTGTCGCGCCACTGCACCACGGAACGGGCTGTCCGGGAGTTCAGGCCCGACACCCGGGCCAGAAGCATCGGGCTCGCAGTGTTGAGATCCACGCCGACTGAATTGACGCAGTCCTCCACAACAGCGTCCAGCTTTCTCGCCAGGCTGGCCTGATTCACGTCATGCTGGTACTGACCCACGCCAATCGCCTTGGGGTCAATCTTCACCAGCTCCGCGAGTGGATCCTGGAGCCTGCGGGCAATCGACACCGCCCCCCTGAAGCTCACGTCCATGTCCGGGAACTCTTCCGCAGCCAGTTCGCTGGCGGAGTAGACGCTGGCGCCCGCCTCGCTCACGACAACTTTGGCCATATGAAGCTCCGGGTGCTGCCGCAGCAGTTCTCCGGCCAGACGGTCCGTGTCGCGGGAAGCCGTCCCATTTCCAATGCTGATGAGGCTGGGACGGTACTTCAGAGCAAGACGGTACAGCGCCTCAAGGGCTCCCTTTCTGTCGTTTTTCGGCGAAAACGGATAGATCACCGACGTAGCCTGGACCGCACCCGTGTCAGAAATGACGGCCACCTTCACGCCCGTCCGTATTCCGGGATCCAGCCCGATGACGCCTTTGCGGCCAGCAGGCGCCGAGAGCAGCAGGTTCTGCAGATTGGAGCCGAAAACAGCTATCGCTTTTTCCTCCGCGCCCTCCCTCAGCTTCTGGAAAAGTTCGGTCTCGAGCGCCGTAAGGCACTTGACCCTCCAGGTCCAGCGGCAGACTCCCATCAGCCAGTCTTCAGAGGGCCGCCCCGAGAACGTGATGCCCTCCTGTTCGGCGATCATTGCCTGGCACGGATGAGGCTTTTTCTCCTCCAGGTCCTCCGGCAGAGCCACCTTGACCGAGAGGATCCCCTCGGAGCGACCGCGGAAAATAGCGAGAACCCGGTGCGACGGCACCTCTGGCAGCGGCTCCCTGAAATGGAAGTAATCCTCATACTTTTGGCCTTCCCGCTCCTTCCCCTCTATGACCTCGGAGCAGAGATCCGCTGTTTTCCAAAGATAAGCTCTCAGTTTTCCAACGAGCTCCGCGTCGGTCGAGAACTTCTCGGCCAGGATGTCCCTGGCGCCGTCAAGCGCCGAAGCGGCGTCCGGGAAAACCTCGGAAAGATACGCCGTAGCCTCTGCCTCCGGAACCAGCCGGGGATCGGCGAACAGTTTTTCTGCAAGGGGCTCCAGCCCGGCCTCGCGGGCCTTCTGCGCCCGCGTGTGCCTTCTGGGCCGGAACGGCAGGTACAGGTCTTCAAGCCGCTGCTTGCTCCCGGCCGAAAGAATCTGCTCCTGCAGTTGCGGCGTAAGCTGTCCCTGCTGCCGGATGGAGTCAAGGATGACGCCCCGGCGCTCCTCTAGCTCCTTCAGATAGAGAAGACGCTCTTCGAGCGTCCGCAGCTGCGTGTCATCGAGACCGCCTGTTGCCTCCTTCCGGTAGCGGGCGATGAACGGAACCGTCGCACCTTTCTCCAGCAGAGAGACCGCGGCCGCGGCCTGCGTCGGCCCGCAGTGGATTTCAGAGGCAATGACGGATGCAATTTTGCTGAGAAGATTTTCCATTTTTTCAATATCGCGGGCAGGACCTGAGACAGCGGAGCGCTCAGGCGGCCGACAGCTTCTGGGCGATGAGGCGGACGAGCCCCTGATCCTTGTTTCGATAAGCTTCGTTGCGAAGCTGCAGAATCTGCGGCGTTTTAAAAGACTGAGGGGTTTCCTGGCTGTATGTGAAGCGAAACCTCACCCCCTCGACGGTTTCCTCTATGTCAATCTCCTGCCAGCTGCGGGGCCATTCCCGGCTCGCGGCCACGTGAATTTCCAAGTGCCCGTCCGGCTGCAGGAAAACATGGTCTTCGACGCTGACGGTCCCGAAGTTCTTCACCCTGCGCAGCCAGCGGTTTCCGTCCTCCGAAGTGAACTCATGGACCTCTGAGCCCTCGCAGCCCGGCAGGAGCAGATCCGGGTGTCTGGCAAAATGCTCCAGCGCCTCCCAGGATTGGCTCTTTCCGGCCCCCTTCAGTTCTATTGAGTGTGAAAAAACCTTCATTTTTCTGATCGTTCCTTCTTCCGCCCCGGGCTCAGGCGCGCACCGTACCGCGCTTTATTCTTTTCTCAAGCCACTGGCTGTACCAGGACATCAGGAAAGAGGTGACGAAATAAATGAACCCTACGAAAAGATACCCAATGCCAAAAAACTCTCTCCAGACGGGATCTCCGAGCGCGAGCCTCAGGCTTCCAAGGAGATCATACATGGACACGACCGTCACCAGCGAGGTGTCCATGAAGGTCGACAGCAGGCTGTTGACAAAGGCCGGAATAACGGCCGCCAGGGCCTGAGGCAACAGCACGTACATGTAAGCCTGAAGCCTTGAAAGTCCCAGGGACTCCGCCGCCGCCATCTGAGCGGTTGGAATGGCCTGCAGTCCACCGCGCACGGTCTCTGCCATATAGGCGGCCTGGAACAGAACAATGCCCACTGCCACCCGCCAGAAAGTCGAGGACTCGGAGCCCACGGGCATCAGCAGCGGGAACACGAAGGCTGCGACAAACAGTACGGTGATCAGAGGGACTCCGCGGACCAGCTCGATATAGGCCGTGCACAGGTTGCGGACCAGCGGCAGTTCGGATCGCCTTCCGAGAGCCAGCAGGATGCCGATGGGCGCCGAGGCCGTCATGCCGATCAGCGTGAGCATCACGGTAAGCGGCAGGCCGCCCCAGGAATCGGAATCCACCTCCTCGAGCCCCCAGATGCCGCCGTACATCAGCGCAAAGAAAACGGCTAGGGAAGCTGCCCACCCCGCCACAAGGAAGCGCACGCCCTTCCTGTTCCAGAACCGGGGCAGGGCCGTGAGCACGAGCATCACAAGGATGATGGCCATGCCGACGGCCGGCCTCCACTGCTCCTCGTAGGGGAAGCGGCCAAAAATGATCAGGCGCCACTTCTCGGCGATGAACCCCCAGCAGGCGCCGGACGCCCGGTGGCAGGCCTCTGCGTCCGCCCGAAACACCGCATCGGCCAGCCCCCACTGGACAAAGCGCCACAGCAAGACGGCACCCATCAGAACGCCAAGCAGGGTCACGCCCGCCGAGAACCACCCGGCAGAGCCGCGCGCCGTCCGCGCAGAAAGAAAGTTCAGTGTCTTCATGCTGCCGCTCCTATCCGCATGAAATGCGCGTTAATCACGTTCATGATGACGGACGTAATGAGGTTCAACAACAGGTACACCAGCATGATGAGGCAAATCATCTCCAGAGCCTGCCCGGTGGTATTGATGGAGGTGTTGCCAATGCATACGACATCGGGATAGCCGATGACCACAGCAAGAGAAGAATTCTTCGTGAGGTTCATGAACTGGCTGGACAAGGGTGGAATGGCCAGCTTCATGGCCTGCGGGAAAATGACATAGCTCGAGGTCTGGAGCGGAGACAGGCCCAGCGCGAGACCCGCGTCCCACTGCCCGACGCCAACAGACTGAATCCCGGCCCGGATGACCTCCGCAATGGAGGCGGACGAAAAAAGGGTGAGCCCGAGCCAAAGGGCCAGGAACTCCGGTGTCAGGGATCCGCCGCCCTCCACAAGGAAGCCGTTGACGGCAGGATGACTCCAGCCCTGCAGCTGCCCGCAGATTGCCCAGACCAGGAACGCCGTGAGGAAAAAGGCCCCGAACGCCGCAAGCCAGGCCACCAGAAATGTAGAAGCCCTCAGGACGATGCGGCGCGTGAGCGCCGCAGCGGCCAGACCGGCAAGCAGACCCGCCAGGCAGGCCTCCGCGTTGTGGACCGGCACGGCGAACTGCAGCCCCGCCTTATCGAGGGTGAGCCACGCATCCGAACCGACCGTGGCCTCCATGTCCGGCAGCAGCTCCGTAATCACCGTGTAAATAGCGAGCAGCCCTACGATCAGAGGGATGTTGCGATAAAGCTCAACGTGCGCCCAGCCTAAAAAATGAACAACCGGCTGGCGCGAAATCTTCATAAAGGCGACGACGATGCCCAAGATCGTGGCGGTAAAAATGCTGACGACAGCCACTTTCAGAGTGTTGAGGATCCCCACTGTGAAGGCTCTTAGAAAAGAGTCCGAGGAACTGAAGGGGATCAGCGACTCTCCGATCTCAAAGCCCGCCGGGTGGCTTAGGAAACCGAATCCGTTCTGGATGTTCCTGGCGGCCAGGTTTTCAGAGACATTGGACGCGAGAAGAAGGAAAAACGCTAGGAGGCCCCCCGCGATGGCCAGCTGTATCATAGCCTCCCTGAACTTTCTGATCTGCTGTCTGCGGCGCCAGGCGGCGTCTCCGCAGGGCGGCTCTGCTTTTTTGTAACCGAACATATGGTTTCGGAAAGAACTTTGGGTTAAAGGCAGGCTCGCGGCCTTTCCCTGAGGCGGGCGGCCTGCCTTTTCATGCTTCTTTTAGCGCATCGGGGGAGCCATCAGCAGCCCGCCCTTTGTCCACAGGCGGTTCAGCCCGCGCGACAGACCGAGGGGAGTCTTCGGCCCGAGATTAGCTTCAAAAGACTCGCCATAGTTGCCGACCTGCTTGATGATGCGGTAGGACCACTGCTTGTCCAAGCCGATCATCTGCCCCAGATTCTCCTCCAGCCCGAGGAGGCGGCGAACGTTCGGGTTGTGGCTGCTCTTCATGGAGTCCACGTTGCTCTTCGTGATGCCCAGCTCCTCGGCCTCGAGCATGGTGTAGAAAGACCAGCGCACAATTTGAAACCAGTCCTCGTCCCCGCGGCGGATGGCCATGCCAAGAGGCTCTTTGGAAATGGTGTCCGGCAGGATGACGAAGTCATTGGGATTCTTAGCCCTCAGCCGGGCGCCGGCCAGATCGGAGCGGTCTGTCGTGTAGGCCTGGCAGCGTCCGGAAATGAAGGCACCCTGCGTGGCCTCCGTCGTACTGAACACAACCGGCTTGTATTTAATGTTGTTCGCCCTGGCGAAGTCCGCCAGATTCTTCTCGCTGGAGGTCCCGGTCTGGACGCAGATCGTCGCCCCGTTCAGCTTTTTGGCGGAATTAATCTTGTACTTCTTGGGCACCATGAAGCCCTGCCCGTCGATGTAATCTACGGCGACAAAAACAGAGCCCTGGGAGGCGTCGCGGCTCATGGACCACGTCGTGTTGCGGGCGAGCAGGTCGATCTGGCCTGACTGCAGGGCCGTAAAGCGTTGCTCGGAGGCAAGCGGCACATACTTCACCTTGTTGGCATTGCCCAGAACTGCGGCGGCCACCGCCCGGCAGATGTCCACATCAAGGCCGCTCCAATGCCCCTTGCTGTCGGCATTGGAAAAGCCGGGAGCGGCCGTGTTGACGCCGCAAATCAGTGTGCCGCGGTGCTTGACGGCATTGAGGGTTTTTCCGGCGAAGGCCGGCGAGGCGCAAAGCGCTGCGGCTGCCGCGATGGCGAAGGCTGACACTACCTTTTTGCGAAGCTTCATGGTTTTCTCCCTGACGGTCCTACGTTTTCTTCCCCCGCCGCCCGGCGTGGCTCCCCTGCAGACAGACACTCCTGAGCAAAAGAGGAATTTATTATTGAAAACTTTAGCAGACCGGCCCCGCCGAAAAACAGGGCCGTTTAGTTGATATTAGCTATTTCGGCCCCCTGCCGCTGTCTTTTTTGACTTAAAGCGAAGAAGAGCTCAACGCGCTCCTTTCTTTTTCTGACCCGCGGCCCTGGGCACCCGTTCCTCGAACTCGAAGCCCACCTTCCCCTTGCTGTCGAGCCTGAGGAAGGCCGAAAACTTCCGGTGCGTCTTGTTGGAAACGAACCCCTTCAGCAGATCGGTCTTGCCTTCCTTCAGAAGCTTCTCGAACTCTTTCCGGTCCAGCTCCTGCTGCAAAATGACCTTTCCCACGCGGAAGGAGCATTTCCCGGTGCCTCCCTTCAGCGCGTTCTCGCAGGCGTAGGCCATGGGCAGCTCGTAGAGCTTCCCTCCGCAGACAGGGCAGACCCCGATCGGACTAAGCGCGCTGAGGTCGGGTGCGGCAGTATCTGTGTCTTCGCGCGATGGACCGTCAAAAACAAACTCCAGCTTGTAGTCAGGAGCCGGCGTGAGGCGCAGCACAGCTGCAAAAGGCCGGCCCTGCTTGCTCACAAACCCCGTAAGCGGCCCGATCTTCTTCTTGGCGATCAGCTCCTCGACCTCCTCAGGCTCAAAGGTGCGTCCCCCGGGGTGCTTGGACAGGCTGAAGTCGCAGTCCTTATTGGTGCAGGCATACCGGCGGAACGTCTCTACCACCTCGCCGCCGCACTTCGGGCAGCGCTGCTTCAGATGGATGGGATTGGCCAGCGGCACGGAGTCTCCCTCGTACTGCTTGGCCGCATCCACGATCCTGCGGGTCATGTTCCTGATGCCGTCCATAAACTCTTCTCGCGAGAGGCTTCCCTTTTCAATCTGCGCGAGGCGGCTCTCCCACTCGCCCGTGAGCTCTGGCTCGGACAGTTCTTCGATTTTCAGCCCCTTCAGCAGAGTCATCAGCTCGAAAGCCTTGGCCGTAGGCCGCAGCTCCCTACCCTCGCGCAGAAGGTACTTCTGGACAATCAGTCCTTCGATGATGGCGGCCCGGGTGGCCGGCGTGCCGATTCCTTTTTCCTGCATGGCCGATCTCAGGGCATCATCCTCTACCATTTTGCCCGCGCCTTCCATGGCCGACAGCAGGGTGGCTTCCGTGTAGCGCGGCGGAGGAAGAGTCGTTTTCTCTAGGGGCTTCACCTCGTCCGTCCTGACGGTTTCGCCGGGCTTCAGTGCGGGAAGCCCCGCCTGGGCGCCGGCAGCATCTGCCCCGTAGACTTCGCGCCAGCCGGGCTTGACCAGTACGTTTCCCTTGGTCCGAAAGGATTCGCCCTCGACTTCAGTAATGCGCGTCGTCTCATCGACTTCGGCCGCCGGATAAAAAACAGCCATGAAGCGGCGCGCAATCATGTCGTATATCTTGGCCTCCGGCTCCGAGAGCTTGGACGGAAGGTGATCCGACAAAGGCACCAGGGCGAAATGGTCGCTGATTTTCGCCGTGTTGAAGATCCTCGGGTCGGGCTTCACCCAGCCCCCGCTGAGCGGTTGCGAGGCAATGCGGCTGAACTGCGGCAGCTGCGAGAGAAGCGACAGCGTCTTTCGCGCCTCCGGCACATAGTCCGTCGGCAGGCACTTGGCATCCGTTCGCGGATACGACAGCACCTTGTGCTTTTCATAAAGCGCCTGCGCCAGGGCCAGAGTTGTCTTGGCGGTAAATCCGAAGCGATTGTTCGCCTCGCGCTGCAAAGTCGTCAGATCGAACAGCGGGGGCGCGGAATGCTTGACCCTCTTGCGGCTTTCAGTCGCCTTTCCCGGCTTACCCCTACACTTCTCAGCCACGGCCTGCGCCTTCTCGCGCTCCCAGATCCTATCGGGCCGGTTCTCTCCGTCCGTTTTTTGCGACGGGTCGAACCACAGGCCCTCATAAGTCCCGTTCTCAGAGCTGAAGGAAGCCTGCACCTGCCAGTAGTCTCTGGGCTTGAAGGCGCGGATCTCCGCCTCGCGATTCACCACCACGGCGAGCGTCGGCGTCTGGACCCGGCCCACCGTTGTCAGGAAAAAGCCGCCGTTTTTGCTGTTAAAGGCCGTCATGGCCCGCGTTCCGTTGATCCCGACCAGCCAGTCGGCCTCCGAGCGGCTCCGTGCGGCCTGGGCAAGCGACCGCATTTCTTCATCGGACCTCAGATGCTGGAAGGCGCTTCGAATGGACGCCGGAGTCATTGACTGCAGCCAAAGCCTCTGTATCGGCTGCTTCGCCTTTGTGGCCTGCACAATGTAGCGGAAAATGAGCTCTCCCTCGCGGCCCGCATCGCAAGCGTTGATGAGCCCGGTAATGTCCTTGCGCTTGATCAGCTTCGCGAGCAGCTTCAGCCGCGGGGCGGTTTTCGCGATGGGCTTCAGCTCGAACTTCGGGGGAATAAGGGGCAGGTGCGCAAAGGTCCACTTCCCCCGCTTGACGTCATATTTGTCAGGAACTGCCAGCTCCAGGAGATGCCCGACAGCGCTGGCCACCACATACTGGTCGCCCTCAAAATAGTCTCCGGCATCGCTTTTTTTTCTTTCCATTCCGCCCAGAACTTTCTGGATGTCGTTGGCGACGGAAGGCTTTTCTGCAATGATCAGTTTTTTGCTCATGGGGGTCCAAGAGAAAAAGATAGATATATTTTTCAGGATAACAGCAACTTCAGGCCGGTGCTTTCAGCCCCGCCAGTCGGAAAGGCGGACCCTCGGATCAGACAGCCTGTTGATTTCGTTTGCGATATCCTGCACGCTTTCCACCAGCGTGGCTCCGTTCCTAATCAGATGGTTCGGGCCTTTGGAGTGAGGGCTGTGGATATCGCCCGGCACAGCGAGAACATCGCGTCCCAGGTCGGCTGCGATTTTAGCCATCCCGACGGCCTTGGACATCGCTCCGGCCTCCATGATCACGACGGCCTGGCTCAGGGCCACGAGAAGATAATAGCGGGCCCGCAAGTTGGCCTCCGAAAATTGGGCGCCAGGCATCAGAAAGCCAAGCACAAGTCCCCTGCGGGCCGCCTCGGCCATCAGATCCCGGCACTGGGGCGGATAGACGCGGTTCAGGGGCGTCGCGCAGACAACGGCAGCGTCGCCTCCTTCAGACAGAGCCCCTTTCAGGGACTCGGCGTCCACTCCCTCCATCATGGCACTGGCCAGAGCCAGATCCGCATGACCGAGCCCCGCTCCAAATTCGCGGGCCGTCCGGGCGCCCGACGGCGAAGGGCGCCGGGAGCCGAATATCGATACGAACCGGCTCCGAAGGAGCTCCCTTCGACCCAGCCCGAACAAGACGAAAGGCGGAGAAGACAGCTGCAACAGCCCCCGGGGGTAGTCGGAATCAGCCAGCGTGACGGCAAACGCCCCGCTTACCCGGCCCGTCCACTCGAGCGCCTGTTCGACGGAGCGCTGTCTCTGCTCATCCATCGGGCCGGCGACCTGCCGCGCCTGTTCTGGGGAAAGCCTGGACTGCAACCGGTGCGGCCCGGCCTCCAGGACGCCCTCCGGGCCGCCGTACTCCCTCAGCAGGGCAACAGCATCCTTCAGACCGAGGCCGGGCGCGGAGGAAAGAACCAGCCAGGCGCGTAATTCGTTTTCTGGTATTTTCAGATTCTCATCCACGGGCTCGCCTCGTAAAAATCGAATTACAATTTTCGCCTATTCTCCGCCGGGCATCCAGAGCCCCGCTCCAGCCCGGCCCATTCTCTGGAGCATGACGTGGCCAAACTGCCTATTGTTATTTATCCGAACCCTGTCCTTGCGGAACACTGCACCCCGGTCACCGAGTTTGATGAAAAGCTGGCCCAGCTTGCCGCAGACATGGCCGAAACGATGTACGCCGCTCCGGGCGTCGGCCTGGCCGCACCTCAGGTCGGAAAGACGCTGCGCCTGGTCGTCATTGATGTCTCTGAAGAGAAAAATCAGCTGCTTACGCTGGTCAACCCCCGGATCACCGCTTATTCGGAAGAAACCAAGGTCTGCGAAGAAGGCTGCCTGTCGCTGCCCGGGATCTGGGACAAAGTGAAGCGCCCGGCGGAAGTCACCGTGAGGGCGCAGGACCTGCAGGGGAACTTTTTCGAAAAGGACTGCGACGGACTGCTCGCCGTGTGCGTGCAACACGAGCTTGACCACCTCGACGGCGTCGTGTTCGTAGACCACCTGAGCCGGCTGAAAAAAGACCGCGACCTGAAGAAACTGCATAAACTCAAGCTCGAGGCGAAAAAAAAGAGGGCCGAGAGCGAGTCACGCTGACCGCTTACTGATCGGATGAGCGGCCATGTGATCGGCCATCGCCGTTCCGAGCCTGGCACCAAGAGCCTCCGGAAAGTCGTGCCCCATGCCGCTCACCATCAGCAGCTTCGCACCGGGAATCAGCCGGGCGGTCTCCCGGCCCGCGTCAGGAGGCAACAGCGGATCGCGGCTGCCGTGAAGCACCAGGGTTGGGGTCCGAATCTGCGAAACCGCCGGCCCGCGGTCGCCGCTTTTCAGAATAGCCAGAAGCTGCCGCCGCATCCCTTCCTGCGCCCGATCGCCGGGCGTCAGCCGCTCCAGAATGGCCTGTTTCTCCTGCTCGGTCCTCGGAAACTCGGGTGACCCGATGGCCCCGAGGAGCCGGTCCATGCTACGTGCCGCCTCCCGCTCTGAGTCCGCTCCGGGAGAAGAAAACACAACCGCACTGACGGCGCTCAGCCGCCCGAGCCCCGTTCTCGGGTTCCCGGTAGCGGAAGAAATGGAGGTGAGGCTCGCAGCCCTGTCCGGCGCAAGCCGGCACAGCTCCTGAGCCACCATCCCGCCCATTGAAATTCCCCCGACATGGAACCGCTCCAGGCTCAGATCATCGGCGGTGCGCAGCGCGTCCCGCGCCATATCCTCCAGATCGTAAGGCGCCTCGACTCTGAGCCGCAGAAGGTCCTTGAAGATGGAGGCCAAAAGCATCGGCATGCCCACTTTTCCTTCCATATAGGGCGAGTTCCCTGAATCACGGTTCTCTATGACCACCACGCGGTATCCGCGCTTTGCCAGACAGCCGGTGAAAGACCTCGGCCAGAGCCATCCCGGCATTCCGAGCCCCGGTATCAGAAGAACCGGCTCCCCGGCGGCGCTTCCCGTCTCCGTCACCGCCAGACGGACGCCGTTGCTTGCCTTTGCTCGCATTTTTTACAATACCTCCATTCCCACAGGCATCGAGCCTGTTTCGGCATTGGAATTCCGACATGAAAATTATTTTTGCAGGCACCCCGGATTTTGCAGCGTGCGCGCTGGAAGCCCTTCTTGGCGCCGGTCACGAGGTATGCCTGGTTCTCACCCAACCCGACAGGGCCTGCGGCCGCGGCATGAAGCTGACCCCCAGCGCCGTTAAAACAGTAGCGCTGGCCCATCATATTCCCGTGGCCACTCCCGTGACACTCAACATCGCCAAGGGCGGCGCACTGGCCGAGGAAGCCCACAGCCTCATCAAGGCCCAGGGAGCTGACGTTCTCATCGTCGCGGCCTACGGCCTGATCATTCCCCAGACAATTCTCGACATGCCGGCCGGCATCGGGCAGAATCGCGCCATCAAGGCAATCAACATCCACGCCAGCCTGCTGCCGCGCTGGCGCGGGGCCGCCCCCGTAGCGCGGGCCATCGAGGCCGGCGACCCGCAGACCGGCGTGACCCTGATGAAAATGGAGGCCGGGCTGGACACCGGCCCCATGATAGATACGGTCTTCACAGACATCGAAGACCAGGACACGACTGCGAGCCTGACTGAGCGGCTCGCCCGCATCGGCTCGGATCTGCTCGTCAAGAACCTGGAGCGGGCCCCGGAGCTCACGTGCACGCCGCAGCCCGAAGCGGGCGCCTGCTACGCCGCCAAGCTCCTCAAGGCGGAAGCCCGGGTCGACTGGGAGGCCAGCGCCGGCCTCATCTGCAGGCGCATCCGGGCCTTCAACCCGTTTCCGTCCTGCTCTTCGAGCGTGCGCGGCACCGCCATCAAGTTCTGGGCCGCGGAGCCCGTCAGGCTTGAAAGGGCCGATGCCGCCCCAGGCACCATCATCTCACTGGAGGACGGCATCACGATAGCCGCCGGAATCGGAGCCCTGCGTATCCTCGAGCTTCAGAAGCCCGGTAAAAACCGGATGAACTGGAAGCCTTTCCTGCAAAGCTTCCCGCTGCACATCGGAGAAACCTTTAAATGAATTCAGCGGATTTAGCCACCGTTTTTGTGTATGCGGTTCAGGTTCGGATGGCCATGGCCTGCGACGGCGCCTCGCTCGACCATGCCGTCGAGTCTGTCCACAGCCGGATAACCGATCCCGTTCTCAAGTCCGCCATCCAGGCCGTTTCCTATGAAACCGTCCGCAATCTGGCCGCAGCGGACAAACTGATCGAACAATTCGCCAAACGCGAGCCCGACCGTCCCGTCTGCGCACTGCTGGAAGCCGCGCTTGCCCGGATGATTGTGCATCCCGAAAAGGATTTCGTGACGGTCGACCAGGCCGTCAAGGCCGCCCGGCTGATGCCTGAAACCAAAGCCAGCGCCGGCTTCATAAACGCTATTTTGAGGAGATACGGCAGGGAGCGCAGCCAGCTCGCGCCCTGGCTGGCCGAGCAGGAAGGCGTCCGCTTCAACGCGCCCGACTGGTGGCTGGCCGCCTACCGCAGGGCGCTCGGAGAGAAAACAGACGCCGTGCTGCAGCTGCAGAGAACCAAGGCTCCGCTGACGCTGCGAGTCAACCGCCGGCAGAGCACTCCCGAAGCCTATATCCGGATGGCCGCCTCGCACGGCATCCAGGCGGTGAGGACGGGGCTGGACGCCGTCACCCTTGAAAAGGCGCTGCCGGTGTCGGACATCCCAGGCTTCAGCGACGGAATGGTCTCCGTGCAGGACGCCGGCAGCCAGCTGGCTGCCCCGATGCTCGCACCCGCGGACGGGGAGCGGATTCTGGACGCATGCGCCGCTCCGGGCGGCAAAACAACCCATCTGCTGGAAATCGCCGAGGCCGACATCACGGCCCTTGACGTCAGCCCCGGCCGCTGCCGGGCCATCCTCGAGAACCTGGATCGGCTGGGGTTCAGTGCCCGAGTCCAGACAGCGGACGCATCCAAACCCCAGTCATGGTGGGACCGCCGGAAGTTTGATGCCATTTTGCTCGATGCGCCCTGCACGGCAAGCGGCATCGTCCGCCGGCATCCCGACATCCCCTGGCAACATTCTAAGAAGGACATCCACCGTATGGCCAGAACCCAGAGATACCTGCTCGAGGCGCTCTGGCCGCTGCTCGAAAAGCACGGACGGCTGCTTTACTGCGTCTGCTCCATCTTCCCGGAGGAAGGCACCGAACAGATCGAGGCCTTCCTCCGAAGGCACCCGGAAGCCTGCTGCGAGCAGGGGCCTCGGCTGCTTCTGCCGCACGAGGACTACGAGCGGTCCTGGCAGGAAGAGCCCCTCGTGCATGACGGGTATTTCCTGACCCTTCTGCGTCACCGAAAGTAATAATCTGTCATTTATGAACGGTGCTGCTCTCCTACGACGAATTTTCATCTGGCTCGCTGCAATCCTGTTAGGGGCTGCGGCAGGAGCTTCCTGCGCCCTAGCGGAAGAAAACTCGATTTTTTATACAAGCGGCTCCGTCAGCAAGGAGGCGCCGGGA
This sequence comes from Mesosutterella porci, assembly GCF_022134585.1. Lineage (GTDB taxonomy): Bacteria > Pseudomonadota > Gammaproteobacteria > Burkholderiales > Burkholderiaceae_F > Mesosutterella > Mesosutterella porci. The sequence continues at coordinate 118,789 of NZ_JAKNCT010000007.1, forward strand.
GACTCGCCAGGCGTATATGTCAACGCGAACTTTACCATCCACCTGCCCACAGCCGTGGAGGAATCGCTGCGCCGAGGCGTTTCCCTTTACTTCACCACTGAATTTTCTCTGCTGCAGAAGCGCTGGTACTGGACGGACAAAAACATCGCCTCGCGTAGCATCAGGCGCAAGCTCAGCTATAGTCTCCTCACGAGAAAATACTTTCTTGGCGGCGAGGGGCTGTCGCAGTCCTTCGCTTCGCTTGAGGAAGCCCTGACGGTCCTGGGCTCCGTAAGGCACTGGCGCGTCGCCTCTCCGAGAGCCGTGTCGGGACCGTTCCAGGACTACAGCGCCCGAATCCGCATCCAGCTGGACAAAAGCAGGTTGCCGCGCCCTCTGCAGATCAGTTCGACTGACTGGGACATAACCTCCGGCTGGGTGAGCCTCCCCATCTCTCCAACCGTGACCGCCCCATGACTATTCTCTGGACCAAACGATACCGGGCCCTTCTCGTACTCGTCCCGGTCGTTGTCTGCTCGCTGGTGGTCGTGCTGGCGATGGCGAGCTCCAACTCCGATCTACTGGATCGGTATTTCCGCCCCCTGATGTTCCTGAACGTCATCGTTGCGGGCGCCTTGGTGGCGGTGACGATCTGGATGTTCACCAACCTGTTCTGGCAGTGGAGGCGGCACAGGTTCGGCTCTCAGATGACGACCAGGCTCGCGTTGCAGATCGCGGCCATCGCCATCCTTCCCTGCCTCCTGCTCTTTGCCATTTCTTCGCGCTTTATCGGCCGGTCGATCGACTCCTGGTTCAATGTCCGCGTTGAAACAGCCCTAGACTCAGGCGTCAATCTTTCCCGGGCGGCGGTCTCCGGCTTTCAGCAGCAGACCTCCGAGCGCGCGGCGCTGCTGGGCGACGCGCTCATGGACATACCGCAGATAGAGTGGGAAGAGAGCCTGCCGCGCCTGAAGGACCGGTACGGGCTGAGCAATGTGCTCATCGTGAGCAGCCGCGGCGAAATTCTCACCACCTCACTGTCAGACAGCAGCCAGAAAATCCAGGTCCCTTCCTCTGAGACCCTGGCGGTTGCCGATGCGAAGGGGGTTTACTCTTCCCTGCTGGAAAATCCCGGAGAACCTACAGGAGACCAGGACATCCAGGTCCTTGCGGCCGCGCCGATCACCGACCGAGACTTCCCCTCGAGCTTCGAGTGGGGCGGCGAACTGGGGCTGACACCCGGCCAGCATGGGGGCGACTTTAAAAACCTGAGAAAGACCGCCTATTTTCTGGTCACTCAGGAGCCCTTGCCTCAGGAACTCGCCACAAACATCGGCTCCGTTACAAACGGCTATAGAGACTATCAGGAGCTTGTGCTCAGCCGGCAGGGCCTCAGGAAACTCTTCACCCTGTCGCTCACCGTGAGCCTCCTGCTTGCAGCGCTCGGGGCTTTGGTGGCCGCCGTCGCCTTCACTCAAATCATGATGGAGCCTCTGCGGCAGCTCGCCCGGGGCACCAGAAAGGTGGCCGGCGGAAACCTGAGCCCGATTCAGGAGTTCGCGGGACACAACGAAATCAACGTGCTTACCCAGTCCTTCAACAACATGATCGGCCAGCTCGCGGAAGCGCAGAAAAAAGTGCTCGCCCGGACCGAAGAGCTGGAGCAGACAGGACATTTCCTGCAAAGCGTCCTCTCCAATCTTTCTTCAGGTGTTGTTGTCGTCGACTCCGGGCTGCATGTCCTCACGGCCAATGAGGGAGCGGTGAAAATCCTGGGACCGGAGGTCGCTCGAACGGGAATCTCGCTGGAGGAAACGGCGCCAAAAATAGCATCCTTCCTGAAGGAACCGTCCCTAGAGCTCACCCATCCGCTCGACGAGAGCATGAGCCGGCGCCGGGAAATCGAGATTGACAGAATCGGCTCACAGACGCCGATGACCTTATTTGTCAGAGCCTCCCGGCTGCACCTGTCGGGGTACCCGAAACCCGGCTTCGTGCTCGTGATCGACGACATGACACAGGTCATCTCCGGGCAGCGTGCCATTGCCTGGGGAGAAGTCGCCAGGCGGCTGGCCCATGAAATCAAAAATCCGCTTACTCCCATCCAGCTCGCGGCCGAGCGGCTGGAGATGAAGCTCGCCGGCAAGCTCACGGAAAAAGACTCTCAGCTGTTATCCAGATCTGTCTCGACGATCGTGACCCAGGTCTCCGCCATGAAGCAGATGGTGGACGACTTCCGCAACTATGCCAAGCTGCCCCCGGCCGTGCTCCAGCCGACCGACCTCAATGAGCTGGTGGAAGAAGTCGTGAACCTGTACACCCAGGCGGGCAAGCCGGTCTCAAGCCGCCTGGAGGAGAACCTGCCCTGCATCCTGGCCGACGAGGCGCAGCTCCGGCAGGTCTTCCACAACCTGATCAGCAACTCCCTTGACGCCATGTCAGGCAAGCCCGATGGAAAAGTCGTCATCGCGACCGAATCCATTCATTACGGCGGGCAGCCTGTCGCCGTTCTGCTCAGCGTCACGGACAACGGTACGGGATTCTCTCCGGCCATCCTGCACAAATCCTTCGAGCCTTACGTGACCACCAAGGCGACCGGTACGGGCCTCGGGCTGCCGATGGTCAAAAAGATTGTCGATGAGCACAAGGCGGAGATCAAGATAAGGAACCTGCAGAACGACCGGGGTGAGATCCTCGGCGCGCAGGTGAGCATCATTTTCCGGGCCGGGACAGCCTGATGATGGTTCGACTTACAATTAAAAAGGGATTACCAGGCTGTTCTGCCTTTGGGAGACGCCGTAAATGGCAAAACTTCTTGTTGTCGATGACGAAGTAGGCATCCGAGAACTGCTTTCTGAAATACTGTCCGACGAAGGACACGCAGTTCAGACGGCGGCCAATGCCGAGGAAGCAAGACAGGCCATTCAGTCCGACAGCTTCAACCTGGTTCTTCTCGACATCTGGATGCCGGACATGGACGGCGTCACGCTTTTAAAGGAGCTTTCCGCCAAGCAGCTGCTTCACTGCCCCGTCATCATGATGTCCGGGCACGCCACAATCGACACGGCCGTGGAGGCCACGCGGTATGGAGCGAGCGATTTTCTGGAGAAGCCCATCTCCATGAAGCGGCTTCTCACAGCCGTGAACGCGGCGCTTCAGAACAGCCGCTTCCCCGACCCGGTTTCCGCCGCCGGTTCTGTGGCGGCCGCTGACAAAAACGGCCCGCACGCCGACGTCTTCCGCTCCTCCGACAGGCTGCTCGACACCATTTCCTTTTCCCTGCCTCTGCGTGAGGCGAGAGATAAATTCGAAAAACTCTACCTGCAGGTTCTGCTTGAGGAAGAAAATTATTCCATGTCCAAGGTGGCCGTGAAATCAGGACTGGAGCGCACACACCTGTACCGGAAGATAAAACAGCTGGAAGTCCCGATGCAGCCTAAGAGCAAGGGCTGACAAGAAACGCATTACGGGATGCCCCACATCACCATCTCCCCTTTTTTCCGCGCCTTCCTGAGCATCTGCAGCAGCGGGTAGACACGTGCGGAAAAAGGAACGATGCTTTTCTGCTCCTGCGCCTCGGCCTGCAGCCTGTCTTCTTCCTCGAAAAGCTCCTTCGCATGCAGCCCCGGCGAGCGGAAGCCGGCCTCGCATTTTTCCCTGCACCTGCGCCTCTCCTCCTGGGCGCGCTGCCTTTGCTGTTTTTCCAGAGCCACGGCCGCCTCGAGTTTTTCAATCCATTCAGCCGCGTCTTCGGCTGAGATGGCCCCGCTTTCGCTCAGAGGTCTGCCGATCACCTTGAAAATCTGCTTCTGTGTTTCCGGCATCAGGATAAAGCTGCCGGCAGCCTTTGAACTGAATCTGACAATTGCCATACACTTCTCCTATCACGCTTACAAGCATACGCAGTTCAGACCGACTTATGAAAAAAAACAACGCGCGCCTGTCCGATGCCGAATTCGCTGAACTCGAAGAACTCCTCGCCTCCGTGCCGGAAGAGCACCATCCTTTGGAGGCCGACGCAGCCGACGGGTACCTGACCGCGCTGCTGCTGCATCCGCAGGAAGTCTCCCCCGAGGACTGGATGCCCTATATTCTCGACTCTGAAGGCAGAGAGCCGGCTCTCGCGGCCGTCCCGCGGCTTGAAGAGCTGCTGTACCGCCGGTACAGGGAAATCGACTCCCAGCTGAGGGGGAAGTCGCCCATCGATCCCGTCATTCTCGAAGACGACGGGCCCAGCGGCGACGAGCTAGAGCCTTTTGCTCTGGGCTTTTTGACCGCCGTACGCCTGTTCCCGGGGCTGGAAGAGACCGGCAGCCAGGCTGTCAACGGGGCTCTGCTCGGGATTTTCCGGCATCTCCCGCCCGAGGCCCGCGGTGACCTGTCGGGGCCCATCGCGGAGATCTGCCGCGACTTCCCGCTCAAGGACGAGCGGGATGCGCTCGACGATCTCGCGGCCTGCGTTGCGGAAATAGCCGAAGTGACGAGAGGCTTCAAGATCCCGGCGTAAGCCCCCTCGCAAAGGGGCTGCGTCCAATCATCCAGACCAGGATCATCACGGGAACCCCGATCAGGGCCGTCAGAATGAAGAACCGGCTGTAGCCGACGCTGTCGACCACAACGCCTGAGAAGCCGGCGATTGTCTTGGGCAGCAGCAGCATGATGGAGGACAGCAGCGCGTACTGCGTTGCCGAAAACCTGCGGCTGGTCAGCCCCGACAGAAATGCCACGAACGCTGCGCTTGCAAGACCTCCAGCCAGATTGTCAGCGCTTACGATCACGGCAAGCAGCGGGACGCTGTGCCCGACGGCCGCGAGCAGGGAAAACAGGAGATTCGTCCCCGCCGACAACGCTCCGCCCAGCATCAGAGCTTTCAGGACGCCTATTTTCAGGACGACGAGTCCCCCGGCGAATGTCCCCAGCAACGTCATTGCCACGCCGAAGACTTTGATCACGACCGCTACTTCCGCTTTCGTAAAGCCCATGTCGGAGTAAAAGGGATTGGCCATGATCCCCATAACGACGTCTGAGATCCTGTAAACCGCCACAAGGGCGATCAGAACCGCCGTCCACCGGCCATAGCGCTCGTAGAAGTCAGCCAGAGGCTTCCAGAACATCCCGCGGAGCCTCGCCGGCAGGCCGGACTCCGCAGCGGGAGCCGCCTGTGCGTCCCGCGAGGGCGCCGGTTCCGGCGACAGCAGCACGGTGGCCAGTCCCACAGAGACCGAGGCCGCCATGGCGAGGTATGAAATGGTCCAGGCCCGCGGGACGTACTCGACGCTGTTGACTCCAGCCACCGCCGCGGCGATTCCGAGGGCCCCCGCTCCGGCCCAGATCATAGCGATTCGATAGCCGAACTGGTAGGCGGCCGCCAGCATGCCCTGGGTTTCAACGCTCGCGCTCTCGATGCGGTAGGCATCCAGCACGATATCCTGAGTTGCCGAAGCAAAGGCCGTGAACATTGCGAGAGCCACGGTCACTTTCAGGCTCTGGGCGGGGTCGACAAACGCCATGCCGCACAGTCCCGCAGCCAGAGCGACCTGAGAGGCTGCCAACCAGGAGCGCCTCCTGCCCAGTCTTTCCGTCAGCACGGGAATTGACAGGTGGTCCACGACGGGCGCCCACAGCCATTTAATGGCGTAGACGAGCCCGACCCAGGACATAAAGCCAATGGTCACCAGGCTGACGTGCGCCTCCCGCAGACGAAAGCCCAGCGTGCCCAGAACCAGCAGCAGCGGCAGTCCTGAAGAAAAACCAAGAAAAAACATTCGGATGCAGGGCGGCGTCAAATAGCCCTTGGCACCCTGAATCCAAGAGAGGCCGGTTGCCATCGCCTATTTCCCCGTGATCGCCGTAGCGGATTCAATCCAGCACCACTGACCGGGGCGCACGTCCTGGGGCAGCCTGTAGTTCCCAAACTGGATCCTGGAAAGCCGTTCGACCCTGTTGCCGGCGGCCGCTACCATACGCTTGACCTGATGGTACCTGCCTTGGTCGACCGTGATTTCCACCTCCCTGTCACCCGCGGGCTTCACTTCCAGAGCGGCCAGCGGCTGCGGCTCATCGCGAAGCTCCACTCCACGCAGCAGGGCCTGAACGAAATCCGGCGAAAGGGGGTGCTTCAGAACCGCGCGGTAAATTTTCCTCACATGCTTCCGGGGATGCGTCAGACGATGGCTGAGCGCACCGTCATCGGTGAGAATCAGCAGCCCCGTTGTATCCTCGTCCAGCCTTCCCACCGGCTGCACGCCTCTGGCACGCAGGGGGGCGGGCAGCAGCGACAGCACGCCCGGATGAAACACCGGCCTTGCGGAGCATTCATAACCCGCCGGCTTGTTAAGCGCGACGACTGCCTTCTCGAAGTAGGGCCACGACTGGCCGTCTACGGAAAAGACAAGCCCCTGTTCCTGCAACTCCTGCTCCGGGTCCGACAGGATCTTGCCTGAAACGCTGAAGCTTCCCCGCAGCACCAGCCCCCTGCATTCGCGGCGAGTGCCGAAGCCCTGGGAAAATAATATCTGCTCGAGACTAAGCATGGCATTTATACATCGTAGTCGATGATCAGGGGGGCGTGGTCAGAAAATTTTTCATCTGCATAAATGGACGTCTGCCTGGCCCTGTCGGCGATCTGCGGAGTTGCCAGCTGATAGTCGATGCGCCATCCCACGTTCTTCTCGCGGGCTTTGCCACGCTGGCTCCACCAGGTGTAGCGTCCGGGATTCGGGTCGAGCCTCCTGAACACATCGACCCAGCCGTACTGATCAAGGAATTCGGTCATCCAGGCCCTTTCCTGCGGCAGGAATCCGCTGTGATCGAGATTGCCCTTCCAATTTTTAAGGTCGATTTCCTTGTGGGCGATGTTCATGTCCCCGCAGAGAACGACCTGCCGGCCGCTGTTTCTGATACCGTCCACCACGGGCACTATCGCCTTAAGAAACCTGTATTTGGCAGCCTGGCGCTCGTCTCCGCTCGTCCCGGAAGGAAAATAGCTGGAGATCACCACTGCAAACCCAAGATCTGCCGCCACGAAGCGCCCCTCACTGTCGAACTCCGGAACTCCCATGCCAATTTTCCAGTTCTTTGCCGGCAGGCGGGTGTAAAGCGCACAACCCGAATACCCCTTTTTTTCCGCAAAATGAAACCGGGACTCGTAGCCGGGAAGCTGCAAGAGGTGCTCAGGCAGAGTCTCAGCCTGAGCTTTCAGCTCTTGGATGCACAAAACATCCGCATCCTGTCCGGCAAACCAGTTGAAGAAGCCTTTTTTATCGGCCGACCTTATGCCATTGGCATTGAAAGTGATGATGCGAGTCATGATCAGAGCGCACTGCAGACGGTTAAGATATAAGAAAACCTATTCTGCCTCAATCTCTCAACGAACACTGTCTCTCTTCCACGCTATGAACAATCTCGAGCATGACTTTATCGATTTCGCCCTGACAACCAAGGTGCTGCGATTCGGGGAATTCAAGACCAAGGCTGGCCGCCTCTCCCCTTATTTCTTCAATGCGGGACTTTTTAACACCGGCTCGACCCTGAATCGCCTTGGGGATTTTTACGCTCGGAAAATCCTAGAAAAGACCGGCGACGGTACCTTGAAATTCGACATGCTCTTCGGACCGGCCTACAAGGGCATTCCTCTGGTCGCCACGGTGGCCATCAATTTGGCCGAAAAAGGACTCGATCTCCCCTGGGCGTTCAACCGCAAGGAAAAGAAAGATCATGGCGAGGGCGGGACTATCATCGGCAGCCCCCTGCAGGGGCGGGTTCTCATTGTCGATGACGTCATCTCCGCCGGAACCTCCGTGCGGGAGTCTATCGACATCATCCGTGCAGCAGACGCCGAGCCCGCAGGGGTCGCGATCGCCATTGACCGCATGGAAAGGGGCGGGAATGCGGACAGCCTGACGGAAACCTCCGCCGTTCAGGATGTCGAGGCCTCGTTCCACATCCCGGTGGTCTCAATCGCAAGCTTGGACAGCCTTTTGAACTTCATGAGAAGCGGCAGCGACGCCGCTCGGTCCGTGGCAGGGTACGCCGAGGCCGTTGCCGCCTACCGCAGCCGCTACGGGGCCTGAAGCAGGCTCTTTCGGACTCCCCCGCTCCAGCCTTCGCTGGGAGCGGGCGGAAAAGCAGGTTTCACGTGAAACCTTTTCTCCCGCCCGGCCTGAAGCAGGGGGCCGCCCTTTAATCCAACTTCCGGTGCAGCAACTGATTCACCACCGCCGGAGAGGCCTTTCCACGAGCCACTTTCATGACCTGACCCACAAGGGCGTTGAAGGCCTTCTGCTTGCCAGACTTGTACTGTTCGACCATGGCTCCGTTTCGGGCCAGCACTTCATCGACCATTTTTTCAATGGCGCCGGCATCTGAAATCTGCTTGAGCCCCAGGGTTCCGATCAGGCCGTCGACATCGGTTCCTTCGCCGTTCCAAACAGCGCTGAAAACCTTTTTAGCCCCCTTCAGATTGATCGTCCCGTCGCTCACGCGGGCCATGATGGCCGCCAGCACTGCAGGCGTCACGGGAGCCTTGTCTATCGTCATGCCCTCGGACTGCTTCAGCGCGCTGCTGAGCTCCCCCATGACCCAGTTGGCCGCAGCCTTCTTGTCATCGACCAGGTGGGCGAGCTCGTCGTAGTACTGCGCCACGGCGTGGCTGGAGGTGAGAATGCCGGCATCGTACTCCGACAGGCCGTCTTCCTTTTTCAGGCGTTCGAACATCTGGTGGGGAAGCTCAGGCAGATTCCGGCGCAGCTCCTCGATTTCTTCGGCTGACAGCACGCAGGGCAAAAGATCCGGATCCGGGAAATACCGGTAGTCCATAGAGTCTTCCTTAGACCGCATGGGCCGCGTCTCGTCGTTCTCTGGATCGTAGAGCCGGGTCTGCTGGACCACCTTCCCGCCATCCTCGATCAGCTCGATCTGACGGTTCACCTCATAGTCGATGGCGCTCTGCAGGAACCGGAAGCTGTTCAGATTCTTGATTTCACAACGCGTGCCCAGTTTCGGGTCGCCCACCGGCCGGACGGACACATTGGCGTCACAGCGGAAGTTGCCGTTCTGCATGTTCCCCTCGGTGATGCCCAGCCAGACCACCAGAGCATGCAGGGCACGGGCATACGCAACCGCCTCGTCGGAGGAGTGCATCACGGGCTCGGTCACGATCTCGATCAGAGGGGTTCCGGCCCGGTTCAGGTCCACGCCGGTTTCGCCGGGATGAATTCCGTGGTTGCTCTTTCCCGCATCTTCCTCAAGATGAGCTCGCGTCAGCTCAACCACTTTGATGTACGGATCTCCCTTCTTCGGGGTGACCAGGCAGGAGAGCTTTCCCCCCAGCACGATGGGATGTTCGAACTGGCTGATCTGATAACCCTTCGGAAGATCCGGATAAAAATAGTTCTTGCGGTCGAAAACCGACTTCTCTGCCACCTTCGCCCCAATGGCCAGACCGAAACGCGCGGCCCTGAGGACGGCCTCCCTGTTGAGAACCGGCAGGGCTCCGGGCAGCGCCATGTCGATTGCGCAGGCATGAGAATTCGGCTCGCCGCCAAACTCGTTGTCCGCCGCGGAAAAAATCTTGGTTTTGGTCGAGAGCTGGACATGGGTCTCAAGCCCTATTACAACTTCCCATTGCATCTTGTGTTTTCCTTCCGTTCTCAGTTAAAACCCCGCGGGGACTTTTTCGTGCCAGCCGGTTTCGCTTTGCCAGGCGTCAGCCAGCTGCAGCAGCAGGGCTTCATTGAAGGGAGCGGTCGTAAGCTGAGCGCCGATCGGGCGGCCCGAGCCGGTAAAACCGCAGGGCATGCTCATGCTGGGCAGGCCGGCAAGCGACGCGGGCACGGTGTACAGATCGCCGAGATAAGCCGACACCGGATCAGCCTTTTCGCCAAAGTCATAGGCTGCGCCCGGTGCCACAGGAGACAAGATGGCGTCCACATCAGCAAACGCCTTCTGGAATTCCTGGGCGATCAGGCGGCGGACTTTCTGGGCTTTAAGGTAATAGGCATCGTAATAGCCGTGAGAGAGCACGTAGGTTCCAATCATGATTCGGCGCTTGGGTTCATCGCCGAGTCCTTCGTTGCGGCTGCGGCGGATCAATTCGTCCATGGTGGCGCAGTCCTTGGCGCGGTAGCCGTAGCGGATGCCGTCGTAGCGCGACAGATTGGAGCTGGCCTCGGCGCTGGCCACCACGTAGTAGACCGGGACCCCAAGCTTGGCCATAGGCAGGTCCATGTCCACGATGACGGCTCCCCGATCCCGATAAAAATCCCTGACGGACTCGATGCGGGCCCGAACCTCCGGACTAAGCTGCTCGGAGAACCAGGAGCGGGGCAACCCGATCCTCAGCCCTTCGATCGACTTTCCGAGGTTTCTGCTGAAATCTTCGGTCGGATGGTCTGCGCTGGTGGAATCCTTGGGGTCGAAGCCAACCATTTTGGAGAGAACCGGCGCAATATCCCTCGCGGAGGGGGCCATAAGGCTGGCTGTATCAAGGCTGGATGCGAAGGCGATCATTCCGAGGCGCGAGGGGCGGCCGTACGTGGGTTTCAGTCCTGTCACGCCGCAGAAAGCCGCGGGTTCGCGGACCGAACCGCCGGTATCCGTCGCCGTGGCCACAGGGGTGAGTCTGGCCGCCACGGCACTGGCCGATCCGCCGGAGGATCCCCCCGGAACGGCGCGGCTGTCCCAGGGGTTGAAGCATTTGCCGTAAGCCGAGTTTTCATTGGCGGAGCCCATAGCGAACTCATCGCAGTTCAGCTTTCCGAGACAGACCATCCCCTCGGCCTTCAGACGCGCAACGACAGTGGCGTCGAAGGGGCTCTTGTAGCCCTTCAGCATGCGGCTCGCAGCGGTGGAGAACCACTCCTTGGTCACAAAAATATCCTTATGGGCGACAGGCACTCCGGTCAGGAAGCCCCCCTTTCCCTGTTCAAGCATCTCATCGGCACGCCTGGCCTGATCCAGGGTCACTTCCGGGCGGACGTCGAGAAACGCATTGAGCTCCCTGTGGGCCTCGATCCGGTCAAGGAACTGCTGGGCCACTTCAACGGCTGAGATTTCGCGGGCGTGCAGCCTTTCAGACAGCTGCGCAACGGAGCAACGAGTAATGTCTTTCATAGCGGTTTCAGGACTCTACATACTGTGGTACAAGGAACATGCTGTCGCTCACTTCTGGAGCGTTCTCAAAGGCGGCCTGCCTGATGTCCTCTTCGGCCACCACGTCTTCGCGCAGCCTTTCCTCCCCGTCCATGGGATGAAGCATGGGCTCAATCCCGTCCGTGTTGACGGCGCGGATTTGCTCGATCATTTCAAAAATATCATTCAGCTCGCACTGCATTTTGGCAATCTGGGCCTCCGACAAATCTATGTGGGCCAGGTGGGCGATATGCAGAACGTCTTCCTTGGAAAGAGACATAATGAATTTTTCCGGTTTGTTCTCGACTCACGATGCCGCACGAAAGAGCACAGGACAAAATTGCTGTAAAAAACAGTTTCCAGTCCGGCATCTGACCAGCGCTTAGTCTATCATTGACCACTTGCATGGAATTGCTCCATGATCTTCCGTTTGCCGCATAAGGTTGGCTCTAAGCCAACGCAACAGCGGATAAAATAAGCAGTGTCCTTTTTGCCCCCCATTAGAGATTTTCAGAATGTTCGGCCTGAGCCTTTTCCGCAGCTATTTTTCCAATGACCTTGCCATTGACCTTGGCACGGCCAATACCCTTATCTATATGAGGGGAAAGGGGATCGTCCTCAATGAACCCTCAGTGGTTGCCATCCGCCAGGAAGGAGGCCCCAACGGCAAAACCACGATTCACGCCGTCGGCCACCGGGCCAAGCAGATGCTCGGGCGTGTGCCCGGCAACATCCAGGCTATCCGGCCCATGAAGGACGGAGTCATCGCCAACTTCACCGTCACTGAGCAGATGCTGAAGCAGTTCATCCGCATGGTGCGGCCGTCCAAGCTTTTCGCGCCCAATCCGCGCATCATCATCTGCGTCCCCTGCGGGTCGACTCAGGTTGAGCGCCGCGCCATCAAGGAAAGCGCCGAAGCAGCCGGAGCCTCCGAGGTCTTCCTGATCGAGGAGCCGATGGCGGCGGCCATCGGGGCGGGTCTGCCGGTGTCAGAAGCGGCAGGCTCCTTGGTCATCGACATCGGCGGAGGCACCACGGAAGTGGGCGTCATCTCGCTTGGAGGCATGGTGTATTCCGGCAGCGTCCGCGTCGGCGGAGACAAGTTCGACCAAGCCATCGTGGGCTATGTCCGCAGAAACTTCGGAATGCTCATCGGCGAGCCCACCGCCGAATTGATCAAAATGGAGATCGGCTCTGCGTTCCCCAGCTCGGAGGCGAAGGAAATAGAGGTGAAGGGGCGCAACCTCTCCGAAGGCGTTCCGCGCACCTTCACCATCCACAGCAACGAAGTGCTGGAGGCGCTCACCGAGCCCCTCAACCAGATCGTCGGCGCCGTGAAGACCGCCCTTGAAAGGACGCCCCCGGAGCTTGGAGCAGATATTGCCGAACGCGGCATGATGCTCACGGGCGGCGGTGCACTCCTGCGCGACCTGGATCAGCTGCTGCAGGAACAGACCGGCCTGCCCGTCCATATTGCCGAGGAGCCTCTCAACTGCGTGGTCAAGGGATGCGGCATCGCCCTTGAAAACATCGAGCAGCTGCGGACCGCCTTCACGTACGGCTGACCGGTCCCGGCCGGAGTACCGCCTGCTTTTGTGTGGGAACGCCTCGCTTTGAGCTTAATGAACTATGGATAACGGCTCGCCAGCGCTTTTCAGAAGAGGGCTGCCCGCGGGGGTGAGGCTCGTCTTTTTCGCAAGCCTCTCCATCATTCTGATGCTGGTTGACGGCAAGCTGAAAACCCTGGAGTCCTTCAGGGCAACCATCGACTCGTACCTTCTACGGCCCGCCGTCGCGGTTTCGGAGGGCGTCGGCCGCTCCTTCCACGGCATAGGACAGTTCTTTACGACCGTCGAGAAGCTGACCGCAGAGAACGAAGAGCTGAAGAAGAAAAACGCCGAGCTGAGCTTCGCCCTTTCGGAGTTCGAAAAACTCAAGGCCGAAAACAGTCAGCTGCAAGCCCTCGCAGGCGTCAAGACGCAGATCCGGCGCTCTGCAGCCATCGGCATCGTCAAGGGAGAAACCGCCGACGTCTTTTCCAAGCGCATTGAAATCAACATCGGCAAGAACAGCGGCATCGAGCCGGGTATGCCCGTCATAGATGAAAACGGCGTCATCGGCCAGGTCGCGCGGGTCAGCGCCGACCGCTCCGAGGTCACACTGCTCACGGACCCGGCCATGCAGTTCCCGGTTTACCTCCCGCGCTCAGGAATCCGATGCGCTACCTCGTACACGCAGTCCGACCAGACGGTCGAGCTGCAGTTCGTGCCGGCCGTAGCTGATATTCAGGAAGGCGACGCCGTGCAGACCTCCGGAATTGACGGAGTCTTTCCGCCGGGGATACCCGTCGGAAAGGTTACCCATGTGGAAAAGATCAGGGGCGACGCCTTCGCTCACGTCTGGGTCAGACTCTCGGCCTCGCCCTCGTTCGGCCGATACGTCATGGTGGCCCTCGTCAACGTCGACCCCGGCCGTAGCGTAGGAGCCGCACAAACAGAGAAAGCTGCGCCATGAACATTTTCTCCCGCCTGTTTTCCTCTCCGGCGCCATCCACCATCACTGAGCAGCCTAAGGCTTACATTCTTCTTCCCGCAAATCCTTTGTGGGTGGCGGCATCGATCCTCATCAGCTTACTGCTGAACATATTCCTCAAGCGCGCGGCCTGGGTGCCCGACTTTCTGGCCCTGACGCTTATCTTCTGGACCATGCGGCAGCCGAACTGGATCGGCATGGCCGTAGCCTTCATGCTTGGCATCGTCATGGACGTCCAGCAGGGCTCGCTGCTCGGGCAGCACGCCTTCGCCTACGTGGTGCTCTCGTATATGGTTCAGAAGGCCAGTCGGCGCCTTTTCTGGTTCCGCGCCCCGGCTCAGGCACTGCACCTGCTTCCCATGCTGCTGCTCACTCAGGTTCTGGTGCTTTTGGTCAGGAGCTGGGGAGAACGCGCCTGGCCCGGCTGGAGCTGGTTTCTGTCCAGCGTGTTCTGCGCCCTGCTGTGGCCCCTGTGGAGCTGGATTCTCCTCATGCCCCAGAGAAAATCTAAAAATGACGAAACCAGCCCGCTTTAAGCCGGTTTCTGCACCGGAGGCGCGATGAGACTCTTTCGCCGCTTGTCATCGATCGTCCCCCGCCAGAGAACCATCAGCTCGGTCGAATCAAACGCCGCTGAATTCAGGCGGAGAGCCATTTTCGCGCTCTGCTTCATTTTTTTCTGCTTTTCTCTGCTGGCAGTGCGATTCGTGTGGCTTCAGGTTATCCGGCACAACCAGTATTCTTCACAGGCGGAAAACAACCGCTCGGTCACGATTCCGTCACAGCCCTCGAGAGGACTGATCCTGGATCGCAACGGCATCATTCTCGCGAGGAACTACTGGGCCTACTCTCTTGAAATCACTCCGTCCAAAACCGAGGAGAAGCTCAGCACCCTGATTGAGAGACTCTCCCGAGTCATTCCCATTTCTGCGACGGACCAGAAGCGCTTTAAACGGCTACTCGCCGAATCCAAGCGCTTCGATCCCATACCCATCAGGCTTGACTTGACGGAGTCCGAAATGGCCATGTTTCTGGTGAATAAATGGCAGTTCCCTGGAGTGGAGCTCGCCTCGAGGGAATTCAGGCAGTATCCCTTCGGTTCCCTCGGCGCCCATCTTCTCGGCTACATGGGACGGATATCCGAAGCCGACGAAAAACGCATCGAACAGGACGGACTGGAAGAGCAGTACCGCGGAGCCTACAACATCGGCAAGGTCGGCATTGAAAGAACCTATGAGAACGATCTGCGCGGAACCGTGGGCAAATCTCTGCTTGAGGTCACGGCGGGCGGACGGCCAATTCGGTATTTGGCCTCGGCCCCCTCGGTGCCCGGTAAAAACCTCACTCTATCCATAGATGTCAACCTTCAGAAGGTGGCGGAGCATGCCTTCGGCGGCAACAACGGCGCCCTGATCGCCATCGATCCCGCCACGGGGGAAATCCTCGCCTTCGTGAGCAAGCCCACCTACGATCCGAACCTCTTTTTAAACGGCATCGACTACGAAACATGGAACAGCCTGAACACATCGCCCAGGAAGCCGCTGCTCAACCGCGCGATGCGGGGAATTTACCCGATCGGCTCGACCTACAAGCCGTTCATGGCGCTCGCGGGCCTCGAGAGCGGCGTCATCACTCCCTCCACCACCATCAACGATCAGGGCGTCTACGAACTCGGGGGACACAAGTTCCGGGATGCCTCCAAGGTTCACAAGGGCATTCTGAATCTCAGGCGCTCCATCACGGTCTCCAGCGACGTCTACTACTACAAACTCGCCCATGATCTCGGAGCGGAAAAAATCCACGATTTCATGGAGCCCTGGGGATTCGGACAGCTCACGGGCATAGACCTGCTCGGCGAGCAGAAAGGCGTGCTGCCCAACGCAGAATGGAAAATGAAGCAGTTTCACAAGCCGTGGCTGGCTGGCGACACCATTTCCCTCGGCATCGGGCAGGGCTATAACGCCTTCACCCTGCTGCAACTGTCGCATGCCGTAGCCACACTGGCCAACAGGGGAGTGTCCCTGCAGCCCCATCTGGTCAAGGCGATCTTCGATCCGGCAACACAGAAAACCCAGCCGGTCACGTCCAGCTACAGGAAAGTGATGCCCGCCTCAAGAAAAAACATTGAGTTCATCATCGACGCCATGACCACCGTCACCCGCGAAGGAACCGCGGCCGGCGCCTTCAGAGGAGCACCCTATGTAGCAGCCGGGAAAACCGGCACGGCTCAGGTCGTCGGCATTGCCCAAGGCCAGAAATACAATGCGGCGGCCCTGGCTAAGGCTCACCGCGACCATGGTCTGTTCATCTCCTTCGCCCCGGCGGCCTCCCCCAGAATTGCCATGGCGGTTCTGGTGGAAAACGGGGGATGGGGAGCCGGTTCCGCCGCTCCTATCGCGCGCACCGTTTTGGACTACTGGCTGCTTGGCAGAAATTCTTTAGGACTGCCGCCGCCGGCTTACCTGCAGAAGCCCGCCGGCCCGGCATCTTCCTCAAAAGAGGCGCAGCAATGAATTTTGACACCAGGATTTTGCGAAGACTCTGGAGCAGCTTTCTTGAGCGGCTGGCCCGGATGGACTTCGCGCTTGCCATAGTCGTCGCCATCCTGACGCTGACCGGCTTCATGACCCTTTTCTCCGCCGGCTACAGCTATCCCTGGCGCATCGCAGACCAGGCGCGCAACATTCTCATCGCTCTAGTCGTGCTGGTGATATTCGCAAACATCCATCCGCGCTATCTGATGAAAATGGCTTTGCCGCTTTATCTGGTAGGCGTACTGCTTCTTGTCGCCACCCTGGTGGCCGGCACCACCATCAAGGGGGCCACCCGCTGGCTTAACATCGGCTTTACTCAGATCCAGCCCTCCGAAATCATGAAAATAGCGCTTCCCATGATGCTGGCATGGTTCTTTCACACACGGCAGGAGAGCATTTCGGGAAGGGACTTTGCCATAGCGGCGGTGATCATTGCAGCGCCTGTCGCGCTGATTCTGAAGCAGCCTGACATGGGAACGGCCATACTGGTGGCCGCCGCCGGCGCGTCTGTTGTCTTTTTCTCGGGTCTGCCATGGAGATGGCTTTTCGCAATCCTGGGCACCGCCCTCGCTTCCCTTCCCATTATTTGGACCTTCATGCGGGATTACCAGAGGCAGAGGGTGCTCACGCTGCTTGACCCCACCACGGACCCGCTGGGAAAAGGCTTCCACACCCTTCAGGCGTTAATCGCCATCGGCTCGGGCGGCGTTTTCGGCAAAGGATGGATGGAAGGCACTCAGGCTCACCTGGACTTTATCCCGGAGCGAACAAGTGACTTTCTCTTTGCGGTCTTTTCAGAAGAATTCGGACTTGTCGGCAATCTGTTTCTCCTGGCGACCTACTTCGCGCTCATCTGCATCTCGATGCGAATCGCCATTAATGCTTCCAACACCTTTTCGAAGCTGCTGGCCGGTGCGATCACCGTTATTTTTTTCACGTACACGTTTGTCAACATGGGCATGGTGAGCGGAATTCTTCCTGTCGTAGGCGTTCCGTTGCCTTTTATGAGCTATGGCGGAACCGCCCTTCTGACCTTAGGCACCTGCACGGGCATGCTGATGGCTATATCCGCCAACAAGAAATATAAAGATGACTGAGATTATGCGAAGGCTGCTGGCGGCAGGCGTCCTGCCCCTTGTACTGGTTCTGGCATCATGCTCCACCACCCACTCGCCAGATCAGCCTGTCGGCAACGGCACCGAGATACCGACGCCGCCGACCGGAACGGCCCCGTCGTCAGCCGGGACGTCCCCTGCCGGAGCCCCTATGATAGGAACTCTTCCGAAGGTGGAAAAACCGGCCAGGGGTGCCAATCGCCCCTATGTGGTGCTGGGCAAGCGCTATGTCCCCATCACCGGCGATCAGCCGCTTAGGGAGCGGGGCATAGGATCTTGGTACGGACGGCAGTTCCACGGCAAGAAGACTTCCATAGGGGAGACTTTCAACATGTATGCCGTTTCCGCCGCCCACAAGACAATGGAACTGCCCAGCTATGCGAAAGTCACAAATCTTGAGAACGGGAAAAGCATCATTCTAAGAGTCAACGACCGGGGCCCTTTTTTCGGAGATCGGATCATCGATCTGTCCTATGAGGCCGCCCGGCGCCTGGGATACGCGGAGAAGGGAACCGCACGTGTTGAGGTCGAGCGTATTACGATGGCCGAAATTGCAAGCGGATCATGGCGCAGCGGAGCGCTGGCATCCGGAACGCTGCAGGCCAGCACCGAAACCGCCCAGAACGTTCCTAGCCAGAGCATCCAGCTGGATCGCCGCACCAGAAGCTGGTCCGTGCAGATCGGCGCCTTTTCCAGTGCTGACAATGCGAGGGCCTGGTCGGCGCATGCCGAGGCCCTGTTGTCTTCCTACGGATACCAGAGGTCCTACGCCACCCGGATCGTGAAATCCTCGGACGGACTGTACCGGGTCATGGCCGGGCAGTATCAGGGGCATGACGGCGCCGCTCAGGCCTCCGCAGAAATTTCGCAGATTATCGGGAGCAGGGCGTTCCCGTCTCAGCGCTGAGTATAAAAATGGATTATTCAAGCATTCTTCAGCAGGTCAGTTGTTTCTGGGATTCGCAGGCTCAGCCGGCGCTTGAAAGGTTTGTAAGCAGAAAGTCGCTGTCGCCGGGATTCGACGCCAAGTGGCGCGAGAACGGCGTTCTTCTGCAGGTGTGTCGGGAAGCGGCCGCGTTTGGGGAAAAGCACTTTCACGAGGCAAACTTTTCAGTCCTGCAGGATGAGGGACGCTCGCCCAGTCTGTTTTTCTCCATCGAACCGACCGGCCGGTTCAGGGAAAACTCAGAAAACACCGTCTTTTTCTACGGCCACTTGGATAAGCAGCCGGAAGCCAGCGGCTGGAGCGCAGGGCTTTCTGCGTGGCAGGCCGTTGTTCGGGACGGCAGGCTCTACGGCAGAGGCTGCGCCGACGACGGTTATTCCTTCTACGGGGCGATGACCGCGATACGGGCTTTGGAATGCGAAGGCATTCCGCACCCGCGCTGCGTCGGTTTTTTCGAAACACGCGAAGAAACCGGTTCAAATGATGTTGACTATTACCTTGCGAAGCTCAGGACCCGCTGCGGCAGCCCGAGGATTGTCTTTGTATTGGACTCTGGCGCCGGCAGCTACCGGCAGCTGTGGCTGACAAACTCCGTCCGCGGCACGCTGTCCGCCAACTTGACCGTCAAAATCCTCCGGCACGCCGTCCACAGCGGCGAAGCCGGCGGCATCGTCCCCGGCACATTCGATGCACTGCGCATTCTTCTGGACCGCCTGACAGACCCCTTGACCGGTCATTTCCGGCTCTCCTGCTTCAACCCGCCCATCCCGGAGCGCAGGCTGGAGGAGATCAAAAGCGCCGCCAAGTTCCTTGGAGAGGATTACCTGACGCGCTTTCCCTGGTGCCCGGGCCTTAACGGGGCGCCCACCCGTCCCTATGAAGACCTGGTCGAGAAGGCAGTAACCGCCCAGACGTGGAAGCCTTCGCTTTCGATCATCGGAGCCGGCGGGCTGCCGGCCCCCTCGGAGGCCGCCAACGTCCAGCTGCCCCAGACCACCCTGCGTCTGTCCATCCGTATTCCACCTGCCGCCGACCCTGAGGAGTCTCTGCGACAGATGACGAAGGAGCTCACCCGCGATCCGCCTTTCAACGTGGCCGTCTCCTTTTCAGACTCCGAGGCTCTTTCCGGCTGGCAGGCTCCGGAAGAGGCCCCTTGGTTCTCTCGTGCCTGCGACCAGGCGTCGCTGGCACTCTGGGGGCTTCCTGCGCTTCGGAAGGGTGAGGGCGGATCCATTCCAATCCTTAATCTTTTCGCAGGCCTTTTCCCGCGCGCTCAATTTGCCGTCACCGGCGTCCTCGGACCGGGCTCCAATGCACACGGCCCTGATGAAAGCCTGGACATAGGCTATACACGCAAGTTCCTCGCCTGCATCAGCTCGATACTTGCGAACGTTCCGGAGTAAAAAATGCGCCGCGACACAGTCACTCAGGTCATCGTAGATTACGGCGACTTTGAAGAAAATTTCGCCACCCCTCTTGAAGCCCAGATGTTCATCACAGCCTATGAAGATGAGTACGGCCTCCCTCGCGCAGCCTGGCTTGAAGACATGAGCGGCAACAAGAAATGGGACTACAGAGTCCTTGAGGATGAATCCGGCAACATCGTCCTATCAGAAGACTGAGAAGGTGAAGGCTGAGCCGCCGGCCTGCGCAGAATGCGCGGGCCGCGGCTACAGCTCAGTCGCCCGCGTCTATCAAAGGAAAAGCCGGTAGGCCGGGTTGGCTGTTTCATCTACATAGGGATATCCCAGATTGTCCAGGAACTGCTGAAACCTGGCATCATCCTCGGGAGGCACCTGGATCCCGGCCAGGACGCGCCCATAATCGGAACCATTGTTCCTGTAATGGAAAAGGGATATGTTCCACGCAGGATTAAGCGCAGTCAAAAAGACCATCAGTGCCCCGGGGTATTCAGGGAATTCAAATCGATAAAGCCTCTCGTTGACGGCCAGCGGGCTCTTGCCGCCCACCATGTGCCGCAGATGCAGTTTTGTGAGCTCATCGTGCGTGAGGTTGAGGCACTTAAGGCCCGCCCGCTGGAACAGCGACACAAGCTTCTCGTCATCTCCGGAACTTATTGTCTGGATTCCGACAAAAATCTGAGCTTCTTTCTCGGCGGAAATACGATAGTTGAATTCGGTGATGTTCCTCTCGCCGAGCAACTTGCAGAATTTCCGATAAGAGCCCCTTTCCTCCGGAATCGTGACGGCAAACATCGCCTCCTTTTCCTCGCCCATGGCCGCGCGTTCTGTCACAAACCTCAGGCGCTCGAAGTTCATATTTGCGCCGCTGTTGACGGCTACCAGCGTTTTGCCGCGAATGCTGTTGCGCCGCGTCCACGCCTTGATGCCGGCTACGCCAAGAGCTCCTGCAGGCTCGACAATGGAGCGAGTGTCGTCGAAAATATCCTTGATGGCCGCACACACTTCATCGGAATCCACCAGAACGATGTCATCCACATACTGCTGGCATATGCGGAACGTTTCATCTCCCACCTGCTTGACCGCCGTGCCGTCGGAGAAAAGCCCGACCTGAGGGAGAAACACCGGATGCTTCTCTTCAAGCGAGCGCTTCATGGCGCAGGAATCCTTCGTCTGCACGCCGATCACCTGAATTTCCGGGTAGAGCGCCTTAATGTAGGCGGCGACGCCGGAGATCAGACCTCCTCCCCCGACGGCGGCAAAGATGGCGTCGATCTGATCGCCGTCCGAAGGCTGATACTGGTGCAGCAGCTCCATAGCGATGGTGCCCTGTCCGGCAATGACGTCAGGATCGTTGAAAGGGTGCACGAACACCAGTCCCCGCTCACGCTGGAGCCGGGCCGCGCATTCGGCTGATTCGCTGTAGGAGCGCCCTTCCTGGATCACCTCTACAAACCTGCCCCCAAACCTCTTCACCGCCTCGACCTTAACGGACGGAGTCGTGATGGGCATGCAGATCACCGCCTTGCACTGCAGCCTGTTGGCCGCAAGGGCCACGCCCTGAGCATGGTTACCCGCCGAGGCCGTAATCACGCCGCAGCTTCTCTCCTCAGGCGACAGATGGACCATCCGGTTGTAGGCCCCTCTGAGTTTGAAAGAGAAAACCGGCTGCAGATCCTCCCTTTTAAGAAGAACTTTGTTGCCCAGTTTGTCAGACAGATGCGCTGCATAGTCAAGGGGCGATTCGTGCGCGACGTCATAGACTCTCGCCTTCAAGATTCGGCGAAGATATTCCTGTGCCAGCATGGAGGTGTCCTATAAAAAATTTTCTTAATGATACTCTTTAAAAAAAACCATTTCTTAAATATATATACTTTTATATATTATCAGGATCTGTAAAATTCGAATTTATACATAAAAGAATTAATAAATAACAAAAAAAAGACGGATTAGCCTAAAAAATAGGCCTAAAAAACGCTAACAGCGCACAACATGAGATATAACTTCCTATAGAACACACTGGCGCGGCAGATTCCAACAGCTGCGCCGCAGTTACCCAAGGAAAAAACAAACATGCCAGCCCCACGCCAAGCTCAAGAGCAGAGAAGAGAAATCCCCTACAACTACACGTCCTTTTCTGACCGTGAAATAGTTTCAAAGCTTCTGGGCCCTGATGCCTGGACGAAAATCTCTTCGCTGAGGCCTCATATCAGAACCGGCAGAAGCGCCCGCATGCTCTATGAAATTCTCGGTGACATATGGGTGTCCGTGAGAAACCCGTATCTTGAAGAGGAACTGCTTCAGGACAAGCCCCGCCGGGAACTGCTGGTTCAGGCCATGAGGCACAGGCTTGCGGAAATGGGAAAACGCCGGCAAAACGACGGATCCGAGAGAGATCAAACCGTCGAAGATCTGATCGGTAGGACTGAAAAAGCCATTGTTAATTTTGAAAAACAGTTCGACGGCCGCCTTGAATACAGGGAGAAAATTTTCCAGAGGCTGTCAAAAGTCACGAAAAAAAGAAACATCAGGTTCAGCCCGTACGACAGGGCTGTCCATGCGACTGACGCTACGGACTGGAGAGTCGCCTACCCCATCGTCGTCCTGTATCCGGACAGCGAACTTGAAATCCCCGGGCTTGTCAAAGGCTGCCAGTCCCTCGGACTGACGCTGATTGCAAGGGGAGGCGGAACTGGCTATACGGGGGGAGCTGTCCCCTTGTCCGAGCACACGGCTATTCTCAACCTGGAAAAGCTCACCCGCATCGGGGCCATAGAGCAGACGATGCTCCCCGGACTTGAGCAGGCCGTGTTCACCATAGAGACAGAATCCGGGGTCGTCACAAAGCGGGTATCAGAACGCGCGGAAGAAAAGCATCTTGTCTTCGCCGTCGACCCGGCCTCCGCGCACAGCTCCACCATCGGGGGCAACATTGCGGAAAATTCTGGCGGGAAAAAAGCTGTGCTCTGGGGCACCGCCATAGACAACCTAGCGTGGTGGCGCATGGTCAACGCGGACGGCAACTGGCTGGAGGTTGCCCGCGTGAACCACAATCTTGGGAAAATACACAAGCAGGAAACGGTGCTTTTCAAAGTCACGGTCAAGGATGGCCGTTTCCCTCCAGAGAAAGCTCCCGTGCTTGAAGAAAAGGAACTGTCTCTGTCCGGACCTTTGTTCAGAAAGCCAGGACTCGGCAAAGACGTTTCTGACAAATACCTGCAGGGACTTCCGGGCGTCCAGAAAGAAGGGTGCGACGGCGTCATTACAGCCGCCCGGTGGATCCTGCATCGTATGCCCAAATTCGGCAGAACCGTCTGCCTTGAATTCTTCGGCTCTGCCAGCGTTGCAGGCGAGGCTATTCTGTCGATCACCACGATGCTCGATTCTCAGCCCGACGGCGTGATGCTCGCAGGACTCGAGCACTTGGATGAGCGTTATCTCAAGGCCGTTGAATATCCTGTTAAAAGTCGGTGCGGCGGTTACCCGAAGATGGTGCTTGTCGGTGACATAGTCGCGGACAATGAAGAAGCGTTGGACAAGTACGCACTTAAGATTTCTGAGATCTGCTCACAGCGGCAAGGCGAGGCTTTCATCGCCAAAACCCCGGAAAAAAGAAAACAGTTCTGGAATGAAAGAGCCAGGACCGCCGCCATCAGCCGCCACACCAACGCCTTCAAGCTCAATGAAGACGTTGTCATTCCGCTCAAAAAACTCGGCGAATACACGAATACCTGCGAATTCTTCAACATCGAGCATTCCATCGCAAACAAGCTGGAGATGGTCGAAGCCGCACAAAACTATCTGGACTCTTCGGAAATCTTCCGCCCTTCCGACCTTTCTGAGGTAAACGCAAAAGAAAATCCGCGCGCAGAGTGCCTGGATGAAGCCTGCCGCATCCTCAGTCGTGCGCGAGAAAGATGGACGTGGCTACTTGAGCATTTCTCGGACCCTGCCATCCTTTTGAGGCAGGACGCCCAGAGGCTTGGCTGGGATTTGCCGGAAAAGATAGACCCGGACATGGAGATACGACAGCTGCTGCTCAGCCACAGCCTCGTGGTCTCATGGAAACAAGAGGTCCAGCAGCCGCTTTGCAGGCTTTTTGCACGAGAAGGGCTTCCGGAAGCGGAAGAAAAAATCAAGGCGATCCATGATTCAATCCTCAGGAAACGGCTGTTCATCGCCCTGCACATGCATGCCGGAGACGGCAATGTCCATACCAATATCCCTGTGCATTCATCAGATCCTGAAATGATGGCTGAGGCTTACAAGGGCGTAGATCTGGTCATGAAGACAGCACGGCAGCTGGGAGGATCCATCACCGGCGAGCACGGCATCGGCATGACAAAGATTAAATATGTTCCGGTCGAAGAGCTTCTGCCTTTTTACGATTATCTGAACAAAGTCGACCCCGGCCATCTGTTCAACAAGGGAAAGCTGCGCAAGGAGACTGATCTAAGCATCGCCTTTACGCCGAGCTTCAGGCTGCTGTCGGCAGAAACTCTGCTAATGCAGAGAAATGAACTTGAGGACATCGCCTCATCCATCCAGAACTGTCTGCGCTGCGGCAAATGCAAGCAGGTCTGCTCAACGCATTTTCCGACTGCCAACCTGCTTTATTCTCCCCGGAACAAAATCATCGCCACTTCGCTGCTGATTGAGGCTTACCTCTATGAAGAGCAGACCCGCAGAGGCCTTTCCCGACGGCATCTGGATGCGCTGGCGGACCTGAGTGACCACTGCACGGTATGCATGAAATGCCTGCCGCCGTGCCCAGTCAAAATCAATTTCGGCGAAGTCACAATCAAGCTGAGAAATTTCCTGGCCGCTAACAATTACCATCGCAGCAATCTGCCGAAGCGGGCTGGGCTGGGCTTCCTCACCCTGCAGAGCCCGGCATCCATCAAATTGGCAAGAACGGTTCTGGTGGACTACGGCTTTCTGGCCCAGAGGCTGGCGGCTGACGCCGTCAAGGTCACCACCAAACCCAGCCTGACGCATCCGACGCCGACAACGGAGTATCCGTCCACAAAACGCTCCTATTTCCTGCTGGCCAACAGAAAGCTGCCGCGTCCGCGGATGCACACCACCTTAAGGCACCTTCTGAACATAACGGACCCCAGCGTAGTCCCGGTCATACGGAACCCGGATCTGCCGGAAGAAGCTTTGGAAACAGTCTTTTATTTCCCCGGCTGCGGCAATGACCGCCTTTTCCCAGAGATAGGCCTGGCTTGCCTAGCGCTTCTCTGGCGTGCGGGTGTACGCACGGTGCTTCCACCTCAGTTCATGTGCTGTGGCTATCCCATGGTCGGCAACGGGATGCGGGAAACGGCGGAGAAAATAGTCACCAAAAACAAGGTGCAGTTCCACCGTATGGCGAATACCCTGAACTATCTGGACATCAAGACGATCCTCGTGTCCTGCGGCACATGCCTGAAGCAACTCAGGGATTACCATCTTGAACAAATTTTCCCCGGCAGCCGTCTGATGGATATCCATGAATACCTGGCAAGGAAAGGGATGAATGTCAATGGCGAAAGCAACACCCGTTACCTTTATCACTCGCCCTGCCATACCCCGTTCAGTCAGAATCCAAAGGGAATCGTCGGCTCGCTGATTAAGCCCGCGGACCACTCCTCCATTGAGTTGACGGAACGCTGCTGCGGAGAATCCGGAACGTTCGCCGTGGGCAGGCCAGATATCGCCAATCAGGTCCGCTTGAGCAAGGAGCTCAGCCTGAAGGCAGCCAAGGAAAAAGTGGAGAGCCAAGGGAACAGTCCGTTCGACGGTACAGTCAAAGTGCTCACCACATGCCCAGGCTGTTTCCAAGGCCTCAGCAGATATGAAAGCAGGACGCGGATACAGGCGGAGTTTCTGGCAGTAGAGCTTGCACGCCAGGCCATAGGGCCTGACTGGGCAAAAAAGACGCTGGAATCTGTCTCACGCGGAGGGCTGGAGCACGTGCTCCTGTAAAACTTCTGCTTGTTCCCTCTCTGGCGCCGTCCGCAGCGTCAGGGAGGACAACACGCAGTTTTTACTTTTCAGCACTGCTCCTGGCGGAATCCGGGGGCGTAAATACCGGTCGTATATTCTCCATATGATTCGGAGACACCTCCTGGGCGCTGATTCCTGCAGGAGAACTGAGGTAATTCTGAATATATATCTGGTAGGCCCCCAGAAGAGAGCAAATCACAGCCAGAGCAATAAAAACGAATTTCATGAGGCCTCCAGAATTCTGACCGTTCCAGATATAAACCTGCGCAGGACACCCTTTTCATCCCTCAGACAAAGAGCCCCCTGTGCGTCAATACCGGAATACAGACCAGTTTCCACCTGACCGGCGTTATTGTCTACAGAAATGCGTTTTCCAACCAGAAAATCAAATTTCTTCCAGCGAGACCAGTCAGGCAACGAGGACTTCCTCATATACTCGCCAACCGACTTCAAAATCGCAGACACGGCCCGCAGGAGCCAGAACGTTCTGCTCTCCACGACATCTTCCAAAGGATGAATGGAGGACAGGGCCGCAGCGGCACTCATGTCAGCCTTGCACTGAGGGTGCTGATGAAGGTCCAAATTAATCCCCACTCCAATCACAATCGAAGGCCCTGCGGCCATTTCACAAAGAATCCCGCCCATTTTTCCCGTGGTAAGCCAAAGATCATTCGGCCATTTCACTGAAACCGGCACATTCAATTTCTGGAATTCCTCGGCGATTGCGAAGCCTACGAGAACGGGAACCGGAGCCATCTTAGCGGCAGGCAGAGAGGGCAGGCCTAGAGAAAACAAAAGGCTTTCACTCGCATCATTCCACGCCCTTCCATGAGTACCGCGGCCTGCGGTCTGGTGATGCGCTACTCTTAAAATCATCGTGCGAGCCCTGGTGTGCTCAAAATAGTTGATGAGGTCGGTATTCGTAGAAGCCGTCACTTCTACCGGAGACACCACAATTGACCATCCCTGACTGGCAAGGCTGTCTGCAACAGCAGGTGCGTTGATGAACCGCGTCTCAGCGTTTGATCCGGTCATGTCGGAAAATGGAAAAATAGATAAAGTCAGTTGCTACTATATTTAATTCTTGCACATCCATTCTGCCAATCCTTATGAAAGAAGAAAACCAGCGCAGGCAGGTTCTTGTTTTCCCCTGCCCCTTTACCATTAAAGTAGTGGGAATCAAAAAAAAATCCCTCTTTGATGAAATCAACAGCTGTGTCCTCGAACTCTGTCCTGAGTACAGCCCGGAAAAAACTGCAAGGAGACTGTCTGCCCGCGGCCGCTATGAATCATTTAGCGTTGTCGTACAGGCTCAAAGCCGGGAACACCTCGATCATCTCTATGCGAAGCTCGTGAAAATTGAAGGAGTGAAGTTTGTGCTTTAATCGGCCACTGCCGCCTAAACTTTTTCACTCTTCCCTCTTTTCTCAAAAAATGCCAGCAAACGAAATAAAAAAAGGGTCCCTGCAGGCCTGGCTTGCGGCGATCCGTCCCAAGACATTCGGCATAGCCCTCGCCCCGGTTCTTGTCGGGATAACCGCTTCTCTTTCTGTTGAACACACCGGGAATCTACCGCTCGCTCTCCTCACGATACTGGTCGCCGTAGGAATTCAGGCCCTGACCAATATGGAAAACGACGTCGGCTACACCAAAAGAAAGGCTGAAAGAAGCAATCGAAAAGGCTTTCCTAGGGCTACTAGCGAAGGTTGGCTGAGTATTCGCCAAGTGGACGTGGCGATTCGCATCCTCTCAACCGTGCTTATTCTTGTCAGCGTCTCGCTGGTGACCATCGGAGGGTGGATTATTGTTCTCATGGGAGTCTGCTCGGTCGCTGCAGCTTACCTTTATATGGGCGGGCGAAAACCCATCGCCTACTCCCCATGGGGAGAGTTCACGGTTTTTATATTCTTCGGAATGGTCGCAGTGAATGGCACCTATTATCTGCAGTCCGGAACATTTTCTTTCATATCTCTGGCCTTAGGTGCAGCTTGCGGGGCCATCGCAGCAGGGGTCCTAGCTGTCAACAATTGGCGTGACATGCGACACGATGCCTCTGTCGGCCGGAGAACTCTGGCGGTTGTTCTTGGAGAAAAAAAGTTTCCAAGGCTCTACCTCTGCCTTTTGCTGGCGCCCTTCGCTCTGGTCCTTGCAACAGTCTCCGTATGGCCAGAGCACGCCGCATACCTTTTGAGCCTGATACCGATCTACCAAATTAAGAAACTTTACGGCGATTTTCTGAACAAAGAGGGCTATGAACTCAACGACACCATGCTGGGCACAATAAAGCTTGAGATACGCTTTGCCTTTCTGCTCTCATTGGGAGCTTTACTGGACACGCTTATCCACTGCCTTTAAAAATACCGTGGCTTGCGCAGGCCCGGGGAAGCTTGCAGACTTCCCGGACGTAGTCGGACAGTTTTCCTTTAAAATACGTGGTCAGCCCGAAGAGTTAGGGGCGTAGTTTCCCTGAATCATGCGCTGGCATGACTATCTTTCCTTCAAGAAGTCCTAAAAAGTTTAAATTAAACCCAAGATATTTTGAAAAGTAGAACTACACGGCAGCATCAAAGCCAAGCGTCTGCAATTCGGCTTTCAGCGACAGGTGCGACGGGACAGGAATCTGCATCAGTCTATAGAATTCCCTGGTCTGCTTGTTCGGCACTTCCACCGTGACCTTGTCGCCGTCGCGACAGCACATGAGCGACTGCGTTCGCCCGATGATTTCCGACACAGAAAAGCCTGACAAATCGATTTTCTCGCGCAACTGCAGGTAGATGATCGTGTTAATGATGTCGTAAAGAAGCTTGCCCCGAACCGTCTGGTCAGTCCATTTTGAGATGGGCAGCAGGCTCAGGTAGCTCTTGGACGTCTTGAAAACCTTCTCAATGTTGATGCGCTCGAAATAGTCGGTGAGAAGATCTTCCGGCGACTTGCAGCAGTTGGATATCAGGACGAAAAAGCCGCCCCTGACGGCAAGCCAGTCTTTGTCCTTGTCGCGCAGCTCCCGGAATTCCTCTTCAGAGTCGCGCAGATACTGTCGGAAGAAGGAAAGTGCGTTCTCATGGTCTACATAGACGTAGGCGTATTCCTCCTGCCCGAAGAGGGTGATCTCCTTGCGCTTGCCGAAATAGGTGTGCTCGCCGCGGACGAACTCATACTTGCCCCTTCCGAACGGGGGCCTGACTTCCCAGTACAGCGTCTTGAAGGGATAGCCTTTCTTTGCCGGCATGCGGCCGATCAGGCTTTTTTCGGTGCCGATGTGGCAGGCCCTGATCAGGTCCTGGCATACGTACCCGGCATCCAGCACCAGCGAGCTGATCTTCACGTCAAGGCTCACCGCGACGTCGTTGACAACGTTCATGACGGTGCTCAGGTCCAGCACGTTTCCGGGAATGACATCGAACCAGACAGGGAGTCCCGTGAGCTCGTCAAGAACCAGGACGAGCCGCATCTGCACAGCGGCCCCGCTGACTCCGTGACTGCAGAGAGCGTTGAACGGATTGTTCCTGGCGTCGTTCGGCAGGGGCATCGAGTCCACATAGCAGCAGCGGCCGAATGCCGGATGCGTTTCCCGCACGTGAGCCACAAAGGCCCTGAAGAAAGCCAGCCGCGTGCTGTCGCAGCCCATCCTGGCGAAGAACGCGCTGTCGCACCTCATGCTCTCAAGGCTGATCCCACCCATCAGATAAGAAAGGAATGACTTCTCCAGGAAGTCCCTGGCATTTATGCGGCTTCCGTCCCTCAGGACGCCGTGCGCCACATGCCCGAGCAGCCTCAGAAAATCGCCCTCTTTATGAAAAACGGCCTTCAAAACGGGCATCAGGCCCTGTTTTTCCAAAAATTTGAGTAGCAGATATCCGTCGCCGAAGACCGTGTGGACCTGCGGCTGGGCCGACGAAAAGTCCGCGGCAATGCGCGGATCGTCGCTTCCCACGGATTCGAAGGCATCTGCGTCAGCGCTGTAGCAGACCAGGCCGCGCGTCGGAGAAGCAAATATCCCGCTGCGCTTGTCTTCGGCCAGCCATAGAACCTTTCCAAGGCGCTCCCTGACCTTGTGCCTTGCGTGGTATTTGCGGTCGCCCTTCTCATAGATGGTTTCTACGATTGCCGCTGAGCCGCTCCGGATGGAACCGTCGGCATTGCGGACGATTTTCTGCGGTTTGATGAACCCTGAAAGTCGTCTAATGCCCGCATAAAATCGCCAGATATCAATCTGGGAACCGTCGAAATAATTGAAATTTCGCCGGTTTTTTCTTGACTTATTTAGTGTTGCTATTATATAATATGAATACACTATAGGAGATCGCCATGCCGCGTCCTTTTACGGGAAAAATTCACATCGGCACCCGCCGCATCACCCGCCCCAATGGGGACGTCTACGTTTACGAACGCCAGACGCAGTACGATCCGCAAACCCGCAAGACCAGGACGATTAAAACAACTTTGCTGGGAATTCTTGATCCCGAAACGGGGAAAATCAGGTCGACAAGGAAAAAATCGATTAAAAAGGTCTCGTCTAAGACTTCAAGGCAGTGCACCGGCACGACGGATCTTCTGGAGTGGGTCTCGCGGCAGACCGGAATTTCCGATCAGCTGCGGATGAGTTTCGGAGAACCCGCCGCTCAAAAAATTGACACGGTCGCGCGCTACCTGGTCGCCACCGACGGGGCCCCGATGCCCCGCATCGAGTCCTGGCAGATCACCCACCCGACTCCTTATGCTCCCGGGTTGAGCGAAGACGTTTACGGAAAACTCTTCCACGACGTGGGAGTCAATGAGGACGGCCAGCAGAAGTATTTCTCGCAGCGGGCGGCATGCCTCAGCACCAACCCCTGCATTGCATTCGACTCGACCACGATTTCGACCTACAGCCACAACCAGACCGAAGCAAGACAAGGCTTCAACAAAGACCGGGACGGACTCAACACCATCAAGCTGCTGACTCTGTACTCGACGTCGGACAGGCAGCCGATCGCTTTTGCAAAACAGCCCGGTAACATTCCCGATGTCATTTCGATCAAAAACACCCTCAGGCAGATCAAGTGCCTTCCGCTGGCCAGGCCCGTCGTAGTGACGGACAACGGCTTCTGCAGCCAGAGCAATATGGCCGAATTCGCCCGCGGCAACATGAAGTTCCTGACGCTCATCCGCTCAAGCGTCTCCTGGGTGCGGGAAGAAATCGACGCCGCCCGGGAAGAGGTGGGCAGACTTGAAGCCGTGTGCTCCTTCGATCAAAAGGTCAGCGGCGTCACCCGCCGCCGCATGCACCGGCTTTCTGTGGTCCGGCAGCGCACGCGCGGCGGCTTTGCCGCCGGTGAAACGGAAGAGTTTGAACGCCGTCTGTATGTTCATGTCTTCTACAACCGGGACAACATCGGCAGGGACGAACAGAATTTAATTGATGATCTGCTCGAACTCAAGCGCACGGTTGAGGCGGGAGACCCTTTGAGCGAAGCAGGCAGGAGGAAAGCCGAAAAATTTCTCATCTGCAGCCGTGTCGGCCGGGGAGGCGCGCTCAAGGTCTCGTTTAACGAAGACGCCTTCAGGCAGGCCAGGAAGTACTTCGGCTTCTTCGTGCTCGTTTCGAACGAGGTCAAAAATGCCGACGAAGCTCTGAGAATGCACCGGGAGAGGGAGAAAATCGAGGAGATGTTTGATGTGCAGAAGAACTCGCTTGACGGCAGGCGACCTCGCGTGTGGTTCCCGGACAGCCTCAAAGGCAGGCTCTTCTGCCAGTTCGTAGCGCTCGGCTATCACTGCTTCCTGACGAAGGCCATTGATGCCGTGAAGGAAAAACTCGGCAGAGAAGACGCATCAAAGACACAGTCGCAACTCGAGCTGGAGCGCAGCCTCAAGCGGTGGCTTGAGGCGCACTCCCTGGTTCAGATTCTGGAGTGGTTTGATTGTGTTGAAACGACGACCGTCCAGACACCCAGAGGCGCTCAGCGCTGGAGCACGGAATCCATTCGGCGGGACGAGCTGCTGCTTGAAATGCTGGGAGTCACTCACTGAATTTTCGTGGTTTCATTAGACGACTTTCAGGATGAACGCCATGACGCACAGTTCAAAATATGAGATCTAAGTAGAACTATTATATTCTGAAATGTTTTACGGCGCCACGTATATTAATCGCTTGATTTGTTGGTGCTTCGTCTGTATACCGACTGACAAAAAGACGGTGTAGTTCTACTTTTCAAGAAATCTTGGGCTTAAGAACTATTTTTAATAGCCTGCGTCTTCCCGTCGCCTTAAGCCGGATCGTCACGACAACATTGGCCTTCGTGGTCCTGAGAATTTTTGGGGTTGTGTTCAGTCTTAGGCTGCGGTCCCGGCCGATACAGTGGCTTGAGGCCTGTACGCCGCGTCCTTTTCTCGTAGGATTCGCCACGCTATGCGGGCGAGCTTGGCCGCAATGGCACAGACCTTGACGCCGTACTTCTTTCCGGAAGCCTTGATTTTCCGAACCCAGTCGCCCGGGTTCAGGAGCCGGCCGTCGTGTCCCAGCGCCTGCACCTTGCGGACGAAGCAGTGGCTCCCGCCGCAGGCTTCCATCAGAACAACAGCGCGGGGCATGTTTGAGAGCATCTCAAGCAGTTTCCTGTGTGCGATGCGGGGGCGCTTGAGCACCATCTTCCGGTCTTTGTCGTAGCCGACGACATCGCAGTGGCTTTTGGCAAGATCAATGCCGATGACAACAGCGGGGTTGCTTGAAAAGGTAGAATTCATGGTGGAGCGCTCCTCTTTTTGGGATAACTCAGTTATAACCCCGGGCGGGGTTATCTTCTGAGAAATAAGGGCGCTCCTTTTGTTTTCTAATGAAGGTTTCATGATGGATGGTCGCTGAGTAATGCTCCGCCATAGGGGCTGACCATCTCATTAAGCCAAGACCGGTCTCGCGGCTTATTGCTGGTCTTTATCCGTATTATTGGGGTTTTCAACCTTTAAGGCTTCCAATCTTTTGTTTATTTCAGCGGCTGTCTGATATTCAAAGACCTTGACAACACGCTTAACCCCGCTTGTCTTTGCAGCCGCTGCAGCTGCCGCCTGACCTTCCTCTTCAGTCACAAGCCCCATCAGGTACACAATGCCGCGATCAACTGTGACTTTCATCTGATTGAGCGTTGCGTTGCTGGTGCCAATAATTCGACTGCGAACAGAGGCGGCCAGCGACGAATCCTTCATCCTCTGGCTGAACGAAGCGGGAACCTGCACCGCAAGTTCATTAATGACCTGAGACACCTCAAGACTGCTGCGTGCCACACGGCCTGCCGTCTCTTTTTCTTCCTGAGTGAGCACTTCGCCGGTCAGCAACACTTTTCCGTTGTAGCAGGTCACCGTGAGATGCATGTCATCAGACTTAATCTTCTGCCCAATTTCCCACTCTATGCGGCTTTCCATCACCTGATCATTAACCTGTGTCCCCGTAGTCCTTCGATCTGTTGCAACCGTCGTCGCACCGGCAACGACCCCTCCAGCAAGGATCGGAGCACAGGCTGTCAAAGCGCCTGACGCCACAGCACCGGATGCCAGAAGCACCAACAGCTTTATTTTCATGGTCAGCCCCTCAGAAACTAGGCAAATTGAGACAGCCACTGTAAGTTTTCAAGCAGCTTCTCACGCCTTATCAATAAACTTCTATGAATTTTCTTAAAAATACCGCCTCGAATCCATAATAAAAGGATTTCATCCACTTTGGACACTTCGCAACCGATAATCTGAGCTATCAGCCGGCGAGGCGGAAGATCGGGCAGAGCTATCCATTCTTTCTTGTCATCGTACAGTTCCTGAACGGCCGCCCCGCTGCTTCTTAGAAAAAAAGCCACCAGAAACACACCCAACCTTCGCTCCGACTCTCCTGCTCTGCTCACCATCAGTCCGAGTCTATCAGCGAAATTGCAACCGGCATTGTATCCAGCCAGCTCCCGGTGCCACCGTCCATCATGATCAGCGAGCTTAAGCAAAAGTTCCCTGGGTACCGTCAACAGCTCACAGCCGGTCACAGCCCAGTGCTGCCTTGACAGCTGATCATTGGCATACAAGGTATCTATACAGCCAATCAGGCTTCCCGGCAACGCAAGAGAAACAAAAAAAGAGGTATCGAAGCCCGGTAAAAAAACAGCCTTGGCTGCGATACCGGACTGTACATAGATCACTCGCTCGAAAAGATTATCCGACTTATAAAGTACATCGCCCCGGTTCTTGGTCACTTTGTGCCCCAAATTGCGCACTATGACAGCTAGCGCTGGCGACACTTTTGGCACAAACCACGGTATTGAGGTTTTATCCATGGGACTTTTCTGCGGATCGGGAACTTCGAGCTGAATTGAAAGAGACAGACTTCGAAGCTTCCATTATATATTCTCGGGTTATTCCCAGTTTATCAACAGGAATACAAATCTCAAAACATTGTTTATTAAATAAATATTAAACTATTCACATATCCACACCTTATCTTTAGTGAAATATAAAAATATCCACAGGGCTTGAGAGAATAACACATGTAATATTTTGTCAGAAAACTTCAGTTATATTTTTGGGCTGAAACTTATACACATTTGTCCACAGCCGATAAACTTCAAGACTTAAAAATTATCCCCAAAGTATTCGACATGTCAACTCTTTGATTAATAATAAAAATATAAAGTTTCAAACAATTATCACGACAGTTATTATTGTTGTTTTTTAGAATTAAAAAATAAATACTTTAATTAATCAAAAGTGACAGAATTGATTCCAAAGGGCACCAGCACAGAGGGAACAGACTCAGAAGTAAGATGTCTGAGCTGATCATCAAAGAAAATATGAGGTTTAAGAACCTCCAGAACTTTGTCCTTGGGAAGTCCATCCATTAAAAAAAGCTCGGCAGCATACATGCCGAAGCTTTTCAGCGTCGTAATCAGGCGCTGTTCACTTGGCGCACCTCTTGATGTGACTATGGCTATCCGTAATGCTGGAAGGTAATAAGGATCATTCTTTCCTTTTTCTGCATCTAGTTTCTGGATTTCTGAAAGCTTAGAAAATAAGGTCTGCAGAGGCCCGGCTTTCAAAGGTTGCAGACGTTTATCCGTCTCCTGCCGCTGGAAAGCCTGAATGCCTTCAGTCTGAAATTTACGTTCTGCCTCATCGTCCGCAATAACACCGTCAAAATCGAAGGCAATCCGCAAGCCGACATCATGCTCGGTATCCTTAAAATTGCTTGGAAGAACAAGTCCGGCCGGCAACCCGCAAGCATTAGCTTGAATGACGCTTTGTCGGTTGGCTGATAAAAACAGACAGGCATTAAAAGCCTGCAAAAAAGGAAAGGTTGACTGCCCCGAAGTGAATGCCCCGGTCGTAATCGGGAGCTTGTAGTATCGGCAGGAATTAAAAAATCTCTGTCCGGTTTCCGGGCTGTTTCGTGACAGCACCACAACACGCACAGGTGATTTATCAGGAAATATTTCATTGAGCTTCAGCAGTCTGCTAATAAACGGAAAGGCTACACCGGGCTTCAGAGGCTCATTCATGTGAGCGATCTGAAACTTTCGGTAGGCCGAAACTCCTTTTGTTTCAAACAAGCCGTGCTCTTTTTCCAAATCAAAAAGCGCTCGTGATGAGACTGCAACTATCAATTTGTCTTGCTTGTCTCTCTGTTGTAATGTCGCTGAAGTTGTCATTTGAAGAGCTCCGTTTATTTCTAGCCCACGGTTGCAATAAGAGGCTGACAACACAGAATAAATATAACCAGTATTTCCAGGAAAAAGCAGTTTCTAGCGGAGGATCCGACAAACAGCCTGTATGGAAAGACGCATCCGCATTCAGGCCCTAACCTCTGGGGCTGAAGTGTTAATAGAGGACTGTCTTGTCCTGAAAAAAGTTGACTCGCAAACAGACGAGTCACTATGTTTAAATACCAAACTGAGAAGCAACTCCTGTATTACAACAAGATCACCCAACTCCGCACAGAGAAAGGCCTGAGTATCCGGCAGCTCTGCAGGCTGTTCCCTGTCTCAGACAGCACTATTAAGCGCTGGCTGCGCAATCATGATGAAGAGCATCTTCGGAAAGGACCCAAGGCAATGCCCAAATCTCCAGGAAACCGCAGCAGCAGTGCTCCGAAGACAGCTGAGTCCGAACTGATCAGAACCCTTCGGGAGGAAAACGCGCGCCTGAAGGCGCAGGCAGCCGGAGAATCAATGCGCGCTGACGCTTATGAAGAGATGATTAACATCGCCGAGAGGCGGTTTAACATCCCGATTCGAAAAAAACGTGGCGCCAAACAGTGATCAGCCTGCGAGGCAGGGACTCGCGCAAATACAGCATTGAGAGCCTCTGCCGGCTGTTTGGCAAGACCAGGCAGGCCTTTTACAAGCATGATGAAAACCGGCTGCTTCGGATCAGGGCAAAGGAAGACTTTGCCATTTCATTCGTGCAGAAGGTTCGCCTGAAGGACCCCGGAATCGGAGGCAAACTCTGGCTTATGTACCGGAAAGAGTTTCAGGGAGGGGCTTTGCTGGGCAGGGACCGCTTTTCAGATGTCCTGGATCAGTGCGGCCTTAAGCTGAGACAGCGCATCAGGAAGCCCCGGACAACGGATTCCACGCACGGACTGCCCGTGTTCTCCAACCTGGCGAAAGACTTCATTCCCACGGCGGTCAACCAATTGTGGGTCAGCGACATCACCTACATCACCATGTGGCTTGATAAGGAGCATGACGCCTTCTGCTATTTGTCTCTGGTACTGGACTCCTATTCAAAGGAAATCGTAGGCTGGGCATCAGGCCCTGCGCTTGCCGCCGAATTTACTCTGGCAGCGCTGGACATGGCCCTCAAGCGCCTTGACGGAGTTCCTGCGGGAAGCGTTCATCTTTTCCATCACTCGGACCGAGGCTGCCAGTATGCCAGCGACCGCTATGTCAGCAGGCTGCGGTCCCGCGGGATCCGGATCAGCATGACTGAATCCGGCGATCCAAAGGACAACGCACAGGCGGAACGCATCAATAACACGATGAAGAACGAGCTCCTGAAGGGCGTCCGGTTCGAATCCATCCAGGAAGTAACGAAGGCGGTTGAGAAGGCCGTCAGGTTCTACAACGAGGAGCGTCCTCACATGAGCGTAGACATGAAGACACCAAGAGATGCTGCGGACAACGTTGGAGATATTCCTAAACGGCGGACCAGCCGCAGGGAGATGCACTTGAAAAATCAGCGCGACGCTTGCAATAACCCTGAGATATGTTTACTTTCGGATTCGTGCCGGCAGGGTTAGTACAGCCGGCACTTTGGCAGTCAACTTCCGAAAGGAATAAGGCGACGGCAGTCCACTTATTTCGGGGTTAGGAGAAAGAAGTCAACTTTCTTCCGTTTTAGCAACTTAACCGAGTCAAACTTTTTAAAGGTTAAGAGGCAAAAGTAGTCAACCTATTTCAGGAAACTACAATTTCCTTCTGAATTTTTTCGTCAATTTTTGGATCTTCCTGTCTGAGTTTTACAAGATCACCGTAAGTTTTGACTGTCCTGGAAGAAGATCCACGGCGCTGTTTGCTGTAAATGTCTTCCACTATCGCAGCGTATTCCCTGCCATTGATCTTTGTTACCTTGAGCCGAAAAGACATGAAAAATCTCACAAAAGATTGTTATTTTAGACGCTAATTAGACACTTAATGTAGAAATATCTATTAAAAATCAATCAGATGAAATCGTGTATATAAAAATAGGGTTCTAACGGCTGATGAAAAAATAAAGGAATAAAAATTTAAGCCGATGAAATATTAAGAATTTCATCGGCTTAAACTGCAAAGGCCCCTCTACGGAAACCTATGGAAGGATAGATGCACGGTTGGCGTAGGGATATTGAGAGAGGAGCGCTTAGATATCGAGATTGGATACCCTGTGGGCATTCTCTTCAATATACTGGCGGCGCCTCAGCACATCGTCTCCCATCAGTTTTTCAAACACTTCATTGGCTTTTACTGCGTCAGGAATGGAGACCTTCAGCATCCTTCTTACGCGTCTGTCCATAGTTGTTTGACCGAGCTCATCGGCATTCATTTCACCGAGCCCTTTGAAGCGCTGCAGCGTGATGCCTTCGTAGGCAAGAGAAACCAGCCATTCATAAAGAGCGTTGATGCTGTCGACACTCTTTTCACGAAGCTTTCCAGCGACATTTTTGACGATTTTTGCTCCAGGCTTCAGGTATTCCGCCTGATACGTTCCGATTGACCTGATGGCTTGATAATCTTCGCTACTGGCGAACTGGGGCGTGAGTTCGGTGTAGTGGCTTGTGCCATACACCTTCCGCGTGATGCGAAGCGAGAATTGCCCTGGATTATCAGAAGAGGGAACAACGCTCAGTGTGAGGGCAGGATCAGAAATCTGTTTCGAGAGAGCATCAGCCGAGGCCTGCGCTCTTTCCTGAGTCGAGAGATCGATGTCGACTCCGGCAGCTATGGCCTTCAGAACAGATTTGTCGATAAAGCGTGCGTTACTGTTCATGACATCGATGGCAGACTGGTAATTTTTCAGGAGATTATCAAGCTTAGTTCCTCGAATTCCATTTTCCGGCGCAGAGATAATCCCGTCAGAATAAAGAACGGCATCTTCCGTTGCTATGTTGCGAAGGAAATTAGCCAGTTCCTTATCGTCTTTCAGATATTTCTCCTCATTGTTTTTTCGCCCTTTTCTCTGAACTTTATAAAGCGGGGGCTGCGCAATGAACACGTGTCCTTCCTCTATCAGCTGAGGCATTTGACGATAGAAGAACGTGAGAAGCAGGGTACAGATGTGAGCGCCGTCCACGTCAGCATCGGTCATAATGATGACTCTGCCGTATCTCAGTTTTTCAATGTTGAAATCTCTGTCGATGCCCGTTCCGAGCGCCATCATCAGATTTTTAATCTGCTCTGAATCCAGCAGTTTGTCTGCAGAGGCCTTTTCCACATTGAGTATTTTTCCCCGAAGCGGAAGAATGGCCTGAAATTTAGAGTCTCTGCCGACTTTAGCGGATCCTCCGGCTGAATCTCCCTCTACCAGGAACAGTTCGCATTCTGAAGAAGGGGTGCCTTTGGCACAGTCGGCCAGCTTTCCAGGCAATCCACCTCCGTTCAGAGCGCTTTTCCGAATAATATTTCTAGCCTTACGAGCTGCTTCTCTGGCCCTGGCCGCAGATACGATTTTCTCGCATAGCCTCTGCGCCGTTTCAGGGTTCTCTTCCAGATAAGCAGACAGTTCGGAATTAATGACCTCCTCTACGGCGGGGCGGACTTCGCTTGAGACTAGCTTGTCCTTAGTCTGCGAGCTGAATTTTGGCTGCGGGACTTTAATGGATAAGACGCAGGTTAAGCCCTCTCTCATATCGAGAGGATCCAGTTCAACCTTGGCTTTTTTATCCAGACCGGACGCAGAAATGTAATTCTTTAAGACCCTGGTCATGGCATTTCTCAGCCCGGTGACGTGGGTACCGCCGTCTTTTTGAGGGATGTTGTTGGTGTACGCGTCGAGAACCTCGTTGTAACCGTCGTGCCACTGCATGGCGACCTCTACGGTTACGGGTGTTCCCTGGCTGTCAACCGTTTTAACGGCGTGGAATGGCTCCTTATTGATGGGCTCTCTTTCTGCGATTTCGTTGAGGTATTTGACGAAGCCGCAGACGCCGTTTTCGCTTTTTAAGTCTTCCTCCTTGCCGGTTCGCTCGTCTTTCAGAATGATGTGTGCGCCGGAGTTTAGGAAGGCGAGCTGCCGAAGTCTGTCGAGCAGGGTGTCGTAGTTGAAGGTTAGAACGTTCTTAAAAATTTCGTCATCGGGAAGGAACTCAACCAGAGTCCCATTGGGGTGCTCTGGAGCAGAGGTAACCTCTATCATCGGTGAGGTGCGGATTTCCTTTCCATCCGGCGTTGTTTCAGTGCGTATCTGCCGGTTGACGACTTTCCCTTTTTCAAAATTCAGCTGAAACGTTTTCCGCTGACGATAGACTGTGAGCTTCAGCCATTTGGACAGTGCGTTGACACAGGACACACCTACTCCGTGCAGTCCTCCGGAAATCTTATAACTGTTCTCATTGAACTTGCCCCCGGCATGCAGTTCCGTCAGTGCGATTTCAGCTGCGCTGCGCTTCGGATTATGTTTGTCATCGTATTTGATGTCTGTCGGAATGCCTCTCCCGTCATCCAGCACCGAAACAGACTGGTCGTTGTGGATAGTGATTACGATATCCTTAGCGTAGCCGGCAAGCACTTCGTCAATAGAGTTATCGACGACCTCGTATACCAGATGATGAAGTCCGGATCCATCATCTGTGTCTCCAATATACATACCCGGTCTTTTCCGAACCGCCTCCAGACCTTCGAGGATCTGAATGGCATTGGCTCCGTAGCTAGAGGAGGTATCTTTGTTCTGAATGTTTTCGTCAGTCATAAATCATCAACTTGCTTGCGGTGCACGGTGGCTGCGCAAGATTCTTAAAAAGGGAGCCTGATCAAAGCCTCATGGGCATAAGAACATATTTGAAAGAGTCGCTGTCAGGCATTGTTATCAAAGCCGGCGACTGAGGGCCCGACAGAGAAATTTTCACTTTGTCATTTTTCAGATTGCTTAGGACATCAGACATGAAATTCACATTGAAGCCAATGTCCAGCGGCTCTCCCTGGTAGTCCACCGCAATATCGTCATTACCCTCTTCCTGCTCGGAGTTTGAAGTCTGAATTGAGAGCAGGCCCGGCGTTAGTAGCAGACGAACGCCTTTGAATTTGTCGGATGCGAGAACTGCTGTCCGGTGCAGCGCCCCAAGCAGTTCTTCGCGATTGACAAGGAACTGTTTGTCGTTGTTTGTCGGGATGACTCTTTCAAAATCAGGATATTTCCCTTCTACCAGCTTGGTGATGACCTCTACGTCCTCGAAAGTAAAGCGCGCCTGGTTGGGGGCGATCTCAATGGTGACAGGCGTATCTGTGTCCGGAACTAGGCGCTTAAGCTCGGAGACCGTTTTTCTCGGGATCGTGGCACTCATTTCCGCGGAGCTGTCGGCCCCGTCAAGCTTAATCTCGCAGTAAGCCAGGCGGCGACCGTCAGTAGCAACGGCGCTCATGGTTCCGTTTTTGACGATCAGGCGCATGGCATTGAGATAAAAACGGATATCCTGAACGGCCATCGCATAATGCACCATCGACAGGAGGTACTTGAACTGGGTAGCGGGGATGACCACCTTGCTTTCAAATTCTGCCTGAGGAAAATCCGGATAATCTTCGGCGGGAAGCGTCTGCAAGGCGAAGCGACTGCTGGTGGTCTTTACTTCCAGTTTTCTGGAAATTTGGTTGCATCCTTCCGCACCGATGCTTTTTTTCGGCGCGCCCAGCGAGAGGGTTACTTCGGTATCGGGTAAAACCTTGAACAGATCCAGTGCCTTCCGGGCAGACACTGTGAAGGCAACAGGATCCCCGCCATCAACGCCGTTGCTGTTGTGAGTGCGGATCAAGATTTCAAGGTCCGTTCCTGTAAAGCTGACATCCGTGCCATTTTTTTTAATGAGCACATTGCTGAGGATGTTCATAGTCTGGTGGTTCTCAATAATGCCCCCGACAATGGTCAGTGGCTTGAGCAACGCTTCGCGCGGACCTTTTATGACTTGCATGATTTAACCCTTTTGCTTAATGGAAACAAACCCTTCTCAGGTCTACAAATCAGAAACTCTGAATGTTTTGCTCGAGTACATGGAGTTCATGATTGAGCTCTTCATTTGTACGCCGTTCTGTCTCTATTTTCTGGCAGGCGTAAATAACCGTCGTGTGGTCCTTGCCCCCGAATAATTCACCAATCTCGGGGTAGCTTTTCTGCGTCAGCTTCTTGGATAAGTACATAGCGATCTGACGAGGGACAGCTATTTGTTTCGGCCTGCGTTTAGAGTGCATATCAGCGACTCTGATTTTGTAGTAATCAGCGACCTTTTTCTGGATGTCCTGAACAGTGATCTGATCATTCGGAGTGATGATGTCGTGCAGCGCCACCTTAGCCTGCTCAATGGAAATCTCTATGCCATTGAACTGGGCATGAGCAATGACCTGCTGCAGCGCCCCCTCTAGCTCCCTCACGTTGCTTTTCATATGTTTTGCTATGAAAAACGCCACGTTTTCCGGAAGGACCTTTCCGCGCTGTTCTGCCTTTTTCATGAGAATGGCCTGGCGCGTTTCCAGTTCCGGCGGGTCAATTGGAACAGACATCCCGCCTGCGAAACGGCTTTTCAGTCTTTCATCCACGTCTTTCAGCTGTCTGGCATAGGTATCGCTGGTCAGGACGATTTGCTTGCCATGCGAGACGAGAGACTCGAAGGTAGAGAAAAAAGCATTTTGTGTGCCGCCGCGGGCTCCCAGCATCTGCACGTCATCCAGTAAAAGCAGGTCCAGGGAATTGAAGCTTTGATAGAACCCCTGATCCTGGTTTTTTATGGCCTTCATGAACTCAGAAATGTAGGAGTTCGCACTGATGCACAACACTCTGGCTCTGGGATTCCTTTTCAGAACTTCAAGCCCTATGGCGTGCATCAGGTGAGTTTTTCCCAACCCGACTCCGCCGTAGATGTACAGGGGGTTGTATGACTTGGTGCCGGGGTGGCTGGCGACATACATTGCGGCCCCCAAAGCAACGTTATTACTTAACCCTGACACAAAGTTCTCAAACGAGAGTTCCGTCATCAGGCCGCAGGATTTTGCGAGCTGGTCCGAAACCTGTTGAGATTTCTGCTCCGGCCGTACGGGGGCGCTGCTCATTGAAGAGCGCACGGGAGAGGCTTCCTGCACCGTCCAGATGATCTTGACTGGCTGGTCGTCATTGGCGCGCTGCGCATGAAATGCAATGATTTCCCCGTAGGTGTCCCTGGTTACTTCCTTTTTGGGGCTACTCGGGGCCGCGAGCGTCAGCACCCCGTTTTCCGGGTCCCATGACTGCATCTGCAGCGGTTCAATCCAATTGGAATATTTCTCCCCGCCAAGACGCGCATCCAAGCGCAGCCGATCGCAGCAGTCTTTCCAAAAGTCTTTCATTTATTATGTGAAAAGAAAATCATAAGAGACAAAAACGGCTTCTTAATGACCTTCTTGAGGAGTTTCAATATCATCTTACAGAACTCCTTATTCTACCAGTTATCCACAGGTTGTGCCTCGACTCAAGATGATTGATTTAAGGGCGAAACAGCTGCTATTTGCACCACGTTTTATGGAGAAAAAAATGCAGATATGCACTAAGGGTTGTGTGTCCTAGAGAGGCGGTTCTGAAAAAATCTGCTTCTCAGCAAAAAAGCTAGTACAAGCTTGACAAGAAAGGTATTTTTGCGCTCTAATATCAGAATTTCTCTGAAGCGCCCTGTAAGACTTGAGGCGCCTCTGATTTTTTTAGGGTTCGGATGCATGCCGCAACCCGGATACAGCCCTTTTATTTAGGGCTAAAAGAAACAATATAAGGATTCATCATGGCAACCAAGCGTACTTATCAGCCTTCCAAGATCAAACGTGCCCGTACCCACGGCTTCTTGGTTCGTAGCCGCACCCGTGGCGGCCGCAAGGTGCTTGCAGCGCGTCGCGCAAAGGGCCGCCACACCCTCGCCCTGTAAGCTGTTCTGTCACGGCAGAGAAAAGCCGTGGAAGAATCTTTGCGAAAAAGATATACCCTGCCCCGTAGCAGACGTCTGATCAAGACGGCTGATTACGGGGCTGTTTTATCTTCTGGCACAAAGCGGGTATATCGTTGTTCGACAAAATGGCTGGCTTTGACGGCCCTGCTTCAGACGCATCCTCTTCCTCAGACCGGCCTCCGATTTGGGTTCACGGTTGGAAAGCTAAATGCTCACCGCGGCGTTGACCGGGTTCTGATCAAGAGAATCCTGCGTGAGTCTGCGCGGCATCAGCAACACGAGCTGCGTTATGAGCATGTGTCGCTGGACGTTATTCTTCGCTTGAGAAGGAAAATTCCTAGCCTGGGTAAGGATATTTCTCTGAAAACTTTCAAAAAGGAATTGAGAAGCGACTGTGACCAGTTGCTTCAAAGCTTTTTCTTGAAATTTTCGCAGCGGAATACTTCTGCAGAAAAATGATGAAAATCATTTTGATCAGAATGATCCGCATTTATCAGATTTGCCTTTCTCCTTTTTGGGGATGGAAGTGCAGATTTGTCCCCAGCTGTTCTCATTACGGCATACAGGCTATTGAGCGGTTTGGAGCCTTCAAGGGCCTGTACCTGACCCTGATAAGGCTATTAAAGTGTCAGCCTCTGGGACCTTGGGGATATGACCCTGTGCCGGAAAAATTCAGTTGGAAATTTTGGACAAATAAAACCTGATGGCTGTCGATGTCCTGATCTTTTTCAGGGCCGGGTAAGAATTAAATAAAAGAGAGCAACCTGTTATGGGAAGTGATTTCAAACGTACTCTTGTCTGGGTTGTATTCCTATCAGCATTGTTCCTTCTCTGGGATAGTTGGCAGGTCTACAACGGTCGCCCCTCCTTTTTTGGCACGAATACAGAACAGAGCGCAAAGGCTTCGGCTTCTGCAGCCGCTGCCGCTCCGGCTTCGCCTGCCGCTGTTCCTTCTGCGGATCAGGCTTCAGGTCAGGTTCCAGCTTCTCAGGAGGGTAAGAGCGTTGAGGTGACCACTGACCTCATGAAGCTCACCTTTGATGAGCAGGGAGCGAGCGTCATCCGAGCCGAACTGCTGCAGATGAGCGAGCTTCCCAAATGGGACGAGGTGGGTCTGGTCGGGTTGATTCTCGGCAAGAAAGAGGCTGAGCACAAGAATGTTGTTTTGTTCGATCATTCCAAAGAACACTTCTATGAAGCTCAGACTGGCATCATTGGCGTTGAGGCGGCTCCTAATCATCGCTCTTCATTCAAGCTTCTGGAGGGCCCTCTTGCCCTGTCCAAGGATCAAAAGGCGCTTAATGTGCGTTTTGAGAGTGAATCCGGCGGCATAAGTCTCGTGAAGACCTTCACTTTCCAGCCCGGACATTATGGGATGGAAGTGACGCACGAGGTGACCAACAAGGGAGACAAGCCGGTTTCTCCCTCGCTTTACTATCAGCTGGTGAGGGATGATCATCAGCCCGAAGGGCAGAGC
Source organism: Mesosutterella porci (assembly GCF_022134585.1). Taxonomy (GTDB): domain Bacteria; phylum Pseudomonadota; class Gammaproteobacteria; order Burkholderiales; family Burkholderiaceae_F; genus Mesosutterella; species Mesosutterella porci. The sequence continues at coordinate 163,510 of NZ_JAKNCT010000007.1, forward strand.
TCCTTCACGAGCAGCTATCTTGGTGCGGCTGTTTATACCGAGGAGGACAAATTCAGGAAGGTCACCTTTAAGGATATTGCAGGAGACTCCAAAGACTATCCTGCGAAATCCGATAACGGGTGGATTTCTATTATTCAGCAGCACTTTTTGTCTGCTTGGGTTCTCCCTCAAAAGCAGCAGAGGGAAAACTTCACCCGTCGTCTGGGCAAAGATCTGTATGCCGTAGGCTCCATTACCAATTTGGGAGAACTGGCCCCCGGCCAGTCCAAGTCCCAGACTGCGACGCTGTACGTTGGTCCCCAGTCCCAGAAACGGCTCAGTGAAATTGCCCCTGGCTTGGATCTGGTTGTCGATTACGGATGGCTGACATTCCTTGCCAAGCCCATTTACTGGCTTCTGTCCTGGCTGTACAGCCTCGTTGGAAACTGGGGATGGTCTATCGTCCTGCTGACTGTGCTGGTCAAGGCGATTCTTTATCCGATTTCCGCCGCTGGTTACAAGTCTATGGCTCGCATGAAGGATCTCGGGCCAAGGATGAAGGAAATGCAGGCGAAATACGGCAACGACAAGCAGGCCCTCAACATGGCCATGATGAAGATGTATCGGGAAGAAAAAATAAACCCGATGGGCGGCTGTCTTCCTATTCTTTTGCAGATTCCAGTGTTTCTGGCTCTGTACTGGGTTCTCCTGGCGTCCGTGGAACTCAGGGGCTCGAGCTGGCTGCTGTGGATCCATGACCTTGCTGCTCCGGATCCTTGGTTCATTTTGCCGTTGATCATGATGGCGACGATGTTCATTCAGATCAAGTTGAATCCGAAGCCCGCCGATCCGACTCAGGCAAAAATGATGATGATTATGCCGATCGTTTTCAGCGTGATGTTCTTCATTTTTGCGTCCGGCCTTGTTCTGTACTGGCTGACGAATAACATCCTTTCTATTGCCCAGCAGTGGTATGTCAACAAACAGATTGATGAGGAAAGGGCTCGCAGGAAAGCTGAGAAAGAACTGAAGGCGTTGAAAAAATAAAAGCCTTGTGTTCTGAAGCTCAGGGGGCACCGGAAGGTGCCCCTTTTTTTGATGGTGCGCCCAGCAGCGCACGTGTGACCAGTGGTGAAAGTCCACCGTCCGCCTGATCGAGGGAAGGGCTAGCGACTCGGCAGAGTCAGGGAGGTAACAAACTGATGAAGGAAGCCGATAGCAAAACGTCAGCCTGACGAACAGGAACTGGATATGAGGCGACGACTCCGGGAGAGCAGGCCACATTCTGTTAAC
>NZ_JAKNCT010000008.1 GCF_022134585.1 Mesosutterella porci
GCTGGGTGTGGAAGCGCCGCGAGGCGTGGAGCTAACCAGTACTAATTGCCCGTGCGGCTTGATCCTATAACCGTGCTGCTTGAAGAAAAGAAGCTGCAGAGGTTTTGAAAGGGAAAAGCAAGGCGTGGAAAAAAAGCGATCGCGCCCTTGAAAGTTCTCATTCCTTCCGAAAGCCATTCGGTTCGTGCCGCGGAAGAAGAAGTCCCGCGGACAGGAACCAAAGCCTTTGCCTGACGGCCATAGCAGGGCGGTCCCACTCCTTCCCATTCCGAACAGGACAGTGAAACACCTTCGCGCCGATGATAGTCAGTTGTATTTCTGGTGAAAGTAGGTCACCGTCAGGCTTCTCCATCAAGCCCCTCCGGACATTCGTCCGGAGGGGCTTTTCCTTTTCCCGCTCGGAAAAGCGGGCCTTTTCGATCGAAGCCTCGAACCGCCCTGCGTGCGCCTCAAGACAAGTAGCCTGAGGCTGGTAGTTCCAGGAGGCAGGATTTGAAGTAAGCCTCCGTGTAATCTCTGAGCCTGCGGACATAGACTGCAAGTGAGATCCGCAGAAGTAAAACTCTACTTTTTGCTGCGTATTTCCTGACGCATTTCCCAAGGAACTGCCGAGGGAATGGATGACGCCCGATAATAAATTGTTTCTTCTCTTTGCGCGCCAGCCCTCAGTGTTCGGAAAGTTTGTTCTACAATCTCAAATCTGGCGGTTTTACGCCGTGTTCCCCGGCAGGCTTCAGGAAAATGTTTTTATGATATTCAAACGTTCGCTGGTTTCAGAATTTACGAATACAGCCGGGGGAGTATTCACTGTTCTTTTCTCAATCGTGTTGACCGTTGCGCTGGTTCGAATTCTGGCAAGGGTGAACAGCGGTTCTTACGATCAGGGATCGATTCTTCAAATCGTTCTGTATTCAGCATTGACCTACCTTGCACCACTTCTGGCCATGTCTCTGTTCATCGCGATTCTTATCGCATTGATTCGCAGCTGGCAACAGAACGAAATGGTGGTCTGGTTTTCTTCCGGCGGGCTGTCGCTCCTGGCGTGGCTCAGGCCGGTCATCCGCTTTTCTATTCCTATCGTTCTTTTGACCGCATTGGTTTCGCTGGTTCTGGCCCCATGGGCGCGCAACCAGATGGAGGTGAACAAATCCCAGTTCAGCCAGCGCGACGATACAGCAAAGGTCGCATCTGGGCAGTTCATCGAATCTCAGGGTGGTAAGCGGGTTTTTTTCATAGAGCAGGCTGATGAGGATCAGGAGTTTGTCAAAGGGATTTTTGTTTCTGAAAATCGCGGTGATAAAAGGACAATCGTGGTGGCCAGGGAAGGTCGCCTGATGACGAACGATGCAGGTGACCGCTACGTGGAATTAAAAAGCGGCCGTCGTTACGTCGTTCCGGCGCAGAAACCTTCTTTTCAAATTACCGAGTTTGATAAATACGGCATCCGTCTCGACATCAAGCCGGATCAGGCTTTGTCCGTCAACAAGGCCCAGGCTCTCACTACTGACGAGCTCTGGAAGAATCGGCAGGATCCAAAGAACATGGGACAACTTTTCTGGCGGCTGTCCTGGCCTTTCGTCGCACTGAACCTCGCACTGCTGGCGATACCGCTTTCTTTCTCGAACCCCCGGGCCGGCCGCTCGCTCAATCTTGTCGTTGCGGTCTTGATTTACATCCTCTACCTGAATTCAGTGTCAGCTGTTCAGACAATGATCACCAACTCTCGATTGACTTGGGTGCAGGGCATGCTGGCAGTCCATGGGGCTGTATTGCTGATAACGACAGTTCTTTTTATTCGCAGGATTTGGTTTCAACGTTGGTTGCCGCCTCAGCTGTCCATTGGTTATTGGCGGACTCGTGGTAAATAAGGTTTAGAGAATGCGAGTTATTACACGCCATTTGACAGCTCAGATTTTTCTGGCGACAGCGCTTGTTCTGCTGGCCCTCATTGGACTGTTCCTTTTCTTTGACCTGATTGCCCAGGTGGGAAAGATCGGCACGCGCTACAGTTTGGCGCAGGCCTTTCTGATCACAGCGCTCGAAATTCCATCCCGACTGTATGAGGTGATGCCAATCGCAGTGCTGCTGGGCGCGGTGTACACCCTCAGCCGCTGGGCCTCAACTTCCGAATTCACGATTCTGCGGGTTGCGGGACTGAGCCCCGTAGGTTTTGCAAAGGCCTTGGCCGTGCCGGCCGTTATTTTTGTCACCCTGACGTATCTTTTAGGTGAGGTGATCGCGCCTATGGCCGACCGCTTTAATAAGGACGTACAGGTGGTTATTAACAACAAGTCCATAACTTCGGAATCGTACAGATCGGGCGTATGGGCCCGAGATCAGATTCTTGGAAAAAATCGCGAAGCGCTCGGGGTGAGGTATGTTAACGTCAAGAGCCTTGACTCCGGGCGGGCGAAGTCGGCAAAAGGCTGGCGGGTGTTCGAGTTCAACTCTAATGACGAGCTGGTGCGGATGATTGAAGCTTCGGAAGGAAGCTATAACGGCAAGGAATGGATTCTTAAGAATGCCACTATTTTCAGGCTGCCAACCTTAAACCGGAATTCGGAAGCCGATGCGCCGTCGAAGATTCTGCTAAATCACGAATCAACCCTGCCTTTGAGGACATCGCTTGAGCCCAACATCTTAAGCGTGATGGTGGCCGATGCGCCGGAGTCTATGTCCATGGCGGATCTTTGGTCCTATCTCCAGCATTTAAGGAGCAATAAAGAAGAAACCGGGCGATATGAGATCGCATTTTGGAAAAAGGCGTTTTATCCGCTTTCCATTTTCGTTATGCTTGCACTCTCCATGCCTTTCGCGTATCTGAGTGCCCGCGCCGGAGGGGTCTCCATCAAGATTTTCCTTGGCGTGATGATCGGAATTTTGTTTTACGCTCTTAACAGCCTGTTCTCGTACTTGGGCGGTGCAAGCACGCTGCCGCCCGTGCTGGCTGCTCTCTTCCCGCCAGCCGTAGTGCTTCTGCTGGCAGCCTGCGCCGTGTGGCGAGTTGAGCATCGTTAGAAGTCACCTTTGTTTTTTCCCCCATTAAAAGGCTTGCAGCAGATGTCTGAAAATTCGCCTCTTTCCGAGCTCGCCCAGACCACGGTGTTGCTTGACAATATTGAGGAAGCCATTGTCAGCGGTTGGAAAACAGAGTATGTCTGGCAGCTGGCTGCGTTCGTCGTTGCCATTGCCGTTTCTTGGTTTCTCAGCCGTCGGTTCAATGCCTGGGCGTTCAGTCTCAGCCCCTCCAAGGCAGATGAGTCCTGGCACAGCCGGATCAGGAGATACTTGATCGACATCTCGAGCCATTTGTCTTTTTCGCTCATCGCAGCCTCGACTCTTTGGCTCCTTGTCTGGCTGATAGAACATGCCGGGCTGGTGTCGAGCCACAGCTCGCTGGTTTTCGCACAACTTGGCTATCTTGTTTTTTATGGGTTCGCCCTGCTAAGGCTGCTGCTTTACGCACTGCGCGGCATGTTAGGCGAAAAACTGGTGACTCCAGCGCTTACTAAGGTCATCACCTGGGTGTTCTGGATTCTGGTGGCGCTTGAATTTGCCGGGGTTCTTCCGGCGGTCATCCATTTCATGGAAACGCAGTCCATCCCAATCGGAAAGGAGAACCTCACCCTTTGGACTGCTTTCTCCGGCCTGGTGTCCGTACTGCTGACTTTGGGTGTGGCTAACTGGTTTGCCAACCTGATAGACGAGGCCTTTCGGCGTTCGGCGACGATGGCCCCGAACCTGAAAGTCGTCCTGGGTCGGATCTGCCGCTGGGTGCTGATGGTGGCGGCGGTCTTGATCGCCATGAGTTCTGTGGGCATTGATCTGACTGTGCTTTCAGTCTTTGGTGGAGCGCTGGGCGTTGGCGTTGGCTTCGGTCTGCAGAAAATTGCAAGCAATTACATTTCCGGCTTCATTATTTTGCTGGATCGATCTGTCAAAATTGGAGATTTTGTGGAGATCGGCGGATTCAAAGGGAAAATAACGGAAATAAACACCCGCTATACCGTTGTCAATGACTGGAACGGAGTCGACAATATTGTCCCTAACGAAACGTTTGTCACCAGCTCAGTAAAGAATTACTACCACACAGACAACGCCAGTGTTGCCGTGATTAAAGTGTCAGTTGCTTACGGCAGCGACCTGAACAGGGCCTTGGATATCCTCCGCGAGGAGGCTAACAAACCCGATCGAGTGATCAAAACCAAAAGAGGCTGGACCGGCATTACCAATCTGGGCGACAGCGCGGTTAATTTGGAGGCGGGAGTCTGGGTGTCGAATATAGGGGACGGAACGGTCGGCCTCAGGACGCAGATTCTGATCAATGTTCTGAAGCGCTACTCCGAGGAGGGCATCGAAGTGCCATTCCCGCAGGTCGATCTTCACGTGAGGGATGGGGCAGGGAAGTACATGAGCGCCGAGACGTTGGCTGCAGTTCTCGCGAACATGCAGGAAAGCGAGGCGAAACCCGCAGCTCAATCCTGAGGGCGCCTTTTTCGCACGTCCGGCCTCATGGGAAAAGGCGCGGTCGTGCGGAAAAATGCTGAGATCAGGCTTTTTTGGTGTGCTGTTTCATGAATTCAGACAGCACCTTTCCTGTCGGAGTGCCGGCAACGCTGACCTCGAGGGGGGTCCCTGTTGCTACAACATGGCCACCAGCACTCCCGCCTTCAGGTCCCATGTCAATGATCCAGTCGGCCTCAGCCATGACGTCAAGGTTGTGCTCTATGACTATGACTGTGTTGCCGGCATCTACAAGCCTGTGAAGAACGTTGACGAGTTTCTGCACATCGGCCATGTGTAGGCCCACGGTAGGCTCATCAAGGACGTAGAGATCTCCGGTTTTGTCCTGGCGGGCTGCCGCTACAGTTTCTCGCACTTTTGAGAGCTCCGCGACGAGCTTGATGCGCTGTGCTTCCCCGCCTGACAGGGTCGGCGAGGGCTGGCCCAGCGTCAGATAGCCTAGCCCCACCGAGTCAAGCAGCTTCAGGGGGCGCGCAATGGCAGGTGTCGATGCGAAAAACTCCGCGGCGTCCCTGACGGACATCTGCAGAATGTCCCCCGCACTTTTGCCTTTCCAGAGCACCTCTAGGGTCTGTTCATTGAAGCGCTTGCCCCCGCAGTCCTCGCAGATCACCTTGACCTCTGGCAGAAAGCTCATCTCAATGGTTCTCAGCCCCTGACCAGCACAAGTCTCGCATCGTCCTCCTTTGGTGTTGAAAGAAAAGCGGCTCGCCGTATACCCTCTCTCCTTGGCGAGATTGGATCCGGCAAGGATTTTACGGATTGCGTCCCAAATGCTGATATAGGTGGCGGGGCAGGAACGCGGCGTTTTTCCTATAGGCGTCTGGTCAACTTCGAGCACCCGTCCGACGCTCTGCCAGTTTTCAATGCTCTGACAGCCCTGCCATGAAGGTGTGGATTTTTTCCCTCTGCCAGCAATGGCCGCCTGCAGATTGCTCAACAACACGTCTCTGCAGAGGCTGGATTTTCCTGAGCCCGAAACGCCTGTTATGACAGTGAGCCTGTTCAATGGGAAGCAGACCCGGTCTACCTGCAGGTTGTGCAGTCGGGCCCCGACAAGCGTGAGGCATGGGTCTTTGGAAGGATTGAACGGCCGGCGCGGCGACAGCCTGTGCAGATGAGGATGCGCCAGCATCTGCCCGGTCACGGACTTCGGGGCTTTGATGATGTCGCGAACGGATCCCTCGGCGACCAGAGTTCCTCCCTCGCTGCCGGCGCCGGGGCCGATGTCGATGATATGGTCGGCTCTTCGGATGGTATCCTCGTCGTGCTCGACAACGAGTAGCGTGTTGCCTTTCTTTGACAAGGCGCCGATGGCGTCCAACAGTATTCCGTTGTCTCGTGGATGGAGACCGATCGTAGGCTCGTCCAGCACATAGCAGACGCCGCGCAGGTTCGAGCCCAGCTGGGATGCGAGTCTGATGCGCTGGGCTTCGCCCCCGGACAGCGTGGGAGACGCCCGGTCCAGCGACAGGTAACCCAAGCCCACCTTCGAGAGGAAAGACAGGCGGGAAGTAAGTTCCTTGAGAATGTCGCTTGCAATGGCTGCGTCGTGTTCAGACAGCCGCAGGCTCTTGAAGAAGCCGATGGCTTCATCCACGGTCATGCGGCACAGATCACTGATGCTGCGCCCCGAGAACTTGACTGCCAGGGCAATCTTATTTAACCGCAGCCCGTGACAGTCCGGACATATTGTTTCAGACTCCCCGGCTTCAGAGGCCCATGCCTGTTCCTCGCCAGTCTGACTGGCGTCGAATCCTTTCAAGAGAACTCCGGTTCCAAAGCAGGTCGGGCACCAGCCCATTTTGCTGTTGTAGGAGAACAGCCGGGGATCGAGATCAGGAAAGCTCATGTCGCAGGAAGGACAGGCTCTTTTGGTTGAGAACACCTCCATTTCAGGGAGCTTGCCTGCGGCGGGGATGGCATCAAGCTTCAATATGCCTACGATGCCCTTTCCCAGCGTGATGGCCGTGGCGATATGCGCTTTGAGTTCAGGAAGTGTTTTCTCCGTCACTTCCAGTTCTGCCACGGGCAGTTCAATAGAGTGTTCTGCATACCGGGCCAGTTTAGGGAATTTGCGGGTGTCGGCCAACTTGCCGTCTACGCGTAGTTCCTTGTAGCCGTGTTTGTCGGCCCACTTGGCAAGCTCTGTGTAAATGCCCTTCCGATGGGAAACAAGGGGGGCCAGGATCATGATTCTCGAGTTTCGGGATGATTTCCGGACCGCTTCAACTATGGCGGCTGGAGACTGGGGGCGGACCTCAATGCCGCAGTTTGGGCAGTACTGCGTTCCCAGCTTCATGAACAAGAGGCGCAGGAAATGGTAAATCTCGGTCATCGTAGCGACTGTGGATTTACGACCGCCGCGGGAGGTTCTCTGTTCAATGGCCACTGTGGGCGGTATTCCCAGCACGGCGTCCACATCTGCTCTTGCCGCAGGCTGGACAATGGAGCGCGCATAAGCGTTGAGCGATTCCAGATAGCGCCTTTGCCCTTCCTTAAAGACGATGTCAAAGGCCAGCGTGGATTTGCCCGATCCGGACAGACCGGTCACAACCGTAAATTTATCGCGCGGAATATTGACGGTGAGGTTCTTCAAATTGTGCTCGCGTGCGTTGACCACGCTGATCTGTCCTTTGAGGGCCCGCGCTTTGCCGCGGGACTGAGGGCTGAGCGCGGCGACCGGAGGCGTGCGAGTGAAGTTATGCTCAAAGGGCCGCCCGGACTCGATGGCCTGGCGGTATGACAACAGAGCTTGTCCGGTATAGGATTCACCGCAGGCTTCGATGTCCGGGACCGTACCGGCAGCCACGATACGGCCACCCGCATCGCCGCCTTCGGGGCCCAGGTCGATGATCCAGTCCGCATTGGCAATGACGTCGAGATTGTGTTCTACAACGAGCGCAGAGTGTCCGGCGTCGATGATTTTCCTTAGCGCTGCAAGCAGCTTGTCTATATCCGAAAAATGCAGTCCCGTCGTGGGTTCATCAAAAACGAGAAGTTTTCCTTTAGGCTTTTCCCCGGAATTGCGGGGCCTAGCGGGGCGCTGAAGCGCTTCTGCCAGGAAGCCTGCGAGCTTAAGCCGCTGCGCTTCGCCACCCGACAGGGAAGGGACCGGCTGCCCGAGCTTCAGGTAATCAAGTCCAACGTCGATGAGAGGGCGAAGGAGGGAGAGGATTTCCAGATCCTGTGAGAAAAAGGCGCAGGCCTCGGTGACCGTCATGTCCAGCACGTCTGCAATGGAGGCTTTGCGGCCGTTTCTTTCCAGCTTTGCCTGCAGGACTTCGTCCCGGTAGCGCCGGCCCTTGCAGTCAGGGCACTGGAGGTAGACGTCGGAAAGGAACTGCATCTCCACATGCTCATAGCCGGATCCCATGCAGGTCGGGCATCGGCCGTCTCCGGAATTGAAGCTGAAAGTGCTTGCCGTCCAGCCTTGGAGCCGGGCCACGTCTGTTTTGACGAATAGCTTGCGGATAGGATCGAATGCCCCGACATAGCTCACGGGATTTGACCGCGAGGTTTTGCCTATCGGCGACTGGTCCACAAAGTCCACTCCGTCGATGAGGTCAACGCCCTCCAGGGAGTCAAACTGTCCGGGTGTTTCCGACGGCAGCCCTTTCAGCTTGTTGATAGCGGGAACCAGAACATCCTGAATGAGGGTGGATTTTCCAGAACCCGACACGCCCGTGACGCAGGTCAGGCAGTGCAGGGGAATGGATACGTCAATGTTGCGAAGATTGTTGGCGCGCACTCCTTTCAGAGATAGGCAGTGCGTCATGTCCGGCTTCCGGCCGGCTGTATGAATGATTTTCTTTTTCCCGGACAAATACAGGCCGGTTTGCGTATTGGAAGCGAAAATCTCCGCCGGCGTGCCGGAAAAGTCGATGGTTCCCCCCTTTTCACCAGCCCCGGGCCCCATGTCGATAATGCGGTCTGCCTTGAGCATGACCTGAGGGTCGTGCTCAACTATGACCAGCGTGTTGCCCGCCGCCGTCAGACTGCGCATGATGAAGTTAAGGCGGTCCATGTCGCGGGGATGCAGGCCGATGGAGGGTTCGTCAAGAACAAACAGGGAATTCACCAGAGAGGTGCCAAGAGCGGTTGTTAGGTTAAGACGCTGCACTTCCCCTCCGGACAGGGTCCGACTCTGCCGATCCAAATCGAGGTACCCTACGCCGACGTCACACAGGTAACGGATCCTCGTCTGAATTTCCTTTAGGACTGGCAGCGCTTCCGGGGGCAGGGCCTGTTCAGTTGCAAAACTGTCAAAGAACCGCCGCAACCGGACCAGGGGCAGCCGCATTAGATCATGAACCGTGAGCCCCGGCAGCTTGTCAAAAAGGGGCTGGGGGATGGTGACGCCCTTGGGACGGAAGCGCTTGATTTCGGGCTCATCGCCTTGAGGCTTGAGTGCTGCGTCAGCGCTTGCGCAGGACCCAAGGCGCCAGAATAATGCCTCAGGCCTGAGCCTGGAGCCATTACAGTCCGGGCACACGGTGTAGCTCCTGTATCGGGACAAAAGCACTCTGATGTGCATTTTGTACGATTTCGTTTCGAGCCATTCAAAGAAGTGCCGGACGCCGTACCACTGGTGTTCCCAGTCTCCCGTCCAATCAGGGCTTCCCTCGAGGATCCACCAGCGGTCGTCCGGCGTGAGATCCTCGAAAGGAACGTCAGTAGGTATACCGGCCTTGCGGGCGTATCGCAGAAGATCCTGCTGGCACTCTGCAAAAGACGGAGTGCTCCAGGGCTTGATGGCGTGCTCTTCCAATGAAAGCCGGGGATTGGGCACTACTAGGCCGAAATCGACGCCGATAACTCTCCCAAAGCCTCTGCAGGTGGGACAGGCGCCCAGCGGGGAATTGAAGCTGAAGGTCGAAGGCAGAGCGGGGGCGAAGCTGAGCCCGCAGTCCGCACATCCGAAGTCCTGAGAGAAGTGCCATTGGGCGGCTTCTTTGCCATCTGCTGCGAGCGCCCTTACGGTCAGCTTTCCCTTGCCAAGCTTCAGGGCCTGCTCAATGGCTTCAATGGCGCGCGAGGCTTCAGCTCGCCCGGCTCGGAAACGATCTGCCGTGACCTCAAGATCCCAGCCGGCAGCGGAGGAAGTCTGCCGGTAGATGTGCGTGAAGCCCTGGGCTGACAGGGCGCTCAGAGCCTTGTTAAGCCCAAAACGACGGGGAATCAGGGCTGTGAAGTTGATCAGAAGCCTAGGGTCGCCTAAAGCGGCGGAGTATTTCTGGATTTTTTCCCAGATGGATTCGGGGTTCTCCTTCTCTATTTTTTTGCCGCAGCGGGGGCAGTACAGCGAGGCACATTTGGCAAACAGTAGCTTGATGTGATCGTTGAGCTCCGTCATGGTGCCGACCGTTGAGCGAGACGTTCGGACCGGATTCGTCTGGTCAATGGCAATGGCCGGAGGCACGCCTTCGATGGCGTCAACGCGGGGGCGGTCCATCCTGTCCAGGAACTGCCTTGCGTAAGGGCTGAGTGTTTCTATGTACCGGCGCTGGCCCTCGGCGTAAAGCGTGTCGAAAACCAAAGAACTTTTCCCTGAGCCGGAAACTCCTGTTACGACGGTGAGCTTTCCGAGGTCAAAGTCGACGGAAACGTTCTTCAGGTTGTTTTGTTTTGCTCCTCGAATCCGAATTTTCGGCTGAGCGAGAGCAGGAAGATTGGAGTGTGACACTTTGTTTTGTTCTGAGGTGAAGGCTGGATGTTTTTCTCTTTGCTTAAGGATAAACAATGCGTAAAGGAGTCATGAGGAGAGGGCAAAATTTTGCAGACCGTATTTTTTGCGGCCACACGGTCAGCGTGCAATCCTGCCGCCGGCATCGTCCAGCATTGTTTTATTCTCTGCCTTTCAAAAGCATCTGCCACGCTCTTCCTGCCGCTGGCTCGCTTGCAACTGTAAGCGAGCTGCTGGGACAGAAGAATTTTTTAGTAATTACGCACGAAGTGTACGTGTCCAACTCTGGGAGGGGTGGAACACGGACAAACTGAGGCTGGAAGTATAAATTTCAAGTCGATGCCGTTGCAAAGAGGTTCTTGCAGCCGACATCGACAACCGAAGCCCGGACTCTCTCTTTTTACGCGGGCTGCCCGACCGGTTTTCTGCCTCTCATGTTTGCCCTTATCAGGGCGGAGAGATTCTTCTTTTGGAGAAGAGGCAGGACAGTTGAAATCAGAGCAATGGGGTCGTCCTTGAATCGGATTTTGGTTTCCGTCATGGATTTGTCACCGAGAACGGCCGATGCAATCCTGTAAATCGAGTACACGATGTTGTTCATCGTGGCCATGACCTTGACCGCGTTGGCATCCATGAACGTGCACTTGTCTTCGCCGAGCGTCTGGTCTTTGAACAGGTGCAGCCCGTCTTCGATCTGCCATCTGTTGTCGATGGCTTCGGCCAGGAGTCTGTCGCCCGATTCGGATGCAATGAAATACTGAGGCAGAGGGCTGTAGTCTTTCTGGTGCTTCCGTTTGTGGGAAATCATCTTCACGTATGTCTTCTGCCCCGGCCAGCCACACCCGATGTATTGCTTGTCCAGGGGAAGAAATTCATAGTCGCACTCGTTGTATGACATTGAGGAACATGTCCCGGATTTCCGCTCGAAGCGAGAGGCGATTTCTGCAAGGAGTTCCTCCTGGTTTGCCTTGACCTTGAAGACATATCCACCCTTTTTCCCGCAGATGATCCGGGAAGTTTCCCTCTGGCAGTGCAGGGCATCGGCGGTGACGATGGTGTTGCGCAGGTTGTATTTTGGCAGCATGCGCTGGAATTCCTTGATTTCAGAATCCTTGTCCGTCAGGGGAACCGAGGGCAGGCAGACAGCCTCAGAGGGACTGTATATGTTGAAGACGTTCAGATTCCTTGCGCCCCCTTTGCCTGAGCCGTTGAAGGTTTTTCCGTCGCCGGAAAGGATCTTCCTGCGCCCCCTCGATGCATGATTCAATCCTGTCAGGCGCTGCAGGAACTCCCGGATTCTTTCAAGGAATGCATCTCGCAGGGCATTGGCATCCAGATGCCCGAAGATACGCCGGAAAGTGTCGTGAGACGGGACCTTGCCTTTTTCAATCAGTCCCAGGGCAACAAACTCGTCCTCCTTGATCCGCACATAGGTTGCCGCATAGTGGAAGGAATGCAGTTCTCCCTTCATCGCGAGCACGAAACAGATGGCAAGGAGATTTTCGAGACGGTAAACGGTTTTACCGGGATTGCGGAAGTTCCTGACGCCGGAAAGAATGTGCACCAGGGGGTGAATTTCCCGTTTCCCAACCGTATACGGCGTGTCCAGATTCTGAAAGAAAAGGGCAGCGCATTTCAGCGAATCAAGGACCTCTGTCAGCTCGGCCATGTTTTCACCCCGTGTTTTCCGAGAATCTCCAACGCTTCTGCCGGATAAGCGGGAACAGTTGCAGCCAGTGAGTCGACGACGCACAGGCGCATCAGCAGTTCAAAGTCGATTCGGTCGTCCCCGAAAAGGAGCTGTTGTTCCTGCAGGATTTTTGAACTCAGACGCTCGACCCGCAGCAGGTTTTCCGGCCGGACCTGCCGCAACAGGTCAATTTGCCCCGCGGTGAGCCGGCAGCAGCTGAGCGCAGTGTCTGAAACCGTGCCGAAGACATAGAGCACGATGGCGAGCGGGATCAGGACTTTGGCTGATTCCGGGGAGCCGTTGAACATGGACTGCTGCAGGACTCGGTGGTGGCGCCGCATCAGGAAGTCACTCAGCCCGAACTCCTGGTATGTGACTGGATGACGGGACGGAGTGCTTTTGCGCTGCAGGGAGCCATCCTCGCGGATGGTGCCGATGTACTCCTGCGTGAGGACCGGATAGCTTTTGCCTTCGACTCGGTGCGATGAGATCCGGAAGAGCTGGTAGGAACCGCCCTTGTGCCGGACATCGTAGCCGGTCTTCTTATATGGCTTTGCAAAATCGGGAAGTTTTTCGATCTTCATGCGTGTATTATACTAAATATATAATACACGTCAAAAAAATGGGACTCAGTCCCGAGATACCGTCGGATTTTCGTGCGTAATGACTATTTTTTCTTTGAAGACTTGCTTTTCTTGATTTAAACAAATATAATGCCTCTCCGTCTCTGGGGGTATAGCTCAGCTGGGAGAGCGCTTGCATGGCATGCAAGAGGTCAACGGTTCGATCCCGTTTACCTCCACCAGACTTCTCAGAATCCCATCCTTGCCGGATGGTTTTTTTTCTCCGGCCGGATGCAGGAACAGTGGATGGAGCAGAGGTTTGCGTTTTTTAGTTTTCTCTGCTAATATTCCAAACTCTTTTGGGGGTATAGCTCAGCTGGGAGAGCGCTTGCATGGCATGCAAGAGGTCAACGGTTCGATCCCGTTTACCTCCACCAAATTTCTGTAGTGCCTGTGTCAAGAAGTATGGAAGTGGTCCCCATCGTCTAGTGGCCTAGGACACGACCCTTTCACGGTCGGTACAGCAGTTCGAATCTGCTTGGGGACGCCACAGAAACGGCCGCCCGCGCAGGGCTTGTAGTGTGAACGGGAGCCTGAAGGCTCCTTTTTTTGTACTTGCATTGGTTAGTAAAAAAAATCAGCCGCTTCCTGAAAGAAAGCGGCTGAAAGTTAGAAAATCAGAGGATTGTGTTACGGCTGACGGAGTTTCGCGGCTTCTTCCTTAATAGAGCGTTCCGCCTTGTCGAACGCTTCATTCAAGGCGGCGATCACGTCGGTGCCCTGACGATTGATGACTACATTTTTGCCTGAGGTCACGAAGTCAAGGCGAACGTTGAAAAGGCTGGTGGTCTGGTGGCCGTCTTGAGAGATGGTGGCCCTGACAGAGCCCAAGCGGCTGTCAAATTTTGTCAGAGCCTCGGCTTTTTCGTTGATTGCAGCCTCAACTGCAGGAGAGCGGGAAATGCCGTGGAAAACTACTTGAGGCGTCTGGAGCATATACAAACCTCCTTATTGTTATGATGCTGAACTTTTGGCCTGAACCGGGATGCCGGGCCAGGCGTCGAAGAGATGAAACTTTTAGTGCATCTCTAACACAAGTGTAGCCTGCGCGATGAAATTTAGCGCAATTTTTTAACCAAAAAACTATCAATTCTGGAATCTCGCCGGAATATTCGGCAAGAAATTGAAATTTAATCCGCAACATGGAAAAGGATCAAAAATGATGGATCGGAAACCTTGGGAAGCTCGTGAGTCGCACCGTGAAAGTTTTGGCGGACGCCGCGAATGGAATTCTGAGCGCAGCGACCGCCGTTTTGGCGGAGACCGCCGCTTCGGCGATGATCGTCCGCGCTTTGACCGTTTTGATGACAACCGCCGTTTCGGCGATGACCGCCCGCGCTTCGGCGGCCGCCGCTTTGGCGATGACCGTCCCCGTTTCAACCGGGACCGCTACAGCACCAAGACCGGCCCCCGCGCCCGCGCTTTCAACGAAAATCGTTACCAGGACCGCGAGGACTACAGCAAGCGGCAGATTGTCAAGATCGATGCCGAGGTCGCAGCTTTCTTCCCGACCGCCAAGGATGTGAACGAAGCCCTGCGCCTGGTGATTGCGCTCACCCGCCGCGTGAAGGCTCCCGAAGAGGCTCAGCCTGAGGCCAAGGCTCTCCCGGAAGGGGATCTCGAGGCAGACCAGGAATCGGGTCAGGCTGCGGAAGCCGCTGCTCCTTCTGAAGAAGAGGCTGATGCCGGTGTCCGCGAGGGTTCGGAAGACGAGGCCGAAGAGCCCCTGCCGCAGGACGAAGAAGCTCCCAAGGCCCTGTAACAGGCGATCTAAGGCAGTTTCAGCCGGGAGGTGGACAAGCTGCGCATTTTTATTGTAAAATGCGCACCCTGACTGTCGCCAGGGACGTGTGCTTGCCCCAATTCCACTTGCCCGGCCCGACCATTCAGTCGGAGTAATGAAAGCACAGCCGGCGCGGGATGTTGCAACACCCCCGCTGATGCAGGACGCTTTCCAGTTGAACATTCCCGAAAGGGATGTGAATTTTTTTATCGATGCCGCGCGGACGCCATGCCGTGCGGTTTTAAAAAGGTGAATCGCAAATGAAGACCTTCACGGCAAAGCCGCAAGAGGTTAAGCGCGACTGGTACGTCATCGACGCTACTGGCAAGGTGCTCGGCCGCCTCGCTGCCGAAATCGCGCTGCGCTTGCGTGGCAAGCACAAGCCGGAATATACGCCCCATGTTGACACGGGCGACTACATTGTCGTTATCAATGCTGATAAGCTGGTTGTGACCGGCTCCAAATTTGAAGACAAGCGCTACTATCGCCACACCATGATCCCGGGCGGCATCTACGATATGAGCTATCGCCAGATGCAGGAAATGCATCCGGGGCGCGTGCTTGAAAAGGCTGTCAAGGGGATGCTTCCCCACGGCCCGCTTGGCTATGCCATGATCAAGAAGCTGCATGTCTATGCTGGCGCTGAGCATCCGCACACCGCGCAGCAGCCCAAGGTTCTGGATATCTGAGGTTGAACGATGATCGGAAATTACAACTACGGCACTGGCCGTCGCAAGAGCTCCGTCGCCCGCGTGTTCATGAAGAAGGGCACCGGCAAGATCGTCATCAATGACCGCGATATCGAGCAGTTCTTCCATCGTGAAACCAGCATCATGATTGTCCGTCAGCCGCTCGTGCTGACTGACAACAAGGAAGCCTTTGACATCATGGTGAATGTCCAGGGCGGCGGCGAAACGGGTCAGGCCGGCGCTATCCGTCACGGCATCACCCGCGCGCTCATCGACTATGACGCAGGTCTCAAGCCTGTCCTTTCCAAGGCTGGCCTGGTGACCCGCGACGCCCGTGAAGTGGAGCGTAAGAAAGTCGGCCTTCGCAAGGCCCGCCGCGCCAAGCAGTTCTCCAAGCGTTAATCGGCCAGTCGCTCTTTCCGCCGCGATGTTCTGCGACGGAAAGACGAGTTGCGGAAGCACACCCCTAGCGGTGTGCTTTTTTTTGGGGCTTTCTGCCGAAGCGGCTTTTCTCCGCGGAAGGTGACGGCCTCATGAGCGCCGAAGCAGTCTGCTATGATGCGTGTCTCACTGAGAAAGAGAGGTGCTGCGTGGCCTGAGCGGTCCTGCTGCCGTTTTTAAACGGGGGTACCATGAGGCATACGTCAGGCCCGACACATAAACAGGATTAAATATGGCTGAAGCAATGACCGCTGAGAAAAAAGCGGAAACAGTTCCAGAGTTTGGCACTCTGCCCGACCCCATCCAGTTCAGCGATGCCGCCGTGCAGGCGGTGAAGGGGCTTCTGGAAGACGAAAAGAAGCGGAATCCCGGCATCAACCTGATGCTGAGGATTTTTGTGCAGGGCGGTGGATGCGCTGGCTTCCAGTACGGCTTTGAGTTTGTCGAAAAGGCGGAAGACGATGACACGCGCATTGAAAAGGACGGCGTCACCTTCCTCGTCGACTCCATGAGCTATCAGTATCTCGTGGGCGCCTCCGTCGATTTCAAAGACGATCTGGACGGAAAGCAGTTTGTCATTAAAAATCCGAACGCTACCACGACGTGCGGATGCGGGTCGTCTTTCAGCGTCTGAGTTTTTCTGTCCCCGCAGATTCTTCGGGGACGTAAAGTTGTTGTTCAGGAGGCCCGGCGAAGCGACCTTGGAGCGGGATACAGGGCGCCAAGCCGCCTCGGCCCGGCAGCGCCTGTCACGTCTGGGCAGTTGCCGGCCTCTCCTTTGATCCAGGCATAGGCGAGCCAGGCGAAAGCCATTCCTTCAACGTCCATGGCTCGGACCCCGAGTTCATCGGTTCTGGCGATGGTCCTTGTCGGCATAAGGACCGCGATTTCCCGCGCAAGCGCACCGTTGAGGGCTCCTCCGCCGCAAAGGTAGATCTCCTCGGTTTCCGGACAGTAAGCTGTTACAGCATTTGCGATTCCTCGAGCTGTCAGCGCGAGCAGTGTGGCCTGAATGTCGCGGTTTCTGAGCGAACGGCCGCACTGAGCGATGTGGCTGCGCAGCCACTCCATGTTGAAAAGTTCGCGCCCCGTGCTTTTCGGCGGTGCAGATGCAAAGAAAGGATCCGCGAGCATTCGATTCAGCAGATCGGGCTGCGCGAGTCCGCTTGCAGCCCAGGCGCCGTCTTCGTCATAAGGTCTTCCGGTTCGGAGCTGGCACCAGTGATCCATCAGAATGTTGCCAGGTCCGCAGTCGAACCCGAACACGGTCTTCCCTGAGGCTTTCGAGGGCAGTACTGTGATGTTGGCGATGCCCCCGATATTCACAATGCACCTGTTGGCTGTTTCCGATTGAAAGACTTTTTGGTGGAAGGCCGGGACAAGCGGAGCTCCCTGCCCCCCGGCGGCGAGATCCGTGCTCCTGAAGTCGGCGATGACGTCAATGCCGGTGAGCTCTGCGAGCCTTGCAGGGTTGTTGAGCTGAATTGAGAAGTGGCGCTGAGGGACATGGCGAACCGTCTGACCGTGCGCGCCGAGCGCCAGAACCCGGTCACGGGAAATGCGTGTCTGTGAGAGCAGTTTGTCTACGGCACGGGCATAGACCTCGGCTAGGGCGAGGGAGGCCTGGCCGGCCCGCTCCAGCTCGTTGACGCCCGGACTGCAAAGCCCGAGCAACTCCTGCCGCAGATCCGGGGCGAACGGCTCGTGGGCCCTTCCACGGAACACTGGATCACCCCGGCGGAAATCGACGGCCACAGCGTCTGCTCCGTCGAGACTGGTGCCGGACATCAGGCCGATGCACAGAGCGGAATCGATCTGCGGCATGAACAAGAGCAGCTCCTTCTTTTGCTGTAGGTGAAACGATCCGGGTTTACCCCGGATCGCTCAAGTATCTTAACATGGGCCGGGCTGCCTTTTTTGGAGGCGGAGAGGGAGGCGTTCAGCCTTGGCGCTCCGGGGTTTTTGCTCCTGCGGAGGCAACGGCCGAAGCTTCGCCGGATATTTCCGCTGCAGGCACGGTTCGGCCGGCGGCGGACGCCACGGCTTTTTCCTGCCGATCGAAGGCCTGAGCGATCGACGCGATTCTGGGCCTGGCAGCTGACAGGTATCTCGACGGCAGATCGGTTCCTCCGGGCAGCGCGACTGCGGAAGGATCCACCGGCTTGTCGTTCACATGGAATTCGAAATGCACATGCGGGCCCGTGGCGAGGCCGGAGGAGCCGCAGTAGCCAATCAGCTGCCCGCGGGTTACGACTTTGCCCGGCTGAATGCCGCGCGCATACCCGCTCAGATGCCCGTAGCGGGTCATGATCCCGCCTCCGTGCCTGATGTCAATGCGGTTGCCGTAGCCGCTCAGAGACCTGTCGGCAGCTTTCACGATGCCATCGGCTACGGCGTAGACGGGGGCTCCCCTGGGTGCGGCGAGGTCAACTCCGAGATGCGGTCGCACGCGTCCGAGCACCGGGTGACGGCGCCCAGCGCTGAAGCCTGAGGTCATGCGGAAGGCATTGAGCGGAAAGCGTCGGAAGGACAGGCGGGCGGTTTTCCCGTCCGCGAAGTAAAAGCCGCCCTGCGGCGTGCCGTCGTCGAACCAGAACAGCGGAATGGTGAGGCCGCCGTGCGTGAGGGAAACGGCAAGAAGACGCCCTGAGCCCACGGTCTGGCCATCGATGGACCGTGTTTCGTAGGCGTATGAAATGCTGTCACCTTTGCGGGCAAGTGACAGAAGCTTGCCGGTTTTATATGGCACTGAAGCCGCGGCCTGAGCGACATCCTCAGGGATGCCGGCCCTTTCAGAAGCTTCCTGCGCTCCGCTGTCGACGGTGACGGTGGCGGCGAAAGTGCGTACCTTCCATTCAAAGGGGGCGCTGCTCACCGTGAAGTTCCCGGAGGAGCGGCCGATGGTCACGCGGCGCTGTCCGAGCCGGCCCCGTTCAAGGTAGAGCGACAGACTGGAGACGGTACCGTCAGGGTTGACGTCGGCTTCCGCCAGAAGCCCTTGGGCGGGATAGGCAAAAACGGAAGCGTCGGCGTTCGAATAGATGAAACGCTGCAGCTCGGGGTCGGAAATTCCAAGCCTCGCAAGCAGAGATGCCGTTGTTTCGGCGGGGTTCACCGTCAGGGTCGTGTGGCGCAGCCCGCTGCTGGCAGGCGAGCTCGCCGCAGTTTCTTCGGCAGGGTGAAGGTCGTCCGCGGTTACCGCAATGGTGGCCAGAGCGGCGGACAAAGGAAGCGCAGCCACGGCAGCGGCTATTGCAATCTGGTTGCGGGACCAGCCGGGACTGCGCAGCGGCAGCCTCTGCATCAGGCGCTCGACGCCGCGCAGCAGGCACGCCGCAGCGCCATTGAGCTTAGACAGCAGTAAGTGGGGCCTGAACATGCAGAGAAAAGAATTGAAAGGTTAAGTAATTCTTAAAGTATAACAATTGGGATGATTCAGCCGCCCCCAAATCCGTGCGCTAAAACTTTTTTTTACATTTTTGTAAGATAATGCTGAACAATTTATTTTGATTCCGGCAGGCTTTTGCCCGAGAGGCTGGGCGCTGAGGAGATCGTAACGGTTGGGACAATCGATGGAAGAAGAAACACAGAAGAAGACGCCGCAGGCCGAGAAGTACGAAGTGACGGATCAGGATCGGGAGGCCCTCGCGCTGATCAAGCGGGGAGCCGACACGCTGCTGATTGAAGACGAGCTGCTGCAGAAGCTGGCCCGCTCACGCGTCGCCGGAAAACCGCTGCGCTGCAAGCTAGGGCTGGATCCGACCGCGCCGGACATCCACCTCGGCCATACGGTGGTGCTCAACAAGTTGCGCCAGCTGCAGGATCTCGGGCACACGGTGATTTTCCTGGTCGGGGACTTCACCGCCTCGATCGGAGATCCTTCGGGGCGCAACGTCACCCGCCCGCCGCTGTCTTTTGAACAGATCAAGGAAAATGCGGAGACTTACCTCGATCAGGCCGGACGCGTACTGGACCCGGCCAAAACCGAGGTCAGATACAACTCCGAGTGGAGCAACGCGCTGGGGTCCGTGGGGCTCATCAAGCTGGCTTCGCGCTATACGCTCGCCCGGCTGCTGGAGCGCGATGACTTCGCCAAGCGCTTTTCTCAGAATCTGCCCATCGCCATGCATGAGCTGCTGTATCCGCTGATGCAGGGGTACGATTCCGTGGCCCTCAAGGCCGACCTGGAGCTTGGCGGGTCAGACCAGCGCTTCAACCTGATCGTGGGCCGCGAGCTTCAGCGCCAGTACGGCCAGGAGCCTCAGTGCATTCTGACGATGCCGCTGCTGGTCGGCCTTGACGGCGTCAACAAGATGAGCAAGTCGAAGCACAATTACATCGGCATCACGGAGTCTGCCGACAGCATGTTCGGCAAAGTGATGTCCATCTCCGATGATCTGATGTGGAACTGGTACGACCTGCTCTCGCTTAAAAGTAACGCTGAGATTGCGAAAATCAAGGATGAATGCCTGCAAGGGAAGCGCAATCCACGCGACGCCAAGGCTGAGCTCGCCCGCGAGATCGTTGCCCGCTTCCACGGAGAGGAGGCGGCAAAGGCCGCCGATGAGGAATTCTCCAGGCGCTTTAAAGGCGGGGAGATGCCCGATGCAATTCCGGTGGTCACGGTGCCGGCTCCGGACGGATCCCTGACTCTTGGACGGCTGCTGAAAGAGGCAGGGCTTGTCGCCTCCACGACGGAGGGGAACCGGAACATCGACCAAGGAGGCGTGAAGGTCAACGGCGAGAAGGTGACTGACAGGGCCGTCCGCGCCAAGGCCGGCGAGACGCTCGTCGTCCAGGTCGGAAAGCGCAAGTGGGCGCGCGTGACGGTTCGCTGAGAGCCGGCAGCGGGAGCCGTCGGGATGCTTGCTTTGTTGCAGCGGATTGATCGCGCCGCCGTGCGGGTGCAGGGCTCGGTGACGGGCAGCTGCGGACGCGGCCTGCTGGTTTTTTTCTGCGCTGAGCGCGGTGATACTCCGGAGCTTGCTGCAAAGCTGGCACGCAAGACCGCCAGGATGCGGATCTTTGCCGATGACGTTGGCAAAATGAACCGCAGTCTGCTCGATGTGGGTGGCGAGGCTCTGGTCGTCTCCCAGTTCACCCTGGCCGCGGACACAAGCTCGGGGAACCGTCCGAGCTTTGCTCCTGCCGCCGCCCCTGAGGACGGGCGGCGGCTGTACGAGCTGTATGTCAAGGCGCTATCCCGCGAGGGTGTTCCGTCCGTTCAGACTGGGCGGTTCGGGGCCCATATGGAGGTCGAGCTTTTGAATGACGGTCCGGTCACCCTGATGCTTCGGGCGAAGGCTTAGCCGCAGCAGGATCATCCGCGCCCATGGCGCGGCCTGCCGAGTCCGTATAATCATTGCTGTGTGAGACGCGGCCCCGGTCACCGGGGCTGAGTTGTTTTTTTCTGACTTCGGCTTTTTTACAAGAGGTTTTCTACATGTATCAGCCAACAACTCTTGCCGTGAGCGACCCGGAGGTCTGGGCGGCCATCGACGCGGAAAACAAGCGCCAGGAAGACTACATTGAGCTCATCGCGAGCGAAAACTACACTTCTCCTGCGGTCATGCTTGCGCAGGGCTCTCAGCTCACGAACAAATACGCCGAAGGCTATCCCGGCAAGCGTTACTACGGCGGCTGTGAAAACGTCGACGTGGTGGAGCGCATCGCTCAGGAGCGTGCCCGCAAGCTCTTTTGCGAGCCGGCCGGGGTCGAGATGGCGGTGAACGTGCAGCCGCACTCCGGCGCACAGGCCAATATGGCGGTTCTTTTCGCTACGCTCGAGCCGGGCGACTGCTTCATGGGGATGTCGCTGGATGCCGGCGGGCATCTCTCGCACGGCATGCGCCTTAATTTCTCCGGCCGGTATTTCCATTGCGTTCCGTACGGTCTGAATGAGAAAGAGGACATCGATTACGAGCAGGTGGAGCGCCTCGCTCAGGAAAACAAGCCCAAGCTCATTATCGCCGGGGCTTCGGCTTTCTCCCTGAAGATCGACTTCAAGCGCTTCGCCGACATCGCCCACAAGGTTGGAGCCCTGCTCATGGTCGACATGGCCCATTACGCGGGCATTATCGCCGCAGGGGTTTATCCGAGCCCCTTCCCGTATGCCGATATTGTCACGACGACCACGCACAAGACGCTGCGCGGGCCCCGCGGCGGCATTATTTTCTGCCGTCCGGAGCTGGAAAAGAAGATTAATTCGGCCGTGTTCCCCGGCATTCAGGGCGGTCCCCTGATGCATGTGATCGCGGCGAAAGCTGTGGCCCTTGGGGAGGCGCTGAAGCCTGAATACCGCCTCTGGGGCGAACAGGTCGTGAAGAACGCCGCGGCGATGGCCGACGAGCTGGTGAAGAAGGGACTGCGCATTGTGTCCGGACGGACGGAGAGCCACGTGATGCTGGTGGACCTTCGCCCGAAGCACATTACGGGGAAGGCCGCCCAGGCTCTGCTGGAGGCCGGGCACATGACTGCCAACAAGAACGCCATCCCCAATGACCCGGAAAAGCCGTTCGTTACCTCCGGCATCCGCCTCGGAACTCCTGCCATGACGACCCGCGGTTTCAAGGAGGCTGAAGTCCGCAAGGTGGCAGACCTGATCGTCACCCTGCTGGAGCACCCCGAAGACGCGGCCGTGCTCGAGCAGGTGAAGGCCCAGGTGGCGGAACTGACGCACGCCTTCCCTGTTTATAGGAAATAAGTCCTTTTCACAGGCAGAGGCCGGGGCGGGAACCACCGCCTCGAGCCTCGCAGACGAAAGCGGCAGTTCGATGCAGGGCGGGCGGCTAGGGAAAGGGCGGTGCGCTTTGCTTCGCATCTGCGGCCGTCCCTGCGGGAAAAACAGAGGGAGTTCTAAAGCATGCGTTGTCCCTTTTGCCACAGCAATGAAACCCAGGTGATAGATTCCCGGTCTTCGGAAGAGGGCTGGGCTATCCGCCGCCGCAGGAAGTGCCCGAACTGCGGCAAGCGCTTTACGACTTATGAAAGGGTGGAGCTCGCTTTGCCGGCCATCATCAAAAAAGGCGGTGCGCGTACGGAGTTTGACGCGAAGAAGCTGCGGGCGTCCATGATGCTGGCCCTGCGCAAGCGTCCGGTGCCCCTCGAGAAAATCGATGAGGCGGTCAGCAACATCGAGCAGCGCCTGATGGCCCTCGGAGAGCGCGAGGTCAAGAGCGAGAAAGTGGGACTTTACGTGCTCGAAGAACTGCGGCGGCTCGACTCCGTGGCCTACATCCGGTTCGCCTCGGTTTATTTCAATGTAGAGAAGCCCGAGGCTTTTGTGGAGCTGCTCCGAGAAGCAACCGAGGGCAAGGGAGACAAGCACTGATGGCAGAAGAATCGGATCTGCGCTTCATGCGCATGGCGCTGGAGCTTTCGGCGCGGGGACGCGCGATCGCGCCTCCCAACCCGTCCGTGGGCTGCGTGATTGTTAAGAACGGCGTCGTGATCGGCAGAGGCTACACACAGAAGGCCGGAGGCCATCACGCTGAAATTGAGGCTCTTCAGGATGCGGCAGGCCGCGGCGCGGATGTTGCCGGCGCCACGGTGTACGTCACGCTCGAGCCCTGTTCGCATTACGGCCGCACGCCCCCGTGCGCGAAAGCTCTCATAGATCACCGGGTGGGCCGCGTTGTTGCGGCGATGACCGACCCGAATCCGCTCGTTGCTGGCAAAGGCCTTGCCATGCTCGAGGCCGCAGGCATTCCGACCGAGCGCAATGTGCTGCAGAAGGAAGCCTGGGAGAGCAACCGCGGGTTTTTCACGCGCATGACTCGCGGCACGCCTTGGGTGAAGCTGAAGGCCGGGGTTTCCATTGACGGGCGGACGGCGCTTGAAAACGGGCAAAGCCAGTGGATTACGGGCGAGGCTTCCAGAGCGGATGTCCAGAGGCTTCGCAGCGAGTCCGGCGCCGTTCTCACAGGTATAGGAACCGTTCTTGCAGATGACTGCCGTCTCACCGCACGGCCGGCGGGCCGGGATCCGTCCAGCGTGCGCCAGCCGCTGCGGGTGGTTGCTGATTCGCAGCTTCGCATGCCGGAGGCGGCTAGAGTGATCGGGGAGGGCGGCTGCCTGGTGGCCTGCGCCACTGCCGACGGCATTCGCGCCGCCGCTCTGCGGTCCCGGGGCGCGGAGGTCGTCTCGTTGCCGGGAGCCGACGGGAGAGTGAATCTGCGGGAGCTTTTGGTGGAGCTGGGGCGCCGGGAGGTCAACGATCTTCTCGTGGAGGCGGGCTCCGTGCTCAATGCCGCGCTCCTGCGGGCCGGGCTGGTCGATGAAATCGTCCTTTATGTTTCCCCGATGCTGATCGGGCGCGGGCGCGGCCTGTGGGAGCTGGGCCCGTACCAGTCCCTGTCCCAGGCCGAGAAGTGGTCGTATCATTCCGTAGCCCGACTGGGGGAAGATTTACGCATTGATTTGAGGAAAAACTGATGTTTACAGGAATTATTCAGGCGGTTGGCATGGTGCGCGAGCCCGAGAAGCTGGGCGATGGGCTGAGGCTGACCATCGATGCGCCGAAACTCGGCCTGGATCAGGTTCAGGTTGGAGAGTCCATCGCGGTGAACGGCGCCTGCATGACTGTCGTTGAAAAAGGAGTGGACTGGTTCAAGATCGACGTATCTGCGGAATCGCTCTCCAAGACGACGGGACTGGATACCTTCGGGCCGGTTAACCTCGAAAAGGCCATGCGTCTGGGCGACCGCGTCGACGGGCACCTGGTGACCGGGCACGTGGACGGGATCGGAGAGGTCATATCCATGGACAGGGTGGCCGAGAGCTACCGTCTGGTCATTCTCGCTCCGAAGAAAATGGCCCCCTGCATCGCCTACAAGGGATCCATCGCGGTCAACGGCGTTTCGCTCACGGTCAATACCGTGGAGGACACAGCGGTGGGGCCGCGCTTTTCAATTAATCTCATCCCCCATACGATGGAGGTGACGACGCTGAAGCTGCTCAAGCCCCAGAGCATGGTGAACCTTGAGGTGGATGTCATCGCCCGGTACGTTCAGCGCGGCCTCGAGCTGCGCGACGGGGACGAGCTGCTCTGACAAGCGGGAAGCTGTGGAAAGGATGGCTCCGCGCCGGAATTTCCGCCGGAACGGACCCGGGCCTGGGCTAGAATATCGGATAGTACAGAGCCGGGGAAACGGACTGAGGAGCAGTCTCTTTCCCGGCGCTATGAGGTTATAAAAAGGAGTCTGCAATGGCAGTCGATGAAATTGCCCAGAATCTGGATGGAACGGGTCTGCGCATCGGCATTGTGATCGCTCGCTTCAATGAGTATGCGGGCCGGGAGGAGTATGGCTACTGCCTCGAGGAGCTCAAGCGGCTGGGCGTGGCTGAGGAAGACATCACGGTCTGCCACGTGCCGGGCGCCCTGGAGGTTCCGTTCGCGCTGCAGAAGCTTGCGATGACTGAAGAGTACGACGCACTCATCGCCTTCGGCGCGGTCATTCGCGGAGAGACCTATCATTTTGAGCTTGTCTCCAATGAATCGGCGGCGGGCATTTCTCGGGTGGCTCTCGACTGGGATATCCCGATAGCGAACGGCATCCTCACCACCGAGGATGACGAGCAGTGCCAGGACCGCATCGAGGGCAAGGCCAAGGCCTGCGCACAGGTTGCGGTTGAGATGGCGAATCTGGCGGCAGAGTTCCCCGAGGTCACGGAAGGGGATGAAGACAAGACTGAAGCCGCCCCGGAAGAGTAAATATGGAAAAGAATAAACAGGCCCCCGCGGGCCAGGGCGGCATGCGGGCGAGAAGCTTCGCCAGGCGCTTCGCCCTGCTCGGTCTCTATGAATGGATCGTGAACCCGCTGAGTTCTCCGGAAGCGGTTGCGCTGGTCGTGCCGTCTCTCATCAACCAGGAAGACACGGAAAGCGGCGACCTCACCCCCGAGGAATTCGACGCCTGCGATCAGGAGCTTTTCCGGTCTCTGCTGAAGGATGCAATTTCGGACCGCGAGGGGCTTGAGAAGATCATTTCCCGGCACATCAGCCGGCCCCTCAAGCAGGTGAGCACCGTGGAACACGCCATTCTCCTGCTTGGGACGGCAGAGCTCGCCCACCATCCGGAAACCGCCTATATGGTTGTTATCAATGAAATGGTCGAACTCGCCAAGCAGTTCGGCTCAGCCGAGGGCGGCTATAAGTTCGTCAACGGCGTGCTCGACAAAGTGGCGCGAGAGATTCGCCCGGACGAAACGGCCCGCGGCCGCGATGGCCGCAGGTCGGAATCCTGAAGAGGCGGACAGCGCCTTTGAGGAGGTGTATTTCAGATGGCATCGCCTGATGGAGAGTTTTCCATCATTGACCGTTTTTTCTCGCAGGGAAGTGCGAACGGCCCCTGGTTCTGCAAGGGCGTAGGGGATGACTGCGCCATCATCGACTTGGGCACGAGCCGGATCGCCGTCACGATGGACATGCTTGCGGTGGGAACTCATTTCCTGCCGGATGCGGACCCCAGGGACATAGGCTATAAGACGCTTGCCGTCAATCTGTCGGACCTTGCAGCCGCAGGCGCCGTGCCCAGAGCTTTTTTCCTGTCCATCGGGCTGCCGGACAAAGACGAGAAATGGCTCGAGGCTTTTTCCTCCGGCCTGAGGGAGCTGTCCGAGGCGAGCGGTTGCGCTCTGCTGGGCGGGGATACCGTGCGCACTCCGTTGCAAAACCCGTCCGCCACCGCGCATTCACCGGCCGTTTTTTCCGTGACCGCCCTTGGGGAGCTGCCCCCGGGCATGGGATTGACGCGGGGCGGGGCAAGGCCGGGCGACGACATCTGGGTTTCCGGCACTCTGGGAGACGCCTATGCGGCTCTCAAATACCGTTGGGGCCACTGGGCTGCGGCGCCCGCGGCCTTCAAGCTTATGCGCCGGAGGATGGAGCGGCCCGAGCCCCGCAATGCGCTGGGCAGGCTGCTGCTGCCGATAGCGACTGCGGCGATCGACGTCTCCGACGGCTTCGAGCAGGACCTTTCCCATATTCTCGAGCGCTCGCACGTGAAGGCGGAAATTGAGTGGGACAGCCTGCCTCGCTCGGAAGCCCTCCAGTCGCTGCCGCTCGAGCAGCAGCAGGAGGCGGCTCTGTCCGGAGGGGATGACTACGAGCTGGTCTTCACGGCTCCTGCGGACCGGCGCCGCGAAATCTTCGAGGCAGGCATCCGATCCGACACCCTGGTCACCCGGGTCGGTAAGATCCTTGCCGAGTCTCAGCAGAACGACGGCGCTTTGACCGTTTATGACGGCCACCGGCGGGCCGTCGTGTTGAAAAGCGCGGGATTTGACCACTTTGCCTGACAGGAACGCCAGAGACGATTTCCCGTATGAGAAACCCTCCGCGCATTTTTAAGAAATATTCGGATTCAAACCCGGCTTACCGCGTTCGCCCGAGCCTGCGGTTCTGCTTTTCTTCGCCTGCGCACACCATTGCGCTTTTTTTCGGCGCGGGCGTCATGAGGCCCGGTCCCGGCACCTGGGGATCCCTGGCCGCGGCCCTGAGCTTCTTTTGCTTTGAAGGTCTGCTGCCGGCAGCGTGGCTCCTGCTGCCTGGCGCGGCGGCTTTTTTCTGCGGCGTGTGGGCGGCCGGCCGCACTGGCGAGGATCTCGGCGTTCAGGATGCGGGGGCCATCGTGATCGATGAGGTTGCCGCAGTGTGGCTGCTGCTCGCAGTCCTGCCGGCGGGAATTTTCTGGACGCTGGCCGGCTTCCTTGCCTTTCGCGTTTTTGACATCGTGAAGCTCCCCCCGGCTTCCGGCATTGACCGGCGCATGCATTCCGGGCTTGGCGTCATGCTGGACGACGTTTTCGCCGCCCTGTGGGCGCTGGCTGCTCTGCAGGCCTTGTCCTGGCTGGGTTGGGGAGAGTTCTGCCTGAGATGGACGGCTTCGGGTTAAACAAAGCGGCCGGGAAGAGAGGGAGCAGACCATGAACCAGAAAATTTACGGTTTGGCGCAGGAACTGGGCCGGGCCGCCAGGGCCGCCGGGGCCAAGATCGCGACGGCAGAGTCCTGCACGGCGGGTGGGATTGCTTACGCCATCACCGAGGTGGCCGGATCGAGCGAGTGGCTGGACCGCGGGTATGTGACGTACTCTGTCCGAGCCAAGCACGAGATGCTGGGCGTAGAGCCGGCGCTTGTGCGGCGCGAAGGCGTGGTCTCCGAGGCGGTGGCCGCGGCAATGGCCCGCGGAGCCGTGGCAAAAAGCGGAGCGGACTGCTCCGTCGCGGTCACCGGCATCGCAGGCCCGGGAGGAGCCGAGCCTGGCAGGCCGGTCGGAACAGTATGCTTCGGATGGGGCCTGCGCGAGCAGGGGCACATCGTCGTCCGGACCGAGACCCGCCATTTTGACGGAGGGCGCGAGTCGGTGCGACTGCAGACCGTTGAGGCGGCCATCGCGGGACTGATCACACTCCTGAAGGGCCGCGGGGCACGTTGATTTTGGAACTCACCGGACCGGGGAGAACCCCCGGCAGGGATCTATGTCAAACTTCATCAGCATCGTATTACTGTGCATTCTGATTCTTTTGAATGGCTTTTACGCCATGACGGAAACTGCGCTGGTCGCATGCCGCCGGGCCAGGCTCGAGCCTCTTGCTGAGGACGGTGACAAAAAGGCCGCTGACACGCTCCGGATGCTGGACAACCCCACCGTGGCCCTGTCGACGATGCAGGCCGGCATTACGGTGATTGGCATTCTCCTGGGCATCATCGGCGAGTCCGCCGTGGCCGGACCCATAGCCTCGGTTCTGGCCTATCTGGGGCTGGACGCGGCTTATTCCCGCTGGGTGAGCCTGGTCATAGCGGTGGCCCTCATCACGTATTTTTCCATTATCTTCGGCGAGCTTTTCCCCAAGCGGATCGGGCAGATGGCCCCCGAGCTCATCATGGAGAAGTCGGTCGGCATTCTGCGCGCTCATGAAATCATAGGCGCCCCCTTCATAAAGCTGCTGGCCGCCACCACCAACTGGCTGCTGCGCCATCTGCTTGGCAACCGGGCTGCCGCCCCTTCGGTGACCGAGGACGAGATCAACGCCGTGATCGAGCAGGGCCAGCAGACAGGGGTGATCGACCAGCAGGAGCGCGACATGGTGATCAACGTGTTTCGCCTCGACGACAGGCAGGTGAACTCGCTCATGACCCCCCGCAGCGAAATCGAGTGGATTAATCTCGAAGATCCCCAGCAGATGAACATCGACAAAATTCTGACCTCCCAGCGCTCGAGGCTGGTGGTGGCCAGCGGGTCACTTGACGACGTGAAGGGCATCTGCTCGACGCCGAAGCTGATGAAGCAGATTCTGCAGACGGGCAGGCTCAATTTCAGCGAAGCGCTGGTCCCGGCCAACTACGTGCCGGAGACGCTGACCGGCAAGGAGCTGCTCGAGCAGTTCCGCAGAACGGATGCGCCGCTCTCCCTCGTGGTGAACGAATACGGCGAGATCCAGGGCATCGTGACGCCCCGCGATGTTCTGGAGGCGATAGCCGGGCAGTTCAAGCCGGAGAAGACGGACGACCAGTGGGCGGTGGAAAGGCCGGACGGGTCGTGGCTGCTCGACGGGATCATTTCCATTCCGGACCTGAAGGACCGGCTCGCCCTGAAGGACGTGCCCGAGGAGGAGGACGACCGCTACAGCACGCTCGCCGGCATGGTGATGCTGCTTCTGGGAAAGCTGCCGAAGGTGGGCGACGCCATCGAGTGGGAGGGATGGCGCCTTGAGGTCGTGGATATGGACGGCAGAAGAATCGACAAAGTGCTCGCCACGCCGCTGGGCAAGGGGGCCGGGCAGGCTCCCGCACCCTCGGTCTGAGAAGAGGACAAGGCCCAGAGGCTCAGCTCCGGGTCCCGAGCACCGCGTTCCGGGCCCTGCGGACGGCGTTCCTGGTTTCCTCCGCCTTGCGGCGGGCCGCTTGGGCGAAATCCGGGCCGCTGCTGGCATAAAGCACCGCCCGGCTCGAGTTGATGATCATTCCGCGGCCGTTTCGGTCGAGCCCCGCCCTGACTGCGGCGAGAATATCTCCTCCCTGGGCCCCGATGCCGGGCACGAGGAAAGGCATGCCCGGCGCAATCGCGCGGACTCCGGCCATCTCTTCGGGGTAGGTCGCGCCGACCACGAGCCCGAGCTGGTCGTGGTCCTTCCTGGCCTGGGCGGCCATCGCGGCGACGTGCTCGAAGACCCGGCGCTCGCCGGCCTGCAGCATTTCGATGTCGCGTCCGCCGGGATTGGAAGTCCGGCAAAGCAGGATCACCCCGCGGTCCTCGTACTCCAGATAGGGCTCGACTGTGTCGAAGCCCATGTAGGGCGAGACCGTGACGGCGTCCGCGCCGTAGACCTCGAAGGCCTCCTGCGCGTAAGCCTTCGCCGTTGAGCCAATGTCCCCCCGCTTCGCATCGAGGATGACGGGGATGCCCGGATGGCGTTCATGTATGTAGGCGATCAGCTCCTCGAGCTCCGACAGCGCCCGCATCGCGGCGAAATAGGCGATCTGGGGCTTGAAGGCGCAGACGAGGTCTGCGGTGGCCTCGACGATTGCCCGGCAGAAGTCTCCGACCCGGCCCTGCACTGAGGCCGGCATGCGGGCGGGATTGGGATCCAGCCCAACGCAGAGCATGGAGTCGGCATCGCGCCAGCGCTGTTCAAGCATCTCGGTGAATTTCATTTCTCGTACTCGTCAGTCGGATAAAGCCGCATTAGTTAAATTATGTAGCGCTATGTTACAACACCGGCGGACGGGGATCTGCGTCCGGTGCATATCTGTTAAAGTTGAAGGAACCCCTTGTCTTTTCAGCATCGGGTTTTTGCTAGAGAGAAACGGAGAAAGAGATGCAGCGTCGAGAATTCATCGCGGCCGCGGCCCTTGCCGTCGCTACTCCGGCTGCGATTGCCGCGGAGGAGAAGAAAAAAGTTTGGCCCAGGGTTCCGCTGGAATGGTACGGGGAGGGAATGTTCAACGAGCTAGCTGAAAAAGGCAGCGGCGCTGCCTCTCCGGGGCCCGAAGGGCGTCCCACCGCCTATATCGCGTTTGATTCCCAGTGCCCCTGGTGCGAAAAGCTCTACCGTGCCAGCATTCCCCTGAATGATCGCATCAAATTCGTCTGGTGCCCTGTGGCGGTTCTCAGTATCAATTCGGAGCCCCAGGGTACGATGATTCTTGCCGCTGCAGATCCATGGAAAAAGTTCGTCGAGCACGAGGAGCATTTCCATGACAAGGAATTCAGAGGGCTGCCGGTGGACCAGAAGGAAGTCTGGAAGCTTCCGGAAAAGATCCGCGCGAAGGTTTGGACCAACTCCAAGATCGTCCGGCGCAACGGCACGAGGACGATTCCTTACGGCGTGTTCAAGACCAGGGCCGGAGAGTACCGCGCCATCTATTCGGGCATGACGACAGAAGACCTGAAGAAGGTCTGCGATCTGTAGCCGCGCATCCTGTGCGGCGCCCCGGGCCGCAGCGCTTCCGCCGCGGCTGGAAATAAAAAGGCGGGGCTTCCCTTTCGAAGGGAAGCCCCGCCTTCGTTTTCTGACGCTAGCCTGAGTCAGGCTAGGCCGGAATTACATCATTCCGCCCATTCCGCCCATTCCGCCGGCAGCCGGGGCAGCCGGCTTTTCTTCCGGGAGCTCCGCGACCATGCAGTCGGTCGTGAGGATGAGGGAGGCGACGGAAGCCGCGTTCTGCAGAGCGGTGCGGGTCACCTTCGTAGGATCGAGAACGCCCATTTCGATCATGTCGCCGTAGGTGCCGGTCTGGGCGTTGTAGCCGAAGTTGCCCTTGCCGTCAGCCACCTTGTTGACGACCACAGAGGGCTCCTCGCCGGCGTTCGCCACGATCTGGCGCATCGGCTCTTCCATGGCGCGCAGCACGATGCGGATGCCCGCATTCTGCTCGTCGTTGTCGCCGGTGAGCTTGTCGGCGATCGCCTGCTTCGCGCGGATCAGCGCAACGCCGCCGCCGGCCACGACGCCTTCCTCAACGGCAGCGCGGGTCGCATGCAAAGCGTCTTCGACGCGGGCCTTCTTTTCCTTCATTTCGACTTCAGTCGCAGCGCCGACCTTGATCAGGGCAACGCCGCCTGCGAGCTTGGCCACGCGCTCCTGGAGCTTCTCGCGGTCGTAGTCGGAAGTGGCGGCTTCGATCTGGGTGCGGATGTTCTTCACGCGCTCCTCGATCTTGTCGGCAGCGCCGGCGCCATCGATGATCGTCGTATTTTCCTTGTTGATCTCGACGCGCTTCGCGGAGCCGAGCTGGGCGAGCGTGGTCTTTTCAAGCTGCAGGCCGAGCTCGGAGGAGATGACCTGTCCGCCGGTCAGGATGGCGATGTCTTCGAGCATCGCCTTCCTGCGGTCGCCGAAGCCCGGAGCCTTGACGGCGGCAACCTTCAGCACGCCGCGCAGCGAGTTGACCACCAGGGTGGCCAGAGCTTCGCCGTCCACGTCTTCGGCAATGATCACGAGCGGACGGCCGGCCTTGGCCACCTGCTCGAGCACCGGCAGAAGCTCGCGGATGTTGCTGATCTTCTTGTCGTGCAGCAGGATGAACGGGTTCTCAAAAATCGCAGCCTGCTTGTCGGGGTTGTTGATGAAGTAGGGGCTCAGGTAGCCGCGGTCGAACTGCATGCCTTCGACGACATCGAGTTCATTGTTGAGGGACTTGCCGTCCTCAACGGTGATCACGCCTTCCTTGCCGACCTTGTCCATCGCTTCAGCGATGATCTGGCCAATTTCCGTGTCGGAGTTGGCGGAAATGGCGCCCACCTGGGCGATTTCCTTGGAAGTCGTGGTCGGGCGGGAGATTCCCTTGAGGGCTTCAATCGCAGCGGCCACAGCCTTGTCGATGCCGCGCTTCAGATCCATCGGGTTCATACCGGCAGCCACATACTTCATGCCTTCGTCGACGATCGACTGGGCGAGAACGGTGGCGGTGGTGGTGCCGTCGCCGGCGTTGTCGGAGGTCTTGGAGGCGACTTCCTTCACCATCTGGGCGCCCATGTTCTCGAACTTGTCCTTAAGTTCGATCTCCTTCGCAACGGAAACGCCGTCCTTCGTGACGGTGGGGCCGCCGAAGGAGCGCTCGAGGACCACATTGCGGCCCTTGGGCCCGAGGGTCACCTTGACAGCGTTCGCAAGGGTGTTGATGCCCTGCACCATCAGCGCACGGGCGTCATTCCCAAACAAAACTTTCTTAGCCATGTCGTGAATCTCCAGTTAAAAACTTTGTGAAAAGGGAATAAATGAAATCAGTCGATGACGCCCATGATGTCGTCTTCGCGCATCACGAGAAGCTCATCACCGCCCACTTTGACGGACTGGCCGGAGTACTTGCCGAAGAGCACGGTGTCGCCAACCTTCACGCCCATCGGGATGATCTTGCCCTGCTCATCGCGGCGGCCGGGGCCGACAGCGATCACTTCGCCCTGGTCGGGCTTGTCACCGGCCGTGTCAGGGATGACGATGCCCGAAGCGGTCGTGCGCTCGGCAGGCAGGCGCTTGACAATCACGCGGTCATGCAAAGGACGGATGTTCATTTTCACTTTCTCCATTGAAACTTGAAAAGGAGCCGGATCGCTCCCTTACGAAATAAAGAAGCAGAATCCATGCGCCGTGGCAGCACCGGATCTGCCTACCCCCTTATATGGGGCCTGAGGTGCCGATTTCAAGGCGCGCCGTTAAACTGATGCCAGCCCCCTGCTGCGGCGGGTGGCTGGTAAGTCATTTATTTTTCGAGCAAAAGAAGCCGGAAATGAAATTGTTACAAAAAGTATCATCATTGCTTCTCCTGTCCCTCGCCCTGGCCGGAGCGGCAGCGGAGGAACTGCCCGCGGAGGTGCGGGCGGCCGTGCAGCGGGCCGGCCTGAGCCCGGAGGAATTCCACGCGGCGGCGGTGCCGCTCGGGCCGGGAGGGAGCGGGCTCGGGTGGAACGACAGGCAGCCCGTGCCGCCGGCCTCTGTCTTCAAAATCCTCACCACGGCCGCGGCGCTGGACCGCTACGGGCCCGCCGCATCCTGGAAAACTGTTTTCTACGTTCCCGCCGGGCCGGACAGCCGGGGGAGCGTGGGGGCGCTCTACATCCGCGCCTCGGGAGCCCCGTGGCTGCCGGTTCCCGCCTTCAGGGAGGCCCTGCTGAAGTTGCGATGGCTGGGGGTGCGCAGCATCGACGGGCCGGTGGTGGTGGACCGTTCCGTCTTCGCCGAGCCGCCCGTTGATCCTTCGGCTTTCGACGGCCGGCCGGACCGGCCCTACAACCAGGGGCCCGACGCCCTTGCGCTGGCGCTCCAGTCGCTTTCCTTCACGTTCGTCCCGGACGAGGCCTCGGGGCAGGCCCGGGTGATAGCGGACTTTTCTCTGGCGGGCTACAGCACGCCGGCCGCCGTGGCGCTTGACGCGGGCTCTCCGTGTCCCTCGAATATCGGCACGGCCCTGCGGCCGCACTCCAACGGCGGCGGGCTGAGCTTTGAAGGCTCCTATCCTGCAGCCTGCGGGGCGCAGACCTGGAGCATGGTGCCGTTTCCGGAGGCTTCGGCGGACCGTTTCGACGAGGCGCTTTTCCGGTCGCTCTGGAGCGAGGCGGGAGGGAGCTGGACGGGGCGGCTGTCAACGGGACGGATTCCCGAGGGGCAGCGGGAGCTGCTGAGCCTGTCCTCGGAGAGTCTCGCAGATCTCATCAAGGCGACGAACAAGGGCTCCATCAACCCGATGGCGAGAAGCCTTTTTCTGCTGCTGTCCGCAGACGAACCCGGGGGCGCGACCCTCAGGGCCTCGAGGCAGAGGCTGCTGAGCTGGCTTGAGGGGCTGGGCATCGACACAGCGGGGCTCGTGCCGGACAACGGCTCGGGGCTGTCGCGGCGGACCCGGGCTTCAGCGCGTCAGATTGCGCTGGCGCTCGCGGCAGAGTACCGCTCTCCCTGGGGGCCCGAGTTTATGTCGTCGCTGCCCATTGCGGGGCTGGACGGCACGATGAGAAGGCGGCCTGTGCCCGCCGGCACCGCGCGCATCAAGACCGGGTACCTGAGCGGCGTGCGGAGCGCAGCGGGATACGTGCGCTCGCGCAGCGGAATGCTCTATGCGCTCTGCGCGGTGATCGATTCGCCCCGGGCCGCGGAGGGCAGGCCTGCGATCGACGCGTTCCTTGCCTATTTCGCAAGCGGGCGGGCCGATCAGGAGGCTCCCCGCTTCAGTGCGGCGGCGAGCGCCTCGGGGGTGAGCAGTTCTGGCAGCACGTCCACCCGCCCGTCTCTTGAAATAACAAGATAAAGGGGAACGCCGCTGCGCCCGTAGCGGTTCAGCTCCCGAGAGATTTTCTCATCCCGGCTGGTCCAGTCCGCCGCCAGCCGCGCATAGCCGTAGCGGGCGAACAGCTGCCGGGCCTCGCTGGTGTTGACGACGGCCGCCTGATTCACCTGGCAGGTGACGCACCATGCGGCGGTGAAGTCGACGAAGACGGGCGAGCCCGAGGAGAGGGCCTCCTGAACCGCTTCCGGCGACCAGGCCTTCCAGCCCTGTGCGGCCTCTGAAGAGGCCGCGTTGAAGCGCCCGGCGCCGACAGCAACGACCAGGGCTGCGGCGACCGCCAGAGGGAAGGTGCTCCAGTAGCGGGCGCCTCTGCGGCCGCGCTGCGAAAGCCCCAGAAGCAGCAGCGCGAGCCCCGCAAGCAGCAGCGCCGCCACAGCGCAGGCAAGGCCCGGCAGGGAAACCTGCCGGCTCAGCACCCACAGCAGCCACAGGGCGGCCAGCCCGACAGGGACGGCCATCACGTGGCGCAGTGTTTCCATCCAAGCCCCGGGTCGCGGCAGCCGGCGCGTCCACCCGGGGAAAAGGGTGAGCAGCAGCCAGGGCAGCGACATGCCAAGCCCGAGGGAAAGAAATACGATGATCGAGACCGCGCCCGGCTGGGCGAGTGCGAAGCCGACCGCCGCGCCCATGAACGGGGCCGTGCAGGGGCTGGCGGCCACCACGGCGAGAATGCCGGTGAAGAAGCTGCCCGCGACGCCGCGCGCAGGGGTTTTCGAAGCCACCGCGCCGGCCGCGCGGGAACCGAAGGTGAATTCGTAAAGGCCTGCGAGATTGAGCGTGATGGCCCAGAAAAGAAGGGCGAGCAGGAGCACGACCAGGGGGTTCTGGAGCTGGAAGCCCCAGCCGATTTCCGAGCCCATCGCCTTCAGCGCAAGCAGCAGCGCCGACAGCGCCGCCATGGAGAGCAGCACCCCGGTGGTGAAGGCGAGCCCGTGGGGCAGGAGCCTGCGTTCGCCCGAGGCGCGGACGAGGCCGAGCATCTTAAGCGATAGAACCGGAAAGACGCAGGGCATCAGATTGAGAATGAGGCCGCCCAGGGCTGCGAAGAGGGCCGCGGAGGCGAGAGTGAGCCTTGAGGCCTCTCCGCCGGGAGAGCTCCCTGCAGGGGGCGCCTGTACGACGGGCGCCGGCTTTGGCAGCTGCGCCCCGGGCGGCAGGACCGCGGGCGTGATGTCGAGAGCGAAGGGGCGGCTGCGGCCGGTGCTGTCTTCGGCAAAGAGCACGCCGGAGATGCGGGCGGGCCCGCTCTTGAGCTTCGGGGACAGCCAGAGGGCGAGCCGGGCCTTTCCGCTGGCGGCGTCCCTGACCTGGGCCTTCGTCTCGTCGAGCAGTCCCGGCTGCTCGGGAATGAACTGCTGCGGCCGCAGGCCGTTTACCGCCGTGAGAAGCAGGACGCCGCGTCCGGCGGCGGCGCTCACGCCGTCCTTCAGAGGGCGGGGCGAGGCTTCAAGCGCCTGTCCGATGGCGCGGGCGTCTGCCGAGGCGGAGTCCGACGCGGCCACCGGCAGCGTGAGCAAGGCGCTCGCCTCGCCCGGGACGCACTGCTCCCGGCAGGCGATCCAGGACACGTGCACCGAGAGCTTCGCCTGGCCGCCCGCGTCCGGCGGTACAAAGGCCTGAAACGGATAGAGCGCGCGGCCAGAAACCGTGTAGCTCGTGATGCCCTGATCCGTGCGCGGCTCGGGAGCGGGCCAGCGGGGCCCGGAGACGCGCCACCCGGCGGGCAGGCTCCAGGCGAATTCGGTCGGGGCGCCTGCTTCTCCAGGGTTTTTCCAGTAGGTGTGCCAGCCCGGAGCGTGCCGCAGCTCCACGGCAAGCTGCAGGGGGCGGCCCGGCAGCGCCGCGGTTCGGTCCGCGAGCAGCCTCACGCGGACCGCCGCCTCCGGGGCGGTGGCGGCAGGCGTCGCCTGCGCCGCGGCTGAAGGCAGCGCGCCTGCGGCGGGCTGCTGGTGCTGGAACACGCCTGAGGCCGCGGCAGACAAGGATGCGGCCAGCGCGAGTGCGGCAAATGCAGCGGGCAGTCCCTTCATTTCCTGTCTTCCTCCCCCGTCCGGGACAGCCCGGCGGCTTACTGGCCGGCCTTGAGCGCGGCGAAGGCCTCGCGGGCCGCTTCGATGGTGTGGCTGATCTCCTTGTCCGTGTGGGCGATGGAGACAAACCCAGCTTCATAAGTGGAGGGCGCGAAATAGCAGCCGGCGTCGAGCATGTGGTGGAACCAGCGGCCGAAGGCTGCGGTGTCGGCCCGGGTGACTTCAGAGAAGCGCGTGGGCACTTTCGGCAGGAAGTAAAGGCCGAACATGCCGCCGCAGTAGTCGGCGCAGAACGGAACGCCCTCGCTTCGCGCGGCCTCGGTGAGGCCTTCGGTGAGCCTGCGGGAAATGGAGGTGAGGCGGTCGTAGAACCCGGGGGCCTGCACGAGCCTGAGCGTAGCCAGGCCCGCTGCGACCGCGACCGGGTTCCCGGACAGCGTGCCCGCCTGGTAGACGGGGCCGAGCGGGGCCACCATGTTCATAATGTCCCGCCGCCCGCCGAAGGCGGAAACGGGCATGCCGCCGCCCACCACCTTGCCCAGCATGGTGAGGTCGGGCTTCACGCCGTAGACCGACTGAGCGCCGCCCAGCGCGACGCGGAATCCGGTCATGACCTCGTCGACGATCATCACGGCGCCGTATCGGGTGCACAGATCGCGGATCGCATGGATGAACTCGGGTGAGCCCTTCACCATGTTCATGTTGCCGCCCACGGCCTCGACGATCACGCAGGCGATCTCGCTGCCGCAGCTCCTGAAGGTGTCCTCGAGCTGCTGGGGGTTGTTGTATTCGAGGACGATCGTGTCGGCGGTGACCCCGGCGGGGATGCCGGCTGAGCTCGGGTGCCCGAAGGTGAGCATGCCGCTGCCCGCCTTGACGAGCAGGCGGTCGGAATGCCCGTGGTAGCACCCCTCGAACTTGATCACCTTGCTGCGGCCCGTGAAGCCGCAGGCCAGCCTGATGGCGCTCATGCCGGCCTCTGTGCCGGAGGAGGCGAGGCGGACGGTCTCGATGGAGGGGACGAGCTTGCGGATTTCCTCGGCGATCAGGATTTCGGGTTCCGTCGCCGTTCCAAAAGTAAGCCCGCGGTCGCACGCCTCATGGACCGCCCGCAGGACCTCCGGGTTGCCGTGGCCGAGGATCATGGGGCCCCAGGAAAGGATGTAGTCGATGTACTTCTTTCCGGTCACATCCCACATGAAGGGCCCGGAGGCCTTCTGCATAAAGCGCGGAG
Source organism: Mesosutterella porci (assembly GCF_022134585.1). Classification (GTDB taxonomy): domain Bacteria; phylum Pseudomonadota; class Gammaproteobacteria; order Burkholderiales; family Burkholderiaceae_F; genus Mesosutterella; species Mesosutterella porci. The sequence goes on from NZ_JAKNCT010000008.1 coordinate 37,981, forward strand.
AGCCGCCTACCGAGCGGAAAGCGCGGACGGGCGAGTTGACGCCGCCGGGGATGGAACGCTGCGCGCGTTCGAAAAGCTCATCATTGCGATCCATGAAAATAGTCTTCTGAGTGAGAAAAAAGAAAGGGATCCCGGCTCAAGCCGGGATCCCGGTATTTTAATAAAAGAGCCGGCGAGAGCGCGAGGCTTCGGGCTGCGCCTCAGAACGTTTTCCCGAGCGAGAGATTGAAGGAGGTCGGAGCGGGCCGGGCCGTCGCCTTGCCTGTGGTCACCTCGTCGTCGATGTGGTGAAAGCGCGGGAAGGCGGTCGTCATGTTGCCGGTCAGGTGGAATTCGCGGCTGAAGGCCCATGTAAATCCCACCTGCATGGCCGGATGGACGGAGTTTTTCGTGAGCCCGTCGCGGTGCAGGCTGGCGTAGCCGAGCCCCAGGCCGGCGAAGACGCGCAGGGCGTCAGTGGCATCGGCGTGGTACTGGCCGAAGAGATTGACTTGGGTCATGTCCCACTTGTGGCGCTTGTCGCCGTACCAGTAAGTGTTGTGCCGGGACCGTATCACGCCGAGGTCGGCCGCCCAGTGGCGATCGAAGTAGTGGCGCACGCCCGCGTTCCACCCGGCATCGGAGCTCATCGTCATGCCGTCCGGACTGCCCAGGTCGTTGTGCACCCAGGAGGCGCCGCCGTAAACAAGGTTGCTGCGGTTGAACCAGACGCTTTTCGGCGTGAGGGGCATCTCTCTGGACGAGCGGCTGTCAATCGCGATGGTGGAGAAAACGAAAAAGACGTTGGAGAACGGGATGTAGGTCATGTAGGCCCCGACGTTCTTCGTGCCGACGTTGACAAGGGGCAGGGGCGCGGGGATGGGCAGCCACATGTAATCCGCGCGGAAGGTCAGCCCAGCGAGGTAGCCCGCGCCGACATGCAGCCCCGTCTGGCCCACGTTCCAGCGGGACAGCCAGGCGTAGCCCAGGAAGGGCTCGGGCTTGTAGTGGGAGTCGGAGAAGACGATCGCGTAGGCGAGCCTTTCGTTGCCCCGGCTGTCGATCATGCTGCGGGCAAAGCCGCCGCCGAAGGGATAGGCATTCTCCTGGCTGCGATTGGAGTAGTCCCAGCGCGGATGCTCCGTGTACAGGGGCAGCACGAGATGGGTGTCGCCCCGGTCGACGAGCCTGCCGAAGCCGCGGCCCACGGATTTGAACCAGCCTGTGGCTCCCGGCTCGCGTTCGGAGTCGTCGACAAGGCCGGCGGGCGTAGTTTCGCTGATCGCGGACAGCGCCCTGGCCGCGAGGCCCTCGGCGGAAGCGGCCGCGCACAGACTGGAGAGTACGGCAAGAGGGATCAGTTTTTTTGCTGAGAACATTTGCTGGCAGACAGGTCGAACGGCAAATCAAAAGGATATTGTATGCCAGCGCCCCGGCGGAGCGTTTGCTTCTTTTGAGATTTCTTCTTATAGTGTGCCTCCGCACGGAGTTTCTCGGACGGCCGTGGACGGGCGGCCCAGCGGCCCCCGCCCGAGGAAAGTCCGGACTTCACAGGACACCGTAGCAGCTAACGGCTGCCCGCCGCGAGGCGCGGATCAGAGCAGCAGAGACGAGCCGATTCAGTTCGGGTGAAACGGGCAATCTCTACGGGAAGCAACACTAAATAGGCAGCCGATGACCCTGTCCGGCGAGGCTGCGGGTAAGTGGCTAGAGCCCGGCCGCGAGGCCGGGACAAGACGAATGGCCGTCACCGGGGCGACCCGGAACAAAATCCGGCTTATAGAGAAACTCCGTGCCCTTATCCATCGCTGCGGCGGACCCGGCGGTGTTAATCTTTTGGCCGCAGAAAAGAGACGTCTAATTTCTATAAAATCAAATCCCAATGATTTTGAAATGAAATTTTATGGCGTTTACGCCTTTTCGGCTCTTCGTGAAAATCCTTTTTCCGCTGTTTTCCCTTATGCAAGGAAAATTCCCGGGAATTAGCACCGGGGTGGTCAAACCCCCGTTTTCAGCGGGTTCCTGATATATTTTCATTTAAACTTTTTCAACTGGTCAAACTCGTTTAAGATTCGCGATACGATTTTGCTCCAGCCGCAGGACGTTGCGCCAAGGGAGTCTTCCGGTTTTCAAGGGAAGGCGCTCCCCCGCGGCCGCCCCCGGAAATTTTTTAACTGACAGGCGGGACAGGTTTTGGAAAGCGCAGTTCATCAGGCAGGCTCGAAAGAGTTCGCCCATCGGCCGGTCCTTGCGGAGGAAACCCCGCGGGAGCTGGTGTGGAAGGCTGACGGCCTTTATGTGGATGCCACCTTCGGGCGCGGCGGGCACACGCGCCGCATTCTTGCGAGACTTTCCCCTGCCGGCAGGCTTTTCGCCTTTGACCGCGATCCCGAGGCAGTGGCAGCCGCCGCCTCGATCGTGGATCCCCGCTTCAGGATCATTCATACTCCCTTTTCCCGCATGAGCGGCGAGCTGGCGGCCCGCGGCGTTGCGCCCGGCTCCGTGAGCGGCATCATGATGGACATCGGGGTTTCTTCTCCGCAGATCGACGATGCCTCGCGCGGTTTTTCCTTCCGCAGTGACGGCCCCCTCGATATGCGCATGGATACCTCTTGCGGCATGACGGCGGCGCAGTGGCTCGCCGGCGTGAAGGAGCAGGAGCTCGCCGAGACGATTTCCCGCTACGGCGAGGAGCGCTATGCGAGGCGCATCGCCCGCGCGATCGTCGCCGAGCGCGCGAAGGCGCCCGTCGACACGACCTTCAGGCTCGCCTCGATCGTGGAGGGGGCGGTGCCGAGAAGCCGCAGCGACAGCGCGCAGCATCCGGCCACCCGGACCTTCCAGGCGATACGCATCAGGATCAACGGAGAGCTTGACGAGCTGAGCGAGGCGCTGCGGCAGGCCGGGGAGCTGCTCGCGCCGGGCGGGCGGCTCGCAGTGATCAGCTTCCACTCGCTCGAGGACCGGATTGTGAAAAGATTTTTCGAGGCGGCCGAGCATCCCGAAAGGGAGGTCGACCCGAGGCTGCCGCTGCGGCAGTCGGACCTTCCGAGCCCGCTGTTCGAACGGGTGCGGCGCATCCGTCCCGGCGAGGCCGAATGCGCAGCGAACCCCCGCGCCCGCTCGGCGACGCTGCGGGTGGGCGAGCGCAGCGCCGAGCCCTGGAGGGATCCGGAGAAAGTGCTGGGAGGCGGCAGATGAGCGGAGGGCGCTTCAGGGTCATCACGGTCGTGACGCTGGCGGGGGCCGCAGTCCTCTTCCTGAGCGGAATCTCTCTTGTCACGAGCCAGAGCAGGGTCCGGTCGCTCACCGCGCAGATCGAGCGGCTGCAAAACGAGAGCAAGCGGCTCAACGACGACGCGACGGATCTTTATATGGAGATTTCGCGCGCGGCCCTGCCCGGATACATCGCCACCGAGGCTGCGAAATCGGGGCTGCAGCCCGCGACGAGCCGCAACACGGTGACGCTCGAGTACAAGGAGCTGCCGCCGGTAAAGGGAAGCGGGGGGCTGAATCATGAATGAGTGGCTCAGAAAAACCGCGAGACGCCTGGCCAGGCGGCTCATCGTCCGGTTCAAGCGCTGGTGGCGCCTGGAAGGCGTTCCGATTAAGGGCCGGCGGGCCGCCCCTGGGCAGGACCCGCTGCTTGCGGTTCAGATCCAGCCGGTGCGTTCCTACATAGCGCTCGGCATCATTTCCGGGGCGCTGTGCGTGCTGGTGCTGCGCGCGTTCTGGCTCCAGGGCGGCATCTCGACCGACTTCCTGCTGCGGCAGGGCGAGGTGCGGTTCGCCCGCACGCTGTCCGTGCCTGCGCCGAGAGGACAGATCCTCGACCGCAACGGCATCGTGCTCGCCTCGACCATGCCCGCCCGGTCGGTCTGGGTCGTGCCCTCGGAGGCCGCGGCCGCCACTCCGGAGCAGATCGCAAAGCTCGGGAAGCTGCTCGACATGAAGCCCTCGGAGATCATGGCGAAGATCGCCGTGCGGCGCAACAAGAGCTTCGTGTACCTGCACCGGCAGGTGGACGTGAGCGTGGCCAACCAGGTGAAGGAATGCAAGATCCCCGGCGTGCACGTTTCTGACGAGATGAGGCGCCAGTATCCCGACGGGCAGGTCTCCGCCCATGTCGTCGGCTACACCAACCTGGAGGAGAAGGGCCAGGAGGGCATTGAGCTTGCGCGCGACACTGTTCTCACCGGAGAGTCGGGCCGCCGGCGCGTGATCCGCGACCGCCTGGGCCGGGTCGTGGAGGATGCCTGGCTGCGCGAGCCGGTGTCCGGCAAGGACATTGAGCTGTCGATTGACTCGCGCATCCAGTACCTCACGTTTGATGCGCTTTCCAAGTCGGTGGCCGCCCACAAGGCGAAGGCCGGGGCGGCGATAGTGGCCGACGTGCGCACGGGCGAGATCCTCGCCCTCGCCAACATCCCGACTTACGATCCGAACGAGCGCCGCACGGTCACCTTCGAGCGCATGAGAAACCGCGCGCTGACTGATGTGTTCGAGCCCGGCTCCACGATGAAGCCCTTTGCGGTCGCCAAGGGCCTCGACATGGGCGCGGTCACTCCTGACACGATAATCGACACCTCGCCCGGGCGCTTCACGATCGGCAACCGCACGATCAGCGACACCCACAACTACGGGCGGATTTCCGTGCGGCAGGTGATCGCGAAGTCCTCCAATATCGGCACCACCAAGATTTCGTTCAAGGTGAACCGCGAGGTGATGTACAAGATGTATCGAGACCTCGGGTTCGGCACTGCGCCCGACGTGGGATTCCCCGGCGCGGCCGCCGGCATTCTGCGCAACGGCAAGAACTGGCAGCCGATCGAGCAGGCGACCATCTCCTACGGCCACGGCGTGGCCGTTTCCCTGGTGCAGCTCGTGCGGGCCTACACGGCCTTCGCCCGCAACGGCGACGTGATTCCGCTCACCCTCTTCAAGACCGGGCGGGCGGCAGAGGGCGTTCAGGTCTACAAGCCGAAGACCGCCCACCAGATGCGCGGCATGATGATGGGCGTGCTCGAGTCAGGAGGTACCGCGACCCGCGCCCGGGTTCCGGGCTACTCGGTCGCCGGAAAGACGGGGACGGCCTACAAGATTCAGAATGGCCAGTACGTGCACCGCTACGTCTCCGACTTCATCGGCATCGTGCCGGCTTCCAACCCGCGGGTGATCATCGCCGTCATGGTCGATGATCCGACGGAAGGCGGCCATGTGGGCGGCGTTGTGGCGGCTCCTGTGTTCGCGCAGATAGCCGAGGGAGTGCTCACCACGCTGCACGTGGCGCCCGACCAGCCTGACACGCTTCAGGGGGTCGTGTTCGCGAAAAACGCAGACTCCGGGCGCGGCGTTGCGCTCGCCGGAGGCCGCAGGCCCCGCCAGGGCGGCGCGGCGCCGTCTGCGCACTGAATGTCAAAGTTCAAGAGGATTCTGAAGCCAATGTCTGAGGCAACGCTGGGCGAAGCCCTTCAGTGGTTGAAGCAAAAGGTTGCTGCCGACGCGCAGCTCGAGCTGGATTCAAGGCGCGTCGCAAAAGGCGACGTGTTTCTCGCAGTTCCCGGGCTTTCGGCCGACGGCCGGCGCTTTATGCAGGCCGCGGCGGACGCGGGCGCGGGCGCCGTGCTCTACGAGGCGCAGGGCGCGCAGGGGGTTCAGCCGCCCGATGCCGTCCCCAGCCTCGCGGTGAAGGGGCTGGCCGCCTCGCTGGGCGGGTTCGCTTCGGCTTATTACGGAGAGCCTTCACGCCGCCTTTCGGGGGCGGCGGTGACCGGCACCAACGGCAAGACGACCACGAGTCAGTGGATGGGCGAGCTCTTCACCCGGCTCGGGCAGCCCTGCGCGGTGCTCGGCACCATAGGCTGCAGCATGGCGGGGCGCTCCTATTCGGCGGTGCCCCTCACCACGCCCGACCCGGTGACCATCCAGCGTCTGCTTCATGCGGCTCTGCTCGACGGGGCCCGGGCCTTTGCGATCGAGGCAAGTTCGATCGGCCTGGTGCAGGGACGGCTGGACGGGACGCGGATCCGCTGGGCCCTTTTCACCAATCTCACCCGCGACCACCTCGATTACCACAAGACCATGCAGGCCTACGAGGATGCGAAGGCGCTGCTTTTCGAGCGGCCGGAGCTGGAGGCCGCGGTGGTAAACATCGACGATCCGGCGGGAGCCCGGATGTGCCGCACGGCGCTCGCGCACGGAGTGCGCACCATTGCGGCGACCTCGCGGGGCACGGCCGTGCCCGAGGGCTGCGAGGCGCTGGAGGCCCGGGACGTCGAAGTCGGGGCTTCGGGCGTGTCGTTCCGCCTCGCCTGGAAGGGCAGGCAGTACCCGGTGCAGGCCAAGGCGCTCGGACTGTTCAACGTGGACAACCTGCTGGGCGCCGCAGGCGTGGTGCTTGCCTCCGGAGCGGCCGGGGCGGAGCAGGTCGCGGCGCTTCTCGGGGAGCTGCTGCCGCCGCCGGGGCGCCTGCAGCAGGTGCGCGCTCCGGGGATGCCGCTGGGCGTGGTTGACTACTGCCATACGCCTGACGCGATAGACAAGGCCCTGGAGACGCTGCGGCCGGTGGCCCGCGCCCGCGGCGGCAGGCTTTGGATCGTCGTAGGCGCGGGCGGCAACCGAGATCACGGCAAGCGGCCCCTCATGGGCCGCTCGGCGGCCGCAGGCGCCGACCGGGTCATCGTCACGACGGACAATCCGCGCTTTGAAGACCCGTTGACCATCGCACAGGCCGTGGCCGCCGGAGCGGGAAGTCCCCGCATCATCCTCGACCGGGCGGAGGCGATTCAGATGGCGGTGTCCGAGGCCGCCCCCGAGGATGTGATCCTCGTGGCGGGCAAGGGCCATGAGACCTATCAGGAAGTGCGGGGCGTGAGGCATCACTTCTCCGATGCGGAGGCGCTTGAACGGGCCTTCGGGGAACGCGCCCGGGCTGCCCGCAGGAACAAGGAACAGAAATGAGTGAAGAGTTGATTTCGGCAGCGGAAATCGCGGCCACGATCGCCGGCGCGAAGCTTCTGGGCGACGGCTCGGTCAGGGTGACGGGCGTCTCAACGGACGCGAGGAAAGTGCGGCCCGGAGAACTTTTCGTGGGGCTGCGAGGCGAGCGTTTCGACGGCACGGACTTTGCGGGGGATGCACTTGGCAAGGGCGCGGCCGCGGTTCTGGTTTCCCGCCCCGTGCAGGGCTCGGACGCGCCCCAGATCGTCGTGCCCGACGTCGGGCGCGCCTTTTCCGAGTCGGCGGCGGCCTGGAGGCGCCGGTTCACGATTCCGGTGATCCTCGTGTCGGGCAGCAACGGCAAGACCACGACGACCCAGATGATCGCCTCTGTCCTTCGCGCGGCTTTCGGCGAGCAGGGGAGCCTTGCCACCGAGGGCAACTTCAACAACGGCGTGGGAGTGCCGATCACCCTGTGGCGGCTGCGCCGCGCCCACCGGGCCGCCGTGGTTGAGGCGGGGATGAGCCATGTGGGCGAGATGGCCGAGCTCGCCGCAGAGATCGCCCCGACAGTCGCGCTGGTCAACAACGCCCAGCGCGAGCATCAGGAGTTCCTGCCGAACGTTGAGGCAACGGCTGTCGAGAACGGCCGGGCGATCGAGGCCCTGCCGGAGGACGGCGTGGCGGTCTTCCCGGCCGATGACGCCTGCGCCGGCATCTGGCGCAGGGACGCCGCGGGGCGGCGCACGATGACCTTCGCGACCCAGCCCGGTACTGCGGCGGACGTGACGGCGGAAGTCTTCGCCATGGCCTCGAGCACGGAGGTGCGCATGAAAACCCCCGCGGGCGACCTGATGGTGCGGCTCGCGATCGCGGGCGCGCACAATGGCCGCAACGCCTGCGCGGCCGCGGCCTGCGCGCTCGCCGCGGGCATTCCGCTGGAGGCGGTGGCCGAGGGGCTGCGCCGGTTCCGGCCTGTCGCCCGCCGCGGCGTGAGGACGATGCTGCCCTCGGGAGTGCTCTTGATCGACGACACTTATAATGCGAACCCCGACTCGATGCGCGCGGCGATCCGCGTGCTCGCCGGCGCTCCCGCTCCCCGCGTGCTCATCGCGGGGGACATGGGCGAGGTGGGCTCCCGAGGCGCCGAGTACCACGAGGAAATCGGGCGCTTCGCCGCAGAAAGCGGGGTGCAGAAAATGCTGTGCTGCGGGACTCTGATGGCCTGCGCGGCCCGGGCCTTCGGTCCCGGGGCGCGGCATTTCGCGAGCTTCGGCGATCTGCAGCAGCAGGCGCTCGAGGAGGTCTCCGCAATGAAGGGCGGCACGGTGCTCGTGAAAGCGTCCAATTTCATGCACTTCGATCGGATTGTGAAGGCGCTGCAGGAAGGCGGATGCCGCTCTGATCAAACAACGAACTGAGTTTTGACATGCTTCTTTACCTTTTCCACTGGCTCTCCGGCAGCGTCCGGGCCTTTGCAGTCTTCGACTACCTGTCGCTCAGGGCGGTGCTCGCGACGCTGACGGCGCTCGCGATAGGGCTGGCCTTCGGCCCTTACACGATCCGCGAGCTCAAGAAGCTGCATTTCGGCCAGGCGGTGCGCACCGACGGGCCGAAGACCCATCTGAAAAAGGACGGGACGCCCACGATGGGCGGCATCCTGATCCTGGCCTCGATGACCATTTCGACGCTGCTGTGGATTGACCTGTCGAACCGCTACATCTGGGTGGTGCTGCTCGTGACGCTCGGGTACGGTTGGATCGGCTGGACGGACGACTACCGCAAGGTGGTGCACCACGATCCCCACGGCATGAGCGCACGTGAAAAGTTCGGCTGGCAGTCGCTCATCGGCATCCTCGTGGCGGTCTACCTCGCCTTCGCGATCGAGGCCCCCTCGGGCTCCTCGGCTTTCTCAATGCTCTGGGACTGGCTCCGCTCGGGCTTTACGCTGCCCTACAGCGGCAGACTCGACTTCACGATTCCGTTTTTCAAGCAGATCTCCTTCCCGTTCGGCGTGTTCGGCTTCGTCGTACTCACGTATTTCGTCATCGTGGGCACGAGCAATGCCGTGAACCTGACCGACGGGCTTGACGGCCTCGCGATCCTGCCCTGCGTGATGGTGGGCGGCGCGCTCGGCATCTTCGCCTATGCGCTGGGACGGCCCGATTTCGCCGAGTACCTGCTTTTCCACTACATCCCGGGAGCCGGCGAGCTTGTCGTTTTCTGCGGGGCGATGGCCGGCGCGGGGCTCGCGTTCCTCTGGTTCAACGCCCATCCGGCCCAGATGTTCATGGGCGACGTGGGCGCGCTCGCGCTCGGAGGCGCTCTTGGCTGCATCGCGGTGATCGTGCGCCAGGAGCTTGTGCTGGCGATCATGGGCGGAATTTTCGTCGTGGAGACACTTTCGGTCATCATCCAGACCACGTACTTCAGGCTCACGCACGGCAAGCGGGTTTTCCTCATGGCCCCGCTGCACCATCACTTCGAGCTGAAGGGCTGGGCGGAAACGCAGGTGGTGGTGCGCTTCTGGATCATCACGATCATTCTTGTTCTGATCGGCCTCACAACGCTTAAAATCCGCTGATCTCCCGCAGCGGGATCTGAAGAAGGGATAAGGCTATGTCAACTCAAAAGGCTGTGGTTCTCGGACTGGGATCCTCCGGTTTTAACGCCGCCTTGTACCTGGCCGGGCGGGGTTTTGACGTGCTGGTGCAGGACACGAGGCGGCAGCCGCCGTTGCTGGACAGGCTGCGCTCGGAGGTGCCATCGGCGAAGTTTTCAAGCCCGATGGACCCGGCAGGCCTTGACGGGGCGCAGCTCGTCATGATTTCGCCCGGGCTCTCGCCGCGGTTTTCCGCCGCGGCTCCCGTGGTGAAGGCGGCGCGGGAGCGCGGCATCGAGGTCGTGGGCGAGATCGAGCTTTTTGCCCGGGAGCTCGAGAGGCTGCGCGGGCAGACAGGCTACAGTCCCTGCGTGATCGGCGTGACGGGCACAAACGGCAAGACCACGACCACCTCGCTCACCACGAGGATGCTGCTCGAAAGCGGCCTGACGGCGGTGGCGGCGGGCAACATCGGGCCGAGCGCGATTCGGGAGCTCTCCATGCGCGCGGCCTCGGGCGAGCTGCCCCAGGTCTGGGTGCTGGAGCTTTCGAGCTTCCAGCTTGAAACGACCTCCAGCCTGCACTGCAGGGCCGCGGTGATTACCAACGTGACGCAGGACCACCTTGACTGGCACGGCGGATTCGGCCCGTACGTCGAGGCCAAGCGCCGGATCTTCACTCCGGGGACACTCGAGGTGCTCAACCGGGGCGACCGCCTGTCGATGGAAAGCGCGAGGCCCGGCGAGCGCACGGAGACGTTCGGGCTTGACGAGCCGAAGCGCCCCGGCGACTGGGGACTCACGGAATCTGACGGGGTGCAGTGGCTGTGCCGCTCGCGTCTGGACGACGCAGGCGGGCTGCGCCTGGAGCGGCTGATGCCGGTCTCGGCGCTAAAGATCCGCGGCCTGCACAACGCGCTCAACGCCCTCACCTCGCTCTCGCTGGCTCTTGCCGCGGGCGCGGATCTGGGCGCCGCGCTGCGGGCGCTGCAGGCCTACCGCGGCGAGCCGCACCGCACGGAGTTCGTGCAGTCGGTGCGCGGAGTCGATTTCATCGATGACTCGAAGGGCACGGACGTGGGGGCGACCGCCGCCGGGCTCGAAGGGCTGGGCAGCGCAGGCGCGAAGCTTATCGTCATTCTCGGCGGCGACGGCAAGGGGCAGGATTTTTCGCTGCTTGAGCCCGCCGTGAAGCGCTGGGCGAAGGGAGCCGTCACCTTCGGGCGCGACGGCGGGATCATCGCCCGGGCCATCGAGCCCTCGGGCGTTCCGCACAGCGCCGCCCCGGACCTTGAGCAGGCTGTCCGCCAGGCTTTCGCCATGGCCCGCGCGGGCGACACGGTGCTGCTTTCCCCGGCCTGCGCGAGCTGGGACATGTTTCCTAATTACGTGGAGCGCGCGAAGCTCTTTCGCGAGGTCGTCGCTCGAATCGCTTCCGAGGAGGCCGGCCGGTCGTGCTAGATAGGCTCCGCGGCCGCCTTGCGCGCCGCAGAAAGGACGAAGACGCGCTCAGGGTCGAGGCGGTCTATCCCAACGAGATGAGCACCCCCGTTTCGGGAGGCAGGCTCATGCGCGGCAGGAGCCTCGATTTCGACTGGGTGGTGGTCGCGGTGGTGAGCCTGTTGCTCGGGCTGGGCACCGTCATGGTCTACTCGGCCTCGATTTCCCTTGCCGACTCGCCCAAGTACGGCACCTCCCAGACCTATTTCCTCACCCGGCACCTCTTTTCGCTTGCCATTTCCCTGGTCGCGGCCTACGGCGTCTACCACGTCCCGATGAGGGTATGGCTGCGGCTTGCCAAGCCCCTCGGGGTGCTGGCCGTGCTACTGCTCGTGCTCGTGCTCGTGCCGGGCGTCGGCGTGAGCGTGAACGGCTCCCGGCGCTGGATCCGCTTCCCGTTCATGAACCTGCAGGTTTCGGAGTTCACGAAGTTCGTGGCGGTGATCTTCGCCTCGTACTTCACCCTCACGCGCCAGGACTACATGCATTCCTTCCGCAAGGGGTTCCTGCCGATGGCTCTTGCCGTGGGGGCCGTGGCCGCGCTTCTCATCGTGCAGCCGGACCTCGGCGCGACCATTGTTGTCATCGCCATCGTGATGGGCGTGCTGTTCGTCGGGGGGCTCTCCTATAAAATCTTCTTTCTCATGGTCGCGGCCGTGGTCGGGCTCGTGGCGTCCATGATCATTTGGACGCCCTGGAGGCTGAGCCGGGTGGTGGCCTATCTCGACCCGTGGAACGAGGAGAACGTGCTGGGCAAGGCCTACCAGCTTTCCCACTCTCTCATCGCGCTCGGGCGCGGGGAAATTTTCGGGGCGGGCTTGGGCGGGTCGGTGGAGAAGCTCAACTATCTGCCCGAAGCCCATACGGACTTTATTTTCGCAGTGATCGGCGAAGAGCTCGGATTTGTCGGCGTGGTCGTGGTGCTTTTCCTGTACTACCGCCTGATCCGCAGCGCCTTTGAGATCGGCCGCATCGCCGTTAAGATGGACAACGTCTTCTCCGGCCTTGTCGCCCAGGGCGTGGGCATCTGGATTGGGGTGCAGGTCTGCATCAACGTCGGCGTGGCCACGGGGCTGCTGCCGACCAAGGGGCTCACGCTGCCGCTCATGAGCTACGGGGGTTCGGCGATCCTGTCCACGCTGTGCGGCATCGCGCTGCTGCTGCGCGTGGACCACGAAAACCGCGTGCTGATGCACGGCGGCCAGATCTAGGCCGGCTTGCGGAATAAGAAAAAAGCGAAAAAGCGATGACTTCTGGAAAACATTTGGTAATAGCGGCTGCGGGGACCGGCGGGCACGTGATGCCCGGCCTTGCGGTGGCCGCGGCCATGCGCGCCCGGGGCTGGACGGTCTCCTGGCTCGGCACGGAGACGGGCATGGAGCGGCGCCTTGTCGAGCGGCGCGGCATCGAGATGGACGCGGTCGACTTTTCAGGCGTCCGGGGCCGCGGGCTCGCCGAGGCCGCCAGGGGCGCGGTGAAGCTGCTGCGGGCATTTCCCGCTTCGCGGGACATCCTCCGGCGGCGCGGGGCGAACGCCTTTTTTTCCACCGGTGGCTACATCGCCGTCCCGTCGGCGATCGCCGCTCACAGGATGGGGATTCCCGCCGTGGTGATGAACTGCGACGCCGCGAGCCTGCTGTCGGTGCGGATGGTGCTTCCTTTTATCGATGTCCTCGCGTGCGGCTTTGACGGCGAGGCTGCCCGGCGGGCCGGTGCGCGCGCCGTGGTGACGGGCAACCCCGTGCGCAGCGAGATTGCGGCGCTTCCGCCTCCCGAGGAGCGGCTGGCGGGCCGCGGCAGGAGGCTGCGCCTGCTCGTCTTCGGCGGCAGCCTCGGGGCGCGCTTCCTCAACCGGCTGCTGCCCGCAGCCCTCGCGCTGCTGCCTCCTGAGGCCCGCCCCGAGGTCATTCACCAGTGCGGCGCCGGGGCGGAGGAGGAAGTCAGGGGGCTTTACGCGAAGGCGGGCCTCAAGGCCTCGATCCGCCCCTTTATCGATGACATGGCCGCGGCCTACGCCTGGTCGGATCTCGTGATCTGCAGGGCGGGCGCGACCAGCGTTTCGGAAATCTGCTCGGCGGGCGTCGCGGCGATGCTCGTTCCTTTGGTGGTGAAGACCACTTCCCACCAGTTGCAGAACGCCGAGTACATGGAGAAAAACGGGGCCGGGATCTGCCTGCGGCAAAACGCCCTCACGCCGCAGGCGCTTGCGCAGAGGCTGCGCGGCGCAGACCGCCAGGAGCTGCTGCGCATGGCCTGCGCGGCGCGGCGCCTGTCGCATTCGGATGCCGCCGATCGAGTTGCGGATATCATTGAGGCACGTACGGATTTAACTTTTAAGGTGCTCTGATGGCATTGAAATTTGTAGTCAAAAACGTGCATTTCGTCGGAATCGGCGGAGCGGGCATGAGCGGCATAGCGGAGGTGCTCCTGAACCTCGGCTACCACGTGACCGGGTCGGACATCGCCGAGAGCGAAACCACCGCCCGCCTCAGGAGCCTGGGGGCCACGGTCTGGAAGGGGCACGACGCGAGCCACGTAAAAGGGGCTGATGCGGTGGTGGTCTCCTCGGCCGTGCATGAGGACAATCCGGAGGTGCAGGCGGCCCGCGCGGCGCGCATCCCGGTGGTTCCCCGGGCGGTGATGCTCGCCGAACTCATGCGGCTGCGCAAGGGCATCGCCATTGCGGGCACGCACGGCAAGACCACGACCACGTCGCTCACCACCGCACTCATTTCCGAGGCAGGGCTCGACCCCACGTTCGTGATCGGCGGCAGGCTCAACGCGGCCGGCACCAACGCGAAGCTCGGGACAGGCGAGTATCTGGTCGCCGAGGCCGACGAGTCCGACGCCTCGTTTCTCAACCTCTCGCCGGTGCTCGCCGTGGTCACCAACATCGACCACGACCATATGGACACCTATGGGCAGGACTTCGGGCGGCTGAAGGAAGCCTTCGTGCGCTTCGTGGAGAGGCTGCCTTTTTACGGCGTGGCGGTGCTGTGCATCGATGACGAGAACGTGCGCTCGATCATCCCGAGGGTGACCAAGCGCGTGGTGACCTACGGCCTCAGCGAGGACGCCCAGGTGCGCGCGGTGGGCGTCGAGCGCTGCGGGCTGCAGATGAAGTACACGGTGCTGCGGCCGGGCTACGAGCCCCTGCCTGTGGTTCTGAACCTGCCGGGCATGCAGTATGTGGCCAATTCGCTCGCCGCGATCACGGTGGCCACCCTGGTGGGCGTCTCCGACGAAGCGATCCGCCGCGGCCTTGCTTCCTTCCGCGGCGTCGGCAGGCGCTTTGCCGTGACCGAGGGGCTGCGCGTGCCGCAGGAGGAGGGCGGCGGAACCTTTACGCTGATCGACGACTACGGCCACCATCCCCATGAAATGCAGGCGACGATCGACTCCGCCCGTGGAGCCTTCCCCGGGCACCGCATCGTGGTCGCCTTCCAGCCGCACCGCTTCACTCGCACGCGCGACTGCTTTGAGGATCTCGTGCAGGTGCTCAACCGCGGCGCCGACGTGCTCGTGCTCACCGAGGTCTATCCTGCAGGCGAGTCCCCGATCGTGGGGGCCGACAGCCGCTCCCTGGCCAGGGCGATCCGGCTTGCGGGCGGAGCGGATCTGATCTATGAGGAAAAAGTGGAGGATGTGCCCGCGGCAGTCCTCAAGGTGGTGCGCGACGGCGATGTCGTGCTCACGCTGGGCGCCGGCTCCATAGGCCGAGCCGCACCGGCCATCATCAAGCTTGCAGGGGGGGAAGAAAAATGATTGACGCGGCGAGTCTGGGCCGGGTGGCGGTATTGATGGGCGGGCGCTCAAGCGAGCGCGAGGTGTCGCTGTCGAGCGGGCAGGGCGTGCTTGAGGCGCTTCGCAGCTGTGGCGTGGACGCCCGCGCCTTCGACCCGGGCCGGCAGAGCCTCGGAGAGCTCGAGTCCGGGGGATTCGACCGGGCCTTCAACATGCTCCACGGCCTGGGCGGAGAGGACGGAACGATTCAGGGCGTGCTCGAGTGGCTGAGAATCCCCTATACGGGTTCGGGCGTGCTTGCGAGCGCGCTGGCCATCGACAAGGACGCGACCTGCCGGCTCTGGCACGGGGAGGGGCTGCCCGTACCCGACGGAGTGAGGACGAACGATCCGCGGGAGGCGGCCTCCATCATCGCCCGGCTCGGCGCGAGCCTCATCGTGAAGCCCGACCACGACGGCAGCTCCTTCGGGGTCGTGAAGCTCAAGCGGGCCGACGAGGCCTCGCTGGCGAAGGCGATCCGCGAGAGCTGCGGAGGGCACGATTCGGTGCGCGTCGAGCGCCTGATCCACGGCCGGGAGTTCACCGCCGCGGTGCTCGGCGAGGGCGGCTCGGCGCGGATGCTCCCGATTGTGGAGATCATCGCCCCGGGCGGCGACTACAACAGCGTCAACAAGTATCAGGGCAGCGAGGTGAAGTACGCCTGCCCGGCCGGTCTTCCCGAGAACACCGCGCAGGCGATTGAGCGCGACGTGCTGCGCGCCTACCGGGTGATTGGGGCCCGCGGCTGGGGCCGCATCGACTTCATGATGGAAGAGGGGGCCTGGCGGCTGCTCGAGATCAACACGAATCCGGGGATGACTCCGCATTCGCTCGTGCCGATGGCCGCGCGCGCCGCGGGCATTTCCTACGAGGAGCTCGTGATGCAGGTGGCGGCCGCGGCGAGGCTCGACTGAGGCCGGGGGCGCCTTTTCAAGGCTGAGGGACGACAGCCATGCAGGAAACCACGGGGGCGAAGCGGCAGATCCGCAGGGGCGCGGGCATCGTGATGATGCTGTGCCTGGCGGCGCTTGCCTGGCTGGCGGGCGACTATGTGGTGCACCGGCCGTACTTCAGCATCCGCACGATAGAGATCGTCGGGGAGACGGACTTCATCGACTGCCCGGCGCTCGAGAAATCGCTCTGGGAGGGCCTGCGCGGGAACTACTTCACCGCCGACATCGACGCGCTGCGCGGGGTGGCCGAGGCGGTGCCCTGGGTGTCGCGGGCGAGCGTCGAGCGGGTCTGGCCCGATGCGCTCCGCGTCACAATCGTGCGCCGGCGCGCGGCGGCGCTCTGGGGAGGAACCCGGTTGCTGTCGGATCGCGGGGAGATTTTCGCGCCGAAGGAGGTGAAGGCCTCTGAGGCGCAGAAGCTGCCCCGGTTCTCCGGGCCCGACCCGATGGCCCCGCAGGTGGTGGAGATGTTCGGCGTGCTCGAGCCCTTGGCGCGCCGGCTTGGCGCGGACGTCGAGGAGCTTTCCGTGACCGACCGGGGGGCCTGGTCGATGAAGATCGAGGGCGGCAGCGTTCCCGAAACGCGGATTATCCTCGGGCGCGAGACTCACGACAGCAGCGCGGGCAGCCGCTTTGCCCTGGTGGTCGCCCACTACGGCGAGGTGGCCCGCATGATGGGAGGGCCGCCCGCTCAGATTGACGCGCGCTACGTGAACGCATTCGCGGCCACGATGCCGGACCCCGCGAAGATCGCGGCCCATGAACAGAAGCAGGCCGCCGCGGAGGCCCAGGCCGCGCAGCCGAAGGACGCCGGGAAAGCGGATGGCCCGGCGGTGTAGGACGATATGGACAAAAGCAATTTACTGGCGGCGCTCGACGTCGGCACCAGCAAGGTCGCGGTGATCGTTGCGGAACCGAACAGCGAGGGCGCGGTGAAGATCTGCGGCCTCGGCTCCACGCGCTCCGAGGGCGTGCGCAGCGGCGTCGTGGTGGACATCGGGGCGGCCGTGGGATCGATCCGCGCGGCCATTGACGAGGCCGAGAGAACCTCGGGGCTGCACATCACCGATGTGTACACGGCCTGCGAGGACTACCGGCTCAGATTCGTGAACAACGTGGGCGCCACGCCCGTGCGCGGACCCGAGATCGGCCAGTCCGATGTGGACGCGGCCGTGGCCAACGCGAAGGAGGTCAAGCTCAAGAGCGGCGAGCAGGTGCTCAAGATCCTGATCCAGGAGTTCGCGGTCGACGGCGAGAGCGGCATCCTCAAGCCCATGGGCATGACGGGAAACCGGCTCGAGGCATCGATACACGTGGCCTGCGGCTCGCCCACGACGGCGACCAACCTGCTGCGGTGCGTTCGCCGCAGCGGCGTCGAGGTGGCGCACTGGACCGTGCCTGTGTGGGCCTCGGCCTGGGCGGTTCTCACGCCCTCGGAGCGCGATCTGGGGGTCTGCCTGATCGATTTCGGCGGCGGCACGGTCGACGTGACCGTCTACATCCGCAACGTCGTCTGGTTCACGGCGATCGTCCCCCTGGGCGGCAGCGCCGTCACAAAGGACATCGCCGCGCTCTACCAGCTCGATGAGAAGGCGGCCGAGCTCGTGAAGCTGCGCTTCGGCGGGGCGGACGCGAGCCGCTACAGGGCCTGCGACGTCATCAATCCCGCGGAGCTGCTGTACGCCGACACTCCGGTGGGCGAAGCCCGAGTGATCGCGCAGCAGGAGCTCGCCGAGGTGATCGAGGCGAGGCTGCGCGAAATCCTGAAAATCGTGCGCGAGATGCTCAAGTGGACGGGGCTCGACCAGCGCATTCCCGCCGGCATCGTGTTCACCGGAGGCGTGAGCCAGACCGAGGGCTTTCTTAAGCTCGCCCGCAGCGTCTTTGAGCAGCACTGCCGGATCGGCTCGCCGGATATCGGACAGACGATCGGCGGCACGGGCAGCTCCCCGGCCTGGTCGACGGCGGTGGGGCTGCTCAGGGAGGCGGCCCGGGACGCCATGGTGCACCGCAAGGCGATGGACAGCGGAAAAATGCATATGGGCCGGGGCACCTGGGAGACGATCAAGCGCTGGTTCATCGGCAATTACTGATTTGCCCCGCCCCTGCGGGGGCGCGCCGATCTTGCGAAAATTGAGCTGAACACACCAAAATCGTAGATAATGTTCCAAATTCACGCTCTCCGCGACGGAGGGCTTAAAGGCGAGCAGTCAGGGCTGCCTCACGGAGATGTGCAATGAGTAGTTTCGAAATGCTGGACAAAGACCCGCGCAACACGGTGATCAAAGTGATCGGCGTGGGCGGGGGCGGCGGCAACGCCGTCCAGTATATGGTGGACCAGGGCGCCGACGGCATCGAGTTCATCGCCGCCAATACCGACCACCAGGCGCTTGCGATGAACAAGGCCCACGTCCTGCTGCAGCTTGGCGAGAGCGGCCTGGGCGCCGGAGCCAACCCCGAGGTCGGAGCGAAGGCCGCGGTGGATTCCGCCGAGCGGATCCGCGACGCCGTCTCAGGTGCGCACCTGCTCTTCATCACTGCGGGCATGGGCGGCGGCACCGGCACGGGCGCGGCCCCCGTCATCGCCAAGATCGCCAAGGAGGAGGGCATCCTCACCGTCGGCGTGGTGACCAAGCCCTTCTCCTACGAGGGCACGCCGCGCATGACGCGCGCCGAAAAGGGCATCGAGAACCTGAAGAAGTACGTGGACTCGCTCATCGTGATCCTCAATGACAAGCTCGAAGACGAGTTTGGCGAGGACGCGACCATGGAAGACTGCTTCAATGCCGCGAACGAGGTGCTCTACAAGGCCTGCAACGGCATTGCGGAGATCATCCACACGCCGGGCCTGATCAACGTCGACTTCAACGATTTGTCCACCGTGATGCGCGAGCACGGCACGGCCCTCATGGGATCGGCTACCGCCTCCGGGCCGGACCGCGCGGAGAAGGCGGCCACGCAGGCCGTGTCCTCGCCGCTGCTCGAAGGTACCGACCTGCACGGAGCCCGCGGGCTTCTGGTTTACGTGACGGCGAGCAACTCGCTCAAGCTCTCCGAGCCGCGCAAGGTGATGAAGATCCTGAACAATTTCGTCTCGCCTGGCGCGAACGTGATTTTCGGCTCGGCCCGCGACGATTCGATGGGCGATAACCTGAGGGTGACGGTGGTGGCCACCGGCATGGACAGCCCGCTTTCGGGAGCCGACGCGCAGAAGCAGGGGGCGCGCCCCGACTGGTCGTCGATTTTCTCCGCTCCCGCGGCGGCCTCTCAGGCCGCGCCGGCGTCCGATTCCGCCGCAAAGGCGCCTGCCCAGGCCGCTCCGGCCGAGGCCCCGAAGCCCGAGCCGATTCCTGCCTTCAAGGATCCGACGGAGACCGAGCAGCCGCACCACGCGGCTCTCGCGCAGTCCCCGGCGGGCGGTGCTCCCGCCGCCGCGGCGGCCCCCGGCTTTGCCTGGGAGTCTCCGAAGGCGGAGAGCGCTCGGCCCGAGCCTAAGGCCAAGCCCAAGCCCGAAAAGCCCGCCGAGAGCGCGGCGGCCGAACCGGGCGGGCGCCCGGAGGACAAGCCCCTTGAAGTGAATGTCTGGAGCCAGGGCTTTTTCAGCGAGGAAATGCTCAGGAGCATGGAAACGCCGGCCTTCAGCCGCAATAAGCCGCATCACTGAAGCGGCGATTCCGCTAAAATAGCGGATCCAGAATCTTTTGCCGGCGCCCGAGGCGCCGAGGTCTTCAGCCTTTAAAGGGCCCGAAGCGCCGGCCTTGAAACGCAGCTAAAAATGCTTAAGCAGAGAACGCTAAAGGAGCCGGTCTCGACGGTGGGGATCGGACTGCACAGCGGGCGTCGCATCCGCATGGTTCTCCGTCCCGCGCCTGAGAACACGGGCATCGTTTTCCGGAGAACGGATCTCAAGGGCGCGCCGGACATCCCCGCCAGGCCTGAGAACGTGAACGACACCAGGCTGGCCACCACTGTCAATGTGGGCAGCGCCCGGGTGAGCACGATCGAGCACCTGATGAGCGCCTTCAACGGCCTGGGGATCGACAACTGCCTGGTGGAGGTCGACGCCCCGGAGATCCCGGTGATGGACGGCTCCGCG
Organism: Mesosutterella porci; assembly: GCF_022134585.1. Lineage (GTDB taxonomy): Bacteria > Pseudomonadota > Gammaproteobacteria > Burkholderiales > Burkholderiaceae_F > Mesosutterella > Mesosutterella porci. The sequence continues at coordinate 57,832 of NZ_JAKNCT010000008.1, forward strand.
GCGAGCTTCGTTTTCCTGATCCATGCCGCCGGCATCGTCGAGCAGAACGCGCCGAAGCGTTTTGTGTGCGTGCTGAAGACGGTCGAGGTGAAGGACGGCGACAAGAGCGCGAGGCTCGAACCGCATTTCGGCTTCACGCTCGACTTTTCCATCAGCTTCCACCATCCCGCCATCGACGCGACGATTCAGCGCGCCCGGGTGGATTTCTCGAAGGATTCCTATGTGAAGGACGTGTCCCGGGCCCGCACCTTCGGGTTCGTGAACGACGTGGAGTTCCTGCGCTCGATGGGCCTCGCCCAGGGCGGCACGCTCGAGAACGCCGTCGTGATGGACGACTACCGGGTGCTCAACAGCGACGGGCTGCGCAGCCGCGACGAATTTGTGAAGCACAAGATCCTCGACGCGATGGGCGACCTCTATGTGCTGGGACATCCGCTGCTGGCCGCGTACACGGCCCACAAGTCGGGGCACGCGCTCAACAACCGGCTGCTGCGGGCGCTGCTGGCCGAACAGGGGGCCTGGGAGCTCGTCACCTTCGAGGAGGCGCAGAAAGCCCCCGTCGACTTTGTCTTCAAGCCCTCCGGGGCTCTGGCCTGAAAAGCCGGGCTTTATTCCCCGAGCGAGCGGGCCAGGTTTTCGAGCGACTCGCGGATGCGGCTTCCTTCGGGAAGCCGCTTTGCTTTTTCAAGAGCCTCTCTGGCCGCCCCCGGGCTGGGGAGCCGGGGCTCGCCCTGCGGGGCGTCGCCGCCCGAGGGCAGGGGGTCGTGCAGCGTGGGGTTCACCGAAACCGAGACCGAACGGACGGCTCCGCCGAAGGCGTGCTCGAGCGCGGCGCGGATGGTGGGCATGACGTTGCGGATCTGGTAGGCCTCGGAGGGGGTGCGCACGACCAGCCGCAGCGCCCCGCCTTCGAGGAGCACGGCCTGGCCCGGGCCGGAAAATCTGACGCGCAGGCGCCGCCCGGCGCAGGCTTCCTCAACGACCCGGGAGACTTCCTGCGCGGCGCGCAGCCTGGAGCCGAGGCCCCGGCTCGCGCTGAGGTAGCGGAACGGGCGGCGCAGCGCCGGTCCGCCTTTGGGTGCGGCAGTCATGATGTTCTGGCTTTGCTCCTGCGGGCCGCCGGTGCGCATGCGGAAAGGGGCGGCCCTCCTCTTCCCGCAGCGGCAAGTATAGGGCAGGGCGGGGTTCTTTTCCCCTTTCGGGGCGCCCGCCCGCCTGTCCGACTGTGCGATAATCCTCTATTCTTGTTTTCGCTTAATCTCGGGGGGCGGTGCGCGCTCCCGGGCTTGAACGGTTTCCAGTGTATGGCTTCACGCCTGCGCAACCCCCTTCCCGCGGGCATCAAGCGGGGAAGGCACAGGGCCGGCGCCGCAGGCGCAAGGGATGATATGTTCGACGGATTTCTCACAAAAATTTTCGGCAGCCGCAACCAGCGCCTCGTCAAGGCCTACCGCCGCCGCTGCGCCCAGATCAACGCGCTAGAACCCTCGATGAAGAAGCTCTCCGACGAGGAGCTCAAGGCGAAGACCGGGGAGTTCCGGGCCCGCCTCGACCGGGGCGAGACGCTCGACAGCCTGCTGCCGGAGGCGTTTGCCGTGGTGCGCGAAGCCTCGGTGCGCGTGATGGGCATGAGGCATTTCGACGTGCAGCTGATCGGCGGCATGGTGCTGCACGACGGCAAGATCGCCGAAATGCGCACGGGAGAAGGCAAGACGCTCACTGCGACGCTTGCCGTGTACCTGAACGCGCTCACCGGCCGGGGCGTGCACGTGGTGACCGTGAACGACTACCTTGCCTCGCGCGACGCCCGCTGGATGGGGCGCCTCTACAAGTGGCTCGGCCTTAGCGTGGGGGTGATTCTCTCGGGCGAGCAGGATCCCGCCGTGAAGCGCGACGCCTACGCCTGCGACATCACTTACGGCACGAACAACGAGTTCGGCTTCGACTACCTGCGCGACAACATGGAGTACGAGCCGGGCAACCGCCGCCAGAGGCCGCTCAACTATGCGATCGTCGACGAGGTGGACTCCATCCTGATCGACGAGGCGAGAACCCCGCTGATCATTTCCGGTCCGGCCGAGGACAACGTCGAGCTCTACCGCGAGATGGACGCGATTCCGGCGCTGCTCACCCGGCAGAAGGGCGAGAAGGAGCCGGGCGACTACTGGGTTGACGAGAAGGCCCACCAGGTTTACCTCTCCGACCAGGGCCACGAAACGGTCGAGCGCATCTTCACCGAGCGCGGCCTCATCAAGAACGGCCGCAGCCTCTACTCGCCGCAGAACATCATGCTGATGCATCACCTGCTCGCGGCGCTCAAGGCCCACACGCTTTTCAACCGGGATCAGCACTACGTGGTGCAGAACGGCGAGGTGATCATCGTCGACGAGTTCACGGGGCGTCTCATGCCCGGCCGGCGCTGGAGCGACGGCATCCATCAGGCGATCGAGGCGAAGGAAGGGGTGAAGATCCAGCAGGAGACCCAGACGATGGCCTCCATCACCTTCCAGAACTACTTCCGCATGTACGACAAGCTCGCGGGCATGACGGGCACGGCCGACACCGAGGCCTATGAGTTCCAGGACATCTACGGGCTCGAGACGGTCGTGATTCCGACCAACCGCCCGATGATCCGCCGCGACGAGCAGGACCGGGTCTTCAAGACCGAGCGCGAGAAGTACGCTGCGATCCTGAAGGACGTCGAGGACTGCTACAAGCGCAGGCAGCCGGTGCTCGTGGGCACGACCTCGATCGACAACTCGGAGATCATCAGCAAGCTCATGGACAAGGCGGGCATCCCGCACAACGTGCTCAACGCCAAGCAGCACGAGAAGGAGGCTCTGGTCGTCGCCGAAGCCGGGCGTCCCGGCATGGTGACGATCGCCACCAACATGGCCGGCCGCGGCACCGACATCGTGCTGGGCGGCAGCATCAGCAACCGCATCGAAGCGATCACGCACGACGACAGCCTCACCGAGGAGCAGAAGGCGGCCCAGATCGAAAAGGAAAAGGCGCAGTGGCAGAAGCTGCACGACGAGGTGGTGAAAAACGGGGGCCTGCGCATCATTGGCTCCGAGCGCCACGAGTCGCGCCGCATCGACAACCAGCTGCGCGGCCGCTCCGGCCGCCAGGGCGACCCGGGCAGCTCCGCGTTCTACCTGTCGATGGAAGACAACCTGCTGCGCATTTTCGGCGGCGACCGCATGAAGTCGATGGCCGAGAGGCTCAAGCTCGAGGAAGGCGTGCCGATCGAGAGCCGGATGCTCTCGCGCATGATCGAGAACGCCCAGCGCAAGGTCGAGGCGCGCAACTACGACATTCGCAAGCAGCTGCTCGAGTTCGACGACGTGCAGAATGACCAGCGCCACGAGATCTACAAGGTGCGCAACGAGATCCTCGATTCGAAGGACCTCACCGAGAGCCTGGCGGAGATGCGCCACGGCTTCTACAGCGACCTCGTGCGCCGCTATGTGCCCCCGGAGACCGTTGAGGACCAGTGGGATCTCGAGGGCCTCACCTCGGCGCTGCGCGGCGAATGGGCGGTCGACTTCGACGCCAGGCGCTGGATGGAGGAGGACGAGTCGCGCATTGACGACGACCTCGTGCAGAAGGTGATCGAGGAGGCCGACAAGGTCTACAACGCGAAGGTGGAGCTCGTGGGGGCGGACGCCTGGAACGCGTTCGCGCGCTCCGTGCTGCTGCAGGTGCTCGACCAGACCTGGCGCCAGCACATCAGCAGCCTCGACCTGCTGCGCCAGGGCATCTTCCTGCGCGGCTACGCCCAGAAGCAGCCCAAGCAGGAGTACAAGCGCGAGGCCTTCGAAATGTTCAAGGACCTGCTCGACATCACCCGCGAGGGCGTGATCCGCGTGCTGATGCAGGTGCAGATCCAGATGCCGGAGGAGGCCGAGGCGGCGAGCAGCGCCACAACGGCGGAGGCGCAGCGTCAGGCCGCGGCCGCCCAGGCGGCGCAGCCCGAGCCTTCGTCCGTGACCGAGCCCGAGCCCGCGAGCCTGAGCGGCAGCGAGCCCCGCGAGCTCGATCCCGCAATTTTCGAGCACGTGGGCCGCAACGACCCCTGCCCGTGCGGCTCCGGCAAGAAATTCAAGGACTGCCACGGCAGGCTGAGCTGAAAAGCGCAGGGAGCGGAGCGGCCGCAGGCCGCCCCGGCCCCCAGGGCGGCGCCCGGCAGGAGCCTTTCGGAATCCGGAGGCCGGCCGGGCTTTATTTTTATCAATGGAGCGGGCAGACATGGCACAGCAGTGGGCGGATCTCAACGCTATTCGGGGCCTGACGGCCTCGGGCCGGGCGGGCGGCTTCAGGCTTCAGTTCCCGCGGGGGCGGGCCGGCTGGTCTGTCTCGCGGGACTGCGGGCTGCTCGTCCCGGACGCCCGCGTGCGCGCCCTCCGGGTGCTCGCCTGGGCGCGGCCGGGGCGTCCGGAGCCGAAAAAGCACACCCTGGTGCTTTACGCGGGCACGGGCGCGCGCTCGGAGGCGGGCGCCCCCGACTGGCGGGAAGACACGGAGCGGTCGGGGCTCGGGGCGCTGGAGGCCGCGGGACTCGGCGCTTTGGCGGGGCGGGGCGAGTCGCGCCGCTGCTTTGTGGAGTTTTCGCCCGTTGTCGTGAACGCCTTCGCCTTCCGCCTGGACAGAGGGACGGCGGTCGCGGCGGCGACCGACGCGGGGCTTGGGGCCGGAGAGCTCGAGCGGATCGCCGGGGATCTTCGCGAAGAGTTCGCGGAGGTGCGGTTTGCCTTTGCCCTGGCCACGGGAAAGCCCGGCTCCGGGAGGCGCTGCGCAGGCAGCTCTCCCTTTGAGAGCCTGAGGGCCCTTGTTTTGTCGACGGCCGCCGCCGCCATCGGCAGCCTTGAAGAACCGGGAAAAGGAGGGCAAGCCTCATGAACGGAGAACTGGAAAAGAAACTGTCGAGGCTCATCGACCGGCTGGACGCGCTGCTGCCGCCTGATCCCGGCGATGTCGACTGGTCGCAGAGCGCCTTCCGCTGGGAGCGCCGCCCTTATCTCGGGATGACCGCGGGGCGGCTCGAAGCCGTGCGCTGCCCCGCCCTGATCAGCGGCGGAGAGCTGCTGCACGTGCAGCGCCAGAAGGAGCTGCTCTTCAGCAACACGGAGAGCTTCGTGCGGGGGCTGCCCGCAAACAACGTGCTGCTCACGGGGGCGCGCGGCTCGGGCAAGAGCTCGCTCATCCGCGCCTGCCTCATGGCCTACCGCGCAGAGGGTCTGCGGCTGATCGAGGTGAGCCGCGACTTCCTCACCGACCTGCCCGACATCGTGAAGGTTGTGGCCGGGCGCCCGGAGCGCTTCATCCTTTTCTGCGACGACCTCACTTTCGAGCAGGGCGAGGGCGGCTACAGGGCGCTCAAGGCTGCGCTCGACGGCTCCATCGCGGGCGGCAGCGGCAATACGCTCGTCTACGCGACCTCGAACCGCAGGCACCTGATGCCCGAGCGCGCCGCCGACAACCTCGACTCGAGCCTCGACGCGGACGGGCTGCTGCATCCCGCCGAGACGATCGAGGAGCAGCTGTCCCTGTCCGAACGCTTCGGGCTGTGGCTGTCCTTCTATCCCTTCTCGCAGGACGAGTACCTTGACATCGTCGGGCTGTGGCTGCGCGAGCTGGGCGTGCCCGAGCAGCGGGCGGCCTCCCCGGAGATGCGCGTCTCGGCCCTGCAGTTCGCGCTGGGCCGAGGCTCCCGATCGGGCCGCGTCGCCCAGCAGTTCGCCCGGGCCGCGGCCGCCTGCGTCGCGCGGGGCAGGCCCCTGCCATGAGCGGCGCGGGTTTCGGCGGCCGCGAGCCGGTGGATGTCGCGGTGGGGGTTCTGATTGACGGCCGGGGGCGGGTCCTGATGGGCTCGAGGCCCGAGGGCAAGCCCTGCGCCGGATTCTGGGAGTTTCCCGGCGGAAAGCTCGAGCCGGGCGAGGACCCCGAGCGCGCCCTCAGGCGCGAGCTCGAGGAAGAGCTCGGCGTGGAGGTTCTGCGCTCCTACCCCTGGTTCGTGCGGATGATGGATTACCCGCACGCGCTCGTGCGGCTTCATTTCCGGCGCTGCTGGCGCTGGCGCGGGGAGCCGCGGGGGCTGGAGGGGCAGCGCTTCGGCTTTTACGAGCGGGGGAGGCTGCCAGGCGGGAAGCTGCTGCCCATGGATGATGTGATCGCGGGGTGGGCGAGGCTGCCCTTGAGAGCGGCGCTGCTTGAAGGCGACGCAAACCTGCCCGAGAGGGCGCGCAGGGCGCTTGAAGCGGGCGCGCGGCTGCTTTTCCTTCCGGGCGGCGAGGCCTCCGGGGCCGAGCTGCGCCTCGCGCGCGGCTTTCTTCCCGCGGACGCCCTGCTCGTCACTGACCGGGGAGGGCCGTTCCGCGGTGCGCTCTGCGGACGGTTCGAGGAGGCCCCGTCCGGCGCGGACTTCGTCTTTGCGGAGCGCGGCGGCGAGGCGGGTCCCGCCGGCTGCGCGCTGCCGGTCCTCAAGCCTTCCGGAGATTTCTCGCAGGAGGCGCTCGAGGCCGCCCTCGAGCAGGGCTGGCACGGCCTGTGGAGAAGGTTTTAGGCGCTTCTAGCGCTCTTTTTTTGCGTCGCCTTCGTCAAGCAGGTCTGCGCTTCCGGGCCGGCCCTCGATGCGGTAGGCGTCGCTGCCCCACTCGCCCAGGTCGATGAGCCTGCAGCGCTCGGAGCAGAAGGGCCGCCACGGGCTCTGCGGCCCCCACGGGACCTTCCTGCCGCAGATCGGGCAGCGGACTGAGAACGTTTCAGTTTTTCCCTTGCTTTCTGTCATGCCGCACAGTTCTCCATGAAGCGCCGGGCCATGGCGCAGTAGTGCTCGTGCAGGCTCTCCAGCCCCCGGAAGAGCTCGGGCTGGCTGCCGCAGTTTTCCAGCACGTCGTCGGCCGCCTCGAGCCGCTCGGAGCGAAGCGACTGCGCGGCAAGGATCGAGAGGGCTTCGCCGCGCGCAAGGCCGCTGCGCCTCATGAGGCGCTCAACCTGCAGGGATTCGGGAATGTCCACCACGAGCAGGCGGTTCAGCAGAGGACGCAGCTCCAGGATGGAAGGCAGCAGCGGCACCACGAGCACGCAGTACGGGGCGCTGCCGCCGCCGGCGAGCCGCTCGATCAGCCGCCGCCGCACGAGCGGATGGATCACGGCCTCGAGCCTGCGGCGCGCCTGCGGGTCGGAAAAGACGATGCGGCGCATCGCCCGGCGGTCGAGGCTGCCGTCCGGCCGCAGGCAGGCCCGCCCGAACTCTCGCTCGAGCTCCGGCATCGCTTCGCCGCCCGCGGCGGTGACGGCCCTCGATTCTTCGTCAGCGTCGGCCACCGCGCAGCCCGCGGCGGCGAGCCAGTTCGACACGGTCGTCTTGCCCGAGGCGATCCCTCCGGTGAGGCCCAGAATCCATCGGCGGTCGGTCTGCATGAACTTTTATGCCCTCCAGTGTTTCGGTGCCTGCGCAGAAGGCCGCTCCTGCGCTTTTCGGCAAACAGGAGAATAACGCGCATGGAGGGCGCGCGCGAGCAGCAGGCGAAGGCATGTGCGGGAGGCCGCGGGGAAGGCAGAAAGAAAAAGCGCGCGGAGCTTTGACGCACCGCGCGCTTTTCGAAATCTGGTCGGGGTGAGAGGATTCGAACCTCCGACTTTCACGTCCCGAACGTGACACTCTACCAGGCTGAGTCACACCCCGAGCCGGCTGATTCGGCGGGTTCCCATGCGGGGAAAGCCGTCGTTTCCAACACCGAGGGCAACCATAATACTCCTTCCCACGGGAATGTCAAATTTTCCGCCGCCCGCGGGAAACCGGCCGCCTTCCGGGCGCGGAATGAAAGCCCGGGAATTTATTTGACTTTATGGGGAAAACAGAAGATAATATTCTGCTCATCCTGCCCAAGACAGGATGAGCCACACAGGTCAGGTTCCTTGCTTCCCAAGGAGCCTGTTTTTGACACAAGAAGGTTTCACAGTTCCGGGGCCCGCCAGAGCGCGCAGCTGCCGGCTGAGTGAAACACTGGGGAAAAGAATGTACGCAATCATCAAGACCGGCGGCAAGCAGTACCGCGTCTCCGAAGGCGACCTGCTCAAGGTTGAGACTCTGGGCGCCAAGGTCGGCGATACCGTCACGCTCTCCGAGGTTCTCGCCGTGGGCGAGGGCAAGGAGCTCAAGGTGGGCGCTCCTCTCGTCGAAGGCGCTTCCGTGACCGCTTCCGTGGTCTCCGAGGGCCGCGCCGACAAGGTCCGCATTTTCCAGTTCCGCAAGCGCAAGCACTCCAAGAAGAGCGCCGGCCATCGCCAGAACTACGTCGAGCTGAAGATCGAAAAAATCGCAGCTTAATTCATTGAATTTTTTCTAGAGGAATAGAAAAAAATGGCACACAAGAAGGGCGGCGGCTCGACCCGCAACGGACGCGACTCCAAGGCTCATCGCATGGGCGTCAAGGTTTTCGGCAGCCAGGTGATTTCCGCCGGCTCCATCATCGTGCGTCAGCGCGGCACTGAATTCCACGCCGGCGACAACGTCATGATGGGCCGCGACCACACGCTGTTCGCGACTGCTTCGGGCACCGTCGAATTTGAGGTGAAGGGTCCCCGCAACCAGCAGTTTGTGAAGGTTGTCCCGCTTGCCGCCTGAGGCGGGCAGTCTGGCAATTTTCAGCAAAAGCCCTGTCGTCTCTGGCGGCAGGGCTTTTTTAGATTCCGGGCGAAGCCCCGGCTCACATTAGGACGGATTTCGCTGTGAAATTCATCGACGAAGCGAAGATTGAAGTTCAGGGCGGCAAGGGCGGCAACGGTTCGGCGTCCTTTCGCCGCGAAAAATTCATTCCCCGCGGAGGCCCCAACGGCGGCGACGGCGGCCGCGGCGGCTCGGTCTGGGCGGTGGCCGATGAAAACCTGAATACCCTCATCGATTACCGCTACACCCGCAGGTACCAGGCCCCGAACGGCGAAAACGGCATGGGGTCGGACTGCTACGGCAAGGCCGGCCGGGACATCGTGCTGCGGATGCCCGTGGGCACGGTGATCACTGACGAGGAGTCGGGCGAGGTCCTTGCCGACCTCTCCGAGAACGGGAAGAAGGCCCTGATCGCCGCGGGCGGCCGCGGAGGCCTCGGCAACCTGCACTTCAAGAGCGCGACGAACCGCGCGCCCAGGCAGTACACGCTCGGCGAGCCCGGCGTGCACCACAGCCTGCACCTTGAGCTCAAGGTGCTCGCCGATGTGGGGTTGCTCGGCTACCCGAACGCCGGGAAGTCGACCTTCATCACGGCCGTGTCCAACGCCCGCCCGAAGATCGCCGACTATCCTTTCACCACGATGTCGCCGCACCTCGGGGTCGTGCGCATCGAGCACGAGAACAGCTTCGTGATCGCCGACATTCCAGGCCTGATCGAAGGGGCGGCCGAAGGCGCGGGGCTGGGCCACGAGTTTCTGCGGCACCTGGAGCGCACGAAGCTGTTGCTGCACGTGATCGATATGGCCCCGCTCGACGGCAGCGACCCGGTTGCCAAGGCCCGTGCGCTTGTGAGCGAGCTCGGGAAATACAGTGCGTCGCTTGCCGCCAAGCCGCGCTGGGTCGTGCTCAACAAGCTCGATCTGGTGCCGCAGTCTGACAGGCAGGCGCGGGTGGCCGAGCTGCGCGAGGCTCTGCAGGACGGGGAGGGGGCCGGGCGGCCGTTCTTCGTCATGTCTGCCGCCTCGAGGGAAGGTACGCGGGAGGTCGTGATGGCCATTGCGCAGTTCCTCGACGAGGCGCGGCGGGCTGAGAAGAAGGCGGCGCAGGACGCGGCCGATCCTCGTTTTGCCCAGCACCGGGAGGACTCTGAAGGCGGCGCCGCCTCCGCCGGGGATGAAGCCTGAGGGGCGCTGTCCGGCGCAGCGCCGCGGCAGGGCAAACGGAAACAGGAAAAAAGGGGGGAACGCATCATGGCAGGCGAATCAGCAGCAGCGGCCCGCTCCGTCGCGGCGGACGCGAAGCGCATTGTGGTGAAAGTGGGCTCGGCCCTGATCACAAATGACGGGCGGGGGCTTGATTTTCAGGCAATCGCCGCGCTTGCCGACGATCTGTCCGCTCTCGTGCGCGACGGCCGCGAGGTGCTCCTTGTCTCCTCCGGGGCGATCGCCGAGGGAATCCTGCGCCTCGGCTGGTCCGAAAGACCGACCGATGTGAGCCGACTGCAGGCCGCGGCTGCCGTGGGGCAGATGAGCCTCGCGCAGGCCTATGAGCACGAGTTCGAAAAGCGCGGGATTAAATCCGCCCTCGTGCTGCTCACCGGCGGGGACCTCAACGACCGCACGCGCTACCTGAACGCGAGGGGGGCGCTGCTCACGCTGCTCAAGTTCGGCGTCGTGCCCGTGATCAACGAAAACGACACCGTCGTGACCGACGAGATCAAGGTGGGGGACAACGACACGCTGGGCTCGGTGGTCGCCAACCTGACCGAGGCTGACCTGCTCGTGATCCTCACCGACCAGAAGGGGCTCTACAGCGCCGACCCGCGCAGGAACCCCGGCGCAGTCTTCATCGCCCGGGCCCGGGCGGGCGACCCGACGCTCGAGAAGATGGCCGGCGGGGCCGCAAGCTCCCTGTCCAAGGGCGGCATGATTACTAAGGTTCTCGCGGCGAAGCGCGCAGCCCGCACCGGGGCTGCGACGATCATCGTCTCGGGGCGCGAAAAGGAGCCGCTTCGCAGGCTGGCCGCGGGCGAGCCCCTCGGCACTGAGCTGGTGCCGGAGACGCCGAAGATTCTCGCGCGCAAGGCCTGGATTGCCGACCACCTCAATCTGTCCGGCGCGGTGGTCCTCGACCGTGGAGCGGCCCGCGCGCTGATCGACGGCCACACGAGCCTGCTGCCCGTCGGAGTAAAGGAGGTGCGGGGCGACTTCAAGCGCGGCGACGTGATCGCCGTGCTTTCTCCCGAGGGCGAGGAGATCGCCCGGGGGCTCACCGCCTACCCGAGCGCCGATGCCCTGAGGATCGCCGGGCGGCACACCGAGGAGATCGAGGCGATCCTCGGCTACATGGAGCAGCCCGAGCTCATCCACCGCGACAATCTCGTCGTGACCAAGCCCGCCGGTTTCGAAGCCGGCTGACTTCGTTTTAGAATGCTTTTTCGTTTAGTTTCGGACCGCCGGGCCTGTCCTGGGCGCGTGCGGCCGCTTATCTGACTGGAAGTTCCATGCGAGCTCAACAATTTTTTATCTCAACACTGAAGGAAGCTCCGGCCGACGCGGACATCGCGAGCCAGAAGCTCATGATCCGCGCGGGCATGATCAAGAAGCTGGCTGCCGGCGTCTACACGTACATGCCGATGGGCCTGCGGGTGATCCGCAAAATTGAGAACATCGTTCGCGAGGAAATGGACCGCGCGGGCTCCATCGAGATGCTCATGCCGATCGTGCAGCCCGCCGAGCTCTGGAAGGAGTCCGGGCGCTGGGAGAAGTACGGCCCCGAGCTGCTGCGCTTCAAGGACCGGCATGACCGCGACTTCGTGATCCAGCCGACCTCCGAGGAAGTGATTACGGACTTCGCGCGCCAGGAGATCACCTCCTGGAGGCAGCTGCCGGTGAACTTCTACCAGATCCAGACGAAGTTCCGCGACGAGCGGCGCCCCCGCTTCGGGCTGATGCGCGGCCGCGAGTTCATTATGAAGGACGCCTATTCCTTTGACCGGGACGCGCAGAAGGCGGGCGAGAGCTACAAGAAGATGTTCGACGCCTACTGCCGCATCTTCAGCCGCACGGGCTTGGTTTTCCGCCCGGTCGCTGCGGACACGGGTTCGATCGGCGGCTCGCGCTCCAACGAATTCCAGGTGATTGCCGACACGGGCGAGGACCTCATCGCCTACAGCACGGGCTCGGGCTACGCCGCCAACATCGAGCTCGCCGAGGCGCTGCCGCCCGCGGCCGAGCGCCAGGCCCCGAAGGAGACGCTGCAGAAGGTGCCGACCCCGGGCTGCGACAAGTGCGAGTCCGTGACGGCGCTGCTCGGGCTGCCGCTCACCCGCTCCGTCAAGTCCGTGGTGCTCGCGGCCGACCGCACCGACGAGGCCGGGCGGAGCCTGCCTGCCCGGATCGTTCTCGTGCTGCTGCGCGGCGACCACAGCCTGAACGAAGTGAAGGTCGGGAAGCTGCCTGAGCTGAAGGACGGCTTCCGCTTCGCCACCGAGGCCGAGATCCTCGAAGCCTTCGGCAGCAAGCCGGGCTATCTGGGGCCTGTCGGCCTCGATCCGCAGAAGGTGAAGGTCTACGGCGACCTGTCGGTCCGCTGCATGAGCGACTTCGTGGTGGGCGCGAACGAAGAGGGCTTCCACCTGCGCGGCGTGAACTTCGGCCGCGACTTCCCCGAGCCGCAGTTCGCGGACCTGAGGAACGTGGTCGAGGGCGATCCCTCGCCCGACGGCCAGGGCACGCTCAAGCTGCAGCGCGGCATCGAGGTGGGGCACGTCTTTTACCTCGGCACCAAGTACTCCTCGGCGATGGGGGCCACCTATCTCGACGAGCAGGGCCATCCGCAGCCCCTTGAAATGGGCTGCTACGGCATCGGCATTTCCCGTGTGGCGGGCGCCGCGATCGAGCAGAACCACGATGACAAGGGAATCATATGGCCGGAGGCGATCGCACCGTTCGAGGTGGTGATCTGCCCGATGGGCTACCGCCGCAGCGAAGCCGTGCGCGAAGCCTGCGACCGTCTGCACGACGAGCTGCAGAAGGCCGGGGTCGATGTGATCCTCGACGACCGCGACATGCGTCCGGGCCCGATGTTCGCCGACTGGGAGCTGATCGGCGTGCCGCATCGCATTGTGGTTGGAGACCGGGGACTGAAGAACGGCGAGGTCGAGTACACGAGCCGCCGCAGCCTGGACAAGCGGGAGATGGTGAGGCTGGAAAACGCGGCCGCCTTCATCCTGGAAAAGCTGAAGGCCGCGCGGGCCTGAGGCCGCTGGAAGGGGAGCGGGCCGCTCCGGCCCGTCCCTTTTCAGGAAAAAGAAAAAAGCGTCTCTTTGAACTGTCTGAACTGTCCCCAGGAGGAAGAGGCGCTTTTTTCCTGCCCGGCAGGAGCGGCGGGAAAAAGGGGGAGCCAAAGCGGTTCTGGCGGGGGCGCGCTGCGCCGTTTCGCGGGCGTCAGACGATGCCGCGGGCCAGCGGTGTGATCAGGATAAGGACCAGCTGGCAGAGAATGAACACGAAGACCGGCGAGAGGTCCACGCCCTTGACCGGCGGAATCACCCTGCGGATCGGGCGCAGGAAGGGCTCGACCAGGAACCCCAGCGTGCGGATCACCGGCGAGGGCGAGCGCAGCCAGGTGAGCACCGCCCAGATCACGGTTCCCCAGAGCACGAGCTCGGTGGCCCAGCGGCCCAGAAGCGCGAAGGGCGAGACGAAGAGCCCGAGCAGCGACATGGGCACGCCGAACAGAAGCCTCGAGAGGATGGACGACAGGATCGCCACTGCGAAGGCGCACAGCAGTGCGGGCCAGTGCCAGCGCCCGATGCGTCCGCCCGTGCTTCGAACCACGGGCTGCACGAGCCAGTCGGTGAGGACTTCACAGAATTTGGCGATCGGGTCGGAGGTGGGGATGGCAAGCGTGTAGACCCAGGCTCTCAGCAGCAGCACCGAGCCGAGCAGTGCTGCGAGCAGATCCACGACATAGCCGAGCAGATGTGAGATCAGGTTCATGACGTTCAGTATATAGAGTCATCCGGTCAGGAGGGGCGGCCCTCCCCGGCTGATGTTAAAGGGACGCGCGCAGGGGCGGCGTCCGGGGCCTTTCCGGCTCCGGCGGCGAAGGGAAAGGCAACGCCGCGCTCGAGCAGGGCGCGCGTCATCACGCGGCTCCAGTCGAAGTAAGGGCCGGGATCGGTTTTGCGCCCGGGGGCGATGTTGCTGTGGCCGGCGGCAGCCCGGATCGGGTAGCGGCGGGCGAGCGCTTCCATGACGGCGGCGAGGGACTCGTACTGGATGTCCTCGAAGGGCTCGAAGTCGGTGCCCTCGAGCTCAATGCCGACGGAGAAGTCATTGCAGCGCGGCCTGCCTTCAAAGCAGGAGCGGCCCGCATGCCAGCCCCGCACCGCGCAGGACAGGAACTGGATGACGAGCCCCGAGCGTTCAATGAAGAAATGCGAGGCGACCCGCAGCCCCCTGAGGGACTCAAAGCTCGGGTCCTCGTTGAGCCCCAGCCGGCCTGTGAAGAAGCGCTGGACGCAGCCCGTGCCGAAGCGCCCGGGCGGCAGTGTGATGTTGTGCACGACGATGAGGCTCACGTCCAGGGGGTCAGGCCGGAGGTCGAAGTGCAGGCTCGGCATCGCAAGCGCCCCGAGCGCCCAGCCTTCGGGCCCGATCTCGAAGCGGGGCTGCCTCAGAAGCGGCTCGCGCATGGCTCAGGCGTCCTTTCTCGCGCAGGAGCGGCTGCAGTAGAGGCGGCCGTTTTTAATGACGCCGTCGCGCCGCAGGAAATAAGTGCCGCAGTGCGGGCAGCGCGCCATCTCTTCGGAGGCACCACCCTCCGCGGGGCCCTGGCGGGCGTTGAGCTGACGGCGCATGGCCTTGAGCTCCTCCTCCATGGCCGAGCGCTCCCGCTCCCGTTTTTTGCGCGACAGGAAAACGAATGCGATGACGATGAGAATGATCCAGGGGAGAAGCCTGATTAAGCCCATAAATAGCTCCGCTCAGTCGATAAAGACTTCAATGAGGAAGGTGTAGCCCAGGTAGGCGACAAGGTAGACCGCGCAGAGGATCCAGCACCACTTGAGCGCGGTGGAGCCCCGCCAGCCGAGCAGCCTGTGACCGGCCAGCAGCACCGCGCAGCACAGCCAGCTCGCCCAGGTGAGGAATGTCTTGTGGTCGAAGTGCAGCCACACGCCATAGGCTTCCTGCGTGACGAAAAAGCCCGTGATCAGCAGCGCGGTGAGCGTCGCAAAACCCGTCCAGAGTATATAGAAGAGAACCTTTTCCATCGAAAGGATGGACGGCAGGTTCGAAAGAATCCCGCGCTGCGGGACGGGATCGGGCGAGCGGCGGAAGCGGCTGTCCTGCAGCTGCATCAGCACCGCCTGGATGATCGCCGTGGCGAGCAGCCCGTAGGTGATCAGCCCGAGGCTGAGATGGACGCGGAAAAGCGGCGTCCACAGCGCGGCGTTCATCGGCTCGCCCGGAAATGCGGCCGGCAGCAGCGCCGCGGCGGCCGCCGCGATCAGGACAATGCCGAACACCGGGCCGATGCGCTGAAAGCAGGAGACGATCGAGAGAATCGCCACCGCGAAGAGCATGGAAGCGGAGACCGCCGGGCCGAACCCGAAGAAGATGCCGCCATCGTGGAAGATCTGCCGGCTCACGCCCGCCGAGTGGAGGACGAGAGTCGCGAGAATGCCGGCAAGAAGCCAGGCCGGAGCCCGTCCGCCGCGCTTCCACAGCGAGCTGAGCGCGACTGCGCCGCAGCCGGCGTATGCGAGGGCCGCCAAAACCGTCAGAAGAGTGCCTGTCATCATCGTGTGGAGGTGCCCTGCGGCGAGGACAGCCGGACCGCCTCGGCAGGAGCATCGAAAAGTTGCTTTGGGCTCATTGTAGGCTATTTGCCGGCGCCGCTCCGAGGCTCGCGGCGGCGCGGCGGCGGGCCCCGCCTGAGGGCCTGCCTAAAGGCGCTGCGAACCTTTAGAATGCACATCACGTGCAGGGCGCTGGCCGGGCCTCATTCCCAGGACGGGAGGGCCGTGCGGCTTTTCCCCCAGGCGCCTTCCTTCAAATAAAGCCTTTGATTCATCACCATGCTTGATACTCTTACCCAGCGTCTGGCCAAAGTGGTCAAGACGATGCGCGGCCAGGCCCGCATTACCGAGGCAAACTCCAAAGAGATGCTGCGCGAGGTGCGGCTGGCGCTGCTTGAAGCCGATGTGGCGCTGCCGGTCGTGCGGACCCTGACGAACCGCATCAAGGAGAAAGCCCTCGGCCAGGAGGTCGTCGGCAGCCTCAACCCGGGCCAGGCTCTCGTCGGGATCGTGCAGCAGGAGCTCACCGCCGTGATTGGCGGAGACCTGCCCGAGAAGCAGCGCAGGATCAACCTCGCCTGCACGCCCCCGGCTGTGATCCTGCTGGCAGGCCTGCAGGGCGCGGGCAAGACGACCACCGCGGGGAAGCTTGCGAAGTGGCTGAAGGACAGCATGAAAAAGAAGGTCGTCACCGTGTCGGCCGACGTCTACCGGCCGGCCGCCATCGAGCAGCTGAAGATGGTCTCCGAGCAGGCCGGCGCCGACTGGTTCCCGAGCACCACCGAGCAGAAGCCCCTTGATATTGCGCGGGCCGCCCTCGACTACGCGAAGCTGCATTTTGCGGACGTGCTGATCGTCGACACGGCCGGCCGGCTGTCGATCGACGAGAAGATGATGCAGGAGGTCTCCGACCTTTCGGCTTTCCTGCATCCGATCGAGACCTATTTCGTGGTCGACGCCATGACAGGCCAGGACGCGGTGAACACCGCCCGGGTCTTCAACGAGCGGCTGCCGCTCACCGGCATCGTGCTCACGAAGCTTGACGGCGACTCGAGGGGCGGCGCGGCGCTCTCCGTCCGCGAGGTGACCGGCCTGCCGATCAAGTTCGTGGGGACGGGCGAGAAACTCGGGGGCTTCGACGAGTTCAATCCCGAGGCGATGGCCGGCCGCATCCTCGGCATGGGCGACATCGTCTCCCTCGTGAAGGACGTGACGAGCTCGATCGATGCGGAAAAGGCCCGCAAGGTGGCCGAGCGCATGCGCAGGAACGGGCGCATGGACCTCAACGATTTCCGCGACCAGATGGTGCAGATGCGCTCGATGGGCAGCGTCTCGAGCCTGATCGACAAGCTGCCGGCCTCGATGCAGGAGGCGGCCGCCAAGGCGAACGTTTCCGACGAGGATGCTGACCGGATGATCCGGCGCACCATCGGCATCATCGACTCGATGACTCCGCAGGAGAGGCGCCATCCGGACCTCATCAAGGCGAGCCGCAAGAAGCGCATCGCCGCCGGCGCGGGGCTGCCCGTGCAGGAAGTGAACAAGCTGCTCAAGCAGTACGAGCAGATGACGGAGGTGATGAAGCGCATGAAAAAGGGCGGGCTCTCGCGGCTGCTTCGCATGGCCGGCGGCCGCATGCCCTTCGGGGGCGGGGGCTTTCCCGGCATGGGCGGCAGGCCCTGGTGAGCCCCGCCTCTGATGGAGCGCGCCGTTTCATGAGAATTCTAGGCATTGACCCCGGGCTCAACCGGACGGGCTTCGGCGTCATTGACGCGGCCGCCGGCGAGGCAAGGCTGGTGACCGCGGGCGTCATCCGCGTCCCGAAGTCCGAACTCGCGCAGCGGCTGGCCGTCATTTACCGGCGGCTGCAGGAGATCATCGCCGAGACCACGCCTGACATGGCGGCCTGCGAGAAGGTGTTTGTGAACGTGAACCCGAACTCCACGCTGCTGCTCGGGCAGGCTCGCGGCGCCGCGCTTGCGAGCGCGGCCTGCGCGGGGCTGCGGGTGGCCGAGTTCACGCCGACCGAGATCAAGCAGGCCGTGACGGGCTCGGGGCGCGCGCAGAAAAGCCAGATACGCGCGATGATGGTCATGGTCTTTTCGCTGCCCGAGACGCCGCAGGCCGATGCGGCCGATGCGCTCGCCTGCGCGCTCTGCGCCGCGCAGGCCGCCCGGATGGTGGAGGCCGCGGGCGCAGCGAAGACCTCGATCGGGGCGGCGCGCTCGACCTCCTGCGGCGGAGCGAGGGCGGCGCGGCGGGCCTGGACGCAGAAAATCACAGGCATGGAGGAGAGAAAGCCATGATCGCGATGCTGAAGGGCGTGGTTGCCGACCGCCAGACTACCGGCATAGTTCTCGACGTGGGCGGCGTGGGCTACGAGCTCGCGGTGCCGATGTCGACGCTTGCGGCGCTGCCCGCGACGGGAAAGAGCGCCACTCTTTACGTGCAGATGCAGGTGCGCGAGGACGCCATTCTGCTCTACGGGTTTCTCACGCGGGAAGAGAAGGCGGCCTTCCAGACCCTCGTCAAGGTGAGCGGCATCGGCGCCAAGACGGCGCTTGCGGTGCTTTCGAGCCTGTCGGTCGCGGATCTCGCCGCCGCGGTCGCCGCGGGCGAGGCGGACCTGCTCACGCGGGTGCCGGGCATCGGAAAGAAAACCGCGGCAAGGCTCGTGCTGGAGCTCAAGGGCAAGCTTGACGGCCTCGCCCCGGGGCTGCCCGGCTCGTCCCCGGAAGGGCCGGCGCCCGGCAGCGTCCAGGCCGACGTGGCGGCCGGCCTCATCGCCCTGGGCTACAGCGAGCGCGACGCCGCGGCCGCCGCAAGAAGACTGCCCAAGGGCGTGAGCGCGGCCGAGGGCATACGGCTCGCCCTGCGCTCGAAAGTGTAACCTTGCCTCCTCCAGGACGGATCGCTTTATGGAAAACGTTGAACGCATTGTGACCGCTACGAGCGCCTCTCCGAACGAGGAGAACGTGGACCGGGCGCTGCGGCCGAAAACCCTCAAGGACTACGTGGGCCAGGAGTCGGTGCGCAGTCAGCTCTCCATCTTCATCGAGGCGGCCAAGAAAAGAGGAGAACCGCTCGACCACCTGCTGCTCTTCGGGCCTCCGGGGCTGGGCAAAACGACGCTCGCGCACATCATCGCACACGAAATGGGCGTGGACCTGCGGCAGACCTCGGGCCCCGTGCTCGAGAGGCCGGGGGACCTCGCCGCCATCCTCACCAACCTTGAGCGCGGCGACATTCTCTTCATCGACGAGATCCACCGCCTTTCGCACGTGGTGGAGGAAATCCTCTATCCGGCGCTCGAGGATTTCCAGATCGACATCATGATCGGGGAGGGCCCGGCGGCCCGCTCGATCAAGCTCGACCTGCAGCCTTTCACGCTCATCGGGGCGACAACCCGCACCGGTATGCTCACAAGCCCCCTGAGGGCGCGCTTCGGGATCATCAACCAGCTGCAGTTCTACAGCGCCGAGGAGCTCGCCCGGATTGTGAACCGCTCGGCCGCCCTGCTCAAGGTGAAAATTGAGCCCGAGGGGGCCGCCGAGATCGCGCGCCGCAGCCGCGGCACGCCGCGCATCGCCAACAGGCTCCTGCGCCGGGTCCGCGACTACGCCGAGGTGAGGCACGGGGGCGTCATCACCCGCGAAATCGCCTCCGAAGCTCTCGCGCTGCTCGGGGTGGACGAGCTCGGGCTCGACGGGATCGACCAGCGGTTCCTGCGCGCCATCATAGAAAAATTCTCCGGCGGCCCTGTCGGCATCGACAATCTCGCCGCGGCGGTGGGCGAGGACGGCGACACGCTTGAATTCGTGGTGGAGCCTTATCTCATCCAGCAGGGCTTCGTCCTCAGAACGCCCCGCGGGCGCATGGCCACCGAGGCGGCCTACCGGCACTTCGGCTTTGAGCCGCGTCCGGCCGCCCAGAAAACCCTCTTCTGAAGACCATCCTGCGCGCAGGTCCTTCTTCTCAGGAGCGCCTCCCGATGGACGGGACGGCCGCGAGCAGCGCCTTCGTGTAGTCGTCGCAGGGGTGCTCGAGCACGTCCCTCGCCTCGCCCGACTCCACGATCCGGCCGCTTTTCATGACGCATATCCTGTCGGCCGTGTACTCGACCACTCCGAAGTTGTGCGTGATGAGCAGACAGGCGGTCGAAGTCTCGCGCCGGATGTCGGACAGAAGGTTGAGTATCTGGGCCTGCACGGAAACGTCGAGCGCGGAGGTGGGCTCGTCGCAGACCAGCAGCTGCGGCCCCGGGGCGAGC
Organism: Mesosutterella porci; assembly: GCF_022134585.1. Taxonomy (GTDB): domain Bacteria; phylum Pseudomonadota; class Gammaproteobacteria; order Burkholderiales; family Burkholderiaceae_F; genus Mesosutterella; species Mesosutterella porci. Next base: position 77,584 of record NZ_JAKNCT010000008.1, read on the forward strand.
GCGCGGGCGATCGAGATGCGCTGGCGCTGGCCGCCCGAGAATTCGTGGGGGTAGCGCGCGAGAGCCGTCTCCCCGAGTCCCACGAGGTCAAGAAGGCGCCGCATCCTCGCGCGCCGCGCGTCCGCATCGAGATCCGGCCTCAGATTCACGAGCGCCTCGAGCAGCGTCTCCTCGACCGTCATCCTCGGGTCGAGCGAGGAGTAGGGGTCCTGGAAAACCATCTGCGCGCGGCGCCGCAGCGCCAGCAGCGCCCGGCCCCGCGCTTCGAGCACCTCGCAGCCTCCGATCCGGACCGAGCCCGAGATCCGGGCCCGGGAGGGAAGCAGCCTCAGGACGGCCTTCCCCAGAGTGGTCTTGCCGCTGCCGGACTCGCCCACGAGCGCAAGCGTCTCGCCCCGGCAGAGGCGCAGCGAGACGCCGTCCACCGCCCTGAAGGCGCGGGATCTGAAATCCGGAAAGCGGCGCCGCAGCGGGAAGGCGACCCGGCACTCCGAGACTTCAAGGACGGGCTCGGGGGGAGATTTTTCCGGCCCGTCCCCCTGCACCGCGCGGATGTCCGCGGCCCCGCCCGTCGCCTCCGGCAGCTCCGGCCTCAGGCAGGCGCACCAGCGCCCCGGGCCGGACGGCAGGAGACGCGGCCGCTCGCTGCGGCACCGCTGCTGCTCCCACAGGCAGCGCGGCGCGAACCGGCAGCCCCGGAATTCGTGGTCGAGCACCGGCACGGTCCCGGGAATGCCCTCGAGCGGAGAGCCGCGGGCGGAGAGGTTCGGCATGGCCCTGAGAAGCTGCCGCGCGTAAGGATGGCGCGGGTTCGCGAAGAACTCATCGGCGGGGGCTTTCTCCACGATCTGCCCCGCATACATGAGGGCCACCCGGTCGGCGGTCTGCCTCACCACGGAGAGGTCGTGGGTGATCAGCAGCAGCGCGAGGCCGGTCTCGCGCTTCAGGCGCAGGAGGAGGTCGAGGATCTGGCGCTGCAGCGTCACGTCGAGCGCCGTCGTAGGCTCGTCGGCTATGAGCACGTCGGGTCTGCCCGCGAGCGCCATGGCGATCATGCAGCGCTGCTTCTGCCCGCCCGAGAGTTCGAAGGGATAGGCCGCCGCCCGGCGCTCCGGCTCCGGGATCCCCACGCGCCCGAGCCACTTGACGGCGCCGCGGCGGGCCTCGGAGCGGGTGAGCCGGAAGTGCCGGCGCAGAACCTCGCCGATCTGGTTCCCGACCGTCATCACAGGGTTGAGCGAGGTGGAGGGTTCCTGAAACACCAGGCCGATCCGGCGTCCGCGCACGTCCTGCATGCGGTATTCGGGCAGGGCGAGGAGGTCTTCGCCCGCGAGCCTCACCTCGCCGCTTGTGATCACGGCCGCTTCCGGCAGCAGCCTCATGACCGACAAGGCGGTGAGTGACTTGCCGCAGCCGGACTCGCCCACGAGCGCGAGGGTTTCGCCGCGGTGCAGCGAAAAGCTCACGCCGTCGACCGGCGTGACGCGGCGGTCCGCGGCGGCGATGCTCACCGTGAGGTTCCTCACTTCGAGAAGCGGCTGCTGCGTCATCTGCGGCCTCCCTTTGCCGTCCTCGGGTCGAAGGCGTCCCGGACCGCCGAGGCGAGGAGGTTCGCGCTCAGCACGATCGCGACCATGAACATGAAGGCCGCGGCGAGATTCCACCAGACGGCCGGGGTGCGCGACATTTCGCTGCGGGCCGCGTTGATCATGGACCCGAAGGAGTTCATCGAGGGGTCGACGCCCACCCCGATGTAGGACAGCACGGCTTCGTAGAGGACGATGTCGGAAAATCCGATGACTGAGACGATGAGCACGATGTGCAGCACGTTGGGCAGGAGGTGCCGCGCCATGATCTTCCAGGCCGGCGTGCCGCAGGCGACCGAGGCCGTAATGAAGTCGAGACCGGAGAGCTTGAGGGTTTCGGCGCGCAGCAGCCTTGCAAGCGGCGCCCAGCTCGTCACGCCGATGATGACCGCGATGAAAAAGAGTTTCGCATCGGCGCGCTCGAGCGAGGTCGGAAGGAGGTCAGGGCGCCGGTCGATGAAGACCTGGATCATCAGCACGCAGGCCGCGATCAGGAGCACGGAGGGAATGGAGGAGATCGTGGTGTAGACGTACTGTACCAGGTCGTCCACCCAGCCTTTGAAGTAGCCCGCGGCGATGCCCAGCACAAGCGCGAAGGGCAGCATCGCGAGCGTGGCGAGGGTGCCGAGGGCGAAGGCGGTCCGGAGGCTCTTGAGCGCCTGGTAGAGCACGTCGTTGCCGGTCCTGTCGGTGCCGAGCGGGTGGTAGCCGCCCCAGAAGGCGAGGACGAGGGCGCTGCCCGCGAGCAGCAGCGCCGAGGCGGCGATGAAGCCGCCGCGCGAGCCCAGCAGAGCGCGGGCGGCCTGCGCGAGGGAGCTCTTCCGGCGCCTGGCGGAGACGGCCGCGGGGATGAGAAGGACAAGCCCTCCGAGAAGCGCTCCGGCCAGCAGCCCGCAGGCCCCCCGGCGCAGGAGGTCGGCGCGGCGCCCGGAGCCGCTGAAGGCCCGGGGGGTGACGCCGCGCAGCGGCTGGCGGAAGCGGCGGACGGAGCCCGAGGCGGGGTCAGACGAGCGGTCGAACTCGCGGCTTGAGAAGGGCGAGGAGTAGCTTCGCTCGCGGCCCGCGATCCAGGAGCCGAGCGAGTGGTCGAGCAGCGACTCGGCGGCCGCTGCATAAACGGGGCCGCCCGCCCCCTGGGCGGGCAGCCTCGCACGGAAGTGCACGGAGTCGGCCAGGGCGATGGCCAGAAAGAACGCGAGCACGACTGCGCACGCCTGTGCCGTGCGGCCCGAGAACACCTCGCCCCAGCGCTGCCGCGCGCGGGGGCTGCGGCGTGCGGAAAAAACCGCGAGGAGGAGGCCCGCGACAAGCAGCCACATCACGGCGTCGGTCGGCAGGAAAACAAAAAGCGGCATTGCCTCCTCCCTGCTCACTCCAGCCTCACCCGGGGGTCGGCCAGGGTGTAGGCGATGTCGGTGAGGATGAGCCCCGCGATGTAAAGCGCGGTGCCGAGAAAGACCATGGCGCGGACGATGGAGAAGTCCTGCTCGTTGATCGCATCGATCGTGTAGCTGCCCAGGCCCGGGATGCCGAAGAAGCTTTCCATCACGAGCGATCCCATGAAAAGCAGCGGAATCGCGGCCACGGTAGACGTGATGATGGGCAGCATGGCGTTGCGGAGTACGTGCGTGAACAGCACCCGCATCTCCGACAGGCCCTTGGCCTGGGCGGTTCGGACATAGTCCCGGCCGATTTCCTCGAGGAACATGGTGCGGTAGAACAGCGTGTCGGAGCCGAGCCGCGACAGCACCCCGATCGCGACCGGCAGGATGAGGAACACAGCGAGGTGCCAGCCGCTGCCGAAGCCCGAGATGGGAACCAGACGTAGCACGCGTGCGAAGAGCCACTGCCCGAAGATGATGTAAAAGAGGCTCGATACCGACATGAGGAAAACGCAGGCGACAAGCCCCCGCCGTTCGGCCCGGGTGCGGCGGAAAAGCACGAGCAGCAGCGCGAGCGACGTCGTGGCCCCCACCGAGAGCAGGAATGTGGGCAGCGCGAGAGCGAGCGACGGGCCGGCCCGCTCGGCGATTTCCCGGTTGATGCTGCGGCCGCGGTCGCTCGAGCCGAAGTCAAAGCGCAGCAGCGGCACGGAGCGCTCCCAGAAAATGGTCCGGGTGGCGCGGGCCAGGCCCTGCTCGGCGTCGTTCCAGAAAAGCGGCTTGTCGTAGCCGTGGGCCGACTTCCAGCCGGCGATCGCCTCGGCGCTCACGTACCGGCCTCCGATGGCGAGCCGGGCCATGTCGTCGGGCGTGTTCACTGCGAAAAAGAGCACGAAGGTGATGAGGTTCACGCCGAGCAGGATAAAGAAGCCGTAGACCAGCCGGCGTGCCAGGTATCGGATCATGGGCGAGTCTCCCGGCCCAGCCGTTCGGAGCGGCGGTGCACGAGCCGCGCCGCGGAGACTGCGGCCGCGGCTGCGGCTGCGGCGAGGATCAGGAGGGGCCACCACACCGGGCGGTTCCATTCCCTGATCCGGCGGGCCCGCAGCGCGGTGTCGAGCCGCAGGTAGGGGAGCGTGTTGCGGATCATGGAGGAGGGCTTTGCGTTGAGCACCCACTGATGATAAGCGGCGGCGGAAAGCGGCGTGTAGCCGAAGCTCCAGGGCGCGTCTTCCTGGACGGTCCGCACCATGGCTGCGACCAGGGCGTCCTTGCGCGGGCCGTCGTCCTCGAAGCGCATCGCCTCGAAGAGGCGGTCGTAGGCCGCCGAGCGGTAGTTGGCGGCGTTTTCCCCGCTGCCGCCCGTCACCGCCTTGGCATTGGGGCCGTAGAGCAGGAACAGGAAGTTCTCGGGGTCGGGATAGTCCGCGCTCCATCCCCAGAGGAAGATCTGCGCGGCGCCCCGGATCATCTTGTCCTGGAAGCGGTTGTAGTCGGTCGCCCGGATCTCGAGCTGGATGCCCAGCTTGGCAAACTGCTTGCGGTACCAGTCAAGGAGCTGGCGGCTGCCCGAAGCCGCCTGCTGGTAGTCCAGGGCGAGCACGAGCGGGCGGCCCGTGGCCGAGTCTCGTCCGCCCGGGTAGCCCGCCCGGGCCATCAGGGCCCGCGCCTCCCCGAGCGTCCTGCGCACGGGGCGTCCTCCCGCGCCGCGCCTGTAGACGACGGGGTTGATCTCCGGCTGGCCGGCGGGCTGCCCCGCCCGCAGCCCCGGCGGCAGCGGCCCCATCAGGGCGAGCGCCTGATCCTTCTGGAAAATGGAGATCGCCTCCTCCCAGTCGATTGCAATGGAGATGGCCTGGCGCAGCGCCCGGTGCCGCGCGGCTTGCTCCGGCGTGCGGCCCGCGCCCACCACGGGGTCGAGCATGTTGAAGCCCAGATACCAGTTGGAGAGGTCGGGCGAGCGCGGGAAGCGGATTTTCTTGCTCTCGTATTCGCGGGACTTCTCGGGCGAGTCCGCGGCCTCGATGAGGAACCCCTGACCGGTGTCGGAGCGGTCGATGGCGGGGCTGTCGTAGTAGCCCTGCAGGAACTTGGTCTTCAGCGGGATCGCCTCTTTCTCGATCGTGAAGACGATCCGGTCGATGAAGGGCGTGGGTCTGCCGCAGTCGGCGAGCAGCCCCGCCTCGCGGTCACCGGGCTCGCCCTCGCAGGGGTAGGGCTCGCCCCGGAAGTTGGGATTGCGCACCATGCTGTGCAGGCGGTTTTCCTCGAAGCGTTCCATCATGTAGGGGCCGGTTCCGACCGGCCACCAGGCCAGCCCGATGCTGTTCTCGGCAAAGCCCGGGTTCGAGTAGAAAAGCTCGGCCTCCCAGGGCATCGGCGCGAAAAAGGTCATGGTGAGCCAGTACTTGAACTGCGGGTATTTGCCCTTGACGCGGATCTCGAGCGTGTAGCGGTCAAGCGCCTTCACGCCGCCGCCGGGAAAGGCGATCCGCCGCAGGTCAAGGAAGCGGGGGCGCCGCCCGGTCTGCCTGGTCAGGCGGTCTTCCTCCCGGGAGATCGCCCGGTTCATTTCACGCAGCCCGATGATGTGGTCTGCAAGCACCGAAAAGGCGGGGCTCACGACCCGCCGGGAGGCGATCCGCTTGATTCCGTAGACAAAGTCCTCGGCCGTGAGCTCGCGCGTTCCGCGCCCGGGCAGCTCCAGCGGGCTTTTGAGCTTCGCGGCGTCCTTCTCGGGCAGGTTCGCGTAGAGCAGCTCCCCGCCGGGGCCCTGCGCGAAGCAGGGATGGGGCGCGAACAGGATGCCCTTCTTGATCGGGATGACGTAGCGGCTCTCGGCGATGAGGGCCGGAGGAGCGTTCCCGGGCAGCCTGCGGCCCGAGGCGTCGTAGTACTGCGGGGGGCGCACTTCGGCGGCCGACCGGGGCACCACCTCGTAGGGCCGCTTCAGGTAGTGGTACTGGTAGGGCGGCTCGTAGATGCTGTAGGTGTAGGCGGTTTCGTCCGAGGAGTAGGAGACCGCCGGGTCGAGCGTTTTGGGGCTGCGGCCGGAAAAGGGCGAGTAGAGCGTGTTCTCGAGCCCCGACTCGCCCGGGCGCGGAGAATTCACCGGAGCGCTACAGGAGACGGCGAGCGCAAGCGCCGCGCAGGCGGCCGCGAGGGCGGCCGGCCTGGCAAGGCGTTGAAAGCGGGCGCGAAGGGACTGAGCCATGAGAAGTTGCTTTTTCCTGTGAACCGGGGTTTCTAGGCTGACGGCTCTCTAGTTTAGCGGTCCGCCGCCTGAGCGGCCCGCCTCTGCGCCTCGGGCGCCCCCGTGCTCCGCGGAGCCTGCGGCCGCGGTACGGACAGAAAGGTTTCTTATTGTTAACCGCGCTCCGCAGGGATCCGCTCCGTCCTATACTGAGCGCACTTTCTCAAGCAGAAGGATTTTCCGGGGTGCGCAATGGCATCTGACAAGCAGTTCACCTACCCGGTCCGCGTCCAGTGGGAGGACACCGATGCGGGGGGCGTGGTTTACCATGCGAACTACATCAAGTTCATGGAACGGGCGCGAAGCGAGGCGATCCGCAGCCTGGGCCTTTCCCAGACTGAGATGGCCGCCGACGGAGTGATCGTGGTGGTGGATCTCTCGATCAGCTTCCGCCGGCCGGCCGTGCTGGAGGATGAGCTCGTCGTGCGCTCGAGGCTTGTGCGGATGCGCCATGCCACCTGCGAGCTCGAGCAGGACATCTGGCGCGGCGAGGAGCTGCTCACCGAAGGGGCGGTGCGCTGCGCCTTCGTGGATCCCGCCTCCAAGGCCCCCCGCCCTTTTCCCAAACCTTTTTACAATGCGATGCTGCCGGAGCTGACCGAGCCCCTGCATGCCCATAGACAGGCCCTGAAATGACGCCGAACGCAAATCTGTCCATCATTACGCTGATCCTGCACGCCTCCCTGGTGGTGAAGGTGGTGCTTTTCATTCTGATCGCCCTGTCGGTGGTGAGCTGGACCCTGATTTTCCAGAAATGGTTCCAGGTGCGGCGCGCCCAGAAGGCGACCGATGACTTCGAGCGCAGGTTCTGGGGCGGTGCGGAGCTCTCAAAGCTCTACGAGGGGGCGCAGATGCGCCGCGACAAAAGCGGCCCGGAGGAAAAGATCTTCGCGGCCGGAATGAGCGAATTCGCGAAGCTGCGGGAGCGCGGGATCGACGCCGCGCACGTGCTCGACGGCGTGAAGCGCGCGATGAGAGCGGTCTACCAGCGTGAGATGGACAGCCTGGAAAACGGCCTTTCCGTGCTAGCCTCGATCGGCTCGGTGTCTCCCTACATCGGGCTGTTCGGCACGGTCTGGGGCGTGATGAACGCCTTCACGGGGCTGTCCAACCTCACCAACGTCTCCCTCGCCGTTGTGGCCCCGGGCATCGCCGAAGCGCTGGTCGCCACGGCCATCGGCCTTTTCGCCGCCATTCCGGCCGTGGCCGCCTACAACTTTTACGCGACCCACACCAACCGGCTTTTCAACCGGTTCGACGCCTTCACGGAGGAGTTCCTCAACATCCTTGAGCGGCAGAGGAGCTGACGGCCATGAGTTCACTGCGCCCCGACAGCAACACCCGCCGCCGCGTCATGGCGGAAATCAACGTCGTGCCTTACATCGACGTGATGCTGGTGCTTGTGGTCATTCTGATGGTCTCCGCCCCGTTCGTGGAGCCCTCGGTCGTCAATCTCCCCACCGTGGCGAAGGCCTCGAAGGCCCCCGACCGGGTCATCTCCGTCATTGTGAAGGCCGACGGGTCGCTGTCGATGAAGGAGGGAGGCCGCGTGAATGACACGGACATGCCCGCCCTGGTTGACGCCGTCCGCAGGGCGGAGTCTGCCGCGGGGCAGCCCGTGCCCGTGGTGATCTCGGCTGACCGCGACGTGAAGTACGACCGCGTGATTGCGGTGATGAAGAGCCTGCAGAAGGCGAACGTCGAGCGGGTCGGGCTCGCGCTGCAGGTTGACGCCGGGAAGTAAAGCGTGATGAAAGAAAAGAGGACCCGCCCCTTGAGCTGGACGCCCGAAAGCGAAGCCCGTCGCAGGGACTTCAGGCGGGCGCTCGTCTGCGCGGTCGGCGTGCACGCGCTGCTGTTTGTTGCGCTGTTTTTCGCCTTCCAGTGGAAGACTCAGGACGAGGACGTCATGGTCGAGCTCTGGGCTGAGACGCCTACGACCGGGACGAATCCAAACGGAGGGCCGGCCGTCGAGCCGCCCGCTCCGAGCCCCGCGCCCGAGCCCGCGCCGGCTCCGAGCCCAGCCCCGCGCGAGCAGAGCGCTGCGGCGGCAAAGCCCCGGCCCCAGCCGCTCCAGAAAGATCTGGCTGAAGAGCAGCGCAAGGCCGACATTGTGCAGGCCGAGGAGCGCCGCAGGCAGGAAAAGCTGAAGGAAAAGCAGCTGCAGGAGCAGAAGCGCCAGCAGGAGCAGAAGCGCCAGCAGGAGCAGAAGCGCCAGCAGGAGCTCCAGAAGAAGGCCGATGAGGCGAAGAAGGCGGCCGAGGCGAAGCGCAGGGCCGCCGAAGAGGTGCAGAAGGCCGCTCAGGCCCGGGCCGCCGCCCAGGCTCAGGCCGCAGCGAAGGTCCGCACCCAGGAGGCCGCCCGCATGGCTGCGGCCCGGGTGCGCTCCCAGGAGCTCGCCCGGACGATGGGCGGAGCCGCCTCGAACCGCTCCGCGGGCACTCCCACGGGCGACCGGACCGCTCAGTTCCAGAATCTGTCGGGCTCGGCCCGGGCGGGCTTCATCGCGAAGGTGCGGGCCTGCATCCGCCCGAACATCATCTTCAGCGTGCCCTCGGGCGTGCGCCGGGGCCAGTATCAGGCCGTCTACCGCGTGCGGCTGATGCCGAGCGGCGATCAGATCGGCTCGCCGCAGAAGCTGAAGGCCTCAGGCCTTGCAGGCTATGACGCCGCGGTGGAGCGCGCCATTGCGAAGTGCAGCCGCTTCCCCTCGGTGCCGGGGGTGGTGATGCCCGGAGAGGTGTCGCTCACCTTCGACCCGGTGGACGTGCGCTGAGAAGGACGCCGGCCGTCTCACAGCGCGGCCTGCCTCCTTCGGGCGGCACAGGAAAGGGCTCGCCCCAGGCCTGTCCGTAGCGCTCCCGGATCTCCTGCTGCGAGGGACGCCAGCCCTGCGCGCCCGAGCCTTCCAGCCGGAAGGCGGACATCAGCGCCCCGAGCTTCAGGCACTCGGGGTCGGAAAGTCCCCGGGTCATCCCGAAAAGCAGGCCTCCGCGGAAGGCGTCGCCCGCGCCCACCGTGCCCGAGGCGATTTTCGCCGGCACGGCGGGAATGGAAAGCTTTCCCTCGGGCCGCAGCATTGCGCAGCCTCCGGCCCCGTAGGTGACGAGATAGCGCCGCCCCTCCTGCGAGGCTTTTTTCTCGAGACTTATTCCCAGTCGTTTCTCAAGCAGCGCCGCCTCGTACTCCGACAGGCAGGTGAGGCAGGCCCCTGACTCGATCTCGCGGAGATCCCCGGCTTCAAGCTGCGAGGTCGCCTGCCCCGGGTCGAACACGTAGGGCACCGAGTCTTCGCGGCAGCGTGCGGCAAGCTGCCGCATCGCCTCGAGCCCTCCCGGCGCGATATGCACGAGCATGCTCTTCAGGCCGGCAGGAAGCGCGACCTCGTGCGCCCTCTGCATGGCTCCGGGCACGAACGTGGCGAGCTGGTTGCCGCCCGAGTCGGTGGTGATGAAGACCTGCGAGGTCCATTCGTCGCCGAAAACCCCGATCGAGGAGGTGTCGATGCCGGCGCGCCTGAGGTGCTGCAGGTATTCTTCTCCGTCGCGCCCGACCGCGGAGAGAATCACGGGCTCGCCCCCGAGCGCCTTCAGCGACCAGGCGATGTTGGGGGCGCAGCCCCCGAAGCTGCGGGTCATGGAGGAGGCGAGGAACGTGAGGTTGAGGTGCGCGATGTCGCGCGGCAGGATCAGGTTCTCGAAGCGGCCCTCGAGGCGGCACACGGTGTCGTAGGCGATAGAGCCGGAAATGAGGACGGCGGTCATGGTCCAATCCTTAAAAAAGAAGCGCCGGCAGAGGCGGCTTCCACGGCCCCGTGCCGGCGGAGGGGCCTCGGCTGCGGCCGCAGGGCCGGCCCCGCTGAAAATCCGCGGGGGAGCAAAAAAAGCGGGGCGGAGTCCGGCGCCCGTTTCAGTCGAGGGCCTTGACCTGGCAGGAGACCGGGCGGTCGCCGGCCAGGCTGAAGCTGAAGCGGACCGGGACGGAACCCGCGCCGGCGATGGAACCCTGAGCGTTCTGCCCCGCGTATTCGCTCGGCTTCAGGTATCTGCGCGTGGTGATCAGCCCCTTGTCATCGGAAAAAGACACTTCAATCACGGGCAGGCGCTCGTTGCCGGCGCCGTTGTTCACGAGCGTGAAGGAAATTTCGTACCGGTCATACGACTGGGGCCTGAGGGCGAAGTCCTCGATGGCGTAGGGGTTGGCCTTGTCGCTGCCCGGCCCCGGGCAGGGCAGCGCCGTGCAGACGCTCTGGCGCAGGGACAAAAGCCCGGGGACGTGGCGGCTCAGGGCCGGGCCGAAAAGCGACAGCAGCTGCCAGGCGAGCACAAGCAGCAGCACCGCGCTGCCGGCGGCCCAGAAGCCCCAGGGAAGGCCCCGTCTGCGGTCGCCGTCCGGAAAGGCTCTTTTCGGCGTGAAGACGGTGAAGTTCTGGGGAGCGGCCGCAGGGGAGGCGCGAAGCGGGGCTTGCTGCGGAGCTGCGGCGGGCGCCGCAGGCGGCGGGGGCGCCGGGGGCTCGGGCGGCTGCGCGGCCGGAGCAGCTGCGCGGTTTAAGAGCGACCTGAGGACCTTCGGGTCGATTTCCCGCAGCGACTCCTTCGCGTCGAACTCGCACTGGCAGACGCCGCAGCGGCAATAGCCGCCCCCTCTGTGCAGTTCCTCCACAGAGATTTCGTAAATGCAGCCACAGGTCGGACAGCGGGTGATGTATGCCATGAGCGAAATTCTAAGACATAGCCGCTCGCAGAGTCGCTAGGACGCGCGTGCGCAGATGACGTTCCAGCCCTCTTCCTCGCGCCAGCGCTCGAGCCGGATCGCGGGATCGGCCCGGCGGTAAGCCTCGGCGATGCGGTCGACCTGATCGGAGAGAATGCCCGAGAGCACCAGGAATCCTCCCCTTGCCACGTGCCCGCAGAGCACCGGGGCGAGGCTGATGAGGGGGTTGCAGAGAATGTTGGCGACAACGACGTCGTAGCGGCGCTCGCGCGGGATGCCCTCCGGCAGGCAGAAGTTCCCGGCGACTCCGTTGTTCTTCGCGTTGAAGCGCGAGGCCTCGACCGCGAGCGGATCGATGTCGCAGCCCTCGACGCTGCCCGCGCCGAACATGGAGGCGGCGATGGCGAGAACGCCGGTGCCGCAGCCGTAGTCGAGCACCGAGGCGCCGCGGCTCAGGTGCTCGTCGAGCCACTGGATGCACAGGTGCGTCGTGGGGTGGCTGCCGGTGCCGAAGGCGACGCCGGGATCGAGCCTCATATTGAGGGCCCCGGGCTCAGGCGGCGTGTCCCAGGAGGGCACGATCCAGAGGCGGCGGGAGGCGCGAATCGGCTTGAACTGGGCCTGGGTCACGCGCACCCAGTCGACCTCGGGGACGGTCTCCACGCTCTTGACGGCCGGGGGTTCGATCTGAAGCGACTTCGCGGCGATCGCGAGGGCCGTTTCCCAGTCGAAGCCGTCGTCGACAAGGATCGACAGCAGCGAGTGCTCCCAGGCGGGAACGTCGGGCTCGAGGCCCGGCTCGCCGAAAAGGGGCTTTTCGGCTGGCGTTCCCTCGTCGGCGTCGCGCGTCGTGTAGCTGCTCGCGCCCGCCTCCATCATCATGTCGCCGATTTTCTCGGCGCTGTCACGGTCGGCAAGCAGAGTGATTTCCTTCATCTTCGGCCTCTCTCTGGACGGTTAGGGCTGGCGCTGCTTCAGCTTTTCCTCGAGGTAGTGGATGCTCACGCCCCCGAGGCGCACCATTTCATCGGAGGTGATGTCGCGCTGCAGCCGCACGTTGGTGCGGATGCCCTCGGCGGCGAACTCCGACAGCGCGATGCGCATTCTCGCAAGCGCCTGCTCGCGGGTGTGGCCGTGGGCGATGATCTTCGCGATGAGCGAGTCGTAGTACGGCGGCACCGTGTAGCCCGCGAAGATGTGCGTGTCGATGCGGATGCCGGGGCCGCCCGGCAGGTGCCATGCCGTCACCCGGCCAGGCGAGGGCACGAACGTGTAGGGATCCTCGGCGTTGATGCGGCACTCGATCGCATGGCCGTTGATCTGGATGTCCCGCTGCCTCAGGGTGAGCTTTTCGCCCGAAGCGATGCGGATCTGGGCGGCCACGATGTCCACTCCGGTGACCATTTCGGTGACCGGGTGCTCCACCTGGACGCGCGTGTTCATTTCAATGAAGTAGAAGCTGCCGTTTTCGTAGAGGAACTCGAAGGTGCCGGCCCCGCGGTAGCCGATGCGGCGGCAGGCCTCGACGCAGCGCTTGCCGAGCCGGTCGATCACGCGGCGGGGAATGCCGATGGCCGGGGCCTCCTCCATGATCTTCTGGTTGCGGCGCTGCATCGAGCAGTCGCGCTCGCCCAGGTAGACCGCGTTCCTGAAGTTGTCGCAGAGGACCTGAATCTCGATGTGCCGGGGGTTCTCGAGGTATTTCTCAAGGTAGACCTCGGGGTTGCCGAAAGCGGCCTTCGCCTCCTGGCGCGTGAGGTTGACGGAATTGATGAGCGCGGCCTCGCTGCGGACGACCCGCATGCCGCGTCCGCCGCCGCCTCCGCTGGCCTTGATGAAGCAGGGGTAGCCCACCTCGCGCGCGATCCTGCGGATTTCGTCGGGATCGTCCGGGAGGGCGCCGTCGCTGCCGGGCACGCAGGGCACGCCGGCCTCCTTCATCGCCTTCTTGGCCGTGATTTTGTCGCCCATGAGGCGGATCGTCTCGGGGCGCGGGCCGATGAAGGCGAAGCCCGACTGCTCGACCCGCTCCGCGAAGTCGGCATTCTCGGCGAGAAAGCCGTAGCCGGGGTGGATGGCCTCCGCATCGGTCACCTCAGCGGCGCTGATGATGGCGGGAATGTTGAGGTAGGACTGGGAAGAGGGGGCCGGCCCGATGCAGACGCTTTCGTCGGCGAGCCTCACGTACTTCGCCTCGGCGTCGGCCATGGAGTGCACGACCACGGTCTTGATGCCGAGCTCGCGGCAGGCGCGCTGGATTCGCAACGCAATCTCCCCGCGGTTGGCGATCAGAATTTTTCCGAACATGGGCGCTTACTCGATGACAAAAAGGGGCTGTCCGTATTCGACCGGCTGACCGTTCTCCACCAGCACTTCCTTGATGACGCAGTCCTGTTCGGCCTCGATTTCGTTGAGCAGTTTCATCGCCTCGATGATGCAGACGGTGGCGCCCTTGGAGACGCTGTCGCCCACCTGCACGAAAGGCTTCGCATCGGGCGAGGGCGCCCGGTAGAAGGTGCCCACCATCGGGCTGGTGATGGTCTTGCGCGGCTCGGGGGCGGCCGGCTTGGGCTCAGGGGCGGCGGGCGCGGCCTCAGCCTCGGCGCTCGAGGGCTCAGCCGCGACAAGCGTCGCCGAAGCCGAGGTCTTCCCTGCCGTGCCCGGGGCGTTGACGATCCGAAGATGGTCCTCGCCTTCATTCACCTCAAGCTCGGCTACGCCGCTTTCCTTCACAAGATCAATCAGGGTTTTGATTTTTCGCAGATCCATAGATCCCCCAGTCTTTCGGGCCCCGGACGGGCGCCCGGTTTTCTTCTGCCGGCTTTTCCCCGGCAAAAGAGAACAACTGCATGGATAAATTCGTTAAAACTCCGGCGGCGGCTTCACCTGAAGACGGCTTCGGGCGAGCGGCTGGCGCGGACTTAGCTGCAATTTTAGCCAATTGCTTCGAAAAAACACGCAACGGTCGGCAAATCTCGGCCGGTTGCATTGTATCGAAGCGTGCGCAGACCGTGCCGCGGGAGCGCACCCTGCATATGGGTTAATCCGCGCGGGAATCCCGGATGAGGCGGGCGAGGGCTTCGGCGTCAGCCCGCCCCGCGGCTTCGGCCGGCAGCTGCCGGGCGTCCGGCGGGCGCCGCCGGGGGTTGAGGGCGCGGCTCGCCTCGGGCAGGACATCGAGCGTCACGCCCAGGGCCCGGCAGCGCGGCAGCAGGGAGGCGAGAACGCTGCCGCGGCGGATCGGGTGCAGCCACCCGAGGGTTTCCTCGCTGCGCAGGGCGGGCGGCGAGACCGAATCGACGGGCTCCCAGGCGATTCCTGCGGCGAATGCCGCCGCCTCTGCCTCCTTCGGATTGTCCGTGAAGCACTCGAGCACGATGTTGGAGTCCTCGGTGGCCGCGCCGTTGAGCACCGCCCCCGCAAGCCACGTTTCGAGCCCCGCCTCCCGGAGCCGCAGCATCAGGCTGAGGGCCTCGGCCCGCAGCGCTCCGAGCAGCTTCGCGTGCTCCGGGCAGAAAAGAGCGAGGTGCTCGCGGACCGCCGACTCGATCGCCGCCGAGGGCGGCAGCGGGACGCCCTCGGGCAGATCTTCGGCGAGCCTCGAGCGCATCAGTGGCCAGGGGCAGTGCTCGTCCACGATCAGCCTCGCCGCCCAGGCGGCAGCTTCTTCGGTTCTCATCTCGGTCTTCCTTCTTTTATATAACCGCGCGGCGGGTGCCGCGTGCGCAGTGTAGCGTTTTTTTCCCGTAGCCCCGGGCCCGGCGGGACGGGGAGAAAAATGAGCTCCGCTCCCCGGCAGCCCGGCGGGGCGAGCGGCTACAATACATAGCCCCGGCCGGAACAAAAGGCGCAGAAAACGAGCGCCGCGCGCCGGCCGGCAGCTTTGGGAGTCAACATGCATATCCACATCCTCGGCATCTGCGGAACCTTCATGGGCGGAGTGGCGCAGCTCGCCGCACAGGCCGGCCACACCGTAACCGGCTGCGACGCAGGCGTTTATCCCCCGATGAGCGATCAGCTCAAGGAGGCGGGCATCCGCCTCTACGAAGGCTACGGCGCGGATCAGCTCGCCGTAAAGCCCGACCTCTGGGTGATCGGAAACGCCATATCGCGCGGCAATCCGCTGCTCGAGGCGATCCTGGACGCGGGGCTGCCCTACACTTCGGGGCCGCAGTGGATCAGCGAGCACATCCTGCAGGGACGACACGTGCTCACCGTGGCGGGAACCCACGGGAAGACCACAACGAGCTCGATCCTTGCCTGGATGCTGGAGTCGGCCGGAAAGAAGCCCGGGTTCCTGATCGGCGGAGTGCCCGGCAATTTCGGGCACAGCGCCCGGCTCAGCCCGCAGAGCCCCTATTTCGTCATCGAGGGCGACGAGTACGACACGTGCTTTTTCGACAAGCGCAGCAAGTTCGTCCACTACAGGCCGAAGACCGCGGTCCTCAACAACCTCGAGTACGACCACGCGGACATATTCGACAGCGTCGAGGCGATCGAAAAGAGCTTCCACCACCTCGTGCGCACCATGGCCTCCAACGCGCTCATCGTGGCCAACGGCCGCTCCGAGACCCTGAAGAAGGTCATCGGCATGGGCTGCTGGAGCCGCCTTGAGTGGTTCGACACGCCCTCCGGATGGACGATTTCCGAGGACGGTGAGGTGGCCCTGCGCGGCGAGAGCCTCGGGGTGCTGCGCTCGCCGCTGCTCGGGCGGCACAACGCGCTCAATACGCTGGCGGCCCTTGCCGCGGCGCGCAGCGCCGGAGTCTCGCCGCGAGAGGCGCTCGAGGCGATGCCGCAGTTCGCCGGGGTGAAGCGCCGGCTCGAGGTGAAGGGCACGGAGCACGGGGTCGTCGTGATCGACGACTTCGCGCATCACCCGACCGCCATCCGCGAGACGATCGCCGCGCTCAGGGGACGGATGGGCCGGGCCTCGGGGCGTCTCATCGCGATCCTCGAACCGCGCTCGAACACGATGAAGATGGGGACGCTGCGCGCGCAGCTGCCTGGGTCGCTCTCCGACGCGGACCAGGTCTACTGCTATGCGGGCCCCGCCGTGCACTGGGACGTGGCCGAGGCGCTCGCGCCGCTGGGAGCGAAGGCGCATGTGTACCACGACTTGGAACCCCTCGTGCGGGAGGCGGTCGCCTGGGCGAAGCCCGGCGACCGGATGCTTGTGATGAGCAACGGCGGGTTCGGCGGCATCCACGGCCGGCTTCTGGCCGCGCTCAAGGCTCGGGAGAGCGCGAAGTGACGACCATTTATCTCCACGGGTTCCTGTCTTCGCCGCGCTCGGTGAAGGGGCGGATGCTCGCCGCCGCGCACGAGCGGCGCCGGGCGGCGTTCCTCGCCCCGGATCTGAACATCGGGCCCGCGCAGGCTGCCTCGCTCCTGCTGCAGCTCACCGAGGGGATCCCGGCCCGGTCCCTCGCCGTCGTCGGATCGAGCCTGGGCGGGTTCTACGCCGCCTGGCTCGCCGAGAAGCGGGGCTGCAGGGCGGTGCTGCTCAACCCGGCCGTGAGGCCCTGGGAGTTCGTGAAGGACTACATGGGCGAGCAGCCGACCGTGGCGGGAGACCGGACGGTCAACGTCACGCCGGACTTCGTGCGGCAGTTGCGCGAGCTCGACGTCCCGGAGGTGACCAGGCCCGAGCGCTACCTCGTGCTGCTTTCCACCGCCGACGAAACGCTTGACTGGCGCGAAGCGGACGCGAAGTACCGCGAGGCGACCCGCGTCCTCATCCCCGGCGGGGACCACCGGATCAGCGCGTTCGCAGATTACTGCGAGGCTGTGACCGACTTCTGCTGCAGCGGACCGGCGGCCGCCTGAGGCCGGCCGGCTTCATTTGCTTTCACACAGCTTCTTTTTATGACGAATCTTTTTTTCGACGACAACGGTTCATTCAAGGCGGGCGCCGTCCTTTCTGCAGACAAGAACACCTACCAGGTGGAGCTCCCGACCGGGCGGCGCACCAAGGTGAAGCAGGCGAAGGTCTATTTTGAGTTCGCCTCGCCCGCGCCCGCCCAGTTCATGGAGCAGGCCCAGGCGAAGGCCTCGGAGCTCGATCCCTCGTTTCTCTGGGAGGTGGCTCCGCAGGAGGAGTTCGCCTACGAGGATCTCGCCCGGGAGTACTACGGCGCGGAGCCCTCGCCGGTGGAGCGCGCGGCGCTGCTGCTCGCCCTCTTCAACAATCCCGTCTACTTCTACCGCAAGGGCCGCGGGCGCTTCCGCCCGGCTCCCGAGGAGACGCTCAAGCGCGCGCTCGAGGCCCTGGAGCGCAGGCGCCGGCAGGAAGAGCGGCGCCGCGAGATCACCGGGGAGCTGATCGCGGGGCGCGTGCCCCCCGAGATTGCCGCCGACCCTGTGGGGCTGCTCGTGCACCCCGACAAGAACAGCATCGAGTGGAAAGCGCTTTGCGACGCCGCCGCGGAGACCCGCCGCACGCCGCTCAAGCTGCTACTGTCGGTCAAGGCGATCGGCTCGCCCTGGCAGTGGCACGTTCGCTCCTTCTACGAGGAGAACTTCCCCGAAGGCGCAGGCTTTCCGGACGATCTCCCGCAGCCCCCGCAGAACGACTGGGCGGAGCTGCCGCTGTCGGACGCGGTGCCGTTTTCGATCGATGACTCCTCCACCACGGAGATCGACGACGCGACGTCCGTGACGCCGCTCGGCAACGGGCGCACGCGCGTCGGCATCCACATCGCGGCCCCTTCCCTCGGGATGAAGCGCGGCGACGCGATGGACCAGTTTGTGCGCGGCCGGATGTCCACGGTCTACGCCCCGGGGCTGAAGACCACGATGTTGCCCGAGAGCTGGGTGAAGGCCTTCTCGCTCGACGAGGGGAAGATCTCGCCGTGTCTGTCGCTTTACGCGGTGGTCGATGACGCGACCTTCAGCGTGCTTTCAACCGACACGCGGCTTGAGCGGGTGCGCATGGACGTGAATCTGCGCTACGACCAGTGGGACGGGCAGGTGACCGAGGAGGCGATCGAGTCGGGCGGCCTCACCATTCCGCACGCCGCCGACATCACGTACCTGTGGCGCTTCGCCAGGCACCTGCAGGCCGAGCGCGAGAAGGTGCGCGGGCGGCCCGAGCCCCGCGGCAAGGTTGACTGGTACTTCGATCTCGAGGGCGAGGGCGAGGACGCGGTGATCCACGTGAAGGGCCGCCGCCGCGGCGAACCTCTCGACCTTCTCGTGGGCGAGTCGATGATCTTCGCCAACAGCACCTGGGGAGCCTGGCTTGAGGAGCACGAGACGGCCGGCATCTACCGCAGCCAGAGGATGGGCCGGGTGCGCATGAGCACCACGGGCGGCCCCCACGACGGGCTGGGGGTGGCGCGCTACTCGTGGTGCACCTCGCCGCTCAGGCGCTACGTCGACCTCGTGAACCAGCAGCAGATCATCGCTGTCGTCATGGGCGAGAAGCCCCCCTATGAGCGCAACGACGCGGACTTCTTCTCCATCGTCGAGACCTTCGAGACGATCTACGAGAGCTACAAGTCCTTCCAGATCCGCATGGAGCGGTACTGGTCGCTGCGCTGGATCGAGCAGGAGGGGCTGCGCAGCATCGAGGCTGCGGTGGTGAAGGACGACCTCGTGCGCATCGACGGGCTGCCGTTCATGCAGCGCGTGCCGGGGCTGCCAGAGCTCGAGCGCGGTCAGCGGGTGATGCTCGATGTGGTCGCGCTCGACTACGTCGACCTTGTGCTCGAGGTGAAGCTGCGGGAGGTGCGCGGCGGCAGGGAGGAGCTCGGGGACCCGGAGGAGGATCCCGAGCAGGAGCAAGAGCAGGAGCAGCTGCCGCAGGCTCCGCAGGAGCAGGAGTCCGGGGACGCGCCGGCGCCGCAGGCCGACCCCCGGCCCTGAAGGCTCGTCCTGCGGCTGCCCGCCTGCCGCAGGAGGAGGCTGGCCCGCGGCCTCTTCTTGTGATAGAAAGGGAGGAAAACGGCACGAGGCGCCGCGGGCCGCCCTGGAGGGCAGCGGCGCAGGAGTCCTGAGTACTGTTCAAGGAGAGATCATGAAAAAGCCCGATCGCTACGCAGTGCTGGGCAATCCCATTGCGCACAGCCTGTCGCCGGAAATTCACCGCAGCTTTGCCCGCAGTCTGGGCGAGAGCATCGTCTACGAGAAGCTCGAGGTGCCGATCGGGGGCTTTTCCGACTTCGTCGACTCGCTGATCGAGCAGGGCTACAAGGGCTGCAACATCACGCTGCCCTTCAAGATGGAGGCGTACAAGTACGCCGAGCGGCTCACCGTGCGGGCGAGAGGCTGCGGCGCGGTCAACACCCTTATTTTCGGCAGCCGCGTGACAGGAGACAACACGGACGGCGCGGGCTTCGTCGCGGACGTGACGGGCCGCTTCGGCTTTCCGATCGAAGGCTCGAGCATTCTCGTGCTCGGAGCCGGGGGCGGCGTGAGGGGACTGCTGCCGTCGCTGCTCGAACTCAACCCGAAGTGGATCGCGGTCGCCAACCGCACGATGGAGCGCGCCGAGGCGCTCGCGAGCAGCTTCGGGATCGACGCCATCGCCTACGAGGAGACCGCGGCCGAGCACTTCGACCTCATCATCAACGCCACTTCGACGAGTCTGTCCAACCTGGCCCCTCCGGTGCCGAAGGCGGCCTTCGCTGAGGCCTCGCTCGCCTACGACCTCGTCTATGCGGCGCGGCCCACGCCTTTTATGGAGCTCGCGCTGAAGTCGGGCGCCCGAAAGGCGGTCGACGGGCTGGGCATGCTCATCGAGCAGGCTGCGGAGAGCTACGCGGACTGGCGCGGGGTGAGGCCCGACACCGGCTCGACTTACGGCGAGATCCGCTCCCTGCTTGAAAACCGCGCGGCCTCGGCGGCTGCGGCCCGGCCGTGACCGGGGCGCTGCGGGCCTTCCTGAGGCATCCCGCAAGGAACGCGCTGCTCGCGCTTGCGGCCGCGGCGCTGCTCTGGCACATCTTCATTCTGGGGGAGGCGGCCGCCTACCGGTGGGTCAATCCCACGATGACGCCCTACATGAAGCTCGAGCGCGCCCGGATCGCCGCGGAGGGCCGGCGCGTTCCCTTCCGGCATGAATGGATACCGCTGTCGCGCATGGGGCCGAACATCAAGCGCGCGGTCATCGCCTCCGAGGACCAGAAGTTCCTCCACCACGACGGGGTCGACTGGGACGCCCTCGAGCTCGAGATGGAAAAGCACCTCGAAAAGGGGCGCGGCGGGGGCGCCTCCACCATCACGCAGCAGGTGGTGAAGAACGTCTTTCTCACCCATGAGCACAGCTATATCCGCAAGGCCCGGGAGATCCTGATATCGCTCGCGCTCGACCGCCTGTGGCCCAAGAGCCGGATCCTCGAGGTGTATCTGAACACCGCCGAGTTCGGCGAGGGGATCTTCGGCGTGCAGTCGGCCGCAAAGTACTACTTCGGCTGCAGCGCCTCGGCCCTGACCGAAGCTCAGGCGGCGTTTCTCGCGGCGATCCTGCCGCGGCCGCGCTACTACCAGGTCCACCGGGGCTCGGCGTTCATCAGGCGCAAGGCCGCCCGCATCGAGTATTACATGCAGCGCACGCCCCTGCGGGCCGGCGGGGAAAACCTCGCGCGCTGAAAGCCCGCGGATCCGGGCCGCCGTTCGGTGCTGCGGGCCTCTTGCGGGTACAATCGTGCTCACCAACACCGGAGTGCCGAAATGAGCGGAGCTCGCACAGACATGGTCGAGGAAGAAAAAAAACAGCACAAAGAAGAGCCTGCCGCGGCTGCTGCGGCTCCCTCAAGCCCCATGCGCGATCCTGACGACGCGAGCAACGCGCTCGCGCGGGTACAGCAGATTTTTGACGAGCTCGAGGACCAGGAGGAGAAAAGCGGGCGGCAGCGCCAGCACGATGACGCCGAGCGCTCCGAGGCGGTTCCCGTCACGCCGGAGGCGGCCCGCGAGCTCAGGGCGATCTGCGAGCGGCTGCATCCTTCGGACATAGCCTGGGTGCTGGAGGCCCTGCCGCTTGACGAGCGCCTCGCACTCTGGAATTTCGTCGGCAGCGACCGCGACGGCGAAATCCTGATCGAAGTCAACGAGGGCGTCCGCGAGACCCTGATCGAGGCCATGAACCGCGACGAGCTCGTCGATGCGGTGGAGACGCTCGACACCGACGAGATCGCGGACCTGGTGCCCGACCTGCCTCCCGATGTTTCTGCCGAGGTTCAGGAAGGGCTGTCGATGGAGGAGCGCTCGCAGCTGCGGGCGGCCATGTCCTATCCGGAGGACAGCGTCGGCGCCCGCATGGACTTCGAGCTGGTCACGGTGCGCGAGGACGCGACCCTGGGATCGGTGCTCGAGCAGCTGCGGCGCTATAAGGCGCTGCCCGACCACACCGACAAGGTGTTCGTGGTCGACCGCGGGGGACATTTCCGCGGCACACTTTCCCTGTCGCGCATCCTCGTGAACAGTCCCTCCAAGGTCGTGAAGGACGTGATGCAGAAGGACGTGCTCACGCTCTCGCCGCTTGACAGCGAAAGCGACGCCGCCCAGGCCTTCGAGCGCTACGACCTCGTCTCCGCCGCCGTGGTCGACGAGGCGAGCCGGCTGGTGGGCCGCCTCACCGTCGACGAGGTGGTCGACGTCATACGCGAGGAGAGCCAGGAGGACGCCTTCGGCGCCGTGGGCCTCGACGATGACCAGGACATCTTCAGCAGCGTCTGGGAGACCGCGCGCTCGCGCTGGCTCTGGCTGGGCGTGAACCTCTGCACGGCCTTCATCGCCTCGCGCGTGATCAGCGCCTTCGACGGCACGATCTCGAGGGTGGTGGCGCTCGCCGCTCTGATGCCCATCGTGGCGGGCATGGCGGGCAACTCCGGCAACCAGACGCTCACCCTGCTCGTGAGGTCAATGGCGATGGGGCAGGTGACGGCGAGCAACATTCCTGACGTGCTGCGCCGCGAGACCCTGGTCGCCTTGATCAACGGCATCATGTGGGGCGTCATCTCGGGGCTGCTCGTGTGGTTCCTGTACCGCGATTCCGGCCAGGGCATGATGCTCGGCTTCGTGATGTTCCTCGCGATGATGCTCAACATCATCCTCGGCGCGATCGTGGGGGCTGCCGTGCCGCTCGTGCTTCGGGCCCTCGGGCGCGACCCCGCGATGGGCGGCTCGGTGCTGCTCACGTTCATGACCGACTCGGGCGGCTTCCTCATTTTCCTGTCGCTCGCAACCCTCTTCTTCCGCTGAAGCGGCGCCCGGGGATTATTCCCTAAGAGGTATTTCTCCGGCGCGCGGCCGGGTGCCTGCGGCCGAATAGATTAAACTAAACCCTCAGGGGCCTCCCGAAGCGGCGGCCCTGCAGTGCTTTTTGTGTCCCGGATGAACCGGGCGAAAGGACGGTAAACCAGAAAAAACAGCGATCCGGCGCGCGGCGGCGCCCGCCCCGAGGCAGGAAGAAAGCCCCGGCAGGCAGCGGTGCCGCAGCAGACTGTGCGGCGCGCCTGACGCGAAGAAGCCTTATGAGACATAACTCGAGAAACCTCTTTTCATCGCTCACTTTCCATCTTCGTCAGACGCTTGTCGTGCTGGCCGGAGGGATTTTCTGCATTTCCGCCTCAGCCGCTTCCGCGGCGGACGCTGAAATCCAGAAAGCGCCTCAGGCCGAGGCGGCCGCCGCTGCGGAAGAACCCGCGACCTACCGCAGCCACCTCGCCGATTACGTGGCGCGCGCCTACAAGGTTCCGCGCGACCAGATCGAGCGCATCATCGACGGCGCAATCGAGGCCGGGCGGCGCAACAACCTCGATCCGCTGCTCATCCTTTCCATTACGGCGGCCGAGTCCGCCTTCAATCCCAACGCACGCAACCGCAGCTCCGGCGCGAGCGGGCTGATGCAGGTGGTGCCGAAGGTCCACGCGAGCCGCTTCAAGAAAAAAAGCGGCGGCGTGTTCGACATTGAGACGAACCTGCAGGTGGGCAGCGAGTTGCTGCGCGAGCTGATCGACCGCACCGGGTCGCTGCCGCGGGCGCTCAAGCTCTATATGGGCGGGGCTCTGCTCTCGCACGACCAGGGATACGGCAACAAAGTGACGCGCGAGCACAGCCGCATGAAGCTCGCCGCGCAGGGCGACGTCTCCGAGGCGGTGAGCCTTCATCACTCGCGCCGGCCTGCTGAGAGTTTCGGCGACAAGATCTCCGGCACCTTCACCGAGTTCCGCAACTGGCTCTCGGAGGTGACGGGAGGCTGAAGGCGAGCGGCGGGTAAACGCCGCAGCCCCGAGCTCCCGCCGGCGCCCAAGGAAGAGCCGCTATGCTGAAGAAACTGCTCGACAGGTCCCGCTCTCTTTTCGGAGCCGGCGTTCTCGCAGTCCTTCTCACCATTGCGATCGCCGCCATCGTCTTTTCGCCCGGCGTGTCTGAAAAAGGCCGCTGGGGAAGCCTCTGGGGCGCCGCCGAGGAGATTTCGGTGAAGGACCTGCCCCCGGAGGCGCGGGCGAAGCTCGCGGCCATCAAGGCGGGCGGCCCCTTCGAGTACAAAGACGACGGCCTTGTCTTTCGCAACCGGCAGAAGAAGCTCCCCATCAAGCGGCGCGGGTACTACCGCCTCTATATCGTTCCCACCCCCGGAGTGAAGGGGACGGGCAAGCGCCGCATCGTAGCCGGCCTCGGCAAGAAGGGCAGCGTCGCGACCAGCGGCGAGTACTGGTACACCTCCGACGACTACGAGGTGCTGCACCGGATCCGGGAATAGCCGCCGCACGGCAGGAAACAGGAGAGACGCCCATGTGGGTTCGCACGCTTATCGTCGCTTTCGGGCTTGCCATGGGAATCGGGCTGTGCGCCTACGTGGCGCGGCGCCTGATGCGCCTGGGCGGCCGCGGCGCGGCGGGCACCGCGCTGCGCTGGGGGCTCTTTCCGCTCGCGCTCTTTCTCGTTGCGGCGCCCCTGCTCGCGATGCACGGGCTGCTGCGCGCGATTGCCGGGATGACGCTGCTTGTGGCGGGGCTGTGCGCCATCTGCTTCTTGGTCGGGCTGGTGATCGGGCTGTGGAAGGAATCGCTTCGAAACGCCGGGCCCTATGTGCTCGACCCCACCATCGCGCTCAACCGGCCGCCCAAGAAATTCTTTGCCGCGCTGCTCGTGGTGAGCCTGGCGGGCTTCGCGCCCTGGCTTTTTTCCTACTCCGTGAGCCTCATCCTGCTCGATCTCACCGACCTGAGCCTTAACTCGCCGAAGCTCGTAGCGGTCTTCGAGGACTTCAGCGCGAAGGTCGCCCCGGCCGGAGCCGTCAGCCTCGCCGCGGCGGCGGTCTCGGGCCTGATGTCGCTCGGCTACGACTGGACCCTTGGCGCCGTGATCGAGCGGATCCTCACCGCAAGGGAAAAGCGCCGGCCCTGAATAAAGGCTGGCGCCGAGCTGGCCTCAGAGGAGGTAGTCGCCCGCGACCGCGTTGGCCGCCGCGAGCGCCGCGAGCCCTGCGGTCTCCGTGCGCAGGATCCTCGGGCCGAGCAGGGCGCGCTCCCACCCGAGGCTGTCGGCCGCGAGCAGCTCCGAGTCTTCGAATCCTCCCTCGGGGCCGACGGCGAAGGCGGCCGAAGATGCGCCCGAAAGCGCGGGCGCGCACCCGGCCGACGGGGCGAGGATGAAGCGCCTTTCGGCGCGCACCCCCGAGAGCATGGCCTCGAGGCTGGGCCACGCCTTCACCGGCGGCAGCACGCTGCGGCCGCACTGCTCGCAGGCCGCAATGGCGCACGTCTCCAGCTTTTCAAGGCGCTTTCTGAGTTTTTCGCCCGAGAGCCGCGTCACGCAGCGCCGGGCCGGGAAAAGGTCGATTTCGGCCGCGCCGATCTCGACGGCCTTCTCAACGATCCAGTCGAGCTTCTCGGGAGAAACGAAGGCCTGGGCGAGCGTGAGCCGCAGCGGGGACTCGAGGCTGCGCTCGAGCGGCTTCGGGTCGAGCAGCGCGGTGCCCCCGCTGCTGAATTCCAGGGAGCCCTCCACGCGCCTGCCGCGGCCGTCAAAGACTTCCGCCCGGTCGCCGGAGCGCAGCCGAAGAACAATCATCGCATGGTGCGAGGCCTTTTCCGGCAGCTCGATGCGGCCTTCGGCCCAGGGCCCGGGCACGTAAAAACGAGGGGTGGTCAAGTTGAAAACTCCTTTTCCCGGCGGTTGCCGCCCTGGAACCCCGGGGCGCCTTCTGCCGCTAGAGGCCGCCGAAAGACATTAAAATTCCAGGGGACGGGGCGCGGCTCGCCGCCGTTTCCCCCGATCGCAATATTAATTCACCTCTCAGAATCCTTAGCATACAAAAATGCCCAACTCTTCAGTTTCCCCGCAGCGGCTCGCCTCCGCGATCCGCGCCCTTGCCATGGATGCCGTCCAGAAAGCGAAATCGGGTCACCCCGGCATGCCCCTCGGCATGGCCGACATCGCCGTGGCGCTCTGGACGCGGCATCTGCGGCACAATCCCGCCGATCCGAAGTGGCTGGGACGCGACCGGTTCATCCTCTCGAACGGGCACGGCTCCATGCTGCAGTACGCGCTGCTGCACCTCACGGGCTACGACCTGTCGATGGACGACATCCGCGCCTTCCGGCAGCTTGGCTCGCGCACTCCGGGCCATCCTGAATACGGCGTGACCCCCGGCGTGGAGACGAGCACGGGACCGCTCGGGCAGGGCATTGCCAACGGCGTGGGCATGGCGCTTGCCGAGAAGATCCTCGGCGCGGAATTCAACCGCCCGGGCTTCCCCGTCATCAGCAACCGCACCTACGTGTTCCTCGGCGACGGGTGCATGATGGAGGGCATCAGCCACGAGGCCTGCTCGCTTGCGGGCGTCTGGCGCCTGGGGCGCCTCATCGCGCTGTACGACGACAACGGAATTTCGATTGATGGAAACGTCTCGGGGTGGTTCCGCGATGATACGAAGAAGCGATTCGAGGCCTACGGCTGGAAGGTGATCGGGCCGATCGACGGTCACGACATCGACGCGGTCGACCGGGCGCTGTCCGAGGCCGAGTCGCAGGAGGAGAGGCCGACGCTCATCATCTGCCGCACCACGATCGGCAAGGGCGCCCCGAAGCTCGAGGGCACGAACAAAGTGCACGGCTCGCCTATGGGCGGGGAGGAGATCGCCGCAACCCGCCGGGCGATCGGCTGGGAGTACGGCCCCTTCGAGATCCCCGAGGATGTCTACAGGGCCTTTGACGCGCGTCCGGCCGGAGCCCGGCTCGAGGCGGCCTACGACGAGATGTTCGCGCGCTACGAGAAGGCTTATCCGGAGCTCGCCGCGGAGCTGCGCCGCCGCATCGCCGGCGACCTGCCCGCGGACTACGCCGAAGTGGTGCGCGCGGCCGTCTCCGGGGCGCAGCAGGCCGCCGAGACCGTCGCCACCCGCAAGGCGAGCCAGAAGGCGCTTTCCGCCATCTGCCCGCACGTGCCCGAGATGCTCGGAGGCTCCGCGGACCTCACCGGCTCGAATCTGACCAACTGGGCCGGGGTCGAGTCTTTCTCGGCCGACCACCTCTCCGGGCGGCACATCTCCTACGGGGTGCGCGAGTTCGCGATGTCGGCCATCATGAACGGCATCGCCCTCTACGGGGGGCTCATTCCCTTCGGGGCCACCTTCCTCACGTTCTCCGACTATGCGAAGAACGCGATCCGCATGGCCGCGCTCATGAAGATCCGCTCGATCTTCGTCTACACTCACGACTCGATCGGCGTGGGAGAGGACGGGCCGACCCACCAGCCGGTTGAGCAGACGGCGAGCCTGAGGCTCATCCCGGGGCTGGACGTCTGGAGGCCCTGCGACACGGTTGAGGCGGCGGTGGCCTGGGGATGCGCGATCGCGAAGAAAGACGGCCCGAGCGCCCTCATCTTCTCGCGCCAGGGCGCCCGCTTCATGCATGAGCAGGGCGACTGCGCCGAGAGCATCAGGCGCGGCGGCTACGTGCTGCGGGACGCCGAAGGGGCGCGCGCCGTGATCGTCGCGACCGGCACCGAGGTCCAGCTCGCGGCCGACATCCAGGCAAAGCTCGCCGAGGAGGGGATCCCCGTCCGGCTGGTCTCCATGCCGTGCACCGAGCGCTTCGACGCGCAGGACGAGGTCTGGAGAAGGAGCGTGCTGCCCGAGGGGCTGCCGGTGCTCACCATTGAGGCCGGCGTCACGGCCGGCTGGGCCCGCTATCTCGGCGGGCGCGGCAGCTCGATCGGCATCGACCGCTTCGGGGCTTCGGCTCCGGCCTCGGCCCTGTGGCCGCTCTTCGGCTTCACGGTCGAAAACGGCGTGGCCCGCGTGAAGGATCTCCTGCGCTGAAGGACTAACGATTCAACTCCTGGAAAGTACACGAAAGGACTAAAGGAACCTTAAATGACAATTCGCCTTGGCATCAACGGATTCGGCCGAATCGGCCGCTGCGCGCTGCGCGCCCTCTACGAGGAGAAGCTCTGGGATGACGTGAAGGTGGTGGCGGTGAATGCGACCGGCCCGATTGAAACCAACCGGCTGCTGCTGCGCCACGATTCGACGCATGGCCTGTTCAACGCCGAAGTCGAGGTGGCCGACGGGCGCGACCTCGTCGTGAACGGCGACCGCATCCGCACCTTCTCGACCTACAACCCCGAGGAGATCGACTGGGGCTCGTGCGGCGTCGACGTGGTGCTCGAGTGCACCGGTAAGTTCCGCACGCGCGACACCGCCGGCGTCCATCTCAAGACCGGTGCGAAAAAGGTGCTGATCTCCGCGCCTAGCAAGGACGCGGACGCGATGGTGGTGTTCGGCGTGAACGAGGGCATTCTCACGCCCGACATGAAGGTCGTCTCGAACGGCTCGTGCACGACCAACGGCCTCGCGCCTCTCGCGAAGGCTCTCAACCGCAGGCTTGGCATCGTCCACGGCCTCATGACCACCGTCCACGCGGTGACCAACGACCAGGTGCTGCTCGACCGCAACCACAAGGACATCCGCCGCGCCCGCTCTGCGATCGCCTCGATGATCCCGACCAAGACCGGGGCCGCGAAGGCGATCGGCGTGGTGCTGCCCGAGCTCGCCGGGAAGCTGGATGGGTTCGCGATGCGCGTGCCCACGATGGACGTGTCCTTCGTCGACCTCACTTTCGAGGCGGCCCGGGAGACGACCCCCGAGGAAGTCAACGCCATCATGAAGGATGAGGCCTCGAAGCCCGACTACAAGGGCGTGCTCGCTTACAGCGACGAAATGCTGGTCTCCTGCGACTTCTGCCACACGCACGTCTCCTCGACTTTCGACGCGACGCTCACGCGCGTGATCGGCGGACGCTCGAACTTCGTGAAAGTCGGTTCCTGGTACGACAACGAGTGGGGCTTCTCCTGCCGCATGCTCGACACCGCCCGCGCGATGGCCCTAGCAAAGTAAGGCGCTCTGTGGCCCGGGGGAAAGGCCCCGGGGCCGCCCGGACGGCCCTCTTCTCCAGCGGAGGGGCGGGCCGCGCCTGCTTTTTCCCTGATTTTTTCCCCTTTGAAGTCTCAAGCAGATGAAGGATTCCTTTTCGCGCGTGCGCTTCGTGCTCGCCGATCCCAGCATTCCCGCCAATATCGGCGCTGCCGCCCGCGCGGTGAAAACCATGGGCTTCGGCAGCCTCTGGGTGTCGAATCCCCGGGTGCGGGACTACCGCGAGGACCCGGATGCGGTGCGTCTTTCCACCCAGGCGCTCGACGTCCTGCGCTCGAGTCGCCGGACCGATACCCTGAGCGAGGCGCTCGAGGGCGTGCGCTTCGCCTGGGCGCTTTCGGGTTACGACCGGGAGTACGGCCCGCCGATCTGCGGGCTCGAGGAAGCGGCCCGGTCCTCGGCCCGGATGCTCGCCGATCCCGGGGCCGCGGGCGACATCGCCTTTGTGTTCGGCACCGAGCGCGACGGGCTTGCGAACAGCGAAGTGCTGCTCTGCCAGGGCATCGCCGCCATCCCCGCCTCGGAGTCGATGACGAGCCTCAACCTCGCGCAGGCCGTGCAGGTCTGCGCCTATGAGATGAGGCGCGCCCTGCGGCTCGCTTCAGGCGAAGGCGGGACGCTGTTGCCCTGGGAAAAGCGCTTCCGGCGCGCCGCCCCCGCCTCGGCCGAGGCGATGGACGGCTTCATGGGACACCTGGAGCGGGCGCTTGAAGCGGTCGGGATGACCGCCCCGGGCGACCCGCATCGGATCATGGAGCGGCTGCGCACGCTTTTTGACCGCGCCGCGCCGAGCGATGACGAGGTGGTGCTGCTGAGGGCGATCTGCGCGGCGGTCATTCGTCCGCGGAAGGCCCGCCCGGGGCTGCCGCCGCGGGCGGCAGAGCCTGAAGGCGGCTGGAAGGCCGGCCGGGCGCGCTGAGCTGCTGGGCGCCCTGTCCATTTGACGGTGCGGCTTTTACAATAGACGCGCCTGCAAGGGGAGGCCCGCCGCCTCCCGCTTGATTCCTTTTTCTTCCCACATTTTTACGGGAGTGATCCATGCGGGTCAAAACACTCGAAGAACTGGCCGGGTCCGGCGTGCTCAAAGGCCGCCGCGTCCTGATCCGAAGCGACCTCAACGCCCCTCACGACGAGGCGGGAAACGTGACTGACGACACGCGTCTGCGTGCTTCTCTGCCCGCCTACCGCATGGCGCTCGAAGCGGGCGCGGCCGTGATGGTGATGAGCCACCGGGGCCGCCCGACCGAGGGCAGCCTCAGGCCCGAGGACAGCCTCGAGCACGTCGCCGCGCGGCTCTCGGAGCTGCTCGGCCGCAGGGTGCCGCTCGTGCGCGACTGGCTCGACGGAGTCGAGGTAAAGCCCGGCGAGATCGTTCTCCTTGAGAACTGCCGCTGCAACAAGGGCGAAAAGAAGAATGACCCGGAGCTCGCGCGGCGCTATGCCTCGCTCTGCGACGTCTATGTGAACGACGCGTTCGGCACCGCGCACCGTGCCCAGGCTTCAACCGAGGGCGTCGCGCGGGTCGCGAAGGTCGCCTGCGCCGGGCCGCTGCTCGCCCGGGAAATCGACGCGCTCACCCGCGCGGTCGAAGAAGCGCGCCATCCCCTGATGGCGATCGTGGCCGGCTCCAAGGTCTCCACCAAGCTGACGATCCTCAACCACCTCGCCGGCCGGGTCGACCGGCTTGTGGTGGGCGGGGGCATCGCCAACACGTTCCTGCTCGCCCGCGGCGCAGCGATCGGCAGGTCGCTGGCCGAGCCCGACCTCGTGCCGGAGTGCCTGATGGTGCTCGAGACGCTGAAGTCGAAGGGGGCCGAAATGCCGCTGCCCGTCGATGTGGTGGTCTCCAAGAGCTTTTCGCCCGAAGGCCCGTACCGCACCTGCGCGGTGGGCGAGGTGGCCGACGACGAGATGATCCTTGACATCGGGCCCGAGTCGCGCCGCGCGCTCGACCGCGAAGTCCGCGCCGCCAGAACGATCGTGTGGAACGGCCCGGTGGGCGTGTTCGAAATGGAGCCTTTTGCGGGCGGCACGAAGGCGCTCGCTGAATCCGTTGCGGCGGCCACCGCCCAGGGCGCCTTCTCGATCGTGGGGGGAGGCGACACGATTTCCGCGGTTCGCTCCTTCGGCGTTGCCGACAAGGTCTCCTACATTTCCACGGGCGGCGGTGCGTTCCTCGAATTCCTTGAGGGGAAGACTCTGCCGGCGGTGGCGGCGCTCGAGGCGAGGGCCGACGATCCGGTGAAGCTCTGAGCAAGAGGCGGCCCCGCGCGGCGGGGCCGGACCGTTTTCACTCCTCGGCCGGGGAGTGGGAAGGGCGCGGCGCGCTTAGTCCTTGCGCGCCTGAGCGGCGCCGCGCCGCTCGAATTTTTTGAGCTGCTGCAGCAGCCAGGCGACGAAAATCGGTCCGCAGAAGGCGCCTGCGACGCCGATGATCACGATCACCGTGAGGTTGTCGCGGACGATGGGGATGTTGCCGAAAAGGTAGCCCGCCCCGATGATGCTCACCGCCCAGGCGACGGCTCCGCTGAACGAATAGCATTCAAACCGCGCGGAGGTCATGCCCGCCGCCCCCGCGATGATCGGCACGAAGGCGCGCACGATGGGCAGGAAGCGACCGAGGAAGACGGTTTTCCCGCCGTGCTTTTCGTAGAAGGCGGCCGCCTTGAAAAGCTTCTCGCGGTTCAGGAAGCGGAAGTTGTGGGTGTAGATTTTGCCCCCGAACCAGCGCCCGAAGGTGTAGGCCTGGGTGTTGCCGATCACCGCCCCGATCACCACCGCAAGGATGAGTCCGAAGGGGCTGGAGGTGCCGGCCGCGGCGACCGTGCCCGCGACGAACAGCAGCGAGTCCCCCGGCAGGAACGAAAAGACGAAGACTCCCGTCTCCAGGTAAAAGATCAGGCAGATGACCGCGTAAATGGTGAGACCGTGGCTGTCGGCAAGGTTCGCAAGGAACCCGTTCATATCGGTAAACAGCTGGCCGATGCTCGCTAAATCCATAGAGAACGAACAGAGAAAAGGGCGGATGGATTCCGCAGATTTCCATATGATAACAAGGAAGCGGTCAATAACCCGTTACCGCCGACTCGAGGAAAGTGACGAATGCCAGAAGAAAAGAGCGTGGCCCGCAGGCCGATCGCGGAGCTCTCCGACCAGCTGATCAGCCAGATCGCTGCGGGCGAGGTGGTGGAGCGGCCCGCCTCCGTCGTGAAGGAGCTCGTCGAGAATGCGATCGACGCGGGGGCCGGCCGCATCGAGGTGCGGATCGAGGGCGGGGGACTGCGCAGGATCGCGGTGTCGGACAACGGCTGTGGAATCCCGAAGGAGGAGCTGCCCCTGGCGCTGCGGCGCCACGCGACGAGCAAGATCCACAGCCTTCTGGAGCTCGAGTCCGTTGCGAGCCTGGGCTTCCGCGGCGAGGCCCTCGCCTCGATCGCCTCGATCGCGGGGCTGGTGCTCACGAGCCGCGTGCCCGGGGCGGATCACGCCTGGAGCATCGGTCCGGAGGGCGTTCAGCCCGCCTCCGGGGAGACGGGCACGCGGGTCGAGGTGACGGATCTGTTCTTCAAGACTCCGGCCCGGCGCAAGTTTCTCAAATCGGAGGCGACGGAGACCGCGCACTGCCTGCGCGAGTTCGAGCACGCAGCTCTCTCCCACCCCGGCGTCGAGATGCGCTTCTTCGCCAACGGGCGCGCCGTGTCGGTGCTGCCCGCGCAGTCTGCGCGGGAGCGCGCGAACGCGATCCTGCCGCACGATTTCGCCCAGGCCTCGCGCGAGGTGTTCGCCGAGTCAGAGGGACTGAAGGTGAGCGGCTGGGCGGGGCTGCCGACCGCCGCGCGCTCGCGCAGCGACGCCCAGTACTTCTTCGTCAACGGGCGCTGCATCCGCGACCGGATGCTCCTGCACGCCCTGCGCCAGGGCTACAGCGACGTGCTCTACAACGGCGCGCAGCCCTCCTTCTGCCTCTTTCTCGAGGTGGATCCCTCGCAGGTCGACGTGAACGTCCATCCGACCAAAAACGAGGTGCGCTTCCGCGAGAGCCAGCGCGTCCACCAGTTCGTCTTCCATGCGGTGGAGGCCGCGCTCGCTCCGGCGATGTCCGGAGGCCAGGCCCCGGAGTCGCTCTCCGGGGAGAGCCCGAAGCCCGAGGCGCAGGACTTGCCGCGCGCGGCCGAGTTCTTTTCCCGGCCGGCCGGGGCTGCGGAAGCGGCTCCAGCCTTCCGCGCCTCAAGGCAGGTCTCGCGCGCGGCCGCCCCGGGCTATGACCGGCGCAGGCCCCCGGTTCCCGGAATGGGCTGCCTCAGGCTCTTTGATCCCGGCGGCGGGGCCGGGACGGAGCGCGTTCCCGACGAGTTTGAAACGCTCGCTCCCCCCGCGGGCGGCGCCCCGGAGGCCGCCCCCGCGCAGCCCGGCCCTGAGGCGGGCGGCGGCGGGGGGCTTGCGACCCGGGACAACCCCTATCCGCTCGGCGAGGCCCTCGCCCAGGTGGGCGGCATTTATGTCCTCGCGGAAAACCGCGAGGGGCTCGTGATCGTCGACATGCACGCCGCGCACGAGCGCATCTGCTACGAGCGGCTCAAGGCCCAGATGGATGCCTCGCGCATGCCCGTGCAGCAGCTGCTCATCCCGCTCGTTTTTTCCGTGGACCCGGTCGACATGGCGACCTTTGAGGAGCATGCGCAGGATCTGCGCACCCTCGGGCTCGACGTCTCGGCCGCGTCGCCCGAGCACCTGAAGCTGCGCAGCGTCCCGGCGGTAATCTCCCAGGGCATCGATGAGGAGGGCCCCGGGCTGATCCGCGAGGTGCTCGCGGACTTCCGGCGCTACGGGGGCACGAGGCTGCTCGAGGAGCACCGCAACGAGATCCTCTCCACGATGGCCTGCCACGGGGCGGTGCGGGCGCACCGGCTGCTCACCCGCGAGGAAATGAACAGCCTCCTGCGCTCGATGGAGAAGACCGAGCGCGCCGACGAGTGCAACCACGGGCGCCCCACCTGGGTGCAGCTCTCGCTGGCCGATCTGGACCGACTTTTCCTGCGGGGGCGTTGATGGCCTTTGATGCTCTGATGATCCTCGGGCCCACCGCCAGCGGGAAGACCGCGCTCGCGCTCGAGCTCGCCCGCCGGCTGCCCGCCGAGATTGTTTCCATCGACTCGGCTCTGGTCTACCGCGGCATGGACGTCGGCACCGCCAAGCCTACGCGCGGGGAGCGCCTCGCCGTGGTCCACCACCTGATCGACATCCGCGACATCGGCGAGCCCTACAGCGTGGCCGATTTCTTTGCCGACGTCTGCCGGCTGGTGCCGGAGATCCGCGCGAGGGGGCGGCTGCCGGTGCTCGCGGGCGGCACCATGCTCTATGCGAATGCGCTGCTGCGCGGGCTCTCGGACCTGCCGGGCACGGACCCGCAGGTGCGCGGGGAGGTTCTCCGGGAAGGCGCGCGGCGCGGCTGGGAGGCGATGCACGCCGAGCTCGCCCGGGTCGATCCCGCGGCGGCCGCGCGGCTCAAGCCCCTGGACAGCCAGAGGATCAGCAGGGCCCTCGAGCTTTACCGGATGACGGGCAGGACGATGACCGAGCTGCTTGCCGAGCACCCCCCGAAAAAAGCGCCGTTTTCTTTTTTCACGGCCGCCCTCATCCCCTCCGACCGGGCCTGGCTGCACGAGAGGATCGCGCGGCGGTTCGATGCGATGCTTGCCGGGGGGTTCCTGCAGGAAGTGAAGAGGCTCACCGCTCTGCCCGGGTTTGATCCGGACAGCCCCGCCATGCGCTCGGTCGGCTACCGCCAGGCCCTCGAGTTCCTCAGAGGAGGCGTCTCCGAGCGGCAGTTCCGTGAAAAGGCTGTTGCCGCGACGCGCCAGCTGGCCAAGCGGCAGATCACCTGGCTGCGCTCCATGCCCGTCTCAGCCGTCTTTGATCCCTGCGTGAAAGAGTCGGGGCGGGAGGCCGCCGCAATGCTGGCCGGCCAGCCCTGGGGGCTGCCCGCGGCTGCGGTCAAAGAAAAGCCGAAGGCTCTCTAGAGGGACGGCGTCCCTGCAGGCCTTCGGCTCGGACGGCGCTTCTCCCCCGCATCTGGGGACAGCGCCTTTTTCGCCCCGGGCGGGGGTCAGATCACGACGCAGCCGGGATCCTTCGGATCGCGGCGGGGGACGACTTCGCCCAGCTCGTAGACCTTTTCGCCTTCGCGTTCGAAAGCGGCCTGAGCGGCGTCCTTGGCCTCAGCGGGGACGACCACCACCATGCCGATGCCGTTGTTGAAGACGCGCAGCATCTCATCGTCGGCGATGCCGCCCTGCTGCTGCAGCCAGTCGAAGATCGCCGGCCGCTTCCAGGCGTCGCGGTGGATCACCACCTGGCTGTGCTGCGGGATGACGCGCGGAACGTTTTCCACGAGGCCGCCGCCCGTGATGTGGGCCATCGCGTGCACCGGCACCTGTTCGAGCACCTTCATGACGGATTTGCAGTAAATGCGTGTGGGCTCCATCAGCCGGTCGGCGAGGGTCGCTCCGTCAAAGGGCATGTTCCAGTCCGCGCCGCTCACCTCGACCACCTTGCGGATGAGGGAAAAGCCGTTGCTGTGCGGGCCGGAGGAGGCCAGCCCGAGCACGGCGTCGCCCGGCTTCACGGCCGAGCCGTCGATGATCCTGGACTTCTCCACCACGCCCACGGCGAAGCCCGCGAGGTCGTACTCGCCCTCGGGATACATGCCCGGCATTTCGGCCGTTTCCCCGCCGATGAGCGCGCAGCCCGCGAGCTCGCAGCCCCTGGCGACGCCCTTCACCACGCGCTCGGCGATGTCGACGTCGAGCTTCCCGCAGGAGAAGTAGTCGAGGAAAAAGACGTTCTTCGCTCCCTGCACCAGCACGTCGTTCACGCTCATGGCGACCAGATCCTGGCCCACGGTGTCGTGGCGGTTCAGCCGGAACGCGAGCATCAGCTTCGTGCCGACGCCGTCCGTGCCGGTCACGAGCACCGGCTCCCTGTAGTCTCTGCTGATTTCAAAAAGCGCGCCGAAGCCCCCGATGGAGCCAAGGACTCCCGGAATCAGGGTGCGTTTCGCGAAAGGCTTGATGCGTTCGACCAGTTCATCGCCGTTGTCGATGGAAACGCCGGCGGCATCGTACGAAAGTTGTGTCATGAGTGCGGTCTCAGAGAAACATGAGAAAAGAGGAGCGCGGTAAACTTCATCCTGCGCAGTTACATTATTCTAAAGATTCTAGTCTAGGCTTTCCGTGAAGTCAGTTTCAGACCGCCTGTTTGTCAGCGCGGCGCGGCTCACCGAGGTCCGACCGCTTTAAATGGCACAAGAGCAGCTCACACTGGATCTGCAGATCCGGCCGGCGCCGAGTCTTGGCAATTTCGCCGTAGGCGACAACGCTGAGCTCGTCGCCGTGCTTTCCGCAGTCGAGAACGCCCGGCCTTCCGCCCAGTTCATTTACATCTGGGGCGGGGCCGGCGTGGGCCGCACGCACCTTCTGCACGCGATCGATCCCCTTGCGGGATTCAAACGGGTGCCCCGGTTCGCGCCCGGCAGGCGCATCTACACGGTCGACGACGTCGACGCGCTCTCCGAGCCGGAGCAGCAGCAGCTCTTCGATCTCATGAACGAGGTGCACGCGCACCCCGGCAGCGGCGGGGTTCCGGACTACTGCCTCGTCACGGCGGGCAGCCGCCCGCCCTCCCAGATGAAGGGCCGCCCGGACGTGCTCTCGAGGCTGTCCTGGGGGCTCGTGTTCCAGGTGCGGCCGCTCACCGACGAGCAGAAGGACCGGGCGCTTGCCAAGATCGCCCGCGACAGCAGAATTGAGCTGCCGGACGACGCCCGGCAGTGGCTGCTGCTGCACCTGCCGCGCGACATGGGCACGCTCACCGAGGCGGTGTTTGAGGTGGAGCGCTACGCGCTGAAGACTTCCCGGCGCGTCACCCGCGCGCTCGTGCGCCAGTGCTTTGCCCCGAAGCGCGCGGAGGAAGGCCAGGATGACGCCCGCCCGCAGCCTTCGAGCTGAAGGGCGGGTTCTTGATGAAAATAAAGAAATGGCAGTTTTTCAGACTTTTGTACGCAAGGTAAGGAACATGCTCGGCGTTACGGCCGGCACGCAGGTTCAGAAGACTCCGAGGATTATTCCGGCCTCGGTCCACGGCATCGACCCGAAGCTTGTCGCCTGGCAGGCGATCCGGACCTGCGAGGCGCTGCAGCGGCGCGGCTTCAAGGCCTACATCGTCGGCGGCGCGGTTCGGGACATGCTGCTCGGGGTGACGCCGAAGGACTTCGACGTCGCCACCGACGCGACGCCCGAGCAGGTGAAGGCCTGCGAGCGGCGCGCGATCATCATCGGCCGGCGCTTCAAGCTCGTGCATGTGATTTTCGGCCGCGAGGTGATCGAATGCGCGACCTTCCGCTCGCTCGACACCCAGGGCGTGCGCAAGGACGAGAACGGGCGCGTGATCTCCGACAACATCTACGGCGAGATGTGGGAGGACGCGGCCCGCCGCGACTTCACGATCAACTCGCTCTACTACAACCCCGCCACCCAGGAGATTCTCGATTACCACAACGGCTACGAGGATCTGCGCGCGAAGTGCCTGCGCATCATCGGCGACCCCGAAGTGCGCTATCGCGAGGATCCGGTGAGGATGATGCGGGCGGTGCGCATCGCCTCGAAGCTCGGCTTCCGCATCGACGAGGAGACGCGGCGCCCCATCCCGAAGATGGCCCCGCTGCTCAAGAACGTGCCCGACGCGCGGCTTTTTGACGAAATCATCAAGCTGCTCACGAGCGGCCACGCTCTGGCCTGCATCAGGGAGTTCAAGCGCGAGGGGCTGCACCACGGGCTGCTGCCGGTGCTCGACCTGATGGATACCGCCTCCGAGGGCGAGAAGTTTCTGATGCTCGCCCTCCAGCGCACCGACGAGCGCATCAATGCGGGCAAGAAAACCTCGCCCGCCTTCCTTTTTGCGACGCTGCTGTGGCCGCAGATGCTCAAGCGCTGGAACTCCTTCATCGCGAAGGGCGAGAGCCGCCCCCAGGCGCTCTACGATGCCAGCGGGCTCGTGCTTGACAGCCAGTGTCAAAACCTCACGATCCAGCGCCGCTACATCGCCGACATCCGCCTCATCTGGATGCTGCAGTACCGCTTCGAGCGCCGCTACGGCAAGGCGCCCTTCGGGTTGGTCGAGCACCCCAAGTACCGCGCGGCCTACGACTTCATGATGCTGCGCGCACAGATCGGTCAGGTCCCGGTCGAGGTCGTGCAGTGGTGGAAGAACTTCTACGAGGCGGACGAGCAGGAGCGCCACGCGCTGGTCGCGGCAGCCGAAAAGGAGGCCCGCAGGGCCGGCTCCGCAAAGCGGCGGGCCGCGCCCCTGCAGCCCTCTGAGGCCGCCTCCCTCGCCCTCAATCCGCAGCCCGGCCAGGGGCCGATCCCGCGCCCGCAGGGCGAGGACTCCGAGGATGCGGGCGAGGGCCG
Organism: Mesosutterella porci; assembly: GCF_022134585.1. GTDB lineage: Bacteria > Pseudomonadota > Gammaproteobacteria > Burkholderiales > Burkholderiaceae_F > Mesosutterella > Mesosutterella porci. The sequence continues at coordinate 115,374 of NZ_JAKNCT010000008.1, forward strand.
CAGGCGCTTCCGCGGCCCGAGGCGCCGCCGCAGCCGCGCGAAGGCCCCCGAGGCTCCGACAACGTTTTTCGTGCCGCCGGAATCCGACCGGAAGCTCACGCGCCAGCAGCGTCCCTACCGGCCTGCCAAGGCCGATCCGGATGTGAGGGAGGGCTGAGGCGATGACAGAGCGCTCGCCTGTGACGGCCTGCATTGGGCTCGGCGCGAACCTCGGCGACGCGCCCGCGGCGCTTCGGGAGGCGGCGCGCCGGATCGCGGCGCTGCCGGGCGTGATCTCGGTCCGGATGAGCAGCCTCTACCGCAGCGCTCCGGTGGACGCCGGGGGCCCCGATTACACGAACGCGGCGGCCCTGGTCGAGACGACGCTCCTGCCGCTGGAGCTGCTGCACGGCCTGCAGAAGATCGAGCGTGAGCTCGGGCGCGTGAGGCCGCCCGGAGTGCACAACGCGCCGCGGACGATCGACCTGGACCTCGAGCTCTACGGAGAGCTTCAGATCAGCCTCGCGCCGGAGCTGGTCGTGCCGCACCCGAGGATGCACGAGCGGGCCTTCGTGCTCGAGCCGCTGCTCGAGCTCGATCCCGAAGCCGTGATCCCCGGCCGCGGCCCTGCCCGGAATTTCCTCGGGGCCGTGTCGCAGCAGCGGATCGAGCGGCTCGGCAGCGGCGGCCGGGGGGAGGGGGGCTGATGGGCGACATTCTCTACGCGGCGCTTTTCGCCGCCCTGGTGTGGCTCGCGCTGGTTTTTCTCGGCATTTGCCGCAGGTACAGGGGGCGCAGATGACTGATCCTGCCTGGATTCTGTGGCTGGGGGGCATCGCCGCAGTGTTCGTGCTGATCTACCTCCTTGCCGTGTTGTTCAACGCGGAGTTGCTTGACTGATGAAACTTTCCGCGGTCTTCCTGCTGCTCGGGGTCTTCGCGGTGATCTTCACCGCGAGCGTGCCTCTCGGCCTGTACATGGACGCGGTGTTCAGCGGCAGGCTCGCGGGCCGCTTTGCCTGGATGCGCCGCGTGGAAGGCGTCTTTCTCTTTCCGCTGGGCGAGAGCGGGCGCAGGCCGATGGACTGGCACGAGTACTGCTTGTCGCTCATCGCGCTCACCGTCGTGGGAACGGTGGCCGCCTACCTCATCTTCCGCTTCCAGGACCTCCTGCCTCTCAATCCCCTGCACTATCCGGGGCTCTCGCCCGACCTTGCCTTCAACGCGGCGGTGTCCTTCTCCACGAGCACGACCTGGCAGTCCTTTGCGGGCGAGAGCACGATGAGCCTGCTCTCGCAGACCGTGGGGCTCACGGTGCTCGTGTTCCTGTCGTCCTCGATCGGCGTAGTCGCCGCGTTTGCCTTCGCGCGGGGTCTCGTGCAGAGCCGCGAGCCCTCGCTTGGCAACGCCTGGCAGGACATGGTGCGCTGCGTGCTCTGGCTCATGGTGCCCTCGGCGTTTCTCGTCTCGCTGCTTTTCGTCTCCCAGGGCTGCGTGCAGACCGACCAGGCCATGATCACCCTGAAGACGCTCGAGGGGGCGACGCAGCACATCGCGGCGGGCCCCGCAGCCTCGCAGGAGGCACTGCGGCTGCTCACCGTGACCGGCGGAAGCTTCTTCAACGCGAACTCCGCCCACCCGTTCGCAACGCCCACCGCCTTCATCTGCCTCGTGCAGATCGTCATGATGCTGCTCATGGCGAGCAGCCTTGTGTTCGCCTACGGGCGCATGACGGGCAACGTGCGCGAGGGCTTTTCCATCCTTTTCGGCATGGCGCTCGTTTTCACCGCGGCGTTCCTGCTCATCGCCTGGTCGGAGGGGCGCGCGAATCCCCTCATCGTCGCGCAGGGCGTCTCGCCCGGCTTCGGAAACATGGAGGGCAAGGAGGTGCGGCTCGGGGCGATGCTCACCTCGCTTTTTTCCGCGACCTCGGCGGCTAGCTCCGCGGGTTCCGCCGCCGGCTCCTACGATTCGATGCTGCCGCTGGGCGGCGGGGTCGTGCTCTGGCTGATCGAGCTGGGCGACGTGGTCTTCGGAGGCGCCCGCTCCGGCCTTTACACGATGCTCGGGCTCGCCATCGTCGCGGTTTTTGTGCTGGGCATGCTCATCGGGCGCACGCCCCGCTACATCGGCAAGAAGATCGACGCCTACGACATGAAGATGGTGTGCGTGGCGCTACTCGTGCCGGCGATCTGCACGCTCATCGGCACCGCGGTGGCCTGCGTGACCGAGGCCGGCACGAATGCCGTGACGTCCTCCGGGCCGCACGGTTTCACCGAGATCCTCTTTGCCTTCTCCTCGGTTTCGAACAACAACGGGGCCGCCTTCGGCGGGCTCGCGGCGAACTCGCCTTTCTACAACACGGCGCTCGGCATCTGCATGTGGGTGAGCCGCCTTTTCACGATGACCGCGCTGCTCGCCGTGGCGGGCAACATGGCCTCCAAGCCCCGGGTGACCCATTCCGCCCAGGGCATCAGCACCGACGGCCCGGTCTTCTCCCTCATTTTTATCCTGGTCGCCGTGGTGATCTCGATCATCACCTACCTGCCCGCGCTCTCGCTCGGGCCGGTGGTCGAGGGCATCCGGCTTTTCTGGGGAGGAGCCTGAGGCGATGCAGGAAGAAGGCCGCGATGCCGCCAGGCTGCTGCGAAGGCGGCTTTTCACTCCGAAGCTTGTGCTCCAGTGCCTCGGGCTCGCCCTCTACAGGCTCAACCCCGTGGCAGTCATGCGCAACCCGGTCATGTTCGTCGTCTGGACGGCGGCCGTGGTGGTCACGATCCTCGCCGTCTACGAGTGGATCTTCCCCACCCCCGTGCCCGAGGGGCATCTGAGCGAGACCTTCTTCGCGTTCTCGCTCGCGGTCTGGCTCTGGATCATCATCTGGCTCGGGAATTTCTCCGAGGCGCTCGCCGAGGAGCGCGGGCGGGCGCAGGCCACCGCCCTGCGCGGCACCCGCAGCGAGATCCTCGCCAAGCGCATCCGCTCGGTCTCCGAGGCGGCCTCGCCTGAGCTCGTGCTCGCGGAGAACCTGAAGAAGGGCGACCTGCTGCTCATCGAGCCCGGGGACATCATCCCGGCCGACGCGGAGGTGATCGAAGGCGTCGCCGCAGTCGACGAGTCTGCAGTGACCGGCGAGTCCGCCCCGGTCGTGCGCGAGCCCTGCGAGGGCTCGAACCTCGTCGTGGGCGGCACCCGGGTGCTCTCCGACCGGCTGATCGCGCGCGTGAGCGTCGACCAGGGCGACTCGTTCCTCGACAAGATGATCTCGATGGTGGACGGCTCAAGCAGAAGGCGCACCCCCAACGAGGTCGCGCTCACGATCCTGCTTACCTCGATGACGGTGATCCTGCTGCTGTCCTGCTCGACTCTGGTGCCCTTTTCCTTCTACGCGACGAATCACGGGGGGCACGGGCTGCCGGTGCGGGTCATCACTGCGGTCGCCTTCCTTGTCTGCGTGATTCCGACCACGATCGCGGGACTGCTCTCGACCATCGGCGTGGCGGGCATGAGCCGCATGATGAAGGCGAACGTCATCGCGATGTCGGGCCGGGCGGTGGAGGCTTCGGGTGACGTGGACGTGCTGCTGCTCGACAAGACCGGGACGATCACGGTGGGAAACCGCGAGGCGATCGCCTTTCTTCCCAGTCCCGGGGTGACCGTGCTTGAGCTGGCGGAGGCCGCGGCGGCCGCCTCGATTGCCGATGAGACGCCGGAGGGGCACTCGATCGTGAGGCTCGCGCGCGAGCGCTACAACGTGAAGCACGACGTTAATTTTTACAAGGGCGCGAAATTCTTCGCCTTCAGCGCCCAGACGCGCATGTCGGGCATTGACTTCGAGGGCAGCAGGATCCGCAAGGGCTCGATGGACGCCATAGCGCAGTGGCTGCAGGGCATGGGCGCCGCGGTGCCGCCCGAGATCGCTCAGAAGTCGATCTCCGCCGCCCGGCGCGGGTCCACCCCGCTTATCGTGTCCGACAACGACCGGGTGCTCGGCATCGTGGAGCTCAAGGACGTGGTGAAAAGGGGAATCCGCGACCGTTTCAAGCGCCTGCGCGAGATGGGCATCCGCACGGTGATGCTCACCGGCGACAACAAGTACACCGCCGCAGCCATCGCCGCTGAGGCGGGCGTCGACGATTTCATCGGGGATGCGAACCCCGAGGACAAGCTCACCATCATCCGCCGCCTGCAGTCCGAAGGCAGGCTCGTCGCCATGAGCGGCGACGGCACCAACGACGCGCCGGCGCTCGCGATGGCCGACGTGGCGGTGGCGATGGGCAACGGCACCCAGGCGGCCAAGGAGGCGGGCAACATGATCGACCTCGACTCCAACCCTACGAAGCTGCTCGACATCATCGACATCGGCAAGCAGATGATGCTCACCCGCGGAGCGATCACGATATTCGCCGTGAGCAATGTGATCGCCGAGTACTTCGCGATCATTCCGGCTGCGTTTTCCGTGACCTATCCGGAGCTCGAGGTGCTCAACTTCCTGCATCTCGCCTCGCCCGTGAGCGCGGTGCTCTCGACGGTGATCTTCAACGCGCTGGTCATGTTCCTGCTGATCCCGGTGGCGATCCGCGGGGTCTCGACGCGCGCGGCCTCTCCCATCAGGCTGCTGCGCCGCAACGTGATCGTCTTCGGCCTGGGGGGCCTTGCCGTGCCCTTCGTCCTGATCAAGGCGATCGACCTCGCGCTCTTTTACATGGGGCTTTACTGATGAGCGGGAGGGACACGAAAGCATGCTGAAGGCTTTGAAAAACGCGCTCCTGTCCTTCCTGATGCTCGGAGCGGTCTGCGGCGTCCTCTATCCGGTTCTCGTCACCGTGGCGGCCCAGTACTGGTTCCCGGAGCAGGCGAACGGCTCGCTCGTCTACAGAAACGGCGTTGCGGTGGGCAGCGCCCTGATCGCGCAGGACTGGAGCGAGGCGCGCTATTTCCACGGGCGCCCGAGTGCCAGTCCCGGCGGGGCGAACAACGCCATGGTCTCGGGCGGCAGCAACGAGGGGCCCGCGAGCGTGTGGCTGCTCGAGAAGGTGCAGGAGCGCGCCGCCGACCAGCGCAGGGCCAATCCCGGCGAGAAAGGCCCCGTGCCCCAGGACCTGGTCACCGCCTCGGGCTCGGGGCTCGACCCCCACATCACCGTCGAGGCCGCGCTCTGGCAGGTTCAGCGCGTCGCCCGCGCAAGGCGCGTTCCGCCCGCAAAGATCCGCCGGCTCGTGAAGGACTGTACGGAAAAGCCGCTGCTGCACTTCCTGGGAGAAAAGCGGGTGAACGTGCTGCGGATCAACCTGGAGCTCGACCGGCTCTACCCCGCCGCGGAGCCCGCCCGCGGCAAGGCCGCGCGGGGCAGGACGAAGCGGGGCGCCGCGAGGCGCTGAACCGCCCCGGACCGCATCCCGCCCCAACCGAAGAGGAGCTGACGCTATGGACGATAAAGAGCGCGACAAAAGGCCCGACCCGGACGCACTGCTGGCCTCCCTGCAAAAGGAGGAGAAGGACAGGAGCCGAGGCCGCCTCAAGATCTTTTTTGGCGCCAGCGCGGGCGTGGGCAAGACCTACGCCATGCTGCAGGAGGCGAAGGAGCGGCTCAAGGCCGGGGTGGATGTCGTGGTGGGGCTGGCCGAGACGCACGGCCGGCCCGAGACGACGGCGCTGCTCGAGGGGTTCGAAATCCTGCCGAAGCGCAGCCTGCCCGGCCGCAGCAGCCTCCACGAATTCGACATGCAGGCCGCGCTCAGGCGCCGCCCGGCGCTGCTCGTGCTCGACGAGCTCGCGCACACGAACCTGCCGGGCAGCCGCCACCGGAAGCGCTGGCAGGATGTCGAGGAGCTGCTCGACGAGGGCATCGACGTCTACACCGCGCTCAATGTCCAGCACCTCGAGAGCCTGAACGACGTTGTGGCGGGTATCACCGGCATCAAGGTCCGGGAGACGGTGCCGGACTGGGTGTTTGACGAAGCCTGGGAGGTGAAGCTGGTCGACCTGCCCGCCGCGGAGCTGTTGCGGCGGCTCGCCGAGGGCAAGATTTACATGCCCAACGTCGCGGAAAGGGCGGCGAAGGGCTTTTTTCGCGAGGGCAACATCATCGCGCTGCGCGAGCTCGCGCTGCGCCGCACCGCCGACCGCGTCGACGCGCAGATGAGGGCGTGGCGCGAGGAGCGCTCGATCGACCGGGTCTGGGAGGCCCAGGAGCGGATTCTGGTTGCCGTGGGCTCGAGCGAGGAAAGCGCGCGCGTAGTGCGCGAGGCCGCGCGGATGGCGAACCGGATGAAGGCCGAGTGGATCGCGGTGCATGTGGAGGATCCGGCCGCCTCGGACATGAAGCTGCGAAAAAGGAGCTTCGACAACCTCAACCTCGCCGCGCAGCTCGGGGCCGAGACCACGGTGCTCTCGGGCAGCGATCAGGCCGGGCTCATCGCCCGGTACGCGAGAAAGCGCAATGTCACCAAGGTCGTGCTCGGGGCGAGGGCGCGCACGATCTGCTCGCTTTTCAAGCCGGGCCTCGCGGATCGGCTGCTGCGCTCCTACCCGGACCTCGACATCGTGCAGATCGCCCTCGAGACCCCGAGGGAGCGCAGGCGCTCAGAGCTGCTCGCCTCGGGCGGGGTCCCGCCGGTGAACTACCTTTGGGCGACGCTCGCCTGCGCGGTCGACATGGCCGCGGCCGCAGCGCTGCTCACCGTGTTCGAGCCCGCCAACGTCATCATCGTCGTGTTCCTGCTCGCCGTGTTCGTCTCGGCCCTGTGGGGCATCGGCCCGGCCGTCTGGGCCGTGGTGGCGGCGGGCTTCTGCTTTGACTACTTCTACATGCCCCCGGTCTTTGAGTTCACGGCGAACAATCCCCAGTACCTCTTCACCTTCGGGCTGGTGCTGCTCACCGCGGTCTGGGTCGGGCACATGTCCGAGAGGCTGCGGCGCGAGGCGGATCTCGCCTGCACGCGCGACTTCCGAAGCTCCGCGGTGGCGGGGCTCGCGCGCGAGCTCGCCACCGCGCTCACCCCCGGGCAGGTCTCGAAGGTGGTGAGGACGCACCTGTCGCCGCTGCTCAAGTCCGACATCAGGCTCGCGCTGCCCGACCGGACCGGGGAGCTCGCCTACGTCGACTCGGCGGGCGACGCGGATATCGAGGTCGCGCAGTGGAGCTTCGACCACGGCAAGGAGGCGGGCCTGGGCACCCAGACCCTGTCGGCCTCGCCCGAACGGACCGTGCCGCTGCTCGCCTCGAAGAAAAGCTGGGGCGTGCTCGCGATACGCCCCTCGGGCGCCTTTCTTTTCTCCGACCCCGACAACAAGCGGCTGCTTGACGCCTGCGCCGCGCAGATCGCGCAGACGCTCGAGCGCATCGACTACGCCGGCATCGCCCGCGACGCCCTCGTGAAGGGCGAGGCCGAGCGCACGAGGGCCGCTCTGATCGGAGCGGTGATCCAGGATCTCTCGCGGCCCGTTGCCCTGATCGCGAAGACCGCGGAGCGCATCCTCAAGGCGCCTCCGGGGACATCCTATGAAAAGGAAGGGGCGGCGGCGATCCGCTCCCAGGCCTCGATGCTCCAGAGGCTCACCGGCAACCTGAAGGAGCTCTCCAGGCTGCAGGCGGGCAACGTGAAGCTGCGCACCGAGCGAGTTTCAGTGCCGGAGCTGCTCAACGAGGTGGCGCGCCGGGCCTGGGCCCAGGGCTACGGCAAGACGATAGAGACCGTGGTGCGGGACGAGGTTCCCGAGCTGGAGCTCGAGCCGATGCTGGTGCGGCGGGCGCTCGAGTGCCTGATAGACAACGCCGACAAGTTCTCCCCGCGCGGCACCGCGGTGGCCGTCTCCGTGCAGCGCGCCTCGGGCGGGGTCGAGTTCTCCGTGCGGGACCACGGCCGCGGGCTGCCTGAGTTCCTGCTGCGGCTGATCAACAGCGAGGGCACCGATGCTGAGGCGCTTGAGGGCGCCGAGCAGGCCGGGCTCGGGCTCACGCTCGCGAGCCTCACGGTCGAGGCTCACCGCGGACGCATTCGGGCCGAGAACCTTCCTGAGGGCGGAGCCCGGATCACGCTCTGGTTCCCCCTCGCCTCAGACGCCCGCCCGCAGCAGCTGCCGCCTCCGGCCTGATGCTGAAAGGGGGAGCCTTCGGGTATGCTTGAGATACATTTCTTCACAAACGGGAGCTGCTGATGGACCTCGTCCTCAATCCGATCATTCTCTCCGTCGTCCTGCTTTGCGCGCTCTGTCTCGCCAAAGTGAACGTTCTCATCTCGCTGCTCATCGCTGCGATCGCGGCGGGCGTTGCGGGAGGCCTCGGGCTCACCAAGACGATGACGGTGCTCGCCAACGGCTTTTCGGGCAACGCGACGACTGCTCTCTCCTACATTCTTCTCGGCACGTTCGCCGTTTCCATCGCGAAGACCGGCCTCATGCAGCTGCTTGTCGACTGGCTGGGGCGGCACATGGCGCACCGGCCCGTCGCGTTCTGCCTCACGATCGCCTTCATCTCCTGCCTGTCGCAGAACGTGGTGCCGGTGCACATCGCCTTCATCCCGCTGCTCATTCCGCCGCTGCTCGCGCTGATGAACAAAATGAAGCTCGACCGGCGCGCGATCGCCTGCTCGCTCGGCTTTGGGCTCACCGCGCCCTATATTTCGCTGCCCGTGGGCTTCGGGCTCATCTTCCAGGGCATCGTCGCCGACAGCATGACCTCGAGCGGCATGAAGACCACAGTCTCGGACGTCGCATCGGTGGCCTGGCTGCTCGGGCTGTCCATGCTCGCGGGGCTGCTCTTCGCAGTGTTCGTGCTCTACCGGCGGCCCCGCGCCTACCGCGACGCGCCGCTCGACGCCACGCTCGCGGAAGCCTCTCGCGGCGGCAGGCTCACCGCGAAGCACTGGGTCACGCTCGCCGCGATCCTGCTCGCTGTCGTGGTGCAGGTGACGCTCGAGTCGCTGCCGCTTGCGGCGCTGCTCGGCCTTACCGTGATGATGGTGGGCAAGGCCTTCCGCTTCAGCGAGCTTGACTCCCGGATCGACAGCGGCATTTCGATGATGGGCCTCATCGCCTTTGTGATGCTGATCGCGGGCGGCTACGCCGCGGTGCTCAAGGAGACGGGCGCGGTGAAGGAGCTCATCGAGGGCGTGGTGCCCTTCATCGGCTCGAGCAGAATTCTCGCGGCCGTGATCATCACCGTGATCGGTCTCATCGTGACGATGGGCATCGGCACCTCCTTCGGTACCGTTCCGATCCTGGCCGTGATCTACGTGCCGCTTTGCGCGGCCGTGGGCTTTTCTCTGCCGGCCACCGTGCTGCTGATGACCGCCGCAGGAGCCCTGGGTGACGCGGGCAGCCCCGCTTCGGACAGCACGCTCGGGCCCACGAGCGGCCTGAACGCGGACGGCCAGCACGACCACATCTGGGACACCTGCGTGCCCACCTTTCTCGTGTTTAATATCCCGCTCATGCTGATGGGGATCATCGGGGCCCAGTTCCTGTAGGGCGGCCTGCGCGGCCCGTGGGCCGCGCGGAAAAACTCCTGGAGCGGGGGCTGGGCCGGAGACGTTTTTCGGAGGCGGGCTGCGGCGCACCTTTAAGGGAGGAGGCCTCTGGCCTGCGGCGGGGAGGAAAGGAGAAAATCAAAAACTATTTAAACTTTTGATTTTATTAGAAATATGGTGCCCGGAGAGGGACTCGAACCCTCACGGCTGTTAACCGGCGGATTTTGAATCCGCTGCGTCTACCGTTTCGCCACCCGGGCGGGAGCAGGTTCTGGATTATGCCAAAACGGCAGGGAGGCGGCAAGGCCTTCCGCCTTCCTTCCGTTTATAATGAGCCCCCTTTCCTTACCTCTGGCCAGTCAAGCCATGACCGAACAATATCTTTCCGACTTCGATTTCGAGCTCCCCCAGGAGCTTATTGCACAGTATCCCCTTGAAAACCGCGATGAATGCAGGCTGCTGCATGTGATTCCGCAGGGGGGCCTCGAGGACCTGGTTTTCCACGACATCGTGAAGCTGCTGCGCCCCGGCGACCTCATGGTCATGAACAACACCTTCGTGATCAAGGCCCGGCTCCGCGGCCACAAGGCGACGGGCGGGGCGATCGAGGCCCTGATCGAGCGCGTGACGGGCGAGAAAAGCGCGATCGCGATGATCCGCGCGAGCAAGTCGCCCAAGCCCGGCTCGTCCGTTGTTTTTGAAAACCCCCGGGGGGAGCGGCTCGAGGTGAAGGTGCTCGGGCGCGAGGGCGAGTTCTTCGAGCTCGAGTTCCCTGAGGCGGTGCTGTCCTGCCTCGACCGGTTCGGCAAGACGCCGCTGCCGCCCTACATCGAGCGCGACGCGAACGCGGCCGACGAGTCGACGTATCAGACCGTTTACGCGAAAATCCCGGGCGCCGTTGCCGCACCGACCGCCGGCCTGCATTTCACGAAGGAGCTGCTCGAGGAGATCCGCGCGAAGGGCGTCGAGGAGGCCTACGTGACGCTGCATGTTGGCGCGGGGACCTTCCAGCCGGTGCGCGAGGAGAAAATCTCCGAGCACAAGATGCACTCCGAGTGGTACTCGGTGAGCGAGGAGGTGGCCGAAAAAGTAAACCGCGCGAAAGCCGAGGGGCGCCGCGTGGTGGCCGTCGGCACGACCTCGCTGCGTACGCTGGAAGCTGCGGCGGTGGCCCCGGGCCGCATCCGGCCGGGCTCCCGCGACACGACGCTTTTCATCACGCCGGGCTACCGCTTCAGCACGATCGATGCGCTGATCACGAACTTCCATCTCCCGAAGTCGACGCTCGTCATGCTGGTGTCGGCCATCGCCGGGCGCGAGCGCATCCTCTCGGCCTACCGCCATGCGATCGAGCAGCGCTACCGCTTCTTCTCGTACGGCGATGCCATGTTCCTCGAAAACGCGCCTCAGGCCTCTTAACGGAGCACCCGCACATGGGATTATCCTTTAAAGTCCTCGCGCGCTCGGGCAAGGCCCGGCGCGGCGAGCTCACCCTCAACCACGGCGTGGTGCAGACCCCGATCTTCATGCCGGTCGGCACCTGCGGCACGGTGAAGTCCATGACGCCCGAGGAGCTCCTTGACAACGGAGCCCAGATCATCCTCGGCAACACCTTCCACCTGTGGCTGCGGCCCGGCCTCGATGTGATCGGGCTGCACCGCGGGCTGCACCGCTTCATGCACTGGGACCGGCCGATCCTCACGGATTCGGGCGGCTTCCAGGTGTTTTCTCTCAAGGGGCTGCGCAAGATCACCGAGGAGGGCGTGAAGTTCGCCTCCCCGATTGACGGCCGCAGACTTTTCCTCTCGCCCGAAGAGTCGATGAGGATCCAGACCTGCCTCAATTCTGACATCGTGATGCAGCTCGACGAGTGCACGCCCTACGAGATCGACGGCCGCCCGGCCACCGAGCGCGAGGCGGCCGACTCCATGCGGATGTCGCTGCGCTGGGCGCGGCGCTGCCGCGATGAGTTCCGGCGGCTCGGCAATCCCAACGCCCTGTTCGGCATCGTGCAGGGCGGCATGTACGAGAAGCTGCGCGAGGAGTCGCTCCAGGGGCTGACCGACATCGGATTCGACGGCTACGCTGTGGGCGGCCTCTCGGTGGGGGAGCCCAAGGAGGTCATGAACCGGATCGAGTCCGAGATCGTGCACCAGTTGCCCGAGGACCGTCCCCGCTACCTGATGGGAGTGGGCACCCCCGAGGACCTGGTCGAAGGGGTCTCCAACGGCATCGACATGTTCGACTGCGTGATGCCGACGCGCAATGCCCGCAACGGCTGGCTCTTCACGCGCTACGGGGACATCAAGATCAAGAACGCGCGCTACGCGGCCGACCTCAAGCCTCTTGACGAGGGATGCGGCTGCTACACGTGCCGGCATTTTGACCGCTCGTACCTGCACCATCTGCACAAGGCGGGCGAAATCCTGGGGGCTCGGCTCAACACCATCCACAACCTGCACTTCTACCTCACGCTGATGCAGGAGATGCGCGATGCGCTCGACAAGGGGTGCTTCGAGCAGTGGAAGGCGAAGTTCTACGAGGACCGCAGCCGCGGGATCGACTGAGTCCTCGGCCGCAGGGAGTGCGCGGTCTTCCTGCATCCCGCCACTCCTTCTTTTATAATCAGCAGATTATTTTTTTCTGCGGCCCGCGCGTCCTCCATTGGGGGGCGGGCTGCCCATTTAAAACCGGAGTATTCATGCTTTTCATTACCGATGCCTTGGCGGCCGATGCCGCTGCGGGCGGCGCCGCCGCTGCCGCGATGCAGTTCGTGCCCCTCATCCTCATCATCGTCGTTTTCTGGCTGTTCCTGATCCGGCCGCAGCAGAAGCGCGCCAAGGAGCACCAGAAGATGGTGGAAGGGCTCAAGACGGGCGACGAGGTGATGACCGCCGGCGGCCTCATGGGCAAGGTGACGGCGCTCGACAACGCGAACATCAAGATCCAGATCGCTGAGGTCGACGGCAAGGCCGTGACGCTGCAGCTGTCGCGTCAGACCGTGGCCAACGTCCTGCCCAAGGGCACGGTGAAGTTCTGAGCCTCAGAACTCTTCCCAAGCTCAAGGACAGGCCGGGGTTCCGGCCCCGGTACGGGGCGGCAGCCCCGGCTGCAGGTGAATCCGCCCCGGGTTCGCCTGCTCTGTTTTTTTCAGGTTCGGCGCGCCCCGCGCCGGATTTGGGGTAGTCAAGATGAATCGTTATCCAATCTGGAAATACATTGTCATCCTGTTCGCCCTCGTCATCGGCATTCTCTACACGCTGCCCAATTTCTTCGGCGAGTCGCCTGCCATCCAGGTCTCCTCCGGAAAGGCAACCGTGAAGGTGACGGCCCAGACGATGACGCAGGTCGAAGCGGCGCTCAAAGCGGCAGGCATCAAGACTGAGAGCGTTAAGTTCGAAGAGGGCTCGCAGCAGGTGAGCTCCAGCGTGCGTGTGAAGTTCGGCGTGACCGACACGGAGCTGCAGCTCAAGGGCCGCGAGGCGCTCGAGAAGGCGCTCAATCCCGACCCGAGCAACGCGGATTACGTGATTGCCCTGAATCTCGTGCCGAACACGCCCGACTGGCTCGCGGCGATCGGCGGCAAGCCCACCTACCTCGGCCTCGACCTGCGCGGCGGCGTGCACTTCCGCCTCGAAGTTGACATGAAGGCGGCCATCGAAAAGCGCGTCGAGTCCAATGCGGCCGACCTGCGCACGCTGCTGCGCGACAAGGACATCCGCCAGACGGGAATCGACCGGCGCGGCAGCGAGATCGTCGTGAAGTTCGCCGACGAGGCTCAGCGCGACCGCGGCTACGACCAGATGCGCCTCTCGCAGCCTGACATGACCTTCACCGCCGGCCGCGACGGCAGCGACTACGTCGTCCGCGCGACAATGTCCGAGAAGGCGATCCGCGACGTCCAGGACTACGCCATCAAGCAGAACATCGGAACGCTGCGCAATCGAATCAATGAGCTCGGCGTGGCCGAGCCGGTGATCGCCCAGCAGGGCGCCACCGGCATCGTGGTCGAGCTGCCGGGCGTGCAGGACACCGCCAAGGCGAAGGACATCCTCGGACGCACCGCGACCCTTGAAATCCGCATGGTGGACGACACGCCGGAAGCCTACACTCAGATGGCCTCCGGCACCGTCCCCTTCGGTGACGAGCTCTTCAGCGACCGCGAGAACCACCAAGTGCTCGTGCGCCGCCGCGTGGTGCTCACCGGCGAAAACCTCCAGGACGCCCAGCCGGGCTTCGACCCGCAGACCCAGGAGCCGACCGTGAACCTCACGCTCGACAACAAGGGCGCCCGCATCTTCAAGGAAGTGACCCGCGACAACGTCGGCAAGCGTATGGCGATCATTCTCTTTGAGAAGGGTCACGGACAGGTGGTGACCGCGCCTGTGATCCGCCAGGAAATCGGCGGCGGGCACGTGCAGATCTCCGGGGCCATGACCACGATCGAGGCGACCGACACGGCGCTGCTGCTGCGCGCCGGATCCCTTGCGGCCCCGATGGAGATCGTCGAGGAGCGCCTCGTGGGTCCGAGCCTCGGGCAGGCCAATATTGAGGCGGGCTTCCGCTCGTCGGTCTACGGCTTCATCGTCGTCGCGATATTCATGGCGCTCTACTATCAGGTCTTCGGTCTGATTTCCGCCTTCTGCCTGTTCTTCAACGTGCTGCTCATCATCGCGATCCTGTCGCTCATGCAGGCGACGCTCACGCTGCCGGGCATTGGCGCCCTCGCGCTTTCCATCGGCATGGCAGTCGACGCGAACGTGCTGATCAACGAGCGCATCCGCGAGGAGCTGCGCGCGTGGAAGACCCCGCAGGTGGCCATTAAGGAAGGCTACGACCGCGCCTTCGGCACCATCGTTGACTCGAACGTCACGTCGCTCATTGCCGGCATCGCGCTGCTCATCTTCGGCTCCGGCCCGATCCGCGGATTTGCCGTCGTGCACTGTCTGGGCATCATCACCTCGATCTTCACCGGCGTGTTCGTATCCCGCGGCCTGGTGAACCTCATCTACGGCCGCCAGAAGCACCTGAAGAAGATCCATGTGGGCGAAATCTGGCGCCCCGACGCCAAGAAGTCCGGCGCGGCCGGCACCACGGGTTCCGGACAGTAAGGGAGGAGAGACAAAATGGAATTTTTCCGGATCCACAGAACGATCCCCTTCATGAAGTATTCGATTTACCTGAATATCTTCTCGATCGTTATGTTCTGCCTCGCGGTCTTCTTCCTCGTCACCCGCGGACTCGCTTTCTCCATTGAGTTCACCGGCGGCACGACGATGGAGGTGACCTATCCTGCGGCGGCCGACACGGACAAGGTCCGGCAGCTGCTGGTGGAGAAGATTTCCCCTGAAGCTTCCGTCCAGAACTACGGGACGGCGCGCGACGTGCTGATCCGCGTCCCGCTTAAGAAGGGCGAGAGCTCCGGCGAGCAAGCCAAGCAGGTGATGGCCGTGCTCTCAGAGCAGACCCCGGGCGTGGTGCAGCATTCCGTCGAGTTCGTCGGGCCGCAGGTGGGCCAGCAGCTCGCCACCGACGGGGCGACCGCTCTTGCGCTTGTCGTGCTGGGCATCATGGTTTACCTCGCCTTCCGCTTCGAGTGGAAGTTCTCCGTTTCGGCCGTGATCGCCAACCTGCACGACATTGTGATTGTGCTGGGCCTGTTTGCCTTCTTCCAGTGGGAGTTTTCGCTGCAGGTGCTTACGAGTCTCCTCGCAGTGCTCGGCTATTCCGTGAATGAGTCGGTGATTATTTTCGACCGCGTCCGCGAGCATTTCAGGACCATGCGCCGGGCGAGCACAATCGAGGTGATCAACTCGGCCATTACGGCGACGATCTCCCGTACGGTGATCACGCACTCCTCGACGCTGTGCATGACGATCTCGATGTACCTGTTCGGCGGGCCGGCCCTGCACTATTTCGCCCTCGCCCTGACGGTGGGCATCTGCTGCTCGGTCTACTCTTCCGTGTTCGTGGCGGCTGCTCTTGCGATGTATCTGAAGGTGAAGCGCGAGGACCTCGTGCACAAGCCCCGCAAGCAGCAGATTTCCGAGATGGTGCCCTAAAAGGGACGGCGCTGCCTTTCCCTTCCGCCCGCGGCCGGTTTCGGTGGGCCCGGGGAAAGGGGCGTTTTCGGAGCCTGTGCCTGATCCGGCTTTCCCGGTTTTTCCGGGGGGCCGGATTTTTTTTGTGGTGCGCCCAGCAGCGCACGTGTGACCAGTGGTGAGTGGTGAAAGTCCACCGTCCGCCCGATCGAGGGAAGGACTAGCGACTCGGCAGAGTCAGGGAGGTAACAAACTGATGAAGGAAGCCGATAGCAAACCGTCAGCCTGACGAACAGGAACTGGATATGAGGCGGCGACTCCGGGAGAGCAGGCCACATTCTGTTAACCCCATATCGATACGGAAGGAGCCGGCGTAGATCCAGCAGGCAGGAAGCAAAGCGCACGTGTGAGACCTGGGGAGATCCTTGACGATGCCGCAGGGCTGCCGCGGTCGAGAGGCCAAGGCATATCGACAAGGAAGTCAGCAGAGGCCGTATGCAGTAAGCCCGCCTCTTACGTTTGAAAACCGCCGGATGCCGAACGGCATGTCCGCAGCCCTCACCGGGGCAATGCGGTGTGGGAGGGAGTGACCGTGAGGTCACTCTCTACCCGATCTTTTGCCTGGAGCCCTGCTTCCTCACGGGCGGAACTGCAGCAGGGAGGCGGCGGCTCTGCGGCCCGGGCCTGCCGCCGGAGCTTTTTTAAAGAGGGCGGATTCCCGGGGCGGCGCCCTGGAAGGGGACGGGGCGGCCTTGGGACCCTCGGATCCTTCCGGAGCTGAGCGCCGCCCCAGCCCGCAGCCCTGCTCCCAGAGACGGGCCGGGTCAATAAAAAATCTCCGGCCCCTTTGAGCGCGGGCCGGAGTCTCGGGAAAGTGGATTTCCTTTGAAAGAAGCTTTTCAGGAGCCGCCTTCCTGCTTCGCGGGGGCTTCTTCCTTCGGTGCGGCGGCGGGAGAAGTCTGGTCAGCCTGGACGGCGCCGTTTCCGCCGGAGACCGCAGACTCCGGGGCGGGCTCGGAGGCGGCCGCCTCCCCGGCGGGTTCCTCCCTAGGTTCGAGAAGGGCGCGGAAATAGTCATCCACGGGAATGGCGACGCGGCGCTTGAGCAGGCGCAGCGCCGCGCTGTCCCAGGCGATCAGCAGAAGCCGCGGGATCACGATCAGCACAAGCGCCAGCAGGAAAAGCCGCGGCATCCAGGCCGAGGCGGGCGCGATCTGGGAGGCGGCTTCAGGGGCGGCCGCAATGCGGTCGAGCCTCATGGCAGCCACGCCCTCCACGTCCGGCAGGGGCGGCAGGTTGAGCGCCTGGGGAATCCATCCCCAGAGGCGGCCGAAGAGCTCGCAGACCCGGTCGGGCGCGCTGTCAAACAGCGGCAGCTCCCAGCCGATGACGTAAGTGCCGCTCAGCCCCCGCACGATGAGACTTGAGGCCACTCCGGCCGTAAGCGCGAGAAAAGCCCAATGGAAGACCCGCGCGATCCGGAACTGCGCGAGCCTCAGGCAGGCGGGCGCCCAGACGGCAAGGAACGCCCGCCGTAGGCCCGAGCTGATCAGCCTCGGCGCGACAAGCCCCGAGGTGAGCCGCGCGGGCAGCGTGCGCAGGGGCAGCTCCATGTGCCGCCGGCGCGCGAGGCTGAGCGCGCCGTAGATGATCATCAGCGCGTAGATGAAAAGGCTCCAGAGGCAGAGCGCGGCATAAACGGGAGAAAAGAGGTTCACCTCAGAGCCGGAGGAAAAGAACCGCTCTGAAAAGGCGCCGATCAGGTAGGCGCAGAGAATGATCGCCGCCGAGATGAGGTAGCCCAGGGCCGGGCTTCCTCCGAATCTCATGGTCCGCAGGGCGTACGACTTTTTCGCCATGCGCGAGTAGGCGAGCTGCGCGCGCTCTTCAATGAAGCGGGCGGGCGGCGTCGAGCGGGAAGTCTCCGAGAGCAGGTCCCGCGTGACCTGCGAGGCTTCTTCCTGCGACCAGTACTTCTTTCCGGCCTCCGAGGTCTCGACTGCCTTGACGAGGCAGACGGTCCGGGCCGTCTCGATGGGGTACTTCAGCCTGCCGGGAATTTTTCCAGAAAAAAAAGCCATGATCCTGCGGTCCTTGCGGAAAGGGGGGAGGGGAGCGGCAGGAGCCTTCAGGCGGCTTCCTGCAGCGCCCCGAATTACTTCATTTTAGCGGGAAAGCCCCTGCCGGAAGGCGTGCAGCAGCGAAGCGGCGGCCGCCCTGGGGTCGGGCTGCCCGCAGATGGCTGAGACCACGGCAAGGCCGTCTGCGCCGGCCTCGGCAAGCGAGGCCGCATTGCCGGCGTTCACCGCTCCGATGGCGACCGCGGGGCAGGGCCTGCGGGCGGCAAGCGCGGTAAAGCCTGCAAGCCCGAGGGGAGCCGCCGCGTCGGGCTTCGTCGCGGTGGCCCAGACCGGGCCGATGCCGAGGTAGTCCACGGCGCCCTCCTGCACGAGCGGGGTGCAAAGCGACAGCTCGCGCCCGCTGGAGATGGAGTATCCGATGATCGCGCGCGGCCCCATCAGCCGTCTGGCGTCCCGCGGCTGCAGATCCTGCTGGCCCACGTGCACGCCCTGGGCTCCGATCGCGAGGGCGACGTCAACGTGGTCGTCGACGATCAGCGGCGTGCCCGTGGGTGCCAGGGCTTTCAGAAGCGCGCGCCCGCATTCGGCGATCCGGCGCTTTTTCCAGGCCGGGGCCCGCAGCTGCACGATCGTGCAGCCGCCCTGCACGGCTTCAAGAGCGGTTTGGATCATGCCATCTTCGCCACCGCACAGCACCGGGTCGAGGACGAGATAGAGTTCGAGGTTCACGCTGTTCATCGCTTGCCTCAGGCGCTCATCAGCCCGGCCGCTTCCTCGGGCGAGAGCAGGTAAAGCGCGTCGAGGTAGGCGTTGTGGAAGGATCCGGGCGCGCGGGCCGTCTGCCCCGCGCGCTCTGCCGCGCGCTTGGCGAGCAGGCAGCAGGTCGCGGTGCTCGTGACAGGGTCGGACGCTCCGGCCGCAAAGCCTGCGGTCATCGCCGAGAGCGCGCAGCCCGTGCCCACGACGAGCGTGACCATGGCGCAGCCGCCCGAGACCGACACCGTCCGGCGGCCGTCGGTCACGTAGTCCGTCTCGCCGGTCACGCAGACGACGGAGCCGGAGCGAGCCGCGAGCGTCTGCGCGGCCTCCAGGGCTGAGGCGCTGGAGTCGAGCGAGTCGACTCCCTTGTAGCGGTGTTCGAACCCTGCGGCGGCGAGGATCTCAGAACCGTTTCCGCGGATGACCGTGGGGCGCAGCGCGATCAGCTCCTCGATCGCCTTGTCGCGCCAGGCGGTGCCGCCCGCCCCCACCGGATCGAGAGTCCAGGGCTTGCCCGCGTCCGCGGCGGCCGCGGCGGCGAGCTTCATGGCCTGCACGTTCTCCCGGTTCGGCGTGCCCACGTTGCAAAGCAGCGCGTCGGCCGCGCCGCGGGCGAACTCGGCGCACTCCTCCAGCCCCGGCACCATGGCGGGCGACATGCCGCAGGCCAGAAGCACGTTGGCAGTCACTTCCTGGACCACGTCGTTTGTGATGCACTGCACGAGGGGGCGCAGGGACTTCATCCGCCGGATTTCCGCGGCGGCGGCTGAAGCCTGAAGCTGTTCAACGACACCGTTCATGTGAATTCTCCTCTGTCTGAAAGAGTGCGTGGCGGGCTCTTGGCCGGCCGTTCATGCCCTGAAGACGGCGCGCCGGGCCGCAGGGACGCTTTGGAATTAAGACACAATGATATGCTAAGAGGGGACGCCCGGCCGGCGGCAGGGGCATCGCTGCGCCGCCGGGCAAGACAACAGGACTTATTACACGATGACATACACTATCAGGATCAAGGGTTCGGACGTTTCCTTCCCGGCTGAGCCGGGAGAGAGAATTCTCAAGGCGGCCGAAAGGGCCGGCATCGAGCTGCCGCACGCCTGCGGCAGCGGTTTCTGCGGGGCCTGCAGCGCTAAGGTGGCCTCCGGGTCGTTTCTCGCCTACGCCCCGGGTTCGAGCGAAGGGCGCCCGGCCTCCGGCCCCAACATTCTCTGCTGCTCGTCCTCGGCGCTGAGCGATGCCGAGATAGAGATCGCCTGGAAGCGGCTGGTCGCCGCGTCCGACATGAAGGTGGAGAGCTGCGAGCGGCTCGCTCCCGACGTGATCCGCGTCGTGCTGCGCCCGGCAGGCGCCCCCGTCGTGTTCACGCCGGGGCAGTTTGTGGACATCGTGCAGGGCGACGAGCGCCGCAGCTACTCGATCGCCTGCGACAACGTCGCGGGCGTGATCGAGCTGCACATCCGCCACGTGAAGGGAGGTCGGTTCACCGACCGGTTCTTCGGCGTCACGGCAAGCCCCCTCAAGGCGGGCGACATGCTCCGGGTCACGACCCCCTCGGGCGAATTCCGTCTGCACAAGAGAACCGACCACGACCTGGCCTTCCTCATGACGGGCACGGGCTTTGCGCCGGCCAAGGCGATGATCGAGAACTACATCCGGCTGCCCGCCGCGAAGCCCCACCAGGTCTACCTCTACTGGGGAGGCCGCACGAAGGCCGATCTCTACATGGACGAGCTCTGCCGCCGCTGGGAGCGCGAGCACGACTGGTTCCACTACTGCCCCGTGCTCAGCCGCGAAGCGGACTGGGACGGGCGGCGCGGCCACGTCCAGGACGCTTTCCTCGCGGATCATCCTGACGCCTCAGGGTTCGACGCCTACATGTGCGGCAGCGGCAGGCTTGTGGCCGACGCCACGGCGGCGCTCAAGGCGGCCGGGATCGCCCCGGACCGCATCTACAGCGACGCCTTCACGGCGGGCTGAGGACCTCCCGCACAGCCCTTCGGGCGGAGGGAAAAGCGCTTCCCCCGCCCGGAAGGCAGGGCTGTTTTTTCAGCGCACGAAGCGCAGCTTCACGCCTCCCACCGTTGACTTCTTGTCGAACTCGGGGCCGGTGATGAAGATCCGGTTCTCCTTGATTCCGGCCTCCGAGACGGCTCTGGCTATGTGCCTGCAGCGCGCATCGGCGAGCCGCCCGATGTTCGAGCGGTCAGGAGCGACCGCCTTGTAGAGCCTGCTTTCCATCTCGGACACGGACAATCCCTTCGGGTCTTCTTTCGGGAACTGCATCGCGAAAAGCGCCCGCACGGCCGCTTCGCGGCTGCGTTCTTTTTCAGGCATGGTCGACTGGGCGACCTTCAGCAGTCCGTTGTAGGTTCTCTGGTGAAGCGCCTCGCTGTCGCCGTTCTGGTTGATGAGCGGCGTGATCTCGAGCTTCGCGTCAGGATGCTCCTTCAGGGCCTTCACGATCTGGGTGACCGTGCTCTGCTGGTCGGCCGTGAGCCTGCTCTGGCCCGACAGGAACGGCACCAGGACGGGCTTGGAAGACGAGCTGGCGCTGAAGTTCGCAAGCGAGGCGAGCAGGTTCACCGGCGAGGCGACCACCTTGATGATCAGGTTCTTCAGCCCCGTGAGCACGAGGTCGCTCAGCGAGAACTGCGGATCAGCGAGGTCGCCGGAAATCGGCAGATCGAAGTCGATGTTGCCCTTGCTGTCAGTGAGCAGCGAGGTGGCCAGGGTGACCGGCAGGCTGATGGAGGTCTCGTTGGGGATGTACGGGCCCCAGCCGAGCTGCTCGATCACGACGTGGTTGTCCGCCTTGATCTTCGTCTTGTCGGTCATCGTGATGTCGCTTTTCACGCTGAGGTTGCCCTTCTGGATCGGGTAGGAGACGTAGTGGACGCTGTAGGGTGTGAAAAACGGCATGGAAACCGCCGTGAGGGTGCCCTTGGCGGTGAGCTTGCCCTTGTCGACGAAGGGCGAGCCGCTGCCGGTGATGCTGAGCTTTGAGGAGCCGTTGATGAGGGCGCTCGCGGTGAGGGTGGAGGGCGTGTTGCCGCCCCCGTAGACCACGGGTTTCACGCTTACGTTGAGGCTGCCGAAGCGGAACTGCCCGGCCGGCCGCACGAGCTTGTCGACGAAGGTGAAGCCTCCGTCCTTGATGGAGAACTCGCCCACTCTCACCGGCTGGTTGGGCTGGCGGCCGATGCGCTTTTCCTCGGCTGCGACCTTCTTCTTGATTTCCTCCCGGGTCTGCTTCGCCTTTTCGGCCGATCCCCTCTTGCCCAGAAGCGGATCGATGTCGAGGTTGCCCTTGGCATCGCGCGAGATGCTGTAGCGGGGCTTTTCAATGGCGATGCGGCCGATGTTCACGGTGCCGCTGGCCGGCGCGTTGACTCCCGTGACCGAGGCGAGATCCACGCGCCCGAACCGGGCGCCGCCGCCCTCGACCTGGAAAGCGCTCGAGCGGGCCGAGGCCGATTCCAGCGTGAGGTGGCCCGAAGCGCCGCTCTGCCAGTTGAACTTCCGCACGGACAGCGTGTCGGAGAGCGTGGAGACGCGGGCGGCGTTCACCGGCGAGATCGCCTGGGCCTTGGCGAGGTCGGCGCTGTCAAGGCTGAGGGAAGTCTCCGCGGCTTTTTCAAAGGCCGCGCCGCGCAACACCGCATGCTCGGTGTTGAAGTCAAACAGATCGACCGTGGACTTCACCCCGTCGGCGCTGATTTCGGGCGCGGAGAAGGTGATCCGGTCGGCGAGCCTGAAGGAGCTGCCCGAAACGGTGAGCGAGCTCAGGCTCGCCTTGACCGGCGTGTCCCCGGCCACCTCGATGTGCGAGGGCTGGGAGTTCACGCGCTCCGCGCCGACGTCGACTGCGCCGTTCGGATTCGTGTCGACTGCGACGCGCAGGCCCTCAAGTCCGATCCGGTCGGTTCCTCCCTGAACGGGCGAGGCGCTGAAGCTGCTGCCTGAGACCGAGGCTGCCTTTGCGGTGACGCCGAGCGTCTTGGCCTTTCCCTTCCAGAGAACCGACAGGTTCTGGGCGTCGCTGCCGCGCGCAGTGGCGCTGAAGGAGCCTGCCTTGAGCGAGGTGCCCTCCGCGGAGAGCTTCATTCCGGAGACGGTGGCGTTCTCCGTCCGGCCGTCCCAGCCCGCCCGCAGGCTGTCCGCATTGAACTTATCGAGCCTGCCCTCAAAGGTGCCGGCTTTCAGCTCGGGCGTGGTGAGGGCGAGCGAGCGAGCATTGAGATCAATCCGGCCGGACTCCGCGGCCCAGCCGAGTTCCAGGTTGCGGGCCGCGGCCGAAGTGTCGACCGAAAAGCCGCTTTCGGGCAGCGCGAAGTGCCCTTCTCCGAGGTCGAGCTTCGCGAATTTCAGGCTGAGGTCTTTTTTATAGGCGGCGTCAAACTGCGCGGCCCGGGCCGATCCCAGGCGGATGTCGAGGGAGGAGCCCCCGTTTTGCGCGAGCGCGGCCTTCTTCAGGCCGAGGTCGCCCTGAGCGTGCACCGAAAGGGGCTCTGAGCTCAGATCGAAGTCGAGGTTCGTCTTCAGGGTGGCCTGTCCGTCAAGGCTCCAGCCTGCGTTCTGCGCATAGCCTGAAAGTTTTCCAAGGGCGAGCCGCTGGGCGTCGACGGAGGCTTTGCCGCGCAGCGCCCCGAGCTCAATGCCGCCGTTGGCCCGCAGGGATCCTCCCAGCAGCCTGGCGGAAACCTCGAAAGGCGTTGTCTCTCCCTCCTTCATCGTGATGTTGGTGGCGGCGGCCGTAAGGCTGTCCGCGTCGATGCGGGCTCCGTGCGCGGCCTGGTCTTCCAGCAGGAAGCGGCCTTTTTCGAGCGCCGCGCTGCGGACAACCCAGGCGAAATCTGAGCCGCCCTTCTTCTTTTCAGCCTCTGCGTCTTCCGCGGATTTTTCATCGGCCTTGGCGGAAGCGGTTTTGAAGAGGCCGCTCCAGTCGAGCGATCCGTCGGCGAGCCGCTGCATCCGCACGGACGGCGACTCGAGGCTCACGGACTTCACCTCGGCCTTATGGTTGATGAGGTCGATCTCGGCCGAGTCGACCTTGAGCGAGCTGAAGGCAATCGAGTTGGCCGCCGGCGCACCGTTGAGAGCCATGGCGAAGTCCTTCGCCTCGGCGCTGAAGTCGATCAGGATCGTGCCCGGGGTTTTGGCCGTGCCCTGCGCGAAGGTGACGTCGGCCGCCGCCGTGACGGAGCCGCTGCTCACGGCCGCGTTGAGCGGCAGCATGCGCGCGAGGTGCGGCAGGCTGTAGTCCTTCAGGTCGAAATGCATCTGCGTGGCGCGGGTGTCCTTGAAGGGCAGCGAGCGGCCGTGCGCCTCAAAGGCCGAGCCGTTCGCCTTCAGCCTGAGCTCGGGCAGGACGTTGATGTTGCGGTCCGAGCCGATCGAGCCGATGAAGGGAATGCCAAGGTTGATCTCCGTGATCTGCTCATCGACCCCGTGGGACGGGATCGAGATGCGGAAGTCCGAATTCGAAAGCCTCACGTTGTTGAGGCTGAATCGGAAAGGCTCCTCGCCGGGCTTTTCGGGCTGGGGCGGAAGGCGCTTGTGAATGCTGTCGATCACGTCCTGGAAGTTCGTGACGCCGTTTTCGTCCACGCTCAGTGCGCCGCTCAGATGGTCGACCGACAGGGCGTCGAGCACGACTCCGAAGCGGGTGATGGAGGACAGGGCGGCCACGTTGGCGTAGAGGCTGCCGATGGTGACCGGCTTGTCGGCCTCCGAGCGGCCCGACAGCCGTATGTCCCGTGCCGTGAGCTCTACGGTCCAGGGGTTGAAGCGGACTTCTCCGATCGAGAGTTTGCGCCCGAGCAGATTCGAGACAGGCCCGGAGGCCGCCCACTTCAAGCCTGACGGCAGCGCCCACCAGCCCAGCGCTGAATAAATGCCGTACGCAGCCGCCACGCCAATGGCAACCTTTGAAACCCGGTTGAGCCTCATCCTCGAACCTTCCTTTCGCAAATGCCGATGAGGCCGGCTGGCGCGGGATGCGCGGAGCCGGCAGTTGAGAAAAGTCTAATGCCTTTGGGGGCGTGCGGTGTCAGAACGGACTCTTCGGGGCGCTTCCGATCGCCGGCCTGGACAAGAATTGTTTCAAATCTTGGATAAAACTTTAAGGAGGTCGGCCGGGTCCCTGAGCACCGCGAGGGGGGCGAGCTCCTCGACTGCGGCGCGGCCGCCGTCGTAGTAGCCCCAGGATGCGAACACGGGCGCCGCGCCCGCCCGGCGGGCCGCCAGGAGGTCTCGGGGGTCGTCGCCGCAAAGCGCGCTCTGAGCGGGCTCTGCCCCGAGCCCGCTCAGAGCCAGCAGGACTCCGTCCGGGGCGGGCTTTGGAGGAAGCCCCGGTCGGGCGCCCACCACGCAGCCGCAGTGCTCAAAGGCCTTGAGCGCCCGGACGATCTTGCGCGCGAAAGGCTCGGGCTTGTTCGTGACCACGCCCCAGGCAATCCCCGCGCGCTCGAGCGCCCCGAGGAGCTCCGCAATGCCGGGAAAGAGGCTGGGCGCTGCGGCGCACCTGCGCTCGTAGTCTTCGAAGAAGGCCTGGCGTAGCTGTTCGTAGCCGGGCGATGCGGGCGTGACTCCGAGCCCCGCGCGCAACAGCGCGACAGACCCCTCCGAGGCCGCCGCCCGGTACTTTTCGGGCGGCAGGGCCTCAAGGCCTTTCGCACGGCGCAGGACGTTGACGGACGCCGCAAGATCGCGGACGGAATCCACGAGGGTGCCGTCCATGTCGAACAGGACGCACCGGCAGTTTGTCGAAGAAGAGGGCATTTTTGCAGGGAGGGCGCCGGACGGAGCCGGCCGGGGAAAAGACGGGCATAAAAAATCCGCTCCATGAAGGAGCGGATTTTTTTATCTCAGATCCTCGTGCGGAGGAGAGAGATTACTTGGCCTCGCGGGTGCCGACCACTTCGATCACAGCACGGCGGTTCGGCTGCAGGCACTTGACGAGCTGCTTGAAGTTCTTGATCTTGCCCTTCTTGGAGGGGTTCGGGCAGTTCACAACAGGATCAGCCTCGCCCTTGCCGGCGGTCTTGATCACGTTGGCGCTCACGCCCTTGCTGACCAGGTAGCCCTTCACGGCTTTAGCGCGGCGCTCGGACAGCTTCTGGTTGTAGGAGGCCTTGCCGAGGCGGTCAGTGTAGCCGGTGGAGTTGACCACTTCGAGATCCACGCCGGCGAGGCGGGAGACCAGCTCATCGAGCTTCGCCTTTCCGGCGGGCTTCAGAGTGGCCTTGTCGAAGTCGAACAGGGTGTCGGCGGAGAGGGTGACCTTTTCACGCTTCGGGGCGGCGGCAGGAGCCGGGGCGGGAGCAGGAGCCGGGGCGGGAGCAGCCTTCGGAGCCGGAGCAGCCTTCGGAGCCGGAGCGGTGCAGGCAGCCTTGCTCAGGATTTCCTTGTCGCACTGGCAGCCAAAGCCTTTAAGGCCCTGGGCTTCGGCGAGAGCCGGGGTCCAGTAGCCGGTGCGCCAGCAAAGGCCGTACGGATCCATCACAACCTTGCCGTCGCTGGAAATGACATAAGGATTTGCCGTTTCAGCAGCCATGACAGAACCAGAAGCGGCGAGCATGACGGCAGCCAGCAGACCACCAATCTTCGCGGAAGTGTTCATTTTTTCCTCTTTCCTTTTTTTTCGGCCCCCGTCTCCGGGAACCATTAATAATCCCAAAAGCAGATGAGCAGGGTACGACCCTATCGCTGATCACTGCCTGCATCCTCGGGAAACAGCCGCTCTCCTTTTTACAGGAAAGACCTGTCTTCCAAGCTATGGCTCTACCGTATTTTGCCACTTATGGGCAATGGAGAGTGCTCGACTACGGGACATCCCCGAGAGGGAACGGATGGTTTGCTGTTTTTCGACAACCAGCCGGCCATCTATCCACACATGGGTAATATTTTCCCTACCGGCACTGTAAAGCAACTGCGCGGCCGGTTCAAGTACCGGGACACTGGTAATTTCCTCAAGAAGAACGCTGAAAACATCAGCATTTTTACTAGCTTCGAGGGAGCCGATCTCCTTGTCCCAGCCGAGCGCCTTCGCCCCGCCCATCGTAGCCGCATACAACATCTTGTGGACCGGGGCGGCGGTCGGGTCGCCTGCCGTGGCTTTGGCGAGCATGGCCGCAAGCCGGGTCTCCGCGAGCATGTCGAGCTTGTCGTTGCTGGCCGCTCCGTCGGTGCCGATGCCCAGATTGATGCCGGCCTTCATGATCCGCTCGACAGGGGCGAAGCCGCTTGCGAGCTTCAGGTTGGAGCTCGGGCAGTGGCACACCGAGGCGCCGGCCCGCGCGAGGGTGCCGATGTCCTCGTCGTTCAGGTGCACCGAATGCACGGAGATGAGGCGGCTGCTCACGATGCCGAGCCGCCGGAGCCTTTCGATCGGGCGGCAGCCGTATTTTTCCATTGATTCGCGGATCTCGGCGGCTGTCTCATGGATGTGAATGTGCACCGGCAGCCCGTAGCGTTCCGACAGGCCGGCCAGCGCCCGCATGGACTCGTCGCCCACCGTATAGGGGGCGTGGGGGGCCACCGTCACGTGCACGCGGGGGTTGCCCCGGAACTGCTGGATCACTTCCTCGGCTTTTTTCAGGTATTCGTCGTCGGTTTTCGCCCAGGCCGAGGGGAAGCCGATCAGGAAGGCCGAGACCGCACAGCGCATCCCGGCCTCTGTGAGGCCCCGCGCGGCATCGGCCGGGAAGAAGTAATGGTCGTTGGTGCAGGTGACGCCCGACTGGACCATTTCCTCGCCGGCGAGCCGGCTGCCCTCGTAGACGAACTCCGGCCCCATGCAGCGGCCCTCGGCGGGCCAGATCTTCTTCTGCAGCCAGTCCTGGAGGCACAGGTCGGGTCCGAGCCCGCGCAGCAGGTTCATCGCCGCGTGCGAGTGCAGGTTGACCAGCCCCGGCAGCAGCACCTCCCCGGGCAGCTCCACGGTCTCGCGGGCCTCGAACTGCCCGGCCTCGGAAGCGGGGGCGATCGCCGCGATTCGTCCTTCGCTCACGGCAAGCACATGGTTTTTGAGTACGACCCCTTCGGGGACGACGGGAATCATCCAGGTGGGCTTCAGGAGTTTTTCAACCTGCATGGCGGTGGGTTCCTCAGTAGTGGGATAAAGCAAAACCCCGGGGGAAAGCCCCGGGGCCGGTGCGCTGCGAGCGCGTGCGGCGGAGGCTGCGCGCCCGCGCAAGGGCATCAGCCCTTGCGCGGGCGGGCTTCGCCCCGCCTCAAGCCGCGGGGAGCTTCGAGAGCTGCTCGCGGTTTTTCTCGAGCGCCTTGGAGAAGTCCTCGAGCCGGGTCTTCTCCTGCTGCACGATCGCGGCGGGGGCCTTCGAGACGAAGCGCTCGTTGCCGAGCTTCGCGCGGCATTTGCGCACTTCGCCCTCGAGCCGCGCGATTTCCTTCGTGAGCCTGTCGTGCTCGGCGGCTACGTCGATTTTGATGACGAGCATCAGGTGCCAGTCCTCGACGATGGAAACCGGGGCGATCGAGCCCGGATTGATGCTGTCGATGCTGTCGACGAGCTCCACCGACTCGAGCCGTGCGAGGCCCTTCAGGTACGGGGCGATCTCGCGGGCCTCGTCCCTGGGGCCCTGGATCGCGAGAGGCACGCGCTTCGAGGGCGCGAGCAGCATCTGGCTGCGCAGCGCGCGGACGGCCTCCACCATCTTCTTCGTGACGGCCATGCGGCGGTCGGCCTGCGGGCACTCCGCGAAGTCTCCGGGCTTCGGGTACGGGGCCACCATCACGGAGGTCGTCTCGCCGGGGTCCCGGCGTCCGGCCGCGACGGAGACCTTCTGCCAGAGCTCTTCGGTGATGAAGGGGATGATCGGGTGGGCGAGCCTCAGCGTCGCTTCGAGCACCCGCGCGAGCGTGTTGCGGGTGGCGCGCTGCTCGGCCTCGCTGCCGGAGGTGAGCCGCACCTTGGCCGCTTCGAGGTACCAGTCGCAGAACTCGTCCCAGACGAAGGAGTAGATCGCGTTCGCGGCGAGGTCGAGGCGGTAGCCCTCATAGGACTTGATGACCGTGCGGATCGTGCGCGAGAGCTCGCCCTCGATCCACCGGTCGATGAAGCCGGGCTTCATCTCTCCGCCCTGCAGGCCGCAGTCCCGGCCCTCGACGTTCATCAGCACGTAGCGGGTGGCGTTCCACAGCTTGTTGCAGAAGTTGCGGTAGCCCTCGCAGCGCTTCACGTCGAAGTTGACGTTCTGGCCGAGCGTCGCGTAGGCCGCCATCGTGAAGCGCAGGGCGTCCGCCCCGTAGGCCTGCATGCCGTTCGGGAAGTTCTTCTTCAGCTTGGCGATCACCTGGGGCGCCTTCTCCGGGCGCCGCAGCCCCATCGTGTTCTTCTTGATGAGCCCCTCAAGGTCGATGCCCTGGATCAGGTCGAGCGGATCGATCGTGTTGCCCTCGCTCTTGCTCATCTTGTGGCCGTCGGCGTCGCGCACGAGCCCATGCATGTAGACGTTCCTGAACGGCACGCGCCCCGTGAAGTGCTTGGTCATCATCACCATGCGGGCGACCCAGAAGAAGATGATGTCGTAGCCCGTCACGAGCACCGTCGAGGGCAGGTAAAGCTCGTAGGCCTTCTTGTCGTCTCCCTGGGGGTCGGGCCAGCCCAGGGTGGAAAACGGCACCATGGCCGAGGAGAACCAGGTGTCGAGGACGTCGGGGTCCTGGCGCAGCGCGACGCCTTCGCCGGCCTGCCGCTGGGCCTCCTCGAGCGAGGCGGCGACGTAGCAGTGTCCGTCTGCGTCGTACCAGGCCGGGATCTGGTGGCCCCAGAGCAGCTGCCTCGACAGGCACCAGTCCTGGATGTTGGTGAGCCAGTGGCGGTAGACGCTCCTCCACTGCTCGGGGAAAATGTTCACCTCGCCCGATTCCATCGCCTCAAGGCCGATCTGCGCGAGGCTCTTACCGGGATGGGTGGAGTGCTCGCCCGCGGGCTTGCTCATGGCCATGTACCACTGCTCGGAGAGCATCGGCTCGACGATCTCGCCGGTGCGCGGAACGCGCGGCACCATGTGGCGGATCTTCTTCTCGCCCAGCAGCAGCCCCTGCGCCTTCAGGTCCGCGAGCACCGCTTTGCGGGCCTCGTAGCGGTCCATGCCCACGTATTTGGCCGGGGCGTTTTCGTTGATCTTCGCGTCCTTAGTGAGGATCGACAGGCAGCGCAGGCCGTGGCGGCGGCCGACCTCGAAGTCGTTGAAGTCGTGGGCCGGCGTGATCTTCACGCAGCCCGAGCCGAATTCACGGTCGACGTAGGCGTCGGCGATCACCGGGATGTCGCGGCCGCACAGCGGCAGATGCACTTTGTGGCCCACGAGATCCTTGTAGCGCTCGTCTTCAGGGTGCACTGCGATCGCCTCGTCGCCGAAGAGCGTTTCCGGCCGCGTCGTCGCGACGACGACGTCGCGGCCGCCGTCAGCGGCCGGGTAGCGGATTTCCCAGAGGAAGCCGTCTTCCTCCTCGGGCTCCACCTCGACGTCGGAGACCGCGCTCTGCAGCTTCGGGTCCCAGTTCACCAGCCGGGTGCCCTTGTAGATCAAGCCCTCGCGGTACAGGCGCACGAACGTCTCGCGCACGACCCGCGAGAGCTTCTCGTCCATCGTGAAGTAGGTGCGCTGCCAGTCGACCGAGTCGCCGAGGCGGCGCATCTGCTTGAGGATGGTGCCGCCGGAGAACTTCTTCCATTCGAGCACCTTGGCGACGAACTGCTCGCGGGTGAGCGACTTCGGGTTGATGCCCTGCTTCTCGAGCTGGCGCTCGACCACGATCTGGGCGGAAATGCCCGCATGGTCCGTGCCCGGCAGCCACAGCGTGTTGTAGCCCGCCATGCGGTGATAGCGGGTGAGCGTGTCCATGACGGTCTGGTTGAAGGCGTGCCCCATGTGCAGGATGCCCGTGATGTTGGGCGGGGGCAGCTGGATGGAGAAGGCCGGGCGGCCGGCTTCAAGGCCCGCGCGGAAGTAGCCGCGCCTTTCCCATTCCGGGTACCAGCGGGCCTCGATGTCGGCGGGCTCGAAGCTCTTGGCGAGTTCAGAGGTGTTAGCAGATGTCATCTTGGAAAATCAGATGTCTTGAATCCAAAGGGGTAATGAGGGGGAATTATCGCATTTCCGCCCTGGCGCGGCGTCAGTTTCTGAAATACCGGGCGATTTCCTCGGAAACGGCGTTTTTCACTATGAGGTCAAGCCGTCCGGAGACGTCGTTGCGGATGCGGTCGGCGGCCGAAGCTGCGGCCGAGCGGGCGGCCTGCTCGATCACCGGGTCGAGCTGCTCGAGAATCGAGCGCTGGATCCGGGGCTGTAGGTAGGCGATGAGCTCCTCGGTCGAAAGCGAGCGCACGGGCCGCGGGGTCTCGCGCCGGGACAGTCCGCTGAAGCGGACCGGCTCGCGCTCGGCCGGCGCGGCCGGGTGCGCGGCGGGCTGCGCTGCAGGAGGGCTTAAGGGGGCCGGCTCAATGCGCTCGGCCGCCCCGGAGCCCGAGAACGAAGGCACGCGGAAGAAGGAGGCCGAAGGCTGCGCGCTGCGGGGCGCGGGGTCCGGCTCCGGGGCTGGGGCGGGCTCCAGGGACGGCTCGCGCGAGGGTTCGGCGGGCTCCATCTCGGGCAGCGCCCCGGCCCGGCTCGAGCAGGCTTCGAGCTCGCTCCAGGAGGCCACGATGGGTCGCGAGAGCGTCGGGATGACGCGGGCGGAGGAATAAGGTTCTGTCATGTCTTTCAGCGGCTTCCTTGGTCGTAAGCCTTCAGCGGGCAGTTGAGTTTTCGGTAGATTTTATAGCGCGCGCGTGCGGCGGCGGTTTCCTCCGGCACGGAGGAGACGATGTCCACCACGCGGTCGAACCTCCTGAAGAGCTGCTCGAAGTCGGGAGGCACCGACTCGTCGAGCAGCAGCAGCACGTCGGAGTCGGGCAGCCGCGAGGGATCCTCGCTCAGCACGACCCTGGCCTCCTGCGCGTCTTGCGAGCCGGCCATCGCATGAGGGACGAAGGACAGGTCGTCGAAGGCCCAGAGCCTGCGGTTGAAGTCCGCGAGCCGCGCGGAGTCCGAGCTCCAGACGGCCACCGACTTGCCCATCTTCCAGACCTTGCGCACGAAGAGGCAGGCGTACTGCAGGCGGCTGCCCACGTTGAAGTGAAAATCAATCTGCTGCATTTTGGCTGTTCAAGGGGAAAAAGTCCCGTTAGGCATGCTTCCAGTTTAACGGCGCCGGGCGGGTCTGCCTTTGCCTTGCGGTGATTCGCCGTCCATAATGTCTCCGTAGCCCTTCTCTTTTTCGGAGGATTCCATGGATTCCGTGCCAAAACTGCGCCTGTCGCGTTCGACCAACAACCTTGAGAAACTGATCGCCTTCTACTGTTCGGGCCTGGGCTTCGAGATCCTCGACCGCTACGAGCAGCAAAACGGATGGGACGGCGTGATCTGCGGCCACAGGGACTGGCCCTACCAGCTGGAGTTTTCCCAGAAGCGCGAGACCGAGGACGTGCCGCGCGCCCCGACGCTCAATCACTTCATCGTGTTTTCCATTCCCGATGACAAGGAGTGGAAGGCGGTGCTCGCCCGCATGTTCGAAAACGGCTTCCGGCAGGTGACCAACCCCCAGCTCTACGCAGACCCGTCGACGGCCGCCTATGAGGATCCGGACGGCTACCGCGTCGTGCTTCGCAAAGGCGTCTGGAAAAAATAAGCCGGGCAGGATGAACTGTCTGAACTGTCCCCAGAAGGTGAGACACTTTCTGGGGACAGTTCAGGACGCAGGAGCAGGAATTGCTTTTTTCCTGGCAACGTGTAAAATACATCACCTCTCGTATGAGAAACCGGGGAAGTAGCTCAGCTGGGAGAGCGCAGCGTTCGCATCGCTGAGGTCGGGAGTTCGATCCTCCTCTTCTCCACCAAATCTAAGTCCCAGACTGTCTTATGACGTCTGGGATTTCTTTTATCTTCAATCACTTAGCTTAAAACAAGCTCCAAAACAGTCCAAGGAATTCCCGGGGAATCCACGCTTTTAGTATGGAAAATATAATGGGAAAGGAGTTAGGTCATCTTCTTTCCATACTAAATGCCAAAAATCGCTAAGGAATTAACGGCTGTGGCCGTGAAGGCTCTCCCCGACGGGACGCATTCTCTCGGCGGAGTCAAGGGGCTGTATCTCAGGAAGCGGCACGGCATAGGCTGGTACATCCTCCGCTACAAGATCGCGGGGGCGAGCCATGACTTGGGACTAGGGACTTACCCTCGGATGTCTCTCGCCTTGGCGCGGAAGCTGGCCCGGGAAGCCCGGGACAAGATCGAGCAGGGCGTCGACCCGATTGCCGAGAAGAAGGCGAAGGCCGCGGCGGCCATAGCGGAACGCGAGGCGAAGGAACGCGCCTTGAACCCTGTCACCTTCAAGCAGATCGCCGAAGAGTGGATGGCGGAGCAAATTCAGCAGGGGCAGTGGGCCCGGAACCAGCGCCGCGAGGCGAGCACCCGGCAGGTTCTTGAAAAGCACGTCTACCCCGCCTTCGGCAACAAGGACATCGAGGACATCACGCCCGAGGATGTCCGAGCATGCCTCGCGCCTATCTGGAAGACCATCCCGCGCACGGCCGACAAGGCGAAGACCTATATAAAACAGATCCTCCGGTGGGCGATCGCGCTCCACAAGCGTAAGAATCAGGTCAACCCCGCTTCCATGGACGGCGCCCTCGGCGTCCTCATGGAGTCATACAAGATCGGGCGGAAGGAGCGCCAGAACTACGCTGCCTGCTCCGTAGAGGAGCTCCCGCGGCTGATGGCGGAGCTTGACGCCCTCGCCCCGTCGACTTCCGCGCGAGCACTTCAGTTTTCCTTTCTTACGGCAACGCGCTCCAAGGCCGTTCGGCTCGCCGAGTGGAAGCAATTTAATTTAGAGGAGCGAATCTGGCGGGTGCCGCTGGACAACGACAAGATGAAAAGCCCGAACCGGGACCGCACGATTTTCCTGTCCTCGCGGGCCGTCGCCCTGCTTGAATCGCTGCCGCACCTCTCGGGGTCCGACTTGGTCTTCCCCAGCAACCGGGGCACAGCCCTCGGGGACGCAGCCCTCGGGGCGATTTTGAAGCGCTTACACCTGAAGCGGAAGGCCGAAGACGGGATCGGCTGGATAGACCCCGTGAAGTCCCGGAAGATGGGCTCACCGCAGCGGATAACGCAGCACGGGACCGCCCGAGCCACCTTCCGGACATGGGCCAAGGACGACGCCCTAGGGAACAACAGGCGCTTTGATCAGGAAGCTGTAGAGCTCTGCCTGCTGCACTCGAAGGACGACGCCTACCACGGCGCCTACGACCGGGCTCCTCTTGAAAACGAACGCCGGGCGATCGTGGAGGCTTGGGGTGAGTACTGTTATTCCTACTTGGATAAGCTACGGGATCATACACAGCACTGACAGTTTTTTTGAATCTCTGAGAAAAAGGTAAAAAAACAACAAAACCCCCTCCCTGTGAGACGACGGCCGCCTGTTGCCTACTTTTCAGGGCGGCGCCTGCCCGCAACAAGGAATCGATACTTTTCCAAGACCCATACTCCACTCGGGTAAAAAGGGTATAAAGACGTAGTAAGACCTTGTTGGACAGTACCGAGGTTTTTCGGCAAGCAAATGTCCTGCTGCAGGGGGTGAGTTTTGGGAACGACAAAATACCTATCGGAAGAAGACACTAAGGCTAGGTACATCACCCCTGCGCTGACCGGAAAAGGCTGGAAGGCCGAGGACATGCTTTTCGAATACAGTCTTCGGGCTGACCGCATGCAGATTGTCCCCGGCACCAACGAGGCGAAGAGCATCCCTCCGGACGACTCCCGCAACCGGCCTGATTACATCCTCCTGCACGGAAACAACCGCCCGATTGCCGTGATCGAGGCCAAACGCTTCGGAAAAACGGCTCAGGACGGTATAGATCAGGCCGCACGGTACGCTGCAACGCTTGACGTACCCTTCGCCTTTGCTTCGGCAGGGGATGAATTCATAAAGGTCAAGCTATATCCGACTTACAGCGTCGAGCACCTGAGGCTTGATGAGTTCCCCACGCCCGAGGCACTTTGGGACGAGTGGTGCGACGCCCGCGGGATCCCCAATAGCGGCGAAGTTCGGCGCCGAGAGGAAAAATCCCTCTACTACACGTCGACCGACGGCCGGAAGCCCCGCTACTACCAAATGGTGGCAATCAACCGCACGGTCGACGCCGTCCTGTCCGGGAAGCGTCGTCGCGTGCTTCTTGTCATGGCAACCGGGACCGGCAAGACCTTTGTTTCCTTCCAGATCATCTGGCGGCTACTGAAGGCCAAGGCTGCGAGGCGGGTGCTGTATCTCGCCGACCGCAACCAGCTCATTGATCAGGCGATCGACAAGACTTTCACGCCCTTCGGGAACACTGTCCGGAAAATCACCCGCGGGACGATTGATACCGGCGCCGCAGTCTACATGGGGCTGTACCAGCAGCTGAAGAAAAGCAATCGCGGCGTCGAGGAGGAGGACAAGGACGCCGATTCCACGCTAGACGTCTTCAAGCAGGTCCCCCGCGACTTCTTCGACCTTGTCGTAGTCGACGAGTGCCACCGGGGCAGCGCCCGCGAGGAAAGCTCATGGCGGGAAATCCTCGAATACTTCAGAAGCGCAGTGCAAATCGGCCTGACGGCAACGCCGAACAAAAAGGACGGCGCCGACAACGCGGCCTACTTCGGCGACCCCATATACACCTACACCTTGAAGCAGGGTATCGAGGACGGATTCCTCGCGCCGTACAAGGTGGTGAACATCGTCTTCGACAAGGACAAGACCGGCTGGACCCCCCGCGAGGGCGAGGTTGACGACAACGGGCAACTGATCCCGCAACGCACGTACACCCTTTCCGATTTCGGCACCCGAATCGAAATCCGGAACCGCACGCATGCGGTCGCCGAAACCGTCACGAAGTACCTTGAGCATATCGGGCGGATGTCCCGGACCATCATCTTTTGCACGACGCAGCACCACGCCGGGGTCATGCTCGAGGAAATGCGCTCGCTTAACCGCGACATGATGACCGCGAATCCGCTGTGGGCCGTCCGGATGACGGCAAACGACGAAGAGGGCGTCAAGCAACTGAAGAATTTCACCTCCCCGAAGAAGGCCTATCCCGTCGTAGCCACCACGAGCAAGCTGCTGACGACCGGCGTGGACGCTACGACGGTCAAGCTCATCGTGCTCGACGCCCCGATTCGTTCGATGACGGAGTTCAAGCAGATCATCGGGCGCGGCACTCGCCTTGACCGGACCCATGGGAAGACTTTTTTCACGATCCTCGACTTCCGGGGGGTAACCGCCCTATTCAACGACGCCGACTTCGACGGACCGGTGGAATCGACAGACTGGAACCCAGATCAGGAAGACCCGCCCGCGAGCGAGGGCGACAAGAACAAGAAGCCCCACCCACACTCGGAGCC
The DNA here is from genome assembly GCF_022134585.1 of Mesosutterella porci. GTDB lineage: Bacteria > Pseudomonadota > Gammaproteobacteria > Burkholderiales > Burkholderiaceae_F > Mesosutterella > Mesosutterella porci. Next base: position 151,150 of record NZ_JAKNCT010000008.1, read on the forward strand.
TCCGGAACCGAAGCTGCCGCCTTCGGACGACACGCACCTGATTTACGAAGTGCATGACGTCGATATCCGGGTGGATTCGCAGCTGGTCCAGTATCTCGACGGGAACGGCAAGCTCATCACGGAAAAGCTGATCGACTACACGCGTCGCAACTTGCTGCAGCTCTTTGACACGAAAGACAAGTTCCTCGAGGTCTGGAACGGCGCCGAGGAGAAAAAGGAAATCGACAGGGTGCTGCTTGAAAACGGCATTTTCCTCGACGAGCTGCGCAAGAACCTCCACATGCCCGACGCAGATGAGTTCGACATCATCTGCTACCTCGCATACGGAGAAAAGCACATTTTCCCGCGCAGCCTCAGGGCGAAGCGAGTGCAGGACGGGACGCTGCTCGACCAGTACCAAGGCGCCGCCAAGAAGATCATGGAGAAACTCCTCGACCTGTACGCACGGCAGGGGGTTTCCCAGATCGAGAGCGTTGAGGTACTTAAGAACCCCGTTTTCAGCGACGACGGAGGGATCGTGAAAATCTTCCGAGCTTTTGGCGGACGGAACGGATACCTCCAGTCAGTCAAGCGGCTGGTCCGCAGCATCTACGCACCGAATTAAAGGCATTCTTTAGGAACAGGCATGGCAACGAATCTTGGGCTTGGGAATTTCGTCAAGAGAGTTCAGAACATCATGCGGCAGGACGCGGGCGTCAGCGGCGACGCCCAGCGCATCGAGCAGCTGACGTGGATGCTTTTCCTCAAGGCCTATGACGACCGCGAGCAGGAGTGGGAAGCCCTTGACCCGACCTACCAGTCCATCATCCCGGAGCAGTTTCGTTGGCATAACTGGGCCCTGACGGGAGTCACCGAAGATGGGAGAATCGGCGACGAGCTGCGGAACTTCATCGACAACGAGCTTTTTCCGGCCCTTCAGTCCCTGCCGATCACCCCGGAAACCCCGCGCCGCAAGAGCGTGGTGCGGGACGTCTTTCAGGAAGTCCACAACTACATGAAGGACGGCTCCCTCATCTTTGAGGTTGCGAAGACCCTGAATGAAATCGACTTCACGGACCCCGTGCAGACGAAGAACTTCGGGAATGTTTACGAAGCCATCCTGCATGACCTGCAGAGCGCCGGCAACGCCGGCGAGTACTACACGCCCAGAATCCTGACGAACTTCATGGCGGAGCACGTTGACTTGACGCTCGGGGACCGGGTGGCCGACCTAGCGTGCGGCACCGCCGGTTTCCTTGTCTCGGCAATGAACGTGCTGCGCCGTCAGGCGAAGACCAACGAAGACCGCGACCAAATCGACAACCGGACGATTTACGGCGTCGAAAAGAAGCCGCTGCCATACCTGCTCGCCTGCACGAACCTGATCCTCGAAGGCATCGTCAACCCGAACATCGACCACAGGAATTCGCTCGCCAACGACCTCGACAACAGCCCCTTTGAGCAGAAGGAGCTCGCGGATGTCATTCTCATGAACCCCCCGTATGGCGGGACCGAGAAGACGAGCATCCAGAACAATTTCCCCGCCGACCTGAAGAGCTCCGAAACTGCCGACCTGTTTCTCGTGCTGATGATGGAGCGCCTGAAGACGAACGGTCGGGCGGCCGTAATCGTCCCGGACGGCCTGCTGTTTGGCACGGGCAACAAGACCGAAATCAAAAAGAAGCTTCTGCGGGAATTCAATCTGCATACCGTCGTACGGCTGCCGGAGGGCATTTTCGCCCCCTACACCTCGATCCGGACGAACGTCCTGTTTTTCGACCGGACGCACCCGACGGAGCAGACGTGGTTCTACCGCGTCGATACACCTGAGGGAGTCGAACGGTTCTCGAAGACCCGCCCCGCGACCAAGGAAAGCCTTAAAGGGCTTGAAGCGTGGTGGGTCGACCGGAAACCACTCACGAAGGACGGCGCCGACAAGGCGCGCCTCTACACCGCGAAGGAGATCGAAGCAAACGGCTTCAGTCTCGACCTCTGCGGCTATGCGAAGCCCGAAGAAGACACTCGGACCCCCGAAGAAATCCTCGACGACTACTGCGAAGAGTGGAAAAAGTGTCAGGCCGAGGCGGACGCTGCATTTGCCGAAATCCGAAAGGTGCTCGCGCAGGAGGGCAACTGATGAATATCGAAGCCGTAAAAAGCGCCCTTATCAGCCTCGCGATTCGAGGCAAGCTGGTGCCGCAGCGCGACGACGAGCCCGAGGTCGAGCAGATCGGCGAGGCGCCGAAGGTGGCGCCGTTCGAGATACCGGCGAAGTGGAAGTGGGTAAAGCTCACAGCAATAAGCAGCGCCCCTATTAAATACGGCTATACAGCCTCGGCGTCTGCAGAAGGAAATGCCAAGTTTCTTCGAATAACTGACATTACAACTGCCGGCGTTAATTGGGATACCGTCCCGTACTGCAAAATAGAAAAAGACAAGGAAAACAAATTCTTGTTAGATTCTGGCGACATCTTAATCGCACGAACTGGTGGGACTATAGGGAAAAGCTTTTTGGTCGATTTTGTTAACCAAAAAACCGTTTTTGCTTCTTACCTACTTCGCATTAGGGTTTCCGAGCGTTTAGCCTCGCCCGTCTATATTCAGCGCTTCCTTGGTAGCCCGTTTTATTGGCAACAAGTTGCATCAGGCTCTAAAGGAACAGGGCAACCAAATATCAATGCAAAAACTCTTGGCTCTCTGAGCGTCCCCCTCCCGCCCCTCGCCGAGCAGCGCCGCATCGTCGCGAAGCTCGAAGAACTGCTGGAGCCGCTGTCCCGCGTTCAGGAGCGCCTCGGCCGCTTGACGCACGACTTCCCGGAGCAGTTCAAGGCCGCGGTGCTGCAGAAGGCCATACAGGGCAAGCTGGTGCCGCAGCGTGACGACGAGCCCGAGGTCGAGCAGATCGGCGAGGCGCCGAAGGTGGCGCCGTTCGAGATACCGGCGAAGTGGAAGTGGGTAAAGCTCACAGCAATAAGCAGCGCCCCTATTAAATACGGCTATACAGCCTCGGCGTCTGCAGAAGGAAATGCCAAGTTTCTTCGAATAACTGACATTACAACTGCCGGCGTTAATTGGGATACCGTCCCGTACTGCAAAATAGAAAAAGACAAGGAAAACAAATTCTTGTTAGATTCTGGCGACATCTTAATCGCACGAACTGGTGGGACTATAGGGAAAAGCTTTTTGGTCGATTTTGTTAACCAAAAAACCGTTTTTGCTTCTTACCTACTTCGCATTAGGGTTTCCGAGCGTTTAGCCTCGCCCGTCTATATTCAGCGCTTCCTTGGTAGCCCGTTTTATTGGCAACAAGTTGCATCAGGCTCTAAAGGAACAGGGCAACCAAATATCAATGCAAAAACTCTTGGCTCTCTGAGCGTCCCCCTCCCGCCCCTCGCCGAGCAGCGCCGCATCGTCGCGAAGGTGGAGCAGCTGTTCTCTCAGGTGGACGAGCTGACTGCTCGCCTTTCTTCGTAAACCGTCAAAAAGGAAGTCTATGGCGACTTTTGTTCTGGATAGCTTCTGCAGGAAAATCCCCGACGACATCTTGCGTCAAGCTCTTACGAAATACGACGTCAACGATGCCAACTTGGCAGCCTTGCGCTCGGCTGACAAGTGCACGGACGAATGGGAGCGATTAAGGGCAGATCATCCGGAACTTAAAAAACTTCAAGTCGTCTTCCATGAAATTAACGGCTTTCGAGAAGAGGCCGGGGAAACGGCCTTGCAGGCCTCGATCTTCGGCCCTCGCCCAGACTGGTTGCCCATTGACCGCGTCGCAGGAATTCAAGGGGTCATGCTTTCGGTTTTCATCCATGACCCTTATATTTACCAACGGGCATGCACCCGCTATCTGATCGACTCCACTCGGGCCAAGGGCTGGAAGCAGTACTCCGGTATTTGGAAACAGACGGTCAATTCGTCCGAGGCCGCTCGCAGCCTCCTCGCCGAGGACATCCGGAAGATCCTTGCTAGGCAAATGCGCGGGCGCTACTGCCGCGTCGCCGCATACGACTCCACGAACCAGAACAGCATCCTTGTCGCGACTTTCTCAGACTTCTTGGAATCATCTGAGGAATGGACAACGGACGGCGACATACAGCAATATGCACGCAGGCCGGTCCGACGCCTAGCCTTCATCTACAACCCGGAAGCGGGAACCCTCCGCGTCAACGTCGAGGGCTTCGGGAAAGTGGGCTTAACGCTCCACGACGCCTTCTGCCGCGACATCCTCGGCATGCCGGGGCTGCCGAAGGAGGCACCCCAGTCAAACTTCCACATCAGGCAGCTGCTGCAGGCAACGCCGCCCAACTTCGTCCTCGACCCTACTGGGCCGATACAGTCCTTCGTGCTCTCGGAGCTCAAGTTCTCCGATCCTCGGAACCCGAGCACAAAAATCAACATCGTCGCCCCCAAGAACAAGGACGGGATGGCCGACCTGTACAGGCAGCTGGCGCTGCTGTTCAAGGGCCGGGAAGGCTTCCTGCGGCTCTTCTCGGCCGTCTTTTACATGAAGTACCAGCTGCCCGGACGACCGCCTAGAACGCGCCGGATCCGGCTCGAGGAGGGGCCCATGCAGCGCATCGACAGCGACCCGTCGGACGAAGCCCTGCACGAGCTGTTGATCGAAAACGGGCTTGAGGAGCCGCCGCAGGACGCTGAGGCCGAGTATGCCGAAGAAACCAACTGACGCGCTGTTGTCGTATCTCTTCCATGACATTGACGACCTGACCTCGCCCCGCCCTCTGCAGCTTAACCGGCTGGCGTCGGAATTCGACGAAGCCAAGGTCCACGCGCTCCTCGAGCAAAAATTATTAAAGCTCGCGGGCTACCAGACTACCTTCGAGTGCCCCGAAGACTGCCCAGAACGCTGCGTGCTTAGCGTCGAGCGGGACGAGGCCGGAAACCTGTTCGGATACTGCGGGCGCGAGGACATTGCGGTCATCCCCATCGCCAAAGATGACCTCAAGGCCTGCGTTCCGGATTTTCATTCGATTGCCGACTTCGTCGCCCATACCCTCGGACGCGAGCCCCAGCGCAACGAAACTCCCGGGGAGTTCCTCGCGTGCTATCTCAAGGGCAGCAGGCTCAGCATCGAGGCCGGGGCGCCGGTAACCCTCTGCATCGATGACAACAAGTGCGCACTGGCGGAGGCCCTTGCTTGGACCGGGACGCGCTTCACAGTGCTGGCGGAAGAAGTCTGGAACTTAGCTCCGGCCACAAGAGGTACCGAAGAGCCCACGGAGGAGCGATACGCCCGATACTACAGGCGTTTCGAGGAATTAAAAAAGCAGTTTCCGAAAATGGAAGACCGCTACAAGTACATGGCGCAGGAAAACGGCGAAAGCCCGAGCAACGTCCGACGGATCGTCACAGCCGAAAGGAAGCGACGCGAGAAACGCAGGTATAGCAAAAATTCAAAAAATTGAATACAAAACAATAAGTTAAAAATAATATTTTGCCATATTGACTTGCCATAGTATGGCAAGAGCTCAATTGGGTCATCACTTAACAACTCCTAAGGAGTCTCATGATGACCTACAAGTTCATCCGAGCTAAAGAAGCTCAGGCCACCACCGGCCTTCCTCGGTCGACCTTCTACCACTACATCGCCGAAGGGCTGCTCCCGCCGCCCGTCCGCCTCGGCCTCCGTTCCGTCGCTTGGCCTGCAAGTGAAATCGATGCCATCAATCTCGCCCGTATCGCAGGCAAAAGCGAAGACGAAATCCGTGAGCTGGTGCGCAATCAGATCGCCGCACGGGAAGCCCTCGCCGCAGGAGGTGCTGCATGACCTCCGAAAACAGAACGCCATACCGCCTGACGGCGAGTGAACTCTCCCCTACCCCCATCGAGATTTCCAATGCTGAATTCCTTGAGACTGTTTTTGCGTCGCTTCGAAGCACTCCCGACGTGGGTGCTGATGTCCAGCCCTTATATGTTGGTTTTGCTGGCAGTCCTGCTGGCAATGGCAACTGGGGAGTCATAAAGACGCCGCCGGAGAGCGCCGGAACAAACAACTACTTCACGATATCGGCCTTCAAGCCCGCCGACGGCCGGTACTCAAGGAAAAAAGCAAACTTCGCCGCACAGTGCGCGGTCGTCCTCGACGATGTCACGGAGCGCGTTGACCCCGAGAAACAGAAGGCACAAATTCCCTTCGATCGGATCACGCTCGCCCCGTCGTGGGCATTGGAAACGTCCTCTGGGAACTTCCAGATCGGCTTCATCTTGTCCGAGCCCATCACTGCGGTTGCGGACGCGGATGCCCTAACGGAATCCATCATCGCAGCCGGCCTCAGCGACCCCGGCGCGACCGGCCCTGCGACGCGCCTGATGCGGCTGCCTGTTGGGCTAAACGGCAAGTACACCCCGCCATTTACGTGCGCTCTTCGTATATGGGAACCTGCCCGGAAATACTCCGTCGAGGAGCTCAGGCAAGGGCTGGACCTCCGCTCCCGAAGCACCCTTCCGGAAGCGCCTCAAGAAGCCCCCAAAACGGCCATTACAGCCCGCCGAGAAGCCTCGAGGCACTCTGATCCACAAGCACCCGGGAACGCCGTCTACGCCCCTGCAAAGGCCGTTAATCCGGTGCTCGAGGCACTTCAAGAGCGCGGCCTTATCCGGCGACAGATCGACAAGGGCAAGTATGAGATTTCCTGCCCGTGGAAGAGCGAGCACACCGACGAAATCGATTCGGGCGCCGCTTACTGGGAGCCGGACGACAACCACCCGATCGGCTCATTCAAGTGCATGCACGGGCACTGCGCCGAAAGGCATATCGACGACCTGCTGAAGTTCCTCGGGCTGGATGCCGAGGACGCATGCCTCAAGGCCAGAATCACCACGCGACCGGGCGAAGTCAACCGCATCGTGCTCGCCGCCGAGGAAGAGCTCGCGAAGACCGGGAAATACTTCAGGCGGGGCGGCCAAGTGGCGTCGATTGTCCGATCGAAAGAAAAGGGCGGCGTGCGGCTGCTTCTTGCCACCCAGCAGAGCCTGCTTATCGAGCTGTGCCGGCTGACCCGCTGGCTGCATTACGACGGGCGAAGCAAATGCGAGGTCCCCTGCGACCCACCGACCAAGTACCTGCTCGCCATCCTCGATGACCACGAACAGACAGCCTTGCCCGAACTAATCGGGATTTCGAGGCAACCGGTCATCAGCTCGAACGGGAGCATTTGCGGGGCCCCGGGATTTAACCCGGACAATGGCATTTACGGCGACTTCGATCCGGCCCAGTTCGAAATCATCGAGAATCCGACAAAGGAGGACGCTGAGCGCGCCTGCCAGATGCTTGAGAGTTTTCTTGAAGAATTTCCCTTCGAGGCCAAGTGCGACAAGAGCGCCGCCCTGTCTGCTATGCTGACCGCCGTGGTGCGGCCGCAGCTTCGAATTGCTCCGATGTACCACGTCATGGCCCACGTCCCGGGCTCGGGCAAATCGTATCTTTCTAGCCTGATCGCGGTCTTCGCAACGCCAGACGATCCACCCGCTTCGCCATTCCCAAAGGACGACGAGGAATGCCGTAAGTTCCTGTTGTCGCGGTTCCTTGAGGCGCCTCCTCTCCTGAACTTCGACAACCTAACGGAAGACATCCGCGCTTTCAAGAGCCTTTGCATCGCGCTTACCGAGCCCTATATGAACGGACGCATTCTTGGTTCCAGCAAGACTGCGAACGTCAGCACCCGGACGCTGCTTCTTTCGAGCGGGAACAACGTCGGGCCCGTGCAGGATATGACTCGGCGGGTGGTCACGATCAATCTTAATCCACAGGATGAAATCCCGGCGAATCATGTCTTTAACCGCCCAAATCTACTCGATGAGGCAAGAGACAACCGGGGCAAGTTGGTCAGCTGCGCCCTGACGATTATCGCCGCTTGGCGGCTGGCGAGATGTCCGAAATGCGAGACGGTACCCTCGGTCAACTCCTTTTCGCAATGGTCTGACTGGTGCCGACAGCCCCTCCTGTGGCTCGGCCGAAATGACCCGGCGCAAAGGATGTTCGAAAGCATGCGGGAGGACCCCGAGCGGATGTATATCGGCCGGGTTTTCGCTGCGCTCCGGGACGAATTCCACAACAGCCCCATTACGGTCCGGATGATTGCCAATCATGCCGAGCAGCAGCACAGCGGCGACCTTCGGGAAGCTCTCGAAGAAGAGTTCTACCAGTACGGAAACTTGAACCGCAAGCGCTTGGGGTGGTGGCTGAAGCAGAAGGAGGGCACCCAAGTCGATGGCTACAAGCTCGTGAAGGCTTCGCCCTTCAGGAAGCAGCTCGCGTACGAAATCGAAGTTTACGAACCGACGGCCGCGAAGGAGGCGGACAAATCAAATGGCAACAGCAACTAAGGAGAGCAAAGAAATGACTGACGTCATCAGCAAGGATGAACAAAGCTCCGCGGGATATGCGACCTCGCGCCTGAATGCCGTCAAGCACGGCATCTTGTCGAAGGAGTTGATACTGCCGCACGAATCCCGCGGGGAATACGACGAGCTCCTGCGGGGGCTGCAGGCGGAGTACCAGCCGCAGGGCATCACCGAGGGGATTCTCGTCGAGGAGCTCGCGTCGATCGTCTGGAGGAAACGGCGGGTGCTCAGCGCCGAGCGGGCCAAGATCAACTGCGGCCTCGACCGCGCTCTCACTCAGGAACGGAGCTTGGCGAATTCCGCCCTGCCGTTCTCGCTTCACCTCGACGGCATAGGAGGGATCCCGATCGACCGGGGGTATTCGATCCGGGAAATCGTGGGACTTTCGGAAGAAGACTTCAAGAAAAAAGTAAAGGCCTTTGCCATTTCCTTAAGCTGCCTCTACGAGGCGCGGGACATCCTCTCAAAGGGCGGGGAGCATGCTGCGGAAAAAGCCGTGGAGTGCTTCGACGAGCGTTGTCTTGCGCTCTGGTACGAGTACGACCGGGACGGCGAATCCAAAGAGGCCGTCAGTGATTTCCTCGAAGGCGAGCTGCGTACCTCGCTCGAAGAAGAAGAGAAGATCATTAACAACGCCGCGAGAATCAGGCAGCAGGCTCTTGGGGATTCGGTCGCCTACGGAAACTTGGATTCCTTATCACGATACGAAACCCACTTGAACCGGACCTTCGAGCGCACGCTCGGCATGCTGCTCAAGCTGAAGGAGATGCGGCAGCGCTCTCCCGTTGCGTCCGTAACCTCGACCAGAGTGGCCGACGTCACTCCGGTCGATGCTGACTAGACCGACCATCTGCCCGAGCTTCGTCGACATGTCCTATCGCAATCCGTTTGGCAATTCTTCGAAGCTCCGGGCAAAAAGCTTGAAAACCCCCGCGCAGCGTCCGTTGCAAGAGCAGCAGGGTAGGGGGCGGGTCCGAACTCCCCTCGCTTCGTTTCGGGACCGTGCACGTAGAAAGATTTTTGCGCGTGCAATTCCTAAAGATTTCGAGGCATGCACTTGCCGACCGATATCGCTGTTGCCAAGGCCTCGAGGGTAAGGGGGGATCCGAAAACCCGGTCGACCGATCCGGGACCGTGCAGGTGAGCAATTTTTCGCGGACGAACATCAAATTTTTCGGACGCGTGGGGGTTTCGATGGTTCTTGAGGTTTTTTCTAGCCATCAACCAAAAATGTCAACGCGAGGAGCAGAATAGGAGCGCAGGCAAGACGTTTAAACGCTTGATTAGGGTAAATCCCTACTGACGTTTTTAGTATGGAAATCAGTATGGGAAGACAAATTTAATCCTTACAACATACTTATTTTATTGATAAGTTCGATCCTCCTCTTCTCCACCAAATTCTCGAGGCGCAGTCCGTATGCCGCACGGCGCCTCAAAGGCCGCGAAGCCCCTCCGGGTTCCGCGGCTTTTTCGTCTGTGCGGCCTGAAGTGGTATTGGTTTTTTGGACACAAAGGAGCCCAAAACCATGTCCATCCCACTCTCCATTAGAGAACAAGCCTGCGAGGGGCTTTTACACGGTCGCCCCAAGAAAACTCTGGCCAGAGAGCTTG
>NZ_JAKNCT010000009.1 GCF_022134585.1 Mesosutterella porci
TCTCCGGGGAAGGCATCACTCCCCGGCTCTCCGAAATCACGCAGAAGCAGCTGCAGATATTTGACCGCGTGGGTGTGCCAAGGCCATCAATCTGACCTACACAGTATAAATTTTGCGGATTTCACGTAGGAGGTTTATTCGTAGTACGCTCGGTTGTACTTAGTTTTATAATTGCTTTAAGACATACCATTATCATGAAATTTCAAATGTTAGAAACTACAAAAAGATATATTTATTTTTTCCTGAAATGCCAAATTCTATTATTAAAGATACTTCTGACGAGAAGTAAAACTAAACAACTCATTTTAGTAGATAATGTCAAGAATTTTATAAGCTTTTCTAGGAATTATCGTAAAATTAATTGCGACATTATTGCTGTAATTGCAGATGGAGGGGTAGGAGATTGCTTAATATACTTAAATTATATTTATCATTTATATTTAAAATTAAATAAAAAAGTATTAATAGATTTTTATTTCAAAAGCAAGAAAACGCCAATAAATTTGTATAAAGTAGATGAAAATTATATTCACACATTTTACGACAAAAAATTCATTAAGTTTTCTAAATTTATTTATCCTGTGATTATTCAGATGAAAGAGCGGTTTCCTAAGGTCATAAAGTGTGATAAATCATATATCAGAAGTGAACAATTAATAGATATATTAGAAAAATATAATAAATTTTATATAAATAATAGATTTTATTATGACTATTCACCTAGAATTGATGGTCTCTCTGCTCAATTTTCTCTGGCAGCGGGGTATAACAGAGTAACGCAACCAGACTTATTTCATTTGGTATCAATTAATGACATTGAAATTACAATTGGTGTAGAAAACGAAAGAAAAATTCTAGAAAAATTTAAGCTTTTGAACTCAAAATTTATAACTTTTAATAGATCGGTAGATGCTGATAATAATTCAGAAAATTCTACAAAATTATGGCCTAAATTTTATTACATTGAATTAATAAATAAAATAAAAAAATATTATCCTAATTTGACTATTGTTTTCCTAGGACCAAAATACGAGGATTTACCGCTTGAAGGCATAAAGAATTTGAGCGGAAGAACAGATTTTAATGAATTGAAAGTATTGCTAAAAAATGCGATAATTCACATCGGGCCTGAGGGGGGGATGATTCATTTACGACACGCTTTATCTAGAAAAGTTTCGTGTGTACTTTTCGGGCCAACATCAAAGTTGTTCTATGGTTACCAAGAAAATATTAATTTGCTAAATGAAAGTGTTTGTAAAGTTTCATGTGAATGGCTAATTGAAAATTGGCAAAGATTATGTTTAAATAATTGTACAAACGAATGCAATAAATTATTAAACCTTAAACCTGATTTCGTGTTTTCTAAAATAGATAATGCTATTAAATTAGCAGGTGTTAATTAACATAAAATTTGAAAATAACCTGTTATGATAAAAACAATAAAGCAATTTGTATTGTCAAAAATTGATCCCGATATTCGGAGGTTAATGGGTTATTTTCCCCCTTATAAGTGGCGTATTATATTTTCTGTCATATTCATGATATTGGCAGGACTGGGTTCTTCTTTAATTGCTAAATTATTAGGTTTACTTACAAATGTTGGTTTTTACGATCAGAAGGCATGGATAATTATTGCGGCTCCTATAGGCCTGATTTTCATAGCATTGCTCAATGGTGGAAGTATGTTTATGAGCAATTATTTGTTGGGAGAAGTCAGTCAGGCAGTCCTACAAACTATTAGAAGCCAGATTTTCCATAGAATTCTTCGCTGGCCTAGCTCTTTGTATCAGACAAATTCTACGGGGATGGTTAGTTCTAAATTTGTTTTTGAGGCGAATTTTGGACTGTCAAATGCAACAAAGGCTTTCATCGTTCTGGTTAGAGATTCTTGTCAGGTTTTTGCTCTTACATTAATGCTAGTTTGGCATAACGCACTTTTGTCTATAGTGTGTTTGATTATAGGGCCTATGGTTATTTATTTGTTGAGGTTTATATCTTCCAAATTGAAATCAATTATGGCTTCAAGCCAAATGTCTATAGCAGTGTTGCTAGTCCGCGTAAAAGAAGCTTATGAAGCTCACCAGTTGATCAAAGTTTCTGGAACTTATCCAGCTGAAATCGAAAAATTTTCAAAGATAAATAGAGAAATAAAAAATTTAAAATTAAGAATGACACGTGTGAGTTCTTTAGGAACTCCTGCTACTCAATTTATTTGTATGTTTGGAGTTGCTGTTGTTTTAACTATGGCAATGATTCAAACACAACTGGGCATGTTGACTTTGGGTGATTTCGTTACTTTTCTTGCTGCTTTGCTTTTGATAATGCCTCCCCTTAGACATTTGACAGGGCTCAACTCAAGCTTTGTCATGATGAAAGTAGCTGCAAATAGTATTTTTGATACCTTAGATCAACCTTTAGAGCCTGATAATGGTCAAATTTCGATTTCATCGGCTAAAGGAAATCTCGAGTTTAAACATGTATGCTTGAAGTATCCTAACTCTACTGATTACGCAGTCCATGATTTTAATTTAAAAGTTAATTCTGGAGATTGTATTGCATTGGTTGGTTTATCAGGCTCGGGGAAGTCTTCTGTAGTAAATTTAATACCTCGATTTTGGAATCCATCCTCTGGGAATATTTACCTGGATGGGATTGATACTCAGAATATTTCGTTGAAATCATTGAGAAATCAAATATCAATAGTATCTCAAGATGTAATACTATTTGATGACACAATTAGGGCAAATATTGTTTATGGATCTCCTAATGCTACTGAGGAAGAAATAAACGAAGCAGTAAGAGCCTCAGCACTAGAAGATTTTATTTCTTCCCTATCTTTAGGTCTCGATACACCAATAGGTGAAGCTGGTGATAGATTGTCTGGTGGACAAAAGCAACGTATTTCAATCGCTAGGGCCATTCTGAAAAAAGCTCCAATTTTAATTTTTGACGAAGCTACCAGTGCGTTAGATAGTGTGAGTGAAAACCAGATAAAAACTTCTTTATCTCGCCTAATGAAAGGAAAGACAACATTTGTTGTAGCACATCGTTTATCAACTATCGATATTGCAGATTATGTAGTAGTTATGTCTAAAGGAACTATTGCTGAATTTGGGAAACCTTCCGTTTTATTTAATAAGAATGGTCTGTTCACGCATCTGTGTAAGCTTCAAAATATTAAAATATTTTGATTATATAAAATGAATTTTATATTAAATAAAATAGATCCTGTTCTCATACGTCTTTTTAGGTATTTGATACCATATAAAAAGCAATTGGCTCTTTCCGTTATATTTTTAATAGGTAGCGCTAGTACTTCGTCTCTAACTGCTACTTTACTAGGAAAACTAACAGATTTGGGATTCTATCAACAAGAAAAGTGGGTTATTGTAGCTGCGCCCATTGCTTTGCTGATAGTTTCATTTTTATATGCTTTCTGTACAGTAATGAGTTCATATGTAATGACAGATATAAGTGAGTCTGTCCTTGTGGGTCTTCGAACAAATTTATTTTCTAATATTTTAAATTGGCCTTCTGTTGAATATCAAAATCATAGTACAGGACTTGTTAGTTCGAAGTTTGTAAATGAAGCGTCTATTGCTCTTGGTGGAGCAACAGAGTCTCTAATTATTTTAATTAGAGATTCTCTGCAGGTACTTTCATTGTTGTGTGTTTTATTTTGGTATAACTGGCAACTTACGCTTGTTACTTTTATTGTTGGCCCTGGTTTAGTTTTTATCCTAAGAAAAATATCTAAGCGTATGCGAAAAATTGTAAAAGAGAGTCAGTCAACTTTAGCCATAATGATTGGAAGGGTACAAGAATCTTATTCGTCGGAAAAATTAGTGAAAATCTCGAATACCTATGATGTTGAGGAAAATAAGTTTAAATTTATAAATGAAGGAATAAAAAAATGTGCTATTAAAACCATAAAAATGCAGAGTATAGGTACCCCCTTAACTCAAATATTAACTATGATTGCTGTTGCATTTGTTGTAGCCGTTGCTTTAACTGAAGCACATAACGGATTACTTTCTATCGGTGATTTTATAACCTTTTTATCAGCTATGCTTTTAATGAAGGCACCGATCCAACACCTCGCGGGTTTGAATGCAACCTTTGCAAGTATTTCTGTAGCAGCAAAAAGTATTTTTGAAATGTTGGATACAAAAACAGAAAGCGATGACGGAACGATCAATTTAAATAATTGCAAAGGTGAATTCTCTTTTGAACATGTTTTCTTAAGATATCCTGGCCAAACTGATTATGCTTTAAATGATATTAATTTAAAAGTTTCTTCTGGAGAGCACGTTGCACTTGTAGGTCTTTCTGGCTCTGGAAAATCTTCTTTTGTGAACTTGCTTCCTCGTTATTGGGACGTTTCTTCAGGTGAAATATTTTTAGATGGAAGAAACATTAAAGAATATACTTTAAAAAGTTTACGGAGTCAGATTGCAATTGTTTCTCAGGACGTTATTCTTTTCGACGATACAATTAGGAACAATATTACGTATGGATGTAATTCTGTCTCAACTGATACCCTGAATAAAGCTATTGATGGTGCTTCTTTAAGAGATTTTATTAATAGCCTGCCTCAAGGCTTAGACACACCTGTTGGCGAGGCTGGTCATTTATTATCCGGAGGTCAGAAACAGCGTATTTCTATTGCACGTGCTCTGCTCAAAGATGCCCCTATTCTTATTTTGGATGAAGCCACCAGTGCGCTTGATAGTGAAAATGAATATACCATCAAAAATGCATTAAAGCTCTTAACTAAAGGTAAAACTACTTTTACGGTGGCCCATCGATTATCTACAATTGACGATGCGGATAAGATTGTTGTTCTGTCAAATGGAAGGATTTCTCAAATTGGAACGAATGAAGAGCTATTACAAAATAAAGATGGTATTTATTGGCAATTATGTCATTTTCAAGGCCGTATTTAAATATGATTAATAAATTACAAAATTTTGAACTTTGGCTTTGTCAACTTTTAAAATATATTAATAAAAAGCGCTTATTCTTTTTTAGAAAAATTCGTCTATTTTTTTCAGATAATTTTCATAGAATCAATCACTCTTTTAAGGCGCCGGCCACTTCTGTTTTATTAATAACTGTTAATGAGCGCTTTGGTGATGAACTTTACGTTAAAGGTCTTGCATATTCACTTTCTAAATGTGGTATAGATGTTTCTATTGCTACATTATCTTCAGTCTCACCACGTTTTATTACGTTACCTTTTATTAGCTATGTTTTTGTTTTAGATTCTTTCAAAGATCTGAAATATTTAAAAACAAAAAAATTTTCTGTAGCTGTTGATTTAGAGTACATAAATTGCCGGCATTGGAGAGAAAGGCAACCGCTATTAAATAACTTAGATTGTTATACAATTACCACTTCAGAATTATGCTCGTCATTGAATTTATTTGATGATTTTATTTCTTATCGAGCGGTACCGCATATATCACAGCGATTAAACTTGATTTATAAAAGGCTGACTTTAGATCTATCTTTATCCAAAATCTCTCCCTATATAGATTTTTCTAGCGATGATTATTGCTGGGCTAAAAATTTTATAAAGAATATTAATTCCAAACGTGTTATTTATTTTAATACTGTAGCTGGTGATAATGATAGATGGTTTTCAATTCGTCAAATACATTCAATGATTCAATCAATTGCTAAATTTAATAATTATAATGTTATTTTAAATTCAAGTTTTTTTGATCAAAGAGAATTGCCAAAAAATTACTATTTATTGCCAAAGATTTCTTTTCCTAAATTGTGTGCATTAATTAAATTCTGCTCCGTTGTTATAACACCCGACACTAGTGTTACTCATATAGCCAACGCTTTTAATATACCTTCATTTGTTGTTTTCCCACCCAATGATAGAGATTATTTTCATGAATATTCCGCTGCACAAGCTTGGGGATCTTTTTCAGATCATTCAGTTACCTTGACTACTGATGATGATAATTTGATAATTGACCCATTTGGGTTTGGCTATCCTAACCGTAAAGCTAGACCCTTAAATACTGTTGATAGTACTTATCTATGCAGTAACTTAGAAAGATTTTTATCAAAAATAAATGAGGTATATGTTCATGAAAAAATTTGATTTTTCCAATGTTAAAGTATTGGTTTGCGGTGACGCAATGTTGGATCGATATTGGTTTGGTGATGCCGACCGTTTATCCCCGGAAGCACCGGTTCCGATTGTAAAAATTGTTAGAGAAGAAAAAAGATTAGGTGGAGCAGCAAATGTTGCGTTAAATATCGCTAAACTGGGGGCTAAATGTATTCTCCTTTCAGTTTGTGGCGAAGACAATGCAGGAAAAGAATTTCGTAATTTATTGAATGTTGATAACGTTACACCTTCTTTAATAGTAGATCACACTGTTCCAACGATTGAAAAACTTAGGATTATTGCCCGTCAACAGCAAATGCTTCGTGCTGATTTTGAGCAGTTGCCTTGCGAGGATGCTTTAATCGGGATAAGTCAAAATTTTAGAAAGCTAATATCCCAAGTTTCTATTGTTGTTTTATCGGATTATAGAAAAGGCGTTTTATCTAATGTTGCATCGATGATTACATCGTGCAAAGAAAAGAAAATACCGGTACTTATTGATCCCAAAGGAGATGATTGGTCAGCTTATAGAGGTGCAACTTTAATTACACCAAATAAAAGTGAACTAAAAAGAATTGTTGGGTCCTGGAGATCTGAAGCGGATTTGCGCTTAAGAACACAAAGACTCCGTGAGTCTCTTGAATTAGAGTACATCCTTCTGACTCGTTCAGAAGAAGGCATGACTCTTTTTTCTGCTGATGAAGAAATTAATTTCAAAGCTCAAGCACGTGAAGTATTTGATGTGTCTGGGGCTGGAGATACCGTTATTGCTGTTCTAGCCACTTTGCTCGGGGCAGGTGTTCCGTTGCATGAATCTGTGAGGCTTTCTAATAAAGCCGGTGGAATTGTTGTCGGGAAATTGGGTACAGCTGCTATAACCTTAGATGAATTGATGGCTGATGAGCCTGATACTTTGGGTGTTTAAAGTGTCTGTAAATTAAGTGTACAATGTTAAAAATTTATGCTTTTAAGCCGTGCGCCCCGTAAGCGAGAACTCCGTTTTTCTCCAACGGGACCGTTTTTTGTGGAGAATTAAGTGAGTTTGCTTATTCAGGACAGCCGCCCGCAAGCAGTTCTGGCTCTTGGCGATGGGACAACTTTTATTGGTCGTTCCATTGGTGCTCCTGGCAAAGTCATTGCGGAGGTTGTGTTCAACACCGCCATGACCGGATATCAGGAAATCTTGACAGATCCTTCCTACACCGGTCAAATTGTCAACCTGACGTACCCTCACATCGGCAATGTGGGCGTAAATTCAGAAGACGTTGAATCGTCTAGAGTTTATGCCTCCGGGCTTGTGATCGAGGCCTTGTCTCCTGTTGTTTCAAATTTCAGGGCGCAATCCTCTCTTTCCGACTATCTAAAAGCATCAGGCGTAGTCGGCATATCTGACATTGACAACAGGGCTCTCACACAGATTATTCGTGACAATGGCGCCCAGTCCGGCTGTATCCTTGTGGCTGCTAACGGCTCTTTGACTCAGGAAGAAATTGACGAAGCTGTCGATTCGGCGAAGAGCTACGGCGGAATGGTAGGTCAGGATCTTGCTCAGAAAGTGACGACGGATAAGCCTTACGACTGGACCGAAGGGACATGGCAGTTTAACAACAAGGACGGGTCTACGAGTTACAACCACCCGGAGCTTCCCCTTCACATCGTCGCCTACGATTTCGGCATCAAGACCAACATCCTTCGCCTTCTGGCAGACCAGGGCATGAAGGTTACGGTTGTTCCGGCCAAGACTTCGCCGGAGGACGCTCTGAAATACAATCCGGACGGCATTTTCTTCTCGAACGGTCCCGGTGATCCGGAACCCTGCACCTATGCCATTGAAGCCGCGAGAGTCTTCCTTAAAAAGAAAATCCCGTTTTTCGGCATCTGCCTCGGCCATCAGATTCTGGGACTGGCGCTGGGCGGCAAGACGGTCAAGATGAAGTGCGGGCATCACGGCGCCAATCATCCGGTTGTAGATCTCGAAAACAAGAGGGTTTACATCACCAGCCAGAATCACGGATTCGCCGTTGATGCGGACTCTCTGCCCTCCAATGTCAAAGTCACGCACAAGTCTTTGTTCGACGGAAGCCTGCAGGGCATTGAGGTGACGGACACCCCGGCTTTCAGCTTCCAGGGGCATCCGGAAGCGAGTCCTGGACCTCAGGACATCCGCCCGCTTTTCCAGAAATTCGGGCAGATGGTCAGAGAATACGCAGCCAACAAACAGGCTCAGCAGGGCTGAGGCCATTGAACAGGACAGTAAAAAATGCCAAAGCGTCAAGATATCCATTCCATCCTGATCATCGGTGCCGGCCCCATCGTGATCGGCCAGGCCTGTGAGTTCGATTATTCAGGAGCCCAGGCCTGCAAGGCCTTGAAGGAAGAGGGCTACAGGGTCATTCTGGTCAACTCCAACCCCGCCACGATCATGACGGATCCGGGGCTTGTGGACGCGACCTATATCGAGCCGATTACCTGGGAAGTGGTCGAGCGCATTATTGCCAAGGAGCGGCCCGACGTCATTCTCCCCACGATGGGCGGCCAGACGGCTCTGAACTGCGCGCTGGATCTTCGCAATCACGGAGTCTTGGACAAGTACCATGTCGAGCTGATCGGGGCTTCGCCTAAGGCGATCGAGAAGGCCGAAGACCGCAAGCTCTTTAAGGAGGCCATGCAGCGCATCGGCCTGGAGTGCGCCCGGTCCGGAATCGCCTACAGCATGTCCGAGGCTCTGGAGGTGCAGAAACATGTGGGCTTTCCGACGATCATCCGCCCGAGCTTCACGCTTGGCGGCTCCGGCGGCGGCATTGCCTACAACATGGAAGAGTTCATGCAGATCTGCCAGCGGGGCCTCAAGCTTTCGCCGACCCATGAGCTGCTGATTGAAGAGTCGCTGCTGGGCTGGAAGGAGTATGAGATGGAGGTAGTCCGCGACCATGCGGACAACTGCATCATCGTCTGCTCCATTGAGAACCTGGACCCGATGGGCATTCATACAGGCGACTCCATCACGATCGCCCCCGCCCAGACGCTGACCGACAAAGAGTATCAGATCATGAGGAACGCCTCGATCGCGATTCTGCGCGAGATTGGCGTTGACACGGGCGGCTCCAATGTTCAGTTCGCCGTCAATCCGAAGAACGGCCGCCTGATCGTGATCGAAATGAATCCGCGCGTTTCCCGCTCCTCGGCCCTTGCGTCCAAGGCCACGGGCTTCCCCATTGCCAAGGTGGCTGCGAAGCTTGCTGTCGGCTACACGCTCGACGAGCTGCGCAACGAGATCACGGGTGGAAAGACGCCGGCCTCCTTCGAGCCGACCATCGATTACGTGGTGACCAAAGTCCCGCGTTTTGCCTTTGAAAAATTCCCCCAGGCCGACGACCGTCTGACGACGCAGATGAAATCGGTGGGCGAAGTGATGGCGATCGGCCGCACTTTCCAGGAATCATTCCAGAAGGCTCTGCGCGGCCTGGAGACCGGGAAGGACGGCCTCAACAGCAAGACCACGGACCGCGAGCAGATCCTCTATGAGATTTCGGAAGCCGGCCCCGAGCGGATTTTCTATGTGGGCGACGCCTTCAGAATCGGGATGTCGCTTAAGGAAGTTCAGGAGGCGACCAACATCGACCCCTGGTTCCTGATCCAGATTGAAGAGCTGGTCGATATTGAAAAACGTTTGAAGGGCAGGACTTTGTCCTCGCTTTCCAAAGAGGAGCTGCTGTTCCTTAAAAAGAAAGGGTTCTCCGACAGGCGCCTTGCTCATCTGCTGAAAGTCTCCGAAGACGAAGTGCGGTCAGACCGCTGGAAGATGGATATTCATCCGTCCTACAAGCGGGTGGATACCTGCGCGGCTGAGTTCAAGACCACGACGGCTTACCTTTACTCGACTTACCACGGCTTTTCCGAGGCCGCTCCCGACGACCGCAGGAAGGTCGTGGTGCTGGGCGGCGGTCCGAACCGCATCGGGCAGGGCATTGAGTTCGACTATTGCTGCGTCCACGCCTCCCAGGCTCTGCGGGAAGACGGCTATGAGACCATCATGGTCAACTGCAACCCGGAAACCGTGTCGACCGACTATGACACGTCGGACCGCCTGTACTTTGAGCCCGTGACGCTAGAAGACGTGCTGGAAATCTGCCGGGTCGAGAATCCTTTTGGCGTGATTGTCCAGTACGGCGGCCAGACTCCGATCAATCTCTGCCGCAAGCTCGAAGCCGAGGGCGTGCCGATCCTCGGCACCACTCCGGATTCCATCGATATCGCCGAAGACCGCGGCCGCTTCCAGAAGCTGGCAAACGATCTCGGAATCAGGCAGCCGCCGAACCGCGCGGCGCGCACGGAAGAGGAAGCCTACAGGATGGCTGACGAAATCGGCTATCCCCTGGTTGTGCGCCCGTCTTACGTTCTCGGCGGCCGGGCGATGGATATCGTCCACAGCCGGAAAGACCTTGAAGCCTACATGCGCGAGGCGATCAAGGTAAGCAATGACAGCCCGGTGCTGCTGGACCGGTTCCTTGACGATGCGGTTGAAATGGACGTTGATGCCATCTGCGACGGCGAGGAAGTGCGTATCGGCGGGATCATGCAGCATATTGAACAGGCGGGCGTCCATTCGGGCGACGCGGCCTGCTCGCTGCCGCCCTACAGCCTGAGGCCGGAAATCATCGAGGAAATCAAGAGGGAAACCAGGCTGCTCGCAAACGCCCTCAAGGTGCGCGGCCTCATGAACGTGCAGCTGGCGGTTCAGCACGCTTATTCGGAAAACCCGGTCGTGTACATTCTGGAGGTCAATCCCCGGGCTTCCAGGACGGTTCCTTTTGTTTGCAAGGCGACCGGAGAGCCGCTTGCCAAGATCGCGGCCCGCGTGATGGTGGGGCAGAGCATGAAGTCGCAGGGCGCCCGCGTGGAGGTGACTCCCAAGTACATGAGCGTCAAGGAAGCGGTCTTCCCCTTCACCAAGTTCCTGGGCGTCGATCCGGTCCTGGGGCCGGAGATGCGCTCCACCGGCGAGGTCATGGGAACCGGCAAGACCTTTGGCGAAGCCCTTTACAAGGCGGAGCTTGGAGCCGGCAACCGCCTCCCGAAGACCGGCACCGCGTTTATTTCTGTCCGCGACGTCGACAAGCCCCGTGCGGTTTCTGTCGCCACGCATCTTCGCGACCAGGGCTTCCAGATTGTCGCGACGCGCGGCACGGCTGCGACGCTGCAGCACGCGGCCATTCCCTGCAAGATCGTGAACAAGGTGTCCGAAGGCCGCCCCAATGTCACGGACATGATTAAAAACGGCGATCTTCAGCTCGTGATCACGACTTCCAACGAGTCGAGGACCCAGATCAGCGATGCGAGGTCCATCCGCCAGACGGCTCTGGCGCAGCTTGGAGTTGTCTATTACACGACGATTTCAGGCGCGGCGGCCGCAGTGGAAGGCCAGAAGCACGCGGGCGAAGTCGAGGTGAGGAGCCTGCAGGAGCTGCACAAGCTGAACGCCTGATCCTGCGTTTAAGGCGAAACCTGATCCGGCCAGGGCTTTCTTCTTGCGGAGAGCCCTGGCCTTTTAAAATTCCGGGGACAAAACCATTTAGAATGATTCAGCTTCATTAAAGCCCTGTTCCCGCTTGTTTCCCCCTGGCCGGCTCGATGAAAATTGATAGCAAAAGAAAAGAGCAATTCAAAAAATATGCTGCGGCCGCTCTGGCGCTTTGTGTGCTGGCAGTGTTTTATCTGGGAAGCGCGAAGCTGCTGAGCTCTGGCGCCCCACGGGTTCTTTTCAACGTATCGCAGAGCGAGCCCTCAGGCGAGCTGTCCAAAACCGTTGCCTCCAACAGCGCTCTGGCCCATCCTTTTTTTGCCAGGGCTGCGATCGCCCTCGCTTCTTTCCGCGCTCCCGTGAAAACAGGCTGGTATTCCATAGAAAAAGGGGATACTTTCTTTTCTCTGCTGACGAAATTAAGCAGCGGCGAGCAGGCGACATCAGCGTTCAGGATTCCGGAAGGCTTTACTTCCCGGCAAATTTTTGAGCTTCTTGGGAAAAGGGACGACCTGAAGCACGAGGCGGAAGACCTCTCGCGCGATGAAGCGAAAGCCGCGGGTTCCGAGAGTTTTCAAAAAATCCTGGCTTTCCAGAATGAAATCGGGGAGCCTGCCCAAAACGGGAAAAGCCGCGAGGCTTCGATCGAGGGGCTCCTCGCGCCTGACACGTACTTCTATATCGTCGGTCAGACCGACACGAAGCTTTTGCTGCGGTCGGTGAACCAGCAGCGCAAAATCATCAATGAAGAGTGGGAGAAAAGGAAACCCGCGGTCAACGACGTCCTGCACTCCAGGTACGAAGCGCTGATTCTTGCCTCCGTCATTGAAAAAGAATCCGGGGTCAAGGCAGACAAGCACCTGATATCAAGCGTTTTCCATAACCGGCTGCGGATCGGGATGCCGCTTCAGTCCGATCCCACGGTCATTTACGGAATGGGCGGGCGCTATCGTGGCAACCTCACGAAGGCAGACCTCAGAACCCCGACTCCCTACAACACGTACACCATGAAGGGGTTGCCTCCTACCCCGATCTGCGCGCCCTCGCGCGAGTCCATCAACGCCGCGCTCCAGCCCGCTGATACAAAGTATCTCTATTTCGTGGCAAGGGGCGACGGCTCTAGCGAATTTTCCGACAACCTCCAGAGCCATAACCAGGCCGTGGACAAATATCAGCGCTCGGGCATAAAAAACGGGGGCTCGAAATGAAAGAAGCGGTATTCCCGTGGCAGACGGAGCTTTACGGCAGGCTTCTAGCCCTTCGCAGGCACCTGCCTAACGGGCTTATCGTGGCGGGTCCCCGCGGACTCGGTACTTTTGAGCTGGTGCATCGCTTTGCAAAGGATCTGCTCTGCGAGAATCCCCGGCCTGACGGCAGCGCCTGCGGCGTCTGCGCCGGCTGCAGGCTCGCTCAGGCCGGTAACCACCCGGACCTCAGGTACGTCCTTTCCGAATCGGAGGCTCTGGCCCGGGGGCTTCCTTATGAGCCTCCTTCGGGGGGTGCCACCCGACGGAAGCCTTCCGAGGACATTCTCATCCACGAGCCCCTGTCGCTGGAAAATTTCCTCACGCTTTCCTCTCATCGCGGCGAGCATCGTGTCGTTCTGGTGTATCCGGCCGACCGGATTCGTGCTGATGCGGCTTCCGTTTTTTTGAAAATGCTCGAGGAGCCGCCCCAGGATCTCATTTTCCTTCTGGTGGCCGAGGATCTGGACGCCATTCTCCCGACGATTCGATCCAGGTGCCTGATTTTCAGAGCGCTGCCTCCGATGCGTGCCACGGCCATCCGATGGCTCAAAGAGCAGGGCCTGACGGCCCCGGAAACGGCGCTTGCAGAGGCAGGGGGCATGCCGCTTCTCGCCCTGGCTCTCGCCCGGCTTGACGAGAAGCCGCGGGAGGAACTCGCATCCCTGCTTGGGTCCGTACTCGAGGGCTCGGACTGGGTCGGACGGGTGATTGCCGCCGTCCCCAAGGACGCAAATCAGGCCGAGGCGGTCTGGTTCCTCCAGCGCTGGGGATGGGACCTGCTGGCGGTGAAGCAGGGGCTGGCACCCCGATATTTTCCCCGTCAGAACAAGGTCCTGCAGGTTCTTGCGGCAAGCGCGGACGCGGAAAAGCTTTTCCGGTGGATCCACGAACTGAACCGCCTGCGCGAGGCGGCCGGCCATCCTCTGAATGCAAAGCTTTCGACGGAAAGGATCCTGCTCCTGTATCAGGGTATCTTTGCCCGCCGCTGAGTTTTCAAAGCGGCTTGATTTTTTTCATGCCTTCGGCCATTTTCTGTTCGGTGGGCACGAGATAAAGCGAAGTTGTGGACAGGGAGGCGTGTCCCAGCGCGGTCTGGACGACGTTCACCGGCATCGCATCCAGGGCCACGGCTGCGAAGGTGTGCCTGAGCCAGTGGGTCGATGCCTCCCGCAGCTTCGCTCCATCCATAGGATCTTTTTTCTCGGCTTCGACCGCTGCGTCTTCGAAAAAAGCCTTGAGGATTTTATGAAGCCCGGATCTCGACAGGGAAGTTCCTTTGTGTTCCGCTTTCCTGCCTCTTCCCAGCCTCGCAAGCAGAGGCGTGTCCGGCGGGCAGGCCCCGATGGGCTGCAGTCCCCGCGTTCTCAAATACTGGTTCAGGATCCTGAGGTGATCCTTCTGCAAAGGCAGCCGCCGTACTTTATCGCCCTTGCCCACGACTTCGATCATCAGCAGGCTGCGGTTCCCGAGCTTTCTTTTCCGGATCCATCCCGCTCTGGAGGCAAGCATTTCCGAAGCGCGCATTCCAAGCCCTTTGCCCATCATAAGGATCGCCTCGAACCTTGCCTTTTCCTCCCCCTCGGGCAGCCCGCGCAGCTGATCGAGAATGTCCTCCCATTGGTCGTGCGAAAGGGATCTGTCTGCGAACTGCTCCGGTGCTCCCTCTCCTGGCAGAAATGGAATCTTCGGAGACACCTGGTCGAAGGGGTTGTAATTGAGGTAGCCCGTCTTAACCAGAAAATTGAAAAGGAGCCGGATCACCGTCATGGCCTGCCTGCGGCTTGCGAAGGAAAGCGGACCGTTGAACGGCTTCCAGCTGGGGTCTGTCCTCTCAACATTTTTGGCGCCGATCCAGATGCTCTGAGGCACGTTCCACCGCTCGGCCCATGCTTTGTCTGAGAGCCGCCCCAGGTCTTCGAGCCATCTCAGGTAAAGCGACGCCCCTTCCATGGTCAGCGAGCTCAGGGCCGTCCGGCGTTCGATGACACACCAGAGCAGGAACCGCTCCGCTTCTTTTCTATAAGCGCTGAAAGTGTTCGGATTGGCTGCTCGGGCGTTGAGCCAGGCACGCAGGGCCTCCAGGTCGTTGCCGGCTTTGAGCGAACTGCGGCCTGAGAGATTGCGGTTGGTGCCCTGGGTGCCGCTGAGCTCGCCCTTGATCTGGCACTGCTCGAGCGGCACCACCTGAAGGGCAGAACCGGGTTCAAGGCGGTCCGCTGCGGCATCTTCAGAATCGCCGCTGGGCTTATTTGAAGAAAAATCCGCGATTTTCTCTGCCTTTTTTCTCTGCATGCTCATCTTGGGTCAACTCTTGCACCTGCCTGACGTTTGAAACCGCGTACAATTGCGCGGACGATCCAGCAACGCTTTATCATTGTAAGAATTATCACCGCGGGCATGAGGCGGCTAAGCTGCATTCGCCCGCGTCAGCCGCTCCCTGAAAAGTTCCGGAGCCCCTTTCATTCGAAGTAGTCAGAAGGTTGAGCAGCCATGATTGCAGCATTTGACATTGAATTTTCCGGCATCCGCAAAGTTGAGACCACAACGATCAACCAGCCTGTCGCACAGGCGATCATAGGAGTCGATCAGCTTCTCACGACGGGTTCCCGGGCCCTGTACGGCTATCTTGTGGATCCGGAAGTGGACGTGCGCCGCAATCCCGACGAGGCTTCCTACAGCGTTGATCTGGGCTTCCGGAAAAATTTCGGCATGTCCCGCCGGGCCTCGCTAGCCGGCGTGAAGGAATTTATCGATCCCCCGGAAAGGTCTGTCGGCGTCGCGCTGGGATGGCTGAGGGCGGAAAACGGCGAGGGGCTCCTTGGGCTTTTCCAGCTCCTGAAGGCAATCGCCGGCCGCACGGTGACCTCGGTTTCACTGGGCGATGATGATGTGACCGTCTGCGCCGGCGCTGACAGCTTCCATGTCTCGTACCACACTTATAAGCTGTTTCGCCATATTGGCGTGCGCAAGGCCATCGAGCTGATGGCCCGCGTGTTTAAGGATCCGACGGCCAAAGAGCTGGTCATCCGCGACAGAACCACGGGCGAGGCACTCGCCTCCGTGGCCAGGGACGAAGCTTCTTATTTCTACATGCCGGAAATCGATGAAGTGGTGCTGATCGACCACGTGGTGACCCAGGCTCTGATGCTGCCTTCCTCGAGCTTCCGCGATGACCAGATCTGGACTTTCTTTGACGGCGAGCAGACGGTCCGGGCCCGCATGAACGACAAGGATTTCCTGCGCGTCATTGACAACGGGGTTTTCCGCCTCAATGCGGATGATGTGCTGATTGTCAGAATGCATGTCCGGACCCTGCAGACGGTGGCGGGACTTGTGAGCGACTATGAAGTGGTGAAGGTCCTGGACCATAGAAAGCCCGGCAAGCACCTCCCGGTGCCCGGGGTCTGACGGCCCGGCAGGTGAGGGCGTTTTAATGAAACGGATGCCCCGCCTTTTAGAAGAAGCCTTCCGGCAGGCACTGTCCTTTCGGAAGGCTTTGTTGCGTCTGTGGGGCGCGAGAGCTGCAGTTTCCGCATGGGTCCTTTTTCTTTCGCTTGCGTTTCTTTTTCAGCCAGCCGCCGCGGAGCCGATAGCCGATGACATTTTGCTCTCGCCCGCCGTTTCTCCGGCCGGACTCGGTTCCTCTTCGAGGGAGGAAGCCCGGAAGGGGACCGAGGCAGGGGCGGAAGGTGTACCGGAAGAAAGTCCGGGCGACAGCCTGGCCGTCCGGCGCGATGACCCTTTCAGCCTGGCGCTGCCTCCCCTGATCCGAGTGGGAATTCAGCAGTCGGCCATTTCCTTTCTATCTGCTCCCGATCCGCTTTTTATTGAGAAGACGAAAGACGCGATCCGGAAGGCCTTTGGCAAGGAACAGGTGGATTTCCGGACCATGTCCCGGGGGGATCTCGCTTCTGCGGTTCGTTCCGGGGAAATTGATTTTGTGATCGGCGAGGCGGATTTCATCGCACAGTCTCAGATGGACAACAACCTGAGGCTCCTCGCTTCCTTGTGGCCCGCAGCCGCCCGGGATGTGAACAGCGCGGTGTCCGCAGTTTTTTTCGTGAAGGCGGAGAGCCTGACGGTTCAGTCGCTTTCCCAGATGGGCAACCACCCTGTAGCGGCCTCCAATCCTGCCTCCTTTGCGGGCTATATCCTGCCGCTTTACGAACTATCCCGCCGAGGCTATTCGGCGGGGTTCCTCTCTGAGCTCTACTTCTCCGGGTCCGACGAAGGCGTTGTTAGCGACGTGCTGTCCGGCAAGGCCGCGGTCGGCATTCTGCCCGCCTGCGTTCTGGAGCCAATGGAGCAGGCCGGAAAAATTCACATGGAGGATTTCCGGATCATTAATCCGAGGCGCGTCAATGAGCTCAAATGCGCGCACTCGGCGGACGTCTTCCCTTCGGTTACCGTGGCTGCCCTGCCTAAGACGGATCCGATGCACGAAAAAGCCGTGATGACTACGCTGCTTGAGATGCCCGCCGCCGACGGCCAGCCGCAGTGGGGGCTGCCGGCTTCAATGCAGAAGGTCTTTGACCTGTTCTACGAACTCAAGATCGGCCCCTACCAGTATCTCGCTCAGTGGAGCCTGCAGCGGTTCATGAGAGAGAATTCCGGTGCGGTGGCAATTGCCCTGATTCTCACCATCATGGTTCTGTCCTACGCAGCCATGCTGCAGATGATGGTGAAGAAACGCACGGAGGCCCTGAGGCAGTCGTTGGAAGAGCGCGAGAGAATCGAGGCTGAAGTGACCGCTTCACGAGAGCACATCTCGGCCCTGGAGCGCACGGGTATCATCGGGCAGATGTCCTCGATGATTGCCCACGAACTCAAGCAGCCCCTGGGGGCCATCAATAATTTCGGCAATGGCCTCCTGCGGCGTGTGGCACGCGGTCAGATTGATCCTTCGGTTTTCAAGGAAGCGCTCGAGGAGATCGTTGGACAGGGGACCCGGGCCGCTGAAATCGTGGACCGGGTCCGCAGCTACGCGAAGCACCCGGAACCTGTCATGCAGGTAAGGGACATGCGGAAAGTGCTTGAGAAGGCTATTACAGAATTCCGACACAGCCATCCCGAGGCTCCTCCCATCACCCTGCACTGCAGCCCTGGATCATGGGCTGAGGTTGATTCCTGGGAGATTCAGCTCGCGGTGATCAATCTGCTCAAGAACGCCTCGGAGGCTCTGCAGAAATGCCCCAGCCCCGCCATCGTCGTGTCCTTAAAATCTGTGGACGGGCAGTGGCACCTGTCAGTCGCCGACAACGGCAAAGAGATCACAAAGGAGAAAACGGATCTCTTTTTCGAGCCTCTGCACAGCGGGAAAATATCAGGCATGGGACTCGGGCTTTCCATTGTGGCCAACATTGCCGAGCGGCACAAGGGACACGCATTCGCGAGGCCGAACGATGAACTGGGGCATGGCTGCATCATGGAAATCGTGATGCCAATGTCTGAAGCGCCAGGCGCGGCCCGGGGTACTGCGCAAAAAGATCCTGCGAGTCCGTTACAATGATTTTTAAGGCAGATGGTCAAAAAGCAGGGAGCATAGATTGGATCCGGAAAAGCTCAAGAAGATTTTTTATGAGGTTCTGAGGGTCGTTGCGGCCATCATAGTGCTTTATTTCATCTGGGACGTGATGAAAACCCAGGTTTTGTTCTTTCAGGAAGACGGGCCGGCTTTCGGAGTTCCGGCCGCAAGCTCTCCGTCTGCGTCCGATGCGGGTTCTCCGGCGCGGCGCTGATGGTCCGGCGGAGATGACCCGAAAGATTAATCGCAGACTGACGGCTTGAGGAGGTACGAAATGGCAGACCACGGGAAAAACACACTCAGAATGGCGCTGGCCGTATTCTCCGCAGCGGCGCTTTCTGCCTGCTCATCCGTCCCGATCTGGGAGCCCCCCGGAGACTCAGCGGCCGACTTGGGAGGCGGAGTTCCCATCATCGAGAAATCAACAGGCGCCTCGAGCCGGGCGGCTGCGCGGCCCAAGCCTTCCGTTCAAGAGCCTGAGGCTCAGTCCGTGCCGCTGGGGATCGAACAGCCTACCCGGGAGGAAGTTCCTGAAACTTCCGCTGACGAAACTTCCTTTGAGAAAGAACTGAAGGCCGTCCAGGGCCAGTCGCAGGCGATGCAGCCCGGTTTTGTCGTGACCGGCGTGCAGTGCGAAGGAGAGGACGGTGTTGAGATCACCCTGCAGGCTAGAAACCAGAACGAGAGCGCACTGACAAAAAAAATGGTGATCCGTGTGCCCGTCTCTCTGATGAGCCGCATCGGGATCGAAACACCGGACGGCGTGAGGTCTCTCACCCAGTGGTTTACCTCCGGCGCCAGGACTTCGCTTAAGGCTGGCGGGGATGCCTCAGAAGGTGCGGCGCTGCAGGTGAGGGCCAAGTCCATCACATTTGCGGACGGGGCGCCTGGATTTGCTGTTGATATCAGTAACACCAGAACCCCGGGGCGCAGGGACGTGATTTTTGCTCTCCGGGAGGCAGATGCCGGTTTCGTCCAAGTGGAAAGCGAGGACTCTGACTTTTCAAAGATGAGCCTTCGGGACTGGCTCACGCTGCGGGCGGACGCGCACTTCAAAACGCCTGCTTTGCCTCTGGCTCCGCTTTCTGACAGCGCCGTTGAAAGCTGGGCCGCGTTCACTTCCGTCAAAAACTTAAAGTCAGCGGGCGGCTTAAGTGATGCGGAAGCCAGGGATCTTCTGCCCAGGCTTCAGTTCAGTCTGGTTCCCGACGGGCTTGCTGGAGCCGGCGTTATAAAAATCGGATCGATCCGTGCCCGGGTGACGCGCTGCCGGACGGCTTCGTCAGGCGACTTGTCAAGCGAGCTTCCTGTTTGCTCCCGGGATACGTCTGCGTTGGAAAGGACCGCTCGTGTTTCCTCCGGCGACTCAGATCCCGAGTTCGCCGAGATTGCCCCGGCGAAGGGGCTTCCCGCCGGGATCGGGGGCATTCTTCTGAAAGCGGGCGACACGCTCCTCACTGCCGACCAGGGGCGGATTTTCTTTTGGAAGAAAGTCTCATCCGAGGCAAGGGATAACTCCCGGGTCTTTGAAACGGTCAGCATTGACACGACGCGCTGACCCTTTCAGTTCCGCGGGGGCGGCGCACTATGATTTTTACCAAAATTTCGGGCGGGAACGCGGCTCTGCTCCTGGTTTTTGAAGAGGCTTCCTGCCCGCCGCCGGAAAAACTTCTGTCTTTCCTGCAGCCTTCCCAGCTTGAAAGATCCCTTTGTTTTAAAAGGCCGCAGAGGCGCAGCCAGTACCTGTGGTCAAGGCTCATGCTTGCGGCCGCCGTCCGCGTGGCTGCGGATCAATACGGCTGTTCCCGGGCCGTGATTGTGGAAAAGCCTCCCCAGGCCCCTGTGCTTCGGCTGGGAAGCGGTGAGGTTTTTACTTCGGTATCACACAGCGGCGAGAGGGTCCATTGCCTGCTCTCGGCGCAGCCCTGCGCCGTGGATGTCGAGCGCTATGCGCCGGAGCGCCCGCTTGCGCGTTATGCAGAAGCGGCTTTTTCCGCAGAAACAGCCGCTGCCCTAAAAAAGGAAGCAGATCTGCCGCACGCTTTTTTCAAGGCGTGGGGCGCTTATGAATGCGCTGTCAAACTGGGCCGCCCCCGCGAGTTCAGCTGGGTCAGGCACGAGCCCGTTATTACGGGGTTCCGCATTGAATCAAAATTTGAAAACGGCTGGTCGATGGTAGCTGCACTTTCCCCCGAGGTATCCCAGGTGAGGGAAATTCGCCTCACCGCGGTCGCGCTTCAGGACTTTTACGCCCGGGGGACTCCCCTGTTTTAAGGGGCCGGTCTCAGCTGAGTTTTCTGCCGGCTTCGGCCTGCCGCCGTAAATCCTTCAGAATGAAGTTCCTTGCGAGTTTTTCCGTTACCCAGAAGATGAGGCCTAGAGCCCAGGACATCAGCCCGTTCCAGAAAACCCAGGATTTCATGTTTCCCCAGAAGCAGGTTAGTGCGCCAACCGCCCCGATCAAAGCGAAAAAGCACATCCAGACGATGGATAGGGCGCGGCTGTAAGCCCTTAGGGGATCATCCGGGGCCTTGCCTTTGGAGATGGCTTTGCAGACCATTCCGTCGTCATGTCCGAGGCCGATGAAGAGAGCGATAAAAACAAGGATATACACTCCGACAGGCCAGAATTTCAGGACCGTCACACTCTGTGTCACCGCAGCAGCGATTCCGATCAGAGCCGAATACATGGTGATGAAGGCGGTCAGAACGGAAGGCAGGTCGAGAATCCTCAGGAACGCAGCGATGATCAGGCCGACTGCGATCACTGCGATATCGCTGCGCGGGAGGCTGAAGTATGTCCAAATCGGGTAAGTAGCCATCAGGATCGTACCTGCGATGAAGCCGATCCTTTTTAAGAGGCCGGCAGGGGTATTGCCCGAAGAGGAATTGGCGGCAGAACTGGTCATGAAAGTGTTTCCGGACGCTGGCTCGGCAGCGATGATGCTTGAAGTTCTACAGGATTTTAATTCAAACAGGCCCCGGGCACAGCAGGCCGTGCTGGTACGCGGGGAGCCTGCCTGTTCGGGGCCGGAGCAGCGTGCAAAAGATCCTGCTCCATCCCTTTTTTTAGGGATGGAAATCGGCTGTTTCTGCGAAGACTCTGTCCTAAAACTGACAGAAAATGATTAGGCACCGGCTCCATGAGCCAGCGAAACTGCTCGTCCTGAACTTTTTTGCGATCGGGCATTCCTGCGCCAGGGGCAGGTTTCCCGGACACAACAGCGAGGTCTGCCTATGCTCGATTTTGATCCTCTTCATTATCCTTATGCCTCGACCCGCAGCCTGGTTTATTCGCGAAACGGCATGTGCTGCGCCGGCAATCCGACCGCCGCTTCCGCCGGACTTCAGACGCTTCTGAAGGGGGGAAACGCCGTCGATGCGGCAATCGCCATGGCGCTCACGCAGCCCCTGGCCGAGCCGACGGGCAACGGCCTGGGCAGCGACTGCTTTGCGATCGTCTGGTTCAAGGGCCGGATGTACGGCATCAACGGCTCTGGTCCCGCACCCCGCTCCATTTCCATTGACGCCCTGAAGGAGCGCGGTCTGAAAGAGGTTCCGAAGCGCGGCGTGGAGTCCATTGACGTGCCGGGCGCCGTGGCCGCCTGGTGCGCGCTCCACGAACGCTTCGGGAGCCTCGAGCTCGAGGAAGTCGCGGCTCCCGCCGTTGAGTATGCAGAACAGGGCTTCCCCGTTTCTCCAAACATCAGCAGGCTGTGGTCTGACAGCTACAGGCTGTTTGCTCCGCTTGCTTCTGCCAATCCGGCTTTTCAGGGCTGGATGGAGACTTTTGCGCCCGGCGGCAGAACTCCGAAGGCGGGCGAGATGTTTGCTAGCCCGAGGATGGCGGACACTCTGCGCTCCATAGCCCGGACAAACGGCCGCTCGTTCTATCAGGGACCTATCGCAGAGAAAATCGACGCCTATATGAAACGGACAGGCGGCTTTCTCTCGGGAGAAGACCTGGCCGCCTACAAGCCTGAATGGGTGGCCCCGATATCTCTCAATTACCGGGGCGTCGATGTCTGGGAACTTCCTCCGAATGGACACGGCATCACGGTACTCATGGCTCTGCAGATTCTCAAAGGCATGGAGCTTGGGGACCGCGAGGACCCGGAGACCGTTCATCGTCAGATCGATGCCCTGAAGCTCGCTTTTTCAGACACCATGGAATATGTGGCGGAGCCTGCCTGCATGAAAGTTTCGGCAGAAGAGCTCCTGTCGGAGAAATACGCAGCGCAAAGGCGCTCTCTTATCGGGGAGCGAGCCCTGGATCCGAAAGCGGGGGATCCGCGTTACGGTTCTACCGTGTATTTCTGCACGGCAGATCGTGACGGCAACATGGTTTCCATCATTCAGAGCAATTTCCATGGGTTCGGCTCCGGCATCGTGGAACCTCAAACCGGGGTTTCTTTTAACGACCGGGCTTTTAATTTCCGCTTTGATCCCTCGCATCCGAACGGCCTGAAGGGGGGTAAGCGCCCCTATCACACCATCATCCCGGGATTTCTGACTCAAAACGGCGAAGCCCTGGGGCCGTTCGGCATCATGGGCGGCTACATGCAGCCCCAGGCTCACGTCCAGTTTCTAATGAACCTCCTTGACTGGAAACTCAATCCCCAGCAGGCCCTAGACGCGCCCCGCTGGCAGTGGGTGGGAGGCCGCCGGGTCCTGGCAGAGCAGGATATGCCGAACGCCCTGATCCGGCAGCTCCAGAGGCGGGGGCACGAAATCACCGTTGTCGCCGACCGGGTTGCCATGGGCAGGGGCCAGGCGATTATTCGCGGCGAAAATGGCGTTTATGCCGGCGGGACGGAAAAGAGAACCGACGGACAGATCATGTGTTATTAAGGAGCTGGGCCGGCAAAAAAATGCCGCCCGTTTTTTCTGTCGGCGGGCGGTTTTGGAAACGTGGCCTGACGGCAGACGTCACTTGGGGACGTTCAGCCGTCCAGCCCGGATGCCTTCAAGCTCGGCCTTGACGTAATCATCCGCATGGCGCGAACGCGCCTGGTTGAGCTTTGACTGGAATTCGAGGCTGGAGTCGCGGCTCTCCTTTTCAAGGTCGGCTTTAGGGGTTCCGGCCGCGCTTCGCGCGGACTCGTCCTGCAGCTGCTGGCGCGCGGCTTTCCTTGCCGCGATATCCTGCTCGTTTCTTTTGAGAAGCTGCAGCTGCTCGTCAAGCGAGAGGTGGTCGGCTTTGGGCTTCAGGTCGTCTCTGACCGCTGAAGCGCCGGTCGCGTCGGCAGAAGCCGCCGGCTTGTAGTCCGGAGGTACGGAGGATGCCGAGGTGCTCTGTGAAGCGGCCGGCTCCTGATAGTCAGGTGGAACCGCTCCGGCAGCGAAAGCGCAGGACGACAGTGCAGACAACGCGAGTGCAAAAACTCGTTTCATAATCATGTATTCCACAGGCGGCGAGAGACTTTTTTACTTGGTCTCGGTGCCGCAGCCGCCCGGATTGTTCGGCTGGATCCTGGATTCGTTAGCGCTCTGGCGCACCAGCGTCGCGGTTCCGAGCTTGTACTCGCAGGAGTTCCCAAGCTGCACTGAGGTGTACATCTGGTCGTTCATGCGGTAGGTGAGCTGAACCCCGTTCTGATAATCGGTCCCGCCGGCAGCGAGATTGGCCGCCCGGTTGCCGAGAACGCCGCCCGCGAGTCCGCCCACGATGCGGGAGTTCTGCCGGCTGTGCCGGCCGTGTCCGAACTGGTTTCCGATGACGGCTCCGGCCACGGCTCCGGCCACCGTGCCGGCAAGCTGGGCTGTAGAGTTTTTAGTTTCGTTCGGCAGGGCGACCTTGGCCGGCTGGATGGACAGAATTTCAACCGTGCTGACCTGCTGGACCTGATTGAGCGAGCCCGGGCCGTAGACATCGGCGCGGTATCTCTGGTTATCGTTGGCGCAGCCGGCCAGAGCCAGAGTGGCGCAGAGGGCTGCAGCGGCAGCGAGTTTCGTGTTCATTGTCTTTTACCTTTAAAATCTGCTGAAGGAACGCCGAAAGATCCGGGCGCTACCATCCGAAATTATTGTAAGTTCCCATTTACAAACCGAATGCAAACATTTTCAGCAATGCATTACGGTTTGTTACCGGGAAAGCAGCTCTGCGGCAGGGGCCCGTCTTTGGGGTCGGCAGATCAGTAGTTTTTCAGGACATGGTCAAAAGTCGCCCTCAGGTCCTCTTCGGAGATGAAGCCCGAATGCGCGTCAAGAAGCTTGCATTTCCTGTCAAAGAGAATCTGGGTGGGCACGGCGCTGATGCCCAGCGCGCGGGCGATGTCGGGGTGTTCGTCGATGTCGATGTGGACAAAGGAAATCTTCCCTTTGTAGTCTTTTTCGACTTTTTTCCAGGCCGGCTTCATCATTTTGCAGGGGGTGCACCAGCTCGCCTCGAAATCAACGATTGAAATCCGCCCCTGCATCGGGCAAAAGGCCGTCGAGGAAGCTTTTGCAGAGGCCTGAGCGGAGCCAGAGAGCGCCAGGGCGCAGGAACAGAGGATCGCGGTGGCTGCTAATTTTCGAAACATCTTGGTGCACCTGTAGAAAGACGCGTGACGAAATGCCCTATTGTAAGGTTTCCCCTGAATGAAAATGAGACCGTCTGCTTTTTTTCGGGTGAGCCTCCGTCCCCCGCATCCCGTGATTAGGTGGTGGGCCCCAAAAAAAATTTGCGTTTCAGGAAAGCTCGTGTAGAATACGCTCCCGTGTTGCGGGAGTAGCTCAGTTGGTAGAGCGCAACCTTGCCAAGGTTGAGGTCGCGAGTTCGAGACTCGTCTCCCGCTCCAAAGATTTTTGGAAGGCTGTTTTCTTTTAAAAGGAAACAGCCTTTTTGCTATTTATTTGTTCTTTCCGTGGTCGCGCCGGTAGAGCTCCCATTCCTCCACGGTAGAGCCGTCGGGCAGATGGCAGACGCCGTATTCTCCCCCTGAGGCGTCTTTCCTGATTTCAAGCTTTCCGCCTCGTTTTTCAACGCACCAGACCGATGCCGGGTTGGCCATTCCGATAGGGGCGGGCCCGGCGGAATTGTCGCGGTGCAGGGGCGCGCAGCCGGCGGCGCAGACGCCGGCTGCAAAGGCGACGGATCCAACCGCAATCAATTTGTTAATCTTATTCAAAGAGTTGTTGTTTCTAATCCCCGTCCCCATATTCTTTTCTCTCCGCTAGAATAAATGTTCACCGTTTGGTCATGAACGGGTGCTATGGTAATTGCGTCAAGGTTCGTGCGTCCTGAAAGACTCAATTCAGGCGTTTCCTCTTTTTGGTTAGGATCAAAGAAAGATTTTATGGAAAACAAGAGCTCATCGCGTGTCGCGGCCGATAAAAATGCATCTGCTTCCCCGAAAACAGCACCCCGCAGGGCAAAGCGCACAGTCCGGGCTTCTGGAAAGGCGGCCGGCGCTAAAAAGGATCTGCCGCTGACGTCTCCGAGTCTGTATACCAACAGGGAGCTGTCCTGGCTCTCGTTTAACCGCAGAGTGCTTGAAACGGCGCTCGAAGAGGACAGGCCTCTTTTGGACCAGGTGAAGTTCCTGAGCATTTTCTACACGAACCTTGATGAATTCTTCATGGTGCGTGTTTCCAACATCTTCAAGCAGTACCAGACCGGGGCTTCCACGCTGGGGCCGGACAAGATGTCGCCGGCCAAGCAGCTGGCCGAAATTCGCAAGCTCACGATGGAGCAGGTGGAGGCCGCCGCGAGCCACTGGATCAACAAGCTTCAGCCCGCCCTGGCGGAAGCGGGCGTTCGCGTGGTCGAGTATTCGGATCTTGACCCCGAGCAGCAGAAGTATCTGCTCAACCGCTTCAAGAACGACATCTACCCGATCCTGACCCCCCAGGCTATCGACCCCGGGCATCCGTTCCCGAAAATTTCCAACCTCTCCATCAATTTCCTCATCGAGGTGGCCGACTCCAACGATGTCAGGCACTATGCGAGGCTGCGGGTTCCGCACAACATCCCAAGGTTTTATTTTGTACCCCGCAATCCCTCGCTGGACGAACCGCAGATGTCCGGCTCCTTCGACAAAAGCGTCGATATCGTGCAGACCGAGAAGATCATCGGCGAGTTCCTGCCGCTGCTTTTCCCGGGCTACAAGGTGACGGCCAAGGGGATGTTCCGCATCACGCGCAACACTGATGTGGAAATTGAGGAGGACGAGGCCGATGACCTTCTCGAGGCCGTCCGCGATTCCGTTCTTCGCCGCCGGTTCGGGGGAGTCGTTCGCCTTGAAACCGAGTACAGAATTCCCGCGAAGCTCACGTCGTTCCTTGTGAGCAAGCTGCACCTTCTGCCTTCCCAGATTTACACCGTGAAGGGCCCGATGGCTTTTTCCGGGTTCATGCAGCTCAACGACCTCAACATTCCCGCGCTGAAGGACACGCCGTATTACGCGAGCTACAACCCTGCGACCCAGCCGGTTGAAGAGCTTTTCGAGAACATTGCCCGCGAGGATATCCTGCTCTATCACCCGTACCAGACGTTCACTTCGGTAGTGGATTTCGTGCAGCAGGCGGCTCGAGACCCCAAGGTGCTTGGCATCAAAATGACGCTCTACCGCGTGGGCAACAACTCTCCGATCGTGAAGGCCCTGATGGACGCCCGCATGGCAGGCAAGCAGGTGACCGCCGTGGTCGAGCTGAAGGCGAGGTTTGACGAGGAGCGCAACATCAACTGGGCTGAGGAGATGGAGCACCAGAACGTCAACGTCGTCTATGGGTTCGTGGGCCTGAAGGTGCATGCGAAGCTCTGTCTCGTCATCCGCAGGGAGGACAGCGGCATACGCACCTATGTTCATATCGGCACCGGCAACTACAACCCGGGTTCGGCGAAAAACTATACGGATCTGGGCCTGCTCACCGCAGATCCGGCGATCTGCTCGGACGTGACCGACCTCTTCAACGTGATGACGGGATACGCGAAGCGCACGAGCTATAACCGGCTGCTTGTCTCGCCCACGAGCATGCGCTCGGGGCTGGAGCGCAGCATCCGCGCTGAAATCGAGCGCCACAGGCGCGAAGGCAACGGACGGATTGTGATCAAGTGCAACCAGTTGGTTGATGCGGATATGATCAAGCTTCTGTACGAAGCCTCGATCGCCGGAGTCAAGGTCGACTGCCTGGTGCGCGGCATCTGCTGCCTGAAGCCCGGCATTCCCGGTGTCTCTGAAAATATCACAGTCCGCGCCATTTTGGGCAAGTTCCTCGAGCATGCCCGCGTCTACTGGTTCGGGCCTCTCGAGGATACGGAAAAGAGTTTCTGCTACATTGGCTCGGCCGACATGATGGGACGCAACCTCGACCGCCGCATAGAGGTGGTGACGCCTATTCTCGACGGCAGGCTGAAGAAGCGCCTGGCCGAGGAAGTTCTGCAGCTGC
Source organism: Mesosutterella porci (assembly GCF_022134585.1). GTDB lineage: Bacteria > Pseudomonadota > Gammaproteobacteria > Burkholderiales > Burkholderiaceae_F > Mesosutterella > Mesosutterella porci. The sequence goes on from NZ_JAKNCT010000009.1 coordinate 27,794, forward strand.
AGCTGGCGGACAATCAGCGCACCTGGCTGCTGGAGAAGGACACCTACACCCGCATTGTGAAAAAGCCCCCGGAAAAGAGCGTCAATGCGCAGGAAGAAATGATCCGCCGCTACGGCGAGTAAAGGACGGCTTATGGAAACAGCGCAGTACGGACCCCTTCCTGCTGAAACGGAAACTTTCCCGGACAACCCGAGTCCGCTCCCTCCGGGGGCTCACCGCGTGGCCGTTGTTGACCTCGGAAGCAACTCGATCCGGCTGCTTCTCGCGCAGGTCGACGCCCAGGGGCGGGTTCAGGTTCTCAACTGCGTGAAATCCATGGTGAAGCTGGGCGAGGGGGCTTTCGAGAATGACGCGCTCCAGCCCGCCGCCATGGACCGCACCATTGCGGTTTTGAAGACATTCGCGCGGACCTGCCGCATGTACGGCGTCGAGCAGATCGCTGCAGTGGCCACGGCCTCCGTACGCGAGGCTCCCAACGGTCGTGCGTTTGTGGAACGGGCGAAGCTCGAGACCGGCGTGCGCTTCAATGTCATTTCAGGGCCTGAGGAGGCTCGCCTGGTCAGCATCGGGGTGGAGGCGGGGCTTCCCCTGTCGGACCATCCCCGGGTCTTTATGGATATCGGCGGCGGCAGCACCGAATTTGCCGTGTCCCGCAACGGTGAGATTCTCGCCGCGGAGTCGCTGCATGTCGGCTGCGTGAGGCTTGCGGACCGCTTCTTTCGAAAGGAAAACGGGAAGGTCCCGCGGTCCCTCTTCGAGGAGGTGCAGAACTACGTCCGTGAAAAATCCTTCCTTCCCTTCGAGCGCGTCAGGGCCAGCCGGCCTGCGGAGATGATCGCGAGCTCAGGCACGGCCGGAGCCCTTGGAGCAATGGCCGAGGCAATGAGGCATGGCAGCTCCGATGATCAGGGCGGGCGCTATGTGCTTCTTGACGAAGTCCGCGCTATTTCCGAAAGGCTCTGCGGTACCACTCCCGCCGAGCGGCTTCGCCTTCCCGGCATGTCCGCAAGGCGCGTTGACGTGATCATCCCGGGCGCGGCGATTTTCCTGACGGCGATGGAGGAGCTGGGGTTTGACAGGGTGGAGATCACGGAGCGGGGCCTTCGCGACGGAGTGCTCCTCCAGCATCTGGAGAACTCCGGCCTTATCCCCGGCAAGGCCCGCGAGCGGGAGCAGAAGATCAATGCGGTCAAGGGATTCGCCAGGACCTTCAGCGCGGATCTGTTTCATGCGAAGAAAGTCTCCGGCTTTGTGCTGCAGCTTTTTGACCAGGCGCGGAGCGAAAGCCTCGTGGAACTCGATCCCGTCTGGCGCGATATCCTTTTTTACGCGGCCTGGCTCCAGGAAACGGGGATCGCCATTTCGTACCACAACCTCGCAGAGCACAGCGCTTACATTGTGGCGAATTCTGAGCTTCTGGGATTTACCGAATACGAGACCCAGCAGATTGCCGCAGTCATCTTCCGGAGCCGGTACCAGGGGCGGGAAGAACCCGGCTATATCGCCCTGTCATCCAATGACTGGAAGGAGGCGGCGCTGGCCGGGCTCCTTTTAAAGGTCGCCGAGGGGCTCGACAAGAGCCACCGCGGGGCCGTGACGGACTTTAATCTGGAAGCCCGCGGCAGGCAGGTGGTGATGGGAGTGAGGGCGGACTCAGAAAGTCCGATTGAGCGCGAAAATCTGACCAGAATCGCCAAAACCATGACAAGCCGGCTGGGAAGAACCTTTTCCGTGGTCTGGTCCGCTTCTTAAAGGGAAAAGCGATGAGGATCTACGGGCTCATCCTTGCCGGAGGCCGGGCGACCAGGATGGGAGGGGTCGACAAGGGGCTGCAGCTTTTCCGCGGCCGTCCCCTGGCGCTCAACGCCTTTGAAAGGCTGAAGTCTCAGACGGACGAAATCCTTCTGAGTGCGAACCGCTCGGAAGAGGTTTACAGGAGATTGTTTCCTGCCGGCACAAAAATACTGCCGGATCTCCGCCCGGGCTTTGCCGGGCCGCTGGCGGGACTCGAGGCGGCTATGGCGAGCATCCCCGAGGGGGAGCGTACTTGTGCGTGGATTGTGACAGTACCCTGCGATTGCCCATTTTTCCCAGAAGATCTGGTTGAACGACTGAAGGAGTTCAGGACTCCGGCTCTGGCCGTGGCGCAAGGTTGCCCGCAGCCGTCTTTTCTCTGGGTTCCGGCGTCTTTTCTGCCGCTGGTTTCAGCGTATCTGGATTCTGGGCAGCACAGGCTTGGGGCTTGGGCTCGTCAGGCCGGATGCCGCGAGGTTGATTTTCCCGATTTGTCTTCTTTCCAGAACTGCAATTCTTTTGAAGAGCTCTCACAGGCTGAGAGCAACATCTCTTTCCCTCGAGAATGACTCAGCCTCTATGTAATTCGTAGCGCCAGGCGTCTTCGCAGATCTCATCGAGGTTTTTTCGGGCCTTCCAATGCAGAATCTTTTCTGCCTTGCCGGGATCGGCGATGAATTCTGGGCGGTCCCCGGTCCTCCTGGAAACAATCTGGAAATTGATTTTCCTGCCGGCCGCGCGCTCACAAGAGCGCAGGACTGAAAGCACGCTCGCTCCGCGGCCGGATCCCAGATTAAAGGTCTCGGTTCCCTGATGGCGGAGGCTGTACTCTCCAGCTTTCACGCAACCCTCCGCCAGATCCATGATGTGCAGATAGTCGCGCACCGCGGTCCCGTCAGGAGTTGCGTAGTCCCCACCAAAGATCTCGAACCGGGGGATCTCCCCTCTGGCGGCCTGCCAGATGCGGGGAAAGAGGTTGCCCTGAGGCTGCCTGGTCTTTTCTCCCAGCAGGCCGCTCGGGTGCGCTCCTGCCGGATTGCAGAATCGTAGGATGACGCTGCTCAGATCCGGCTTAGACTCGCCCAGCCTTGTCAAAAGACGCTCAATGATGACTTTCGTTTCCCCGTAAGGGTGGGGGGCTCCAACGGAGGAGACGCTTTCCGAACAAGGCGAGGGTGAGTTTTCAGGATAGACCGCCACGCTGGAAGAGAAAACCAGGCGCTTCAGCCCGCAGGATTGCATGGCCTTGAGCAGGGTGACGGTTCCCGACACGTTTACATCGTAATAGTCCAGCGGCTTTTCAAAGGACTCGCTGATGCTTTTAAGCGCCGCGAAATGGAAAACAACGTCTGGCCCTGAGGTCTTGAGCGCCTGCAGAAGACGTTCGCCGTCACGAATGTCTCCATGCACAAATGGGAGCCTTATCCCCGAAATGTCTTGAAGTGCTTCCAAGGCGTCCTGATAGCTGTTGGACAGGTTGTCGTAGATAAAAACCTGGTGTCCCGCCTCGAGCAGAGCTGCCGCTGTGTGCGCTCCCACAAAGCCGCAGCCGCCGGTGATGAATGCCTTCATATAAAGAGCCGTATCCTTTGGCCTGGGCGAGGCCTGATCCTCAGATCGTGAACCCCGCTTTTCTTGCGAAATGCACGGTTGCCGCAATAAAGCCCTGTTTGGAGCCGCAGTCGAATCTTCGGCCTTTGAATCGGCAGACGCGCATGGGAGTGCTGCTCAGGGACGAAGCCATGGCATCAGTGAGCTGGATTTCTCCCCCGACGCCGGGCTTAACTTTTTTAAGTTCCTCGAAGATGTCCGGCTCAAACACATAGCGGCCGATCACGGCAAGCGTGGACGGAGCGTTCTCGGGTTTGGGTTTTTCAACAAGTCCGACCACTAATTCGGGTTCATTTTTGTCCAGGCTTGCAATTCCGTACTTGCTGGTTTCTTCCTTCGGGACATCCTCAACTGCGATAACGTTGCCGCCGCTGCAGCGAGAGCGCGCCTCGCAGAGCTCTCCGATACAGGATTGCGGTGCATCGACCAGGTCATCCGGGAGAATCACGGCGAAAGGGTTGTTTCCAATCGCCTTTTGCGCACAGAGCACGGCATGGCCCAGTCCCAGTGGAGCGTCCTGTTCAATGAAAGTGAATGATGCACCTTTCGGGCAAATTCCGCGGACGAGCTTCAGGAGGTCTTTTTTCCCCTTTTTCTCCAGCTCGGCCTCAAGCTTGGGGCAGGGCCTGAAATGATCCTCTATCGCTTTTTTCGACGGACTAGTCACAAAGACCATATCGGTAATGCCCGCCCTGGACGCTTCTTCCACCGCATACTGAATAAGCGGCTTGTCAACGATCGGGAGCATTTCCTTGGGAATAGCCTTGGTGGCCGGCAGAAACCGGGTGCCGAGTCCTGCGACAGGGAAAACGGCTTTTCGAACTGGTTGCATGAGCGTTGGTAACTTCAATGGAAATAAGAAAAATTGGGAAATTACAGGGATGGTTTTTCAGAGTAAAACCCGGCGTCTGGTTCGAGCGGCACAATGCCCGCGATTTCCCTTTCATACTGACGGAAAAGCCCCGTGAGCTTTTTCGCATACCACTCAGCGAACACCCGGCAGCGCCTGATGTGCCAGCTTGATTTCGAGAGCACCATGTAGCACTGTGCGGGGGGACGCTTCCAGCCCGGCAGCACAGGCACCATCCGGCCTTCCTTCAGGTCCTCCCAGCATTGCACGACGGGCATGTCGAGCGCCACGCCATACCCTTTGAGGACGCCTTCCCGGATCGACAGCATGTCGGTGCTCGCGATGGTGCGCCCGTACGGGATCACCTCGTTTTCATGCCCCTTCCAGAGCACGCGGGTGGTCGAGCGCATCGGGCCCGTGTACAGGAAGACGGTGTGATGCGAGAGGTCCTGGGGGTTGAGCGGCATGCCGTGCGCCTTGACGTATTCCGGGGAGGCGACCGGCAGGTACACGCAGCGCCCGCGCGGAATCTGTATGAGCGAAGAATCTGGGATCTTCCCGGTGAGCGCCGCCATGTCGCACTTCTGGCTTTTGACGTCCGAGGCCTGCATGCCGACCAGGATGTCGAAGCTGATGCGGGGATAGAGCTTGTAAAACTCTTCAAGGATCGGCATCAGGTTGCGGGTGGCGAAGCTGGGCGGCACGGACAGCCGGATCTGGCCCTCGAGCGTCGCTGTGTCGTGGGTGAAGCTCTCGATGAATTTCCGGTGGGCGGCGAGGATCGGCTCGATTTTCCGGGCGGCCCATTCGCCTTTGCTGGTGAAGGTGAGGGGGCGCGCGCTGCGGTTCACGAGCTTCTGCCCGATCGAGTTTTCAAGGGCGGAAATCGCTCTGCTCACGGTCGAAGGCTCCACGCCGAAGGCCTGCGCCGTCACGGAAAAGCTTCGCGACTGCATGAGCGAGGCAAAGAGCTTCCAGGCGTAGAGATCATCAGATTTGGGCATTCACGCGAACCTTCCTGCTATCCATGGCTGATTTTGCGTGGACAGTATGGCATCTATTTGCGATAAACGCAAAAATAGGCGGCCTTTCCGGCAGGAGCCGGGCTTGGAGTGCCGCAAGCCGCCGGGCCGCCTGCCGGCGTATCATCAGCGGAATCTCCCTGAAGCGAATTCTTTCTTTTCCCATGTTCCGGCAGTCTCTCTGGTCCATCGCATCGGCCGCCTGCTTTTCCGTCATGGCGGCCTTCGTGAAACTCGTGTCCGATCAGTTCGGGCCGATCGAGCTTATTTTCTACCGGTCGCTCTTCGGAGTGCTTTTCATCGCCTCCATGGTCCGCGGCACCGGCGTGACGCTTAAGACCCGCCGCCTGATGGACCACTTGCTACGTTCCTCGCTTGGAATCCTTTCGATCGCGCTCTGGTTTTTCGCGCTGCCGCGCATGGACTTCGGCGCCTGCATGACGCTCACCTACACGACGCCGATTTTTCTAGCCGCCTGGTTCATCGGCCGGGCTCTGGTGCGCCATGAAAAGGCGCCGTGGAAAGTGACGGGCGCGATCCTCGCGGGCTTTGCCGGGATCGTGGCCGTGGTGCAGCCCTCTTTCGCGGCCGACGAGGCCGTCCCCGCGATGGCCTGCATCCTGCTCTCCCTCATCGATATGGCGGTGTACTGGCAGATGAAGAGGCTGGGCGACATGGGCGAGCCCTCCATGCGCATCGTCTTTTACTTCACGGTGTTCGGCACGATCTTCGGACTGCTGGGCACGTACCTGTTTGAGGGCGGCCTGCACATGCCCACGCCCGAAAACGCGCTGGGGCTCCTGGGCATCGGCCTGATGGCGACCCTGGGGCAGATCGCGGTCACCCGCGCCTACGCCCAGGGCAACATGCTCCTTTCCTCCTGCCTCGGGTTCCTGGCGATCCCGATCTCAGCGGTCATCGGCTTTATCTGCTTTGGCGACAGGTTTTCCGCCGCGGCGCTTCTTGGGATGCTCCTCATCACCGTTTCCGGCCTTTTCGCCACGGTTTTCACCAAGCGCGAGGAGGCGCAGGCCCGGAGCGAGGGGAAAGCCGCGGCTTAGCCGCCGGATTTCTGAAGACATGAAAAGCGGGGCGGCCCTTTCAACAGCAGCTGCCCCGCTTCTTTTCAAAGCGGCCTCTCAGGACGGCGCGCGGCCGCCCGAGAGGAGGCTTCCGCGGCCTTACTTCCTGCCGCAGATCTTCTTCACCATGCCCGTGAACATCCGGAAGCCGACGTCCAGCGCGGGCTCGTTCACGTCGAAGTTGAACTGGTGGTGGCCGGCCTTGCGGTCAGCTCCGGTCACGAAGAACGCGGCCTTGCCGCCGTGCTCGGTCACGCGCTTGGCCAGCAGCGAGGCGTCCTCGGAGCCTCCGAAGTTGGCTTCGCCCGTGATCTGCTTCACCTCCGGGATCGTGCCCGCCACTTCGCGCAGCATCTTCACCATCTCGGGGTCGTTCTTCATGTCGCAGGCCGCGCCCATCGTGCGGACGTCGTACTTCACGCCGTAGCTGATCGCGCAGCCTTTGATGATGTTCATTGCCTGCTCGCTCATGTAGTCATTGATGGCGGCGGTCTCGCCGCGCACTTCCATCACGAGCTTCGCGTGGGCGGGGATCACGTTGCGTCCGGTGCCGGCCTGCAGGATGCCCACGTTCACGCGGGTCATGCCGGAGCCGTGGCGCGGAATGCCGAGCAGCTGCATCGTGGCCGCGCAGGCCGCGGCCAGGGCGTTGCGGCCCGCATTGGGCTCGACGCCGGCGTGGGCGGGCTTGCCGTCGTAGGTGACGTCGTACTTCGTCGTGCACAGGAAGCCCCAGGGGTCGATCACCACTTCACCGTACTTCGCGACCATGCCGATGTGCGAGCCGAGGAAATAGTCGACGTCGTCGAGCACGCCCGAGGCGGCCACGGCGTTGGCTCCACGCACGCCTTCTTCGGCCGGCTGGAAGACGATCTTGATGCGGCCCGTGAGCGAGTCCTTGTTGTCCACGATCCACTTCGCGGTGGTGAGGCCGATCGACATGTGGCAGTCGTGCCCGCAGGCGTGCATGAAGCCGTTGTGCTTCGAGCGGAAGCCGTCCTTGTTCGGGATGTGGTTCGGATCATCGGTTTCCTGCACGGGGATGCAGTCGATGTCGAAGCGCATCGCCATCGTGGGGCCGGGACGGCCGGTGTCGAGAACGCCCACGCAGCCCGTGTAGCCCTCGGTCGCCTTCAGGAACTCCTCGGAGACACCGTGTTCGCGCGCGGCCTGCAATCCGGCCTGCACTTCCTTTTCATCGCGGCCGAGGCAGGCCTCGGGTTTCACGACCTTGGTGCCGAGGAGAACCTCGTAGCCCCAGGCCTTCAGCTTGCGGGCGAGGTAGTTCGTCGTTGTGAATTCCGTCCAGCCGGGCTCGGGCCACTGGTGAAGTTCGCGGCGCTGGTCGACCAGCTGCTTGTAATACGATGACAAGGCCATTTCCATGCTCCTTTTTTAACGTTCGGGCGCAACGCAATGGCCAGGCGCTTGGGATGGCGCCTGAGACATAGGGCTGCGGCCCCGTTGAAATGCCATCTGCATAACGATGAAATTATAATCTCTAGGGAATCGGGCGTACGCTTTTTACGTCGTCCGGGGAAGCCGCTGAAGGCTTGCTGATACAGGAGGGATGATGAAGAAAATTCAGGCGCAGCTCGCCCGGTCCATGGATTTCCTCGGGCAGTGCCCGCTCGTGGTCGTGACGGCGCGGCGCGGCGCGCTTAACTATGCGATGCCGGTTGCCTGGGTGATGGGCAGCGACTACGATCCGCCGAGGGTCGCCATGACGCTAGGAGCCTGGAATGCAACTTACCCCGTGCTCCTCGAGTCGAGCGAGTGCGTGCTCAACGTGGTGCCCCCGGAGTTTGCCCGCGAGGTGTTTGAGCTCGGGAGCACACACTGCGACGGAAAGGCCGACAAGCTCGCGCGCTTCGGCCTCGCGTGGCAGAACGCGGACAGCGTGAACGCCGCCGTGCTCGAGGGGGCCTTTGCGGCGCTTGAGTGCCGCGTGGTGAAAAAGGACGAATCCCTGGGACTTTTCATTCTGAAGGGACTGTGCTTCTGGCTCGCGGAGGACTGGAGCGCCGAGCGCTACCACGTGCTGCATTCGCTGGGCGACGTGCTTTACTCCGACGACGGGCGGCGCTTCGCCCGAGCGGATCTTCTGAGCGAAAAGGCCTGAGCTGCTGCTCTTTTTCTATGAAAAAGAAAAAGCCGCTTCTCCTTGCAGAAGCAGCTTTTTAATGTACGGGATTTGCTTAACTTTCTGTTCAGGCGCCGTTAAACGGGAAGCGGGCGCTCACGCTTCGGGTGAGCAGCGTCATGAGCTCGTTTTCTAGGGCTTTGGCCTGCCTGAGGGCGTCCTCCAGGAGCGCGGTGTTCTCGCGCTCGAGATAAAGGTCGGAGGCCGCCTCGCCCTTGAGGGCGAGCAGGTCGCAGTAGCGGGCCTCGATGAGCGCGGTTTTGCGCAGCGCCTGCCTCTCCCAGCGGTCCCAGACCCGGCGGACGACGGGTTCAAGCCGGCCGTAGTCCATCATCGCGAGCGTCTGGGGCTTTCTGAAGGCCCAGCCGGCGCTTTTCCCGTCCGCGTCGTGCGTGCCGATCCGATAGGCCTGCGGCACGTCGCGGAAGCCCTCGAAAAAGGGTACGAAGACCGAAAGCGATGGCATTCCCCACGAGACCCAGCTCACGGCTCCGACGGAAAGCGGCAACCAGGGCTTGCGCACGAGGATGTGGGAGTGCGAGCAGCGGAAGACCGAGATGGGGCGCGCCTTCACGCGGGGGTTGCCGCTCGCATAGGGGTCGGAGTCCGTGCCCTCAAAGCGGTTGCGCAGCCCCGCGGCGACATCGAGCATCGTCAGGGGCCGTGCGGGCCTGAAGAAGATGGGGAAGTCCGGGTCGTCTTCGGAGCGCAGGGGAGTGCCGCCACGGTACTTTTCAATAAGGACGCGGTTCCTCGGGTAGTTGTAGTAAAGGTCGGAGGGCTTTTCGTCCACATAGGCCGCCCGCACGTCAAACGGGCGCTTCCCCGCAGGCCAGAGCCCGTGCTCTTCGGCAAAGGAGACGAGTCCCGGCGAAGAAAGGAAATTCTCCGTGTCCTGCGGGTCGAACTCCCGCAGCCGCGCGTGGTTCGCGGTAACGTAGCAGCACTCCTTCGGGAGCCTCGCCGCGGCCCACTGGTGGGCGCAGCACGTCTCGAACCACCACACTTCGCTCTCGTCCATGAAGGCGACTCCGCAGCCTTCTCCCGCTCCGTGCTCCTCGATCGCGCGTCCCAGGATGCGCACGCCTTCGCGGGCGGAGTGCGACAGCGGCAGAACGTAGTCTTCGATCATGTCCTCCACCACGCCTGAGAGCGGCAGGTAGGGGTCGAGCGCGAGGGAAGCGGCGCTTGCGAAGATGGTCTCGGTCGCCGTGATCCCGACTCCCGCCTCGTTGAAGCCCGCCTCGCCTTCCGAGGCGCCGTCGGTCGCGGAGTCCGAGACCGACTGGTAGCCGAGGGGCGCCGCCTCAAAGGGAGCCGCAAAATCGTTTCTGAAGGAGCGGAAGACCCGGCCCGGACAGGCCTTCTGAGCGGGGTGCCAGAGCAGCCGCTTCGCGTCGTCGGGCGCGCAGTCTTCGTTTCTTGCGATGATGAGGGAGTGATCGGCAGTCGCGCCGCTTCCTGCAAGAATGGTGGTGCAGGGCATGGATTTAAAGCCTCTAGTGGTGAAAGGGAAAAACGGCTTTATTGTAAAGACGGTTGCCGGACCCGGACGGGGCAGGCGGGCTAGGCTTCGAGGGGGCAAAACTAAGGGGGCGGCCCCGGACGGAGCCGCCCCCTTTTGAAGAGCCCGGGCGCACCGCCTTTTGCGGCTCGCCCTCCTGCGGGCTCTCCTTGTGCTTCAGCCCAGATGGTTCAGGACAAACTTCACGAAGACCGCCGAGCCCATCGGCAGCAGCGTGTCGTCCATCGTCATGTTGATCTTGTGCAGGCCCGGAGTTACGCCGGTGCCCACCCCGAAGTAGCCGTTTTTGATGGAGGGCTTCGCGAGCTTGTAGAAGTGGAAGTCCTCGCCGCCGCCCCCACAGCCCGGTGCGAGGCGGTCGGCTCCGGCCGTATCGCGGATGCACTGCGCGAGCTCCTCGGTGATATCGGGATCGAGGTTCGCGGCCGGGCAGATGACGTCGTACTTCACATCGACGGTCGCCCCGTAGGCCTCAGCCGTGTTTTTGAAGATCCGGTTCATCTGCTCGGTGAGCGATTTGACAAGCTCGTTGGTCTGCCCGCGGAAGTCAAAGCACAGGGTGGCGGTCGCGGGCACGACGTTGAAGGCCCCGTCGTCGGCGCACAGCTGCGTGGGCTTCACGGACCAGACGTTTTCCGGGTTCATGTGGATTTGCGCGACGGCGTTGACGATTGCGGTGGCGACATAGATCGCGTTCACGCCCAGATGCGGGCGGGCAGCGTGGCTCGATTTTCCGTGAATCGTCACATGCACGTGGCCGGAGGACGTGTGGCACACCGAGGGGCACAGAGTCCCGGGCTTCAGATCCTGGACGGGACGCACGTGCGCCCCGATGATGATGTCTACGTCGTCAAGGATGCCTTCCTTGATCAGGGCCTGCGCCCCGGTGATTGGCTCCTCTGCGGGCTGGAAGATGAGCTTCACCTTGCCGCGCCTGATTTTCCCCACGAGGCGGCTTGCCGCCTCGAGCAGCATCGCCATGTGGCCGTCGTGCCCGCAGGCGTGGATCGCCACTGTCTTGCCGTTTTGCTGGAAGGGAAGAGCGTCCATGTCCGCGCGCAGCGCGATCACGGGGCCGGGTGCGCCCGAGTCGATGTATCCCGTGACGCCGTAGGTTTCGCCCACGCGGTGGGCGTCAATGCCGATCTCCTTGAGCCGGCGGATCACGTAGGCGGAAGTGTTTTTGACGTCCATGCCGATTTCCGCAAGCGGATGCAGCTCGCGGCGCAGCTTCGTTGAATCCAGTATCTGGGCCATGACAGAACTTCTCCCCGGGCGGCCTTCGACGGGCTTTTTGCACCTTTCTCCTGAGGAGCAGGAGTCCGGGGGCCGCCTGACTTAAGTAAAAAAAGAAAAAGAACTGAAAAAGTCTATACCCGCGGCAGGAAGCCGGAAAGAAGGGAGGCTGCGTACGCCGGGGGCCGGAAGGCTTTTCTCCCGGCCCGGAAGCCTTCAGGCCTGAAAAGGTCAGGACGGACGCCGGCCCGGGCCGCTGCCTTTTGCGCCGTCGCCAGCCCGCCTGAAGAACTCCTGCACGGAAAGCTCTTCGGAGGGGTTGGGCGCCGGAGCCGCTTCCTTTTCCTTTCGGACCGCTTCCATCGCGCTGCGGCGGGCCTGCATCGAGGCGTCTGCCGAGAGGTCCAGCTTTTCGCCCTCCTCGCGAGCCTTCTCCGGGTCGGCCATGCGGTGCGCTGCAGGCGCCCCGACCGCGGGGCTGCTCCCCCTGGGAGAGGGCGGCTCTTCGGCGCGGGGCGCGGCCGCAGCCTGCTGCTGCAGCGTTCCCTCGGCCGCCCCGGGGCGCGCGGCCCTCACTGCGGCGAGCCGCTCGCGGCGGTACTCTCGGATCTGTCCGATCACTTCGGTGAGCATCTCGTCGTTGGAGCGGTAGGCTGCGACGGCCTGCTCGTAGTCGTAGCGGCTCGAGGAAATCTCGCGCAGCGTCTTGACGGTGTGGAAGCGGAAGATGTCGGCGATCTCCTTCGCCTCGTAGGGCGAGAGGATGCCGAGGTCGACCAGGCAGCGCCGCCCGGCCAGCAGCGAGGGCTCGAAGCTCTTGCTGTAGGGGTGCACGCCCTTGTTCATGAAGTCAAGCTCGTCTTTCACCTCGCCCACCTGCGAGATGATCTCGACCAGAGGGAAGGCCTCGCGGGCGGCTTCGATGATGCGCCGTCCCGCCTCGCCCTGGCCCACGGCGACGACGAGGATCTTCGCTTCGTCGGCGCCCGCGGCCCGTAGCAGCCTCAGGCTAGAGGCGTCGCCGTAATAGACCTTCACCCCGAAGTGCCGGGCCTGGCGCACGCGGTCGGGGTCGCTGTCGATGATCGTAGGGATCACGTCCATCGCGACTAGCATCCGGGCGACGAGGGCCCCGAAGTCGCCGAAGCCCGCGATGATCACCTTGCGGTTGGGGGCCGCGGCAAGGGCCTCCGCGTCGTCCTGCGGCCCACTGCGGTTCACGCGGTTGAGCCAGTAGCGCATGGCCCCCGTCATGAGCTTCATCAGGATCGGCGTCGTGCCCATCGATATCGCGACGGCGGCGGTCAGTATTGCCGCCCAGCTGCCGGGAAGCACCCCCTGGCTCTTTGCGATGGCGAAGACCACGAAGGCGAATTCCCCGCCCTGCGAAAGCACGACGGCGAACTTGAGCCGATTGCCCGCTCCCTTGATCCGCATCGCGATGGCAACGAAGAAGATCATCACGGTCTTCACCGCGAGCAGGGTCGCTATCACCGCGGCGAGCGTCACTGGCTCGGCGAAGACGAGGTTGAGGTCGATGCTCATCCCGACCGTGACGAAGAAAAGGCCGAGCAGGAGCTCCTTGAAGGTGGAGATTTCAGCTTCGAGCTGGTGGCGGAAGCCGGAGCTGCCGAGAATGACCCCGCCCACGAACCCGCCCATCGCCGAGGAGAGCCCCGCTGCCTCCATGATCCAGGCCGAGCAGACCGTGATCAAAAGGGCGAACGCGGTGAGCATCTCCCGCGCGCCGCTTCTCACCGTAAAGCGCAGGAACGGCACCGTGAGGAACCGCCCGAGCCCCACCATGACGACAAGTGCGAGCAGAGCCCGCACCACCGTGTTCATGAAGGCGGGGGAGCCGCCCGCGGCTCCCGCCGCCCCGGCTGCCCCCGCCGTCACCGCGGCCACGGCCGGAATCGCGCCGATCAGCGGAATGGAGGCGAGGTCCTGGAAAAGGAGGATCGAGAAGGCGTTCTGCCCGGCGGGCTGCGCCATCATGCTCCGGGAGTTCATCTCCTGCACCGCGACCGCCGTCGAGCTCATCGCCAGAGCGAAGCCCGCGAGCACCGCGGGCGCGGGCTCCAGGCCCGCCGCGTACATGATCCCGGCAAAGGGCAGGGCGCAGAGCAGCATCTGCAGCGTCCCGCCTCCAAAGACCGGCAGGCGCATCTTCCAGAGCCTTCCCACGTCCAGCTCGAGCCCGATCAGAAACATCATGAGCACGATCCCGAACTCGGCGAAGTTCATGAGCGTTTCGACATGGGTGACGGTTCCGAGCCCGTAGGGCCCGACGAAGATGCCGGCCGCGAGGTAGCCCAGCATCGTGCCCAGCCCCAGCCGGGACATGACGGGCACGAAGACCACGGCCGCGGCGAGCGCGACCAGGGAGCCGGCCACGATCGTGTCGGTGCCCGGCATGATGGCGCTCGCCCCGGCGTAGAACTCCGTGCAGAGATCGATGAACCTGTGCAGTGCGGCTTCAATCATGCTCGGCCTCCCATTCGGCCATCCGGTCGGCCACGGAGTCCAGGACCGAGGCGAAGTCCCCGCTTGTCATCGGGATGCGCGAGTCGATGATCTGGGGCTCGAGCCAGGCCGCGCCGCAGCTCTCCCACATGCGCTTGATCGGCGCCTGCACCTCTGAGATCACGACCGGGCCCTGAAAGCCCCGGCCGTGGAAGCCTGAGCCGATCGAGGGCATCCACAGCACCGCCTTGTCGCGAAGCGTCGGGGCTCCTTCGCCGTAGGCGAAGCCGTAGCCGAGCACCGTGTCGAACCACTGCTTCAAAAGCGCCGGCACGCTGTACCAGAAGACCGGATGCAGGACAAGCAGCAGCGAGGAGCGGGAGACCGCCTCGCGCTCCGCGGCGACGTTGATCGCCCCGTCGGGATAGAGGTCGTAGAGCATGCGCGCGTCCATCTTGGGAAACTGGTTCTTCAGTCCCATCAGCAGCGGATAGGACACGATGGAAAAGCGCGGATAGGGGTGTGCGAAAAGCGCAGTGATCATCTTCGACTAAAGCCGCCGGCCGTGCCCCCGGCGGAGAAAAGCGGGCTCCTCAGTTGATTTTCGGGCCCGCTTCCGGGCGCGGGAGCGTTTTTTGGGGTTCTTCGCGTATTGTAAGGTGGCGCGGGGCCCCCCTGAGGCGCTCCGGTGTGCGGAAAAATGTTTCCGATTTTCTCTTCAGGGCTCGCCGGTCATGCCGAATTCGATCGGAATGCGTACGAAAAAGACGTCCACGCCTTCTTCCCGGAGCCTGGAGAAGAGCCTCTCCGCGTCTTTTTCGGAAAGTGCGAAGCGCACTTCCACGCAGGTCTGACCGGACTCGAAGAAAGAGGCGCTCCGCAGCCAGCCGTCGCGCCCGTAGCCTTCAGCCGCCGAAAAAAGCGAGCCGCCCGGAATGCCCATCGAGCGGGCGGTTTCCAGAATCCAGCTGCCCATCGGGCGGCCGTCCTTCCTGCGGCTCTGCTCCGTGAAAAACGAGATTTGGAAGCCTCGATTCATGTCGGTCTCCTTTAAAGCCCATTCAGGCGGCGAAGCGCCGCTACGGTGGCGATGCCGGCTGCGGTTGCGGCGAGGGAGCCCGCCACATGCAGTCCCACTTCCGCGGCCGCCATGAGGTACTCGCCCCTCGAGAGCAGGGCGACCGTCTCGGCCGAAAACGTCGAAAAGGTGGTGAGTCCGCCGCAGAAGCCCGTCACAATGAGCAGCTTCCACGCGGGCGAAAGGCCGGGCATCGCGGCGAAAAACGCAACCGCGGCCCCGATCAGGTAGCCGCCCAGGAGGTTGGCGGCGAGCGTGCCCGGCGGAAGCGCCGGGAAGAGGCCGTTCAGCCACAGGCCGAGCGCCCACCGCAGCACCGCCCCCAAGGCCGCTCCGGCCCCGATTGCGAGGATTGAGAACAGCATCAGGAAGGCGTCCTTTTGTCGTCAGATCCAGAGAAAGCGGACGTCCCTGCGGATGTCGGGCGAGAGCGCGCGGCTTACCGGGCAGGAGGTGACCATTTTTTCGATGAGGCCGCGCTTTTCGGCCGGGCAGCAGCCCGCGGGAATCGAGACCACGGCCGTGATCGAGGCGATGCGCGGGCCGTCGGCCATCTCGCAGGTGACGGCGGCCGACGCTCCTTCCGGGTCAAGACCGAGGGACCCGGCGGCATAGGCCGCCGTCGTGAGCATGCAGCCGCAGAGCGCCGACAGCAGTCCCTCCACGGGGTTCAGCGACTCTCCGAGTCCCTCGGGCGCGGGCTGGTCGAAAATGAGCTCCGTTCCGGTGCGCCCGCAGCGCGCCTCGACTCTCTTGTTTCCAACATACTGTGCTGTGACTTCCATCAGCGGTGCTCCTTGCTTGCATGGGTGCAGGCCGGCGGCGCAGGGCGGCAGCGCGCCCGGGCGTTTTTATAATGCCCGTGGAAAGAAGCGCCCCGGGCTCCCGCTTCCCCGCGGCTTTGCCCCTCAAGCATAAGCCCTGGAGAGCGGACCGGGAGGGAATTCTCCGACTGACGGAGGGCAGGAATATGGAAGAAAAGAATGAAATGAAAGCGCCTGTGCTCGACTGCGTCCTTGTGCGCGAGGGGCAGGAAGCTTCGCCGGATTTCAGGGCCTGGCGGGAGGCGCTTTCACAGGCGGGGCTGCTCGCCGCAGAGGCGTCTGCCGCCGAACTTGAAAGCGCGCGGCTCGCGGACGGGTTCCTGGAGTCGGGGGGAAGGCTCTTCAGCTCGGTCGTCCTCGCCGGCCTGCGGCGGATTTCCGCCGGCCTTCTCGACACCCTCACGGCTTTCATCCTGATGGGAGGAAAGCTCGCGGCCACGGGCCCCGCCTTCTCGGGCCCCGAGGCCGTCACCGATAGGCAGGACCGAAGCGAGGGGGCTGTCCGCTCGCAGCTTCGGACGCTCGAGCACTATACGAGCCGCACCGAACCGGACGACGTGATCGATGCGGCGCTCGCGCTTCAGGCGCTGCCGGGCGTGCGGGCCGGCAGGCCAGCGCTTCGCGGCGCGAGGCCCCTGCCCGAGCGGGCGGTCTTCCGCTCCCGGGGAGCGGGGCCGGTGAGATGGAGTCTCGAGCTCGAGGCCCCGAGCGGTTTCGAGGGACGGCTCGCACTGCCGCGCCCCGCCTCGCGGCTCGCCTGGTTCACCGGGGACGGCGCGGCCCGCGAGGCGGGCTCCGCCGCCGGTCCGGTTCTGGAGGTCGCCCTTGCCGCCGGGTTCAAGGGCAGGCTCGAAGTCGAGGAGGGACAGCTGCCCGCGGCCTATCCGATGAGAGCCGGGGGCTCGCCTTGGTTTGTGGAGGAGCCCGGGGCGCTGCCGCGCGCGCTTCGCAGCGAGCGCGACTGGAGCGACAGCGGCGGCGGGGATCCAAAAGGCGGGGAGCCGGGCCTCCTGCGCTTCCGGCTTTCCTTTTCCGATGCCGACGTCCCCGCGGTTCCTGCAGACGGGACGCTGCGGGCGGACCTTTCGGCCTCCGAAGGGGAGATCTCGGTCCTGCTCAACGGCGTGAGGCTCCTTCCCGCGGAGGGGGCGGCGAGGCTTTTCGCCGTGCCGCTGCGGCTTTTTGCGCAGAGCAACGAGCTGATTATCGAAGCCCGCCCGGAAAAAGACGGCGGGGGCGGCAGGCCGGGGACTTTTGCCGAACCGCTCTGGCAGGTCTATCCCGAGTCCGACCTCGCCTGCCTGGCGCTCAAGACTCTCTAAAGGGGGCGGGGAGGCTGCCTTTCCGGCCCGTCTCAGGGGATAAAAAAACGCCCCCGGCTCCTCCTTGAAAGAAAAAGGAGCCGGGAGCGAGTGCCCGCTCCTTTTGGGGCGGGCTTTAGGAGAGATTATTTTTTTAGAGCATCAGGCCTTCGCGAGATTTTCGCCTGCGACCATGCCGAAGGCGAGGGCGTCCAGAACAGCCACCGTGCCCAGGCGCGAGGCGCCGTGCACGCCGCCCGGGATCTCGCCGCCCGCATAGAGGCCGGGGATCGGCTTGTGAGTCTTCCGAGGAGATCACCTGCGCCTCCGGTTTGATGAGCTGGCCGCCCATCGTGTGGTGGATCTTCGGAGCCACCTCAACGCCGAAGAACGGGGGCTTGGAGATCGTGAGCCCGTTGTTGAACTTGAGGATACGGTGGAAGTCCTTGTCCTCGCCTTCCTTCGCGTACTGGTTGAAGCGCTTCACCTTGGCGAGGAACGCATCCTTCTTGATGCCGAAGTGATCGGCGATCTCTTCGAGCGTGTTGGCGACGAACACCGTCTTCGCAGCGAGCGGCGCTTTCACGAACGAGGGGTTGATCGCCTTCACGATCGAGTCGTCGCAGACCGCGATCGGGTAGTTCTTGTCCTTGCTGATCACGTTGAGCTCGGCGTCGGTCTTGATCTTGCGGCCAGCGTGCTCGTCCATGCAGGCGTGGTTGGTGAAGTTCACCGAGACGCCGAAGCCGTCCTCGTGCGGATTGCAGTAGGGCAGGAACTGCAGCCAGGAGATCTGCAGCGGGGTTGCGCCGATTTCGAGCGCCTTGAGCAGCACTCCGGCGGTCTCGCCCGGCTGGTTCGTGGAGTCGGTGGAGGGGACGACGCGCGGATCCTGCACCTGGCGGAACCAGATGTCGCGCGAGAAGCCGCCCGCGGCGGGCATCACGCCCTTGCGGGCCTTGTAGACGCGGCGGTGGCCGGTCTTATTCTCCACGTCGTCGGAGGCGAGCCTGCGGGTGAACCGATAGCCTTCGCGGCAGACGACGCCCGTGACGCGGCCGTCCTTGTCGAGCACGAAGTCGTCGAACTTCGTGCGGGTCTTCATCAGGCAGTTCCTCATCTTCGAGAGCGTCTCGTACATCGGGACGATGCAGCCCGAGCCCGCCTTGATCTCGTAGGAGCGGGGCACCGAGTGTCCGCCTTCAAAGAGCATCTTGTTCGGGACAGACTCAGCGCCGCAGTCGGTCACGAACTTCACCGTGTCGTTGCCGCGGCGATAGAGCACGTCGAGCAGCTCCATGTGGTTGATCCCGAGGCCGTCCTTCAGGCCGTCGGCGAAGAACAGTTCGCGGCTGTCCTTGATGCCCTGGGCCTTCTGGACCGGGTTCACCGGGCAGGCCATGTTGCCGCAGCAGATGGCGGAGTTGCCGCCGAAGACCCCCATCTTCTCGATCATGAGGACCTTGATCCCGGCCTTGGCGACCTTGTAGGCGCAGGCCATGCCGGCGAAGCCGGAACCCACGACGGTCACGTCGTACTCGCCGTCGAACTTGACGGATTTGCCGTTTTCCGAGGCGTGCGCGGCGGCCGGACGATCTGCAGGTCGACAGACAGAAGCAGTTGAACCGTCTGAAGGCCGACAACGAGCTGCTGGCTTCCCTCTACCCGATTGCCGATTTAATCCGAAGAATATGGTGCTGCCGTTCGGAGGTTCTGGCTCGTGAGGCATTACAAAAAACAAAAAAACTGCTGGAGGCTGCAGCTGAGAAACATGATTTCAGTCCGGCATGGAGATTTGCCAAAATGCTCGGCCGCCGCGCAGAAGGCATTGTCAATGCCGGGAAGTTCAAACGGGGTACCGGCCCCCTTGAAGGAGCGAACAATGCGATCAAAGTGCTCAAGCGAATGGCATACGGCTTCAGAGACTTTGGGTATTTTGTACTGAAAATCAAGTCAATTTTCCCCGGAAGGAACCTGTCTCCATGGAGAAGCCTTCCAGACTATGCCGCTGTGTTGAAATCAGGGCTGTGGGTACCAGCCTTTCCCGGTATACCGTGAAGAACCGCAGCAGTACCCCCAGCCTGTTGAATGTAAAAGGCTTTTTCAGATTGCCAGGGAAAACACCAAGAAGCGTCAAAAGCTGACGTGGTCCGGATCGAGGCCGGAGAAGCCCGCCGGGGGCAGGGCGTCGATCGCGTGCATTTCCGCCATCGAGAGCGTGAAGTCGAAGATCCTGGCGTTTTCCTCGAGATGGGCGGCGTTCACGCTCTTGACGATCGGGGGCACGCCATGCTCAAGGCTCCAGCGCAGGCACACCTGGGCCACTGTGCGGTGGTGCTCCTGGGCGATCCGGGCGAGCACCGGGTTGGCGAGCAGGGCTCCGCGGCCGAGCGGGGCCCAGCCGAGCACTCCAATGCCCTGCGCGCGGCAGAAGCGTAGCGCGGGCAGCTGCATGTAGCCGGGGTGGAACTCGATCGAGTTCACCATCGGACGGATCCTCGCCCGGGCCAGCAGCGGCACCAGGTGGTGCGGCATGAAGTTCGACACCCCGATCGCGCGCACGGTCCCCTTCGCATAGAGCTCTTCAAGGGCGCGCCAGGTTCCGTAGTTGAGCGCCTGCCAGGTGGTGGTCTCGCCGTGGATCGCGGGCCAGTGGATGAGGTAGAGGTCGAGGTAATCGGTGCCGAGCCGCTCGAGGCTTCTCTCGCAGGCTTCGAGCGTCGAGCTGTAGCCGCGGTCCGTGTTCCAGACCTTGTCGGTGATGAAGAGTTCGCGCCGGGGCACGCCGCTCGCGCGGATCGCCTCGCGGATCCCCTGCTCGTTCGCGTAGATCGAGGCCGTGTCGATGTGCCTGTAGCCCAGCCTGAGCGCCGCGGCGAGCGATTCAGACAGTCTCTCGTCCTCCGGAATCTGCCAGGTGCCGAATCCGAGGCAGGGGATCTGCACTCTGTTTTCGAGCGTGAGGGTATCGCGGGGGCTTTTGAGCATGGGCCTTATCGTTGATAATGGGGCAGGGCGCAGCTCCGGCCGGGCGAAGCGCCCGGTTTCATGCGCATGAAGAGTATTTTAGCGGCGAAGCGGGAAAATGAAAGGCGGGCCGGGCGAGGCCGGCCGCGAAACAGAAAAAGTCGGGGGCAGAGTCGATGGAAGGAGAGATGGTTTTCTGGCTGGCGGTCTCGGCCGCGGCGGTTGCCGGGGCGGCGGCGTTTCTCGCGCTGCGGGCGGCGGGGATCCTTCGGGGGGCGGCCGGGGCCGAGGCGCATCGGCCTTCCCGCGGCAGGAAGCCGGCCGGGCGCCCGGCGGGGCGCGCCGCGCGCGAGGGCAGCGCGCCTTCCCGCGCCCCCGTGCCGGTGTTTGCCGCCTCGCCCGTCCTCATCGGCTTCCGGGCTCCGGGCTGCGGCCTGCCTTTCCTTCTCGTCTCCCCCGTGAGGGACTGCGAAAGGCGCTTTTTCCTGGAGACTCCCGTCGCTTTCCCGGCCTTCGAGGTGCCGTTTGCGGCGGCGCTTCGGCTGCCGGGCGCTCCCGGCTCCAGCGGCGGCTCCCCGGTGCTTTTCGAGCTCGCGGCCGATCCGCTTCAGAGCTCGCAGCTGTCCGAAGCCGCCCTGCCCGAGGCTCTGGGCTACGGCTCCGGGGGACTTCCCATGGGATGCGCCCGAGGCCTCGGCGAGCGGCTGGCCTATGACGCGGCCGGGGCGCTTCTCGCGCTCTCGCGCGCCCCATGGAAGCCTCTTGCGCTGCGGCGCGCGTCGCAGCTTTCCCGCGAGGCGTTGAGCTCCGGGGCTCAGGCTTCCGGCGAGGTTTCCTGCGTCCTGCGCGGTCTGGCCGATCCCGCCCGGCCCGAAGCGGGTGTGTTTTTTCCTGCCGCTCCGGCCTTCGAAGGGCCCGGCTCCCTTCTGCAGGCGATAAATGCCCTAGAGCGCTCGCTTGTGGAGGGCTCCGGGGCAGACTTTCCGGAGCCGCTTCTGCGGCCGCTTCCGTCGCTTCTTGACGCCGCGCTGCAC
The DNA here is from genome assembly GCF_022134585.1 of Mesosutterella porci. Lineage (GTDB taxonomy): Bacteria > Pseudomonadota > Gammaproteobacteria > Burkholderiales > Burkholderiaceae_F > Mesosutterella > Mesosutterella porci. The sequence continues at coordinate 48,727 of NZ_JAKNCT010000009.1, forward strand.
GCCCTTTCGGATCGTCCGCGCTTTGCCGTGCGGCTTGATGCCGCGGGGCGGGCGCTCGCGCTTTACCGGTTCGATGCGTCGGCCGGGGAGGGCGGGGACTTCCCCTAGCGCTTAAAATCAGGACAGCCGGCGCTCCTCGGGCTTCTTCGGGCGCGCTTAGGCTCTTGTTTTCCGTCGACTCTATTTTTGTCAGGACGCTCGCGCCTCATGCTGCCAGAAACGCTCAGCCCCGCCCAGCGGGAAGCCGTCGAGACCACCGAGGGGCCGGTCTGCGTGATTGCGGGCCCCGGCGCGGGAAAGACCCGCACGCTCACGCACCGCTATGTCTACCTCGTGCGCGACCTGGGCGTGAACCCCCAGAACATCCTCTGCGTCACCTTCACCAACAAGGCCGCGCAGGAAATGAAGGCCCGCATCCGCGCGATGACCGGGGACCTCGACCTCGGGCAGATCTGCACCTTCCACGCCTTCTGCGTGCGCTTCCTGCGCGACGAGGGCTACGCGGTCGGCATTCCGAAGGACTTCGTCGTGATCGACGAGGATGACGAAGCGGACCTGCTTGCCGAGGTCTACGAGACTTTCGCCATTCCGGGCAATCTCCTCAAGTTCTCCGCCGCGATGGACGTGATTGGAAACTTCAAGGACGACTCGAACTACGTGAAGGATCTGGTCAGCACTTCGCCCGAGGCGCTTCGCGCCAAGGCTCTCGCCAGTCCCGACATTTCAAAGAAGGTCTTCTACGGCTACCTCTGGTCCGAGCGGAAAATCTTCGGATTCGACTTCGACGACGTCATCTGGACCACGTTCTACATCCTCGACCATTTCGAATCCGTGCGCAGGCGCTGGCAGGAGCGGCTACAGTACATCATGGTCGACGAGTACCAGGACGTGAGCAACGATCAGGCCGCGCTCGCCAACCTGCTCTCGGAGGTGAATAAGAACCTCTTTGTCGTGGGCGACCCTGATCAGACGATCTACACCTGGCGCGGCTCCTCGCCCGCGATCATGCTGCGCTTTCCGAAGAGTCACCCGCACTGCAGGACGGTGCGGCTGCTCGAGAACTACCGCTCACTGCCTTCGATCGTGCTCGCGGCCAACTCCCTGATCTCGCACAACCGCGACCGCTTCCCGGTCGCGGGCCGCCCGGTGCGCGCCGACAGCGATCCTGCGCGCCCGACCCGCGTGGTCTACGACGGCGAGAAGACTGAAAAGGAGGCGCTCGCCTGGCTCGTGAAGTCGCTCGGCTACCTGCACGGCCGGGGCCGCGGCTGGGAGGAGTTCGCGGTGCTCTACCGCACGCGCCAGAGCTCGCGCGCGGTAGAGGAGGCGCTCGTGAAGGCGGGGATCCCCTACCGGGTGTGGTCCGGCGTCGCCTTCTACGCTCGCCGCGAAGTGAAGGACGCGCTTTGCTACATCCGCATGATGACCCGCGCCGACGACGCCGCGTTCATGCGCACCGTGAACGCCCCCAAAAGAGGCTTCGGGCCGAAGAAGGCCGAGGCGCTCAAGGCCATCGCCCGCGCCGAGGGGGCGACGCTCTACGAGGCGCTGCTCGGGCACATCGGCGAAAAGCCCTTCGCCACGAAGCCGCTCCGCGCCTACGTCGAGGCGATGGAAAAATGCCGCGCGGCCGCCCCGGGCCGCCGGGTCTCCGACGTTTTCAACATGGTCATGGCCGAAAGCGGCTATGAGGCCGCCCTGCAGCTCTCGGGCGAGGACGAGAGGCTCAACAACATCGCGGAGCTCCGCCAGGCGATCGCGCAGTACGAGTCCGACGCCGACAACCCTGATTCGCTCTCGGAGTTTCTGCAGCGGGCTTCGGTTTTCGCCGAGGACATCGGCGAGCAGAAGGGGCCCGCGATGAAGCTGATGACAATCCACGCCGCGAAGGGGCTTGAGTTTCCCGTGGTCTACGTCTGGGGATTTTCGGAAGGCATCCTGCCCAGCGCTCGCACGAGCACGGTCGAGGAGATGGAGGAGGAGCGGCGCGTCGCCTATGTCGCCATGACGAGGGCGAAGGACCTGCTTGTGCTCATGCATGCGCAGGGCACCACCGAGGGCAGCGCCTTTCGGTATCCCAGTCGGTTCTTTTTCGAGCTCGACCGCTCGCAGCTGAGGCTCGTGCGGCCGCTTGCCGAGGGCGAGGAGGAGGCGGCGCGCGAGGCCCTTGCCTACAAGGAGCGCTTCCTCACCGGCGAGCCCGAGAAAAAGTCGTGGCTCGCCCCCGGGGACCGCGTCCGCCACAAGGTTTTCGGCGAGGGAGAGGTGCTGCAGGTGGAGAAAAACGGCGCGGTTTCGATCAGGTTCGAGAAGCTCGCGACACCCCGCACTCTGATGGCGGGCGCCCCGCTTGAGAAGCTGGACGGGGGCAGGGGCTGAAAGGCCCCGGAAGGGGCTCTTCTTTTCCGGGGCGCTGGAAAAGAGGGCGCCGCTGTCCCTACAATGGGCTCAGGTTCTTTTCTTTCATTTCCATGAAAAAGGAGGGCAGGCCCATGGCGCTTACTTTGAAGGAATGCCGCGAGCGGCTCGACGCGCTCGGGCGCGTCTCGCTGGGCTTTTATCCGACGAAGCTTCACCGGCTCGAGCGGCTTTCGCGCGAGCTCGGGGTCGATCTCTGGATCAAGCGCGAGGATCTTTCCGGCGTGAGCCTTTTCGGCGGCAACAAGGTGCGCAAGCTCCAGTACCTCATGAAGGACGCGATCGAGCAGGGCTGCGACACCGTCTTCACCTACGGGGCGACGCAGTCGAACCACGTGATGCAGACCGCGACCGCCGCGAGGCGGTGCGGACTGCGGCCCGTGCTCTACCTCGGGGCGATCGTGGAGCCGAAGCCCGGCGACGCGAGGGCGAACTTCCTGCTCGACAAAATCCTCGGGGCTGAAATCCATGTGCTTCCCTCGCTCGGGCGCTCCACCCGCGAGACGATGGAGGCGAACAGGCCGCTCTTTGACGAGCACATCAGACGGCTTGCGGCCGAGGGGCATAAGGTCTACGACATTCCGGTCGGGGGCTCGACCCCCCGCGGGGCCGCGGGATTCGCGGAGTGCTTTGTGGAGCTCATGGAGCAGTCGGCGGCTCTTGCCCTGAAGCCCGACTACCTGTGCCTTGCCACCGGCAGCGGCGGCACGCTTGCGGGCCTCGCGGCCGGGCGGGCGATGACGGGCGCCTCGGACGTCTCGATCCGCGGCTACACGGTGGGCCGCAAGGATCCCGGCTCCTATCCTGCGGGGATCGCGCGGCTGGCCAGCGACGTGCTCGCCCTGCTGGGGATGCCGGAAGAGAAGGTGCAGCCCGGCGACTTCACGGTTCGCTTTGATTTCTTCAAGCCCGGCTACGAGCGGCCGAGCTCTGCGGCGAATGCCGACATCAGGTTGCTCGCACGCACCGAGGGCATCTTCACCGATCCGGTCTACACCGGAAAGGGTTTCCACGGGATGCTCGAGGACATCCGAAGCGGCGCAATCCCGAAGGGCTCCACCGTGGTCTTCCTGCACACGGGCGGCGCGACGGCGCTCTTTTCCGAGTCCGAGATCCTGGGCGATCTCGCGGACTGAAGGCTTCTCTGCACTCTGAGGCGGCGGGCTTCGGATTCCCGCCGCCCCTCATGTCCCGCCGGAATTTCTAAAAGGCAAAAAAGAAGGCGGCCGAGCGGAATTCCGCTCGGCCGCCTTTTCAACGCCTGTACCCTTCCGGATCGCAGCCGCGGTCCGGAAAGCTTCTTTCAGAGCATCAGACGAAGAAGTTCATGAGCCACATGCCGAGGCAGGCCATGAGAATGGAGTTCACCATCAGCATCGGCCAGTACTTCTTCGGGCAGTCCGTGAGGCCGAGCAGGCGGCCCATGTACTGGATCTGGGAGGCCATCAGAAGCAGCGCCGGGATCATGATCGTGATGTCATGGGGGGTAAGGGCGCCTTCGGTGGCGAGGCTCGCCGCGACGCCCACGCCCGCGCCGCAGGACAGCCACGTGGCGCACAGCACCGTGATCGCCTTCCCCGGCAGGCCGAAAACGGCCATCACGGGTCCGAACGTGTTGCCGATCCACTGCATGACGCCGAAGATGTTCAGCATGTAGGTGAGCACGAACGCCATCAGCACGTTCGGCAGCAGGTTGTAGAGGCCGAGGTTCAGGCCCTTGCGGCATCCGCCGATGAAGATATCGAACGGATTGTTGGATTCGACGACAGGTGCGTTACTCATTTGCGAAATCCTTCCTGTAGACAGTGTTCAAGATCAGGCGGACAAGGAACCCGCCGACGAATTTCAGGCAGAGCATGATCACGAGCGGAATCCAGATCGGGACGAGGAAGTAGGCGATGAGGCCGCCCACCACGGTGGTGAGGTAGTTGCTGAGCATGCCCGCACCCGCGTACTGCCAGGCACACATCACGACCAGGTCCTTCTTGCGGATGAGGCCGTTGTCGAAGAGGCCCTTGGTGAGGCCGGCGCCCGCGTCAGTCGACTGCAGGTCGGTGATCAGGGCAAGGCCGGTGAGGCCGGGCAGCCCGAGGATCGGCTTAAGCAGCGGCGTGAGCAGGAACTGGCACGCGCGCAGGGCGCCGTAGTGAGCGAGCACGTCGATGAGCCCGAGCGCAAGCATCACGCCGGGGATCAGGGTGAGGGAAAACAGGAAGCCGTCGCGGGCGCCGACGCCGCCCGCTCCGCGGAAAGAGCCCGCGCCGGCGATCTTGCCGAACTTGCCGATGAGGGTCGAGAAGTCAAGGGCCTGCAGCCACTCCCAGCCGACCGGCGCCTTGTGGAAGATGCCCGCAAAGAGGATGACGGCGAACAGGAATGAAATAAAGCAGCCGATGGTCAGCTTTTTCTCTTTGGGAACCGCAGCAGCCTTTTTCTCTGGCTTCGGTTCGACTTTGGTTTCAGTCATTAATTTCTCCCTGATTAAGGCGGAGCCTGCGGCCGGATGGCGGAAACCTCCAGGCTGCCGTCCGCAGCAGTGCGTCGCCTCAACAGATAGATGAGAAAAAACCGGAAGGGAGGACAGGAACCCCTCTGATCCGGGCTTTCAGTCCCGGCGCTGGAAAAAGTCCCAGGCCGGTCACCCCCGGACTGCTTGACTACTTCTTTTCAGGGAGCCTTCACAGAACAGGGCACTACCGCCTTACACGGGCAGACGGCGTTGCGAAGAATAGTCGAAATGACTTGTTACAGTCAAGGCGCAGACCTGCCAAATTTGCAGCAGGCGCAGGCCTGACGCCTGTTACTGATTGTTATGGCACAGAAAAACGCCCGGAGGGCAGGAGGCTGCCGCAGCCGGGCGCAGAGTTTTTTGGGGGGCGTTCTTTCCCCGGGCGCAGCCGCCGCGGGGAAAGGGCGCCGGCGCGGGTCAGATGAGCGAGTAGAGATTCGACTGCATCTTCACCGCGGGCTCTACCGAGCGGAGCGTGAGGAACTCGCGGTCGGTATGCATGTTGTCGCCCGCCGGGCCGCAGCCGTCGCACACCGGCACGCCGAACTCCGCAATGTGGTTGCCGTCGGCCGCGCCGCCGGCGTCGACAAAGTGCGCCTCAAAGCCTGCCATTGCGGCGGCTTTCGTGAGAAGCTGGTCGAGTTCCTTCGCGTTGTCGGAAAGCGGCATCGCGGGAATCCAGAACTCTCGCTTCGTTGTGGCGGTGACGCCCTTCACCCAGGTCTGGGCGGCAAGCTGGGCGATCCGCTCTCCGACCCGGCGCCCCTCCGCGTCGGAGAGGTAGCGGGTGTCGATGCGCACCATGGCGTGGTCCGGAATGGCGTTGATGATCTTGCCGCCTTCGACCACGCCCGGGTTCACGGTGGTGCCGGTCTCGAAGTTGTTGAGCTCGTCGTAGAGCGCCGTGGCAAAGCGCATCATGGCGACCGCCGCGTTCGCGCCATCCTGAGGGTTGTTGCCAGCGTGGGCTGTGCGGCCGTGGAACTCGACCCTGTAGGTGGCCGAGCCCTTGCGGGAGCGCACGAGCTCGCCGTTCGGACGCGCGGGCTCGCAGATCAGCACGCGCTTGGCGCGCCGGCCGATCGACACCAGCCAGTCGGTCGAGTGCGTGGAGCCGGTCTCTTCGTCCGGGTTCATCGCCACGGCGATGGACAGCCGCTTGATGTCCTCGGGCCTCGCGCTTTTAATCCCGTAGAAAATGGAGAGGATGCCGGCCTTGCAGTCGAGCACGCCCGGACCGTAGGCTTTTTCAGCGTCGCGGCGGAAGGGGCGGCGCGCGGCCTCGCCCTTCGGGAACACGGTGTCGAGGTGTCCGTTGAGCATGATGTCGTAGGTCTGGGCGCCTGGCTTGTTGGTCGCGAGCAGCCCCCGGCCCACTTCGGGCCCGAGGTCCACGAGTTCAGTGGAAAAGCCGATGGAGTCGTAGAGCTTCTTCATGTACTGTGCAGCCTGCGTGACGCCTTCCGGGTTGGAGGTGCCGGCCTCGAAATTGACGAGCTGTTCAAGATCCTTCAGATAGTCTTCGAGCAAAGTCATTGCAGAGATCCTCAGAAGCCAGACGGTGCCGGACAAGGCCGGGCCGCCGGGCTCAAAAACAACCTAAATGAGAAATAAAACTGATTTGCGATTTATCACCCTCGAGGTGCTCTCAGCGGGTACGAAAAAAGGCCGATTGAGGTTTTGATCCGCAGCCGGCCTTTTTCGCTTTTGTCCGATTCGCGCCTTAGGCTGCGAGGACGATGAGCTTCATCACCCACAGGGAGATCAGGGCGACGATGATCGGGATCGCCATGGTGATCGGGATCATCTTGCCCTCGATGCCGATCACGCCCAGGCAGCGCCCGAGGTACTGGACCTGGGAGCCCATGAGGAAGATCGCAGGAGCGAGAATGCCCAGATCCGCGCCCACGAGCTTGCCGCCCTCAAAGAGCGCCACGGCGACGCCCACGCCGCCGCCCATCGACATCCAGGCGCCGAGCAGCACCATGATCGCTTCGCCCGGCAGCCCGAAGATCGCCATCACCGGTCCGCAGACCTTGCCGACCAGCGCGAGGATTCCAGTGATGTTGAGCGCCTTGATGATCACGAAGGCCATCAGCACGTTCGGAATCATCGAGTGGGTGGCGATGCCCCAGCCCTGGTAGGCGCCGCGCACGAAAACGTCGGTGACCATCTCTTTTTTGGCCGGTGCGGCCGCTTTCTTTTCTTCAGTCATTTCGAATTCCTTTTCAGCTTTCAAGAAGTACGGGCAGCAGCATCAGGCCTTGCCGGCCTTGCGGATGAGGAAGAGCCGCATGAGCTGCGCGGCCACCACTTTGCCGAGCAGGATGATGCCAAGCCCGACGCCAATGGAAACCGGAATGACCGGGTTGCCGTCCGCGCCGGTGAGCGTGTAGAGGATCGAGCCCGAGCCGAGGAAGTTCGTGATCGGGGCGTCGGCGGTGAGCTGGAAGGCGGCGAAGACGTTCGTCTCCTTTTCCGTGAGCTGGCCGGCGTCCTTCAGCTGCCGGGTGAGGGCCGCGCCGCCGTCGGTGGACTGCAGCGAGCCGATCAGGGCGAGGCCGGCGGTGCCGGGGATGCCGAGCAGGGGCTTGAGGATCGGGGTGAGGAGGATGCGGGCCGCTTCGAGGGCGCCGTAGTGCTCAAGCACCGTGATCATCGCGATCGAGAACATCACGGTCGGCACCAGGGTGAGGGCGAAGCAGAAGCCGTCGATCGCGCCCGAGCCGCCCTTGCCGCGGAGATTCGACATGACGGTGTGCAGCGTTCCGGACTGGTCCATCGTCACGTTGGACACAAGCTTGCCCCAGCCGCCGTTGAGGGTGGTGAAGTCAAAGACGCCCCACCATTGGGTCGAGGCGAGAGCTCCGGAGAAGAAGACGCAGGCGAAGATGAGCGCGATGTACGCACCCACGCCCACCTTCTTTTTGGGACTGGTAACGGCATCAGCCATGATTGAATGCTCCTTTGAATATTTTTGGGAGACCGGGCGGGGGAAATGCCACTTCTAGGAAAAAGCCCTGCGCCCGGACGTTTCCGGCCATCTCCCGGGCGAAACGCCCGGAAAAAGGGCACCTGAGCAGTTTACAATATGAGACAAACGGCGCTATTCCCCTTAAGAGGTATAGCCCTGACGTAAGCCGTCCGCTAACCTCAGCGCTCTCGCCGCCCGCTCATCTCTGATAAGATTCAACAATTAACTCTGCAGTTTCTTCAGGGTTTGGTGTATTGAGAAAAGAGCGAGGCGCCATGAGAATCGGCGAGCTTTCCAAGGCCACGGGGCTGCCCGTGGAAACCATCCGCTACTATGAGTCGCAGGGGCTCATCGATCCGCCGGCAAGGCTGGAGAACAACTACCGCGCCTACGGGCCGCGGCACTACTCGCAGCTGCAGTTCGTCTCGCACTGCCGCAAGCTCGGCATGGGCCTGGCCGAAATCCATGAGATCCTCGCCTACGACGGCAGCAACCCCGAGCAGGCCGCCCGCATCCACGACGTGCTGCACAGCCAGATCGCGGCCGTGGACCGCCAGATCAGCGGCCTGAAGACCCTCAAGAAGAAGCTGCTCGAACTCGAGGGCAGCTGCCATGGGCATGTCGCTGGACGCCAGTGCGGCATCATCACCGAGCTTTCGAGTCCGGTGCCCGACAACCTTAAGGACAAGTGAGCAACATGGTTCATTTCTCGACCGCCCAGGCGCTGCTTTCGGCCGGGCTTATTTTTCTTGCAGTGGCGATACCGGTCTGGGTGCTTTACCTGGTGGGTCGCAGGATCCCGCCCGCGCTCGAGCGCAGGGGCCGCAAGTCCGGCTTTGCGGGCTCGCTCGTGCTGCTGGACGCCGCGTTCGTCTTTTTCTTCCTTTACTGGGTGCTTTTTGCGGCGATAGACGCCGCTCAGGCCTCGCGCTTCCTTTCCTACCGGGTCGACGTGCCCGCCTGGCAGATCCTCGCACCGCTCATTCCCGACGTGGTCTTTGTCGCGCTCTTCGGGTGGGTCGCCGTGCGGCTCGCGCTGGTGCGCCGCCCCCGCGTCCAGGCCGAGGCCATCGCAGTGGTCTGGGTGCTGGGGCCTCTGGCCGGCATCGCCGAGGGCCTGATATACAAAGGCGCGGTTGACTGGCAGGGACTCGCGTTTTCAGCCGCCTTCGCCGCGGTGGCGACCCTCTACCTTCTGCTCTCGGACCGCGTGAACCTCACCTACGGCACGCGCCGCGGCACGACGCTGCCGGAGCTCGATCCCCCAGGCTCCCGGACCCGCCGCGCCGGAGGAAAGTGAGCATGGGCTCCTCTGGATTCAACTGGCAGGGCTGGATCGGGGCCGCGATTCTGATCGGGCTTCTCTTTGTTCTCGTCGCGAGCCTGCGGCAGAGCGCGGCCCGGGTCGACGCGGGGCGCGGCGACCTCGCGCCCTGGCGCGGGGGCATGACGGGGCTGCTCCTCGGCTTTCTTGCGCTCGTGGTCCTCATGGCCTTCCAGAACCTCGTGCTTCTTACCGTGATCGTCTCCACGCTCTGGAGGCCGATCGTGGAAATCCCGGGGGGCTCCGCGCTGTTCTTCCGCTACGTCGTCCCTGCGGCGGCCTCCTTTGCACTGTACTCGGCGGCCGTGGCGCTTCTAGTCTGGTGCCGCAGGACCTGGGTGCCGCGCGCCGCGGCGCTGCTGCTCTGGGCCGCGGGACCCGCCGCGGCCATTCCTTCCTTTGCGCTCTACGGCGTCCAGCCCGGCCTCATTGACTTCGGGATTCCCTCGGCCGTCGCGTTCGTGGGCACTTTCTTTCTCTTTTTCTCGCGGCATGTGAAGACGCTCTACTGCGCGGGAGGCTCTCGCCCATGACGGAAAGCCCTCCCGAGTGGATCGGCCGCGCCGAACTCGACCGTTTCCTCGACCTCACGGTGCGCGGGGGCTGGCCGATCGCGCGGCTGCCCTCCGCAGAGGCGCCCGACCGCCGCGCGGTGCTCGCGGTTTACGCGCTTTATCTTCTGGCCGATCCCGAAGGCGGCCCCGAGGCCGCCGCGCGCTCCTTTCTCTCTTCGGCCGGCAGCTTTTTGAGCGGCACGCCCTCGGAGCTTGCTGCGCTCGCCCGCGCCGAGGGCTGGATCGGCCCCGACGGTCTCGCCCGGGCCGCAGCCTCGCCCGGCTTCAGCGCCCGCCGTCTCGCCCTTGAAGTGGAATTTGCGGAGAATCTCAGGCGCGACCGCCGCGAGCAGATCCGCCGCGCGCTGCAAAGGAAAAACAGCCTCGTCAACGCCCCCCGCTCTCCCGAGCCCGCGCCGGGCGAGGACGAGCGCTTCATGCGCGAGGCCCTGCTCGAGGCGCGGCGCGCAGGAAGCGCGGGCGAAGTGCCGGTGGGCGCGGTCCTTGTGAGCGGGGGCGAAGTCATCGGCCGCGGCCGCAACGCTCCGCTCGCCCTCCACGACCCCACGGCCCATGCCGAAGTGCAGGCGATCCGGGCCGCCGGCGCGGGATGCTCGAATTACCGGCTCAGCGGCTGCACGCTCTACGTGACCCTCGAGCCCTGCCTCATGTGCGCCGGGGCGATCGCGCACGCGAGGCTTGGGCGTGTAGTCTACGGGGCGCCTGATCCGAAGGCGGGAGCCTTCGGAGGCGCCTGCGACGTGCGCGGGCTCGCGCCGTACCCCCGGCACCTTGCCGTCGCGGGCGGGGTGCTCGAGTGCGAGTGTGCGGGGCTTCTCAGGGACTTTTTTGCGAACCGGCGCCGATCGCAGTAGGCTTTCCACGCCCCAACCACAAACTCGGAAAAAGCAAGGCCTTGAAATGGAAAACGTGAAGCCCCTTGTCTCACTCGTGGTCCCGAGCCGCACCTATGTGCTCGAAGATCCCTCGGAAACCGACATCGAGCGGCTGGAGGGCTCGGTCCGCGGGCTTGAGGAGCTCGGCTTCGAGGTGGTCCGCACGCCCGGCTCCTGGCGGAACTGGAAGCGCTTCGGGGGCACCGACCAGGAGCGGCTCGCGGAGTTCATGACGGCGCTTTCCGACCCCGACGCCGATCTTGTGCTTCCGGTCCGGGGAGGTTACGGCATGACGCGGATTCTGCCCGGAATCGACTGGAAGCGGGTCGCGGAGCGCAATCCCGTCGCAATGGGCTTTTCCGACTTCACGGCCTTCAACATGGCGCTTTTCGCCCGCACGGGCCTGTCCTCCTGGCAGGGCCCGATGGCCGGAGGGCTCGCTCCCGGGCATACGACCCGCTCCTCCCAGAGAAGCTTCCTGCGCGCACTTACCGCCTCGGACTGGTCGCTCGACTGGGTGCAGCCGGGCGACCCCGTCGCGTTCGAGGCCGCGGGCACGATCTGGGGCGGCAACCTTGCCATGATCGTCTCGCTGCTGGGCACGCCCTGGTTCCCCAAGCCCGAAATGATCCGCGGCGGCCTCCTTTTCCTTGAGGACGTGGGCGAGGCGCCCTACCGGATCGACCGCATGCTCACGCAGCTCGAGCAGGCCGGAGTCTTCGACCTGCAGAGTGCCGTGGTCCTCGGACAGTTCACGGACTGCGGCGAAAACGGCGCGCGCGGAGACTTTACCCTCGGGGATGCGCTTGACGGACTGGCCGGGAGGCTGGCCCGAAAAGGCATCGGCTGCGTGCGGGGGCTGCCCTTCGGGCATGTCCGGGAGCTCAGCGCGGTGCCCTTCGGGGTACCGGGGCGGCTGCAGGCGCTCCCGAGCGGCAGCGCGAGGCTCAGCTCTTCCTCCACTCCGGTCATTTTCCGCGGCAGGGCAGAGCTTGAGACAAGGCTCGCGGAACTGAGCTCGCCGCACTTCGAGGACTGACGGAACATGGGGGCGAAGCTCAACGCGTTCCGCAGCTCGGTGCGGAGGGTGTTCGGCATTTCGGGAGGGCGCGAGGCGCTCGCGCACCGTACGAGCCGGGTTCTTTCCCAGCAGCTCGAGCGCGCCATGAACGTGATTGCCGTGCCCCTCATCCTTGAAGGGGCCTCCGCGGCACTGCTCATTTTTTCGCTCTGGGACCATGCGCCGCGGCTCATTCTTCTGATCTGGGGGAGCGTCATCGCGCTCTCCATCGCGGCTTCGATCGAGTTCTACCGGCGCTTCATGGCTGACAAGGCCCGGGTCGCGCGGATCCGCTTCTGGCTTCGTGCGCAGATGGCCCACAGCGTCATCACCGGGCTTCTCTGGGGGGTGGCGGGCTCCGTTTTTCCCTTTTTCGACTCGAGCATCGTCTCGCTGGTAAGCCCGGTCACCGCAGTCGTCGTGGTGGCGCTCGGCTCCTGGCCCTTCTACGCCATGTGGCTGCCCGGCCTTTCGGTTTTCTCCCTGCTTTCGCTCGGGGCCACGGGACTTTCGCTGATCGGCAGCTACTTCTTCACCAACCAGCTTTATGCAACGGTCTTTTTCCTCGCTCTGATCGCGGTGATCCTCTACTCGGGGCTGAAGCTGAACGAGCTCATGACCTCCTCGATTCTCGCCGAGAGCGAGAACCGCAAGCTCCTGCAGCGGCTCGAGCGCGAGCGCAACACCGCAGAGGCCGCACGGCGCGAAGCCGAGGAGGGGAGCCGCCGGCGCGCGGCCTTTTTCCGCGCCGCGAACCACGACCTGCGCCAGCCGCTTCAGGCGATGGGCATCTACCTGCAGATCCTGCGCATGAAGAAGACCCCGGACACTGCTCCCGCGATCGAGCAGCTCTCGGTGTGCGCCGGCTCGATCTCGACGCTGGTCGAGCAGATCCTCGCGCTCAGCCGCATGACGGCCGACGACTTCACCGTGCACCGGGAGCTTGTGTCCGTGTCCGCCCTGCTCAGGGCTCTGGCAAGCGAGTTCGCGCCGGTGGCGGCGGAAAAGGGTGTCAGCCTTTCGATCCGCCCCCTCGAGCTGCGGATCGACACCGACCGGCTGCTGGTTTCCCGGGCGCTTCGCAACCTGGTCTCCAATGCGATCAAGTACTGCGGCAGCGCGCGCCCGGAAGGCGGCGAGGTGATCGTGGCGGCCAGGCGCTGTCCCGCGGGCCGGGTGCGCATCTGCGTCTACGACAACGGCCCGGGCATTCCTCGCGAGGAGCGCGAGAAGGTGTTCCATTCCTTTTACCGCGGCAGCGCCGGAAGAAGCGGACCGGGGGGCTATGGGCTGGGGCTTGCCATTGTGAGCGCGATCTGCAGGAGGCTCGGCATCGGACTGAGCGTGGGGTCGCTTCTTGGCCGCGGGACCGTCTTCCGAATGGAGTTCGGCGCGGCCGAGCGCTCGGAGCCCGCGGGGGTGGCCCCTGCCCGCCGGGCGGCCGGCCCGGAGGCCGTGCAGCCCCTGCCGCGGCGCGTTCTCTTTCTGGAGGACAACTCGGCGGTGCGCCGCTCCGTGAGCGAGCTGCTCCGCAGCTGGGGCGCGGAGGTGGTGGCCGAGCCCTTTTTCAGCCCGCAGCTCACTGAGCGCATGAAGGCCTTTAAGCCGGAGGTGCTGCTCACTGACTACGATTTGGGCGAGGGCGTGCCCAACGGCATCGACAGCTGCCTCACCCTGGCGCACGAACTGCGCACCCCGCTGCCTGCCGTGGTGCTCACCGCGGTGCCCGACGGGGTGATCGAGGAGGCCTGGCGGGAGAGGCTGCCGACGAGGGGGCTCGCGGAGATGCCGGAAATCCTGCAGAAGCCGGCGGGCGAGGCGGAGCTCAATTCGGCCCTGCGCAGGGCCTGCGAGTCGGGGAGCACGGGCAGCGGCCCTCGCTCCCAGGCGCCTCTGCCCGACTTTTCCCGCTACCCGGCATAAAGCGCGGCTGCGCAAAGCCTGAGGCCCGGCCCCGCATGCGCCTCCCGCCTCTCTCTTCTGAAAATGCCCCGCGGCCAGGCCGCCGGACGCAGCTTTTTTCAAAAAAAGAGCCGGATTCCGGCTGCCTACAGCCTCACGTCGTAGCCCGCGCGGTGCGCGGCGATGAGCGCCTCGGTGCGGTTGCGGGCGCCGAGCGCCCGGTAGATGGCGGAAACGTGGGTTTTGACTGTGCCCTCCGAGAGCCCGAGCGTCTGGCAGATTTTCTTGATGGGGCTGCCCTTGGCCAGCTCGCGCAGCACGTCCATCTGCCGGGGCGTGAGGGCCTGGGGGGCCGCGGCGGGCTCGCGCATGGACCTGGAGGCCTCGTCGAAGAAAAGCGCGCGCTGGCTCTCCTCGATGATCCGCGAGGGCAGGTACACGCCGCCTTTGAGCACAAAGTGGATCGCGGTGGTGAGCAGCCCCGCGTCAAGCGTCTTGGGAACGAATCCGGCCGCTCCCTTCTGCAGGACTCCAAGCACAGTCCTCCTGTCGAGCAGCCCCGAAAGCACCAGAATCTTGAGAGAGGGGTGGGCTTTCACGAACTCCTCGAGCAGGCTCGTGCCCACCACCCCCGGCATCGACAGGTCCAGAATCAGCAGGTCGGCCTCCTCGCCGTGCTCGGCGAGCAGCCGCCGCGCTGAAACGACGTCGTTCGCCGCATAGACCTCGGCCGAAGGGGAGTCGGCCCGGATGAGCGCGGAGAGCGCCTCGGTGATGAGCGAGTGGTCGTCGACGACGATGAATTTGAGACTGCCGGGCAAGATAAGGCCTCCGAAGCGCATGTGCGGGAAAGAGCTTTGAGCCGCCCCATTCTATAGCGCGGGCCGCCGCCACGGGATTTTTTCCCGCTAAAATGACAGAGTCCGCAGCGTTGCGGCCTTCAGGGCCCTCGCCTGCCGCGGATTTTCAGGCTTTCTTGTTTTTACTCGGAGAATTGCGCCGTGCCGCTGCCCTTTAACGCTGCCCAGCTCGCCTTTCTGCTCTCAAGGCTTCCCGCTGCGAGCCAGCAGGCGATCAGGCTTCTTGCCAGGACGAAGGGAAAGACTCCCCAGGAGGTGTTCGCCGAGTGCCTGAAGGAATACCTCGCGGGCCGCATCCCGCCTGTGGATGTCTCGGCTGCGCTTTCCACGACGCACGAGGTCATGTACAACATGGGCTACGCCTTCGGGCGCCTGAGGACGCTCGCCAGGAACTGGTCCGAAGGGAAAGGGGGCTGAAAGGCCCCCTTTCGGGCAGTTTTTTTTTTTCCTCAGGCCCTTTGCACGCCCGGGCCGGAGTCTTCCGAGAAATCCATGTGCGAGAACGCCTCCGGCAGGTCGACCGATTTCGACACTCCGGCGGCAAGCTTCGCGAAAACTGAGACCATCCCCTCGAAATCAGCCTCGTCAACCGGTTCGCCAAAGCGCCTGAGCAGCTGCTCCCAGGAGGAGAATTTGCCGCTCACGTGGCTGAAGATCAGAACGAAGTTCTCGATCGCCGCCTCGGGCGTTCCTTCGGCGAAGGACGGGCTTTTCTCGTACAGGTTGCCGGGAATCGCGGAGGCGAGCCACTGCGCGGCCGGCGCCCCGGCCCAGCCGGGGAGCGCCGCCCCGCCGAGCTGCCCGGACAGCAGCGCGGAGAGCACCATGAGCCCGCGCATCTCGGAGTCCATCAGGGCCTGGATCTCGGGTCCGGGCTCGGGGGGCTGCTGCGCAGGCCCTCCCGCTGAGGCGCACTTTTCGTAGTGCGCGTTGATCGCTGCCGCGGACCTGCGCGAGGCCATGCCCGAGGCGCGGAATAGGGCGGCAAGGCTCTCCGGGTCCCTGAGGTTCACGGGCCCTTTTTTCGTAAGAGCTTCGAGTGCCGCGAGGACCGGCACCTCGGCCTGATCCTTCCTGCTGGTATTGTCATTCATGGCGATTTCCCGTTTCTCCCGGAGGTCGGCCGGTGAGCATCAAAACAAACGCGAAAGGGCGCGGGAAGCCGCGCCCTGAGAGGGGGTCCCTCAGCTGCCCTCGGCGCGCACGGAGATCACTTTGGTGTGGTTCCTCGCGTCCCAGGGCTGCGCCGGGCGCTTCTTGGACCACAGATAGGCGAAGGGCAGCAGCAGAGGATAGCAGAAGTACCAGTACAGGCCGAAGTATAGGAGGTCGGTCGATCGGCGTAGCGCCTGCATGAAGCCCGGCCGGCGGCCCGTTTCCGAGTCTACGACCCGCAGCCCCGTGGCGAGCTTCCCGGGCGTCGCCCCGAACCAGGTGAGCCACAGGCACTCCCAGGCGCAGTGCACGGCGGCGATCGTCGCGAACGTGCAGACAAGGTAGAGCACCATGGGGCCGGTCTTCGTCACTTCCTGCCCGGTCGACTCCTCGAGCTGCAGGAAAGAGAGGTAGACGAAGAAGCCGTTCGGAAAGCCGAGCAGGAACACGGTGAGGGAGTCGATCCCCCGGGCGATGGCCCGGCGCCGCAGCAGACGCTTGTCCTCGGGCGGTACTTTCAGAATGTCGCTGGTGCTTGCCATGGAAAAGCCTTCAATGAGCCTCCGGTCGGCTTTTTTCAACAGATCCGGGGCAGCTGGTCGGCGTTGAGCCAGTCGACCATGCGCACGCCTCCCATCAGGGTCGTCATCTGTACGTAGCCCGGGTCTTCAGCCGTTACAGTGCCGACGATAGCAGACTCTTCGCCGTGCGGTGCGGCGCGCATGGCCTTCAGGCACGCGGCGGCTTCCTCTTCGGGCACGATCGCGATCAGCTTGCCCTCGTTTGCGACGTAGAGGGGATCGAGCCCCAGGAACTCGCAGGCCTGGGCCACGTCTTCGTGCACGGGAATCGAGGCTTCGTCGAGCATGATGCCCACGCAGCTCTGGGAGGCGATTTCGTTGAGCGTCGTGGCAAGCCCCCCGCGGGTCGGGTCACGCAGCACGTGCACATGCGGGGCGGCGCGGCAGATCTCCTCGACCAGAGCGTTGAGGGGCGCCGAGTCGCTCTGGATCCCCGAGCCGAAGGACAGCCCCTCGCGCTCGGACATGATCGCCATGCCGTGGTCGCCCATCGAGCCCGAGATGATTACCCGGTCGCCGGGCCGGGCGAGCCTTCCGGAGACCCGGATCCCCGGCAGCACCTCGCCGATCCCGGTGGTCGTGATGTAAAGCCCGTCGCCGTGGCCTTTTTCAACGACCTTGGTGTCCCCGGTTACGATCTTCACGCCGGCCTCGCGGGCCGTGCGGCCCATGGACTGGACGATCCGGTCGAGATCGGCGATCGGGAAGCCTTCCTCGATGACGAAGCAGGCCGCGATATAAAGGGGCTTCGCCCCGCACATGGCTACGTCGTTCACGGTTCCCGCCACGGCAAGCGACCCGATGTCGCCGCCGGGGAAGAAAAGCGGGCGGATCACGTGCGCGTCGCAGGACACGACAGGCGTGCCGTGGATCTCGGGCAGGAAGGCCCCGTCGTGCCCCTCCTCGAGGATCTCGTTGCTGAAGGCGCGCGCGAAAACCTGGCTGATCAGCTGGGCGGTCGCGCGGCCTCCGGCGCCGTGGGTGAGGTCGATGATGCCGTGCTTCACGTCAATGGGCGTAGCGAAATAGCGCCGTTTCTCTTCTGCCATGACTTGCTTTGTCCTTAAAAAATCCTTTTTGGGGGTAGCCGCAGCGGGCCTGTCCTTTCAGGCCGCGGGGCTCTTTTCCGAGCCGCGGCGCAGCCGCCCGTAGCTGTAGAAGGCCGCACAGGCGCCTTCGCTTGAGACCATGCAGGCCCCGATCGGGTGGGCGGGAGTGCAGGCGCGCCCGAAGGCCTTGCACTCGAAGGGTTCTTTTTCTCCGCGCAGGATCGCGCCGCACTGGCAGGCCTTGCTGTCGGGAACCTCGCGCTCGACGAGACCGAAGCGCCGTTCGGCGTCGAACTCTTCAAACTCGGGGGAGAGCCTGAGGGCCGAATGCGGGACCGAGCCCAGGCCCCGCCACTCGAAGCTGTCGCGCACGCGGAAGACCCGCTCCATCAGTTTTTTCGCGATCAGGTTGCCCTCCGGGGTCACGGCCCGGGTGAATTCGTTTTCCACCTCGTGGCGGCCCTCGTTCACCTGCCGCACGAGCATGAGGATCGTCATCAGCATGTCAAGCGGCTCGAACCCGCAGATCACGACGGGCATCTTCCACTTGTCGGCGAACATCCGGTAGGGCTCCGAGCCGATCACGACCGAGACGTGCGCGGGGCCGACCAGGCCGTCGAGGACCGGAGCGGCCTCGCGCCTGGGCGCCGTGACGAGGATGTGCTCCATCGCGGCGGGCGTGAGCACGTGCGAGCAGATCACGGAAAAGTTTTTGATGCCCTCTTTCTTCGCCTGGAGCAGGCACACCGCCGTGGGCGGCGTCGTGGTCTCAAAGCCGATCGCAAAGAAAACGACTTCGCGGTCTGGGTTTTCGCGCGCGACGGCGAGCGCATCCATTGGCGAGTAGACCATGCGGATGTCCGCGCCTTCGGCCTTTGCCATGAAAAGCGACTTCCCGCCCGAGGCGGGCACGCGCAGCGTGTCCGCGTAGGTGCACAGAATCGCCTTGTGCTGCAGGGCGGCCTCCATCGCCATGTCGATGCGGCCGATCGGCAGCACGCAGACCGGGCAGCCCGGGCCGTGGATCATGCGCACGTTGCCCGGCAGCAGGTCCGTGAGTCCCCAGCGGGCGAGCACGTGGGTGTGGCCGCCGCAGAATTCCATGAAGCGGTACTGCCGGCCGGGCTGCGCGGCGTGCTCGAGTTCGGAGGCGATGGCCCGGGCCTGCCGGGAGTTCCGGTATTCGGTCACGTACTTCATGCCGCCGCTCCCGCTCCTTGGAGGGCTTCGCCCGAGCGCGCCGCCGCTTCGAGCGCGCGCAGCGTCTCCTGGGCCTGCTCTTCGTCAATCTTCTGCAGGGCGAAGCCCACGTGAATGATCACCCAGTCCCCGGGCTTCGGGTCGTCGATGAGGCTCACGTTCACTGCTTTCCTGATGCCGCCCAGGTCCGCTACGGCCTCCTCGGGAGAACTCACGCTCACGATTTTTCCTGGAACTGCAAGACACATAGCTGAAATCCTCTTTTCTGTATTGTTTTAACGACTTTGGTTCTTTGTAAATGAAGCGCCCGTGCGAAGGACGTCGCCCGGGCCGGGGACGCCCTCCCTCTGCGCCATGAGGGCGCACCAGGCCTGTCCGAGAGCGACCCCGCCGTCGCCAGGCGGCACCCGCGAGGGCAGCAGCGGACGGATTCCCCGGGCTTCGAGCAGCTCCAAGAGCCGCACCGTGAGCCTGCGGTTGAGAAAGCACCCGCCCCCGAAGCAGACGGGAAGTCCCGAGGGCCCCGTCTCGAGGAGCCAGTCCGCGAGCGCCTGCGCGAGTCCTTCGTGGAAGTCCGCCGAGGCCTGTGCGACGGCCTGAGGGTCGTTCGGAACCTCAAGGAGCCGCTCGAACAGAGGCAGCAGCGAGAGCGTTCCATCGGGCGCGATCTCCCAGGCCTTCCCCGCCGCGCGGGCGGAGACTCCCGCGGCGGCCGACTCCAGCCGCATGGCGGCGGTGGCCTCGTCCCGCTGCTCGAGGCAGAGTCCGAGAAGCGCCGAGGCGGCGTCGAAGAGCCGGCCCATGGAGGTCGTGCGTCCGGTGAGGCGCGGATTTTCGATCAGCCGCGCCATGGCGCCCGAGCCCGGCATGGACGGAAACCTCTGCGCGATTTCGCCCGCTCGGCCCAGCGCCCAGAGCACCGAGGCGGCCATGCGCCAGGGCTCGCGGGCCGCGCGGTCTCCGCCCGGTAGCGGCAGGGCCAGAAGGTGCGCGCGCCGCTCGAACCCGGCGGGCGATACGATCAGCAGCTCTCCGCCCCAGGCCGAGCCGTCGGTGCCCAGCCCCACGCCGTCCAGCGCGAGCCCGAGCGCGCTCGAGGCGATCCGGTGCTCGGCCATCACGGCTGCGATGTGCGCCCGGTGGTGCTGCACCGCATAGCGCGCGATCCCCCGCTCGCGCTCGATCCGAAGGGCGAGCTGCGTGGAGAAGAAGTCGGGGTGCAGGTCGTGGGCTACGGTCTCGGGCCTGATTTCAAGCAGCCGCTCGAGGTGCTCGACCGCGAGCTCGAGGGCCCGGCAGGAGGAGGCGTTCGAGAGGTCTCCGATGTGCTGCGAGAGAAAAGCCTCGCCGCCTCTCGTGAGGCAGGCCGTTGACTTGAGCCAGGGGCCCGTGGCAAGCACGGGCCTGCCGCCGAAGGCAAGCGGCACGGCCTCCGGCGTGTAGCCGCGGGCGCGGCGCACCATGCGCGGAGCCCCGGCCACCACCCGCACCACCGAATCGTCGCAGCGGATCAGGATGTCGCGGTTGTGGACGAGCAGATAGTCCGCGATCGGGGACAGGCGCTTCAGCGCCTCGCGGTTGCCGATCACGAGGGGCTCGCCCCCGGGGTTCGCACTCGTCATGACGACCACGAGGGGGATGGCGCGCTCCAGCCACTCGACTCCGTCGGGGCGGCCCGCCGCCTCGTGGAAGAAAAGCAGGTGCAGGGGCGTGTAGGGCAGCATGACGCCAAGCTCGGAGAGTCCCGGCGCGACCCCGGGAAGCCGGGCGTCGCACCCCGGCTTCTTTCTTGCGAGCACGATGGGCCGGGCGCGCGAGCGCAGCGTCTTCTCCTCAAGCTCCGAGAGCTCGACCAGGCTCCGCGCCGAGGCGACGCTGCCTGCCATGACCGCAAGCGGCTTCTCGCTGCGCTTCTTGCGGGCGCGAAGCCTCGCGACCGCGGCGGCGTTCTCCGCGTCGCAGACGAGGTGAAAGCCCCCGAGCCCCTTCACGGCGAGGATCGAGCCCCCGCGGATCAGAGCGAGGGCGCGCTCGATCACGTCCCCGCAGTCGATGCGCTCTCCGTCTGCGCTCCAGAGCTCGAGATGAGGCCCGCACTCGGGGCAGGCGTTGGGCTGCGCGTGGAAGCGCCGGTCCAGGGGATCGCCGTACTCGGCCTCGCAGGCCGGGCACATGCGGAAGGGCGCCATTGAGGTCTGCGGACGGTCGTAGGGGAGGGCGCGCGTGATGGTGAAGCGCGGTCCGCAGTGCGTGCAGTTCGTGAAGGCGTAGCGGTAGCGGCGGTTGCCGGGCGTGAACATGTCGCGGGCGCACTCGAGGCAGGTCGCGGCGTCCGGAGTGATGGCGGTGGTGACGGCCCCGCCACGGCTCTCGACGATCCGGAAGCCCGTCTCGCCCGTGGGCGGCAGATCGCTCTGCCTGATCGAGTCGATCCTCGCAAGCGGCGGGCAGTCCTTTTCCAGCGCCGCGGCAAAGCCCCCGACCGCCTCGGGCGCGCCTTCTAGCTCGATGCCGACCCCGGCCGCGTCGTTGTAGACGAAGCCCGAGAGCCCGCGCTCGAGCGCGAGGCGGTAGACCGTGGGCCGGAAGCCCACGCCCTGCACGAGTCCCGTGACCCGAAGCAGCTTCCGAATGTTGTGCTCTGCCTGCATCAGTGAGCGGCCCCTGCGCGCGCTTTTCTTTTTTAAAGGGAGGCGAGAGTGAGCTCGGCCTCGAGCCACTTGATCCAGCGCTCGAGCCCGTCGCCTTTCGTGGCGGAGACCCGCATCGAGCGGATCTTCGGGTTCACGCGCCGCGCGTACTCCTCGCACTTGTCGATGTCGAAGTCGACATAGGGCAACAGGTCGATCTTGTTGATCAGCATGAGGTCGGCCGCGCGGAACATGTCCGGATACTTGAGGGGCTTGTCCGCGCCCTCGGTCACGGAAATCACGACCACCTTGTGCGCCTCCCCGAGGTCGAACTCGGCCGGGCAGACAAGATTGCCGACGTTTTCAATGAGGCAGGCGCTCCCGGGCTCCGGATTGAGGTGCTCGAGCGCGTGGGCGACCATGGCGGCGTCGAGGTGGCAGCCCTTGCCGGTGTTGATCTGCACGGAGCGGGCGCCGGCCGAGCGGATGCGGTCCGCGTCGTTGTTCGTCTCCTGGTCGCCTTCGATCACGGTGATCGGAAGCTTTTTCGGATCCGCGCGGCGGATGGTGGCCGCGAGCAGCTCGGTCTTTCCCGAGCCGGGGCTCGAGACGAAGTTGAGGGCGAGGATGCCGCGGCTCGCGAAAAAGGCGCGGTTTTTTGCCGCATCGGCGTTGTTTCTCGCGAGGATGTCCTCCTCGACGCTGATCGTCCTGGAGCCCTCGTCGTGGTGATGATGGTCGTGATCGTGGCCATCCTCGCCCGCGTGGATCGTGACGTTGCTGTTTTCGTCGGTGTGGGCGTGGATATGGCTGTGGTTTCCGCCGCAGCCGCAGGTGGTACACATATCAGCAGTCTCCTTTCATTTCAAGAATTGCGTTGTTCGTCCGGGCCGGAGTCGGCTTTGAGGTCGATTACCTTCATGTCCCGGCCCTGGGTGGGTGCGAGGTGATAGCCTCCGCAAAGCGGACAGGCGTCGCCGAAGCGGTGCAGCGGCACTTCGCGCCTGCAGTCGAGGCACCAGGCCCGCCCCTCGGGCCGCTCGATCACGAGCCGGGCTCGGTCGGCGACGGTCCCTTTTTTCACGGACTCGAAGGCGAAGGAAAGTGCTTCGGTTTCGACCGCGGAGAGCTCTCCCACCGCGACCCGTACCTCGCTCACCGACTTCGCCCCCGCCTTCGCGGCGGCGCTGGAAACGATCTCCATGATGCCTTCGGCAATCGAGACCTCATGCATGGCCGCTCTCCGTGACGATCTTGTAGGGTATGCAGGCGTCGAACTGCCGCAGCACGATCTCGGCCCGGGTCTGCCAGCTCTTCCAGTCGGAGACCGAAAGGGCGTTGAGCGCCTGCTCGGCTGCGCCTCCCGGCACGAAGTTCCATTCGGTGGGCGCGACAATGGAGGCCTCGCGCACGATGCCCCCTGTGATCCTGACGCGGTGGGTGAGGGTGCCGCGGGCGGTCTGCACGAAGCTGATGCCCACCCCCGGCTCCGGGCTGAAGCCCGAGACGAGCTTCTCGGGCGGCTCGAATCCGCCGCACCAGGAGCCGAGTTCGAGCACGCGCGCGTAGTAGTAATCGAAGCAGCCGGGACTGCGCCGCAGCAGCTCGGGCATGAGCGCGGGGCAGGTGGCCCGGCGGGTGAGGGCTGAGGTCTGCGCGGGGCCGCTGAAAAGCCTCGGCTCAAAGCAGAACGCGCTCTCGCGCAGTCCCGAGGCGAGCTCCTTGCGCACAGTGGGGGATTCCGGATCGAGATCCCGCACGCCCGTTGCGCCCAGCGTGCGCGGCAGCGTGGAGAGGTAGGTGAGCCCTGAGCGCAGCGGCGCGGGCAGGCGCGTGATCCAGTCCTCGATTTCGTGCTGGCTCCGCCACTCGGAGAGCTTCGTAATCAGCTCCTCGGATCCGAAAAGGAGGTTTGCCGCGACGCCGCGGATCACGCGAAGAAGGTTCTCGCGGCCCGCAGCGTCCACGCCGCGCACGCCCGTGATCTTCATACGGAGGAACCCGAGGGGCCGCAGATCGAGCTGCTCGTCGATTCCGAGTGCGCGCGGCAGCTCGACCAGCAGGCACCTCAGGTGCTCGCTCATCGCCTCGAGCTGCACGATGGCGCCCCACTGCGCGAGCTTCTGCTCGGGCAGCCGTCCGGTTTCGGCCAGCGAGGCGGCCGCCTCCCAGGCGCAGCTCTGAGCCGCGGGGCAGAGCGCGAAAAGCATGGAGATCAGCTTTGGAATGGAAGCGTCGGCAGGGCGCCCCACGAACAGGTTCGCCACGGGAAGGCGGCGGGTGCTCCTCACGGTCACTTTTCCGGGCGCTCCGGCCTCGGGATGCATGATCACTTCGACGGTGCCGATGTCGGGAAACGCGCTCATGGGGTGTCTCCGGAGTCAGAATCAGAGGGCCGGCCGGCCGGGGCTTCGCTCCTTGCGGGCCGGGTGAAGAAGTCCCGGCGGGAGAGCCGCGACGGGTCTGCGGCCCGGGCGCTGCCCGCCCGGGGCGCCCCGCAGGCCTGCTGTCCGGACGCGTCCGCCTCCTGCCTGTCAGGCGCGGTAAGCATCGTCTCAAGCGAAATCCGCACCACGGCCTCGGCCGTCTCCTGGTCGCCCACCTCCCAGGTGGGCGAGAGCAGCGAGCAGCTCTGGTACTCGCCCATCTCGAGGTCTCGCACGCACATGAAGCTGAAATCTCCGCCCGGCAGCTCGATCGAGCCCACCTTGGTCTCCGCGATGCGCTCCCAGCTGGCCGGAGTCGCGCAGGCCCGGATCACGAGCAGCGACCAGGGCGTCACAACGCCCCCGATCCACTGTCCGTTCACCAGCCTGAAGGGCAGGGTGGAGACGTGCAGCTTCGGATTGCAGATTGGAACCCCTTTCATGCGGGTGTTCGCTATTTTCCGAAAGCCCGCGAGGAAGAACTTCTCGGGGCTTTCGCGGAAGACCCGCACGCGCACCCGGGGGCGGACGGGTTCTGCGGCTTTGTCAGTCATTTTCGTGTCCCCTTTCGCGGTCGAGGATGATGAAGGAGGAGTGCGGGCAGCCGCAGGCCGGGCAGTCGTAGTTCTGCGGGACCTCGAGAAAGGGGGTCCCGGGCGGCACCTGCCACTCGAGGCATCCTTCGTCCGGATCGTAGACGAAGCCGCAGACCTTGCACTGCATGCGGGTGCGCGGGCCGATTCTCTGCTGCTCGAAGCGCTCGAGGTAGTAGAGCGGGTCGTTCGTGAGGCCTGCGTTCTTTTCTGTCATCTCCAGCTCTCCCTCCGTGTTTTCCAGGGCATCAGCCGATCGCGCCGCGGGAAATGTCGATTTCCACCCACTCGATCATGTCGGAGAGCTTCTTCACGGCCTCCGCCAGGTCGTCGGGCGTGCTCGGGATTTCGGGCGGCAGCGGCGAAACCACGACCTGGTCGAGCAGCTCGCGGCCCGCGTTGTTGAGGATTTTGCTTCTCCAGAGGCCGCGCACCCGGGTCTGCGTGATTGTGCTCTTCGCAAAGCCCTGCATCTGGACGTGGATCGAGCCTTCGCCCAAGATCTCATTGATGTAGGCCTTGTCTGCGGGCGACAGGGGCTCGCGCGAGAGCTCGACGGCGTGGGGGATCGCGTGCGGGTCGAAGCGGGTCATGTCGCAGTGCCGCAGCTGCGAGCGCAGCTCCGAGAAGATCGCGGGCGTCGCGAAGAGTCCGTCGGGCTTCTTTTCGGGCTCGACGATCGTATCTGCTCCCTCGGTGCGGCTGAAGCGCAGCACCACCTCCGGAATGTAGGCCGTCACGATCATGTCCTGCTGGCCCACGAGCATGCGCCAGAGCGTCGGCACGCCCGTTTCCTCCATGCGGATGCGGCCGCCGTCCATCGTGATGCGGATTTCGCCGCTCTCGAGCGTGTCAAACAGAAATTTCTTGAACTCGTCGCTGCGGCCGTTCAGGTCCGTTACCTCGTGCAGCCCGCCGCCGTCGCGCTGGGTCTTCTCGAGCAGCGCCCGGGTCGCCTTGAGCCACTCGAGGGCTTCGCGGGCCACGGCGACCTTTTTTTCGTCGCGCACGAAACTGCGGGCCTGTTTGCCTGCCTCAAGAATGCTGCTGGCGGAAATCACATTGTCCATGGAAATTGTGTCCTGAGATGGTTTGTGCGCTTTGGACCGCCGGGCTCCGGTTTGGGGGAGACCCGTGGGACCGGAGCGCGGTCAGTTGGATTGGATGGAAATCGTGTGCCTTGCGGGCTGCTGTCGAGCGCCGATCTCGGTAAGCCCCTGGATGTACTCCGACCACCCCTTGAGGCCCTGCAGCGCCCCGAGGAACTCGCCGTCGCGGAAAAAGCCGACGGCCGGCAGCCGCGTCAGTCCGTAGCGCGAGGCGATCGCGCGGCCCACCCTCGGGTCGGTGAAACCGCGGCCGGAGAGATAGGCGCCGAACGCGCGGCCGATCTCGGGCGCAATCACCGCGATGTCGATGCTTTCCTTGAAGGTGGTGGGATTGTCGGCGAACACGGCGAGCACGAGCCCCTTCTGGGACGCGAACGCGCCGAGGTTCTCCTCGGTGACGCGAGTGAAGCCCTCGGCGCCCCAGAGCCTCTGGAAGACCGGATGGCGGTCGACGTCGACCTGGGTGATTTCACGCGTGGGTTCGTTAAGCTTGACTGGCATCTTTTTCTGTGTCTGTTCCGGTGGTGGGTGAAAATCGATGGAAGCACGCGGTTCACGAGCCGCGGGGGCCGGGCTTGAGAAAGTCCGGCAGCTCCCCGGTGTGGGCCGTGATGTCGGCAAAGGCCGCATCAATTCCTTCGCGGGTCGCGGTGCCGTCCATGACCGAGGAGAGGGCCCCCAGGGCCGCGCGCATCTGCAGCGCCTCGCTCTGCTCCATCGGGCGCACGGCGCTGCCCTGGAAGACGAGGAGCCAGTCGCCGGGCTTCGCCCGGCCTGTGAGCTCCGTGTTCACCCGGACTTCCTCCGGGCCGTTGCGGCAGCAGGCGCTCAGAGCGTCGCTTGAGACCACCTGCATGGGAATTGCGATGCACATGTGCTTGAAATCCTCCTTCGATCGGCCGCGCTCAATTGCTGCCGCGGCGCGGCTCCTGCGGGGTGCAGAAGCGCGGGTCTGCGAACCGGCAGGCCTCGTCTTCGGTCGGGCGCCCCTGCTCGTAGACGTCCTGCTCGAGGCAGGATTCCGCAAGCGGGGCGACCTTCTCGCCCTCGCCGCGCGGCTCGAGCTCGACTCCCCAGAGCGACAGCTCGCGCTCGGCCGCCTCCAGCACCTTCGGGATCGCGGCCTGGGCCGCGGGGGTGAGCGAACCGCCGTAGTCTTCGATGTTTTCGGGCTGGCAGCCGAGCACCGTGACATGCTCGGGATAGCGCCCGAGCAGCATCGCCGTAGCAAAGAGGTCGTTGAGCCCCGCCTGGTGCACGGACACCTTCGTCGCGAGCCACGGTCGGATGCTCTGGTCGGCAAAGCGCGTCACCTCGCCCGGGCGGCCGTGGAAGTCGCAGCAGTCGAAGACAAGCAGCCGCTCGGCGTTTTCGATGTATTCGGCAAGAAAGTAGCCGAGCACGCCCCCGTCGATCACCTCGACGCCGGCCGGGACCTTCCACCTGCGGTGAAAGGCGTCGACCGCTCGCACGCCGAAGCCTTCGTCGGCCCAGAGGATGTTGCCGACGCCCATGACGACGACTTTGTATTTTTTCGCGACCGCAGGCACCTTGCCTCTCCTTGAATTTCAGGGAAGGGGACGCGCCGTCAGAAGCGGGCGGTCCCAACGCCCCTTAGCAGACGCCTGTTAGGTTAACAAAAAAAAATCGGCGGGACTTCCACCATGGGAGGGAAGTCCCGCCGTGAGGTTCATACCCCTCTCGTCGTAGATAAGAATGTCATCCGCGGCGGGAGAGGGGCGCAGCCAGCCTTACTTCGCGTGCTTGAACATGCGCAGGCCGTTCGTAATGGCCGACATCTCGGTGGCGCCGCCCATGATGTCCTCGCGGCTGGCCATGTAGAGGTGAGCCACCATGAACAGGCAGAACACGTACATCAGGGCATGGTGCGTCGTGCGCACGGCCTGGGAGTCGCCAAAGAGCGGAATCACCCACCCGGTGAGCGTCTCCCAGCCGGTCCCCGCGCCGAAGGCCTGACCGTAGAGGGCGAAGCCCGTGATGATGATCCCGAAGGATCCCAGCACGAAGAACGCGAACATCGCGATCGCAGCGAGCGGGTTGTGGGCCGCGTACTCCGGGGCGCTCTTCTTGATGAAGAGGTAATAGAGCGCCTGGTTCACGATGCCCTTGATGAACTTCCAGGACCACAGCGGCGGCAGGAAGATCTGACGCGCGTAGCGGTTGCCCATGAAGGCCCAGAAGATGCGGTAGATGAACAGGCCGGTGAAGGCGAACGCCGCAATGAAGTGAAGCATGCGGATGTAGCCGAACTGATAGGTCTGCCACGTGTCAGCCATGTTGGAGCTGAGCGGGCGGCCGATCAGGTAGCCGGTCACGATCATCGTCACCATCGTGACGACCATGAGCCAGTGCCAGACGCGCACGGGAGCTTCCCATACGTAGATAGGCTGGCACTTGCCGTCCGAGAGGTCGACCTCGTAGGTGGTGTTGTCGATTTTCATGAGGATGCCTCCTTACTCGGAAACGACCTTCGTGATTTCCTTGCCGTCGGCCGAGAAGAGATGCGACGCGCAGGCGAGGCACGGGTCGAACGAGTGAATCGTGCGAAGGATTTCGACCGGGCGCTTCGGATCGGCGATCGGGGTTCCCTTGAGGGAGGCCTCGAACGGGGCGATCTCGCCGTCGTCGGAGCGCGGCGAAGCGTTCCAGGTGGTGGGCACGATGGCCTGCCAGTTGGTGAGCTTGCCGTCCTTGATGACGCACCAGTGGCCGAGCGCGCCGCGCGGGGCTTCGCAAAGGCCCACGCCCTTGCACTCCTTCGGCCAGGTCGAGGGCTCCCACTTCTCCATGTTGGCGGCGGCTTCGTCGCCCGCCTTGATGTTGGCGGTGAGGTCGTCGACGTACTGCACCATCTTGTCAGCGACCCACTTCGCCTCGAGGGCGCGGGCGGCCGTACGGCCGAGGGTGGAGAAGGCGGCTTCCAGCGGCAGGTTGAGTTCCTGCAGCAGCTGCAGCGCGGGCTGCTTCACGTGATCGACGTCAAGGGCGATGCCGACCGCGAGGCGGGCGAGCGGGCCCACTTCCATCGCGTGACCCTTCCAGCGCGGCGCCTTGATCCAGGAGTACTTGCCGTTCGTGGTGAGCCAGGAGAACTTCGTGCGGGTGCCTTCGGCGCCCTTGGGCAGCTCGTAGTGCGGCGTGGTGTCGCCTTCCCACGGATGCAGGCCTTTCTTGCCGTCCTCGTACTTGAACCACGAGTGATCGACGAACTCCTGGATTTCCTCGGTGTTGCGGGGATCGACCGGCATGACCTCCTTGAGGTTGCCGTTGAGGATCGCGCCGGAGGGCATCTGGCAGCTCTTGTTGTCCCACTGGTTCGCGATCTCCGGGAAGTCGCCGTAGCACAGGAAGTTCTTGTAGCCGCCCACCTTCGTCCACTCGGGATAGAAGGCAGCGATCGCCTTGAGGTCGGGCAGGTAAACGTTGTTCACGAAGTCGACGGCGTACTTGGCGATGTCGCGCATGTAGTTGAGCGTCACTTCGTTCAGGCCGTTGCCGGCGGCGCCCGTGCCGCTCACGTTGATCGGGCAGGCAACGCCGCCCACGAGGTAGTTCGGGTGCGGGTTCTTGCCGCCGAGGATCGTGTGGATCTTGATCACTTCGCGCTGGAAGTCAAGAGCCTCCAGGTAGTGAGCGGTCGCGAGCAGGTTCACCTCGGGGGGCAGCTTCATGGCGGGGTGGCCCCAGTATCCGTTCTTGAAGATCGAGAGCTGGCCGGTGGCGACAAAGTCCTTCAGGCGGCGCTGAATGTCGCTGAAGTAGCCCACGCCGTTGAGCTCATGGTGCGGCGCGATCTTCGCTTCGATGGCGGCGGTTTCGCGCGGATCGGCCTTGAGTGCGGAGACGACGTCGACCCAGTCGAGCGCGTGCAGCTGATAGAAGTGCGTCACGTGGTCCTGAGCGTAGAGCGTCGCGTTCATCAGGTTGCGGATGATGTTCGCGTTCTTCGGGATCTTGATGCCGATCGCGTCCTCGACGGAGCGCACGGCGGCGAGCGCGTGAATGCCGGTGCAGACGCCGCAGATGCGTTCGACGAAGGCCCAGGCGTCGCGGGGATCGCGGCCCTTCAGAATGACTTCGAGCCCGCGCCACATCGTGCCGGTGGAATAGGCGTCGGCGAGCTTGCCGTCACTGCCCATGACAGCCTGAACGCGCAGGTGGCCCTCGATTCGGGTCAGCGGGTCAACGACGATACGGGTTTCACTCATTTGCCTTCTCCAATGTGCTTGTTATTGCCTTTCGCGCGGGCCTGGACCACGGCGCTTGCCGCGATATGGGCAGCCGCGGCGACGCCCACGACGGCCATCACTCCGAGGCCGACCTTGTCGACGGTCGCCTCGACGCCGCCCCAGCCCGGAGGCAGGACGGTGGTCTCGTGGTCATAGAAGGAGCCCTTGTCGAAGAAGTTCGCCTCGGAGCAGCCGATGCAGCCGTGGCCGGACTGGACCGGCCAGGACAGACCTTCGTTCCAGCGCAGGGTCGAGCAGGAGTTGTAAGTGGTCGGACCCTTGCAGCCCATCTTGTAGAGGCAGTAGCCGAGCTTCGCGCCCTCGTCGTCGAACTTCTCGACGAACTGTCCGGCGTCGAAGTGGCCGCGGCGGTAGCACTTGTCGTGGATGCGCTGGCCGTAGAACATCTTCGGACGTCCCTGGCGGTCGAGCGGGGGCAGGCGGTCGTAGGTGAGGATGTAGGTGAGCACGCCGGTCATCACCTCGGGAATCGGCGGGCAGCCGGGCACGAGCACGATCGGCTTGTCGGAGATCACTTCGGTGATCGGCACGGAGCCGGTGGGATTGGGCTTGGCGGTGTTGATGCAGCCCCAGGCGGCGCAGGAGCCCCAGCCGATCACGGCCTTGGCGTCCTTGGCGACGCGGATGAGCTTGTCGCGGAAGATCTGGCCCGAGGGCACGCAGAACGTTCCGTCGTTGCCGAGCGGCACGTTGCCTTCGACGGCGAGGATGTATTGGCCCTTGTACTTGGTGATCGTATCTTCGAGCGCTTCCTCGGCCTGCTCGCCGGCGGCGGCCATCAGCGTGTCGTCGTAGTCGAGCGAGACCATCGACAGAACCACGTCCTTGATGATCGGGTGGTAGGAACGGATAAAGGACTCCGAGCAGCAGGTGCATTCCAGACCGTGCAGCCAGACGACCGGGACGCGGGGTTTGGTCTGCATCGCTTGGGCGATGTCCTTGGCGCCGGCGCTGCCGAGCCCGAGGCTCGCGGCGGTCAGTGAGCAGAACTGCAGAAAGCTTCTGCGGCTCACGCCCTGGCGGCGAAGGGCCTCATACTGAGTTTCAGCCATAGCTATCTCCTCTTTCAAGCCGTCTGTTCGACCGGCCCGCGGTTCCCTGTTCTTTAGGGGACCCGGCCGGCTGCGGCTTTGGATTTCGCTTCTGTGGTGGGTAAAAAAACCTGGGAGTGAGGTGCACTCGTCTCCCGTCGATCCCCACTCTAAGGGAAGACCCGGCAAAAATAAATACCTGTCGGATTTTTCAGAAAGACTAAGTGTTAACACTAGTGTATTTTTGTACAGTATTAATGGTTTGGCCGATGATTATCCCTTTAAGGGTAGTAATTTGATGCGAGTCAAATTGGAAGAGGGAGCAGACTACCCTTAAAGGCGGTATAGGGCGGCGGTAGTTTAGGCAGGTATAAGGGAAAATACTAATGTTTCCCTGTTCCATGAATCGGGCCGGGAGCCTTAAGCGAGGCTTAATGACGATTCCCTAAACTTTCGCAGACAAAGTAAGTACCGCGTCTGCGAAGGCGCGGCGCACTCCGGTCTCTATATAGATAGAGAGCCGGCTGCAAAAAAAGAAAAAGCTGGCAGACGTGCCGTCTGCAACATGAGACGATCCATCCGATGAACAGACAGGAGCAAAAGCCGCTTGCCGCCCCCCAGCTCACCCTCCGGGGGGTGGCCTGCGTGAGGGGAGAGCGTTGCCTCTACCGGGGGCTCTCGCTCGAGGCCCGCGCCGGTGCAGTCGTTCGCCTTTTCGGGGAGAACGGCGCGGGAAAGACCACCCTCATGAGGATCATCACGGGGCTGCTCGAGCCCGAGTCGGGCGAAGTGCTCTGGCGCGGCCGCCCGATCAGGGAGCTGGGCGGGGACTACCGCGCGGAGCTTCTTTACATCGGGCACATGAACGGCCTGAAGGAGGAGCTCTCCTGTCTTGAGAACCTCCGGGTGAACGCGGCGCTTTTCGGCCGCCCGGCAGACGAGGGCGGGTGCCGCGAGGCGCTTCGCCGCGTGGGGCTTGCGGGCTACGAGGACGAGCCCGCGCGCTCCCTCTCCCAGGGTCAGCACAGGCGCGCGGCCCTCGCGCGGCTCTACCTTTCGGAGCCGGTTCCGCTCTGGATCCTCGACGAGCCCTTCACGGCGCTCGACCCCCGCGGAGTTGAGGCCCTGTGCCGCCTCATCGAGGCGCACGCCGCCTCGGGAGGAATCACCGTGATGACGACCCACCAGGCCTCCGGGCTGAGCGCTCCCGGGTATTTCGAGTTTGACGTCTCGGCTTTCGCGCCGGGGCGGAAAGGCCGGGAGGCGCGCCATGCTTAAGCTGTTTTTTGCCGTCGTGCGCCGCGACCTGATGCTGGCCATGCGCCAGAAGGCCGACCTGCTGCAGACTGTCTTCTTCTTTCTTGTCGTGATCACGCTCGTGCCCCTGGGCGTGGGGGCGGAGACGGGGCTGCTGCGCAGCATCGCCCCGGGCATCGTCTGGGTGGCGGCGCTGCTGGCGGCGCTTCTGTCGCTGCCGCGGCTGTTCGCGCAGGATTTCGCCGACGGTACGCTCGAGCAGATGATCCTCTCGCCCGACCCCCTCGCGCTCATCGTGCTGGCGAAGGTTTTCGCGCACTGGCTTACCACGGGAATCCCCATCACGGTCTTTTCGCTGCTCGCGGGCCTGATGTTCGATCTGGAGCCCGCCGTGACGGGGGCGCTGGCCGCCTCGCTGCTGCTGGGCACCCCGGTGCTCTCGCTGATCGGGTCGGTGGGGGCCGCGCTTACGCTGGGGCTTCGGGCGGGCAGCGTCCTCACCTCGCTGCTGGTTCTTCCGCTTTACATCCCGGTGCTCATTTTCGGCGCCGGGGCGGCGGGAGCGGTCGCCGTATCGGTGGCGCCCGGCGCCTACTTTCTCATCACCGCGGCTCTTTCGCTTTTTGCACTCGCGGTGGCCCCCTGGGCTGCTGCCGCGGCGCTGCGCATTGCGGTCTCCTGAAGGCGCGGCGGGGAGAATGGGGCGGAGTTCCGCGGGGGACAGGTCGACCGATTGAAGAATGATTGGAGAAAAGAGGCTGACGCCATGAGCTTTCCTTGCTTTACGGATCCGGAGCGCTTTTACAAGTCTGTGGGCCCCCTTGCCAAAGGCTGTTTTGCGGTCTCGCTCGTCCTTTTTGCGGTCGGGTTTTACATGGGCTTTTTCGTGACCCCGATCGACTATCGGCAGGGCAATTCCTACCGCATCATCTTCATGCACATCCCGGCCGCTTGGATGAGCCTCTTCATTTACGTCATGATGGCGCTCTACACGGTCTGGGGGCTTGTCACGCGCTCGAAGATGGCCCCGGCTTTCGCCGTGGCGATGGCTCCGACCGGCGCCCTGATGGGCTTCATCGCACTTTTCACCGGCTCGATGTGGGGCAGGCCCACCTGGGGCACCTACTGGGTCTGGGACGCGAGGCTCACGAGCATGCTGATCCTCTTTTTTCTCTATCTCGGGTACATCGCGCTGCACGAGGCGATCGACGACTACCGCAAGGCCGACCGGGCTGCCGCGGTGATCGCGATCGTGGGCGCGCTCAACGTGCCTGTCATCTATTTTTCGGTGCGGTGGTGGAACACCCTGCACCAGGGCGCCTCCATCACCACCCGGGGCACCTCGATGGAGACCACGATGTTCTACACCGTGCTCATCATGGTGGCGGCCCTGTGGATTTACTGCACGGGAGCGGTTCTTGAGCGCACCCGCACCGAAGTGCTGAGGCGCTGCCGCCGCGAGCCCTGGGCCCGCGCGGTCGCGCTCCAAGGAGACCGTTAAATGCATTGGGAAAGCGCATCAGCCTTTTTCGCGATGGGCGGGCACGGCTTCTGGGTCTGGATGGCCTGGGGCGTCGCAGTGCTCGCGATCGTCCTTGAACTGATCAGCCTGCGGCGCGGCAGGCGCTCGGCGCTGGCCGAGATCCGTCGGATCGCGCGCCTGGAAGACGAACAGGCCGGGGCCGAGCTCCGGCCGCGGGAGTGAAGCGATGATGGCAGGAAACCGCTCAAGAAGAAAGATCCTCATCCTCGGGGGGCTGGCCCTCGTTGCGTGCGGCGTGGCCGGAGGCCTCATTTACTCGGCCATGTCGGAGAACGTGGTCTTCTTTTACTCGCCCAGCCAGGTCGCGGCCGGCGAGGCCCCCAAAGGGCGCGCCTTCCGCGTGGGAGGCATGGTGAAGACGGGCACGGTGAAGATCTCCCCCGACGGGATGGCCACTACTTTCGTCGTGACCGACGACAGCCATGACGTCGCCTGCTCTTACAAGGGGGCGCTGCCTGATCTTTTCGCAGAGAACACGGGCGTGGTCGCGCAGGGCAGGCTTGGCGAGTCGGGGATTTTCGTCGCCTCCGAGGTGCTCGCGAAGCACGATGAAAACTACATGCCGCCCGAGGCGGCTAAAGCGATGGAAGACGCGAAGAAGGCCCGCGCGGCCGCCGCTCCGCGATGACGCCCCTTGCTTCAGCCCGCAGGGGAAGGTTTTAGACAACGGGAGAAAGTTCTGTGATAGCCGAAATTGGACATTTTGCCCTGATACTCGCCCTCGTCCTGTCCCTCGTGCAGGGCGTGCTGCCCATGGCAGGCACGTATCTGGGCGTACGCAGCTGGGCCGACCTCGCGCGCCCGGCCTCGATCGCCGTGGCGCTGTGCCTTACGCTCGCCTTCGGCACGCTCGCCTGGTGCTTCTTTGTGAGCGACTTCTCTGTGCTCAATGTCGCGAACAACTCGAACTCGATGCTGCCCTGGTACTACCGGCTCGCGGCGACCTGGGGTTCGCATGAGGGCTCGATCCTCTTCTGGGTCGTGTGTCTCGGATGGTGGTCCTGCGCGGTGGCCTTCTCCGCAAAGCGCTTCCCTGAAGTGACGCAGGCCCGCGTGCTCTCAGTGCTGGGTCTTGTCGCCACAGGGTTCCTGCTTTTCATTCTGACCACTTCCGATCCCTTCCTGCGGCTTTTCCCGCCCGCGCCTGAGGGGGCTGACCTCAATCCCCTGCTGCAGGACCCGGGAATGATTTTCCATCCCCCGCTGCTCTACCTGGGCTACGTGGGCTTCTCGGTGCCGTTCGCTTTTGCGATCGCGTCGCTGCTCTCGGGCCGCCTTGACATCGCATGGGCGCGCTGGATGCGCCCCTGGACCACGGCGGCCTGGGTGTTTCTCACCGTGGGCATCGCGCTCGGCAGCTACTGGTCGTACTACGAGCTCGGCTGGGGCGGCTGGTGGGCCTGGGATCCGGTGGAGAACTCGTCCTTCATGCCGTGGCTTACCGCGACTGCACTGATGCATTCGCTCGCGGTGGCTGAAAAGCGCGGCTGCTTCAAGATCTGGACGGTCTTTCTTGCGATCGTCACCTTCTCCCTGTCCCTGCTCGGAACCTTCCTCGTGCGTTCGGGCGTGCTCACTTCCGTGCACGCCTTCGCCACCGATCCGGCCCGCGGGCTCTTCATCCTCGTGTTCCTGTGCCTCGTGATTGGGCTCTCGCTCGTGCTCTTTGCCTGGAAGGCCCCCGAGGTGGGCAGCGGCGGGAGCTTCGCGATCGTGTCCCGGGAGTCGATGCTGCTCGTGAACAACATCTTCCTGCTGGTCGCGATGGCCGCAGTGCTGCTGGGCACGATCTACCCGCTTGTTCTCGACGCGCTGGGACTGGGGAAAATTTCCGTGGGCGCGCCGTACTTTGATGCGGTGTTCGGACCGATCATGATGCCGGTGGTCTTTCTCATGGCGATCGGCCCGATGACGCGCTGGAAGGAGGCCGATCCCGTGGCCATCTGCCGTGAGCTCTGGCTCGTGCTGCTGCTGTCGGTCGCCGCGGCCGTCGCCGTGCCGCTCGCGATGGGAAGCCTGAAGCTCTGGCCTGCGGTGGGCGCCTTCCTCGCCTTCTGGGTCCTCTTTTCGATCATCCACGAGGCGCGCGCCGGATCCCGCAACGCCTCTTCGTTCCTCGCCGGCCTGCGCCGGCAGAGCGCCTCCTGGTGGGGCATGCAGCTCGCGCACCTGGGCATCGGCGTCACGGTCTTCGGCATTGCGATGGTGATGGGCTATCAGGCCGAGCGCGACGTGCGCATGCACCCCGGCGACGTGGTGACGGTGCGATCGACCACTTTCCGGTTTGACGGCGTGACCGAGCAGCGCGGCCCCAACTACCTCTCGCGCAGGGCTGACATCACTTTGATCGAGGGCGGGCGCGAAACCGGCAAGCTCCATCCGGAAAAGCGCGACTACTTCTCCTCGCGCGGCATGCCCATGACCGAGGCTTCGATCAGGCACCGTCTGACCGGCGATGTCTACGCGGCGCTCGGCAATCCGACCAGCGACGGGGGCTGGATCGTTCGCGTGTACGCGAAGCCCTTTGTGCTTTTCATTTGGATTGGAACGCTGCTGATGGCGCTGGGCGGAATTTTCTCGATCTGCGACCGGCGCTACCGGCGCTCAAGCCGCGCCGCGGACGCGGGCTAGGCAATTAGGACGCAAAAAGATGAAAAAACTCAAGTATCTTCTTCCGCTTGTTCTTTTCGTGGTGCTCGCGGGCTTTCTGGTGAAGGGGCTGTACCTCGATCCCCACGAGGTGCCTTCGCCCCTGATCGGCAAGCCTGCCCCCGCCTTCGAGCTGCAGGATCTCTACCACATGGAGCGCAAGGTCTCCAGTAGCGAGCTCAAGGGGCGGGTGTGGCTGCTCAACGTTTGGGCCTCCTGGTGCGAGAGCTGCCGCGAGGAGCATCCCTACATCATGAACCTGCGCCGCTCCGGGGAACTGAAGAGCGTTGTCGTGGGACTGCAGTACAAGGACAAGGCGGCCCCGGGGCTGGCCTTCCTCTCGCAGTTCGGCAACCCCTATGACTACGTGCTGCGCGACCCCGAGGGCAAGCTTGGAATTGACTACGGCGTCTACGGCGTGCCGGAGACCTTCATCGTGGACAAGAAGGGCGTGATCCGTCACAAGGTGATCGGGCCCATGATGGAGAAGGCCTGGAAGACGGACGTGAAGCCCCTGCTCGAAAAACTGGAGGCGGAATGATGACGAATAAATTGAAGCTGGCGGCCGCGGCGGCTGCGGGCGCTCTCCTTCTCGCGGCGGCTTCGGCCGGCGCGCAGACCGCGCCATCGGCCTCTGCCCCGGCGGGCTCCTCTGCCGCGGCGGCCTCCGCGGCCGCTCCGGCAGCGGGCCGCGAGGCGGCCTCCGACGAGTTCGATCCGGCAAAGAACAAGCGGCTGCTGAAGATCTCGGAGAACCTGCGCTGCTTGGTCTGCCAGAACCAGACGATCGCGGACTCGAATGCGGACCTGGCGATCGACCTGCGCCGCCAGGTGCGCGATCAGATCGCACAGGGGCGCACCGACGAGGAGATCATCCGCTACATGACGGACCGCTACGGGGACTTCGTGCTGTACAAGCCCCCGTTCAAGGCAACAACCGCGCTGCTCTGGCTCGGGCCTGCGGTTCTGCTTGTGCTGGTGCTCGCCTGGTACGTCGTCACGGTGCGCCGCAGGAGAAAGGGCGGGGGCCAGAAGCCCGCGCCCCTGACCGATGAGCAGCGCAGAGAAGCGCTGCGGCTTTTGAACGGCGGCTCGGACGAAAGCCGCGGCGGAAAGGGAGATGCGTGATGGCAGCCTTCATCATTACCGCGGTGATTCTCACCGTCCTGGCCCTGCTGCTGCTTTTCTGGGGAGCAAGAGGCGGCTCCGCCCGCACGGGCGATGGCGGCCGCGTGAAGACGAACCTTGAGGCGCTGCAGGGCGAATACGCCGCCCTGGAGAAAAACCGCAGCGAGGGACGCCTGAGCCAGGCCGAGTACGAGGAAGTCCGCGCGGAGCTCGAACGGCGCGTGCTCGAGGAGACGAAGCCCGACACGGGCCTTGAGAAAGCCGACCGCAGGCAGCGCCTCGGCACCTTCCTCTTCATCGCGCTTTTTGTCCCGATCGCCGCCGGGGTGATCTACTGGCGTTTCGGTACATGGGACGCCTTCAACCCCGAGGTGGCCCAGGCGCAAAGCAGCACGGGCGGGCACTCGATGGCAGAGCTCGATGCTCAGCTTGCCCACCTGGAGCAGAACCTGAAGGACAATCCCTCGGACGTGAACGGCTGGATGCTCTACGCCCGCACGAACGATGCGCTCAAGCGCTTTGACAAGGCCTCGGCGGCCTACGAGAAGCTGGCCTCGCTGCTGCAGGGCAGCGCCCGCGCCCAGGTGCTCGCCGACTGGGCGGACTGCCTTGCCGCGCAGACCGGCAACCTGTCCGGACGGCCCGAGGCGCTGGTTGACGAGGCGCTGAAGATCGAGCCCTCGCTTTGGAAGGCCCTCGCCCTCAAGGGTACGGCGCTTTACAACCGGGGCGAATACCGGCAGGCAGCCTCCGTCTGGGAGCGGATCCTGCGCACGCAGGAGCCGGGCAGCGAGGACTGGGGCAACACCATCGCGATGGTGAACGACGCCCGCGCGAAGGCCGGAATGCCGCAGCTCACCGAGACCGCCCAGGTCAAGCGCCTGGAGGAGCGCCCGAGCGGCAGCGCCGCTGCGTCCGCCGCTGCGGCGAGGCTCTCCGGCACGGTGACAATTTCCCCCGACCTGAAGGCCAAGCTCAGCGGCGACGAGACGGTCTTTGTCTTCGCCCGCCCCATCGAGGGCTCGAAGATGCCGGTCGCGGTGACGCAGCTGAAGGCCTCGGAGCTTCCCGCGTCCTTCACCATCGACTCCTCGATGCGGCTGCCGGGCGGCATGGGCGGGCTTGAATCCCTCAGCCGCGTGGTTGTGGGCGCGCGGGTTTCCAAGACCGGCAACCTGATGCCGCAGCCGGGCGACCTCGAGGGCTATACGCCTGCGGTCTCGGTCGGCAGCTCGAACCTTGTGGTGAAAATCACCTCCGAGGTCTCGCGCTGAAAGGCCGGGGCTAGGGAAAGCCCCGCCTTCCAGGAGGCGGAGCTGCAGGCGGTGAAAGGCGCCCTCCGGGCGCCTTTCGCTTAAGATGGCAGTGGTGCCTTTTGCCTTAACGAAAGAAAGAGAGGAACAAAGAGTGACGAAGCGCAGGCCCCGCATAGCTGTTACCGCCACCGCCGGCGAAGTCCCGCAGATGCCCGCGATGACGGCCTACAATGAATCCGACGGCCTCCTTGAGGTGATTGAGTCGCTGGGAGGCGTGCCGGTAATTTTCGCTGAAACGGAGCGGGTGCCTCCCGAAGCCTACACGCAGCTTTTCGACGGCTTCATCGCGCCGGGAGGCTGCGATGTGGCGCCGCATTTCTACGGCGAGGAGCCCCGGCGCGGGCTCGGGCGGACGACTCCGGTGCGCGATGCCTTTGAAATCGGGATCATCCGGGCGGCTAGATCGCAGGGCCTGCCGGTTTTCGGCATCTGCCGCGGTCTGCAGGTGATCAACGTCGCCCTGGGCGGCACGCTCTACCAGGACATCCCCACGGAACTCCCGGGCTCCTTCGTCCAGCACAGCCAGAAGGCAGCGCCGGACCGCCCCGTGCACCATGTCTCAATTGAGCCGGGGAGCCGCCTCGCGGCTATTTTCGGCGAAGAGGCTTTTGTGAATTCGCGCCACCATCAGGCGGTGAAGGATCCCGCTCCTTCCCTCGCGGTCGCGGCGCGCGCGAAAGACGGCGTGGTTGAGGCGCTTGAAAGCGGGGACGGCCTCGTCTCGGCCGTGCAGTGGCATCCGGAGGATCTCTGGCAGAGGGATCAGGCGCAGAGGCGCCTCTTTGAGGTTTTCATGGATCTCGCCGCGGCGGCCGCCGCGAGACGCGCCTGAGCGGGACTAAAGCAAAAGCGCCCCGATCGACAGGGAGGAAAGGGTCATGAGCGACAGTGAAAAGGGCCTGTACCGCGTGCCGGGCAAGGGCTACGTGATCGGAGCCGGCCGTCCCGGCATCCTCGTCTCCGCCTCCGGCGACACGCCCGGAGCGATACTCGAATCAGTCTCGAGCCTGAGCGAGCGCCCCGAGATCGCAGGCATCGAGCTGCGGCTCGACCGGCTGGACCGCGGCCGCAACAGCGACGAGATTCTCGAGCTCGCCGATCTTGTGAACGTCGCCTGGGCCCGCGCGGGCGCCAAGCTCCTCATCGTCACCGTCCGCTCCAGGGGCGAGGGCGGCGAGGCCTCCTTTTCCGGCCCGGAGTACGAGCGGCTCGTGGGCAGCCTCGCGCGCAGCGCCCGCGCCGACCTGATCGATGTCGAGCTCTGCTGGGGCGAGGGGATCGTGAGGCGGCTTGTGCAGGCCGCGCACCTGAGCGGCGCGGGCGTGATCGTGAGCCGGCACGATTTCGAGAAGACACCGGAGCTCGAGGCGATGCTCTCGGTGCTGCGGCGCGAAGCCTCGCTCGGGGCCGATGTCGCGAAAATCGCCGTGATGCCGAAGACTCCGGAAGATGTCGCACGGCTGCTGCTCGCGACCGCGCGGGCCCGCGCGGAGCTTCCCTGCCCGCTCATTACGATGGCGATGGGCGCTCTCGGGGCTGTATCGCGCGTTTCGGGGGAAATCTTCGGCTCGGCGCTCACCTTCGCCCGGATCGGGGGCGGCTCGGCCCCGGGGCAGCTCGAGGCCGGGGAGGCTGACGCCGTAATGCGGGCGCTGTCGCTGCAGCGCTGAAACGCAGGGCCGGCGGGCGGACTTTAAGAGCCCGGCCCGGCATCAGACCCATGAAAAAACGGATCCCGCGCCTGCGCCGCGCGGCATCCGTTTTTTATTGCCGGGCTGAAGGTCCGGTTTTTACTTCGCGCACTTGTTGGTTGCGAGCAGGTCGATCAGCTTCGTGTCGAGCGTGGTCGTGTTCGCCTTCACCATGTCGGCTGGGCTCTGGCCGCGATCGTTGCAGAGATCCTTGCGGGCGCCCGCCTTGAGGAGCCGCTCAATGCAGGCGCGGTTGGCGATCCGCGCGGCCATGAACAGCGGGGTCACGCCGGACTTGGTGCGGACGTTCGGGTTGGCGCCCTTCTTGAGAAAGAGATCCACGAGCTCGGGCGAGCCCGCGGCCGCCGCATAGTGCAGCGGCGACCAGCCCGAGGACCGGTCAACGATCGCGCCCTTTGCGAGCAGCTCGTTCACGAGCGTGCGGTTCTTCTTATAAGCGGCCACCATCAGGGCGGATTCCCCGGAGGCGTTGGCCTTGTCGACGTCGATGCCCTTCGCCTTGAGCAGCAGCGGGATCACCCTGTCGTTGTCAGCGCGGATCGCGTAGACGAGGGCGGGATCGCCGTTGGGCATCTTGACGTTGGGGTTGTAGCCCTGGTCGAGCATCTTCTTGACGACATCGGCGCGGTTGTTCTTCACCGCTCCGGTGAAGTTCGCATAGGCCTCCTCGGCGCCTGCCTGAGCGGACTGCGCGGCAGCGGCGGGCAGCGCCGTGAGGGCTGCGGCCGGCGCAAGCGCCGCTGCAGCGGCCGCCAGAGCTGAAAACAAAGAGGTTTTGACAAATTTCTTCATGCTGGTTCCTGAAAAACACGCGCCTTGCCTCACGCGGGTCCGCCCTGCTGCTGCGGACAGGCGCCGCCGGGGAGGCGGAAAAACTTTATTGCGTTCTGCGTGGTGGCGGACGCCGCCTCTTCGACGGTGCAGCCATGCAGTTCTGCTATTTTAGCCACTGTGAAGGAGACGAACGACGGTTCGTTGCGCCGGCCGCGCATGGGGACGGGGGCTAGGTAGGGGCAGTCGGTCTCGGCAAGGATCCGGTCCAGGGGTACCGCCCGGCAGGACTCCTGGATCAGGGCGGAGCGCCTGAAAGTGACGTTGCCGTTGATGCCTACCATGCCGCCTGCGTCGAGCACCCGCCGCGCGACCTCAGGACTTGAGGAAAAGCAGTGCAGCACGAAGCCCGTCTCGCCGGCGTTCTCCGACCGGAGAATGTCGGCGGCCTCGGCCTCGGCCTCCCGGGCATGCACGATGAGGGGCTTGCCCAGGCGCCGCGCGGCCTCAATGTGCCGCAGGAAGCGCTCGACCTGCCAGTCCCGCGGGGGCTCGCACC
The DNA here is from genome assembly GCF_022134585.1 of Mesosutterella porci. Lineage (GTDB taxonomy): Bacteria > Pseudomonadota > Gammaproteobacteria > Burkholderiales > Burkholderiaceae_F > Mesosutterella > Mesosutterella porci. Next base: position 90,204 of record NZ_JAKNCT010000009.1, read on the forward strand.
AGTGGAAGTCAAGCCCCGTCTCGCCTACGGCGACAAAGTCCTTCGGGCTGTTCGCGCGGACGATTGCCTCCACGTCCGGCTCGGGTTCCGTGTCGCGGTATTCTGGATGGTAGGCCCAGGCACCCCAGAGATATCCCGCGTTCGCGGCCACAAGCGAGCGCAACGGCTCGAGCTCGCGCGTTTCGCAGCCGATCACCACCGCGCCGCACAGCCCGGCCTCCTTCATGCGTGCGATCACCTGTGCGCGGTCCTGGTCGAATTCCGGAGCGTTGATATGGCAGTGGGAGTCAAAGAGGAGCATCTCTCAGGCTGGGCTGTTCTGATAGAGCCGCTCGATCTCACCGAGGAAGCGGCTAACGATCTGCTGGCGGCGCAGCTTCATCGTGGAGGTGGTGAGGCCGTTCTCCGGAGTCCAGTGCTCGGAAAGCAGCATCACCGCGCGCGGCACCCCGTACTGCGGGAAATGTTTCGTACGGGCCCGGATGCGCAGGATCGCCGCGCGCCTCGCCTTCGGGTGCCTGAGCGTCGCGGGGTCGGCCGGATCAAGTCCGAGACCGCGGCAGAACATCGCCCACTGCTCGGGGTTGACCACGACGAGGGCCGAGATGAAGGGGCGGCCTTCGCCTACCACGAGGACCTGCTCGAAGAGGGGATCGCCCTGGATCGCATACTCGAGGTCGACCGGCGGGATTTTCTCGCCCGTCGAGGTGACGATGATCTCCTTGATGCGGCCCTTGATGCGGATGCGGCCCCCGTCGGAGAGGTCGGCCTGGTCTCCGGTCTTCAGAAAGCCGTCTTCGGTGAACGCTCCGCGGGTTGCCTCCGGGCGGTTCCAGTAGCCGTCCATGAGCTGGGCGCCGCGCACGAGCAGCTCGTCGTTTTCGCCCAGCTTGGCTTCGATCCCGGGCATCGGACGGCCGACGGTGGCGGGGTGGTTCCCAGGGGTTTCGGAGACTGAGATCACGGGCGCGGACTCGGTGAGCCCGTAACCCTGCCGCAGGTTGATGTCCATCGCGCAGAAGAACTTCGCCACCGAGTAGTTGAGCGCGGCCCCGCCGCAGATCAGCTCCCGGATGCGGCCGCCGAATATCGCCCGCACGCGGCCGGCCACCTTTTCGTCGAGCTGCGGCCACACCGCCTCGTCGAGCTCTTCGCGGGCCGTGTGCTCGACGGGCAGGTCGTTGATGCGGCAGAAGCGCCTCCAGCCGGCCTCCTGCGCCCAGGCGAGCGTCTTGAGAGCTTCCTCGCCCCCTGCGGAGGCGTCGTTGAAGAATTTCGTGTGGATTTTCTCAAGCACCCGCGGCACGGTGTTCATGTGCGTGGGGCGGGTGTGCTGCATGTCCTCGAGCAGCGTGCCCACCGAGCGCGCGATCGCAAGACACGCGCCGTTTGCGATCGAGTAGTAGTAGGCCACGGTCCGCTCGAAGGCGTGCGAGAGCGGAAGATAGGAGAAATAGGTGTCCTTCGAGCTGAGCGGGAAGACGTGCGACATTTGCTCGAGGTTCGCGATGATCGCGCGGTGCGAGAGCATGACGCCCTTGGGCCGCCCGGTGGTCCCGGAGGTGTAGACCAGCGCGGCGAGGTCCTGGGGGCCCGGCCGGTTCTCGGGCCGCAGCGCGGCCGACTCGCCCGCGGCGAGGAAGTCCTCGAGCGAAACGACTCGCTCGGGGTACGGCGCGTCCTTTTCGCTGGGAGAGTCCGAGATCAGCACGACCGTTTCGAGCGCGTCGAGCCCGTGCTCCGGGGCGGCGTCGCGGATCGCGTGCCAGCGCGCCTCTGAGGCCGACATCAGGGCCCGCGCGCCGCTGTCCTGCAGCACGAAGGCGCAGGCTGCCGGCGTGTCGATCGCGTGCATGGGCACGGGCACGAGGCCGCTTGCGAGCAGCGCCTGGTCTGTGAGGATCGCCTCAGGCCCGTTCGTGAGGAGCACCGCGACGCGGTCCCCGCGCTGCAGCCCGAGGGCGGAGAAGGCTTTCTGCCAGCGCCGTACGAGGCCGAGCGATTCTTTCCAGGAGATCCTGCGCCAGCTCTCGGAGCGGCGGTCGAACCACTCGTAGGCCCGGCCGTCAGGCCAGAGCCGGGCGGCTCGCTCGAGCAGATCGGGCAGCACCCGGCAGCCCTCTGGGTACTCCACAGGCCTCATATCCAAACGGTTGCTGTATGTCATGTTTACTCGCGGGAGCCGTAAAGCTCTTCAATGTCCTTGTTGAGGCGCTGCAGGATCACGCGGCGCTTGAGCTTGAGCGTGGGGGTGAGCGCCCCGTTGTCGATCGTCCAGGGCGACAGGGTGAGAAGCACGTCGCGCGGGATGCCGTAGTTCGGAAAGCTGCGGGTGGCGGCCTTCACCAGGTGCACGACCGCCTGCCGCACGGGCCGGGCCCGGAGCGAGGCGGGATCCGCGGGGTCGACGCCGAGCTTCGCGCAGAGCGCCTCCCAGGCCTGCTTGTTGGGCACGATGATGGCTGCAATGTAGGGGCGGTTGTCGCCGATCACCATCACCTGGTCGACGAAGGAGTCGACTTCGATCGCCTGCTCGAGATCAGCGGGCGGGACCTTCTCGCCTGTCGAGGTGACGATGATCTCCTTGATGCGGCCCTTGATGCTGATCTGCCCGTCTTCGTAGATTTCCGCGACGTCGCCCGTGTGCAGCCAGCCCTCGGAGTCTTTCGCTTCGTCGGTGGCCTTCGGGTTGTGCCAGTAGCCCTTCATCACCGAGGGGCCGCGCACGAGAAGCTCGTCATCCTCGCCCAGCTTCACCTCGAGGTTCGGCAGGGCCGGACCCACCGTGGTCGGGTGGATTGCGCCTTTTTTGTGCACCGAGATGATCGGAGAGGCCTCGGTCATGCCGTAGCCCTGGACGATGGTGACGCCGAGGCCCAGCAGGCACCGCGCGACAACCGGGTTGAGCGCGGCGCCGCCGGACACGAAGACGTTAATGTGGCTGTGCTCGCCGAAGGCCGAGCGCACCTTGGCGCCGACGAGCCGGTCGAGAGGGCCGGCCACGATCGGGTCGAGGAACGAGAGCCGGCCGGGCGCGGCCGGCAGCCCGTTTTCGCGGCAGAAGCGCCGCCAGCCCACGTCTACGGCCCAGTTGAAGAGCGCCTGCGCAAACTTGGGCTGTCGGCGCACCTCCTGCATGATCTTCGCGTAGATCTGCTCGTAGACTCGCGGGACCGCCATCATCACGTTGGGCGCCGCGTACTTGAGATCCTTGGCGAGGGTGGCGATCGAGCGGTAGAAGATGATCGGGTTGCCCATGCCCATGCCCACGTAGTAGGTCGTCGTGCGTTCGAAGGTGTGCGACAGGGGCAGGAACGAGAACCAGCGGTCGGTAGGCTCGGGCTGCAGGTGCTTGAGCACGGCCCGCACGTTGCTCAGGATGTTGCGGTGGGTGAGCATCACGCCCTTGGGGCGCCCGGTGGTGCCGGAGGTGTAGACGATCGCCCCGAGGTCTGTGTCCTTCGGGCCGGGGGGCAGCGGCGTGCCGCGCCCGCGCTCCAGGAAGGTCTCGAGCGTGATGACCTCGATGCGGTCGGCGGGGTCGCTGGGGACCTCGTCGTCGGTGATCACGACAAGCTTCAGATCGGGCAGCTCCACACCGCAGTCGCGGATGCCCTTCCACTTCAGATATTTGTTCGTGACAAGAACGCGGCTGCCGGAGTCCTGCAGGATGTAGGCCGAGGAGCCCGGGGTGTCTATGGCATGCAACGGCACCGGCACGAAGGCATCGGAGAGCACGCCCTGGTCGAAGCAGATCGCGTCCACGCAGTTCGGCATCAGCATCGCGCAGCGGTCGCCGCGCTCGAGCCCCGCCGCGGCGAAGGCCTCGCGCCAGCGCTGCACCCGTTCGTTCATTTGCTCGTAGTTGAGGCTCACCCAGCGCTTTTCGCGGTTGCTGTACTCCCTGAATGCTTCGAGACGGGCGTGGCAGGGGATGTGCTGCGTGAGCAGCTCGGGGAGCGTCTGCACCAGTTCTAGGCTTCTCAGGCGCGCTTCGATAGTGTCAGATGGCTGGTCCAATTTCTTATCCTTTTTTAATGTCCGCTCTGTCCCAGGCCGCCCTGATCCGGACGGAGGAATGACCGGGCTTTAAGGCATTTTGACATGATTTCGGCGAAGCTGGGGGAAGAGGATAACGCAACGGCCGCGGCCGGGCGCGAAAGGCCGCGCCGGAGCAAAAAAAAACGGCCCAAGTCTGAAAAGACTTGAGCCTGCAAAAGCATGATCACTTTTGTCTGGCGGAACCGCCAGCCCCTCGAAAGGGATCACGCAGGGAGAAACTCTCAACTGGCCGGCACTGGAGGTGTTACCGCACTCCTTGCCGGACGCCTGAAAGTTTAGCCTTGCCTAGATAAAATCAAATAGGTAAAAACACCTATATTTCATTCATTACGCCGCGGGCTCCCGAGAGTGTAGGTGTTTTCACTAATGCCTGAGATAACTTCGGACACAAATTGTGGGCGCAGAGCGCCCGGAGAGCCTTTTTTCGGTCCAAAAATTGGGGTCTGCCTCACCGGGCCGCGCGTGCGGCGGCACAGTCGTTCCCGCGCCCGCATGTTATAGTTATCAGACTGTCTTTGCTTACGCTATATTTAGATAATGAACGGACATAAAACGCTAAATATTGTGTTTGAATAGATTAACTCTTCAATTTTAAAAGATAAAATTTTCTCTTAAGGAGCCCTATCCATGGAACAGGTTCAGGAGCCTCTTCACATCATCAAACGCGACGGAAGCATCCGGAGCTTCGACCCGGACAAGATCGTGATCGCGATCACGAAGGCCGGCAAGGCGACCGGGGAAATCGGCCCCGAGCAGGCCCGGGAGCTCACCGTGCGCGAGGTGATGCCGAGGATCCGTGCCCTGAAGACCCTCACGCCCGACATCGAGCGAGTGCAGGACGCCGTCGAGAAGTCGATTTTCGCGGCCGGGTATTTCGACACGCTGCGCGCCTACATCGTCTACCGCGAGCAGCATGCGAAGAGCCGCAACGCAAAGCACTCCTGGGTGGATGTGGAAAGCTCCATCAATGAGTACCTGAATCATCTTGACTGGCGCGTCAACGCCAATGCGAACCAGGGCTACTCGCTGGGCGGCCTGATCCTCAACGTCTCGGGCAAGGTGATCGCCAACTACTGGCTCAACGCCGTCTATCCCCCGGAGGTGGGCCTCGCGCACCGCAACGGCGACATCCACATCCACGACCTCGACATGCTCTCGGGCTACTGCGCGGGATGGTCCCTGCGCACGCTGCTGCAGGAGGGTCTGAACGGCGTGCCCGGCAAGGTCGAGGCGGGAGCTCCGAAGCACATCTCGTCGGCCACCGGGCAGATCGTGAATTTCCTGGGCACCATGCAGAACGAGTGGGCGGGTGCGCAGGCGTTCTCCTCCTTCGACACGTATCTCGCCCCGTACGTCCGCAAGGACCACGTTTCCTACGAGGAGCTGCTGCAGTCGATCCAGGAGCTCATCTACAACCTGAACGTTCCCTCGCGCTGGGGCACGCAGACCCCGTTCACCAACCTCACCTTCGACTGGGTCTGCCCGGAGGACCTGCGCGGCCAGCACCCGGTGATCGCGGGCGAGGTCCAGCCCTTTACCTACGGCGAGCTCAAGCCCGAGATGGACATGATCAACCGCGCCTACATCGAGGTCATGATGAAGGGCGACGCCAAGGGGCGCGTCTTCACCTTCCCGATCCCGACCTACAACATCACGAAGGACTTCGACTGGGACAGCCCGAACACGCTGCTGCTGTTCAAGATGACGGCCAAGTACGGTCTGCCTTATTTCCAGAATTTCATCAACTCCGACCTGAAGCCCAACATGATCCGCTCGATGTGCTGCCGCCTGCAGCTCGACCTGCGCGAGCTGCTCAAGCGCGGCAACGGTCTGTTCGGCTCGGCCGAGCAGACCGGATCTGTGGGCGTGGTGACGATCAACACGGCCCGTCTCGGCTATCTCTTCAAGAACGACCGCGAGGGCCTCTATCGGCGGCTTGACCATCTGCTCGAGCTCGCCCGCGACTCGCTCGAAATCAAGCGCAAGGTGATCCAGCGTCACATTGACGCCGGGCTCTTCCCGTATACGAAGCGCTACCTCGGCACGCTCCGCAACCACTTCTCGACGATCGGCGTGAACGGCATGAACGAAATGATCCGCAACTTCACGGACGATCAGCACGACATCACCGATGACTGGGGACATCAGTTCGCGCTCGACTTTCTGGACCACGTGCGCGAGCGCATGGTGGAGTTCCAGACTGAAACCGGCCACCTTTACAACCTTGAGGCGACGCCGGCTGAGGGCACGACCTACCGCTTCGCCAAGGAGGACCGCAAGCGCTTCCCCGACATCCTGCAGGCCGGCACTCCGGACCACCCGTACTACACGAACAGCTCCCAGCTGCCGGCGGGCTTCACCGACGATCCCTTCCTCGCCCTCGAGATGCAGGACGACCTGCAAAAGAAGTACACGGGCGGCACCGTGCTCCACCTCTACATGAACGAGGCGGTTTCCTCGGCCGAGGCCTGCCGCGACCTCGTGCGCAGGGTGCTCACGAACTTCCGCCTGCCTTACATCACCGTGACGCCCACGTTCTCGATCTGCCCGAAGCACGGTTATATCTCGGGGCGGCACGACTACTGCCCGATCTGCGACGCGGAGCTGCTGGCAAAGAAGAAGGCTCGCGCGGCAGAGGCGGCCGGAGCCGACTGAAAAACGAGGACGCCAGCCGATGAGGACGAGCCAGGACGGAGGGGAAGAGTGCGCACGGGCCGAGTGCGCTGCGGGGGCCAGCTCTTTGCAGGGCGGGGCCCCGGAGGCCCGCGCGCTGCGGCTGGGCGCTATCACGCCCTTTACAACGATTGACTTCCCGGGCCGGCTCTCCGCGGTCGCCTTCCTGCAGGGCTGCCCCTGGGACTGCGTGTACTGCCAGAACCCGTGGCTGAGGCCTTTCAGGTTTGATCCGCGCTACGAGCACTCGAGCTGGGAGGAGCTGCAGTCGCTTTTGAGCCGCCGCCGCGGGCTGCTCGACGCGGTGGTTTTCTCCGGCGGCGAGCCGCTGGCCGATCCGGCGCTTCCCTCCGCGATCCGCGAAGTGAGGAAGATGGGGTTTCTCGCCGCCGTGCACACCTGCGGGGCCTACCCGCGTGTGCTCGAGCGGATACTGCCCGAGCTCGCCTGGGTGGGGCTTGACGTGAAGGCCCCGCTCGACGACGCGGCCGGCTTCCGGAGGATCATCCGCGCGGAGGGCGGGGCGCCGAGGACGAAGCGCTGCCTCGAGCTGCTGCTAGGCAGCGGAGTGGCGTTTGAATGCCGCACGACCTGCCACCCGGACTTTCTTTCCGAAGCGGCGCTGCTGGAGATCGGGCAGTCGCTTGCAGAGGCGGGGGTGCGCAGCTTTGCGCTGCAGCCCTTCAGGCAGCCCCCGGGGCTCGAATCCGAGGCGCTGTTCTCGAACTGCCCGCCTGACTACCCGTCGCTCGGCCTGCAGGAGAAGCTGCGTCCGCTTTTCGACCATTTCGAAGTCCGCCGCTGAACGGAGCTACGCCTGCGCTTCCTTACTGCTGCGTGAAAAAGAGCGCCCGAATCTCCCGGGCGGCCTCGGGATTGCCGTGTTCGGCCGACAGCACGTACCAGGCTGAGGCGGTTTCGAGGTTCCGGGGCACTCCCCAGCCCCGCCGGTAGGCGTCGCCGAGCAGCTTTTCAGCATTCGCGGAGCCCGCCTCCGAGGCCCGCTTCAGCCACCAGATCGCGTAGCGCTGGTTTTTGTGCGCGCCGAACTCCCCGGTGAGCAGTATGCGGCCCACGTCGAAGGCGGCCCTAGGGTTTCCGTTGTTGAAGGAGCGGATCAGCCACCAGATGCCCTTGACGGGTTCGCGCCGGGTGCCGACTCCCTCGAAGTAAAAGAAGGAGAGCTGCTCCTGGCAGAGCGCGTCGCCCATGATCGCGCAGGCCCGGCTGTTGTGAAACTCCGCGCGCAGCCCGGCCTCGGTGCCGCCGCTCTGCGGCTCGGGGACCGGGGTGACGAGCGCATGAAAGCGAAGCGCCGCGGCGGCCGCCGCGGCCAGCAAAAAGACTCCTGCAGTGCGCCTGAAGCGCCGCGTGAGGCTGCGGCTCACGACCTGTGGGGAGTCTGACTCGGGGGTCATGCCCTGCCGCTGCCTGCCCGGGCCGGATGGTGGTAGAAGTGCAGCGCCGCGGAGGCCGCGGCAAGCAGCACGGCGGCCGTTCCGAAGGAGGCCGCCCAGTTGCCGTGCGTGAGTCCCGCCACAAGGTAGCCCGTGAAGGCGCAGGCCGCGATGGTGCAGGAGTAGGGCAGCTGCGTCGAGACATGGTCAATGTGGTTGCAGCCCGAGCCCGCCGAGGACAGGATGGTGGTGTCGGAAATGGGCGAGCAGTGGTCTCCGAAGACGGACCCGGCGAGCGTGGCCGAAAGGATGACGATCATCATGTCGGGGGCGACGCTCTGGGCGATCGGAATCATGATCGGAATCAGGATCCCGAAGGTGCCCCAGGCCGTGCCGGTCGAAAACGAGAGGAACGCGGCCACGAGGAAGATGGCTGCGGGCAGCAGGATCGCGGTCATCGAGCCCGACTGGACCAGCCCCTGGATGAACTGCGGCGTCTGCAGCATGTCGCGGCATACCCCCGAGAGCGCCCAGGCGAGCACGAGAATCATGTTGGCGGGCAGCATCACCTTCACGCCCTCGACGAATCCGTTCATGTACTCGCGGAAGGAGAGCACGCCGCGCGGCACGAACATAAGCAGCGCCACGATGTGCGCTCCGAAGCAGGCCCACACGAGGGCCTTGGAGGCGGAGGTGTTGCCGAGGGCATCCACGATCGTGTGGAACTTCGGATCGTCGCCCCAGTAGCCGCCCACATAAAGCAGGGAGAAGACCGCAAAGCCGACGAGCGCGAGGATCGGCACCACCATGTCCCACACGCGCCCCTTCGAGCCTGCGCGCTCAAGCGCGTCGGAGTTCACCACGCCGCGGCCGGCCCCGAGCGAACCGCCCTCCATCGCCTCTTTTTCGAAGCGGCGCATCGGGCCGAAGTCATAGTTCGTCCAGCTGATGAAAATCGCGAGCGCGATGGCGAGAATCGCATAGAAATTCCAGGGGATGGCGGCGGTAAAGGCGGCGAGGTCGTTGCTGAAGGCCCCCGTCGACTTGAGCGAGGAGCCCACCGCGGCGGCCCAGGAGGACACCGGAGCGATGATGCAGACGGGCGCGGCCGTGGTGTCCACCAGGTAGGCGAGCTTGGTGCGCGAGATGTGGTGCGCGTCGGTCACGGGGCGCATCACAGTGCCGGTGGTGAGGCAGGAGAAATAGTCGTCGATGAAGATGCAGATCCCGAGCCCCGTGGTGGAAAGCAGCGCCCCGCGCCGCGTTTTGATGCGCGACAGAGCCCAGGCCCCGTAGGCCTTGGTCGCGCCCGACAGCGAAATGCAGTAGACGAGGGCGCCCAGCATCGAGGTAAAGAGGATGATGGTGAAGTCAAGCTTCGCGACCATCACGCCGAAGGTCGAGGACACGGTTCCCATGACAGGGTTGGCGCCTGTGCCGAGCGCCCAGATGAGCGAGCCCGAAAGTATGCCGATCAACAGCGAGGAGAGCACCTCCTTGCTGATGAGTGCGAGTCCGATCGCGATGATCGGGGGCAGTATCGAGAGCCATCCCGCCGCGTAGGGAGTGATTTCCATTTTTTCTTTAGATCCTTGGGGGTTTGTGTTCCGGCCCCGGGCGGCTTTCGCCGGGGACAGCGTATGCGCGATTTTAAGCAACGCATGCGCCATCCCTCAAGGCGGAGTCCGGCGGCCGGGCGTCTTTAGTCATTTAAATAAGCTACACGTAAACACTTATAAAAAATTAATCATAAATGTCTAGTTATTTAGTATTTACACATAAAAAACATACATTTATCAATTTTCTCCAGAAAATCTAATTATTGATTTAAATCAAATTTATTTTATCGCCGAAGGTTATTGTTTTTTTATGACAACAGGGCGCGAGGGCGCCTTTCGAATCACAACGGATGCTCCTTTGGAGGATTTATGAACAACATCTGTGACAGTTTCTACGGTCTGTTCATCAACAACGAATTCGTGAAGGCTTCGGACGGCGGAGCCTTTGCCTCGCACTGCCCCGCCAATGGGGAAAAGTTGGCCGACGTGGCGTCCGCCACCGTTCAGGACCTTGACCGCGCGGTCAAGGCCGCCGACGAGGCTTTCAAGACCTGGAGCCGCACCTCGCCCGCGTACCGTGCGGGACTGCTGCTGAAGATCGCTGACGCGATTGACGCGAACGCGCAGCGCCTGGCTGAAATCGAGTCGCTCGATAACGGCAAGCCCTGGCGCGAGACGAAGAACATTGACATTCCGGCCGGCTCTGACCACTTCCGCTATTTCGCGGGAGCGCTTCGCGCGGCCGAGGGCCGCGCCGCGCAGATCGACGAGAACACCCTCTCGCTCGTACTCCACGAGCCGATCGGCGTCGTGGGGCAGATCGTGCCCTGGAACTTCCCCTTCCTCATGGCCTGCTGGAAGCTCGCCCCGGCGCTTGCGGCCGGCGACACGATCGTGTTCAAACCCGCCTCGGCCACGCCGCTGAGCATTCTCGAGCTGGCCAAGTTGCTGAAGGAGATCCTTCCCGCCGGCGTCGTGAACGTCCTGCCGGGCTCCGGCCGCGTGCTGGGCGAGGCGATGCTGCACCACCCCGGCTTCGCGAAGCTCGCCTTCACGGGCTCCACTTCGGTGGGGCGCAACGTGGGGCTGGCCGCCGCGCAGCGCATCATTCCCGCCACGCTCGAGCTGGGCGGCAAGTCCGCGAACATCGTCTTTGACGACTGCAATTTCGACAAGGCGATCGAAGGCGCGCAGATGGGCATCCTGTTCAACCAGGGCCAGGTCTGCTGCGCGGGCTCGAGGCTGCTCGTGCAGGACACGATTCTCGACCGGTTCGTTGCGGCCCTTAAGAAGGAGTTCGAGTCTGTGAAGGTCGGCATGCCCTGGGAGCCGGGCGTGCAGATGAGCGCGCAGGTTGACGAGAGGCAGGTGAAGACCATTCTCGACTATGTCGAGATCGGCCGGAAGGAGGGCGCCACGGTGCTCACGGGCGGCCGCCGCCTCACCGAAAACGGCCTGGACAAAGGCTGCTTTGTCGCCCCCACGATCCTCACCAACGTGAACAACAGCATGCGCGTGGCCCAGGAGGAGATCTTCGGGCCGGTGGTGGTCGTGATCCCGTTCCACACCGAGGAGGAGGCCGTCGCGATCGCGAACGACTCCAAGTACGGTCTGGGCGGCGCAGTCTGGACGCAGGACATCAACCGGGCGCTGCGCGTTGCAAAGGGCGTGCGCACCGGCCGCATGTGGGTGAATACCTACAATGAGCTGCCCGCCCACGCTCCGTTCGGCGGCTACAAGGAGTCGGGCATCGGCCGCGAGACCTATCTGTCGATCCTGAACGCCTACACGCAGACGAAGAACATCTTCATTTCGCTCTCTGAAAAGAGGATGGGCATGTACTGACGTCCGGGCGCCGGCCTCCGGCCTTCGGGCCGGGGGCTTCCTGCGGTCCCCCGCGGGAGGAGGCGGCGAGATGCGAAAAGCCGGGAGCGGGGCTTCAAGAGAACTGGAGCCGTCACCGCAGGCCCGGCTTTTTTTAGTTTGAAACAAAATGTTAGGGAAACCCCGTCCGCAGCTTTAAGGGGGTACAATTAACCTCGTCTTAGAAGGCATCCCACCCCGTCCCGGTTTCAGGTGAATCGGACGGAATCCACCGCCGTCCCGCTGTGTCATCCGGGCGGCGTTCCGTAAAAGTTCCCCTTCCTGTACCTGAAGCCTCCGGCATGGGCGCCGGCGTCTCTTTTGCTCGCGCCGGTCTCTCAGGCCCGTTCCTCTGTCACGCTTTTGACAGATTCCTGTCATGGAAGCGCCATCCGCGGCGGGCACAATGGGCATGGTTCAAAGACAGCAGCAGTTCAATCTCTCCGCCAGAAAAGCAGGCGGTGCAAAAACAAGAAGGTAATAAAAAATGATGGAAAAGAAAATTGATGAAAAGAAGGGGCTTGCCCATGACTCGCTCGCCGCGCTCGCGGTGAGGCGCTACGGGCTTTCCTCCCGAGCCCGGCAGACCTGCAGGGCGTTCTCCGACAGCGGCCGCGACAACTACCGCGACATCGCCTGGCGCGAGGCGGTCAGAGGGCTCGACGACTTTATGAAAGAACGCGCGCTCTGATCCTCAGAGCTCTGACCCGGGGCCTTCGCGGTCCCGGCGGCATAAGGCGGCTTCGCCCCGAAAAAGGGCCGGGCCGCCTTTTTGCTGGTGCGCCCAGCAGCGCACGTGTGACCAGTGGTGAAAGTCCACCGTCCGCCCGATCGAGGGAAGGACTAGCGACTCGGCAGAGTCAGGGAGGTAACAAACTGATGAAGAAAGCCGACAGCAAAACGTCAGCCTGACGAACAGGAACTGGATATGAGGCGGCGACTCCGGGAGAGCAGGCCACATTCTGTTAACCCCATATCGATACGGAAGGAGCCGTCGTAGATCCAGCAGGCAGGACGCAAAGCGCACGTGTGAGACCTGGGGAGATCCTTGACGATGCCGCAGGGCTGCCGCGGTCGAGAGGCCAAGGCATATAGACAAGGAAGTCAGCAGAGGCCGTAGTAGGCGGAAGCGCCGAAGGGCCGAATTTGAACTTGTAAGTAGAGCGTACAGCTCTCCCGAACCCGGCGACAGCAGCTGTAAAAGTCGAACGATAGGAAGTAGATCGCCTCCGGCGGCAATGGACGGAATTCGAAAGCCCTCCACATGCGGCAAGCGTTCGACAACAGCTTCTTCAAGCGGATGGGGCTTTTCAGCGCCCTCGAGATGCAGTAAGCCCGCCTCTTACGTTTGAAAACCGAAAACCGCCGGATGCCGAACGGCATGTCCGCAGCCCTCACTGGGACAGCGGTGTAGGAGGGAGTGACCGTGAGGTCACTCTCTACCCGATTCCGGCCTTTCGCGCGACTTCCCTCCGTGTATCATCAGGCCGGAAGGGAAGGAAAAGCGCCCTTCCCAGGATGAATTCATTTATTTCAGCACAGGGGGGTAAGGATGTCCAAAGCGAGCGTTTTCTTTGCCGACGGGTTTGAGGAGATTGAGGCCCTCACGGCGGTGGACCTGCTGCGCCGGGGTGGCGTGCAGGTGGACATGGTCTCGGTGGGAGAAGGGCTTGAGCGCACGGGAGCGCACGGCGTGAAGGTGCTCTGCGAGCACACGCTCGCCCAGGCGCGCTGGGACTCGGCCGACATGCTCGTCCTTCCGGGGGGCTGGCCCGGCGCGGAGAATCTCTGCCGCTCGGAGCCCCTTCGCGCGAAGCTGCTGGAGTTTGCGGCCGATCCCCGGCGCTGGATCGGGGCGATCTGCGCCGCACCCTACGTGCTCGGCTCCCTGGGGCTGCTGCGGGGGCGCCGCGCGACCTGCTACCCGGGCTTCGAGGAAAAGCTTGAGGGCGCAGTGGCCACCGGCGCCCGGGTGGAGCGGGACGGCCGCATCATCACGGGCCGGGGTCCGGGAGCTGCCACGGAGTTCGCGCTCGCGCTGCTTGAGGCGCTCGAAGGCGGGCAGAAAGCCGGGGAAGTGCGCGACGGTCTCACGCTTTAGTCCGGAAAGAGCCCTGCGCCGTTTCGCCCGGGGCCTTCAGTCCGCCATAGGCCTCAGCTCCGAAGGCCGGTAGTTCTCGAGCTTTGAGCAGACGGCCCGCCCCGGGCCGTCAAGCCAGTCGTAGACCGGATCGAACAGCGGCCCGCGCGCGATGATGGTTCTGCCGCTTTTCTCGATGAGCCCCTCGCGCTGCCAGCCCGCGAGGATCCGGCTCACGCTCACCCGGGTGAGGTTGACGATCGTGCCGAGCTGCGAGTTGTTCAGCAGCAGCGGCAGCACCGTTCCTTCCTGCCGGATCGGCAGCCCGTAGGCGGCGAGCAGTACCTTGAAGAGCACGCGCAGCCGCATTTCGGGCTCAAGCGAGAAATTGGCCGCCATGCCCTCGATGTGCGACTCCTCCTTGGCCGTGATGTCATGCATCAGGGCTCGTCCAAACTCCGGGCTGCGGGCGGCCTCCTCTTCGAGCGTCCCGGGCGGCATCGCCAGCACCACGCTGTCCTGCCAGGCTCTGGTGCGCACGTTCACCCGCTCGTCGACGGCGGCGGAAATGTCGCACATGCTCCGCCCGGGCACGATCAGCGAGAGCGTGGAGGCGTTGCCGCGCACGAGGTTCGGGATCTCGTAGGCGCACAGTCCCCGCAGCAGCAGGAAGCACTTCGGGTGCTCCCCGCCGCTTTTGAGCACGTCGCGCTTTTTCACGTTCAGGAGCACGCCGCGGCGCCGGTAGAGCTGCGCGATGGGTTCTGGAACCGCGGGCGCGACCCAGGGAAGGCTCTGGAAAATCAAACGCATGTCTGCCTCAGGGGAGGCTCCGGGGCGAGTCCGTGCAAAACTGTAACCCGAGTCCCGGGACCTGTAAATTTTTGTATAAGAAGTTACATTATTATCCGGATTCTCTCCAGATAATTAAACAAGCCGCCGGGAGTAAGTCCGGCGGGGGAACCCGAATTATTTCCGAAGGGGAGAGAACCAAATGAAATGCAGGAACGTCATTCTCGCCGCGGCGCTTGCCGCCGCGTTTGCGACCCCCGCGCTTGCCGCTGACCGCACGCTCAGCACCGACATCGTCGTGATCGGCGCGGGTTGCGGCGGAACCGCCGCGGGCGAGGCCGCCATCGAAAAGGGCGCCAAGGTCATCATGCTTGAAAAGCAGGGCATCACGGGCGGTACCTGCAAGTTCTCCGAGGGCATCATGGCCGTCGAGTCCAAGATGCAGCGCGACTGGAACTACGGCCTCACGAAGGACCAGGCCTTCCAGATGATCATGCGCTACGGCCACTGGCGCGGCAACGGCCGCGTGGTGCGCACCTTCGTCGAGAAGACGGCGAGCACGATCGACTGGATGCAGTCAAACGGCGTCGAGTTTGAGAAGCTCTTTTCCAACTATCCCGACGGTCTCTACACCTGGCACATTTACAAGGGCCGCGGCGCAGGCTGGCTCGCGAAGTACCAGGACCGCTTCGTGAAGCAGGGCGGGCAGCTGCTGCTCAACACCCCGGCCACCGGCCTGATTCAGGGCAAGGACGGCGTCGTGCGCGGCGTGATCGCCACTGAGAAGGACGGCAGCCGCCTCACCATCAATGCGAAGGCCGTGATCATCGCGACCGGCGGCTTCGGCGCCAACAAGGAAATGATGCAGAAGTACATGCGCTTCCCGGGCGTGGACGGGCTTGCCCAGACCGGCAAGACCGGCGACGGCATCCAGATGGCCTGGAAGGCCGGAGCCGACAAGGACGGCACGGAGGTTCAGGCCTCTTATCGTCCGGGCCCGAAGGGCGTGGGCACCACCAACCAGGTGGCCGCCTCCGCCAAGCAGCCTCACCTCTGGCTTAATCCGCACGGCGACCGCTTCGTCGACGAGACCGTGATGCTCGAGTGGCCCTTCGCCGGCAACGCTCTTGAGAGGAACGGCGGCAAGATGTGGGTCGTGTACGACTCCGACACGCTCAACTACATGAAGACCAAGGGCATCGACCTGGGCGTGGGCGTCATGGTTCCGGTCGCCACCAAGCTCACGAAGTTTGACCAGGAATGGGGTGCTGCCGAGGCGGCGGGCTGGGCCAAGCGCGCCGACACGCTCGACGAGCTTGCGGCGAAGACCGGCATGGATCCGAAGCTGCTCAAGAAGAACGTCGATGAGTACAACGGCTACGCCGACATCCGCCACGACGGCCTGTTTGCGAAGAGCGCGAAGTATCTCCGCCCGGTCCGTAAGGCGCCGTTCTACGCGATCCAACTCGTCGCGGCCTCGCTGGGAACGCTGGGCGGCATCAAGATCGACGACAAGTGGGAAGTGGTTCGCCCCGATGGCAGCGCGATCAAGGGCCTGTATGCGGCCGGCAACGACGCGGGCGGCATGTACGGCGACTCCTACGACCTGCTGATGGCCGGCTCGACGATCGCCTGGGCCGTGAATGGCGGGCGCATCGCAGCTGAAAGCGCCGTGAAGTACATCGGAAAATAAGAAGAAATAAAAGAATCTCTCCGCTGCTTTTTCCGGCCCCTGTCCGCGCCGCTGATCCCTTCGTGAGGGAGAGGCGAGGCGGAAAGGGGCCGCGGAAAGCCCTGCGGCCCGCCTTCGTCGGCGGGCTGTTTTTTTAGCAGCTGCAGAAAAAAGCCCGCGGCCTGCAGGCTTTTAGGCCGGCGGGCAGCCCGGAGGCGGGGAGCCCGCCTTCCGTCCTCGCTCCCCGCGCTTGAGGGCGGAGCCTCTTTTTTCAGTCCTCGATTTCGACCTGGCAGGCTGCCATGGCGAGCAGGGCCGTGCGGTGCCGCTCCGGAGTCGAGCCTGCGCAGAGCCCGGAGCGGACGCGGATGCGGGTTTCAGGCGAAAAGGCCCTGATCAGCATCGCGTTGCTGATGACGCAGATGTCGGTGCACACGCCCGTGAGAAGCACTTCTTCGAATTCCGCGAGGGCCTGCGCGAGCCTCACCGATCCGAAGGTGTTTTTCTCGAACACGGGGGCGAGCGCCGCATAGCGCTCGAGCGGCTCGCACAGCTTCCAGCCGTCGCTGCCGCGCAGGCAGTGCGGAATGGGCAGCTTGCGGCCCTCCTGGGTCTGACGGTAGTCCGGCCCGTGCGTGTCCATTGTGAAAAAGACCTCTGCGGGATCTTCCGAGAGCGCGTTGCTGTGCAGCAGCGCCTCGATCCGCGGCAGCGCCTCCCCTGCCTCCTTCGAGCCGAGCACGCCGGTTACGAAGTCCTTCTGCATGTCGATTACCGCAATCGCTTTTTTCTTCATAATCGTTTCCTCCATGCGGGCTGGCGGCAGAGCCTCAGTCAGTGTTGTATGTTTCTATGCAGCGGAAGCGCAGCTTCGCTCCCGCGCCGCGCGTGAGCTTGCCCGCCGCATCCTTCTCGGGCTGGATCAGGACGCTCTCGAGCGGCTGCATCCCCATTTTGCGGTCCGCGCAGAAGCTGCCGGCCGAATCGCTCAAGCCTTCCTTCACGCGCATCGGGTTGCTCTCCCAGGGCCAGACTTCGGTGCGCTCCCAGATGTTGCCCATGATGTGATGCTGGCTCACCTGCGCAGGGTTTGACAGCGTCGTGCAGGCCGACAGCGACAGGGCGGCCGCGAGGGCCGCCGGAATCATCCACAAAAGGCGCATGGCGGAATCCTTTCTTTTTTCAATATCCGTTCAGGTTGAACTGAAGCAGGTTGTCGTAATTAATGCGGTGGCATTCCTGGAGCCTTCTCACGCGCACGATGGACTCCCCGGGCAGTTCGGTGATGACCGCGCCGCAGGTGCGGTCGCCCTTGATGCCGCCCCAGGAGAAGGCAAACTCGTAGGAGGCGCCCGCCTTGGGCGTAAAGCGAAAGCCCGTTCGGCAGATTCCGCCCAGATCCTTGGGCATTTCGTCGTCGGGGCCGAGCTTCACCTTCGGGGCGCTGCCGGGAATCCGCTCGTAGGGCAGGGAGTACTGTATTTCGATTTCGCGGTCCGCGGGAACCTTGATCTCGGCCCAGCGGTTTTTGTCAGGGTAGCGCCGGGTGGCGCTGCTCGCGGGCATGCCAAGGGACCTGCCCTGGTAGGGCAGCGAGGCGGGGGCGGATTTTGTCACGCCCTCCAGGTAGTAGAGCACCTGGTTGCGTTCGGGCTCCCAGCTGAAGCAGAAGTCGGCGTCGTCCTGCGTGACCTCCTTCACGGCGATCTGGCCTTCGCCGCCCACCCTCACGAAAGCAGTCTGCCCTTGGGAGGGCTGCACGTAGTGGTTGACCGGCGGCGTTGTGGAGCAGCCCGTTATGAGAGCCGCGGCAGCGGCCGCGGCGCAAAGCTCTCGCAGTGGCAAATCAAACTCCTTTGTTTGGGTTGAAGCGAGCTTCAGGGAAAACTCTGTCCTTGGCATTGTACCCATAAAGGGCCGCCCGGGCGGGGTGCGCGCCGCATCCGCGAAGCCGGGGGCTCAAATAAAAAAGGCGCCGGACTTCTCCGGCGCCGCGAGGTCGGGCCGGGCCCTCGAGGGCCCGGGCGCTGCCGCCTTCCGCTCAGCCCGCGGGCGTGGCTTCGTACCCCGCCTCGGCCACGGCCTTGGCGAGCGTGTCGGCCTTCACAGTCTCCTCGCAGGTCACCTGGGCGCTTGCGCCCTTGAGGTCCACCGCGGCCTGCTCGACCCCGGGGACGGCCTCGAGCGCCTTCTTGACGCGGGCCTGGCAGTGCTGGCACATCATGCCTTTCACGGAAAGGGTAATAGTCTGAGACATCTTCGAACTCCTTTTGTTGTTGGAAGTCTGAACCGGGCAGGACGAAACGGCGCCCGCTGGTACAGTACGGCAGAGGGCAGCTTCGCTGCTGCCCTTGAAAAAGCGCAGCCTGAGCGCGTTGGTGACAACGCACACGCTCGACAGGCTCATCGCGGCAGCGGCAAACATGGGGTTCAGCACCAGCCCCCAGTGCGCGAAGACGCCGGCTGCAACCGGAATGCCGAGCGTATTGTAGATAAAGGCCCAGAAAAGGTTCTCGTGGATGTTGCGAATCACGGCCTGGGAGAGCCGCCGCGCGTCGGCGAGCGCCATGAGGCGCTTCTGGGCGAGCACGACGTCGGCCGAACCGAGCGCCACGTCGGTTCCGGTGCCTATCGCGATGCCTACATCCGCGGCTGCGAGGGCCGGGGCGTCGTTGATCCCGTCGCCCACCATCGCGATGCGGCGGCCCGAGGCCTTGAGCTCGGCAACGATCGAGGCTTTGTCCGCGGGCAGGAGCCCGGAGCGGACCTCGTCGATCCCGGCCCTCGCGGCGATCGCCCGGGCCGTGAGATCCCGGTCTCCCGTGAGCATCACAAGCCTCAGGCCCTGGGCTTTGAGCGCGCGGACCGCTTCGGCCGCGTCTTCCTTGAGAGGATCCTGCAGCGCGATCAGGCCGAGCAGCGACCCCGCGCGGGTGAACCACAGCACCGTTTTGCCTTCGCGCGAGAGCCGGTCGTCGAGCGCGCGCGAGGCGGCATCGAGCTTTACGCCCTCCTTTTCCAGAAGCCTGGCGTTTCCGGCAAGCAGCGCTTCGTCCCCGAGCCGCGCCGCAAGCCCCCCGCCCGGAATCTGGCGGAAGTCCTCGAGGCGGACGGACTCCAGGCCCTCGTCCGCGGCCCGCGCGACGATCGGAAGGGCAAGCGGATGCTCGGAGAGCTTTTCAAGCGAAGAGGCCAGCCGCAGCAGCTCCGCGCCTGAGCCCCCTTCGGAGGGCAGCACGTCGGTGATTTCGGGCGCACCCTTGGTGAGCGTGCCCGTTTTGTCGAGCAGCATCGTGTCGACCTTGCCCAGCAGCTCGAGCGACCGGGCGTCCTTGATCAAAATGCCCAGGCGGGCGGCGCGGCCCGTGCCCACCATGATCGCGGTGGGCGTGGCGAGCCCGAGCGAGCAGGGGCAGGCGATCACAAGCACGGAAATCGCCATCATGACGGCAAAGGACACGTCGCCGCGGATCAGGATCCAGGCGGCCAGCGTGAGCAGCGAGATCCCTATCACGACCGGCACGAAGACCGCGGAGACCTGATCCGCGAGCCGCGCGATCGGCGCCTTGGTGGAGGTCGCCTCCTCAACGAGGGCGATGATGCGCGACAGCGTCGTGTCGCGCCCCGTGCGCGTCACCGCGACCCGGAGATGGCCGGAGCGAAGCTGCGTCGCACCCGTGATCGTGTCGCCCTGCAGCTTCTCAGCGGGCAGCGGCTCGCCGCTGATCGCTGACTCGTCGACCCAGCCCGAGCCTTCGGAGACGATGCCGTCGGCCGGGATGGTCTCGCCCGACTTCACAATGAGGATATCGCCCTTGACGACCTCGTCAATCGAAACGGACACCTCTTTGCCGCCGCGCAGCACCACGGCTTTCGAAGGCCTCAGCTTCGCCAGCGCCGTGACCGCTTCGGTCGCCTTCGACTTGGCCCGCGCCTCCATGTACTTGCCGATCGCGACCAGGGTGGGGACCATCGCGGCCGAATCGAAGTAGAGGTTCCCGTAGAGGGACAGAACCCGGCCGGTGCTGCCGTCGGCCAGCGCAAAGGCCATCTCGTAGAGGCTGTACAGGCCGTAGAGCCAGGCCGCGGCCGCGCCCTGCGCAACGAGCGTGTCCATGTTGGGGTGCCCGGAAAAAAGCGCCTTGAAGCCGCTCACGAAATAGTGGCGCTGGATGATGAGGACCAGCCCCGACAGCAGCATGAGCGTCAACGTCACGGGAAGCGCGCCCCGCACCCCGGAGAGAAACCCGGGCAGGGCTCCGCGCATGGCGCTCATTGAGATGACCATGAGAAGGAGCGACACGGCGGCCGAGGCGACGAGGGCGCGCCAGCGCCTCTTCGCCTCGAGCGCGGCCTCCTGCTCCTGGGAGGTGCGGGCGGCAGGGCCCGAGGCCGCCCCGTCCTTGGGCGAGGCCCCGTAGCCGATCGAGGCGACCTTGTCGCAAATCGCCTGGCTTGAAGTCTTTGCTTCATCGTACTCGACGGTGAGCGAGTTCGCGAGCAGGTTGACCACGGCGCTTTTAACGCCCGGCATTTTTCCCACCGTGCGCTCAATGGCGGCCTGGCAGGCGGCGCAGCTCATGCCGGTCACCCGGAAATGCTCTTTTTTCACGGTTTATTCCTTGAATCTTTCCATCTGATTCTGGACATTCTATATATTGCTGTTAAAATAGCAATAATGATTTAAAAGGAACTTACTAATAAAAAGTATACCTATCATGATGGAAAAGCATGGATGCGAATGCTGCGCTGGCCACTCGCTGGCCGAGCCCGACGGCGTGAAGACCTACTGCCCGGTGGAGACCACCCTGGGCCTGATCGGCGGGAAGTACAAGGCCCTGATTGTCTGGAGGCTCATGGAGGGGCCGCTGCGCTTCTCCCAGCTCTCGAAGATCGTAAAGTGCGCCTCGCCGCGGATGCTCACCCGGCAGCTGCGCGAGCTCGAGGCCGACGGCCTTGTCTCGAGGCGGGCCTATGCCGAGGTTCCGGTGCGCGTCGAGTACTCGCTCACCCGCATGGGCGAGAGCATCTATCCGATTCTCTCCGCCATGTACCGCTGGGGAAGCGGCTACCTCGCCGAGCAGGGCAAGAGCGTGGGCTGCGCGATGCGCCCGCCGCAGGATGAGGCAGGCGGCTTCGGGGTCTGAGGAGGCCTAAGCCTTCCCCTGCGGGAAAAAAGGCGGGGCTGAAGGCCGGCGGCCGGGGCGCGCTGATAGAATGAGGGGACGCCTGAGAAGGGGCGCCGCACGGTGAAAAGACCCGCGGCACGCATTTGGGCTCCTCCTCTCAGCCTTTTTTCCGAACGCTGCGTAAAAAGGAGAGAAAAGCAATGAAGCTGGGTGTGATCGGCGCCGGCAACATGGGCCGCGCCATTATCTCTGGCATCCTGTCCTCGGGACTCGTGAATAAAAACGACGTCATCGCCTCGAACGCGACTGAAGCCTCGAGAAACGAGACCGTGAAGCTCGGAATCGCGGTGTCCGGCGACAACGCCGACGTGGCCCGCGCCGAGAACTTGCTTATCGCGGTGAAGCCCGCCAGGCTCAGCCAGGTCATCGGGGAGATTGCCCCGGTGGTGAAGCCCTCGACCCTGGTGATCAGTGTGGCGGCCGGCACGCCGATCGCTGCGCTTGAGGAGCTTTTCGGGCGGCAGGTCCAGATCGTGCGCGCGATGCCCAACACGCCCGCCCTGGTGCGTGAGGGCATGACGGCGCTTTGTGCGAATTCGCTCGTTTCGGAAGAATCGTTTGCCTGGGTGCAGGCTCTCTTTGCGACCTGCGGCCGCGTGGAGGTCGTCCCTGAGCCCCTGATGGACGCTGTGGGGACGGTGAGCGGGGCCTCGCCCGCCTGGGTCTATATGCTGATCGAGGCGATGGCCGATGGTGCGGTGCGCGACGGGATGCCCCGCGCGCAGGCCTACAAGTTTGCCGCTCAGTCGGTCCTGGGGGCTGCGAAAATGGTGCTCGAGACGGGGCTGCATCCGGGCGCTCTCAAAGACCAGGTGACCAGCCCCGCGGGAACCACCATCGAGGCACTGAAGGTGCTCGAGCAGCGCGGGTTCCGCGGCGCGGTGATCGAGGCGATGGGGGCCTGCACTGAAAAAAGCCGCCGCATGGCCGCGGCGGCCTCCGCTGCGGGCTGCCAGAAAAAAGCGGGCGCCCAGGAGGATTCGGGCCGGCTCTCGAGCCTGCTGAAGGCTCTCAAGGGCTGAAAGCCCGCGAGCGCTCCCCCGGCGGGCCTGAGCCCGCTTGGGCAGAGAGCTCTTTTCTTCAGGGGGCGGAGCGCTTTTCTCAGGAAGAGCCTCCCGGCCCCCCTTCGCTTTCGCTTTCAAAAAGCGCGCCTCCGGCCGTGAGCTCCGTGAGCTCGTGCGTCAGGGGCCCGACAGCGCTTTGAGGCAGGCGCAGCACGTATTCGGCGTCCATGCCGAAGTTCTGGCTCACCACCGTGGCGCGGTAGCCAGGCAGCAGCCTCAGAAACTGCGTGACGAAGCGGTGTTCGATCGTGACGGAGAGCTTTGCCGCGATAAGCCGCTCGGCTGTGGGCAGGGTGGCGAGGGCCTCCTTCAGGGCGCCCTGGTAGGCCCGCACGAGGCCGCCCGTGCCGAGCAGAATTCCCCCGAAGTACCGGGTGACGACGGCGCTGATTTCTCCCGTGCCGCAATGCAGCAGCACCGTGAGCATCGGGCGGCCCGCCGTGCCGTGGGGTTCGCCGTCGTCGCTTGCCCCGACCTGCGTCGTGCTGCCCGGGGAGCCGGCGCAGTAGGCCCAGCAGTTGTGCCGCGCGTCGGAAAACTCCCGCTGCACCGACCCGATGAAGGCCTTCGCCTCCCCGGGGCCCGCGGTATGGCCGATGCTGCAGATGAAGCGGCTGCGCTTGACGGTGATTTCGGCGCGGTGAACCTCGCCCGGCGCGAGGTCGGGTACAGGATAGAGAGCTGCGGCGGCTTCAGGACCGGACATCACCGGCGGCCGATCCGACAGCGGTCGATGTAGTACCCGCAGGCCGAGATCATCATGAGCGCGTAGGCCATGAGCTCCATGCTCTCTTCTGAAAGCCGCTTGGCGACGTAGCGCCAGTGGTGGTCTTCGATGAAGAAGCGCCACACGTACTTGTCCGAGCCGTAAAGGCGCGAATAAACGAGCAGCATGCCCAGGCCGGCCAGCATGGTGATGAAGGCGCGCGAGCGGACGAACTGCGCGAGGCCCTCGAGCGTCTCGTCAAGCCCGCGCTTCCATATGACGTAGAAAAGGCACACGAGGAAGGCCGTGACCGCGTAGACCCAGGCGCCGTGCACGATGAGGTCGAAGTATGCGTCCTGCTCGCGTATGAAGAGCACGGTCATGAAGCCCGCCATCAGCAGGACGCCGCCGCGCTCCTGGGGCAGCTTCCAGGCCGTGAGGTAGAAAAACACCATGGTCGCGCCGAGCACGACGTCCTGCACCCACTCGATTGCGGTTTCGGACTCCACGCCGTAATGGGACTGCCACACGCAGGTGGCGATCAGCAGCAGGTAGACGAGGGCGCAGCCAAGAAAGGCCAGTGCGCCGTAGAGTATGGTTCTGAAATTTTCCCTGTTGCGGTTTTGGTTTGTCATGATGTTCTTTCCCAGGGGGCCCGCGTTTCCGGTTGATGGAAAAAAGGGACGAAGCTGCCATTATCTCATTTAAACGGCGGACGGAATCTCCATCCCGCGTTTTCGGTATTTTTGGGCGGAAGGCGGATTTTCGAGCGGTTTCCGCCTTCCGCGCAGGCAACAGCGCGAAGCGCTGCGGGTAAGCTTAAAACAAAAAACGTCTTGAGATTAAAACAATTAAGCGGCCTCAGGGCCTGCGGCCCCGTGGCTTGTGGAGCCGGGCCGCGCAATTCAAGGGAGTCTTGCCGATGGACAGCTTCATACAGACCTTAAGCAATCTGGTGTGGTCGCCGGCCCTTGTGGCGCTGTGCCTCGGGGGCGGGCTCTGGTTTTCGATCCGGGGCCGCTTTCTGCAGGTGCGGCTCATAGGCGAGATGCTGCGGCTCCTGTTTCAGCACAAGGAGGGCAGCACCGGCATCTCCAGCTTCCAGGCTCTCACGATGACCCTGGCCGGCCGAGTGGGAACGGGCAACATCGCGGGCGTGGCCACCGCCATCTGCTTTGGCGGGCCGGGGGCCCTTTTCTGGATGTGGGCGGTGGCTTTTCTCGGAGCTTCCTCGGCCTTCGTCGAGTCAACGCTCGGGCAGGTCTACAAGGTGAACATCAGCGGGGAATTCCGCGGCGGCCCGGCCTTTTATATTGAGAAAGGGCTTCACAGCCGGGCTTTCGGCACGGTGTTTGCGATCGTCACGATTCTCGCGGCGGGCTTTCTCTGCCCGGGTGTGCAGAGCAACTCGATCACCAACGCCTTCAACAACGCCTTCGGACTGAACGTCTATGTCTCCACCGTGGTCGTGATCTCGCTGCTTTGCTTCATCATTTTCGGCGGCCTCACGCGCATCGCGAATTTCTCGGTCATCGTGGTGCCCTTCATGGCGCAGATCTACATCGTGGCGGCCCTGATCATCGTGGGCGTGAACATTGAGAAGCTGCCGGGTGTGCTCGAGCTCATCTTCTCCTCGGCCTTCGGCGCAGATGCGATGTTCGGCGCCATGCTGGGCAGCGCCGTGAGCTGGGGCGTCAAGCGCGGCATCTACTCCAACGAGGCCGGCCAGGGCACGGGTCCGCACGCCTCTTCGGCCGCCGCCGTCTCGCACCCTGCCAAGCAGGGGCTCGTCCAGGCCTTCTCCGTCTACATCGACACGCTCTTCGTGTGCTCGGCCACCGGCTTCATGGTGCTGCTCACCGGCTGCTACAACGTGATCGCGCCCGACGGGCGCCCGATCCTCACGCAGCTCGCGGGCGTCGAGGCCGGCCCGGGCTACACCCAGGCCGCGGTGGAGTCTCTCATGCCCGGCTGGGGCTCGCCCTTTGTTGCGATCGCGCTCTTTTTCTTCGCCTTCACGACGATCCTCGCCTATTACTACCAGGCCGAGACGAACGTCGTTTACCTCACCCGCGGGACGCGGCGCGCCTGGCCGATCTTCCTGCTCCGCGTAGTGTTTCTGATCGGCACGGCCTACAGCGCGATCAAGAGCGCAGGGCTGGCCTGGGCGATGGGCGACATCGGCATCGGGCTCATGGCCTGGGTGAACTTCGTGGCGATTCTGCTGCTGCAGGGTCCGGCCTTCAAGTGCCTCAGGGACTACGAGGCGCAGAGAAAGCTCGGACTCGAACCCGCCTTCGATCCTTCGAAGCTCGGCATAACGGACGCCGAGTACTGGACTCAGCACCAGCGCGAGGTGAACGAGCTGCTGGAGAAATCCGCCGGCGTCGACAACCGCGTGCTCTCCGAGGAGCAGGAAAGGCGCGACCTTGCGGAGGCGAAGAAAGGCCGCAGGACGGGGCTTTACGGCTCGCACCGCAACGACGATTAAAGCCGGCGCCTGTCCTTCCACAGGACAGAGCTCAGGGCTTCGGGGAGGTCTCTGGCCCCGAAGCCCTTTTTTCTGGGAGGCATCCCCCGGCTTTATTTTTCAGTAGGAGACCTGAGCGGCGATCCCGAGAGCCCGTACCCGGTCCGCGATCGCGTCGAGCGACTCCGCGGGCGCCTTCCTCAGGTCGTGGTCAGGCGTCTCGCGAGCAATGGTGTAAATCGTGACCAGCTTCGGCCGGATCTCTCCGATCGCCTTCAGCCAGGGGCCTACGTAGCGCTCGGTCGTATTGTCGACGCTGCGGCCTTCGAAGCTGCCCCGCAGGAACATCGACTGGATGATTGCGCGCGGCCCGAAGGCTTTCATCCGCTCGAGGATCTCCTCAATCCGATAGTGGCCGTTGGGCCGGTCGACCAGAGTGATGTAGTCGGGATCCACGGTGTCAAGCTTGAGCAGGGCGTTGTCGACCTTGAGCAGAGACTCGAAGATCTCGGGCTTCGTGATCCTCGTCGCATTGGTGAGGACCGACACCTGCGTGGCGGGGCAGTATTTGGCGCGCAGCGCCAGGGTGTCGTCCACGATGCCGGGAAAGTCGGGATGGCCGGTGGGCTCGCCGTTGCCCGAGAACGTCATGGTGTCGGGCAGCTTCCCGGCCTTGCGCATCTCCAGCAGCGTCTCCTCCAGCCGGCGGGCGATGAGTCCGCGCGACGGCATTTTGGACTTCGGGCGGAAGTCGGCGTTGAAGCCGCATTCACAGTAGATGCAGTCAAACGAGCAGATCTTTCCGTCGGGCGGGCACACGTTGATGCCAAGCGACAGGCCGAGCCTGCGGCTGTGCACGGGGCCGAAGATGGGGGAAGGATAAATGATGGTGGCCATGGGATCCTCTTTTTTGCCGGTATTTTAATCGAGGCCCTGCTGCAGCGTGCTTCATCATCGGTCCGGCAGACGGTAAAATACGCTGTTTTGGACGCCTGTCTGTCCGGACCGCCCGGATCTTCGCGCAGGCCGATATTTTCTCAGGCTCGTCATGGCGAAACTGCAGTTTGGAACAACCTGGTGGGGCAGAAAATGGCTGGAGGCCCTGCAGCAGGGCCAGTCCGAGCCCGGGCGCGAAAGCCGCGGGCGCAGCTACTTCACCCGCAGCCGCGTGCTGGGGCTCGAGATCGAAGGCGAAACTGGCAGGTTGCTCGCCCGGGTGCAGGGAACCGCCGCGCGCCCTTACCGGGTCACCCTTCGGCTGCCCCGCATCGACCCTGAGAAGGCCCGCCGTCTTGCCTCGGCTCTTGCCGCGCACCCGCAGACGCTGGCTCTGCTTCTCGAGCACCAGCTCGAGCCCGGGTTCGACGAGCTCGCCCGCAGCTTTGGAGTGAACCTCTTCCCGACCTCGGCGGAAGACTTCGCCCCCGTGTGCACGTGCCCTGATGAGCCTGGATGCTGCAAGCACGTCTGGGCCGTGTTCTATGCGCTTGTGCGCCGCATCGACACCGATCCCTTCGAGCTTTTACGGCTCGGGGGCGTCGATTTCGGCAAAACGCTGCGGGGGCTCGGCGTGGACCTTGAGGCTCAGCCCCGGACGGGGATCCTTACGATCGATTCGTTCCTTTGCTGGAAGCTGCCCGCGGCGGAAGACGGGGCCGCGGCTGGCTCAGAACCTCCGAAGGGGTTCGAGGCGGTGCCTCTTTACCGGCTCCAGCCGATGGAAAAGGCGCTGCTGTCGCTGCTGCCCGAGAAGTTCGCTCTGCTGCCCGGCGGCAGAGCCTGGCTCGCGCGCGTCTGGAACCGGCTGAAAAAGAATGCCGCCCGATGCTGGACGCAGCGCTCCCAGGAGGCGAAAAGCGACGTCTGGCGCTTTATCGACCGCGGGCCGCTCGGCTCCTACGGGCCCGTGGTTCCGCGGATCGGCATTTTCGACGACAGCCTTGATTTCATCCGCCCGCACCCGGCGGGCGCCGAGCCGAGGGCTCTCTCGGAGCGCCGCCCCGCGGGCTGGCTGCTCGGAGCGCTTCTGGAGCTCGGGCATGCCGAGGCCCAGGCCCATTCCGCAGGCCTCGCGTTTTGGGAGCAGTTGGCCACCATCGCGCTCGCCCTGATGAAAAACGGGGCGGTCTCCCCCGTGCTGGTGCGCCATCAGGGGGCCCGCCAGACCGCCTGCACGCTCGCCTGGGAGCCGGCGCTTGCCTCCTCGCTCGTGCGCGATATTGTCGCCTCCGGCGCCCGCGCCATGGACTCGAGCGGCGTGAAGCCGCTTGAGCTGCCCCCCGAAAGGACAGGAACGCCCGAGGGGCGTTTCCTCACGGTGCTCACGGTGCTGATCACCGCTTTCGCGCACTATTTTCAGGAAAATGCAGGCCGCGAGCGGATGAAGCTCGTGCCCGGCCTGTTCCTTGACCGCTACCGCTGCCTTGAGGAGGGAGCCTGCGATGCGGAAATCCAGGCCCTCGAAAGGTATCTGCGGCCGCTTGTCTTCTACCAGAGCTCCACGCGCTGGAAACCCGTGGTGACGCTGCGGCGTACAAAAGGCGAGGATCTGTCGGCCAATCTCGGCATCGTGCCGGCGGCGGCCGCCCGCGAAGTCCGGCCGGTGCTGCTCAAGGACCTGCTGTCCTCGCCCGATTATGCGGCCGACCGCTACTCCGTGCTCTCCGACTTCCAGATCCTCGCCAAGGCTTACCCGCCGCTGTTGCGGGTGATCGAGACCGGGGGGCTTGCCGTGCGGGTTTCTCAGTCCGACCTGAAGGGCTTTCTCTTCGATTCGAAGCCGGCGCTCGAGCTGCTGGGCGCGCGGGTGCTGCTTCCAAAGAGCCTGAGAAAACTCCTTCGCCCCTCGCTTGTCGCCAGGATCTCGGGCTCCTCGGGCGGATCGGCCCGCTCCTTTTTCACCAAGGAGATGCTCTCGGAGTTCTCCTGGAAGGTCGCCGTGGGCGGGCACGAGCTCACCGAGGAGCAGTTTCGGCAGCTCGCCCGGCACAGCGGTGAGATCGCGCGCCTCGGCGAAGACTACGTGTGGCTCGACCCCGAGGACATCGAGCGGATTGAAAAGAAGCTGTCCTCCCGGCGCGCCCCGGGCTACGCCGAGCGGCTGCGGGCGGTGCTCACCGGAAAGCTCGACGGCGCGCGGGTTGTGGCCTCCTCGGACATCCTTGCCGAGCTGCGGCGCATGAACCGGAGCATCGAAGTGCGGCTGCCTGGGTCGGTCCACGCGACGCTGCGCCCCTACCAGATGCGGGGCTTCTGCTGGCTCGTGAAAAACTTGAAGCTCGGCCTCGGCTCGCTCATCGCCGACGACATGGGACTGGGCAAGACCCTGCAGGTGATCGCCGCGATTGCGTGGCTCAAGGACGAGGGAGGCCTCGCCCGCGGCCGGGTGCTCGCCGCGGTGCCCGCCTCGCTGCTCGTCAACTGGGTGCGGGAGATCCGGCGCTTTGCCCCGTCGCTGAGCTGCGCCATTTACCACGGCCAGGACCGCCTCCTGCCCGCGCAGGAGCAGATGCCGGATGTGCTGCTCACCACTTACGGAACGCTCAGGCGCGACTTCGACGCGCTCTCGAAGCGCCGCTGGAGGCTGTTCGTCCTCGACGAGGCCCAGGCTGTCAAGAACACGGGAACCGAGGCCTACGGCGCGGCCTCTGCCTTTCCGGCCTCTCAGGTCATTGCCATGACCGGCACCCCGGTTGAAAACCGCCTCATGGAGTACTGGTCGATCTTCTCCATCGTGCAGCCTGGCTTTCTGGGCAGCGCCTCCGAATTCAGGACCAATTTCGTGAACCCGATCGAGGGTGAGCACGACCCGGAAGTCTCGGAGGCTTTCCGCAAGCTCGTCGCTCCGCTGATGCTGCGGCGCGTGAAAACCGATCGCAGCGTGATCGAGGACCTGCCCGAGCGCCTGGTGCAGGACGTACCGGTGAGGCTGCTGCCTGCTCAGGCGGCTCTTTACGAGCGCGCGCTTCAGGAAGCGCTGCCTGCGATTAGCGAGGCGGAGAAGGGGGGAGCGAAGGATCGCGTCCGCCGCAAGGCGCTTGTGCTCAGGCTGATCACCGAGCTCAAGCAGATCTGCAACTCTCCGTCCCAGTATCTGAAGACCCGGGAGCCGGAGCCCGACAGCGCGAAGGCGCAGGCCCTGCTCGAAATCCTGGCCGAATGCCGCTCGAACCGCCGCAAGGCGCTTGTTTTCACGCAGTACCGGGAGATGGGCGAGCGGCTTCAGGACTGGATTGAGAAGCGGTTCGGGCGCCGCCCGCAGTTTCTGAACGGCAGCGTCGCGGTCTCGCAGCGCGCGGCCATGGTCGATGATTTCCAGAACAATCCCGACTCGGACATCCTGCTCGTTTCGCTCAAGGCCGGAGGCACCGGACTCAACCTCACCTCGGCTTCGGTCGTGGTCCACTATGACCTCTGGTGGAATCCTGCGGTTGAAAACCAGGCGAGCGACCGCGCCTGGCGGATAGGCCAGCAGCGCGACGTGCTCATTCTGCGCTTCGTCACTGAGGGGACCTTCGAGGAACGGATCAACGAGATGCTCACTGAAAAGCGCCGCCTCGCGGATCTTGCGGTGGGCGAGGGCGAGCGCTGGATCGGGGATCTCTCCTCCTCGCAGATTGAGGAGCTCTTCGGGCTCGGGCGGGAGGGCGGCTGAAGGCCTCCTCGTCCACTCCGCGGACAGAGCGCGCGGAGCTGCATTTGGAAAGGAAAAGAAAAAATGAAGATTGCGGCTGCCGTGCTTATCGCTGCGGCGGGAGTTTTCGCCTCTCAGGCGGCTTTTGCTGCTTCCCAGGCTGCCTCGAGCCTGGGCGCCTGCCTTTACCGCAGCGCCACTCCCGCGCAGAAGGACGTGTTCATCCAGTGGGCGTATGTGACGATCGGAGGGTCCGCGGCGGCAAAGCGCATTCAGCCGATTCCTGAGGCTGCCACTCGGCAGGTGACGCAGCGCACGAAGTCGGCGCTTGCTGCGCTGCTGCTTCGCTCCTGCCCGGGGGAGACCGCGGCGGCCTTCGCTGCCGATCCCCGCAATGCCGCGGCCGACGCCATGGAGGAGTTCGTCTCGCTCATGATGCGCGAGAAGGTCCGCTCGAAAATGAGCGAGCTGCTTAACCGCCCGGGCCGGGGCCGCGGGCTGCTGCCCTAGCGGCGGAGTCCGCGGCCGGACCCTTTTCTCCGGCCGAAAAGAGCCGGCCCTGCGCCCTCTGCGCTGCAGAAAAACAAATCCCCGACCGCCCCCGCGGTTCGGGGATTCGCGCTCCGGCAGGCCTCAGCAGCCTGCTGGCTCAATTACTTGCGGGCCTTCGCGCGGCTGCGGCAGCCCCTTTTCTTCGGTTCGTTCACGGCTGCCTTGAAAGCGGCGCCCGGAACGAATTTCGGCACTTTCGTGGCAGGTATCTTGATCTCAGCGCCGGTGCTCGGATTGCGGCCGGTGCGGGCGGGGCGCTCCTGAAGCTTGAACGTTCCAAAGCCCACGAGCGTGAGCTTGTCGCCTGACTTCACCGTCTCCTTCACGGCCGTGAGAACGGTCTCCAGAATGCGGGCGGCCTGAGCTTTCGGCAGATTTTCAGCCGCAGCGACGCGATCCACGAGTTCCTGACGATTCATAAGAAAAGCCTCCTAAAATCCAAAAATTAGAAAGACAATTTGAAGCCCGGGCCGTGATCCTGGCGATTCGGCCGCGAAAGTCTGCCGCTTTTCCCATTGGCCCGCCGCGCGATCCGGCGGCTGAGGGCTGGTGCCAGGCGGTCCGCACCCTGTGTCCATCAGGTGTCCGTTTGATGTTAGCTGAAAAATTTTTCCTGAAAAAGAGCGGCTTACCCCCGGGCAGGCCGCTGAAAGCCTAAAAAATGAGTAAACAATGCCCTGAGTCAATGTTTATCGGGGTTTTGTAGGACTTTGCCGTGGGAAAAGCCCGCAGAGCGGGCGCCTTCAGCGGTTTTCGAAAGAGCCGGGCCGGTTTTTCCCGCGCGCCCGCGCTAGCGCCGAGGCGATGAGTTCTGCGTTGCCGTCTGAGCGGTGCAGCAGCTCCTGCGCTTCGGCTTTTTCGGCCGGACTTGCTACGGCCTCGATCTCCTCGAGCGCACCGCGCCCGAGAGCGCCCCCCGAGAGTTCTCCAGCCCGGCGTGCGAGGGCGAGAGCCCCGGAGAGGTCGCGCGGCACGCCGTCTCCGTGCCGCAGGCACGAGCCGATAAAAAGCATCGCCCCGGCGTGTCCTGCGGCCGCGGCCGCACGCGCCCACTCAAGGGCGCGCGCGGGATCGGCCTCGCAGCCGCGCCCGACAGAGTAAAGCAGCGCGAGCCGGTACTGTGCTTCAGCAAGCCCTTCTGCGGCCGCGCGGCTGATCCATTTGAAAGCCTCCGCGGCGCAGTCCTCCGGGCGGACCCTCAGGCCAAGCCCCTCGCCGTAGAGCAGTCCCAGTTCAAGCGCGGCCTGGGGGTGGCCCTGGCTCGCCGCCCGCCTGAGCCAGAGCGTCGCTTGGACGGGGTCGGGACGGCATCCCCGGCCTTGCCGGTAGCAGCGCCCGACGTGCAGCTGCGCGAGCAGGTGCCCCTGCGCTCCGGCGAGCCGAAACCAGCTGAGAGCTTCGCGCTCGTTCTTTTCGCTCCCGAATCCGTTTTCAAGCGCGATGCCAAGGTGGTACTGGGCCGCGGCGTTGCCTGAGACGGCGGCGGCCCGAAAGAGCTCGACGGCCCGCTCCGGGTCGGGCCTGACCCCCTGGCCGCGGGCGTAGAGCAGCCCAAGCAGGGCCTCGCTGGCGGCGTGTTCGCGCGCGCTCGCCTTTCGAAGCCACTTCGCGGCCTCCCGGTTCTGGATTGAAAGGGGGCGCCCCGAGACGAGCAGTCGCGCAAGCTCGTACTGCGCCTGGGGGTCGCCAGTGGCGGCAGCGCGCGAGTAGGCCTCCATGTCGGATTCCGTCGCCCTTCTCGCCCGGGGCCTGCCCTGAAGTAGGTCGAGGACGGTGCCGGCCGGTCTCCCCGCCTCATCTCCGCCCGGGGCAGAAAAGAGGCTCTGGCCGATTTCGCGTGCGCTTTTCGCCATGGCGGTCAGGACGCGGGCAGCAGCCCCGCGATCTCCCAGAAGGTCTTTGCGATGTAAAAAAGCGCCGTCCAGGCCCCGAGCCAGAGCAGCCCCAGCGTGATCGCCCGCGACATGGGCATGCGGCGGAACTTCGGGACGTCGCGGATGGTGCGGGAGATCTCCAGGGCGTGGCGCAGGCCGCAGCAGGCGGTCCAGCAGGCAAGCAGCCCGAGGTCGACGGCGAGAAGCAGCAACTCCCAGCCCGGGCGGACCGCAGCAAGCGGCTGAACGACGGCCGCGAAGGTGAGCAGCGCGAGCGATCCGCGCGACCACAGGTGCGCTGTGAGCGCTCCGTCCCTGTCCCCGATGTGCCTCAGGTCCGTTTCGTGCAGGAGCGTTCCGAAAACAGGAGTGAATATGACGGAGAGCAGAAGCGCCGCCCACGGATTCCAGATGTCGTTTTCGTGGAATTCGGGCGATGGCGAGGCGCGGCTCATGTCAAAGTCTCCGTAGTGAAGAGTTGCGCGGGCATTCTAGCTGATTGCTGGGGCTACCTCACCGTGAGCCTGAAGGAGGCGTCCAGTTTTTCAAGCGCAGCCTCGATCGCTTCCATGCTCGCAAGATCGCGGTCCAGGTCGACCAGGCGCTGCGCCTGCGTCTGTGAAACGCCCAGCATCTTGGCGAGCTCCGAGAGCCTCCAGCGGTTCTCGAGCATGTAGTTCCAAAGCAGAATCTTCGCCTGAATGCGCACCGGCAGCGTGAGCCTGTCGTCGCAGCGGCCCTTGGTCGGAGTCGGAATCCGCCTGTGCTTTTTTCGATAGAAGTTGTGCATTGCGACCGGCAGCGCGGCCTTCGCAAAAGCCTTGGCGTCCTGCCGGGAGGGCTGCACGATGAAAAACTCGGGGATGTCTGGGCAGGAGACTTCGACGCTGCCGTTGGGCAGGTCGTGATAGTTGATCCGATAGGGCATGTCGTTGCGGCGCAGCAAGGCTGCTTCTTTAGACTGGAGAAGAGGCTCTTCCAAGGTGTTTTATTAAGCATACCGTGCTTAATTTTTCTCTGCAATCCTGAGATGGCCTGAGCGGCTTCCGGCATCAGGGGGAACTTTGGGCCGGAACGGCCCGGGGCCTCCTCAGGGCCCGGCGCCCAGACGGCCTGGCCTCCGGCGCGAGCCTTCGGACTGCCGGATTTATACTGTAGGCGGCCGCTCCGCCAGCCGGACTCTTCCCCTTTTGGCGGCGCGATCCATGCCGCTGAACTGCGGCGGATGCTTTTATTATTCATACGTTGTATAAAAAACGGCCCATGACAGACGATTACGCCCCGCGCCCCGAAGACATCAAGGACGCCTACCGCCGCTTTGAGATTCTCAGCGACGGAGTCTCTCCCGAATCCGAGGCTTCCGACCAGCGGGTGAGCCGCTACTGGGACGGCCGCGCGGCCGGCTTCGGCGAGGTGCGCTGCAAGGAGCTTCAAAGCGCGCGGCGCGACCTCTGGCTCTCCGAGATCCAGCCGCTGCTGCCTTCCTCGCAGGGTCCGCTCAGGATTCTCGACATCGGCACCGGCACGGGCTTCTTTGCCATTCTCATGGCTCAGCTCGGGCACGAGGCGGTTGGCGTTGACCTGTCGCGGCAGATGATCGCACAGGCCCGGAAAATCGCCCGCAGCTGCGGAGTGAAGCCTGAGTTCAGGATCATGAATGCGCTGAAGCTTGATTTTCCGGACGAGTCCTTCGACGTCGTGCTGACGCGCAACCTCACCTGGACGCTGCCCGATGTCCGGGCGGCCTACAGGGAGTGGATCCGCGTACTGCGCCACGGCGGGGTCTTCGTTAATTTCGATGCGGACTACGGCTACGTCTCCTTTACTGACCTCACCCGCCGTTTAAGGCAGGAGGGCGGGAAAAACGCCCACGAGGGGATCGGCGAGGAAGTGCTCGACGAGTGCGACACGATCAAGCGCGATCTTTCGATCAGCTGGGTGCCGCGCCCCGTGTGGGATGAATCGGTGCTTCGCGAGCTGGGCTGCGTCTGCGTGGAGTCCGACACCGGACTTTCCTCAAGGATTTACCGCGAGCAGGATGATTCCTGGAATCCGGTCGCGATGTTCCGTCTTTCCTGCCGCAGGCCCTGAAGGGCGCCGGATCCGTGGCCGGGAGGCCCTGCCGCCCCGGGCGCAGCCTTTCCCCGGCAGGGGCTCCGGCGTCTTCATTGCCGCCGCTTCCTTCCTGCTAGCATTAGCGCAGGCCGGTTTAATATTGGCAGGACAGAGAAATTTCTATTGGGGGAGTCCGGGGCTATGTCAGAGGAAGCGCTCCTGCAGCAGTACTTCAGTGATCTTCAGACCGAAGTAAGGAATATCGCCGCCCAGATGGGACTCAATCCCACTTTTGCACAGGTCGAGAGCGCCTTCACTGAACAGGCGGCGGGTCTGATGACTGAGATGGGCCTGATCGCCTCCCGGCCGGAAGTGAGCACGGTCGAAGGCCTGTTCGGAAATTCGAAGCTTCGCATCACCGCCTGCGCACTCTCCGATGACCGCGACAGGCTCGACCTTTTCGTCTCTCTCTATGAGTCTACAGACAGGATTTTCGAGCTGAGCCTTGAAGAAGCGAAGAAGGCGGCCTGGCAGGCCCTGCAGTTCCTGAAGCACTGCGCCGACGGATCGCTCTCGAAAAAAATGCCGGAAAGCGGCGTGGCGGCCTCACTTGTGTCACTGATTGAGTTCAACTGGAAGAGCCTGGATCAGGTGAAGCTCTGGGTGCTCACCAATGGGCTCGCCGGCAGCACCCGCTTCAAGCCCCAGGAGATCGAGGGCAGGCTGGTCGGGCTTGAAATCATCGATCTGCGGCGGCTTTCGCGAATGGCGTTCGAGGGAGAAAAAGGCGAGAGCGTCAACATTGACTTCTCGCAGCGCTGCGGGGAGCCGCTGCCCTGCGTCTTTTACTCCGACGAGACGCTGCCTTACGACACTGCGCTCTGCCTTTTTCCGGGCGAAATCCTGCGCTCGCTCTACGAGAACTACGACGCGAGGCTTCTCGAAGCCAATGTCCGCTCCTATCTGTCGCTCCAGTCCAAGGTGAACCGCGGGATGTACGCCACGCTGCGCGATCATCCCGAGAACTTCCTTGCCTTCAACAATGGCATCGTCGTGGTGGCCGAGAAGGTGCAGATCGCAAGAACATCGAGCGGCACGACCGGCATCAAGGTGCTCGCAGGCATGAAGATCGTGAACGGGGGACAGACGACGGCAACGCTCTTTTTCGCCCGCCGACGCGACCGCGGCATCGACCTCTCTAAGATCCGCATCCCCGCCAAAATCCTCATCCCCAAGTCCGCCGACGCGCTGGCGGGCGAATCATTCGTGACCGATGTCTCGCGTTTCGCGAACACGCAGAACAACGTCCGCGCCTCGGACCTTTCGTCTTCCTCGCCTTTCCACGTCGGGCTTGAGCACATCGCGCGCACGACCTGGTGCCCGGACGGGGCGACCCAGTGGTTCTACGAGAGGGCCACGGGGTCCTACCGCACGATGCTCGCCAAAGAGAGCTCGCCTGCGGCCCGGCGCCGCATGAAGGCGGCTGTGCCGCCGTCGAACCGGATTACGAAGCTCGATCTGGCAAAGTACATGAACGCCTGGCTCGGACACCCGGACCTGGTCTGTCAGTCGCCGCAGAAGAATTTCGCGCTCTTCATGAAAGGGCTGGAAGAGCAGACCGACATTGAGAACCTGCAGATCACCGCCGGCACCTGGAAGGACATTGTGTCGGTCGCGATTTTTTATCGGAGCAGCTACAGGCTGGCCAAGAGCGCCTATCCGGGCGAAGCCGCCGTGATTGCCGCATACTCGGTCGCGGTCGCGGCAGAAAAGCTCGGCCGCAGACTCAGGCTTCGCTCCATCTGGGAGGCCCAGGGGCTTTCCGAACAGCTCAAGGCCCAGATTGCGGGCTGGCAGAAGGAGATCAACGGTATCCTCAGGCTCTCGGCGCTTGGCAAGCCGCTGTCCGAATGGGCGCGGGATCCGGACTGCTGGCGCTTTGTGAAGGAGTCCGTGGAGAGACAGCCCGCCGAGGGGATTCCGGAGATGTCGCCGGCGGCGGCGCAGGAGCCCGCGGCCGGTCCCGCTCCAAAGCCTGAAGCGGAACCGGTTCCCAATGCGGCCCCGGCGCAGCCCGAAGGCTGAGGGCGCCCGCAGATGAAGTGGCTGGAACGTCTGAAAAGGCTTTTTGGAGGCGCGGCGGCCCGCAGCCGGGCCAGTTCTCCTCGAGGCAGCCAGGCCCTGCCCCGGGTGGAGCCCCGGAGCGCGCCTGCGGCAGCGGGTCCGCGCGAGCTCGAGCCTTCGGCCATGCGCAGTCCGTCCGACAGCCTTTTGAACTTCGACCGCACGCCGCCCGGCGTGCGACGCCGCCCCCGCGTGTTTGAGACCGACCCGATGCCCTGGGCGGGCGAGCAGCCCTCGCGGATCGAATCCGAGCCGGTGTCCGGCCAGCCCTGGGAGGTCGACTCCTCCAACAATGTGGTGATCTGCTCGGACGACGCCCTGCGCAGGCAGGAGCGGTCTGTGCAGGATAAGTTCAGCGCTTTCCGCGGGGAAATGACGTTTTTCGAGCCGCTCACGGACGAGGAAATGTCCTGGGAAACGGACGATGACGCTGAAGATGCGGAGCCGCGGAAGAAAAAAAAGCCAAGCCAGCTCTCTTTTGACTTTGGCGAACAGAACCGCCCCGGCTCCTGAGCCTCGGAGACCATCAGCAACATGGCCGCAGACAAGGAGTTCTGGCGTTTCTCCGGCGATTTCAGCGCCGAGGCTCTCCGCACGCTTGCTCTGGCCGCCCGCGGGGCGGGCTTCCTCGTTCTTGCCTGC
This sequence comes from Mesosutterella porci, assembly GCF_022134585.1. Taxonomy (GTDB): domain Bacteria; phylum Pseudomonadota; class Gammaproteobacteria; order Burkholderiales; family Burkholderiaceae_F; genus Mesosutterella; species Mesosutterella porci. The sequence continues at coordinate 127,611 of NZ_JAKNCT010000009.1, forward strand.
GGCGGGGACGAAACGCTGCGGCTTTTGCTTGAAGCGTCGCTTTGCGACCCGGAGCGCTTTCCGGGCTTCGCGGGCTGGGCCTCGGGTCTGTGGTCGGCGGAAAAAGGGGCGGCGTTTCCCCGCGTTGTCGCAGCCCGGCGCGATGCGCATTTTCTTCGCAGCCTCGCCGGCTGGGTGCGCTCTCAGAAAAAGCTTCCCAAGTCGCTTTATATCGATATCAGGCCTTCCGGTGCTTCAGCCCGCGATGATGAGGCCTCCGAGGAGCTCTCTCGGCTTTTGGGCCCCGGCCTCAGGTATGAGCAGCCCGGGCCCGGCAGGTTCGAGCGTGCGGCAGGACTTTTCTGGGAGCACCTGAAAGACGAGGAGGGCGCGGGAGAGTTGTTCCAAACCCGGCTGGAGCTTTTCCCCGGCCAGAGGCGGAGCTCGAGCCGCGAGGGCGGCCAGCGCCGCTGGATCACGCGCCTTGAGGCCGCGGAGCTGCTGATGGCCGCTTCGGGCTTCCCCTGGAGCGCGGCGCTCGGCGAACACCGGAACGAGCGGCTTTTTTACGCGGCATCGGGCTGCGGACTGCTGCTGCCTGGGCTGGGGCGCGCCGATCTTGAGGCTGCATGGGTTTTCACTGCCGCTGTGAAAAGCTCGCTGCGGACGAGTGCGCCGAGGCTGTGCGCGCCGGCCGCCCTGTACCTTCTGGCCGAGCTCTACCGGCAGAGCGACCGGCGGGAGCTCGCTGCGGCGATACGGTCAGAGGGCGCGGTGCCGGCAGCGCTGGCAGGCAGGGCCAGGCTCTGGCTTGGGGCTCTTGCGCAACGCGGGCTGCTCAGCCGGCCGCGGGACTTCTGCCGCCCGGCTTTCTGGCTTGCCACCCGAGCCCGGATGGACGCCGGGGACTTTGTGCCGGCAGGGGCTGATGTTATTCTTGCTTCTAGGCAGGCAGAGCGGTGTAAAGAAAAGGCTCCGGGCCGCAACGGCGGATATTGACAGGGATGAAGAGCATGCGGGAAACGGCTCAGAAATTAAGAGAAGAACAGGCCTCTCAGACCAAGGCGCTTTTTGGCTTCGCCCGGGAGCTCGGGCGGGTGAGGCGGGAAAACATCACCCGGCTCGATCGTCATCCCTGGCACATCAAGATGTCGGAGATCGACGCGTCGCTGCCCGGGGTGAAGAAGTGGACTCCGGAGAGCCGGACGCCCAATGTTCTTCTGCGCGTGGAGCAGCAGGATTTGCCTGCCTGCCCCGAACTGCCCGAAGAGCTTCACCCCTTTGTCGCCGAGGGCTGGGACCGTCCTGAATGGGAGGCTCCTGCGGATGTTCCAGGGGGTGATCCAAAACTGAGCCGGGCCTGGAGCGCCTGGCTTGAACGGCGCAGGAGCTGGCTTTTGAACTGGGACCGCTGCTCGCGCTCACTCGAGCTTTTCCAAAACCTTTACGCGCAGTGCCGCTTCATTGAAGACGGCAACCTGCGCTTCGTGGCGAAAGCGGGCTCCATCAGCTTTGCTTCCGACGAGGCCCACGGGGCGGCATGCCATCCGGTGCTCAGCCGGCCGGTGGTGTTCCGGCTCAGCGTGGAGCAGGGGCGCGCGGTGATCACGGTCCAGATCAATGAGTCTGAGCCGGTGCGGTTCGAGTCTGAACTGCTCTCGGATTTCCAGGATGACGGCTTCCGGCTGGAGCTCTGCCAGGGCGTGAGAGGATGCGTCGACAGCGCCTCTCCCCACCCGTTTGCGCCCGGGCCTGTGCGGGCTTCTTTCCAGAATCTGGCAGCAACCATATCGCCCGAGTGCCGCTGGGCGGACGCTCCGCAGGATATCCGCTTCAACGAATGGTGCCATTTTGCGTTCTATGAGGAACCGGTGCTCTGGATTGAAGAGCGCGCATCAGGCATGGCCGAGGCTTCGGAACGGATTATCCGTCGCATCAACGAGGGTGCGGAGATTCCGCGTCATCTGATCGACCTGATCTGCGGGGCCACGGAAAAAGAGGAGCAGGGCGGAGCGCCCGGGCAGAAGCGCGAATCGCTCGAGCAGCGCCTTGCCAGCGCCGGCGGCGAAGACGAGGACATCCTGCTCACCATGCCTGCCAACCGCGAGCAGCTGCAGGTTGCCCGTGAAATCCGCAACCGCGACGCAGTCCTCGTCATGGGGCCGCCGGGAACGGGCAAGACGCATACCATCGCGAACCTCATTTCTGATTTTCTCGCACAAGGCCAGACGGTGCTCATTTCTTCGCAGAAGGAGAAGGCCCTGCGCGTCCTGAAGTCCATGATGCCGGCGCCGCTGCAGGATCTGTGTGTGTCGATTTCGAGCGACCAGGACGACGTTTTGTCCACTGTGCAGAGGCTCACGGATCGGCTCGCCCTCGTGCGCATCGAAGAGCTTGGGCGCAGGATCGAAGCAGAGGAAGCTTCGCGCCGCGCGACTTTCGAGGAGCTCGGGAAGACGCGGAAAGTGCTTTACGAAGAACTCTGCCGCGAATTCCGCACTGTGAGGCTCTGCGGCAGGGACTGGACGCCGAGCAACCTCGGGCGGTGGCTGAAGGAGCACTCCGATCTGGCCGAGGCGATCCCCGACCAGGAGCTGCCGGAAGGGCCTTTCCCACTCTCCAGCGAGGACGCCAAGGAGTTGGGCTCGCTCATGAAGCTCGCCCCCGGCAGCGGTTCTCCGGAGCTTTTGTCCGGTCTGCCAGCGCTTTCCAGTCTTCCTGATCCTGTTGAGCTCGCCCATCTTCAGGCAGAGCTTCAGGACCTGAAGGTCTTCATTGCAAAAAGCGGCATCGCCATCGAATCGCTCGACGGGGAGGATGGTGCTCTGAGATACAGCCTGGGAGAGCTTTCCGTCGTTGCGCGCCATCCGCAGGGGGAGCCTATGGCTTCGCTCTCCGAGTGGCTGAACCGCGACCGGACGATAGGCGAGCCCGAAGGCTGGGTCATGGCTGCAAGAGCGGCCGGCGCCGCGGGCGGAGCGCTCGAGGGACGGTGGAAGAAGCTCGGCGAGGCCATCACGTCGGCGGCTGCTCTGGCCGAAAAGGAGATGGCCCAGATGGACGACCTGCCCGTCGACATACGGGAGGGGACGGATCGGGCCGCGCTCAGGGAAGCGCTTTCCTATTTCCGCGACAATCACATCAACGGAGAACCCGGCTTTCTCACCAAGCTCACGCAAAAGGCCAGGCTCGCGGCGCTCGCATGCTCTTCAGTGGGCGGGCACATGCCTTCAAGCGAGCATGAGTACGAGGCTGTGCTGCTCAGGCTGAACCTCGAGGAGGCTCGCGAGTCGCTGCGCAAGCTCTGGGACGATCTCATTACAGGCGCGGGCGGCCCTGCTTTTGATGTTCTCGGAGCGGATCATCCCGAGGAGCAGGCAAAGCTGCGCTTTGCGCCGAGGCTTGAGAAGGCCCTTGGATGGTGGTCCGAGTGGGCTTTGCCTCTGCTTGAGAGGCTGCGCGGACTTGGGGTGAACCCGGACGCGCTGACCGGGGGAACCGGGGCGGGCCCGATAGAAAGCTGCGAGGTCTTGACCCGCAATGTGGAGAGCTTTATCCGTCCGGCCGCAGAAGCCGACCACGCCCGGGCCCGCATGGTTCTTTTGGAAAAGCGGCTCGCCCAGGCAAGGCAGGCGCTACTGCAGTGCGCCCGCGTACCGCCCCAGTCCGACGCTCTTTGCGATGAGCTTCTCGCCGGACTTGAAGAAAGCGGGGAGCGCTATGAGAAGGCCTGGAAGCAACTCTCGGAACTCAACCGGCTGCAGCCCCGGCTCGAGCGCCGCAAGGAGCTTCTTTCCCGTCTGAAGAGCTCAGCTCCGCAGTGGACCCAGGAGATGTTTTCCGCCGGAGGCGGCGGTGTGCCGGAAAACGCCGCGGAGGCCTGGGACTGGCGGCAGCTCGACGCCTGGTTCAAGAAGTACCTTGAAACGGACTGCGGGGATCTGCAGAAAAAGGCGGAATCCCTTTCGAGCCGGCTTCGCTCAGAGACGGTGCAGCTCGCCGCTGACAAGGCTTGGCTCGCCCTTGCGCGGCGCATGCAGGGCAACCGCTCCCTCATGCAGAAACTCCAGGGCTGGGCGCAGATCGCTGCCCGGATCGGGCGGGGAACCAGCCGCAGCGCCGAGGTGCTGCGCGCTCAGGCCCGTGAGCTCATAGCCGAGTGCTCGCAGGCGATTCCCTGCTGGATTATGCCTGCGGAGAAAGCGCTGAGCACCTTCGACGGATCGTGGAAATTCGACGTCGTGATCATCGACGAGGCCTCGCAGTCCGACATTGCCTCCATGCCGATTCTCTTTCTTGCCAAAAAGGCGATCATCGCAGGAGACGACCGGCAGGTCTCTCCGGCCGCCGTAGGCGTCGGAGACTCGGCGGTCCTCGCCTTGTCGCGTCAGTACATCCAGGGCCGGATTGCAAACTGGCCGATCTATCAGGCTCAATCCTCGCTCTATGACCTCGCGAAAACGGCTTATTCGCCCCTGATGTTGCGGGAGCATTTCCGGTGCGTCCCGCCCATCATCGGCTATTCGAACGAACTCTCTTATGACGGATGCATCCTGCCGCTGCGGGATGCGGCCTCGACCAGTCTCCTGCCGGCCATCGTTTCCTGCCGCGTGCAGGGCGTGCGCGAGAGCAATGACACCAATCGGGCTGAAGCCGAGGCGATTGTCGGCCGCATCAAGGCCTGCCTAGCCGAGCCCCTGTACAGGGACAAAACTTTTGGCGTCATCGTCATGCGTTCGGGGCGCACCGGTGCACAGATCCAGCTGATCAACGATCTGCTCTACAAAGCACTCGGCCCAGAGACGATCGAAAGGCACAAGATTCTCTGCGGCCTCTCCCCGGACTTTCAGGGCGATGAGCGCGACGTGATCTTTCTGTCGCTGGTGGATTCGCCCGATGGCTCCAAGCCTCTGCGCAAGGAGACTGCGGGCAGCGATGACGGAATGAAGAAGCGCTGGAACGTGGCTGTCTCCCGCGCCCGTGATCAAATCTGGGCCGTTTACTCGTTTGACCCCGAGACGCAGCTCCAGGACGGCGACATTCGAAAGACATTTTTTGATTATCTGAAAAAGCCGGAGCTGGGGGCTGACGCTTCCGCGTCAGCCGAGATGCCGGAATTCGCCGCGGAAGTGGCCTCGGCGCTCGAGAGCCGCCACTACAGTGTCCTGCGCGGCTACCGCGTCGGGGCCTTCCAGCTGCCGCTTGTGGTCGAAGGCTCGGGCCGGAAAGCGGTCCTCGAGTGCGACGGCGACCTCGCCCATCCTGATGAAGAGCGTGTCATGGAGGAGCTGGAGCGTCAGGCGATTCTCGAGCGAGTGGGCTGGAAATTCGTGAGGGTGCGGGGAGGAGAATGGTACAGGGACCCCGAGTCTGCGCTCTGGTGGCTTGTTTCCGATCTGGAAGAGCTCGGGGTAAAGGCCTCGGGCAACGCTGAGAAGGCTCAGAAGCGAAACCCAGCGCTCATGGAGCACATCGAGGCCTCGGCGGGCAGCTACGCTAAGGTTCTCCGCAGGGACGTGTCGCTTGTTGCAGCCAGCCGCGCCAAGCGCGAGCGGATTATTGCTGAGCTTCGGAAGCTGGGCGCTGAGGTCGACTTAGAGGTGAAAAAAGGCTCTGCCCGGAGCTGAAGAAGCTTCGGTTTTGGGAGACGACAGAAAAAATGAAGCGCATTCAATCCGCCGCCATCATAGGAATGGGGGCGCTGGGAATTCTCTACGGACATCTCCTGTCGGCAGGCGGCGCCTGCTCGCTGCAGTTTGTCATGGACGCCGGGCGGAAGGCCCGCTATGAAAAAAACGGAGTTTTCTGCAACGGCAAGCGATGTGATTTCGACATGAGGCTACCTGAGGAGGCCGTTTGCCCGGATCTCTTGATTTTCGCCACGAAATATGCGGGGTTGCCCGGGGCTCTGGAGCTGGCCCGGCAGATCGCGGGGCCGGACACCATCGTGATCTCGCTGATGAACGGAATCACCAGCGAGGAGATGATCGAAGAGAAGCTGGGCACAGGGACGGTTCTTTATGCCGTGGCCCAGGGAATGGATGCGACCCGCGAAGGCTCGTCCTTGAATTATGCGCACGCAGGGACCGTCTTCGTGGGGTGCCCCTCGGACGAATCACTGAAGCTGCCCGCGCTTGAGGCGCTCTGCGAGTTCTTTCTCCGTTCGGGCGTCCCCTTCGTTCGGGATGAGGACATCCTGCACCGGCTATGGGCCAAATGGATGCTCAACGTCGGGGTCAACCAGGTCTGCATGGTGAAGGCCGGGGGCTACGGCATTGTCCAGAAGCCGGGGGAGGCCCGCCGTCTCATGCAGGAGGCCATGGGCGAGGCGCTGCTTGTCGCCCGCGCAAGCGGCGTCAACGTGACGCAGGCGGATCTCCAGGAGTATGTGAGGCTGATCGACGGGCTTGCTCCGGACGGCATGCCCTCGATGCGCCAGGACGGCCTTGCCCGCAGGCCCTCTGAGGTTGAGCTTTTCTCCGGCACGGTGCTGCGGAAGGCCCATCAGCTCAATATTTCCGTGCCAGTGAACGAGTGGCTTTACAAGGAAATTAAGAAAATTGAGGCCGGCTATCGCCAGAAGGCTTGAAGCGAGGGCCAAAACAGGTTCGACGCGGGGGCTGGCAGCCAGTTCTGCTTTTGCTGTGTGCCCGGCTCTTGCCGGGACGGAAGGCGGCACGCCTGGCGATTCCTCTGGGTCGGCCCCGGCGGTCCCGTAAGCTGCCGTTTTTTCAGCCGGCGCTCGAAGGAGGCATTCGGCGGGAGGACGTGATGAACGGAAATGGAAAAACTCTGCTGGTGTTGGGAGCCACGGGGCTCGTTGGCGGTGAAGTTCTCAAGGCAGCCGCCCTCTGCGACGAGGTGAAAGCTGTTGTTGCGCCTACGCGCAGACCGCTTCAGGCAGGTTGCGCAGGCCCCAAGGTGCTTAATCCGGTGCTGGATTACGAGCGAATAGATCCCGACCTTGGCTGGTGGAAGGCTGATGCGCTCATCTGCTGCCTCGGGACCACGATCAAAAAAGCAGGATCGCGTCAAAACTTTTATCGCGTGGATCACGACTATCCGATTCTTGCGGCCCGCGCGGCCCGGAAAAACGGTGTGCGGACCTGTGTTCTGATCTCCGCCATCGGGGCGGATCCCCATTCCTCCATTTTTTACAACAGCGTAAAGGGCGAGACCGAGGAGGACATGCAAAAAGTGGGGTTCGAATCTCTTGCGTTTTTGAGGCCCTGTGTGCTTTCAGGAGGCCGCCGGGAGTTTCGCTGGGTTGAGGAGATGATGATTGCCGCCCTGACGGTCGTCGGCCCCCTTCTCCCGAAAAAGTTCCGTCTCTGCCCGGCAGAGAACGTTGCCCGGGTGGCCCTGCGGATTGCTCTGAGGCCATGGCCCGGAGTGGGGGTCGTGGGTTCGGAAGACATGTCTGTGTGAGCTCTCAGGCGCATCCTTGCTGTAAACTTCCGCAGAGTTTCTTGCTCGGAGAACGCAGGTTATGAAGATTTTTATGGATACCGCGAATGTGGATGAAATCAGAGAATTCGCGGACATGGGCATTGTTTACGGCGTGACGACCAACCCGACGCTGGTCGCGAAGTCCGGCCGTACGCAGGCCGAGGTCATACCGGACATCTGCAGACTGATCCCTGGACCGGTTTCAGCAGAAGTGATCAGCACCGACTGCGAAGGCATGGTTCGCGAGGCGCGGGAACTTGCAAAGATCGCCGATAACGTCGTCGTCAAAATTCCGTGCATCGCCGAAGGCCTGAAAGCGGTCAAGATCCTTTCCTCTGAGCACATCAGAACCAATGTGACTCTTGTTTTCAGCCTTGGGCAAGCCTTGCTTGCCGCCCGGGCCGGCGCGACTTATGTTTCGCCGTTCATCGGACGTCTGGACGACATTGGCGAGGATGGCGTTGGACTGGTGGCCGACATGGTTCAGGTCTTCAGGACTTACGGGCTTAAGACGCAGATCATCGCAGCAAGCATTCGCTCCGTGGGACATGTGAACGCCGTGATGAAGGCAGGCGCAGATATAGCGACGATTCCGACGAAGGTGCTGCGGGCGCTGCTTGTCCATCAGCTCACTGACAAGGGGTTGGCCAAGTTCCTTGAGGACTACCGCGCGAGCCTGAAGTAACGGACTCGTCCCTTCCTTTCGTCCTCACCCGCAGAAGGCGGCTTTTTTTGAGGGATAAAGAAAAGGAGACGAACCTCAGCGCCAGGCAAAGGCGTTGCGGCTGCCTCCTTTTTTAATTGGGGGCCCGCTGCGGGCGGAGCCCCAGTTGCCTTTCCTAGTCCTGAATCATGCGGACCGCAGGAGCCTTGACGCCTTTGTTGCCCAGGGCTTCCGTGATGTTTTGGTTCAGGTCGAAGTAAACGTCCCAGTAGTTGGCGCTGTTGCACCAGGCGCGGGCCGTGAAGGTCATCTGCTTGTCGTCGCCGCCGCTTAGGCGCGCAAACGGGGCAGGGTCGGAAAGAACCTTCTTGGTGCCCTGAATGGCATCGAGGATGATCGTCTGTATCTCGGCCGGCTTTTCAGATTTGGCGACTCCGAAGTCGAGGTCAACGCGGCGCAGTTTCTCCGAAGAGAAATTGGTGATCGTTGCGTTCATGATCTGAGAGTTGGGGACGACAAGACGCTTGTTGTCCACAGTGACGAGCATGGTGTAAAAAAGAGAGATGCTCCGGGTGCCCTCGGATCCCGCCACGGCCACATAATCGCCGGCATTGAAAGGACGGAAGACCATCAGCATGACGCCGCCGGCAATGTTGGACAGCGCGCCCTGAAGTGCGAGGTCGATGGCCAGGCCGCAGGATGCGAGGACGGTGATGACCGAGGCCATAGGCACGCCCAGAATCTGGATGACTGCGATCAGCAGCACGACCCAGAGCAATATCTGCACGAATGACATCAGGTATTGTCTGGCCGTTGAATCCAGGCTGCGGCTGATCCTCAGGCGGCCGATGCCATTAAGGATGGCGCTGATGATAAACTTTCCCACGATGAGGACGACAATCGCGAGAATGATTTTTTCGCTGTAGCCCACGATGAGATCGACGGCTCGCGGTGAAAAAAGTGAGGCTTAAAATTCATGGCTTATTCCTTCGCTTCACGGTTGCGGAACCAGCCGCAAGGGCCTCGGGATGCTGAAACAATAGAAACGAGGGGATTTTAACCTTCGGGGGCGAAATTTTCGTCTCCCGATCCCCGGAAGAGTCGGCGCGGCAGGGCGCCGGCGACCCGGCGGCCTCAGCGGGCTTTCCCCTTTGCCATTCGGCGATCAACAGGAGAGATCATGCCAAAGGCTTTGCATATTCATGCTTCGGACAATGTAGCCGTCTGCACTTCGGCGGTTAAGAAAGGCGATGAGGTTGAGATCCTTGAACCGGGCGGAGGGCGACGGAAGGTGCGGGCCGCATCGGACATCGCATTCTGCAACAAGATCGCCTTGGAAGATATTCCTGCGGGTTCCGGAGTGGTGAAATACGGTGAGGTCATCGGCCGCGCCACTGCTCTGATCAGACGAGGCGAACTCGCGAATGACTCGAACATCGCGAGTCAGCCAAGGAAGTATGAAGACGAATACCTTCTGAAGCAGAGGAGATGAGCATGGAATTTATGGGTTACAGGCGCTCCGATGGTCAGGTCGGAGTCCGCAACTACGTACTGATCCTTCCGGGTTGCGCTTGCGCCTCCGAGACCTGCCGGCTTGCAGCAGCCCAGGTCCAGGGGGCTAGAAACGTCGTCATCAATGTCGGCTGTTCGGACGTCAAGGCCAACACAGAAATGAACCTGCGAGTTCTGACGGGCTTTGCCCTGAACCCAAACGTCTTCGGCGTGGTTGTCGTCGGGCTGGGCTGTGAGACTGTGGGGCACAGGGAGCTTGCCGCGATGATTCGCCGGCAGACCCATAAAAAGGTAGTCTCCTTCGGCATTCAGGAAGAAGGCGGTACGGTGGCGACGACGGCTCTGGTCGTGAAGGCAGCCCGGGAAATGGCCGCTGAGGCGAGTCTCGCGCAGCGCACGCCCTGTCCCTTGTCGGATCTTTTTGTCGCGATTGAGTGCGGAGGCTCCGATGCAACAAGCGGCATCGCTGCCAATCCTGCCGTTGGCAACATGTCGGATCGGCTGGTCGATGCGGGAGCGAGCACTGTCATGTCCGAGACGGTCGAGTTCATCGGGGCAGAGCACATCCTTGCGCGCCGCGGAGCAACGCCGGAAATCCATGACCAGATCATCCGCATCTGCGAGGAGTATGAAAAGCACCTGGCCGGCGTGGGTCAGGACTGCCGGACGGGGCAGCCTACGACCGGCAACAAGGCCGGCGGCTTGTCCACCATTGAGGAAAAGTCTCTGGGCTGCATCTACAAGGGAGGAACCAGGCCGGTCGTAGAAGTTTTGCGTGAGGCTCAGAGGCCGACGAAAAAGGGTGCGCTCATAATGGATACTCCGGGCTATGACATAGCCTCCGTCACCAGCATGGTGGCGGGAGGTGCAACCCTGGTCGTCTTTACCACCGGGCGAGGAACGCCGACCGGACATGCTCTGGCTCCGGTGATTAAAGTGACAGGCAATCGCGAGACAGCGCACCGGATGGCGGACAATATGGACATAGATGTCTCGGGCATTCTCGAGGGCGATCTCACCATTGAACAGGCGGGAAGCAGGATTCTTGAAGAAGTGGTGAAGGTTGCCGGCGGAAAAACAACGAAGGCTGAGTCTTTCGGTTTTTCGGATATCGCAGTGGATCACATCTGCCGGTTCATTTGAAGACGTGCTTAACGCATTGAATATGAGTGACAAAAAATTTATTTCTCGCAGTTTTTAATGCTGGTTAAGTTTTTTGTTCAAAAAATATTTGCTTTTTTAAAATTGAACGTGTAAGATAACAATCCTGTCGCGATTGACGCGGATCTGTTCCAAATCAAAAGCGCAGTGATCTTTAAAAACTGAACAACGAACCGATAAGCGTGGGCATCTGGTTTTTGAG